>JBFWOJ010000028.1:0-30458 GCA_050250575.1 Rhodospirillaceae bacterium | reverse complement strand
ACGCGGCATGGCTGGATCAGGGTTGCCCCCATTGTCCAATATTCCCCACTGCTGCCTCCCGTAGGAGTCTGGGCCGTGTCTCAGTCCCAGTGTGGCTGATCATCCTCTCAGACCAGCTACTGATCGTTGGCTTGGTAGGCCGTTACCCTACCAACTACCTAATCAGACGCGGGCCGTTCCTTTAGCGATAAATCTTTCTCCCGAAGGAGTCATACGGTATTAGCCCAAGTTTCCCTGGGTTATTCCGTACTAAAGGGTACGTTCCCACGCGTTACTCACCCGTGCGCCACTAGCATCGGGACCCGAAGGTCCCAGCTCGTTCGACTTGCATGTGTTAAGCCTGCCGCCAGCGTTCGTTCTGAGCCAGGATCAAACTCTCAAGTTGACTTGGAGGTATCCTGATCAAATCAAATCTGCTTTGCACTTCCATGTGGTTAAACAGGGAAAGTGCTTGGCGTATCAGAGATGCTCAAGATGCGTCCGTTTCACAACGGAACGCCGCCTTCGCATCCCTTTCGCTTTCGTCTCTATCTACAATGTCAAAGAGCGCCCGCCGGGACCGGCGGAAAACTGCCCCATCCGAGAAACTTCTGTTTCAGAGCCCCTCGGTTGGGAGGCCGCGTTCTAAGGGTTCACCGAACCGTCGTCAAGGAACTTTTTGAAAGTTTTTTTCCAAGACGATTTTTAGAAGCGGACCAACGAGTTAACCCATAATTAGGGTCTTCCCGCCCGAGGATCCTCGGCCTGCGACGCCGAAACGGCGCCGTTTGCCTAAGACGGCCTGAAAAATCTGATTTTTCAGATGGTTGTTTCGATACCCGAAGGCGTCGAACGAAAGGGGATATAGTCCCCTGCCAACCGCCCGTCAAGCACCGATCCGAAATTGTTCCCAACTTCTTGATCGGTCAGGGAAATCTCGCTCAAGTAGGCCATTCAAGGCCTCCGGGCGACTTTTCCCCGGCAACGACGCTGCAAAGCGCCGCAGCCGCGCGACGATACTGAAAAACCTAAGTTTTCAGATGGTTGCTCGATACCCGAAGGCATCGAACGGCGGCGGATATACGGGAGACGGTCCGAAGCGTCAAGCACGGACCATGAAGACCTTTCCAATTCGTTGATCTGTAAAAGAAATCAACGTTGACACGCGGAATCGCGTCCGTCACAGTCCCGGATGCCGCGATAATAATATCACATGCAAGAAAATAGCGGTGGAGGGAGGCCCAAGGCCGGCGAACGGCAAGCCCCGTCCAGTTTGGTTGTTAGAACAGGGGTTTCGATGGGGGTTAGCCATCCCGGCACTGCAGCATATGCCTTCTTTGGCGCGCTGATCGGAGCCGTCGTCACATACTTCAATCCCGTTGGACCGGCGTTCTTGGCGGTGGACTCGCGCTGGACCTCCGAGTCATTGGCCGCGATCGCCGAAGAGTTTGTACCGCCGGCACCTGCGCCCGAGCTTTGGCTCGAGTCCCTGCCGGCGATCCTGCGCGACGGAGTCGATATCGAAACCGTGAAGCTGCGCGCCGGCGATACGCTGCAGGATGTTCTGTTGCGCGCGGGCCTCGACACGTCGACGGCATCGAGCATTTCAAACGCGCTCTACACCGTCTTCAATCCCAAGCGATTGCGCGCCGGCCAGGAGCTCGAGCTCGAATACGACGCCATTGTGGTCGAAGGCGAAACGCCGCTTGCCAAAGTCGCGCTCGAAATCAATCCGGGCCACAAGGTTTCCGTCGCGCGTCAGGAAGACGGGTCATATGCCGCGCGCGAAATTCACGTTCCGACGCGGCGTGAATTTGTGCGCGCCGAAGGAACCATCGAATCGAGCCTGTTCGAAGCCGCCGCCGCGCAAGGCGTTCCGCAGGACGTGATGGCGGCGATGGTGAAGTTGTTTTCTTATGACGTCGACTTTCAACGCGACATCCAAAAGGGCGACCGATTCTCGGTTCTTTTTGAACGCACCGTCACCGACGACGGCCGTACCGTGAACAATCTCGATGTCGCCTACGCCGCCCTGAACGTCGGCGGGCAAACGCTGAAGCTTTATGCATTCGAACATCCGGATGGCGGGCTCGAGTACTACAACGAAAGAGGCGAAGGCATCCGCAAGGCGTTGATGCGCACGCCGATCAATGGCGCCAAGCTGACCTCCAGCTTCGGTAAGCGCCGTCATCCGATTCTCGGTTACTCGCTGATGCACCGCGGCAGCGACTTCGGCGCGCCGACCGGAACGCCGATCATGGCGGCGGGCGACGGGGTCATCGAGAAGGCCGGCCCGAATGGCGCTTACGGCAATTACATCCGCATCCGTCACAGTGGAGATTTCCAGACCGCCTACGCGCACCTGTCGCGCTTTGGCGCCGGCGTCAGCGCCGGAAAGCGCGTGCGTCAGGGCCAGATCATCGGTTATGTCGGCACCACCGGCCGCTCCACGGGACCACACCTGCACTTCGAGATTCTGCGCAAGAACGCGCAGGTGAACCCCGCCACGGTGAAGCTGGCCGGCTCGCAGCGACTCGAGGGAAAGACGCTCGCCGCGTTCAAGTCGGCGATGGCGGCCACCGACCGCAAGTACGCGACGGTGAACACCATCGAGCAGTTTGCGATGCTGCGTGCAGACGGCAAGCAACTCGCCGCGCAGTAAGCTTTTACGCCGCCGCTTTGACCTTGCGCCCGTCGATGATGATCCCATCCTCGCCGGCGGAGATGTGCACCGTCGCGCCATCGGCGATCTTGCCTTCCAGAACGGCCATCGCCAGCGGATTTTCCAGATGACGCTGGATCACCCGCTTCAACGGCCGGGCCCCGTAGACCGGATCGTAACCGTGCTCGGCAAGCCACGCGCGCGCCTTCTCGTCGAGATGGACCGTGATGTTCCTGTCGGCGAGTCGCTTCGCCAGGCGCTCAATCTGGATATCGACGATATGCGCCATCTGCGCCTTGAACAGGCGATGGAACAGAAGGATCTCATCCAGGCGGTTCAAGAACTCGGGCCGGAACGCGGCGCGCACCCGCTCCATGACTTGCTCCCGCACCGCGCTTGAATCCTCGCCCTCACCCTGATTCGCGAGAATATCCGCGCCCAGATTCGATGTCAGGACGATCAAGGTGTTCTTGAAATCGACCGTGCGGCCCTGCCCATCGGTCAGGCGGCCGTCGTCGAGAACCTGCAGCAGCACGTTGAACACGTCGGGATGGGCTTTCTCGACTTCGTCGAATAGAACGACCTGGTAGGGCCTGCGGCGAATCGCTTCCGTGAGCGCGCCGCCTTCGTCATAACCGACATAGCCGGGCGGCGCGCCGATGAGCCGCGATACCGAATGCTTCTCCATGAACTCCGACATGTCGATTCGCACCATCGCGTGCTCATCGTCGAACAGGAACGCGGCCAGCGCTTTGGTCAGCTCGGTCTTGCCGACGCCCGTCGGACCTAAAAACAGGAAAGATCCCATGGGTCGATTCGGGTCCTGAAGGCCCGCGCGGCTGCGGCGCACGGCGTTCGCCACCGCTTCGATGGCTTCCTTCTGGCCGACGACGCGTTTGCCGAGTTCGGCTTCCATGGCGAGCAGCTTTTCGCGCTCGCCTTCGAGCATCTTGTCGACCGGGATTCCGGTCCAGCGCGAGACCACCTGGGCGATGTGTTCGGGCAACACCTCTTCCGCCACCATTTTGCCGCCGGAGCCTTGTGTCTCCGCGGCTTTCAACTGGCCTTCGAGCTGGGGAATCACCTCGTGCTGCAGGCGCCCGGCCTTCTCGTACTCGCCGCGGCGCAGCGCCTGATCGAGCTCGTTTCGCTTCTGTTCGAGCTCTTCCTTGACCTTGGTCGCGCCCGCAAGCTTGTTTTTCTCCGCCTGCCACCGCTGCGTAAGGTCGGCAGCCTCCGCTTCGAGATCGGAAAGTTCATCTTCGAGCTTCGCAAGACGATCCCGCGAGGCTTCGTCCTTTTCCTTTTTCAAGGCTTCCCGCTCGATCTTGAGCTGGACAATACGCCGGTCGAGTTCGTCGAGCTCCTCCGGCTTGGAGTCGACCTGCATCCGCAGGCGGCTCGCAGCCTCGTCCATCAGGTCGATCGCCTTATCGGGCAGGAACCGGTCGGTGATATAACGATTTGACAAAGTCGCGGCGGCGACCAAGGAACTGTCGGCGATGCGAACGCCGTGATGGAGTTCGTACTTTTCCTTGATGCCGCGCAGGATCGAGATCGTGTCCTCGACGCTGGGCTCATTGACGAAGACAGGTTGGAACCGCCGCGCCAGCGCCGCATCCTTCTCTACGTGTTTTCTATATTCGTCGAGGGTCGTCGCGCCGACGCAATGCAGCTCGCCGCGCGCAAGCGCGGGCTTCAGCAGGTTGGACGCATCCATGGCGCCTTCCGCCTTGCCGGCCCCGACCAGCGTATGCATCTCGTCGATGAACAGGATGATCTGTCCGGCGGCGGAACTCACTTCGTTAAGCACCGCTTTGAGCCGCTCTTCGAACTCGCCGCGGAACTTCGCCCCGGCGATGAGCGAACCCATATCGAGCGCCAGGAGTTTCTTGTCCTTCAGGCTCTCCGGAACGTCACCGTTCACGATACGCAAGGCGAGGCCTTCCACGATCGCGGTCTTGCCGACGCCAGGTTCGCCGATGAGCACCGGATTGTTCTTCGTGCGGCGCGACAGCACTTGAACCGTGCGCCGGATCTCTTCGTCGCGGCCGATCACCGGGTCCAGCTTGCCGTTGCGCGCCGCTTCCGTGAGATCGCGGGCGTATTTCTTCAATGCATCGTACTGATCTTCGGCGCTGGCGCTGTCGGCTTTGCGGCCCTTGCGCAGATCGGCAATGGCCTTCACCAGCCCCGCCGGCGTTGCGTTTGCGTCCTTCAGGATCCGTCCCGCGGGGGTTTTGCTGAGCGCGAGCGCGAGGAGCAGGTATTCAGCCGTAACGTAGGAGTCCCCCGCCTTCTCCGCCGCCTGCTCGGCCTGGTCGAGAATGCGCGTCAGATCCTGGGCCATATACATCTGTGCGCCGCGGCCTTCGACCTTCGGCAGCTTCTTCACCTCGGCGTCGACCTCGGACTTGGCCCGCGCAGACTGGCCGCCTGCTCCAGCAATGAGTTGCGAGGCCAGTCCTTCCTTGTCGTCGAGCAATGCCTTTAACAGGTGCTCGGGCGTTACCTGCTGGTGGTTCTCACGCAGCGCAATGGTCTGCGCGGCCTGCAGGAAGCCTTTCGCTCTATCGGTGAATTTCTCGAGATCCATGTCCACATCCTCGATCGGCACGCGATACGCACCAATCCGCCGCCGCGCTCATTGATCGCGGTCAACCGGTAACAGGTTATGTGGGCCCCCTGCGCACCCGTGCAAGGGGGTGCGCAGGGGATTATTCCATCGATTCCGCGTGTTAGGCCTTATTCGCCGGCGTTCGCGTAGGAGCGATCGCCACGACCGCGGCGGCGGCGCCCGCGGTCACGCCCACGGTGGAATTCCTGTCCGCCATCCTGGCTCTCGCCGGCTTCGTCCTGCGGTTCGTTGCTGGCTTCGGCTTGCGGCGCCTCGCCAAGGATTCCCGGCGGCAGCGCGATTTCGGCTTCATTGCCGGGCTCCGGCGCGGCCGGTACGGCATGGTGATGATGCTGCTGTTGATGCGGCGCCTGATGATGCGGCTGACCGCCGTAGCCGCCTTGCGGCTGCTGCTGCGGCTGTTGCTCGCCCTCATACGGACGCTGCTCGTTGCCGTAGGGGTTCGAGCGGTCGTACTGCTGCGGATGTTGTCCCTGCCCTTGCCCGTCGAAGCGGCGCTGTTGGCCGTTCTGCTGCTCGAAGCGGGCATTGAGGACGCGGTAATAGTGATCGGCGTGCTGGAAGTAATTCTCCGCCAGCACACGATCGCCCGCCGAGGATGCGTCGCGGGCCAGCGCCAGGTACTTCTCCATCAACTGCTGGGCATTGCCCCGCGGCCGATTGTTGCCACCGTCGAAATTCGGATTGCGGCCCGGGGGACGCGGCTTTCCGCCGCCGCCACCATTACGTCCGCGTTGACGACCCTTCATGTGATTCTGCTTATGGTTCATTCAATCGAGTTAAGACCAAGGAAAAAGCCCCCATCCGCGACGTCCGCCCTCAACGGTTGGCGTGGTAAACGACCACGACAGCACGGCTTTTTTTGGGGGTGGCACGTTGGCGGCAAATCAGGCCGCCATTTCCGCGAAATTCACATCTCGAACATCGAGACGTTTGCCTCTCCAGAGGCCGGGAATTTCGCTCTCCGGGGTTAAATCTAGTGTCCCGAACGGCGTTGTCCAAGCCTTTTTTGTGACTCTAGCGGCTTACATTTCCACGGAAATCAGCCGGAACGTGCGACCAGGGCCCGGATCCGGCCGGAAAGGTCGGGAACCGACGCTTCGACGGTCATTCCAGCCTGATTCAGCAAGGTTTCCACCGCTTTTTCCTGCGCGACACCGATTTCCAGGACCAGCCGGCCGCCGGCCGAAAGACGCTCCTTGGCCTGCGGGATTAAGGTTTTGTAAGCGCTCATGCCGTCAGGCCCGGCGAACAGGGCCGGGGCGGGGTCGAAGTTTGTGACTTCGGGAGAAAGCATCGGTGCTTCCGCATCGGCGATGTAGGGCGGATTGGAAACAATGAGGTCGAAGTTTTCCACAAGCCCCGCGCACCAATCGCCTTCCTTGAACTCGGCGCGCTCACCGACCCCGAGACGGGCAGCGTTCGCGCGCGCGATCTCGACAGCGCGCCTATCGGCGTCAATTCCCAGTCCATGCGATTGCCGCCATTCACTCAGAATGGCAATCAGAATGCACCCGGTGCCCGTCCCAAGGTCGAGCACCCGCGGCATCGGGCGGAGTTTGTCCTTAAGCGCGAGCGCAGCGCTCACCACGGTTTCGGTATCCGGCCGCGGATCGAGGGTCGCGGCATTCAGTTCGAAAGCCAGCCCCCAGAATTCGCGGCGCCCCAGGATTCGCGAGACCGGCTCGTGCGCCAGACGCCGCTTAGCAAATGCCTCGACGGCGGCACTCTCCGCGTCCGTAAGTTCGCGGTCTGCGCGGGCGAACAGAAGCGACGGCTCCAACTTGGCCGCATGGCCGATCAGGATGCGCGCATCCAGGCGCGGTGTATCGAGCCCGGCTTGCGTGAATTGGGCCGTAAGGTCGCTGATCGCGGCGCCGATCGTGCGTAAAGGCCGTAGTGCTGGTTTATCTTTCATAAGCCGATCGGACGCTGGACAAGATAAACGACAAAGCTCCGGCCCCCGGGCCGCTCCGCGGCTCTCGGATGACGCCGAAGCGCTCAATTCAAGGCGGCAAGCCGTTCCGCCTGGTCCTCGGCGGTCAGCGCATCGACCAACTGGTCGAGCCCGCCGCCTTCCATGACCTCGTGAATGTTGTAGAGCGTCAGGTTGATGCGGTGATCGGTGACGCGCCCTTGCGGAAAATTATAGGTGCGGATGCGCTCGGAACGGTCGCCGGTCCCCACTTTGCTTTTGCGGTCGGCGGCGCGTTGGGCGTCCAAGGCCTGGCGCTTCACGTCGTACAGCCGCGCGCGCAGGATGCTCATGGCGCGGTCGCGGTTCTTATGCTGCGACTTTTCTTCCTGGCACTTCACGAAAAAACCGGTGGGAATGTGCGTGATGCGCACCGCGCTCTCGGTCTTGTTCACGTGCTGACCGCCGGCGCCTTGCGAGCGCATGGTCTCGATTCTGAGATCATCGGGATTGATCTCGATGTCGACTTCTTCGGCCTCGGGCATGACGGCAACTGTCGCCGCGGACGTGTGGACGCGCCCGCTGCCTTCGGTCTCGGGCACGCGCTGCACGCGGTGCACACCGGACTCGAATTTGAGGCGGGCGAACACGTTCCGCCCCGTCACGTTGGCGATGGCTTCCTTGAAGCCGCCGAGGCCGGTTTCGTTGAGATCGACGATCTGGAACTTCCAGCCTTTCTGGTTCGCGTAGCGCTCGTACATGCGGAAAAGCTCGGCAGCGAACAGCGCCGCCTCCTCACCGCCGGTGCCGGCCCGCACTTCAAGGATGGCGTTCTTGGCATCGGCCTCATCCTTGGGAATCAGCGCGAGCTGGACTTTCGCCTCCTGCGCGGCAACGAGCGGTTTTAGGCGGTGGAACTCTTCGTCGGCCATCGCCTTCATGTCGGGATCGCCGCTTTCGGCCAGGGCCTTGGCGTCCTCGAATTCCTTCTGCAGCCGCCGCAGCGCTTGGATTTCCTCGACCACTGGGCCGATGTCGGAGAATTCCTTGGAGTACTGGACGAACTTCGGCCCGGTGGCGTTCACCATCAAGGCTTGCAGCTCGTCATAGCGGTTGAGCAAACGCGACAGATTCTCTTCGAAGCTCATGACTTATATGCGGCGAGCGCCGTCTCTAACTCTTTCTGGGAAACAGTTTTCTGTTCTCCAGTACTTAGGTTGCGCACGGTCGCATTGCCATCACGCGCTTCGTCGCCGCCGATGATGACCGCGGCGACAGCCTTGATCTTATCCGCGCGATTCATGCGCTTCTTCATGTTGCCGCTGTAGCCGACGTCGATGATGAACCCGGCTTTGCGAAGCTTGGCCGCCAGCGCCAGGATGACCGGTTCCTCGGTCTCGCTGACGGGGATCAGCGCGATGGGACGCTTGGCGTCAGGTGCGACCTTCAGCAGCATCGACAGGCGTTCGACGCCTGCCGCCCAGCCTATGCCCGGGGTCGGTGGCCCGCCCATCTGACCGATGAGGCCATCATACCGTCCGCCGGCCATCACCGTTCCCTGTGCGCCGAGCGCATCGGTCGTGAATTCAAACGCGGTGTGGCAGTAGTAGTCGAGGCCGCGCACAAGCGCCGGATTGATCTTGTAATCGATGCCATGGGCCTCGAGGCCGGATTTCACCTTGTCGAAGAACGTTCGTGAGGTTTCATTCAGGTATTCCGACAGGCGCGGCGCGTTTGCGATCGCCGCGCGGTCGCCGGGGTCCTTGGAATCCAGGATACGCATCGGATTGCGTTCCAAACGCTCCAGACTGTCCTGTGAGAGCTCATTCTTGCGCCCGGAAAGGTAGTTCACGAGCACGTCCCGATAGTCCGCGCGGCTTTCGGGGTCTCCGAGGGAGTTGATCTCGAGCGTAATCGCACCGTTGAGATCAAGCTCTTCGAGAATGTGCCGGCCGGTCGCGATGACCTCGACGTCCGCTTGCGGCCCGGCGACACCGAGCAGTTCCACTCCGATCTGGTGGAATTGCCGCTGACGCCCCTTCTGCGGCCGCTCGTGGCGGAACATCGGACCGCGATAGAAGAATTTCAGCGGCGTCTGTTGTGCCAGACCGCCCGAGATAAAAGCACGGGCCACGCCCGCCGTCCCTTCGGGACGCAGCGTGATGCTTTCCCCGCCCTTGGTTTCGAAGGTGTACATCTCTTTGGTGACGATGTCCGACGTCCCGCCAAGCGTGCGCGTGAACACTTCGGTGAACTCGAACACCGGGGTTGCGATTTCGCTGTACCCGTAACGTTGCGCCAGCTCGAAAGCGCGCTCTTCCACGTGGCGATGACGCAGGATGTCGTCGAACAGGAGATCGTGAGTACCGCGGACGGATTGGAAGTTAGACACGGCAAGTTTCCATTGGGTGAAAAGGAGTATGGGCCGGACGGCCAGCTACTCGGCGGCGTGCGGCTTGTGAACGGCGTCGGCGGCCGATGCGGCCTTCGCGGCTTCCATCTCGGCGGCCTTCTTCTCGACCAGACGAACGATGTGCTCGATCTTCTTCTCGTCGTCGATATTATGGTCGGCGACGCCGCCGATGTACATCTTGTGGCTACCGCTGCCGCCGCCGGTGAGGCCGATATCGGTTTCGCGTGCTTCGCCAGGGCCGTTCACGACACAGCCGATGATCGAAAGCGACACCGGTTGGGAGATGTGGGCCAGGCGCTCCTCGAGGATTTCGACCGTCTTGATGACATTGAAGCCCTGACGTGCACAGCTCGGACACGAGACGATGCGCACACCGCGGTGACGCAGGTCGAGCGACTTCAAGATATCGAATCCCACGCGCACCTCTTCAACCGGATCGGCGGACAACGAAACGCGGATGGTATCGCCGATGCCCGCCCACAACAGCGAGCCGATTCCGATCGAGGACTTCACCGTGCCCGAGCGCAAGCCGCCGGCCTCGGTGATGCCGAGATGCAAAGGATAATCGCAGGCTTCAGCGAGTGCATGGTATGCGGCGACGGCCAGGAAGACATCGGACGCCTTCACGCTGATCTTGAATTCGCGGAAGTCGTTGTCTTCGAGAATTTTGGCGTGCTCGAGCGCGCTTTCGACCATCGCTTCAGGACACGGCTCGCCGTAGCGCTCCAGGAGGTGCTTTTCGAGACTGCCGGCGTTTACGCCGATACGCATCGAGCAGTTGTGATCCTTCGCGGCCTTGACCACGTCCTTCACGCGTTGAGGCGAGCCGATATTGCCGGGATTGATTCGCAGGCAAGCGGCGCCCGCTTCGGCGGCTTCGATCGCGCGCTTATAGTGGAAGTGGATGTCGGCCACGATCGGCACGGACACCTGCGCGACGATCCGTTTGAGCGCCGCCGTGGACTCTTCGTCCGGACACGAGATGCGCACGATATCGGCGCCCGCCTTTTCCGCCGCGCGCACTTGGGCGACCGTCGCCTCGACATCGTGCGTCAGCGTATTGGTCATGGTTTGAACGCTGATCGGCGCGCCGCCGCCCACGGCCACATTGCCGACCTGGATCTGGCGGGACTTCCGGCGGTGAATATCGCGATAGGGGCGCAGGCTCATGGGGGCAGCTTATATAGCAATTCAGCCCTCTCCCAAAGCGCCAAGGGCGTCAGGCGAAGTGCCGATTTCCTAATGATTCTGCGCGGTTGGGTTGCCCGAAGCGGGGCTCGTCGGCCCAGGCGCGGGCGTCGCCGCCGGTTTGGCGGCTTCGGTTGCCGGTTTCGCGGTTTCAGGCGTCGCAGGGGCGCTCGGGACAGCCGGCGCGGGGCCGGGAGCCGGAGCCGGAGCCGGCGACGCCGCCGAGGGCGCTGCGGCCGGCGTTGCAGGCGGAGCCTGGCTCGGCGCCGGCCCAAGCGGCGCCTGGATCGGCGCCGCCGATGCGCTCTTCAGTTTTTGCGGATCCAGCGCGACACCGCGTGCGAACAACCCCGCGTCCAAAGGCGGCATCGCCTTGCCGTTCACCAGGATATCGAGATCGCCGGCATTGGCCGTGACCAACGTCGTCACACCCTGTTCGGGCAACCGCAGGACTTCGTCCTTGCGCAGGAACTGCGTTCGCTCGACCGCCTTCTCATCACGCAAGGTGATCCAGACGTCCGCTTTCGCGCGCAACTCCAGGACGTCGCTGAGCGGAAGCTGCGGAGCGGCAGGCGGTATCAGCATCGGAGAGGTCGCGCTCGCAGGCGGAACCGACGTCACCATCGCCTCCGCTGCCGGAAGCGAGGCTTGCACCAGCGACGCATCCGGTTCTGGCGCATGCGGCGAACCGTCGACGACGTCCTGAGGCGCCTTGGCGGTTACGGGAATCGCGGCCTGGATCTCATTCGGATCGGCGATGGCCGCCAACCGATCGGGCACTTCCTGGATGAGTTCGACAGCGGTGCGGTCGGATCCTGCCATCGAATACCACAAGCCGTACACCGCCATGCCGGCGATCACGGCGATCAGGAGCAACGTGCCGGAGGGCAAGGCGGAGTCAGATGTGGGCATCTGAAACTCGAAGGCCGTCTTATGCTTTACGCCGCCGCTCTCTTCCTTATAGCGCCGGACGATTTCATCGCCGTCGAGGCCGAGATGATCGGCATAGGCGCGCACGAAGCCGATGGCATAGGCTTGACCCGGGAGGTCCTCGTAGCGGCCGTCCTCGATCGCGACGAGATAGTTGTATCGGATGTGCAGGATATCGGCGATGCGCTGCAGGTCTTTGCCCAGCCGCATGCGAGTCGCGCACAAAAGCTTTCCGAGTTCGGTGGGTCCGCTCGGCGGCATGATGTCCGCCGGCGCGCTCTTTGCCCCGAATCTCATGAAGAGTCTGCTCGAGCTGTCTCGAGAACTGTCGGCCATATCCCCCGCTACCCCTGCGCACACCGCTGCGTTGTCCGCAGCCTTGCATACGTCCCACGAACTTATCGGCCCCCGCCGTTAATGGGAAGCTTGCCTTTTCTCCAATAATTTAAACGGCTAGGCCCCGATCACGCGCGAAAGCCCGTAAACTTTCGCGTAACGATGTCATCGGCGAGGCGAGCCGGCTTTGCACAAAAGGCTCGAGCTCGCTCAGGACGGCGCTGCGAATGGCCGCCCGCACTGGCCCAATTCCGGCCGCGGACATGGAAAGATTGCGAAAGCCCAGCGCAACCAGCGCCAGGGCATCGAGCGGCGAGCCCGCCATTTCGCCGCAGACAGAGAGCTCGACGTTGCTCGCTTTGCAGCTCGCGACCACGCTTGCCATCATCGTGAGGACGGCGGGCGAAAGCGTGTCGTAGCGACCCGCAAGCCGGGTGTTGCCGCGGTCAGCGGCGAAGACAAACTGCATCAGGTCGTTGGTGCCGATGGAAATGAAATCGGTGCGCTTGGCGAGTTCGTCGAGTTGCCACAGCAGCGAAGGGACTTCGAGCATCGTGCCGACCCGCACGGAGTGCGGCTGGCGTCCGCCGTTCTTCACGTGGCGCAGGAGCTCCATGTCGAAAATTCGGCGCGCCGCCTCGAACTCCGATAGGGTCGCGATCATCGGAAACATGACGCGCAGATGCCGGCCGGCGGTCGCCTTGATCAGTGCGCGCAACTGCTGACGCAGGAGCGACGGCCGGTCGAGGGTCAGACGGATGGAGCGCCATCCCATTGCCGGGTTGTCTTCGGGCGCATGCGTCGACGAGGCTGCGATCTTGTCGCCCCCGACATCGAGAGTCCGAAAGGTCACGGGCCGGCCGCCGGCGCCGTCCAACACTTGTTTATAAAGCGTCTCCTGGGTCTTCACGTCCGGGAGCTGAGGCAAAGCCAGGAACGGCATCTCGGTGCGGTAGAGCCCGATGCCGTCGGCATTGGTTTCGGTGAGGCCGTGCATGTCGAGGAGGAAGCCGGCGTTCAGGTTCAATGAGATCTTCACACCGTCCTTGGTGACGGCTGGCAGGTCCCTCACCGCGGCGTAAGCCGCTTTTTGCTTGGTGCGCGCTTCGATCGCCGCCGTGTAGAGGTCGACCACCTCTTCGGACGGCCGCAGCACCACCTGCCCCGCGTTCGCGTCGAGCACAACTTGATCAAAGGCGTCGATACGGGTCAGCGCGCCTTGCACCTGCGCGACGACCGGCAAATCGAGGGCTTTCGCGACCACCGCCGCATGCATGGTCGGCGAGCCCTCTTCCATGACCAGGCCTTTCAGCTTGCGCCGGTCGTAGTCGAGCAGTTCCGTCGGTCCGATGGAGCGGCACACCAGAATCGCGTTGTCCGGAAGTTCGGCGCGCATGCCGCCGCCGGCGAGAATGCTGAGCAGCCGGTTGGCGAGGTCGTCGAGGTCCTGCAGGCGCTCGCGCAGGACGGGATCGCTGACCTGCATCATGCGCACGCGCGTATCGTCGTGCACGCGCTGGACCGCCGCCTCCGCCGTGAGGCCCGAGGCGATCACTTCCGAGATGCGGCTGATCCAGCCGCGATCGTCGGCAAACATGCGATAGACTTCGAGAATGTCGCGGTAGCCGTCGCCAAAGTCATCGCCGTGCGCGCTGTCGATCAGGGCATCCACCTCGCGGCGCAGGACTTCAAGCGCGGTCTGCAAGCGCTGCTCTTCCACGGCGGGGTCGTCGCTGACCAGACGCCCGATACGGATGTGAGGCTTGTGCATGACGGCCATGCCGATGCCGACGCCGGGATGGAGAGACACACCGGTCAAGCGCACATGGAGCAGCGCATTGCCTTCGGACTGGAAGAGCTCCTCGCGGCGAACGATCTGGGTCGCGGCCATCAGCTCGGCGATGACCATGGCCACCGTTTCCAGGGTCTCGACTTCCCAGTCGTTGAAAGGGCGCTCTTCGCGCGTCTGCACCACAAGCACGCCGATGACGCGGCCCGCCTGGATCATCGGGACGCCCATGAGCGAACGGAAGAAGTCTTCTCCTGTTTCCGGGCGGTAGACGAACTGCGGATGCGACCAGGCGTCGGCCAGTGCGACAGGCCGCGCGTGCGCCGCGATCTCACCGACCAGACCTTCGCCCACACGCAGGCGGGTGAGGTGCACGGCTTTTTGCGAAAGACCGAATGTGGCGAAGAGTTCCAGCACTTCACCGGCGCGCATCACGTAGCAGGAACAGACGTCGGCTTTGAGGTCGTTGGCGATCAGTGCCACGACCTTGTCCAGACGCTCCTGGACCGTGCCGATGCCGGCCATGACATCGCGCAAGCGCGAAAGCATGCGCCGCAGATCGGCGGCGCTGAATCCGCTCATGACGCGGAACGTCCTGAAAGCGCCGCGTTCGCCTGTTGTATGACTTCGGACATGATCGCGGTCACGGGTTCTTCGCGCGTCACCATGCCGACGCTTTGCCCGGCCATCATCGATCCATTCTCGACATCACCGTCGATGACCGCGCGGCGCAAGGCGCCTGCCCAATAATGTTCGATTTCGAGCTGCGCGGCGGTCTGGTCAAGTTCGCCCCGCTCGAATTTCTCGAGGACCTCGCGCTGCTTCTCCATGAAGGCCTCGGTCGCCCTATTCACGAGCGCGCGCACGGGGATCACGGGAAAGCGTTTGTCCAGTTGCACGGAGGGCATGGCGTCACGCGCCGAAGCCTTGATGAAGGCCTGCTTGAATTTCGGATGGGCGATGGATTCGGTCGCGCAGACGAAGCGCGTTCCCATCTGCACGCCCGAGGCGCCCATTTCGAGGAAGGACGCGACCGCTTCGCCGCGCGCGATGCCGCCCGCGACGAACACCGGCACGTCCCGGATGACAGGAAGGACTTCCTGCGCAAGCACCGAGGTCGAGACGGGGCCGATATGGCCGCCGGCTTCCGAGCCCTCGACAACGATCGCGTCGGCGCCGCTCTTGATCAGCCTTTTTGCGAAGGACGCGGCCGGTGCAAAACAGACGACCTTGGCGAAGGTCTTGGCCTTCTTCATCGCTTCGCCCGGCGACAGGCCGGCGGCGAAGACCACGTGGCCGACCTTGTTGGCCTCGCACACTTCCACCAGCTCCATGAGCTGAGGATGCATGGTGATGACGTTGACACCGAAAGGTTTGTTGGTCAGCGCCTTGGTGGCCTTGATCTCGGCGTCGAGCAACTGCGGATTCATCGACCCGCAGGCGATGACGCCGAACCCCCCGGCGTTGGAAATCGCGGCGACAAGATGACGCTCGGACACCCACGACATGGCCCCGCACATGATCGCGATCGGGCACTCAAGGAAGTCCGTACCGCGCTTCCACAGCGCCGCCAGACGCGGGCTGATCTCGGCGGCTGGTACGGCCGCGGTCTCGGAAGTCATCTGTTTTGCGACCGCGTCCGACATTTCAATTCCTACCTCTTAGGCGGCGTCGAGGCCGTAGGCGGTGTGCAAAGCCCGCAGCGCGAGCTCGGTATACTCCTCGCTGATCAGCACGCTCACCTTTATCTCGGACGTCGAGATGATGTGGATGTTGATATTGCGGTCGGCGAGCGCCTTGAACATGGTCTGGGCCACGCCTGCGTGGCTGCGCATGCCGACGCCGATCACGGAGACTTTCACCACAGCCTTGTCGGTGACGATCGAGCTGTAGGGCACCTTCATATTCTCTTTGATCACCTTCAGCGCGCGGTCGAGGTCGGCGCGGCTGGTGGTAAAGGTCAGGTCCGTCGTGCCTTCGCGCGCGGTGTTCTGCACGATCATGTCGACGTTGATGTTCGCCTCGGCCAGGGGCCCGAAGATCGACGCGGCCACACCCGGCTGGTCCTGCACGCCGACCAGCGTCACTTTTGCCTCGTCGCGGCTGTAAGTGATGCCGCTCACCAGTTCTTTTTCCAAGATCTCGTCCTCGTCACAAACCAAAGTTCCGGGCACATCGCTGAAGCTCGACAGCACCTGCACCCGCACGCGATGTTTCATCGCCATTTCCACAGAGCGCGTCTGCAGCACCTTGGCGCCCAGGGATGCGCTTTCGAGCATCTCCTCATAGGTGATTTTATCCAGCTTGCGCGCGCTCGCAACGATCCGCGGGTCGGTCGTATAGACCCCGTCCACGTCGGTATAGATGTCGCACCGGTCGGCCTTCACGGCGGCCGCGACGGCCACCGCCGTCGTGTCCGATCCGCCGCGGCCGAGCGTGGTGATGCGGTTGTCGGCGGTTATACCCTGAAATCCCGCGATGACGGCGATCTCGCCGGCTTCCATGCATTCGATCATTGCCTCGCCGTCGATGGACTCGATGCGGGCTTTCCCGTGCGCGTCGTCCGTCGAAATCGGGATCTGCCAGCCGGTCCAGGATCGCGCTTTCATGCCCAGGTCCTGAAGCGCGAGCGCCAGGAGACCGGTCGTCACCTGTTCGCCGGTGGAAACCACCGCGTCGTATTCCCGGGCATCGTGCAGCGGGTTGATCTCGTTGCAATAGGCGACCAGCTGATTGGTCACGCCCGACATGGCGGAAACCACCACCGCCACCTGATTGCCGCGGTCCACCTCGGCTTTCACGCGCTTCGCCACATTCTTGATACGGGCGATGTCGCCGACCGAGGTTCCGCCGAACTTTTGAACAATCCGCGCCATGTCGCCTTACGTCTCTAAACTGTCATTCGCAGTCTGATGGGAAAAACCCGCCCCGCGCCCGCGAGGGCGCGTATAGATAGCCAAAGGCCCCCAGGGGAACAAGGGTTGGAACGGGCCTTTTTTCGGCCTTTTCCGGCAACCATTTGCGCCCGGATTCCAGGGGCTTATAGTCCGGTCCATGCAAACCACCGCCTCACCCGAAGAAGTCGCAAAGTTCTCGGCTCTGGCCGATACCTGGTGGGACCCCGCCGGTGCTTTCCGCCCGCTCCACAAATTCAATCCCGCGCGCATTGGATTCATTCGCGACCGGCTGCTGACTCATTTCGGCCGGAATGGCGAGGCGCCGCGTCCCTTCGAAGGGCTTACGCTCCTGGATATCGGCTGCGGCGGAGGTCTCATCGCCGAACCGATGGCGCGTTTGGGGTTCACCGTCACGGCCATCGACGCCTCGGAAGAGAACATTGGCACGGCCCGCGTCCACGCCGGGCGCTCGGGCCTGGCCATCGACTACCGGGCCGCCGCGCCCGAGGACCTGACCGGCGCTTTCGACGCTGTTCTGGCGCTCGAGGTGATCGAGCACGTTGCGGACGTCGGGGCATTCTGGAGCGCGACCGCGAGCCTGGTGAGGCCGGGGGGCGCGCTCATCGCGGCGACCCTCAACCGCACCATGAAATCGTTCGCGCTGGGCAAGGTTGCCGCCGAGTACGTGTTGCGCTGGGTTCCCGCGGGCACGCACGAATGGCGCAAGTTCGTCCGTCCGAGCGAACTCGTCCGCGCGCTACGCAGCAACGGCCTTCATGTCGGCGCTCTCTCCGGCATCAGCTACAATGTGTTCCTGGATCGCTGGGAGGTCACCCGCGACCTCGGCGTCAACTATATGGCGTTTGCGACCAAGCCGACCGCCTAAGCGTTCGTGCGGCGTTTCCCCGGGATCGCATAGACCTCGATCCCTTCTTCGAGCAGTTTCTTGGCTTCTTCCTTCGAAGCGTTGCCGTAGATGCCGCGCTCCTTTGCCTCGCCGTAGTGAATGCGCCGCGCTTCCTCGGGAAACTTGTCGCCGACGTGGTCGAAGTTTTTCTCGATGACCTCACGCAGTTCCTTGAGCGCATTGGTGGCCTTCTCCATCGCCGCTTCCAGCTCGCGCTGCTCCGCGGCGACGGCTTGACTCTTTTCGTCCGACCTGGCGATGCGCGGCGCCATAGGCGCCTTCTGCACCTTTGTGCTGCCGCACGACGGGCATGCGACTTCGCCGGCTTTGATCAGCTTCTCGACAACGTTCGAATTGCGAAACCACGATTCAAAGCGGTGTTCGCGCTGGCAGACCAGATCGTAGAGGATCATTGCGCTGCGGCCGCGGGCGCCATGGCAGGGGCAAAGTTGGTGTCTTTCGAGAGCGCCGGCACGCGGCCGCGGGCGCTTGCCACTTCCGCCGGATCGACAGACGCCATGATGAAGCCGGGTTCGGTTCCGGCGTCGGCCAGCACTTCGCCCCATGGATTGACGATCAGCGCATGTCCGAACGTCTGGCGGCCGCCGGCATGCGTGCCGGTTTGCGCCGGCGCAAAGACGAAACAGCCGGTTTCAATCGCGCGCGCCCGCTGAAGCACATGCCAGTGCGCTTGGCCCGTCTTCTGCGTAAACGCCGCCGGGATAGTCAGGAAGTCCGACCCCGACTGCGCAAGATGACGATAAAGATGAGCAAACCGGAGGTCGTAACAGATCGAAAGGCCGAGCCGACCCCAGGGAAGGTCGACCGTTACCGCCTGCTTGCCGGCGCTGAAGACCGCGCTCTCGACATATTTCTCGCCGCCGCCGAGATCGACGTCGAACATATGAATCTTGTCGTACTTGGCCGCGACATTTCCGTCCGGCGTGACGACATAGGTGCGGTTGGCGATCTTGCCGTCGGGCAACTTGATCGCAAGGCTGCCGCAGTGCAGCCAGGTGCGCAGCTCCAGCGCGAGCGCGCGAAAGGCCTTCAGGGCCGGATGGTCGGATTCCGGCATCGCCTTCGCGGTGATATTGTCCTTGCCCCACTCCATCATCGAAACGTTCTCGGGCATGAGAACGAGGTCGGCGCCGGCACTTACCGCCTCGCGCGTAAGCCTGGTGGCGGTGGCGATGTTCGCCGCCATGTCATTGGTCGCGTTGACCTGGATGCAGGCGGCCGTGAAAATGCGTGAATTGGTCATGCCGGGGGTTTTAGCATAGGATCGAGGCCGCCCGCAGCATCAAGTGCGTAAAGGTCGTCGCACCCACCCACGTGCTTCCCGTCGATGAAGATTTGCGGCACCGTCCGCCGGCCACCGGCCCGTTGCATCATCTCCGCCCGCTTCGCCCCGTCGACCGCCACGTCAATTTCCTCAAAACCGACGCCTTTTCTGCTCAAAAGCGATTTGGCGCGGCTACAATAGCCACAGTAGGGAGAGGTGTAGATCTCGATTTTGGGCACGGGTCCGATCCTGAAATCCGGAAAACGATACTACATCTAGATGGGGACGGCGGGCGACGTTGACAATCTCGCACATCGCGCTTTTGGCATCGGATCAGGAGGGTGTCGTGCTCGGGAAGATTCTGCGCGAGCACAATCCGGCGCTCAAGACCACCGTGATTCCGGACAAGGCCCGGCTTGCCCAACTGCCGCGCGCCGACCTTGCGGCTACGCGTCTCCTCGCATTCTGCTCTTCAGTGATCGTTCCCGCCGACCTGCTCGCGGCGTTGCCCGGTCCCTCTTACAACTTCCATCCCGGCCCGCCCGACCGGCCGGGGCGCTACCCGAGCGTCTTTGCGGTTTACGAGAAGGCGGAGCGCTACGGCGTCACCGTGCACGAGATGACCGCTCGCGTGGATGCAGGTCCGATCGTGGCCGCAGAATGGTTCGCCATTCCGGCGGCCGCCGATGTCGTCGCCTTGGAGAAGCTCGCGCTCGGTTGCCTCGTCTCCGTGTTCCGGCGGCTCGCGCCCTTCCTCGCGCTCAATCCGCGCCCATTGCCGCGCGTTTTCATTCCGTGGAGCGGTCGCGCGCGCACGAAAGCGGAGTGTGATGAGATTTGCCGGGTGGGCGCGGACATGCCCGCGGCCGAAGTGGCGCTCCGCAACCGCGCCTGCGGATCCCTGCTCAGGAGCTAGAACGAGTCCGCGGGACTGGGCACGCGCGCCAGGGCCAGGACGTCCACGGCCGCGGCGCCGGCTTGGATCAAAGTCAGCGCGCAGGCGTTCGCCGTCGCACCACTGGTCAGCACGTCGTCGATCAGGAGGATGCGTTTTCCCTCAATCAGGCCCGGTCGGCCCGCCGCAAAGGCTCTGGCGACGTTCCGGCGCCGTTCTTTGCGCGAAAGACCACCCTGGCTGGGCGTGGCTTTGCTCCGGATCAATGCATCGGCGGCGACGGCCTTTCCCGTCAGCCTCCCGAGGGCGTGGGCAATGAGCGCCGCCTGGTTGTAGGCGCGGATCAGGAGCCGCCAGCGATGCAGCGGCACCGGGACGATCACGTCGGCGCCGTCGATGACCTCACCGCCGGCGCGCTGCAGCCACTTCGCCAGATGCACGGCCATATCGGTGCGGTCGCCGTGCTTGAGTTTCAGGACCAGCGGGCGGCTGTGTTGGTCGTAAACGAACGCTGCACGGGCGCGTCCATACACCGGCCGTTCGGTGACGCACGCGCCGCAGATCAGGTCGTCGGTGACCGTCTGCGTGAGTGGAATACCGCAGATCCCGCAGTGGGGCGGCGTGATGAACGTGAATCGGCTGAAGCAGCTTGCACACAGGTGGCCCGGCGTCTCGACGATCGCCGCGCACGCCAGGCACTGCGGCGGCAGTACGGAATTGAGCAGCATCCGGCCCGCGGCTACGCCCGCATTCGCAAACGCTTTCAGCACGATGCCCCCGGCTTTCGATTCCTCATATAAAGTGCCATAAACCGCACCATGTCCAACAGTATGCAAGTCTTCGATCGGAAGCTGGTGCAGTGGCGCCGCGAACGCGCCGCGGCCGACTTCTCCGCGGCAGACTTTCTGATCCGCGAAAGCGCCGGGCGCCTCGCCGACCGGCTCTTGGATGTGACACGCACTTTTCCGCTCGCCCTTGACCTTGGATGTCATACCGGCGCGCTCGGCGCGTTCCTCGCGGGCTCGCCCAAGATCGGCTCCCTGATTCAATGCGACTTTTCGCCGGCCATGGCGCGTGCGGCGGGGGAGACCAACGGCCGACCCGCATTCTGCGCCGACGAGGAGTTTCTGCCCGCGACGGCGCAGTCGCTCGACCTCGTTCTCAGCAATCTCTCGCTCCATTGGGTCAATGATCTTCCCGGCGCCCTCGCCCAGATCCGCATGGCGCTCAGACCCGACGGGCTGCTGCTCGCCGCCATGTTCGGCGCCGAGACTCTCAAGGAGCTGCGCAGTGTGCTGATCGAGGCCGACGTGGAGATAGCGGGGGGCACCGCACCGCACGTGTCTCCGTTCACCGACGTCCGCGACGCCGGCAACCTGCTGACGCGCGCCGGATTTGCGTTGCCTGTCGTCGACGCCGAGACAATCACGGTGACTTACACCGACATGTTCAAGTTGATGGCCGATCTGCAGGCCATGGGAGAAGCGAACGCGGTCATCGAGCGCCGGCGCGTGCCAAGCCGCCGCGATGTCTTCCTGCGTGCCGCGGCGCTGTATGCCGAACGGCATGCCGACGCGCGCGGACGCATCCCGGCGAGCTTTCAGATCATCACCATGACGGCCTGGGCCCCGCATACCTCGCAGCAGAAGCCGCTGCGCCCCGGCAGCGCCACCGCGCGATTGGCGGACGCCTTGCAGGCGAAGGAGGTCGCGCTGCCTGACACCGTGCCGGTCCGGCCGAAAAAGTCATGAAGTTCCACGCGCCGCTGATCGAGGGCGTGCTCATCCAGCGCTACAAACGCTTTCTAGCGGACGTGCGCCTTCCCTCCGGCGAAGTCGTGGTCGCACACTGCGCCAACTCCGGCTCGATGCTCTCGGTGAACGAACCGGGCTCTAAAGTCTGGCTTTCGCCGGCCGCCGATCCCGCCCGCAAGCTGCGCTACACCTGGGAGCTGATCGAGGTGAACGGCGCCCTGGTCGGCATCAACACCGCCTACCCCAATCGCATCGTCGCCGAAGCGATCGCATCGGGCGCGATCAAGGAGCTCGCCGGATATGACAGCCTCAAGCGGGAGCAGAAATACGGCAGGAATTCTCGGATCGACATCCTGCTTGAAAGCCCGGGGCGGCCGCCCTGCTTCGTGGAGATCAAGAATGTGACCATGCGCCGGGGGTTCACCGATGCGCACAAGGCTGAATTTCCCGATGCGGTGACCGCGCGGGGGGCTAAGCACCTGCTCGAAATGGCCGATATGGTGAAAAAGGGCGCCCGGGCGGTGATGTTCTACCTGGTCCAGCGCACCGACTGCGCCACCTTCAAAGTCGCCGGAGACATTGATCCGGCTTACGAAAAAGGACTTCGGGAGGCCTTGGCCGCGGGTGTCGAGGCCATCGGCTATAGTTGTGACATCACCCCCGATGGTATAACCCTCGCCCGGCCGTTGACCTTGGATTTACCGGTCACGACGCATAAATAATGGTCTGAGCAGACGGGCAGTCAGAAGGTTCGATGAGAGAGCAAGCGATCAAGCGTCCCAGGGATGTGGAAATTCACGGTCCGGAGGCCTTTGCCGCCCTGCGTCGCTCCGGCCGCCTGACCGCCGAGATCCTGGACTACATCACGCCGTTCGTTCAGCCGGGCGTCACGACCGAGGAAATCAACCGCCTTTGCCATGAATACCATGTGAAGGCCGGCGCGATCCCCGGCCCGCTCAACTACCGCGGTTATCCGAAGTCTATTTGCACGTCCATCAATCACGTCGTCTGCCACGGCATCCCCGGCGACAAGGTGCTGCGCGACGGCGACATCGTGAACATCGACGTTTCGCCGATCCTCGACGGCTGGTTCGGCGATTCCAGCCGCATGTATTACGTCGGCGACGTGAAGATCAAGGCGCGCCGCCTCGTCGAAGTCACCTATGAAGCGATGATGCGCGGCATTGCCGCGATCAAGCCGGGCGCGACCCTCGGCGACGTCGGACACGCCATTCAGTCCTACGCTGAGGCTCACCGGTTTTCGGTGGTGCGGGATTTCTGCGGTCACGGCATCGGCAGGGTGTTCCACCAGGCGCCGAACGTGATGCACTTCGGCGAGCCGGGCGAAGGCATGGTGCTCGAGCCCGGGATGGTGTTCACCGTCGAGCCGATGATCAACGCCGGCCGGTACGACACCAAGATCCTTGAAGACGGCTGGACCGCGGTGACGCGCGACAAGTCGCTGTCGGCGCAGTTCGAACATATGGTCGGCGTCACGGAGACCGGCGTCGAGATCTTCACCCTCTCGCCCAAGGGCTACACCTGTCCGCCGTACGGACCGGAGAACGCCTAAAGCATCGGCAGGCCGCGCGGCGCGTCGGCTCGCGGAAATGCCGCGTCGATCGCCGCGATGTCGTCCGCATCGAGCGTCAGATCGCCCGCCGCTGCGTTGTCCGCGACATGGACGACATTCGAAGCCTTCGGTATCGCAAAGCTGTCCCGCGCGAGCCAGGCGAGCGCGACTTGGCGCGGACTCGCCCTATGCTTGGCGCCGATTTTCGCAAGCACGCGCCCGCCCGGCGTAGTTTCGCCGGGAAACGTCCCGCTGCCGAACGGGCTATAGCCGACGAGGGCGACGCCATGCTTCCGGCACCACGGCAGTACCGCATGTTCGATGGCGCGCTCTTGCAGATGATAAAGCACCTGGTTGCAGGCGATCTTGCCCGGGCCTGCGATCGCCAAAGCTTCTTCCAGATCCTCGACGTCGAAATTGCTCACGCCCCATGACAGGATTTTTCCGGCGCGCACCAGTTCCTCGAATGCGGCGATGGTTTCCTGCAACGGAACGCGGCCGCGCCAATGGAGCAGGTAGCAGTCGAGCCTGTCGGTGCAAAGACGCGTGAGTGAACGTTCGCAGGCCTTGATCGCACCCGCGCGCGAAGCGTTGCTCGGCAATACCTTGGAGACCAGGAACACGCCGTCGCGCCGTCCGGCGATCGCCTCGGCGACGAGCAATTCGGCGTCGCCGTACATTTCCGCCGTATCGATATGGGTCATTCCCGCATCGAGGCCGCGTCGCAAAGCGGCGATGGCGCTGGCGCGGTTATCGATCTGCCACGTTCCTTGCCCGATGACGGCGACGTCGGGGCCGGTATTCCCGAATCTGCGTTTCTGCATGTCTGCAGGTTACATCGTGCGGCCTGTCGCGGACAGAGACCTTACACCGCGTCGAATTGCACACCCTGAGCCAACGGCAGCTCGCTCGAAAAATTGAGCGCGCTGGTGGTTCTCCGCATGTAGCTCTTCCACGAATCCGATCCCGCTTCGCGTCCTCCGCCGGTGTCTTTCTCGCCGCCGAAAGCGCCGCCGATCTCGGCCCCGCTCGGCCCGGTATTCACATTGGCGATCCCGCAGTCGCTTCCCGCTGCGGAGGTGAAATACTCCGCCTCGCGCATGTTCATGGTGAACAGCGCGGACGAAAGCCCTTGCGGAACCGCGTTCTGGAGCGCGACCGCCTCCCGGAAGTCCTCATACGGAACGACGTAAAGCAGCGGCGCGAAGATTTCTTCGGCGAGGAAGTCTTCGTGGCGCGCTAGCTCGCACAGGGCCGGGCGGACATAGAAAGCGTTCGGAGAACGGTCGGCGAAGACCCGTTCTCCGCCCGTGATCGTCCCCCCCGCAGCGCGAGCTCGTTCCAGCGCCTGCTGCATCCTCGCGAAGGCAGCGCCGTCGATCAGCGGCCCCACCAGCGTGCCGGGCGCGAACGGATCGCCGATCGGTAAAGAGCTGACCGCCCGCTTCAGGGCGGGGACCAACTTGTCGTAGACCTCTCGATGGACAAAAAGACGCCGCAGCGTTGTGCACCTCTGTCCGGCGGTGCCGGCGGCGCTGAACAGGATCGCGCGCTTGGCAAGTTCGAGGTCCGCCGACGGAGTCACGATCGCGGCATTGTTGCCGCCGAGTTCCAGGAGGCTGCGTCCCAGCCGCTGCGCGACCCGCGGCGCCACGTCGCGGCCCATGGCCGTGCTTCCGGTCGCGCTCAGAAGCGCAACGCGGCGATCGTCGGCGAGTTGCCGTCCAAGCGCGCGGTCACCGGCGACAACCGCCAGCAGGTTGGCGCAGGCCGGATCGAAGCCGTTCGCGACGCGGCGAAAGACGTTGAGACACGCGAGCGCCGTCAGCGGTGTTTTTTCCGAAGGCTTCCAGATCACGGGATCGCCGCAGACGATGGCCAGGCAGAAATTCCAGCCCCACACCGCCACCGGGAAATTGAACGCGCTGATGACGCCGACGACGCCCAAGGGATGCCAGCGTTCCTGCAAGTGATGTCCGGCACGCTCCGACGGCATCGTCAGCCCGTACAGCTGGCGCGAGAGACCGACGGCGAAGTCGGCCATATCGATGATCTCCTGCACTTCGCCGCGGCCTTCGGAGATGATCTTGCCGCTCTCGAGGGTCACGAGTGCGGCCAGCTCTTCCTTGCGGGCGCGCAGTTCATCGCCGAAGCGCCGGATCAACTCGCCCCGCCGCGGCGCTGGGATTTCGCGCCAGCGGATGAAAGCGGCGGCCGCGGCTTCCAGCTTGGCATTGACCGTGGCGGCCGTGTCGACGGGCACGCGCGCAATCACGCCGCCGTCGATCGGTGAACGCACATCGAGCGCGTTGGGACCGCCTCCGCTCGGGTCGATCTCGAGCGCGGCGAGGATTTTTCCTGCCTCGTTTCCTTCGAACCGGGGGTAGAGATTCATGGCAGTCACCGCGTTTTTACGCGGCGAGCATACCTGATTGGGGCGAGCCTCCGGCGAAGATTTTGCCGAAACGATTGGCCGTGACCGCCTCGAAGGGGATGTCTTCCTGCCGGACAAAGCCCTTCGCCGGCAGTTGGCCTTCGCGCCACAGGTCGACGACGGCGCACAAGGCCGAAGCGGTCGTGATCTGGATGGCGCTGCGTTCCACGCCGTGAAAGGCCTGGCCATAGACCTTCTTGACGTAGGAGCTTTGCACGAACCGTCCGTTGATCTCTCCGGTGACGCTGACGAAGATCAAGACCACGTCCTGATTGGTGAGCGGCACCGCTTGTTCGAGGATATCCTTCAAGAGATCGCGCCGGCCGCCGAGCCGCAGGTCGTCGATCAAGAGCTTCATGATGGCGCGGTGCCCCGGGTAGCGGACGGTCTTATAGTTGATCTCCCGCGCCCGGTCGCCGAGGGTATCGCACAGCGTGCCGACGCCGCCCGATGTGTTGAACGCTTCGTAGGACACGCCGTCGAGCAGAAACTCCTCGAGCCCCTCCAGGGGCGCGGCCTCCAGCTGCTTACCTTCGGCGACCACGCGGCAGCGATTGAGATACTCGTTGATCAGGCCGTCGGTACTCCAGGTGAGGTTATATTTGAGGGCGTTGGTCGGAAATTGCGGCAACGCCCCGACACGCAGATGAACCTTGTCGAGGCGATCGAACCGCCGCGCGAGGTGAGCGGCGGCAATCGAGACGATCCCTGGAGCGAGACCGCACTGGGGCACGAACAGACTTTCGGATTTCGACGCCGCGACCTTGGCGCCATCGGCGCTGCGCACATCCTCGGTCAGGTCGAAATAGGCGATGCGTCCCCGCGCGGCGGCGGCGATCACTTCGAGCGTGACGTCATGCGGCCCGGCGCAGATGACGGCGTCGTGGCCGGCCAGCGACGCGTCGAGGGCGCGGGCGTCGCGCACGTCGAGGTGGCGCATCTCGACCCCGCTATGCACAATCCGGCCGGCCGCGTTCTCTAGGCAATCGCCGACCGTCACCCGGAAATCCCCGGAGCCATGGAGAAGATCGAGGATCGTGGCGCCGATCTTGCCGCAGCCGACCAACAGCACTTTTTTCATGGCACGCTCCACGGGCACAACCTCACCCGGCAAAACGCCCGAAGTGCGGAACTTTCACCGCGCGGGCAGCAAATATAATCCGCGGCGGCAGGGTGTAAGGACCGATCCCGCGAAAGGACCTCCCCGCTCCGCCACCCTTGCGCGAAGGATTGCGTTTCCTGCGGGCCCCGAGCTGCTACACTGGCCGTCCTGGTCGGGGGACAGCATGGCGCGGTCGCGAAGAGGGATGGACGAGGCTTCGCGCGGCCATTTGTTCGGCGCCGGTCCAGCCGCACCGCACTATCACGGCCATCGCGACCGCCTGCGTGAGCGCTTCCTGAAGGCGGGCGCGGAAAAGCTTCCCGACTACGAAGTGCTCGAGCTGCTGCTGTTCGGTGTCATTCCTCGCAAGGACACCAAACCAATCGCCAAGGCGCTCCTCGCAAAATTTGGTTCGTTCGATGAGGTGCTGGCCGCAAGTCCCGAAGCTTTGATGGAAGTCGACGGCATCAAGGAGAGCAGCGCGGCTCTCCTCAAGGCGGTGCAGGCCTCGATCCAGCTTGCGCTGCAAACCCGCGTCCGCAATGCAGATGTGATCTCGTCGTGGAACGACCTGCTGGATTACTGCAAGGCGCGCATGGCGCACGACGGCACCGAACAGTTCCGTCTGATCTATCTCGATCGCAAGAACAAGATCATCGCCGACGAAGCGCAGCAGCGCGGCACCGTCGACCATACGCTGGTGTATCCGCGGGAGGTCGTCAAGCGCGCCCTCGAGCTGAACGCGAGCGCGCTGATCATGGTGCATAATTAAGTCAAATGGGAATAGCGCCTAGACCTCAATGCGTTGAGGTGTGCCCAATTATCCGGGTAACTGCCGGGCAAGTTATTCCGTGCGCGACGTGATTTTGGCCCGCCTTGTGTCCGCGGACTCAAGGAAACGCGCGAGTACTTCCGCATAGAAGCGATTGGGAAGAGTGCCATATGCGATGCTCGACGCGTCGCCGCGTATTGCCGGCCGCAGATCGGGTCCCGGCCAGACAAAGCGATTTGCTTCCGTCAATACGATCCAGGATCTCTCATCATCGAGGCCGAGACGTGACTTAACATCGCGCGGAATTTCTAGGGCGTCTTTCGTATCACGCGGCAGTGAGTGCGTGATAGGCACGACAGTGGCGATCTCGTCGCCATCCTCGGTATGCGTCACCAACACCAGTGCGCAAGGCCGGTCTTTGACGCCCTCCTCCTGGCCTTTGAGAAACTCATCGCGCCAAAGGTAGGAATAGCGGATGACCAGGCCGGGAACCGGCGCCGGAAAACTCACTTGGACTTTTCTTCGGCCTGCGCGGCTTCAACGGTCTTGCGATGCTGCTCGCGGATCGCCGCGATATCGGCATCGGTAAAGTCGTCGATGCTGAGAACCTGACGGTCGCGACGCTTTAGCCGGCGATACTCTTCGACCGAGATCAGCACTGTGCGGTCGCGCCCGTTGCGCGTCACCGTTACAGGCTCAGTCAGCGCCGCGTCCTGATAACGGCCGAAGTTCTTCTGGAATTCGACCGACGAGATTTTGACCATATCCGTATCCTCCGGATAATACGGATTATATGATATGATGGTGATTCTGGCAATACGCCGCGCGTGTCGCGCGGAACCCGGCTGACTTCGCGGACATTACTCTCGGCGTTGACGAAATCCATTGGAGCGCATCCTGTAAATGTACCTTGGGCGTCGAGCGCCCAATTCCAAAATTGTGTGACGACTATGCCCGCCCGCACCCGCGTGCGGGCTTTCTGTTTTGCACGCAATTTTATCAACATTTGAAAGGGAAAACTTATGGCTGGCTCGCCAAATCGCGCCGTAACTCCGAATGATATCAATTCTCTAAGGGCGCAAGCTCCGAGCTTTAACGATGTCGGGTTTGATCCTCGCGGTCATGGAACTTTGATCACGGCGATTCAGAATCCGGCTGCAGCAATCTTCGCTCATGAAGCAGCGAAGGCAGCGGTCGCCTCAACCGCCAAGAAATATCCTGGCGTAGTGCCGCAAACAACGAGGCAGACGCCTACAGGCATGCTCTTTGGAGTCATCTGATGACGCAAGGCATCGGCACAGAACTGGCGAAGAAGTTCGGCGACGCTCATGAAATGGCGGGTTCGAGTACGTCGGGCGCCGGTCCGAACAGCGAGAGGCTTATGGATTTGCACAACAATCAGGTCGGCCGCCAACTGCCAAATGATCAGGGCCGATCACTTAAGGAAGCTCTCGAAAAAGGCTATCTTCGAAAGCGCCCTTTCGCGGAGTGATTCCATGACCCGGCTTCTTCGAGACGTCGCCCTAGCCGCCGCTACCATGGCCATAGTGGCGGGCGCGACCTGGATGTATCTTTCGGTGACGACAGTGACAGTGCGCAACAAAACGGACCAACCGCTGTCCAACGTCGAAGTCGGGTTCGGCGAAAAATCACTTTGGAAGGGCAACCTGGAATCCGGAGATTCTAAGTGGGCGTATGGCACGCCGCGCCAAGATGGCTCTGTCGAAGTTTCATACGCCGCTGGAGAAACCATGCATCAAATTCAGTGCGGATATGTTTCTCCTGGTCCGGGAGGCAGAACCATCGTTGTCGAAATACTACCCGGCGGTCGCTCTAATTGTGAAGACAACCCCTAGTGGACTAGCGTATTCGATTCAGCCGCACTGACACGGGATTCCCAGAAACGGCGTGCGGCACGTATTGAAAATGACCGCCGCTGCGCAGCCACTCTGCCTTGCTAGAGACCGAATTGTTCGGGATGAGCCAGAATGGCGTCCGCGCTGCATTCAGCATCTGGCACATCTAGCGCCTTGAGAATTCTAATCATGGCCAAGCGGTCTCGACGTCGGGCCGCGAGATCGAAGACCTGCATCTGACCGGACGCGAAAAGGCGCTCATTGAGGGTCATGCCTGAGTAGTCAGTCTTTTCGCTCATTCGATTTCTGACTTTAGCCCGAGCCCCACCGGAAGCTAACCCAGATTACTACGGTAAAACGGCTGGTATCTTGTACGACCTTTTTTCGTCCAGTTCGCCGGGTAGACGAGTGTATCGCCGCATCGCCGACCGTCACAAGGTGGCGCTTTGAACATTCCGCTTCATAATCTGCACACGATCCCAAAGTGGTACCCCAGCTTCTAAATCTTGCGGCAAAGGTGATACCCTCGCCCGGACAATAATCAGGGAGGCTACATGACTAAAAGGGGGATGGAAGACGTGTCCTCTGGTCTATTTCCGGCCCCGCCGGTGGACGAAACACCTCACTATCACGGCCATCGCGACCGCCTGCGTGAGCGCTTCCTGAAGGCCGGCGCGGAAAAGCTTCCCGACTACGAAGTGCTCGAGTTGCTGCTGTTCGGTGTCATTCCTCGCAAGGACACCAAACCAATCGCCAAGGCGCTCCTCGCAAAATTTGGTTCGTTCGATGAGGTGCTGGCCGCGAGCCCCGAAGCTTTGATGGAAGTCGACAGCATCAAAGAAAGCGCTGCGGCGATGCTCAAAGCGGTTCAAGCTTCGATCCAACTCGCGCTGCAAACGCGCGTGCGCAATGCCGACGTCATCTCGTCGTGGAACGACGTACTCGACTATTGCAAAGCACGAATGGCGCATGAGCCGACCGAACAGTTTCGCCTTATCTATCTCGACCGCAAAAATAGGATCATTGCCGACGAGGCCCAGCAGCGCGGCACGGTCGATCACACGCCGGTGTATCCGCGCGAGGTGGTGAAGCGCGCTCTCGAACTAAATGCGAGCGCTCTTTTGATGGTGCAT
>JBFWOJ010000027.1:0-38321 GCA_050250575.1 Rhodospirillaceae bacterium | reverse complement strand
GAGGAGCGAACCGTCGAGGCAACCTGGAAACGCATCGGCCAGCTCCTCACCTGCTTCACCCCAACGGAGTGCGCCAATTACTTCAGGAATGCTGGATATGCTTCAGCCTGAAACAATCAGGCTCTAGTCAAGCGAACTAGCGCATCCCCTTTCCACGACGCGGCGTCAATTGGTGCCCGGTGACCAAGCTGATCGCATGGGCAAGGGTCGCGAAGATAGCGACCGCGAGAAAAATCATGATGAGATTATAGGGCACGATTCGTGGGCGCAGCGGATCGACTGGCTTTCGAACCCGAAAAAGACAGAAAACGAAAATTGCGATCTCCGCCAACAACAAGAGGATGGTGATGGCGAGGCTGTCGGAAACGGTCGGCAAGGTCGTGACCTACTTCGCCCGGGTTTCCGCGCAGCGCGTGATTTCCATGCCCTGCACCTGAGTTTGATCGAAGTTCGGATGATCCACCTTGCATAGGAGCACGCTCTTGCCGGCCGGCCGGTTGCCCATGAAGCAGACGTGATCTCCGGGCTTGCGCTCGCCCTTTTCGTTCAAAAAAGTGAATGTGGCGCGGAATTCGCACTGGTGCGGTTTGTCCGACGTGGCGTACAGCGCCAGTTCACCGTCGCGCGCCCGGCTTTCGAGCGTCATGCCGCGATCCGTTTTGAACGTCTTGACTTCCACCGGGCCGTTCCTGTCGTACTGCCGCGCCGGGCGCAGGCGTTTCATATCACCGAATTGCTCAAGCGCAGTTGACGGCGCTTGTGCTGCGCCGGGCGGCGAGCCCGGATCTCCGGCCTGCCACGCAGCCGCCTTTGTTTCGATCAGTGTGGCGAGCAAAGAAGCGGCGGCAGTATCGGCACGCGTCTTGAGGATCCGGCGATACCAATCGGCTGCCTTTTCGCCGTCTTTCGGAACGCCGATGCCGCTCGTATAGAGCGCGGCCATTCTGATCGCCGCGGGATAATAACCCTGCTCGGCGGACTTTTGGACAAGCGCGGCCGCAGCCTGGGGGTCGGCTTTCAAACCGCCTTGGCCGTCGGTCATCATCACGCCCAGTGCATACTGCCCTCCAGCGTGATTCTGCTCCGCAGCCCGCTGGAACCAACGCGCGGCCTGCACTTGGTTCTTCTCCACGCCGGCTCCCATGTCAAAGGCCGTTCCCAGGAAAAACTGTGCCGTCGCATCGCCCTTTTTGGCGCCTTGTTCGAACAGCGCGACGGCCTTCTTCATATCGGTCTTGACGCCCGCGCCCCGTGCGTAACGCGAACCGAGCTCGGCTTGAGCTCTTGCATCTCCCTTGGCCGATTGTTCTTCCAACTGCTTGATCGTCATCGTCTCCACGGCATCGGGCGCGATGATCGGGAGAGCGCGGATTTCAGCAGATATCGCGCCCGGCGCCAGCATGAGAATGCCGGTTACCACAGCTGAGCAAATAAGACGCCGCATGTTCACTCCTTATTATTGGGGCGCGGCGACCGGCGTCACGGTCGGAGCCGGTTCTGCCGGCTCTTGCGCCCATTCACCAAGTTTCTGTCGGAAGGCGTCACGCACTTGTCGCGCTGTCTCCGGGCCGTCGATGATGTACGGCGTTATCAACACGATGAGTTCCGTTCTGTTGATCGATTCCGACCCGGTCTTGAAAAGATTTCCCAGCAGGGGGATGTCCTTCAGGAAAGGCACACCTGTGTTCCCTTTGCTGAAGTTCTCCGAAATCATGCCGCCCAGCAGGACAGTCTCGCCGTCGTTCAGCGAAAGGGATGTCGTGATCGAACGATTGATGATCACCGGGCTTTGCACGGAGGAAAGGTTGTTCTCCTGCGCGGCACTCACTTCCTGTGAAACGTTGAGCTCGACCCTGCGGTTCGAGTTGATGACGGGCTCGATATTCAGGACCACACCGGTCGTCCGGTACTGGATCGCCTGCAGGATCGACGTATTCCCGCCGACCTGACCCGCCGCCGTTTCTTGTGATGTGATGATCGGCACCTGCGTGCCGACGTTGATGGCCGCGGGCTTGCCGCTGCTGGTCACAAGCCGCGGACTGGAGAGCACCTGAAGGCGATTGAAGTCCGCAAGGGCGTTCACGCGGGCGAGGATCGATGCCCGATCGCGGACCAGGCTGAAGAAAATTCCTCCTTCATCCGAGCGAACGACGGTCTGGTTGGGGGCGACGGCACGGGAATCGTCATAATCCAAGACGATCCCAAGATCCTCGCTATCGCGCAGCGTCACTTCCGCGATCGTCGCCTCGATCAGCACTTCGAGAGGCGCACGGTCCATTTGTTGCGCCAGCGACTTGAACTGCGCAAACTCTTCAGCGGTTCCCACAAAAATGATCCCATTGCGCGGCTCGTCAACGATGATGCGTTGACGCCCGGTCGGTGCCGCCGCCTGAGATATCGCCGCCGGGCTTCCGGGTGGCGGTGCAGCTTGCTGGGATTGATTGCGTTGACCCGCGCCGCCCAGAACGGCACCCACGGTGTCGGCAATATCCGCTGCCTTGGTGTTGTAGACTTGATGATAAAATACGCCCTCGGAGCCGACAGTTTGGCTAGGCTGGTCCAGTTCTGTCGCCCATTGCAGGAGATGCTGTAGCGCCTCCGGCGAAGTGCCGAATGCAATAACGACGTTGAGGGCTTCGACCGGGATCAGCTTGATAGCCGTCTGCGTCGGTCCGCCCTGACCGATGCTGTAGCCCTCGGCGGTCATGATCTCGATCAATTGCGTGGTCAGCCGCGAGGCACTCCAGAATGCAGGGGAAATCTTGAGGCTGCGGCTTCCTGCGAGGTAAGGCTGATCCAGCGTTTCGATAATATCGGACGCGGCCTGCACGTCGGCGGCGCTGCCGAGCAGGATCAGGCCGTTCGACCCAAGCATGTTTATCGCCTGAACACGGTCGCCCATCATCAGGTTCAGCCACATCACCATCGTGTTGCCGGCGATCGCGTCGATCGGCTTGAAGAAAAACACGGGACGCAGATCTGCCGGGACACTTGTAGCCGTCCGCGTACGAACGATGCGCGGGATCGGCTTCTTGACGGTCGTCGCTTCTACAATGCGGTAACCGATGTTCGGCGAGTAGATGACGGTAATGCCGTAGTTGTTGAGCACTTCAACGACCAGGGCATAAAACTGGTCGCGCGACATCGGCTCGGCGGTCCGCAGCGTGACAATCTGCTCGCGGCCGGCGACCGTGCTGTCGATCTCGAAATTCACCTTCAAGAGTTCGCCGAAAACGGTGTTTATGAAGGCGGGCAACCGGATTCCCTCGAAATTGACGCTGATGGGCTCACCGGAAAGGCTCGGCGGACGCGAAGACGTGAGCGGATCGGTCGTCGCCCTACCCAAGGGAACCGCGGGTCCGGCCCCTGTTTGCATCGCGGTCCGGCCCACCGACTGACCTTCCGGTTCTGCGAGCGCGAAGCTGCCGTCGGTCTCGGCTGCTTTTTTGATCGGAAGCGGCTGGGTAATGGGCGAAGGCACGCGATTCGTGCAACTCGTCAGGCCGACGATCGCGAGGCACAGCACAGCAATCAGACGCTTCTGGGATTGATCTTTCATACGCTCAGTTCTTTCCAGTTCCAGCGGCAAGGTTATCTGTCTTTGCGGCGCCAAAAAGTCTCAGGGCCTTTTCGACGCCGCCTTCGTCATAGGTCAACGTGGTGGTGTCGATCTTGGTGATGACGGCGCCGTTTGGGAGAGGCTGGCCCGCGGCAACGCGTTGTATCCGTTTGCCTTGGTCCAGCTCGATCACGGCGAGGCGCACTTTGCCTTCTTGAAGCGTCCCGATAAAGCGCCACGGCGGGCCTTCTGGCTTTTTCTCGACGACGACCTTGGCTTTCGTGGGGTCTTCGGCCCAAATGGGTGTGCGAGCCAGGGCATCCCGCAAAGGCCCAGCCCGATAAGGCGCCCACTGCGGCAATGGCCAGCGGTCGGCCGTATCGACGGCCGGCGGATCGCTCGCCAGCTTGAAAGCGGCCACGGTGAGGCCGAGCGCGATCGCGACGCCCAGAGCGGCCAAGTGTGCATAGTACGGCCTCAGAAACTCGAGGCGGTCCAAGAATTGTCGTAGGCGGGGGTCCAAACCGGGCTCCTCAGCTTCGCTCGGCGGAGCGGTAGAAAGTAGATACGTCGACTTCGATACGGGCGTTGCGGCCGGCGCGAACGATCATTCTGTCGACGACGACTGCTTTATCCGCCTCGGCCACATCTGCCAAGAAGTGCGAAACCCCGGCCCCGTCGAACGGCAGGATGAGCTTTGCCGTCATGCGCTGAATGGTTGAAAGAGGATTTTCCGGCTCGCCCGGCTGCGCGGCGCGTACGATGGGAACGCGGCGGACTTGGATCTGCGCAATGGGCTCCAGCTTATGAGGTGTCAGCCGGTCCCGCAGCCATCTTTCGAAACTTGCGTCGGCAAGCCCAGGTGTTTGCGCCGCCCAGAGCCGTTCTTCCAGCAGCGACTTTAAGACTTGGCTCTGCTGCTTTCTTTCTTCCCAACCGCCGGCTGCGATTTGCGCTTCAAGCCGCGCCTTGTCGATCTGAACGCGGTCGTACTCGCGCTCCAGCGACGATACCGTCTGATGCAAAGCGATCAGCATTGCAAAAATGAGCAGGCCCGCGCCCGCCGAGATCAGCATCTTGAGGCGATCGGTAAGAACGAGGTCCTTGCCGTACCGCGCGTGGACTTCCGTCTTGAGACGCGCGAAGGCCTTCTGCAACGTGGGAAATGACTTGTTCATGACGTCGGCCATTGCTGGGGCTCGATCTGCATCCCAAGCCGTAGCTCTCGCTGCTGGTTTCCGACCGTGCCCGTCACATTGGAGAACAGATTATCCTTCTCGAACATCTCTATGAAAAAAGGCGCCTCAAGGGCTCGGTCGGCCTGGATGACGATCTGGAGGTTGCCGGCATCGTAATTCCATTCTGCAATGGTCACTTTGCTTTCGCGCAGCAGGTTGGTTACCGCATTCAACGTCTGAAACTGCGAAGGATAGGTCTCCAGGCCGAGATAGGATTCTATCGTTTCGAGATTGGCGAAAGCCGCGGCGCGATCGGCGCGAATACTTTGGTTGGCTGCCGAAAGATCAGCGATCGCGGCCTCGACCCGCATCGTCCCACCCAGAAGGACCGCTGCCTGCGTCAGGTAATACAGGAACGGCACAGCCACGACCGCGGCGGCAATCGCGGCAGCGCGCTCGTTCTGTAAGAGACTCCAGAGGTCGGTAACCGGCGGAGCCGTGACAGTCCACGGCTGGGCCAGCAATTCGCTCGTAGCCACCGGGGGAACGTCCAGTCCCGTCTGCGTCAAATCGACGCCCGCCGACCGCAAGAATATGAGCCACTCGCGCGGCATCGGAGGCTCTGGCCACCAACGTGTCGCCGCTAGAAGACCGCCCTTCCAGACTTGCCCCTCGACGCCGTCACTCATTTTCGCGAGCCGGATGCCGTCTTGCAGCGGCGGCCGGAAAAAAGTCTCGGCCCAAACCGAGCAACGCGAAGGGTTTTCCCCTGCCGCAACGATCGCCGCCGCGGCTGCATCGCTATCCCAGGCATAGACGCAGGCGCGGTGTCCAACCCACTGTGCGACAAATTGACTCGACGGAAATGGCGACCACTTGCGTACGAGCAAGCCTAACGCCGATTTGCGTTTGGACTCCGGCAGGCTCTCGGCGACCTCGAAAACGTTCTGGCGCACGAAGCGGCGGCTGAGGATCCAGTTAGGGCGTCTGTCTGACCCCGGCAGTTGAATCGTCCCCGCCGCCGTCTGTACGAAGCGTTTCGGGGGCTGGGAAAGTGAGCTGCGGATCGAGCCCGTCCAGCGCCCCGCTGAACTGCGAAGGGATTCGATAAGCATAGTCCACCTGCCAAGGCTGATTTTCACTGCGAGCAACTAGAGTTAGAGAGACACGTGTCCGTTCGCCGGAACCGCGGTTCACGAAATCGATCACCATGCAGCTTCCGGGCGATGTTCCGAAGAAGAAGGCCTCGTTGGGGACCATGATATTGGCGGCCTCCATGAAATCGCGGGCGTGCCGAAAGCTGGTGATCTGGCGCTGCGCCACGACAAACTTGGCGGCCTCGTCGGTGAGACCGGGCATATGCGCGAGCAGCGATTTCTCCGGGGCCGTGTTTGGATTGAAGCCGGCCGTGCCGCAGGTCGAGAAGATAGGGGAACGCATGTCGTCCTCCCACATTTGCGGCACCTGATCCCAGCCAAGAATGTTCTGCGCTTCCATCGGCGTCACGAGCCGCGCATTCGAGGGCGGAAGACGGCGTAAACGCTCGTAGTCCTGCACCTCCGCCCCGGCGATACGCGTAAACTCGTCCTCGTCGATCCAGTCCTGGAGCGTGTCGGGTAATTGATTGCGCAGGGTCTCGGGCGCGTCGTAAAGCGCGAGCAGTCGCCGCAACAGCACCGGCGTGATGCGGTTCAAGTTTACGAGGCCGCGCCCGTCCTGGATCTGGATTGCGTAGTCGGGATTGCTTTCCATTACGTACGGACGCCGATCGAAGGCAATGAAGTTGGAGGTCTCCGGAGTGGCGAGCGTCATGTACATGACGTCGTCGACCGTAGGCCGCTTCAGGTCGCTTCCGACCTCAAGGCCCCGGTGAGTCATCGGACGCGTGGCAATGGCGTATATGATCTCGTTCGTGGCGTTGGACCGCTCGAGTTCATCGTCGACGCGTAGACGCAATGTTCGGGCATTCTCCGTCGCGACCGACACCCATGTATTGATCGCGGCGACGCCCACGCCGAAGAGGGCAATAATCCATAGCGTCAGTGCCAGGATAAATCCCTGCTCGTGGGCGCGTGCCGCTCGGCCGGTGCGCTGAGTGACGTGAGGAAACACGATCGAAAGCCCTCATCCCCGGGCTTGCAGTGTGCCGGCCGACGCTGGCGACAGGCAGACTGGAAGGCGAGAAAACGGTATGGAAACGCGTGCAGATACTATCGGGCGAGGGCAAGAGGGGGCGTTAAATCATTGTCAGACCCCATGCCATAAATCTTTGTAATTGCTTAATAAGTAGCAACTTCGAGCGCGGCGCCGCAGGCCTATTCCGTCGGCGAGGCGGCCCCAAAAGGCGTGTCGCGGAAACGCAAGGGGCGGCGATGCGTCCCGCCGACGTTGGCCACCATATTCTTGGGAAGGCCCGTTCCACGCTCAATGCGAATCAGCCACGGCGTCTGAGGCGCATTCGGATCGTCCTGCGGCGGCCAAGCCTCACGCCAGGGACCGCTTATATCCCGATAGGAGAATGCGCCGGTCTCGCCCTCCCAGGATCCGACGATCAATGGCTCGGTATCGTCTTCCTGATAAGTGAGCGTGTTGAGGTTGGCCTCGCGGGTGATCGTAAGAGTGAAAGGCACCGGCGTTCCCGTTCGTGCCTGGAGGGGACGCACCGTCAGGCCGCGCAGTCGCTGCGCTTCGCCCTGGAAGATATGCGGCCGCTCGAGGTAGTCCGGAACGACCCCGCGCAGAGGTTCGAGAAAAAGGTTCTGCTGAAGCACGGCCTGGTCGACGGCAACGATCTTATCCTGAACGCTTTCGCGTGCGCCTAAGAGCAGCCCGAATCCCTGGACCAGTACCACCGAGACAAGTCCGGTGATGACCAGGACCACGAGAGCTTCGAGCAACGTAAATCCGCGCGACCTGTGCGACATATCACGGACCGCCAAGCATGGGATTGCTGCGACGCATATTCTGGTAGCCAACCTTGCGCATCGTGAAGTCGAACCAGGGATCGCCATTGCGCGATACTGCGACCGTAACGCCGTAGAAACCGAGGCGATAACCGTTCAGTTGCGTTCCCACCAGGGTGCCTTCAGGCGGCGGGACGACGGCTTCCGACCGCCATGAGACCGTGATTTCGTCGTCCAAGGGGATCGTTCCCTCGGGTTCCGCCATGGGATTTACGGGTTCCATCAAGGCAAGCACCGACTGCTGCACAAGACTTTGTTCGTTGGCTTCCCCGGCGCGGGTCAATTGATCGGCCGATTGGGCGATGAACGTGACGAGGGGTATCAGCGCGGCCGCCATCACCGTCAAAGCGACGATAGCCTCGAGGAGCGTGAAGCCGGCCGTTGAGCGCCTTGCCACGGCCTACTCCAACAGTTCCGCGCGGCACAGCGGCGGGCGTAGCGCATAGATATATTCCAGGCGTCCGACCGAGAGCTCCACAGTCCCGCCCGTGCAATAACCGGAACCGCGGAAGTAGATGGGATCCTCGATAACGACCTCCCAACCTTCGGGCAGAGGAACGTCGGCATAGCGCCTGGTCACCGGCGGAAGGTGTTCGCGGGGCTCGGCGATCAAGGCGCGTGTGCGCATGTTGCCCGCAAGCTCGGTCCTGCCGCTGCGCCGGGCCTTTGCCGTCTCGTCGCGCCCAGCCGACGTATAGGTGCCCTGCAAGATGCGATCGTCGTTTTCCCGATAGGCGCGATATGACAGGCCGTTGAGCGTCTGCTCGAAACTGTCGCGCTGCGAGGCAAACTCGTAGCTCGAGGCCATGGTCGTCAGCCGTGGAAAGACGATGGCGCTCGTCAAGCTGACGATGACAAGGACGACGACGACTTCAAGAAGCGTGAAGCCGCGCGCCGATTCTGCGCCGTGCCCATGGCTAGGGCGTGGCATCGGCTTTCTGTTTCGGCATCAGGCCGACGTCCGAGTTGATGTCCTCGCCGCCGGGTTCGCCGTCGGCTCCCAAGCTATACAAGGCGACGGAGGTGGAGGAGATCGGCTCGTAGACGTAAGGGTTGCCCCAAGGGTCCTGCGGCAGGCCTTCCGAAAGATACGGACCGCGCCATTTCCGGGCGACGCGCTCGTCGGCGGGAGCATTGACCAGCATGCCGAGTCCTTCTTCTTTGGTCGGGTAACGGCCGATATCAAGGCGCATCGTGTCGAGGGCGCTTTTCAGCATACGCCCCTGCGTCTCCGCCGCGGTCTGGCGCGAGACGTCGACGCGTCCCATCAACTGAGGCCCGACGAGACCCGCCAGGAGGCCGATGATGACGAGCACCACCAGCATTTCGAGGAGCGTAAAGCCCCTTTGCAGGGCGCCATTTGCCCTGGAAGCGCCGGCGAAAGCGGATTGATTCGGCATTAGAGAGCCACCTGATTGACGGATGTGATCGCGAGCATGATTGCCGCCACGATACCACCGACCACGATCCCAATAAAAAGAATAGCCGCCGGTTCAAGGAACAGCAGGAACTGCTTCATACGCTGCCGGGCCGTATCCTCGTAGAGCGCGGCCAGGGATTTCAACATGGTCGGCAACTCGCCGGATTCTTCGCCCACCTGAATGAGACTGAGAGCGGTATCGGAGAACGCCTGCTGGCTGGCAATCGCCGATGACAGCGACTGGCCGGCGCGCACCAGTTTGGTTGCTTGATCCAGGCGGTCGCGCAGGCTCGAGAGGTTGACGCCGTCCCGGGCCAGCCCCAGGCCTTTGATGAGATCAACGCCGTTTGCGAGCATCGTTCCCAGCATCGAAGCCCATCTCGCGACTTCGGCTTCCCGCAGCCAAACGCCGATCATCGGCAGGCCGCCGAGGAACTCATGCACGCGCGCACGGCGCTTCGGATCCTTGAATGCGGTCCAGGCAAACCAACCGATGGCCGCAACTGCGGCGAGGAGCAGCAGCTTGTTTGCGGCGAGAAACATGCCGGTCTTGATGACAACCGCGGAGATCCAGGGCAGCGGTTCTTTTGCGTTCGCCACCATCGCCGAAAAGCGCGGGACAACGACGATGAAGATGAACAGGACCGCTGTAACTCCCGCGACGATCAGGATCGAGGGATAGGTGAGAGCGTTCCGGATGTCCTGGCGCACCTGGCGGTCATAGGCCATCTGGGTGGCGGCGTCGTCGAGCGCCTGTCCGAGATGACCGATCGCTTCGCCCGCCGCGGCCAGCTGGTTGACGTAGTTCGGCAGGGTCGGCATGGCGAGGGCCAAGGCGTTGGTGAAGGTGTCGCCGCCGCGCAGGCGCTTCTCCATAGCCGCGAAGGCTTCGGCGAGGACGGGGTGTGCCGCCTGATTCTTCAGGGTTCCGATCCCCTGCACCAGGGGAACGCCGGCCTTGAGGAGCAGTGCGAGCTGCTTCAACGCAAGGATGCGGTCCTGCGTGCTGACGCCGCGCTGGAAATTGAGAATGCCGGTCTTGGCGACCTGTGTTGCAGCGGTGGCCAAGCTAACAACGGTCAAGCCCTGGCCTTCCAGTGTGCGCTGGGCGTCACGCTCGCCGTTCGCGTCAAGACGACCGGTCAGGACCCGGCCCGCACCGTCGACCGCCTCATACTGGAATGTTCGAAGCATAAGTCCTTCAGCCGCTGAATTGGCTGCCGGAACATAACGCTAAGGCGCCGAGGGCACGGCTTACATCAATGTCAGTTTCTGACCGTCGGGCGTCGCCATGTGCCTGACGGACAAAGAAAAAGGGAGGGTGATTTCTCACCCTCCCTCGATCTCATCGCTAAGTAACGATCTGTCGATCGATTACGGAGCGCTGTTGGTGTTGGCGCCGTTGCGGAACGACGACAGGTCAGCAACCACTTCACCGTCGAACAGGATGTGCTGGACGTAACCAACCAGCGCGCCCGTGATCGACAGGGTGTAGGAACCCATACGGCTTGCGGTCGGAACGTTCGCACCGCCGGACGGCAGCTTCGTCGAAGTTTCAGTGCCTTCGATTTCGGCAGCCGACAGCTGCATCGTCGAACCCGGCTGGATCGTACCGGTCGTGAACTGCGAGCCGAGGATCGCACCAGAGGTGTGATCGTCGCTGCGCACTTGAATGTTCACGGTGCCGGCGTTGGTGCCGTTGTTGTGGATGCGGAGGTAGGAGCTGAACGGACCGTTGGTCGACGCGTTGAAGGTGTTGACTTCAGCGCGGAAACCACCCTGAGCAATAGACGCCGTAGTACCCGTCACGCTCGGAGGAGCTTGGCCGGTACCTTCGGCAGCGATCGCAACCGTCACGGTGCCAGCAGCCGCCGCCGGAATGGCGGTCGTGCCGTTGAACACGACGCGGACAGTGGTCGTAGCGTTGCTGGTGATATCGGCATCCACCAAGGTGAACGTGACAGCGCCGCCGGAGAAGTTGGCGACGGTCGCAGTCGTCGTGCCGGAAGCCGCAGCCGCAATGGTCACGCGGCTGGTGGCAGCGCCGCTGAACACGGCGCTTTGCACCGTCACTTGCACCGAGCTTGCCACGTCAGCTGCCGACGCCGGGGTCGTCAGGTTGGCGAGCAGCGCGTTGTTCGTGGTGAACTGGATCGACACGAGATCCATCGTCACGCTGGTGTTCGGGCCGTTGGTGGTGGACAGGTTGATGAACGCGGTCGGCGTCGCGCTGGCGTTCGCCGTCACGTTCGCAGCCGGGCTCACCGACACGGACAGCGGAGCCGACGAGGTGATGATCGTGCTGGTGGCCGTCGGTTCATAGTTCGTCAGCGTCTGGCTGTTGTAGATACGGCCGCTCATCGTGACCGTGGAGCCAGCCGTGGCGAGGCCCGAAGCATTGGTGAAGGTCACGCCGCTGAAGACGAGACCGGTGAAGTTCACCGAGAAGCTCGCACCGGCCGAACCGCCGCCGCTATTCGCTGCGCCGGCAGCCGCGGTGCAACCGCTGATCACGAAGCTCGTGCCGAAGCCCGTCGAACCCGTGCAAGCGATTTCAGCGCCGACGGTGCTCACGTACGACGTGACGGTCGTGCTCGAGACCAGGAAGTCGACGTTGCCGAGGACGGCGGTGCCGCTGGTGAACTCGGCGCCGGTCGGGATCATTTCGACCGCGATCGCAACGCCCAGAGCCGTCGATGCATTGTACTGGTTCGAGAAGCGCGCCGCGACCTTCGTGTCCGACGGGGTGATGGTGACGGCGTTCGCCGTCGCCGCCGTCGTGCTGAAGAGCGTGTTCGCGATCGTGAAGCCGCTGGTCGAGAAAGCTGCGCCGGCGCTGCCGGCCGTCGCCAAGAGACGACCGAACGTCATGGCGTTCGCCGCACTCGTAAGTGCGGTCGACGCGAGCAGTGCGCCGCCAAGCGTATAGAGTTGTTGCTTATTCATAATAATGGGATCCCCTTAAGGTTTCAGATCTGGTTCATATGCCTACGGCGGCAAACTCCGCCGCAAACATCTGGCGCCCGTCAGCGCACGGCCATATCACTCTGGCACGGCCGTAATGTCAAGCAGTTCAAGCAGATTTCCGCGAATTTCCACGCGTTTTTCGCCGGATATCGCCTTGCTGCACAGTCGGGTAAAAAATCCGTTTAGCGATCGGCCTTTAGTTCTTGCCGCCGCCGCCGGCGCCCCGACGTGTGAAAAAAAGCTCCTCCACCCGGGCGCGAAAGCGGCTGCTACGACGGGTCGAGCGTGGACCCGATGATGTCCAAGGCGGACGGTAGCGCGGCACGAAAAATGCGAATCGAGCGGTACCACGGGCTATATGTGCCGAAGTCGAACCAGTACCAAAGCTGCTTGGAGCCCCGATGAACGTAGAGGAATGTCGGCACCCCTAACGCCCCGGCGAAATGGGCTGTCGTGTTGCTGATCGTGACAACGGCATCGAGTGCGGCGACCTGCGCGGCGAAGCCGTCCAGGTCCTTCAGGCTATCGATTTGATTATCAACAAAAATTTCTAAAGAATGGTCGCGTTTCAGGGCGTCGATTTCCGCGCTTACATCGCCGTACTGCAGGTTTACAAAGGTTAATTTTTCCCTGGCGATCAGGGGGGCGAACGCGTCGAGGGCGCGGCCTTTCTGATGAGACATCCCAGGCGCGATGCTTCGCCACGAAAGGCCAACCAGGGGGCGGTCGGGGGCAAGCGCCTTGTATCGCCGTCGAAGCTTCGACGCCAGGGTCGCATCAGCTCTTAAGACCCGAGGGCTATTCGGAAAACTGGAAAGGCTTGGGCGGAGATGCCGCCCTAGATCCAACACGGATGTTTGATAGTCGAATGAGGCGCCGAGGAGTTCCGCGCGTGTGTCCGCGGTTTTAGGGATGATTCGCAGCCCTGGAAAAGAGCGATTGTAGAGTGCCAGCAGACGCGGCGAACACTCGACAACGCATTCCGCCGCCCGCCGTGCGACTTCAAGCAGCATCGAGGAATACAGGACTTCATCGCCGACGCCCTGGTCGCTCCACACGAAGATACTCTTTCCCTGAAGGTCTTCGCCGCGCCAGACGGGCCAGGGCCAATCACGCCGGACGAATGGAAACCGCGGATCTTCGAAACGCCGGGAATAGCCGTCCCAACCGTCGGAGAGCCGTCCCATTGAAAGATAGGTCATGCCGCGGTTAACGACGGCGCCGGCATCGGCGGGATTGAGTTCGATGGCGCGCTCGAATGCCGCAATCGCTTCTTCGCGGCGGGCTAACGCCTCGTACTGCGAGCCCAGGTTATTCCAGGTGCCGGCGGAGTTTGGATTTAAGACGAGCGCATTCCTCAGCCGCTCGATGGCGCGTTCATATTCTCCGAGAAATGTATGAAGATTGGCGAAGGCAAAGTGCACATCGGGATTATTCGGATCGAGTGCGAGGGCGCGCGTGAAAGCTCCGCGCGCTTCCTCGGCAGGTAAGGAGCGCTCAGACTCCGGAACCGAGGCCAGGCTCTTCTCCAGGCTGACTCCAAGGTTATAGAAGCCGCGCGGGTCTCGAGGCGCGATTTGAGTCATCGTGCGAAAGGCCTCGACGGCCTCAGCGGTCCTGCCGAGACTGTGAAGCAGCAACCCGCTGTTGAGCCGCGCATCGGCGTAAGTAGGTTTCAATTTCAACGCATCGCCATACGCATTCAGCGCCTCAACCTCGCGTCCGAGGCCGGCGAGCGCAATCCCGCGATTGAAATGGACGTCGGGGAAGGTTGGAAGAGCGGCCGTCGCGCGGTCAAAGTATCCGATGGCGTCGGCGAACCTGCCGCGCGCGTTTGCGATCACGCCTTTGAGGTTAAGCGCGTCCGGATTCCGTTTATCCAGAGCGAGGATCTGGTCATAGAGGCGTTCGGCCTCGTCCAATTTTCCCGCCTGATGCAGCGGAACGGCTTTTTCCAGCCGGAGTGTGATCGGACTTTTCGCCATGCGGCGGTTCACATCGGCTTGGTGAGCAACTCAAGATCGGCAGCCGCCCGGGCGCTGGTTTCCGCGTCCCATGACTGGTCGGGATTTTTGCCCGACCCGCGCAGGATGCGCACCGAAGGATACCATGGGCTGTCCTCGCGGCGCAGGAACCAATACCAAAACGAACCCCTGCCGCGCGGAAGCAGGACCCAAGTTGGAACGTTCAAGGAGCCGGCGATGTGAGCTGCGGAATTCGAAGTGCTGATGACAAGATCCAAGGCCGCCACCTGCGCGAACACACTGTCGATGTCCGTCAGAGGATCGATTTCCGCGTCCTGATAAATCTCGACGCCAAGGACTTCCCGGACCTCGGCGATATCTTGTTCGACTTCTCCATATTGAAGATTCACGAACATCACGCCCGGGACCTTCAGGATTGCGGCGAGGGACAGCGGCGTAGTGCTCTTGCTGCTGCCATAAATATGCCGCTTGCTCTTCCACGCCAACCCCACGATGCGACGGCCTCGCGCGAGATCTTCGTACTTTCTCCGTAGACGGTCGCGCTTGACCGGATCGGCTTTCAGGTATCCCGTATGCTTCGGAAAGCTCGCAAAGTCGGGTCGTAGATATTGACCGAGACTGGCCGTGCAAATCTGGACGTCAGCCTCCGCGGCGATCTCTAACGCCCGCTCGAGCGATACCCGTGGCACGACCTCCGCCTGGGGAAAGGACCGCGCGAATACGGGGGCGAGCCGCGGAGAAGTCTCAATGATGCAGCGTTGGGGCCGCCCGACCAGTTCCGGCAGCATGCTGGCGTAAAGCGCTTCGTCGCCGATGCCTTGTTCGGTCCAGACAAATAGGGTCTTGCCCGTGAGATCTTCGCCTTGCCAATACGCAGGGGGAGTTGGCCGTGGCGGACAATTCTCCGCGGGGATCTCGAACCGGCGGTCATAATCGGGCCAGCCGCGCGCGAGATGGCCAATATTGAGAAGGGCAACCGCGCGATTGAACCGCGACTTGGCATCGTCTCCTTTGAGTGAAACGGCTTTGTCGTGGCACATCAGGGATGTGACGTGCCAACCTTTGTCGGAGAAGGCCGCTGCCATGGTCGAGTACGCTTGGAAGCTCGGTGCGAGAGTCAGGCACTTCTCGACCAGGCTTAGCGCCTCGTCTGATCGATTTTCTTCTAAATAGAGGTTGGCGAGATTCACATAAGGTTTGGGGAAGTCCGGATCCGTGCGAAGAAGATCCTCGTAGATTTCTTTCGCTTCCGCCGGCACTAGGTTGTCCCGGAGCGCGGTCGCGAGATTGAATTTGATCAGCTTGTTGTGCGGGCTGTGAAGGATTGCTTGCCGGTGATACGGAATGGCCTCGGCCGCGCGTCTTTCTTTCCTCAGGTATTCTCCGAGATCGCTCAGCGCCTGGGCGCGAAACTCGTCGGTCCATTTCGGGTTAAGAGCGAGCGCACTCTTGATGCGCTCGATGGCGAGGCCGTACTCGCCGAGGAACGAGTGTAGATTGCCGAAAGCAAAATGAACTTCCGGATTCTGAGGATCGAGCTCGAGGGCGCGGGTGAAGGCGGCTTTTGCCTCGTCGGCTATCGCCGGCCGGGCCGTCTCGTGAGTATCGGGTAAGCTCTTTTCAAGGCAAACCCCGAGATTGTAGAAACCGCGAGCATCGCGCGGAACGGCCCGAGTCATGGCGCGAAAAGCGGAGGTCGCGTCCTCGGTGCGTCCATTCGCGTGAAGCAGTAGCGCAAAGTTGAGGCGCGCATCGCCAAAGTCCGGTTTTAGCCGGATCGCGTACATATACTCCTGGAGCGCCTCTTCATTTCGGCCCAACGCGGCCAAGGCAAGGCCGCGATTAAGACGCAGGTCCGGAAAGTTCGGCAGCGACGCAATGGCGCGGTCAAAAAACTTTAGTGCCTCGCTCGGTTGGCCGCGCGAATTGACAATGACGCCCTTCAGGTTGAGAGCGTCCGCATTGGTGCGATCGAGGGCGATCACTTGATCGTAAAGGCGTTCCGCCTCGTCCAGGCGTCCCGCTTGATGGAACGCTACCGCGCTCTCGAGCCGCGCGTTGATAGGACTCTTGGGCATTGTGCTACGCGCCCACCGCTGGCTGGGCTTGCCATCGCGCGAGTTCGGCGCCTGCGAATTTGCTTGCCTGAATTTCCCACGGTTCGTCCCGTTCGAGCCCGCCGCGGATGATTTTCACCGACGGATACCATGGACTATCTTCGCGCTGAAGGAACCAGTACCAGAGCGCGCCCCGTCCCCTCGGCAACAGGAGCCAGGTGGGAATATTCATGGCGCCGCCAACATGCGCCGTCGAGTTCGAAGTACTGACGACAAGGTCCATGGCCGCGACCTGCGCGAAGAATTTCTCGACGTCGGAACGCTGATCGATGTCGGGATCCTGATAGATTTCGATCCCGAATTTTGCGCGCGCAGCGGCGTAGTCATGCGAACAATCCCCGTATTGCAAGCCGACAAACATCACGCCGGGCACGGTGAGGATGGCGCCGAGATTTGCAAGTTCGGCGCTCTTAGAGCTTCCGAGAACGTTGTGCACGCTCTTCCACGCGAGGCCTACGATCCGCCGTCCGCGCGCGATGTCCTCGTACTTTCGCCGCCGCACGGTCTGTTCGCGGGGATCGCACTTCAGATATCCGGTGTGCGCGGGAAATTCGGTGAAACTCCGCCGGAGAAATCGCCCAAGGCTCCCGGCGTGAACCTGGAAGTCAAATTGCCCTACATCGCCCACGCTCGACCGCTCCGTTACGTCCGCCCCCGGGAACGAGCGCTTAAAAACCGCCGTCATGCGGTAAGAGGAAGCGATCGTGCATTGAGCGCCGCGCGCGATAACGTCGGGCACGAGGCCGGCATACAGAACTTCGTCTCCGAGACCTTGCTCCGACCAGATCAACAGCCGCTTTCCCTTTAAATCTTCGCCGCGCCAGTGTGGCGGAGGTTCAGGCTGCGGCTTGGCGCCGACGGACTGTAGCCGGGTCTCATCGAACTTGTCCCAGCCCTCGGCGAGCTGCCCCATTGACAGCCGCATTTCAGCGGTGCGGCGCTGCAGAACGACATCGTTCGCAAGATGCGCGGCGATGTTATCCATGACGACAAGAGCGGCGTGGGGCCACCCGCGGCGCAAAAGAAGATCGGCCACGCCCAGGTATGCGCCGGGATGATCGGGAGCCAGCGTCATCGCGGTCTCGAAAGCGACCATCGCGGCGTCGAACTCGCCCTTTTCCTTCAGTGCATCGCCCAATGCGCCGTAGCCGCGCCCATCCAAGGGATTGAGGCGGATATTTTCTTCATAGGCGCGAACGGCACCTGCCCAATCCCGGAGGTCAAGAAGCGCATGTCCAAGATTGAAGTGCGCCTCATGGTTCTCAGGAGCCAGTTCGAGGACGCGCCGGCACGCGTCGGCAGCATCACGCGCCCTACCTATACCGAGATAAGCCGCGGCCAAGTTGATCAGTATGGGCGGCTGGTCGGGGCGAAGATGATGGGCGTGCTCGAGCTCCGGTAACGCAGATTGCGGTTGCCCCTTTTGAAGCAGGAGCGCTCCAAGAAGCGAACGCGCTTTGACATGGGTCGGATCCGCCGCGAGGACGTCGCGATATCCGGCCTCCGCCTCTTGAAGTCGGCCGGCGTCGTGAAGCCTGCGCGTCTCGGCAAGGATTTTGTCGAGCGCCTTGTCGCTTGGCGGCGAGGGGCGGTTCATTTCCCCGTCTCCCAATTTTCGACGAAGCCCGCAAACCGCTCCGACACGGCGTCGATGGCCGGCTGCCAATCCCCCCGCGTTTTCTGGCGGAAGAGACGCACCGATGGATACCAAGCGCTGACGTCGCGCGCGAGAAACCAGTGCCAGAACCCGCCGTGACCCACCGGCACGAAGGTCCAGGCCGGCACGCCAAGCCCGCCGGCGACGTGAGCGGTCGTATTGGAGGTCGTAATGACGAGATCCATGGCGGCGACTTGACTGGCGAATGTATCGAGATCGCCGAGGGCGTCGATCCTGGGGTCGCGAGTGATCCGCACGCCAAAGGCCTTTTCTGCCGCCGCGATTTCGTCCTCGCAAGGTCCATACTGCAAGCTGACGAAGCGCACGCCCGGCATCGACAATATCGGACCCCAACGGTGCAAAGGAATTGTCTTTTGCGTACTCACTTTTGATTTGTCGATCGTGCTCCACGAAATGCCGATCAGCGGAAGGTGATTGCCCGCGCGGTACTCTTCACGCATCAATGACGTCGACGCGGAGTCGGCCGTGAGGTAGCGCGCCTCGGCCGGAAAATCGGAAAAACTGCGGCGCAGCCACTTGGCTGTGTCCGGCAGGCCGATTTGCCAATCCGCCTCCACGGCCGCCGAAGTTCCGCGTGCGATGAAGCGCACGCTTGGAAAGGAACGCCGAAACAGCGAGACAAGTCGACCATTGCAGACCACGGTCGCGTGGGCGCCAGTGCGCAGCAATTCAGGAAGCAGGCTGGCGAACATGATCTCCTCACCGGGTCCCTGATCCGCAATATAGAGAACCCGCTCGCCGGCCTGTGGCAGGCGCTCGAGCAAGGGCGCCACCTTCGGAGGCGGGTTTGTGTAAGCCCAGGTTCGATGCGCGTACAGCGGCCAGCCCTCGTCGAACCTGCCGAGCGTGAGTAGCGCTAGAGATAGACCGTGTCGCGTATGATCATCACCGGGATTGGTCTTGATGGAGTGATAGTAGTGCTCGAGCGCTTCCTCCGGATGGCCCATGCGGGTCAGGAGCGTGGCAAAGTTGCCCCGCGCCTCGCAGTCCTCCGAATCAAGTTCCAGGCTTCTGACATAATGTTCGTACGCGGCGTCAAATTCCTGCTTTCGCATCAAGGCATCGGCGGCGAGACGATGACTGACGGGAAGGGCTTCGTTGAGTGCCAGCGCTCTCCGAGCAGCCTCCAGAGACCGCTCACTGTCGCCGCGCTTGCGGGCAATTCGCGATTGCAGTTCCCAGGCGGCGATCGAGTCGGGCTTGAGGGCGACGGCGGCCTTGGAGGCGACGTCGGCCAATTCCGCCTCTTCGCGGTTGAAGTAGTGCGAGGCAAGCGCCTGCTGCGCCTCGAAGCTCGCCGGTGCGAATTCTGCGGCGAGCTGGAAGGCCCGCCCTGCTTCATCATACCGCTCGAGCGTCGAGAGGGCGATTCCAAGATTGATATGCATGGCGCAGTCGCCGGGCTTATGAAAAATCGCCCGCAAGAAATACTGAACGCCGCGTTCCGCGGCGCCCATCCCGATCGCCGCGAGGCCTCGAAAGTGCCAAGCCTCACCGTTCCGCTGGTCGGCCGCAATCGCTTCGCGACATAATCTTTCGACGTCGTCGAACTCATTGCGCTTGAGATGCGCGGCCACTGCCTTCTTTGAAAAACTCATTCGCTACTCGCATCAACCCGCAAACAACATGCGATCGCGCTCCGCAAACCACAAATCGGCGTATCCGCAGTTCCTGTAGGCTTCGAAGTACGGTCCGCCTTCGGTGAAGTGTAGAAAAGATATTTCGGAGGCCGGAAGGTCCGGATCGTAGTCGACCAGATGGTTCCAGCGGGCCGGCAACTCACCGATCAACCCGTCGTCGTTCAGCCACTTGAACTGATGCAGCTCCAAGCCGGTGGCGCGATTGACGTAGTCGGCGGTTAGCGCCGTGCATTTGGCATTGTTGAACAGAATGACGCTCGACCAATTCTTCTTTTCGTACGGCCGTTGAGGTTCGTTGAGAAACTTGGTGCGGTCGGTCGGTTTGTGATCGTGTTTGACGACCTGAACGGCAAACTTGTCGTCGCGCAATTCCCATAGTTTTTTCACGTCGTCGAGCATCAACATGTCGGAATCGCAAAAAAGGCTCCAGCCTTGGTAATCGCACAGATGAGGCACGAGAAAACGACTGAATGAGAAATCCGTCGATTGCAGCGGGTGGCGTTCGCGCCACAACACGCCCTTCAGCTGCGACAGCATCAAGGGCGCGATCTCCACCGGCGCCGAAGCCCGGGCGTGAATGCTGTAAGAAAGCACGCTGAACGCGACCGCTTCACGCGGGTCGTAGCCGATGAAAATGCGCATCATGATTTAGGACTCTTCTCGTTGACGTGGGCCAACAGGTCGTCGGCGCACCGTGAAATCGCACTATTCCAATCCCCACCGGCGGAACCCCTTACGAAGCGGAGGGAGGGATACCAGGGGCTGTCGTTCCTGTCCTGGAACCAATACCAATGGCGGCCGCGCCGTTCCGGTGCAAGCACCCAGGTCGGCACGCCGATCGCGCCGGCAACGTGTACTGTCGAATTGCTGATCGAGATGACCAGATCCAGCGCTCGAATCTGAGAGGCGAAATTGTCCATGTCGCCGGTTGGATCGACATCGGGGTCGGTCAGGATGTCGACGCCGAAGCGCTCCTGGACGAGGGCGGCATCGGCCCGGCGGTCGCCGTACTGCAGATTGACGAAGGTGACCCCGGGCGTCTCTAGGATCGGTTGCCAGGCCGGGAGATTGTTGCTTTTCAGCCATCCCATCTCCAGATTTCCCTGACTTGACCACGAAATTCCGACCAGCAGCTTGCCGGGTCGGGCGTCCTGATACTTTTGGCGCAAGGCGCGTGCGCGCTTTTCGTCCGCGACGAGGTATGACTGGCGCAACGGGAAACTCTCGAAGTTCGGCCGGAACGCGAGACCGAGGTCCGCCATCGACATTTGGAAATCGAGCCGCGGATCGCGGGCGCTGGCCGGTAGCGGTTCCTGGCGAATGTCGACGGTCGCCTTGGGAAAAGAGCGTCGAAACAACGAGAGAAGGCGGGGTGTGCACAGGACAGTCACGTGTGCGGCCTTGGCGATCGCGTCTCCGATCATGCCGGCAATAAAAATCTCATCCCCGATACCCTGCTCCGTCCAGATCAAGACGCGCTTGCCCGCGAGATCCGCGCCGTTCCATCGCTTCACATGCGGGAACGAGTCATAGCGCACGTTTGCATTCGGACGACCTAGCCGCCATTCGGCCTCTTGCCACCCGGCTTTCAACTGTCCGGCGGCCAGAAGAGCCTGGCTACGATTGTAGTGCGCCTCGCTATGAGCCGGCGTGCGTTCGAGCACGCCGTCCAGGACGCGAAGTGCTTCGCCGATGTTGCCGGTGTCCTTGAGCGCCATGGCGTAATTCACGTCGATGGCATCGCGCTGATAGGCATCACATAGATGGATCTGGGCCCGCGCCCGCAATAATTCCTCAAGCGCTTCTTGGCTTCTGCCCAGGCGCATCAGCGATGTGGCGAGATTGCTGCGAAGCGTCGGCGATTCCAGATCCTGTGCCAGGGCTGCCTTGTAGACCGAGATCGCGTCTTCAAAACGGTTCAACCGGTTGAGAACCGTGGCTTTGCCGATATAGCCCTCCAGATATTGCGGGTCAGCGGCAATGGCGCGGTCATAATGCGCGAAAGCCCCGTTCGCATCCAACGCCTCGGTGCGCAGGCCGCCCAACGCCGTATGCGCCGCGGCCGCGCGTCCTTCGACCTGCGCCAGTCGCATGTAATAGGCTTCGGCGTCTTTGGTGCGCCCGATTTTTGCAAACGCATTGGCCATCGCCAGAAGGTGCGGCGCCACCGGCGTGCCGCGATCCGCAACGATGTCCAGAAGCGCAAGTCCGGCCTGACGAATTACTTCCAACCAGTCGCCGCTCTGGTTGCGGCAGAAACGCCGCAGCGCCGGATACCACGGACAGTTCTCGTGCTCCGCGAACCAGTACCACCTGCGGCCGCGCCCTAACGACCTCGCAAGCAGGCACAAGGTTGGAACTCCCAGTGCACCCGCAACATGCGCGGCTGTATTGCTCGAGGTAATGACAAGATCCATCGCGGCGACCTGAGCCGCGTAGTCATCCATATTGCGCAATGGATCGACCGTCGCATCCTGCACGATGCTGACGCCAAATCCCTTGCCGGCTTCCTGCAGCTCGAGGGCGCAGTCGCCGTACTGCAAATTGATGAAGGTCACGCCCGGCACCTGCAGGATCGGACCCCACTCGCCGAGATTTAGGGACTTCTCCGCCGCGGCCTCGGCGACCGTGCTCTTCCACGAAATTCCAACAAGGAGGTTGGACCGGGAATTTGCAAGGTACTTGGTTCGCAGCTCGTCCCGCATGCGGACGTCGGCGGTCAGATAGGAATTCGCCGAGGGAAAAGAATCGAACGATGGCCGCAGCCATTCGCCAAGGCTTCCTGCGGCCGATTGAAAATCAAATCCTTTCAATTCCTCCGCCGAAAGGTCCTGGCTGAAGACCGCGGCTTCGGGAAACGAGCGGCGAAACAGCGGAGCAAGCCGCGGGGCGCATTGAATGCCGACGCGTTTAGCCCGGCGCAGCAAATCGCCGAACATGTTTGCGTACATGATTTCGTCGCCTGGAGCCTGCTCGCCCCAGACGAGAATGCCGCCGTGCGCCAGGTCCTCGCCTTGCCATAGGGGCAGCGGATAGTTCTTTTCCAGCGGCCGGTTTTCACGAGCGCCAAATCGCCATCGATAGGCGTGCCAACCGTCTTTCAGGCGGCCAAGACCGAAATAAGCTTCGGCGGCAATGATGTGCAGAGTCGCATTGTTCGGTTCGATCGCAAGGCCTGCCTGCGCCACCGCCAGCATGTTTGAAAAGTCGTTCACGGCACGCAAAGCGCGCCCGTAATAGACATAGCCTTCGACGGCCCGGGGACTGCATTCCATCGCGGAGCGGAAAGCGGCCAGGGCCTCCGCATCCTTGCCTTGGGCGCGCAAGAGGTTGCCGAGATCGCAGTAGATGATCGGCTTCTGTTGATATCGGAGAGCGCCGCGAAGGTGTTGGACCGCGCCCTCGAGGTCGCCCGCTTCCGCCAGAAGCCGGGCCGCATTCAAGTGCGCGTCCGGAAAGTCGTCGCGGACGGCCAGCGCTTTTCTTATGAAGGCAATCCCCTGCTGTGCATCGCCGCGCTGACTCAATACGAGACCGAGCAAGTGAAGTGCATCAGGATTGCGGGGGTTGATTTTAATCACTTTGCGATACGCCGCCTCCGCGTCCTCGAGCCTGCCGGCACGGTGCCGTGCTGCGGCATCCTGAAGGAGCTTGGCTACCTTATCGTTGGCGGTCGGCAATGCTCCGGGCATCACTGGGCGTCCCGGCGACGGGAAGAGATCATGCTTGCGACCTCTTTCATTGTGCTCGTCCATCCGGCGACGGGTTGACGCAAAAGGCGGACATGTGGGTACCAGGGGCTGTCCGACCCTTCAAGGAACCAATACCAAAGGCGTCCGCTGTTCGCGGGAACGAGCACGCACGCCTTCGCGCCGAGCGCACCCGCGATATGCGCCGTGGTATTGCTCACGGTCACCACAAGGTCCGTTGCCGCGATCTGGGCGGCAAAGGGCATCATATCGCCGAGCGCATCGACGTCTCGATCGGTGATGATGCATGCACCGGTTGCGCTTTCGGCGGCAGTCACCTCGGCCGTCGTATCGCCGTATTGAAGATTTACGAACGTAACCCCCGGCACGGAGAGAACCGGTGTCCAATGTTCAAGTGGGACGGTCTTCTCGGCGCCGGATTCAGGAGCCTTGCTCCGCCACGAAATCCCCACCAGGAGATTGGTCTCGCGGCCCGCGAGATATTTTTCCCGCAGGCTGTGCGCAAGGGATGCGTCGGCGGTCAGGTATTTCCGAGGGGCAGCGAAAGCACTGAGAGAAGGTCTCAGGTGCCGGCCGAGGTCGGAGAGCGAGGCCTGAAAGGCGGCGTCTGCCGGAATTTCCGCAGCAGAGGCCTTCCCGTTGAACGGCAGAACTTCCACGGCCGGAAACGAACGCGCAAAAACAGTGCGAAGGCGCGGCGAAGCAAGAAGGACCACCTTTGCGCCGGCCGCGATCAGATCGGGAATCATGCTTGCGATGAGCACCTCATCGCCCAGGCCTTGCTCCGTCCAAACCAGGATATTGCGGCCGGCAAGCGGCTCTCCTTGCCAGAAGGGAAGCGAAAAATGCTTTTTGAGAGAGGGGTTGTCCTTGAAACGCCAGGCAAACTCTCTCCACCCCTCGCTGAACTGCCTGCGCGCCAGCAAGGCAAGCGCCTTAAAGTGGTGTACATCGGCTCTCTGCGGCGAGAGGGCAATGGCGCGATCGTAGTAGGCGATCGTTTCAGAAAACCGCCCCACGGCGTCCATCAACGTTCCAGAATTGATCAGCGCGCCGACGCACTGCGGATCCACTACGAGCGCCTTCTTCAACCATTGTTCTGCTTCTTCGTATCGGCCAAGCCGAAGCAACGCGCCGCCGACGCCATTCGCCGCCTCGGCATTGCGCGGGTTCAGGCGAAATGCGGCACGAAAATGAGGTTCGGCCTCGGCAAAGCGGTATAACCCGGCATAGATGTTGCCGAGATTGAAGTGTGCCTCCGGGGAGTTCGGCATCCTCGCCAGTGCACGGAGGATGAGTTCAATACCTTCGCGCGATTGCCCTTTGCCCGACACGATCGTTCCCAAGAGGTGAAGCGCGTCGAAGTTTTTCGGATCTCGGGCCAGGATATTTCGGTATTCGGCCTCGGCTTGCACCAGGCGGCCATGCCGGTGGTGGTCCATGGCCCGGTTGACGTCCTGAAGGATGCTCATGGACGCCAGTCCCCGAGCGCATGATGAAGATCACCAAGCGGCGCCTGCCAATCACCTGCGGCCGTTTGCCGAAATAGTCGCGCACTCGGATACCAAGGGCTGTCCGAGCGATCCAGGAACCAATACCAGTGGGCGCCGGAACCGCGGGGAACGAGCACCCATACCGGGCGCCCCAACCCCCCCGCCACATGGACCGTGGTGTTGCTGACGGAGATGACCAGATCCATCGCGGCAACCTGCGACGCGAAGCGGTCCAAATCCCCGCCGCTGTCGATTTCACGATCCTGAATGATCTCGACGCCCGTTGCGCGCGCGGAGCGCTCGATCTCTTCCCCGCAATCGCCGTACTGCAACGAGATGAACCTAGCCGCCGGCGTCCGCAGGATTTCGCCCCATTGGGACAGATCGAGGGACTTGAACCGGCCTGTCGCACCGCTCGCGCTCCGCCAGGAAATGCCGATAAGCCGTTTGTCTCCGCTGGAATCATAACGCCGTCGCAGCGCGGCGGTGAGCGACGCATCTGCATGAAGGTAACCGTCATGCCGCGGGAAGGATGCGAGATCCGGGCGCAGCAGTTGCGCGGCATCGGTGAGCGGCAGATGGACATCAAAGTTGCCCTCGATCGGGTCGCCCATCGCCGCTACGCGGGCGCCTGGGAAGGATCGCGCGAATAGGTTCCGAAGACGTTTCGAGCAAACGATTGTGACATGCGCGGCCAGGCGGATCAGCTCGGGCAGGAGACTTGCGAACAGGATCTCGTCGCCGAGCCCGTACTCAAGCCATACGAGCACGCGCTTGCCCGCAAGGGACGTTCCCGTCCATGGCTTGTCCGCGGTGAGATCGGGAGCGCCGGCGAGGGCTTTGACCCGAGCGCGGTAAGACGGCCATGCTTCAGAGAGCCGCCCCAACGTCAAAAGCGTCAGGCCGCGGTTTGCAAGCGCGGGAGGGAACTGCGGCTTCAGTGCAAGCGCTGAAGCGTAATCCGACAGCGCACCCTCATGATCACCGGCAAACCGCTTCGCGCTGCCGCGGTTGGTATAGGCGTTTTCGGAGTGAGGATCTGCGGCAATTGCTTGCGTATGCAGCGCAATGGCCTGCGCGAGCTCCCCGCGGAGTTCATGAACTCGGCCTAGAGCCGTGAGCACACCGGCGTGATCCGGCTGGTCCGTACGGATCGGCGACAAGATCGCCTCGGCTTCGTCGGCCCGCCCGGCCTCAAGGAGCCCTTCGGCTAGCTGCAAAGACATCTGAGTGTCTTGCGGCATGCCGCGCAAGAACAGCCGATAGAGCGGCTCGGCCCGGTCGAACCGTCCCTGTTTATGGATCGCGCTGAGAAGAAGGCGCTTGGCTTCGAGATGAGTGGGAACTTTCGCCAGCAAATCCATCAGTACAGCCTCGGCTTCGGCATAGCGCTCCTTCTGCGCAAGGAGCACTGCTAGACTGGTGTACGCCGCCGGGTGGCTGGGGTATTGGAGCGTGCAAGCCCGCAGAATGCGCTCAGCCTCGTCGAGCTCGCCAAGACTGATGAGGCAAGCGGATAAACCGACTTGCCCCAGGCGATGGGTCGGCTCACTCGCCAACAGACGTCGAAAAACGTCGCGTGCCTCTGCTGACTGCCCGGATTGCCGTAACGCGTTGGCCAGCCGCATCAGGGACTCGGCGGAATGGCCGGCGAGCCGGGATGCTTCGCGGAAGAAGGGGATGGACTTCTCGGCTGTGCCCGAACGCAGCCAAGCCGAGCCGATCATTTCGACGGTCGGCAGGTGAGATGGCCGCAGGCGAAGCGCCTGCTCGAGATGCGTGAGCGCATCGGAAAAATCGCCCACCTCGATGCAGGCCGCCCCCAGGAGATATAGTAACTGAGGTTCGTTCGGACACGACGAAAGGAGTTGACGATAGCTCCGCGCCGCCTCCGCGAAACGTCCTTGCTGGTGCGCTGCCGTTGCGTCCTTCAGTGCGGAATCGAAAACCGCGGAATTTTCCGAGGAGAGAGCCATATCGCTGCTGCCGTTGGCGCGATCAATCGTTATCGATCCCTGCCTGGCCCGTGACGCGGATGACCTCCTCGACGCTCGTGTCGCCCTGCCAGACCTTGATCAGCCCGTCCTCCATGAGATCGCGGAAACCTTTCTTGCGTACCGCCTCCTGCATTTCATGGAGGTGACGCTGATGAACGATCATCTCGGCGATTTCGTCGTCAAGAACGGCAACCTCGTAGATACCCAAACGGCCCCGATAGCCGGTGTTCTGGCACTTTACACAGCCGCGCGCCTCGTACCATTGCGGATCCCCGGCCAACACGCCCGGAAATTGTTCTCGCAACTTCTCGCACTTCTCGCGGATCGCGATCGGCGGCTGTTGCGGGCGCCGGCAGTGCGGGCAAAGCCGTCGCACAAGACGTTGCGCCATGACTTCCCGCACTGAGGAAGCTACGAGAAAGGGTTCCAGCCCCATATCAGTCAGGCGGGTGAAGGCGCTCAAAGAATCATTGGTGTGTAGGGTCGAGAACACCATGTGGCCGGTAAGCGACGCCTGGACCGCGATTTGCGCGGTTTCGAGATCGCGGATTTCCCCGATCATGATCACATCCGGGTCCTGGCGAAGGATCGAGCGCAGCGCCCGCGCGAAGGTATAGCCGATCTCGGACTTGGTCTGGACCTGGGTGACGCCGGGGATGTTGTACTCGACCGGATCCTCGACGGTGATGATTTTGCGTTTACCGTCCTTGATGTGCTCCAGCGTGGCTTTCAAAGTCGTCGACTTGCCCGACCCTGTCGGTCCGGTGACGAGGATGATGCCGTGGGGCTCGTTGGCGAGCTTCGAGAAGACGTCGAAATGGTCCTTGGCCATCCCGATTTTGGTCAACGAGAACTCTTTGTGCTCCTTCAACAGCAATCGCATGACGATTGATTCGCCGAACACGCCCGGCAGGCAAGACACGCGGATGTCGAGATCCTTGCCGCTCATGCGGATGCTGATGCGCCCGTCCTGCGGCAATCGGCGTTCGGCGATATCGAGCCCCGAGATGAGCTTGATGCGTGATGCGACCGCATCGAATCGCGACCGGGGCAAGGTCACGCGGCTCTGCAGGACGCCATCGATGCGGTAGCGAATATCGAATTCATGTTCGCGCGGCTCGACATGGATGTCGGACGCCGCCTCGTTGACGGCCTGCGACATGACGTTCGAAACAAGCTCGACAACCGGCGCCTCCTCGGCGAGCTCGCGCAACAACGCCACGTCGCCGTCGATGTCGCGTCCGTCGGAGAGCAACTCGCGCCGGACGAGGTCGATCATGAAATCGAGCTCTCTGTTGCGGACCAGCCACCACTGGATGTCCTTCTCAGGAAAGGCGCCAATAAGGACTTCTTGCAGGCTGGGCTTAAGCGGGTCGCGGCTGATGCAATGGACGATGTTGCCCTCGCCGGCCCACACAAGCGCGGCTTGATCTATCCACCACTCGCTGTCGAGGCCGGAGGCCTTGATGGTCTCTGCATAGACGGCCGGATCCTGCGGCATCCGCTCGTTGGACATGACGCCCATGCCCAGCTGCAGCGATAGGGCGTCGAGAACCGCGTCTTCCGAGACCGCGCCGATGCGGACCAAAATCGCCCCGAGCAGTCCGCCATAGCCACTCTGGAACGTCAGGGCTTTGGCAAGATCGCTTTCGTTGATCGCGCCCCGCTGCAGCAGAAGTTGGCCAAGCGGCGGTTGGATCTCAAGCGGTGTAGGCGCCACCGGCATGTTGAGGTTCATCGCGGATTCCAAGGCTTAGGCGGTAAGACGGGCCGCACTTGTATCACCCGTTTTTCAAGAAAGACTTTAACAGAATGACAGAAAGGCCAGGTTGCGGTGGTGAAACGAAGGTGCACCCCGCGGCCAGCAAATACTTACAGCATTGTAAGGTTAGGAAGCGGTGCCGCGAAAGAGCAGAAGCTCTCCTTCGGATTGCGTGCCCAAATAGCGCGGCGTCGGAGACGGGCGGCTCGCAACGAATTGGAGCCCTGCCGCCTGGGCCAAGTCCTTGAGATACGCAACATCATGGGCGAACCGGCGCGTCCTCCTCAAGGCGTAAGGCGGCTGATCGGAACGCTCGATTGAGCATATGAACAACCCGTTGCGCGCGAGGCTCGCAGCGACGCTGCGCACCATCGCGGATAGATCGCCGACATACGGCAGTATCTCTATGGCCGTGACCAGATCGAATTGCTCCTTCAAGGCGCCGAGAGTCTCCGTTGCATCTCCGAGCATGAGGCGGTCGTAGAGCTCTTTCGGGGTCGCCTGTTCAATCATCCTGGCCGAGACATCAATCCCGGTCGCGTGCTCGATCCGAAATGCATCACGCATTGCAAATGCGGTGAGGCCGGTGCCGCAGCCGAGATCGGCGAATTTCTTGAAGGTGCTCTGATCGGGAAACGTGTCCTCGAGCAATAGAGCTGCGTCGACCGGCGTTCTATACGCATGCGCTGCGCCGAATACCGCGTCATAGCTTAAAGCTATCCGATCGAATGCTTCGCGTGCAAAGTCCGGCGGCGGCGTCTGCAGTGCTTCGCCGTGAAGCGCCGCGAGCATGAAGCGGGCTGATGTATCGCTCGGTTCGAGCGCAAGAAGTTGCTGCAGCGCCCGCTCCGCGCCGAAAGGCTGGTCTCTGCTGGTTTCGGCATCGGCAAGCGCTAAAAGGACTTCTTTGTCTCTTGGCGCGGCGTCGCTCGCACGCTTAAGGGATTCTGCGGCGTTGTCGAAATCGCCGAGTCCGATGAGCGCTTTGCCGAGGGCATAGTTGGCAAGGCCCGCATTGGCGTCCGCTTCCACCGCAACGCGCGCAATGTCTGCGGCGGTGCCGAACTGACCGGTGGCCGAAAGCGCAAGGCTGAGATGGCCATAGGCTGGAATGTTATGGGGATTGATTTGCAGCGAACGTTGCAAAAAGTGTCCCGCTTCCATGGCCGAGCCGGTGTGGAATAGGGCAAGGCCGATCTTGAAAAGGCCATTCGCATTCTCCGGCTCGATCGCGATGGCACGCCGATATGCTTCCACTGATTCGCCGATGCGGTGCTGTTGCCACAGGGCGTCGCCGCGTCCCACGCTCGCCACTACGTTCAGCGGGTCTATCGATAGGATTCGGTCGAACGCTCGTTCCGCTTTCTCGAATTCACCGGAGCGCATCCGCAATTCGCCCAGTTGCTGCCAATGGCCGAGTTCACCGGGAACCCGTTCGAGAAAACGGTCCAGGCAATTCGCCGCCTCTTTGTAGTCACCGCGTTCGAAGTATGCCTGGGAAAGACGGGACAGCATTCCGATGTTTTGCGGCCAACGCTGACTTCCCTGTTGCAGGATCGCGAGCCCTTCGGCCCAGAAACCGCAGTCGCGCAGACCATCGGCGACAATGTAAATCATGGTTTTTTTGTCCGGCGCCTGGGCCAGGGCTTGCCGGTAGAGATTGGCTGCGCCGGCCAAGTCGCCGCTCTTCCATGCGGCCTTGGCGGCATTCACAGTTGAGCGGGCGTCTTCAAGCGGGACCGGTGGATTTTGCATCGCGGCTTAATAATACGTTGCGCCGAAAAGGGAAGGGCCTTGCAGTGTTTTCATATTCGAACCCGCCGTGCGGGACGCGAACTCCACCCGCGTCTCTCCTTTTCGCCGCGACAAGCTAACAATGCCGACACACGCAATTCGCATCCGCGCGTCACTGCGATGGCGCGCGCTGAATAAGGCGCATGATGGCATCGGCTGCTCGTGCGCCTGCACCACGCTCCTTCGTTTCCGGCTTGTGAGACGCAGGTGCCGCGCTTAGCAGCCGGCGCAGCCCTTCGCGGACGGTGCCGGGAGACGTGGCGACGGGAATTTCGCCGGTCTGCAGTTCCGACAGCAAGTTCCTCTCCTCCTCGCGCGGCAAGATCGACAACACCGGGCGGCCGATCAACATGGCTTCGACCAGCAGCATCGAGGTCATCCCGACGACGGCGTCTGCCGCAAACACGGTATCGAGGCCGGGACCACCGGCGCTGATATCATCAAAGTCTGCAAGGAAAGGCGCAAGTTCTTCTCGGGTGTTCTTCGGATGCATCCTTAGGACGAGGTAAGGCTTTGTCGCGAGCGTCCGGACCGCGCCCAGGAATTCCTCGATGATGATTTCTGTTCGTAGCCCGAAGGTGCCGCTGCCGGTCAGCGAATAGTCTGCGTCGCGCGCGAAAACCTGGCTGCCGATACCGGTTGAGACCTCACTCGCAAAAAGGAGGACCGGTCGACTTCCGTCGGCATGCGCGAAAATTCGCCGGCGGACGGCGGCTTTTCCTTCGGCTGCCAGCAGCTTCGCGCGTTCGCGAACGGCATCGTGCTGCGGATGGCCGCAGACCACGACAGATTGTTCCGGTTGTCCGAGATCTATGAACGCATGGGCCGTCGCGCGATCCGCGACGAGGATAAGGTCGGGCGCGTGGGAAAGCGGCTGCTCGCTCACGCCGCGGAAGCGGCCGGCGGCATTGCCAAGCGCGTCGACCGCCCCGGCAACCGGGATGCCTGCGTGCCGCGCCGCATCGATCAGCGCCAGTCCCAGGCTGCCGCTGTTCTCGCTTGTGCCGACCAGAACGGCGCGTGGCCGAAGCCGTGCGATCAAGGCATCGGCCGTTTCGTCGCGGCGGATCGAGGGTCGCTGAACGTAAGTCGTCGCCGCACCGTCGATGCGCAGAGCAACCGACAATCCGCGCGATTCCAATTCTGTAATGATCGGCAGAATGTAGTTCGCCGCGCCCGGATCTTCGATGAAGGCCAGAACGTCGGTGGTCATGTCACGGTCCGAGCAACACCGGAGCCGAGGTCTTCGCCGACTGGAACAAGGCCTCGATCACGCCTTCGCTGCGCAGCGCGGACTCGGCGGGACTATAGACGCCTGAGTTTCCATCCAGCGCCGAAGCCAGATTTTCGTAGACATGCCAGAAAGCTTCGCCAACCGTCGAAACGATCGCGCGCGGCTGGTCGCTCGCAATTTCGCGCTCATTTTGCATGGCGCGATTTGCTTCTCTCGGATAGTGGGAAATCAGAAGTCCTTCCTGAAGGATCGTCAACCGCCCGGTTTCGCCCCAAAGATCGAGACCGACTTCGCGATAGTGCCGGAAGTCCAGCGCCGACATCATGATGCGGGCACCGGAGGCCAATGTCAGAATGCCGCTGATCTGCCGGTCGCCGGGAATTGGAAGATTTGCGCCTTCGTCGCCCGGGCCGAATGCTGCGACGTTTGCAATCTCTCCGCACAGCATCCTCACCATGTCCACCAGGTGTACCCCGTTGTTGCGCGCGCCGTTGCCGTAAAAGGCGGTTCCGGTTTGGAGGCGTCCGATGCGCGCTTCCAGTTCGCCGGCCGCGAGCCGCCGCAGCGTTTCGTCCGAGCGTCGCCACAAGTTGACCTGGACGGTGACCTTACGGTCCTCGCACCGCTTCAAGAATTCTTGTGCTTCGGCGAGAGACCGGCCAAGCGGCTTCTCGACCACCACCGCGCGGAGGGCCGGCAGCGCCTCAAGGGCGTCGAAGCGCGATGGTCCCGGCGGTGTCGCCAGCACCGCGACTTCGATCTTAGCCCGTCCGGTCAGCTGCGCTGCCGATGTCGCGACATCTGCGATCCCGCTTGTCTTGGCGGCGCGCTGCGCATCGGGCGAAGGATCGACGACGGCGTTCCAGGCGAACCTCGGATGCACTCTCAAGACCTGCGCATGAGTTGTATAGCGGTAGTGCCGCGCCATAATGGGATCGTCGGCGTAGCCGGAAGAGATTCGGCCGAAGCCGACGATGCAAGTCTGGTACGGAGCGCTGCTCATCGCGCCGCTTTTTCTTCGCAGTCGATATTGATGTCTACAAGCGCAGGTTCGCGCCGCAGAAGATCCATAATTTCGTCCAGGTCGAAGGTACCGCCGAACCGCGGCTCGAGACGCGCATAGATTTCGCGGATGAACCTCAGATCTTCCTCGTAATCGAGCTGCAGCCGATATCGCGGCCCCTGCCACCGCGTTGGGGCCACCAAGTGGATCACGCGATATTTGTCGGGATTCTCATAGAAATACAAGGAGACGTGCTCGCGCACGGCCGCGTCTGAAATGTTCGCGGCGACCCAGGCGAGGTCGGCGGTCCGAAACACCTGGACGTCGGCGCCCATGGGGAAGGAAGGGACCCGCGCGTTGGTCACGACGTCAGCGTCGTTGGTAAAAAACGTCTCAATACCCAAATCGATCACATGCGCCGACAACAACGGGCAGTCGCCCGTGACTTCGACCACGATGTCGGATTTCATGAATTGCTGGGCGTCGACAACCCGCTGAAGTACGTCGTCTTCGCTGCCGCGGTATACGGAGACGCCTTCGCTTTCAGCCCATGCGGCGACCGCGTCGTCTTTGGGATCGGTCGAAGTGGCGATGACCACATCGTCGAGGTGCCGGCAGGCACGTAAACGCGCGAGCAGGCGCGAGAGCGACGGCTTGCCGTTGATGTCCATCAATACCTTGCCCGGTAACCGCGACGAGCCCATGCGCGCCTCGACGCTGGCCACCACGCGTTTCTTGGGCTCACGCACGTTTGCGCTCCTCGGACGCCAGCCGACGAAGCTCTCCGCGCCCCGCGTGCACCTTGCGGAACGCCGCGATCAGTTGGTCGATTTCACTGTCCGTGACGTCCGGCATGCAGGTCTCGAAGCAAAGCGTCTCCCGCTCATGCAGCCGCTCGACCACGGGACATAGTTCGCCGTCGTATGTGCGGTTGGTCAGCGTGAACGGAAAACCCTCTTTCCCATACCCGATGCGTTGCCGGAACACCGGCAGCCGATAGAGCGGCCGAACATATCCGGTGAAATGCGGGAAGCCTTCCGCGGCCAGCGCTTTACTGAAGACGGCGCGCGACACACCGATGATCTTTTCATCGAACCGCGCCGGCCAGACATAATAGGCGTGGGTGCACCCCTCGCGGACTTTGGGTACCGTCAATCCTTCGAGATCGGAAAGGCCTTCGCTCAGTCGCTGGCCGAGATGGACTCGCCGGCCGATATGCTTGTCGGCATCGCGCAACTGCACGAGGCCGATTGCTGCAGCGAGTTCGCCAAGACGGTAGTTGAAGCCGATCATCGAGGGGAACGACTTCATGTCCAGGGGCTCGACGACATTTTCGGCGTGGTTCCGGATCATCTGAAGGCGTAGGGCGAGATCGTCGTCGTCCGTCGTGCACACGCCGCCTTCGCCGGTGTGGATGTGCTTGTGGTAATTGAGGCTGAAAACGCCGATGTGGCCGATGGTCCCCGTGTAGCGGCCGTTTTCCTGGGCCGTTATGCCTTGGGCGTTGTCTTCCACAAGAACGAGGCCCTTTTCGTCGGCCAAGGCGCGCAGTTGATGCAGCCGCGCCGGGTGGCCGAACAGATTGACGGCGATTATCGCGCGCGTGCGGGGACTGATCGCCTTTCGTACGGCCTCGACGTCTATGCAAAACGTTTCATCTTCGACGTCCGCGAACACGGGGATTCCCCCGTATACCAATGGCGCCATCGCGGTGGCCGACATGGTGTACGGCGGCACGATCACTTCATCGCCCGGTCCAAGGCCGATCGCGCCCATGGCCGCGAACAAACCGGACGTGGCTGAGTTCATCGAGACCGCGTGTTTGGCGCCGAACCGTGCAGCCCACGCCGCTTCGAATTCTTTCACTTTCGGCCCGCCGAGGAACTCATCGCCCCAGCTTCCGTAAAAGCCCGAAAGGCAATCGCTATCCATGACTTCGGCGACGGCATCCTTTTCGTCCGCGCCCATGGACCTGTAGCGGCGCAGTGTGTGGGGGATGGCCTTCGGCCCGCCGAAGATCGCTAATTGGCTCATGATATTCTTTCTTTCGCAAAATCATCGGCAGTGATGCCGAACTCAAGCAGGTCCACTCGTTTCCCATTCAACACATAGTGCTGTCGGCGTAGCCCCTCTTGCTTGTAGCCGGCGCGTCGGAACGCGGTCGCGCTTCCTATGTTCGACGCATAAAGGCTCGCTCCCAGCTTTCCTAGTCTCAAGACCTCAAAGGCGTGGCGTGTGACAAGGGAAATGGCGCGCGTCGCAACGCCTTTTCCCCAGACGCTGCGGTCGCCCACGAATAGGCTCACGTCGGCCACGTTATGGTGGGATTTGACGGGCCCGACCTTGATATTGCCGACGTGCCGGCCGTCCGCACAAATCGCGAACAGGAATTCGTCGGAGCTCGCGATCATGCGTTGCACGAAGGAGGCGACGCTCTCCAGGGTTTGCGGGACAAAACGGGTTTCCAAGTACTGATTGACCTCGGGATCCTGGAGCCACGCCACGTAGGCCGGCGTCACATCCTGCAGTGTGATAGGCCGTATGGCGACATTGACGGTCGAGGCGGGCGCGGCGGTCATGGCTACACTACTTTGAACGGCAGACCGTAGTTGGACAAGAAGGCCTTCGCCCTAATGGGGTTGCTGTCCGAGAAGTTGAAAAGGCTTCCGCAGGCTAAAGCGCTGACGCCGGATTCCAGGAAGGCTTCTTTGAGATGGTTGTAGTTTCCCGAGCCGCCGCATCCGATCACGGGCACACGGGCGCTTTCGCAAGCCTGCTTCAGCAGTGGGATTTCGAAACCGGTCATCGTGCCGTCGCGGTCGATCGACTGAACGAAAAACTCCCCGGCGCCGGCGGCCTCGCACGCGTGAATATGGTCGCCGAGGGAGACCTCCTCGTCGGTCCGTCCGCAATTCGATTTCAGCGCGTACGAGCCGTCTTCGCGCCGCGCCGCGTCGATGGCTACGACCAGCGCCTGCGCGCCGAACACGTCGGCGATGCGGGTCAGCATCGCCTTGTCCTGGTAGGCGGCCGAGTTGACGACGACTTTGTCGGCGCCGTTCTGAATCAGGAACGCTGCATCGTCAAACGAACGGATGCCCCCGCCGACAGCAAGCGGCATGAAGCTGACCTTGGACACGCCCTCGATCACGTCGGCCAGCGGCCTGACGGATTGGATGTCGCGGGCGATATTCAGGAACACGAGCTCGTCGGCGTACTGACTGTTGTAAACCGACGAGCTTTTCACCGGATCTCCAACGTCCTGATTGCGGGTGTCCCCGTCTCGCCCGAAGTCGCTGCGAAATTGCTTTGTCTTGGTCAGCCGGCCATTCAGCAGCAACTGCACCGGGATGATGCGCTTTTTCAGCATTTTCCGTCCCAGAGACAGAAGTTCTCGAGCAGCATCAAGCCGTTCTTTTCGCTCTTCTCCGGATGGAACTGGAAACCCACGACATTGTCGCGGCCGATGACGGCCGTCACCGGTCCGCCGTACTCGGTTTCGCCCAGCACGTCCGCGCGCGCGTCGCAATTTACGGCGTAGGAGTGCACGAAATAGAAGTCGCGGCCGGTCTTGAGGCCTTGAAAGATCGGATGTTGTTGCGTCGGGTTGAGGACGTTCCAGCCCACGTGAGGGATGCGGAATGCGTCACCCGGCTCCAGCCGCTTTACCACGCCCGGAATGAAACCAATGCCGTCGGTGAGCCCGCTCTCGGTTCCCTTCGTCGCGAGTAACTGCATGCCGAGGCACACGCCGAGGACAGGGCGGCCGGAGCGCGCGAACGCGTGCACCGGCGTGCGCCATCCGCCGGCTTCGAACGATTTCATGGCCGCGGCGAAATTGCCTACGCCGGGGATGATGAGGTGAGTCAACTGGTCGAAACGCGCCGGATCGCCGACGATCTCGAAGTCGAAGCCGTTATAGGCGACGGCGTTGGAAAGCGAGCGGAGATTGCCCAATCCGAGATCGAGAATGCCGATCACACCGCCCCCTTAGGCGCCTCTACTTGGTCGCAGTCTCTTTGCGCTGAATTCCGCGCTGTGCCGGCGGTTCGCGGTACCATTTGTCGAAGTCGTGGGTCTTCGGCGCATACGGCGCGTTGAAGTCCGGCTTGAAGGGCGGAACGACGGTCTTCGCCACGATGGCATTGAACTCTTCTTCCGTGATGCCGATGTATTCCAGGAACAACTGCAGCGACGGCGGCTTGCGGCCTTCATAAGTGCCGATTAATTCCTTCGCGCGTTCCATCGTGATGCGGCCGTTCCGCAAATCGAGCGCCGTCATTTGCGTGACGCGGCTGTAGCCCCGCTTCAGGAACTTGATGTAGTCGCGCACACCTTGCATGTGACATTCGATCTTCTCGTAGGGATACTCTTCCCACGGCATGCCCTCGACCTGGTCGCCTTGCCAACCGAGTTCTTTTTGGATGAGCGCGACCTGCTTTTTCACATCCCAGGGAATGAAAGACCCCAGGCACACCGACCGATAGCGCAGCCGCTTCAACGCCGACATGGGCGGGTACGAGAACGGCGTAAGATCGCGGGGATCGAATTCGAAGTCGTCCTTGATCATCCCTGCCATATCTTCGGCCGTGATGCCGAGATTGACGAATCGGTTGAAACGGGTTTCGTCGACCTCTTCGATCTCATTCTCGCGGTAATCGTAGTAGGCGGTATATTCCGACGAGGGTTCGCCCCAGAACACCAAGGGCACCTGGTATTTCAGTGCCACATGCATGGGATATGCGAAGATTCCGGTATGGCAGTGCCAGCAGAAGTCACCCTTTCGGATCAGCGCCTCGAGCATCACGCGCTTCACCAGCTTCCAGTTGGGCGTGAAGGTCAATACGTCGGCGCCGAGCGCCTTGAATGTGCGCTCATTGTTCTTCAGCAGGCCCTCGCGCATGAAGCCATGGTTGAACTGCACCACGAGCGGCTTAATCTTGTACTCCTTCATCAGGTAGTACAGCGTGAAGGTGCTGTCCTTCCCGCCCGAGAACGGCACGATACAGTCGTACTCGTATTTGCCGCGGTACTGCTCGACAAGTTTGTCGAGCTCCGCCTTCCGGCCCGTCCAGTCGATCGTCGCGGCTTTGAATTCCGTCTGGCGGCAGACGTTGCAGACGCCCTTGGGATCGAACTCGATGGTCTCGTAAGTTTCCGGCAGATTGCAGGCGTTGCATTGCTTGAGCATGCAGGTCTTCACCACGTCAGGGGGCGCCGCCAGGGCGGCGCGATTAGCCGGTCATATAGGCTGGGCCCGCGTCCCCGATCAACGGATATTGCCGGAGTGTAGAAGCCCGAGCCGCTGCTAACGTATTAATTTCCTGTTCGAATCGCCGGCGCGGCGGATCAGAGCATGTCCCAATTCGCGGGCGTGCCCTTTTTCACGGCTTTTCGGACAGGCCGCCCCAGAAGCGTTTCGTAGTGCTTAGGCGCAAGGCCGAGGCCGGGGCGAATGCAGCGAAGGTTTTCGCGCGTGAGGACTTCGCCCGGTTGCAGGTCGCGCACGACATAGATGGAGCGGCGGAAGCGCAACGAAGGCTTTTCCGCCGCGGTACAGCCGTAGGAAATCTGGCCCATGCCTTGCCAGGCTCGTTCGGTTTCAGTCACGAGACTCTCCAGTTCTTCCGGCTCCATCGAAAACGTGCTGTCCACGCCTCCGTCGGCCCGGCGCAAGGTGAAGTGCTTCTCGATAACAGTCGCGCCCAAAGCCACTGCGGCCACCGAGACCCCGATCCCCATGGTGTGATCCGATAGTCCGACCTGACACCCGAAAAGCGTACGCAGGTGAGGGATGGTATTGAGGGTCGTGTTGGCCGGC
>JBFWOJ010000026.1:0-41224 GCA_050250575.1 Rhodospirillaceae bacterium | reverse complement strand
TAGCACCTACGTTGATAATCCTCGGAAATTCGGGCGTGCGATAATGAAAAATCCGGCGCGCACGATGCACCGGGCTCACACAACATCGGAATTCAATCACTCGAGAAGAAATGGTGGGCGCACCAGGACTCGAACCTGGGACCCGCTGATTAAGAGTCAGCTGCTCTACCAACTGAGCTATGCGCCCTTCGGGCTGTGGAAAGGCCAACCTGGGTCGAAGGGTGCGGCCGTCGCCTCGAAAGGCGGTTCTTATAGAGTGTTGGCCGCGCCGTGACAAGCGAGCTTCCGGACCCGGAAAATCTTGCATTTCCAAAGCGCTCGGCGCTTTATGCCGGGCGCAACCTGCCGCCCCCTCCCGCATGACCGGTCCGCCAAATTCGCCTTCTGACAGATGCCGGGCCGCGGGCCTTCCGTTCCACGCCTGTGAAGCGAACCTTGGCGCCGGATCGACCGCGATCAGGGTAGGATCGCGCGCGTGATTTTCCGCAGGAAAAAGACCCCGGACGCCGGCGCGGCCCAGGCGCCCGCGCATGACGCGCCCAAGCCGGGCCGGCTTTGGAGATGGTTCGCGTCGAGACGCACCTGGGTGCCGCCAGGGCATTTCTATTCGCCGATCGCCGACCTGCACGACATCGCGGCGCGCGCAAAAACCATCTTCGATCCCGACGCCCCGCTGCCCGATGTGGATCTCGCCGCGGCGTCGCAGCGCGCGCTGTGGGACAAATTTGCCGCCCACGCCGCGCGCTTCACCATCGTCTTCAGCCAGGACGAAGCCGCGCGGGCGGGCCTGCGCTACTACAGCGGCAACGATCACTTCGGGCCCGGCGACGCGACGATCTATGCGGGCATGCTGCTCGAGCATCGGCCGCGGCGCGTGATCGAGGTGGGCTCGGGCTTTTCCTCCGCCCTGTTCCTGGACATCAACGCAAAATTCTTCGGGGGTGAGATCGCCGCGACATTCATCGAGCCCTATCCCGCCCGCCTGCTCGCACTGCTGACGGACGCCGACAGGGCCCGCACGCGCCTCCTGCGCCAGACGGTCCAAAGCGTTCCGCTCGAGGTCTTCGCCGACCTCGAAGCCGGCGACATCCTGTTCGTCGATTCGACGCACGTCGCCAAGGCGGGCAGCGACGTCAATCACATCTTCTTCCGCGTCCTGCCGGTGTTGAAGCCCGGCGTGCTGATCCACTTCCACGATATCTTCCACCCGTTCGAGTATCCGCGGGAATGGTTCTTCGACGGAAATCGCTCGTGGAACGAGCTCTATCTGCTGCGCGCCTTCCTGATGAACAACGCGAACTATCGCGTGCTGTTCTTCAGCAGCTGGTTCGCCCATGCGCATCCCGAATGTCAGGACGTCCTGCCGAACTTCTGGGACAACCCGGGCGGCGGCTTCTGGATGCGCAAGGAGCGCTGAGCGGCGCGCTAGAAATCGTTGAAGCCGCCTCTCGCGCCCATCTGCGTGTCGCGATGAACGTAGACGTTCATCAATAGCCCGACCGAAAACATGAGCGTCAGGAGCGAGGTTCCGCCGTAGGAGACGAACGGCATGGGCACGCCCACGACCGGCAGCAGGCCCATCACCATGCCGAGATTGATGAAGAAATAGAGGAAGAAGCTGGCGGTCAGGCCCATCGCCACCAGGCGGCCGAAGGTGTGCCGGCAGCGCAATGCGATGGCATAGCCATAGCAGATGAAGATCACGAAGACGGTCAGGAGCGCGAGGAGGCCTATCATCCCGAGCTCTTCGGCGAGCATGGTGGCGATGAAGTCGGTATGGCGCTCGGGGAGGAAGTTGAGGTGGGCCTGGGTGCCGCCCATGAAGCCCTTGCCGAAGAGGCCGCCCGAGCCGAAGGCGATCTTCGATTGCAGGATGTGATAGCCGGTGCCGAGGGGGTCGCTTTCGGGGTTGAGGAAGGTGAGCACCCGGTTGCGCTGGTAGTCGTGGAGGAACATCCAGGCGACGGGCGCCGCGCAGATCCCCGCGACCCCGATGACGGCGAATTTCCACAAGCGCACGCCGGCCATGAACAGCATGAACACGGCGCTCATGACGATCAGCGCCGCCGTGCCGAGGTCGGGCTGCAGGTAGACGAGCGCCGCCGGCGCGCCGATCATGCCCAGGGGAATGAGCAGGAGCAGCGGATTTCCGATCTCGTCCTGGGTCACGCCCTGGAAGTAGCGCGCGAGCGCGAGCACGATCGCCGGCTTCATGAGCTCGGACGGCTGCAGACTGATGAAGCCGAGGTCGATCCAGCGCTGCGCGCCTTTCCCGACGAACCCCAGCACATCGACGGCGACCAGCATCAACAGGACCGCGAAGTAGAAAAGATAGGAGAAGCGCATGATCAGGCGCACATCGATGATGGCCACCACCGCGACCACACCGAGCCCGAAAATGAACCTGGCCAACTGCGGCCCGGCCCAGGGCTCAAGGCTGCCGCCGGCGGCCGAATAGAGCATGGCGAAGCCGAAGGCGAAGATGCAGCTGACCCAGAACAGGAGGGACCAGCTCATCTGCCAGATCTTTTCCACCGGCGACATGTCGCCGCGGCGCAAGCGGGCGGAGTCGAAGCCGAGCTCGGTCATGGCTTGGCCGCCGGCAGCGGGGCGGCGTCGGCGACGATCTGCTCGTCGACCCGCGGCTTGCGCGAGGGATCGAGACGCAGCACCTCTTCCATGATGTCGCGGGCGATCGGGGCGGCATAGGAGCCGCCGCCGCCGCCGAAGGGCACATGCTCCACAGCGACCGCGATGGCGTAGCGCGGCGCGTGGGCGGGGGCGAAACAGACGAAGAAAGCGTTGTCGCGGTGCTTCCACGGCTGCGCATCGGGGTTGCGCTTATAGGTTTCACGCTCGGCGTCGGACAGGCTGCGCACCTGGGCCGTGCCGGTCTTGCCGGCCATCTTCCAGTCCTTGCGCTCGGGATCCTTGAAGCGCAGCTTGCCCATGGCGGCCGCGGTGGTCGCGCCGGGCGGCCCGTTGATCACGTCATACATGCCGGCATGGAGCACGGCCATGTGCTGCGGCGGAATGCCCAGCGACGGGAGTTCGGCGTTCTGCGCCGCGGCCGGGTCCTCGCCCTTGGCGTCAACCGTGCGCACCAGGCGCGGCTTGACCGCAAGGCCGCCGTTGGCGACGCGCGCGGTCATGGTCGCGAGCTGCAGGGGCGTGACGGACACGTAGCCCTGTCCGATGCCGGTGTTCAGGGTTTCGCCCGGGGTCCATCTTTGGCCGCGGGCGGCTTTCTTCCAGGCTTCGGTCGGGATCAGTCCGCCCTTCTCGCCGGAGAGTCCCAGCCCCAACGCCTGGCCGAGGCCGAACCTGCGCGCCATGTCGGCGATCTTGTCGGGCCCCAAGCGGCGCGCCATTTCGTAGAAATAGATGTCGCACGAGGTCGAGATCGCGCGCTGCATGTTCACGCTGCCGTGAATCTTATGGCATTGGAATTGGGGAATTTTCGGATCGCGCCCGGAGCAATGAATTGTCTGCTCGGGCGAAATGACGTTGTGCTCGAGCGCCGCGAGGGTCACCACGAGCTTGAAGGTCGAGCCCGGCGAATATTGACCCGAGACGACCTTGTTGATCAGCGGCGTATGGTCGTTGGTCGACAGCGCTTTCCACTCTTCCTGCGTCAGGCCGCGCGAGAAGGCGTTCGCATCGAAGCTGGGGTTGGAGACCATGGCGATGAGGTCGCCGGTATGCACGTCCATGACCACGACCGAGGCGCTGTCCTCGCCGAGTCGCTCGCCCGCGAACCTCTGGATGCGCTCGTCGATGGTGAGGATGACGTCGGCGCCGGGCTGGCCCTCCTCGCGCTTGAGCTCGCGGATGGTGCGGCCGTAGGCGTTCACTTCCACCTGGCTGACGCCGCCCTTGCCGCGGAGCTTGAGGTCGTAGATGCGTTCGACGCCGTCCTTGCCGATGCGGAAACCGGGAACCTGGAGCAGCGGATCGCCCGTCAGTTCGTCTTCGTCCACCGCGGCGACGTAGCCGAGCAAATGCGCCGCGTTCTCGTGCTGCGGATAGTAGCGCGTGAGGCCTTCGTCGATCATGACGCCGGGAAGGTCCGGCGCATTGACCTGGATGCGCGCCATTTCGTCCCACGTGAGATTTTCCTTGATCGTCACCGGCACGAAGCCGCGCTTGCGGCCGACTTCCTTCTTGATCCGTTCGCGGTCGTGTTCGGAAAGCTCGACGATGCGGGCGAGCAGGTCGAGCGTCGGCGTCAGCTTTGTCGCCTGCTCGGGCACGATCAGCACGCGGAACTGCTGCTTGTTGATCGCCAGCGGCTGGCCGAAGCGGTCGAGGATGCGACCGCGCGGCGGCGCGAGCAATTGAATGTTGATGCGGTTGTCTTCGGCCAGGGTGCGGTAGCGGTCGGCCTCGATGACCTGCAGGTAGTACATGCGCCCGACGAGCGCCGCCGTGAGCACGCCCTGCGCGCCGCCAAGGATCATGGCCCGGCGATTGAACATCTTGGTCCAGTCGCTGTCTCTCGTGATCATCATGGCTAGACGTGCCCCATGAGCTTGGCTTGCGTCTTGGCAAGGAGCCAACCGATCAGCGGATACACGGCGACGGTGATGAGATAGGACGCGAAGATCGGGCCGGCGGGCGTGAAGCCGGAGCCGGACATGAAACCGACGGCGAGCCAGCGGATCAGCGCCGCCGCGGCGGCGATGAAGACGAAGGCGAACCAGGTGACGGCGAACGGTTTCGCGTTGAAGAATTTCTGCTGGCGCAGGACGATCCACTGGGTGAGGAGGAAGACCAGCGCGGTCGACCCGATCGGCGTCGCGGTCAACAGATCTTCGAGCAGACCGAGGCCGAAGACCGCGCCGTACCCCATGAGATCCGGACGGTAGATGGACCAAAAGTAAACCGACATCAGCGCGAACATCGGCATGACGGGCGCAAGCCCCGGCACATTGGTGGGCGTCAATGCGAACAGCAGCAGGAGTAGCGTCAGGGCCGCCGGAAGCGCCCGCCGCGCCGAGAGGTCGACACTCTGAAGCAGCGTCGGCTGCATCATGGCTGCCCCGCCGGCGGTTCGATCAGGATGCCCGCGAGACCATAGTCGGCGACGCGGACGTATTGCAGCTTGTCCCGCGCGACGAAGAGCTCGACCGCAACGTTTCCGTCCTCGACCGCCGCGACCTGACCGATCGGGATGCCCGGCGGGAACGCCTCGGCGTCGCCCGACGTCACGACCTTGTCGCCGGGCGCGGCGGCGCTCTGGTTGAGATAGAGGAGCTTCGGGCGCGCGCCGTTGTCGCCGGCCAGGATGGCGCGGTTGCCCGCTTCGCCCACGAGCACCGGAATGCGCGAGTTGATGTCGGTGATGAGCAGAACGCGCGAGGAGGCGTTGCCGGCCTGCGTCACGCGCCCGACCAGTCCTTCCCCAGTCATCACGATCTGGCCCTTGGCCACGCCTGAGGAAAGCCCGGCGGTGATGATGACCGACTGCGCAAACGCGCCGCCGACGTCGCCGACGACGCGGGCCGAGACGAACTCGGCGCCGGGCTCGGGCACGAGTGCGAGCAGCGAGCGCAGCGATTTATTCTCGGCCTCCAGGCGTTGCGCCAAAGCTTGCCACTGCAGCAGGCGCCCGTTGGCTTCGCGCAGCTGGGCGTTCTGCTCGCGGATCGAGGCGAGCTCGCGCACGTTGTTGATGGTGTGGGCGATGATGCTCGCCGGCTCGCTCATCACGCGCAGGATCGGCGCGACGGCATCGGTGACGGCGGAGCGGGCGCGCTCGACGAGGACCGTGTCGGCCTTGCCGATCAGCATCAAGGCAAAAGTGACGCCGATCAGCGACAGGAACGCAAACCGCTGCAAGAGCGATTTGAGCGTCCCCAGGCGGGAAATCTGTCCTGTCGAGCCCCGCACTTTCGTCGTCCCCTACCCCCGAACCGTTTGTCGTCAGTACATCGTGGTGAGCGCGTTGCGATGGATCTTCATTTCCTCGAGCACCTTGCCCGTGCCCAGCGCGACGCACGAGAGCGGATCGTCGGCGATGGACACCGGCAGGCCGGTCGCATGGCGCAGCACGAAATCCAGATTGTGCAGCATCGCGCCGCCGCCGGTGAGCACGATGCCCTTGTCGACGATATCGGCGGCGAGCTCGGGCGCCGTATGTTCGAGCGCCACCTTCACGGCGTCGATGATGGCGGTGACCGGCTCGGCAAGGCTTTCGGCGATCTGGCGCTGGCTGATGACGATTTCCTTCGGGACGCCGTTCATCAGGTCGCGGCCCTTGATCTCCATGGTCTCGCCGTCGCCGGCTTCCGGCGGACAGGCGCAGCCGATCTCCTTCTTGATGCGCTCGGCCGAGCTTTCGCCGACCAAAAGGTTATGGTGGCGGCGGATATAGTTGATGATGGCCTCGTCCATCATGTCGCCGCCCACGCGCACGGAGCGCGCGTAAACGATGCCCGAGAGCGACAGCACGGCGACTTCCGTCGTGCCGCCGCCGATATCGACGACCATCGAGCCGGTGGGCTCGGTGACGGGAAGGCCGGCGCCGATGGCCGCGGCCATGGGCTCTTCGATCAGATAGACCTTGCGCGCGCCGGCGGCTTCGGCGGATTCCTGGATGGCGCGGCGTTCGACCGCGGTGGAACCGGACGGCACGCACACGATCACGAGCGGGCTCGCAAAGCTGCGGCGGTTGTGAACCTTGCGGATGAAGTGCTTGATCATCTCCTCGGCGACTTCGAAGTCGGCGATGACCCCATCGCGCAGCGGGCGGATGGCCTGAATGTTGCCGGGCGTGCGGCCGAGCATCTGCTTGGCTTCGTTGCCGACCGCAAGCACCTGCTTGCGGCCCTTGGACTCGGCGAGCGCCACGACCGAAGGTTCGTTGAGCACGATCCCGCGGCCCTTGACGTAGACCAGGGTATTCGCGGTGCCGAGGTCGATGGCCATATCGGCGGAGAGCCAGCCCGTCAGTCTCGAAAACATGTAATTCTACTCGTTCCTATCTTGTGATCCGGATGCCGGCGCGCGCGGATGATGCCCCTGTCCGCATGCGCCTGCATATTCGTGATCCCCCGCATATGACGCCCCAAACGTTCGAAATTCGCGGCGCCATCTCCCTCGTTTCCCTCGCCCTGTGCCTCATCCGCGGGGCAGGCGCCAGCGCGCCGCGTGCCCGCCGACGCGCGTCCTCAACCGTGATCGTCCGCTCCGCCCAATTCCCGTTGCGTCGGTGTGATGGCTGCGCGCCTGCGCAAGATGGTCTCGAAGTTCACGTCGCAATCGTCCGTCATGCCTCGTCGCCGCGAGCTGCGGGGCGAAAAGCGACCAGGGTGTGCGCGACTTTTTTTCGGCGCGCGGCGGACGGTGTCGTCCGCTGGCGCTCGATGGCCGCCTCTCGCACGGGAAGGAGAGGAGGACGTAAGTCGCAGACCCCGGTCCGCGTCCAAAGTGCTGAAGCCCCTGTGGATAAACGGTTGAGTCGACCGGTGCGTCGCATTCTAGACTCGGCGCGCGCCGGAGGGCTGTTATCCACAGACTGGGGCGTCCCAGCGCCTTCGTCTTTTTGCCTGCAAATCAATGGCTTGTAAAAATTTCTTCAACGGCCTCGAAAGGTCGTCGCCATGTATCTTGCTGCAGCCGCGGTTAATGTCTCATGAAGCCCTGGCGATGGGAAGGGGCGAGGGCAAAAAAATCCAGATTTATCAGGGGCGAAGTAAAGCGCAGGAAAAGGGGTCAGAGTGAGCGAGAGAAATGGAGTCTGACCCCATTAGAACAGGGTGCGGGGGGAGTCGAGACTCGCATCGGGCCGGGCGCAGGTGTCGGCCGGCGCCGAGTCGGCGGCGAGCATCACATAGGCCCCGGCGGGGTCATGTTTCACCCGGAAGAAGCGCTCGCCGTCGGCAAACCGTACGCCGACCTGCACCGCCGAATCGCCGGCGCAGCGGAGAGTCGCGCCGCTGAAGCGCGCGCGAGAGAGATTCTGATGGGCGGACGCGTGCACGGGCGCAAGCGCGCCGCGCGCCGCAGGCGACGTCCACGTCGCCGCGGCGCTCCAGGACGAGCGCAACCATTCTTCGACGAAATCGCGGGGGCTTAGAGCGAGGGGCGCCACGCGCGCGGCCTGCGGCTTGTCGAAATTGAAGCGGCGCACGGCAACGCGGCTGCGGCGCGACGGGTCGAAGCTGCGCAAATCCATCTCGAGCAGCAGATCGCCGTCTTCGAAGCGCGCGGAAACCGCCGGGCTCCGGCGCGCGACATCAGCGTCGCCTTCGCGCCCGTCGACGACCAGCGAGGATCCGGTGCCCCGTTTGGCGGACCACACGCGATAATGAACGGGACGGTATTGATCGGCGCAGGACGGCGTCGCGCCGGTGACGGCCAGCAAGAGGGCGTCGCGCGGCATGCCGTCCGGCTGCACGAACAGGACCTGCTCGATCTGTTCGGCGAGATAGGGGCCCCCGGCGGCGGCTTGCGAGGTGTCGACCAGGCGCCGCCAGCCGTCGTTGACCCACTCGTAGACGTATGCGGTCTCGTCAAATCCGCAAGGGATTCCGGTCTCAGCCTGGACGATGAGCAGGTCTTGGACACGCGCGACCTCGACGAGGCCGAGGAACCCGCGGGCGTCCAGCTCGCGCGGGCTCGCACATCTGTTGTAACCAGGCTCCTTGCCGTCAATGCAAGCAAGATCCTTGGCCGCGATCTCCGCGTTCAGGGTCTTGGCGAAGGCAGCGGCGTCGCCGAATTGCGGAAAGCCGGCAAGGCGCGTTTCGATCCAGTCGCGAAGGGAATCACGGACGGTGAGGAACTCGCGAGGCATGCGCGAGGCGGGATCCGTCGTGCTCTGACGCAGCGGCGTCAGCGCCGTGCGCACGGTGTCGAGGTCGGCGGCCGAGGCGGCGGTCGCGCCGAAGGTCAGAAAGGCCGCGAGGGCCGCGCTGCCAATTTTCACTGAAGCTCCTTGAGAAATTCCCCAACGCGGCCTACGACCGTCGTCCGCTTGTCGTCCGTATATCGCGCCTCAAGGGTGAGATTCGAATTAAACTGATGTCGGAACCAGGTCGCCTGACGCTTGGCGTATTGGCGCGTGACGACTTCAGCGGCCGCTATCGCCTGTGGCCGATCCAAGCGGCCGGAGAGATAGTCGGCGAGTTCCCGCGCGCCGAGAGCGTTCATCGCCGGCGCCTCCCGGGGGATCTGTTTCGCCTGTGCGCGCTGCACTTCGGCCAGCGCCCCGGCTGCGAGCATCGCTTCAAAACGGGCGGCGCAGGCGGCGACGATGGTTTCGCGCGGCGGCATGATCAGGATCGAGAAGAAGGCCGCATCGACGGCCGGCCGCGCCCTCACCTGCTGCCATACCGACAGCGGCGTGCCCGTGGCCTCCACCACTTCCCACGCCCGCGCGAGCCGCTGTGTGTTGCCGACAGGGATGCGCGCGGCAGCGGCGGGATCGCGCGCGGCAAGACGCAGGTGAAACGCCTCGTTCCCGATATCGGCCAGCAGCGCCCGGCCGGCGGCCCGGACGTCGTCGGGAATCGGCGGGATCGCGGCGACGCCCTGCATCAGGACGCGCAGGTAAAGACCCGTGCCGCCGACGACGATCGGAACACGTTCCCGCGAATTCGCGGCCCTTATCTCCGCGGCGGCTTTGTCCGCCCATTCCGCCGCCGTGCTGATCTCGTGGGCTTCGAGATCGCCGAACAGGCGATGCGGAGCGCGTGCGAGCTCGCGCGCCGTCGGCTGTGCGGTCAGGATCGGGAAGTCGCGATAGCGCTGCTGGCTGTCGGCATTGATGATGACGCCGCCAAGGGCCTGGGCGAGCGCGAGGGCCAGGTCCGACTTGCCGGAGGCCGTCGGTCCGGCGACGACGATGACCTTTGGCTTCCTCTCGCTCACTCAGTCGAGCACGTGGCTGACGAGCCCGTCGGCGAGCTTGGGCTCGAACCATGTGGACTTCGGCGGCATCACCTGACCGGCGTCGGCGACGGCCATCAGCTGCTCCAGCGTCGTCGGATGCAGAGAAAATGCCACCTTCATCTCGCCGGAGGTCACGCGCTTTTCCAGTTCACCGAGACCACGGATGCCGCCGACGAAATCGATGCGCTTGTCGCGGCGCGGATCGCCGATGCCGAGCACCGGAGCGATGAGATTGTCCTGAAGCAGGGAAACGTCCAGCCGCGCGACCGGATCGTGCGCCGGGACATGCGCCGGCTTGACGTCGAGCTGGTACCAGCGCCCGCCGAGGAACATCCCGAAGCGCGTCGGCCTGTCGGGGCGCACTTGACCGCCCGACGGGCGAACGTCGAAGCGCTCGGCGATCCGAGCCAGAAAAGCCTCGTTCGACAGACCGCCGAGGTCCTTGATCACGCGATTGTAGTCGAAGATGCGCATCTGGTCGTGGGGGAAGGCGACGGCGAGGAAATATTCGGCCGCATCCGCGCTGCCCTTGCCGCGGCGCGCGGCGGCGACCCGCGAAGCGGCGGCGGAGCGATGGTGACCGTCGGCGATGTAAAGCGCCTTCATCCCATCGAACAGCAGCGTCAGACGGTCGATGGTGGCGGCATCGGAGATGCACCATAGGGTGTGCTGAATGCCGTCGTCGGCGGTGACATCGTACAAAGGCGCCGCGCTCGCGGCGCTTTCGATGATGCTATCGACCGCGTCGTCGGCTTTATAAGCGAGAAGCACCGGCCCGGTCTGCGCGTTGAGCGCCTCGATCTGTCGCACCCGGTCGTCTTCCTTGTCCGGCCGCGTGAATTCATGCTTGCGGATCCGGTTGGTGTCGTAATCGGCGACCGACGCGGCGACGACGATTCCCGTCTGCACGTGATCGCCCATCTTCAAGCGGTAGACATAGTAGTGAGGCTCGGTGTCGCGAATGAGGATGCCGTCCTCGACAAGCCGCGCGAGATTTTTCGCTCCGGTCTCGTAGACGATCGCCGCATAGGGATCGGTGTCGGCCGGCAGATCGATCTCGGGCTTGGAGATATGCAAAAAGCTGTGCGGCCTGCCGTTGGCGCGCGCACGCGCTTCGTCGGTGTTGAGCACGTCGTAGGGCGGCGCGGCCACCGCGGCCGCGTGCTGAAGCGCGGGGCGCAGGCCGGCGAAGGGACGGACCAGGGTCATCGAGCAATTTCTCCTAAGGCGGGCGGCTATTTAGCCCCGCGGCCGCGACACAGCAATGTGCGAAAAGCGCATATCAGCCGACTTATCCACAGCCATGGTCCCGCATAAAAGCGTGTTGCGCGGGCAAAACCGGCAGTTATGGTTTCGGTCCGTCATATTCTCGTTGAAAGGGTCCTTGCGCGATGGCCAAGAGCAAATCCGAAATCCTGGACGACTTCCAGGAATTCATGGGCCGCCACGGCGCGAACTACCGGGACTGGTACGTCGGCACCGCGGCCGACCCGAAACAACAACTGTTCGGCACCCACAAGTTCAAGTCCGGCGACAAAGGCCTGTTCCGCCACGCGATGTCGGAGCTGCAGGCGGCCGAGGTGGCGGAGTTCTTCACCAACCTCGGCGCCAAAGGCAATGCGTCGCCGACGCGGGATGCGGAATTCGTCTACGCCTATAAGCGCGCGAGCCACACCAAGCCGTAAGCTCAACGCTCGTAGTTGTCGGCGACGAACCGGTTCAGAAGGCGCACGCCGAAACCGGTGGCGCCCGGCGCCGACAGGACGGTGCCCTTTTCGTTCCAGACCACCCCGGCGATATCGAGGTGCGCCCACGCCACGTTCTTTTGAACGAAGCGTTGGATGAACTGCGCGGCGGTAATGCTGCCGCCTTTCCCGCTGCCGATGTTCTTCATGTCGGCGATCAGCGACTTGAGCTCGCGGTCGTATTCTTCGCCCATTGGCATGCGCCACAGGCGCTCGCCGACCGTCTTGCCCGCCGCGGCGAGCCGCTGGGCGAGGTCGTCGTCGTTGGCGAAAAGACCGGCATAGTGATCGTTGAAGGTCTGGATGATGGCGCCGGTCAGAGTGGCGAGATCGACGACGGCCGAAGGCTTGAAACGCTGCTGGGCGTACCAGATGACGTCGGCGAGCACGAGCCGGCCTTCGGCGTCGGTATTCTGCACCTCGATCGTCTGGCCCGACATGGAAGTCACCACGTCGCCGGGACGTTGCGCGCGGCCGTCGGGCATGTTCTCGACCAGCCCGCAGAGACCGACGACGTTCACCTTCGCCTTGCGGCGCGCGAGCGTGCGCATCAATCCGGCGACGATGCCCGCTCCCGCCATGTCCCATTTCATGTCCCACATGCCGGGCGGCTGCTTGAGGCTGATGCCGCCGGTATCGAAACAGACACCTTTGCCGACAATGGCGAGCGGCGCACTCGAACGGCCGCCCCCGTCCCAGCGCATCACCAGCAGCTGCGATTCCCGCTCCGAGCCCTGGCCGACGCCGAGCAGCGAGCCCATGCCGAGCTTCTTCATCTGCGCTTCGCCGAGGACCTCGACCTTGATGCCGTCTTTCGCCAGCTCGCGCGCGCGCGCGGCAAAGGATTCCGGGTAGATCACATTGGCCGGTTCGCTGACGAGATCGCGGGTAAAGAAGATTCCGTCCACAACCGCCGCGACGTCGCCGAAAATCCGTTTCGCTTCCGCGGCGGCGGCGGTTTGGACGACGACCGCCTTCAGCTTCGGCTTCGAGTCCGCCTCGTCCTTGGTGCGGTACTTGCTGAAGCGATAGGACTTCTGCAGCGCACCCCCCGCGATATTGGCCGCGATGGAGCCGCCGTCCGGGCCGTCAAAGAGATCAAGCACGATGGCCGCGTTGATGTCGGCGGCGAGAGCATCGAACATCACCGCGCCGAGGCGTTCAGCCGCCATACCATCGATTTTCTTGAGATCGCCGACGCCGACCAGGACGACGCGCGAGAGCTTCGTACGCGCCGGAACGACGATCGTCAGCGTCTTCTCGCGCTTGCCACGAAAGTCGGCGGCCTTCATCGCCCGCGACAGTGCTCCGCCCGTCCGCTTATCGAGCGACGATCCCGCAGCGCCCAAGCGGCCGCCGTCGGCGACCGGCAGGACAACGGCGCCTTGGGCCGGAATGGCGATCTTATTGAAGGTGATGTTCATGGAAGGGCCTGAGCTGGAGAGAGACGCGAGAGGTGGACGTAACCTAGGCAGGTCCAATGCCTGAATCAACCTCATGGCATGGACAACCGCGCGGTGAGCGGCCTACGTTGGGCCTTGGCAACTCATACGTTATCGAAGGTTCGGCTATGGGCAGGTTTGGCGTCGGCCAGGCCATACGGCGCGTCGAGGACGAGCGGTTTCTGACAGGAACCGGGCGCTACACGGACGACATTTCGGTCGCCGGGGAGGCATTCCTGTTTGTCCTTCGTTCGCCCCACGCGCATGCGAAGATCGTCTCGCTTGCCGCCGACGAAGCCCGCAACGCGCCGGGCGTCATCGGCGTACTGACGGCGGCGGACCTCGAGGACATGAAGATCGGCCCCATCCCCGTCGGCGCGGTCCCGCGCGGCGCCGACGGAAAAGCGCCGACGCCGCCCGAGCGACCGATCCTCGCGAAGACACGCGTGCGTTACGTCGGCGAGCCGGTTGCGGCGGTCATTGCGCGAACCCTCGCCGAGGCGCGCGACGCCGCAGAGCTCATCGCGCCGGACTACGAGGACCTGCCAGTCGTGGCCGGACTGGCCGATGCGACGACGGCGCCGACGATCCATCCGGAGGCGCCGGGCAACGTCCTTCTCACATGGTCGATCGGAGACAAGGCAAAGACGGACGCAGCCTTCGCAAGAGCGGACCGCGTCGTTCGCATCGACATCCGCAATTCACGCCTTCTGCCGACGGCGATGGAGCCGCGCAGCGCCCTCGCCGCGTTCGACGCGGACACGGGCCGTTTCACCCTGACGCAAGGAACGCAGGGCGTGCACGCGCACAAGGGCTGGTGCGCAAGCGTCCTCGGCGTTGCGCCGGAAAACATCCGCATGATCACACCGGACGTCGGCGGCGGATTCGGCCTGAAGAATTTTCTGTTCCACGAACCGCTGCTGTGCCTGGTGGCGGCCCGCGCGTTTGGCTGCGCCGTGCGGTGGACCGCGGACCGCGCCGAGAGCTGCCTCAACGACACGCACGGCCGCGATCAGATTGCGCATGGGGAACTCGCCCTCGACAAGGACGGTATGTTCCTGGCGCTGCGCGTCTCATACCTCGGAAACGTCGGCGCCTATCTTTCGCAATATGGCGCGTTCATCCAGACCGGCGCCGGCGGCGGCATGTATTGCGGAGCCTATCGCATTCCCGCGGCCCAGGTGACCGTGCAAGTCGTGATGACCAACACGGCGCCGCTGGACGCTTATCGCGGCGCCGGACGCCCGGAGGCGTCCTATCTCATCGAACGGTTGGTGGAGAAGGCCGCACAGGAGACCGGCATCTCGGCCGTACAGCTGCGCCGGCGCAATTTCATCAGGCCCGACGAGTTTCCATTTCAAACGGCGCTCGGACCGAAATACGACTCAGGTCGCTATGCCGAGCTTATGGAAGCGGCGCTGGCGCGCGCCCGCGCCGAAGGTATCGGAGAGCGCAAGGCGCTCGCGCGCCGAGAAGGCAAGCTGCGGGGCTTCGGAATGAGCTATTACGTCGAGGCCTGCGCCGGAGGCAACGGAGAGACGCCGCAACTTTTCTTCGGCGAAGACGGGCGATTGTCGATCCTCATCGGCACACAATCGAACGGACAGGGACACGAGACGGTCTACGCCCAAATCGCCGCCGACGCGTTTTCCATCCCCATCGCGCAGATTGCCGTGAAACAGGGCGACAGCGATCTGATTCCCACCGGATTTGGGACCGGCGGTTCGCGATCCGTGCCGGTCGGCGGCAGCGCGGTGATGGTGAATTGCCAAAAAATGATCGAGCACGGCAAACAGATGGCTGCACATCTCCTGAAGGCTAAAGCGCAGGACATCTCGTTCGACGCCGGCGTGTTCCGCGTTGCGCGTTCCAACCATTCCATCGGCCTGCGCGAGGTTGTCGCGGCATCGTTCGATGAAGAACGACGGCCTGCGGGGATCGCAGCCGGGCTGTACGTGAGCGAAAGCTTCTCGCCCGCGGGAGCGACATTCCCCAACGGCTGCCATATCTGCGAGTTGGACGTGGACGAGGCGACGGGCGTGATCTCGTTCGTCAACTACACGATCCAGGACGACCTGGGCGTGGCGCTCAATCCTCTGCTGATGGAAGGTCAGATCGTCGGCGGCGCGGTGCAGGGCATCGGTCAGGCTTTGTTCGAAGAAGCGGTCTACGATGAGGCAGGCCAGCTGCTGACGGGCTCGTTCATGGACTATTGCATGCCGCGCGCGGACAATACGCCGCCGTTCAACTTCGCTTACACGGAAGTCCCGACACCGCGCAACGCCTTGGGATTGAAAGGCGCGGGCGAGGCCGGGACCATCGGCGCGACGCCCGCCGTGGTCAACGCCGTGCTCGACGCCTTGGCGCCGCTCGGCATCGCTCATCTCGATATGCCGCTCACGCCGCTGAAAGTGTGGCAGGCGATCCATGCCGCGAGAAACGCGTGACGGCGCCGGCTCCGACATTCGCGACGCTCGAGGCTTGGATGGAGCGACTGGCGCCCACGACGGAGGCCGCGGGCCGTGCCATCATGGAGGTGCGCGAACGCGGTTTCGAGACGTTCACGAAAGCCGACTCATCACCCGTGACCGAGGCGGATCGCATTGCGGAGCGCATTGTCGTCGGTGAAATCGAGCGGCTTGACCCGGCGTTCCCCATCGTCGCCGAAGAACGCATGGCGGAAGGCTCGGTGCCGGCGTTCGAAGGAAAATCCTTTTGGCTGATCGACGCGCTCGACGGGACGAAGGAGTTCGTCAAGCGCGGCACCGACTTCACCGTGAATGTCGCGATGATATGGAACGGGCTGCCTGTGCTGGGCATCGTTCACGCCCCCGCCCGGGGCGAAACCTATGTCGGCGCGATCGATCCCGGCGGCGCGGCGCGCCGGGCCGAGGTGCGCCGCAACGGCACGGCGACGCCCCTTTCGGTGCGAAAGCGGCCGGCGCGCGTCGTCGTCACCGGTAGCCGTTCGCACGAAGTCGCCGAGGAATTGACGAAGTTCCTGGACGCCTACGACGTCGCGGACAAGATCGTCGTGGGCTCGTCGATCAAGTTCTGCCTGGTGGCGGAAGGTCTTGCCGATCTTTATCCACGCTTCGGTCCGACGTCCGAATGGGACACGGCGGCCGGTCATGCGGTCCTGCGCGCCGCCGGCGGCCGGGTCCACACCTTCGACGGCGTCGAGCTTGCCTATAAGAAGCCGAGTTACCTCAACGGCCGTTTCCTTGCCGAAGGTATCCCGTGAGCATCGTCCAAAGGGCCGCCCAGATCCTGCGCGCCGGCGGACTGGTCGCCATGCCGACGGAGACGGTCTATGGTCTCGCCGCCGACGCGACCCAAGGCGAGGCGGTGGCGCGGATCTTCGAGGCCAAAGGCCGACCTTCGTTCAACCCGCTGATCGTGCACCTCGGCAGCCGCGATTGGGTGAGGGACCTCGCGCACGCCGATGATCGTTTCGAGAAACTCGCGCGCGCGTTCTGGCCCGGGCCGCTCACCTTCGTCCTGACGCGCCGGCCGGACTGCCCGGTCTCGCAGCTCGTCTCGGCCGGGCTCGACAGCATCGCCGTGCGCATGCCCGCGCAACCGCTGGCTCAGGGCATTCTGGCTGCCGTCGGACGGCCCCTCGCCGCACCGAGTGCCAACGCATCCGGAACCGTCAGCCCCACGACGGCTGCGCACGTCGCCGCTTCCCTCGGCGACAAGGTCGATCTGATCGTCGATGGCGGTGCGTGTCCGGTCGGCATTGAATCCACCGTGCTCGACCTGACGGGCGCGGCCGCCGTTCTGCGTCTGGGCAGCATCACGCTGGAAGAGATCGCCGAGGTTATCGGCCCGGTCGCGACGTCCGGCGATCCCGCCGCGCCGAAATCCCCGGGGCAACTGGCGGCGCACTACGCTCCTTCGATTCCGCTGCGCATGAACGCGAATGCGGCCGCTCCGGAAGAAGCTCTGCTGGGATTCGGGTCCACGCCGGGCGCCACCCTCAACCTCAGCCCGGCGGGAGACCTTCGCGAAGCCGCCGCGAACCTGTTCGCCATGATCCGCGCCCTGGACGACCCAGCGCACTACGCGGGAATTGCGGTTTCGCCGGTACCGCAAACGGGGATAGGAGCGGCGATCAACGACCGTCTGTCGCGCGCGGCACGCGGCCGCGGCTGACGGGCAGTTGCGCCCGCACCGGCTTTGTTTCATATCAAAGCCGTAAAAACGCGAGGCAGAACACGTGCCACTCGACCAGCCTTTCCTAGACCGCTTGATCGCCATCGTCGGGCCGGCCGCCTGCATCCGCGACGAAAGCGCCATGGCCCCGTACTTGCACGAAGAGCGCGGCCTCTATCGCGGGAAAGCCGCGCTGGTCGTGCGGCCTGCCGATACGGCGGAGCTCGCAGAGGTCGTGAGGACCTGCGCAGCCGCGCAGGTCCCGATCGTACCGCAAGGCGGCAACACCGGTCTGTGCGGCGGCGCGGCCCCGCACGAAGACGCAAGCGAGATCATCGTCAGCCTGGGGCGCATGAACAAAGTGCGCGCGATAGATCCGATCAACTTCACGATGACGGTGGAGGCCGGCTGCATCCTCGCCGAGGTTCAGCGCGCCGCGGCGGAAAAGAACTGCCTTTTTCCCTTGAGCCTCGGGGCCGAAGGAAGCTGTCAGATCGGCGGCAACATTGCGACCAACGCCGGCGGCATCAATGTCCTGCGCTACGGCAATACGCGCGATCTCGTGCTCGGTCTTGAAGTGGTGTTGCCGGACGGCCGCGTTTGGAACGGACTGCGGGCGCTGGGCAAAGACAACACCGGCTACGCGCTCCGGCAGCTGTTCGTGGGCGCCGAGGGAACGCTGGGCATCGTCACCGCCGCGGTGCTCAAGCTTTTCCCGCGCCCGGCCGAAACCGCGACGGCGATGTGCGCGGTCAATACGCTCGAGGACGCGACGCAGCTTCTCAACCGCGCACGCGCCCTGTCGGGGGACGCGGTGACGGCGTTCGAGGTGATCCCGCGCATCGGACTCGAGATGTGCATGCGACATATCGCCGGCGTGACGGACCCGCTGCAGGCGCCGCATCCCTGGTACGTATTGATCGAGTTTTCGACGTCGCGCCCTGATGCCGGCGTGCGTGCCAGTTTCGAGACCTTGCTCGAAACGGCTTTCGGGGAAGAGATCATCACCGATGCGGTGATCGCCGAGAGCCTCGAGCAGCGCAACAACCTGTGGCGCATCCGCGAGTCATTGCCCGAAGCGCAGAAGCATGAGGGCGGAAGCATCAAGCACGACATTGCCGTGCCGGTCTCGGCCGTGCCTGCCTTCATCGCCCAAGGAACCGAGCTGATCGCGGCTCATTTCCCCGGCGCGCGTCCGGTTCCCTTCGGCCACCTCGGCGACGGCAATATTCATTTCAATATTTCCCAGCCCGTCGGCGCCGATAAGACCGCCTACCTTGCCCAGTGGAGCGAGATGAATCGCCTCGTCCACGACCTGGTCGTCCGCATGAATGGGTCGTTTTCAGCCGAGCACGGGATCGGCCGGCTCAAAGTGGGCGAAATGAAGCATTATAAAGACCCGGTGGAGCTCGACCTGATGCGCCGGCTTAAACACGCGCTCGATCCGGCGAACCTCATGAATCCAGGCAAAGTGGTCGAGTAAGTACCGTCCAACGCCCTGCATTTATTCCCAGAATCGACAGGAAGGCCTTGCGGCGCGCGCCTGCTAACGCCATGGTTGCAGTGCGACCTGACTTATGCCCGCGGGGAACGGGCGCCAATCATGGGAGTCATCATGAAGAAAATCGGAGTTGCCCTCGCGCTCGGCCTCGCCTTCACGGCGTCCGGCGCGGGCGCCCAGGAGCTGGGGCCGTATGTAGGACTGGGCGTCGGACTGCACATGCCCGAAGGCTCGCGGTTCGACTATGACGATCCGCCGGGCACGCTCGCCGGCCGCAGCAACGTCAATTTCCGGCTGGGGTTCAACGTGGCCGCCTCGGTCGGCTACCGCTGGAGCGATTTTCTGCGCATCGAAGCGGAATTGTCTCACCGCAGCGCAAGTCTCGACGATGTGGGCGATAAGCCCGCCACGGGATCGCAGAAATCTTTAAGCCTCATGGCCAACGTGCTGTTCGACGTCGGGGTCGGCGAAAACTTCCATCCCTATATCGGCGGCGGTATCGGTCTTGCGAACAACAGTTGGAACAATGTCACTGTGCCGACCTCTCCGGTGTGGGACGACAGCCAGAAGAAGATGCAGTGGCAGGCGATCATCGGCCTCGAAATGCCGATCAACGCGCAGGCCCATTGGTTCGCGGATTACCGCTACATCGGTTCAACCGACAACGGGTTCCACACCATCCCGCCGCAAGCCCTTGCGCACGGGATCGATATCATGAGCCACAACGTGCTCGTCGGCGTGCGCTACGCCTATTAGAGCTGCGGCTTCAAAACAAAAACGCCGGCCGCGAGGCCGGCGTTTTCCATTTTGGATGACCGCCCTTCAGTCGACGGTGTAAGCCGGGGCTTCCGCGGCGGCTTTGACAACGCCGGCCGCTTCCACCGTGATCTCGCGCGGCGGTTCCGCCGGCACGGCGCACAATGCAGGCGAGCCGGCATCTTCCATCACGTGAGCGACAGCCTGCGCTTCGAGTGCCGCCGGATCCTCCTCAAGCAAGAGGAACATGTTCCACGTCTCCTGGCAGAAACCCTCCGGATCCTCGGCGCGATACAAGCCGGCGACATTGGCGAGTTCCGTGATGTGACGGTTGAGCGCCGTCTGGCCACCGCCGGTGCGCTGGAAATAGCTGATCAGACCCGCGCCGGCATCGGCCAGAGGCGGGCGGAAGGTTTCAACGAAGTTGTTGTAGGCGTCGCGCTGATTGCACGACAGCGCCGCCACCATCAGCCGGCTCTGAAGCTGCCGCAGGCTGAAGGCCGTGGCTTCTTGCCGCGTCATGCATATCGACAAATCACCGGCGTATGCCGGTAGCGCAGGCATCGCCGCGCAAACAGCCGCCGCACCGCAAAGGGCGCGCAACAATCCACGTTTTTCGAACATTCCGTCCCCCTCAGCCGCCCAACCTGGCGCAATGAAGGCATTTTAATGATAGACGCTTAGGCCCGCAAAACGTTTCACTGTAACGGGATATTTTTTGCCGTCTCGCTTGCCGCTCGAACCCGTACAAGTTGTTGCGGGGGAGAAGGCGTCAAGCCCAACGGCTGCGCATGAAATAACGACCAGATGCGTTCCCCTCGCCGCCCTGGTTCCCGTGTAAGGTGCAGAGCTATAGTTGCGGAAGGAGCCACCCCGCGCGATGTCCGGCATCACCTGGTACATATTCCGGCAGCTGATCGTAGGCACGAGCCTCGTCAGCATCGCGCTCGCATTCCTTGTCTGGCTGACCCAGTCGTTGCAATTCCTCCAGTTCATCGTCAACAAAGGCCTCGCACTCGGCGCCTGGCTGAAGCTGACGGTGCTGCTTCTGCCCTGGTTTCTCTCGGTCATCCTTCCGGCAGCGTTGTTCTTCGTGGTGTTGTTCGTCTACAGCAAGCTATCGCTCGACCGCGAACTCGTGGTCGCGCAGGCAGCCGGCATGAGCCGGATGCGCATCGCCACGCCCGCCCTCATGTGCGCCGCAGCCGCAGTCATCATAGGTCTCATCTTCACGATCTACCTCGTGCCGGCGTCGATGCGCTCGTTCAAGGAACTGCAGTGGACGATCCGCACCGACGTGTCACAGGTGTTGCTGCGCGACGGCACGTTCAATCAGATCGGTGAAAATCTCACCGTGTACGTGCGCGGCCGCGACAAGAACGGAGACCTCGTCGGGGTCATGGTGCACGATACGCGCGACAAGGAAGTGTCGATGACCTTGATGGCCGAACGGGGAACATTGGGCGGCCGCGAGGGGGAATCGAACGTCGTTCTTTATAACGGAAGTCGCCAGGAGTTACGGCGCGGGACGGCGAACCTCTCCATCCTTTACTTCGACAGCTACACCCTGGACTTCCGGGGTGTGGACAGCGGCGGCGACGACCGCTACGCCGACATCCGCGAGCGGCCGACCGGTGAGCTGTTCAACCTTTCCGAGGCGGACGGCATTTCGACAGCGAACGTGGTGCGGATGAGGGCCGAAGGCCATCAGCGTATCGTCGGGCCCCTCGGGGCAATCGCTTTCACGCTCGTCGGCCTCGCCTTCCTGTTGACCGGGCCGTTCGATCGCAAGGGCCAGACCATGCGCATGGTCGCGGCCATCGGCGTCGTGGTCGGACTGCAAGCGGCGGCGCTCGGCGTCATGAGTCTCGCATCGAAAAACAATTCATACATACCCGCCTTGTATGCTGTGGCGTTGCTCCCCATACCGGTGGGCTTGTATATCCTACTGTCACCGCAGTGGCGGCGGCCGGCGTCCTTCCGGCCACGCACGGCGTAACCAGGGCACCACAACTTCGTATGACGTTCTCTCCGCCTCCCGGCCGCCGCTTGCGGCGCAGCGCCGCGCACGCGTTCGGCATGAACGTCGCGGCCGCGCTGGGCCTTGCGTTTGCGCTCGCCTTGCCGGCGACGGCGTACGGCGCGGAATTGACGGGCGCAGACGCCGCGGCGGGCGACGACAATACGCTTTTGCTGGCCGATCAGCTGACCACGGACGAAACCGGCGACATCGTCACCGCCTCCGGATCGGTCGAGATCCAACGCGGCAACCTTCTTCTGATGGCCGACCAGATCGTCTACGACCGGCGCGCCGACATCGCCACGGCCACGGGTAACGTCGCGATCCTGGAAAGCAATGGCTCGGTGTTCTTCTTCGAGAGCATCCAGGTCACCGGCGATCTCAAGGAAGGACTGGCGCAGGAAGTCCGCGTCCTGTTGTCGGACAGGTCGAGGCTCGCGAGCCGCGTGTTCCGACGCATTCCAGGCGGCGTCAGCGAACTCTATTCGGCCGTTTATACCGCCTGCGACAGCTGCGGCGACGACAACCCGCTATGGCAGCTGAAAGCCGGCCGCGTTCGCTATGATTCCGAAGCCGAGATGGTCTATTACCGCAACGCCTGGCTCGAATTCGGCGGGGTGCCGGTGTTCTACACGCCCTACCTCGCCCATCCCGATCCGACCGCCGGACCGAAGAGCGGTCTTTTGCTGCCGACCATCGGCGCGGGCCGCAACCTCGGTCTTTCCTACCAGCAGCCCTACTACATTCACCTCGGTCCGACCCGTGACGCGACCATCACGCCGTTCCTGACATCGAGCGCCGGCAACGGCGCCACGGGCGAGTATCGCCAGAATTTCCGCAAGGGTCAGGTCCGCCTGTTCGGCAGCTTGATGGGCGGCGACCCCGACCTCGCCGAGGACGTGCGCGGCCACATCAGAAGCTGGGCGCGCTGGGACATGAACCAGCATTGGCGTTCGGGGACCGATATTCATCTCGCGACCGACCGCACCTACCTGCGCCGCTACGGGTTCGATGCGCCGTCGTGGCTGACCACCAACATTTTCGCCGAGCGCTTCAGTCAGAGCACTTATTTTTCCGCCAACACATATTACTTCCAGCGTCAACGGCTGCCGCTGACCAGCAATTCGGTGCCGGTCGTCGCGCCGCTGCTTACCTACAACTACACAAGCGTGCCCGACTTCCTCGGCGGTTATTGGACCGTCGACGGTAACGGGCTCGTGCTGGTGCGCGAGCGCGGGACCGATACGACCCGCCTGTCGGCGCGCGCGGGCTGGAACCTGCCGTATACGAGTCCGCTCGGGGACGTCTACGCCTTCCGCGCCGGCGTCCGCGCCGACGGTTACTACGTGCGCGACCTGTTCCGACCGACGCCGGGCGATACCTTCACCGGGACGTCCGGCCGCTTCGTTCCTGAAGCTTCGCTGGAATGGCGCATGCCCTTTGTCAGCAACGAGTACGGCTTCCACCAGCTCTTGGAGCCGATCGTGCTCGCCGCCGTCAGCCCGATCGGCGTGAACCCGGAAGAGATTCCAAACGAGGACTCCCTCGATCTGGAATTCGACGACACCAACCTGTTCAGCATGCACCGTTTTGCAGGTCTCGACCGGGCCGAAACCGGCGCGCGCGTGAACTACGGACTCAAGTGGGCCGCGTTCCGGCAAAACGGCGGACAGATGTCCGTCCTGGTCGGCCAGGTCTATCGCTTCCACGACGATCCGATCTTCTCGCCGCTGTCGGGGCTGAGAGGGCATTTCTCGGACATCGTCGGGCGCATCGACTTCACGCCCAATCCTTATATCGACATGCAGTACAGATTCCGGCTCGACAAGAATTCGCTCGTAAGCCGGCGCAGTGAAGTCAGCCTTGCCACCGGCACAGACCCGTTCCGCGTCGGCGGCACCTACGTCTTCGTGACCTCGGACGGAACGCTACCGGGAATCCCCAACAACACCGAGGAACTGTACGTGTCGGCCTCCAGCCGTCTCAATCGGAACTGGAGTCTCGTCATCGGCCACCGCCACAACCTTGGTCCGGGCGGCGGCCCGATCCGCACCGACGTGGGGATCACGTATGAAGACGAATGTTTCATTCTGGGCCTCGATATCGCCAACGACCGCACCGAAGACCGCGACTTCCGGAAAGGGGTCGCGGTGATGCTCCGCATCAACCTCAAGACCATCGGCGACATACGCTTTAACACCGACGTCAACTCTCCGCGCTAGCGCCTCGAGCACGCGGGAAGCCGGCGAGCCGCGAAAAAGCGTGTGAATCCGCGACGTTACAGCTTCGAAAAGCCGGGTTACGCGGCTGGTTTTCGCCATGGTTCTTGCGTATGTTACGCCCCTTCCCGTTTGCGAGGCTGGTAACGACGTATGAAGTCCCGGATTGCCCTTCTTTTGTGCGCTTCGATCGGAATAGCGGCGAGCGTGGCGCCCGCGGGCGCCCAACAGCGCGCCGCCGTGCCGGCGATGAGCATCGCCGCGGTCGTGAACGACGAGATCGTTACGGTGCGTGAAGTGCAAAACCGCATGGGCCTGTTCATGGCGACGGCGCGTATCGAGAATTCGCCGGAGGTACAGCGCCGCCTGGTGCCGCAGGTGATCGACGCCCTGATCGACGAGCGTTTGAAAATGCAAGAGGCGCGTCGTCTGAAAGTGACCGTGACGACCGAAGAGGTGCGCGCGGCGGTGAATACGATCGAGGATCGCAACGGCATGGCGCCCGGCACCTTGCGCGCGATGATGGACGAGCGCGGCATCGACATGGATACGCTTTATGCCCAGATCGAATCCGACAGCGTTTGGGTGAAAGTCGCGCAGGAGCATCTGGCGCGGGAAGTCGTGGTGACCGCGGCAGAAGTGAAGAGCGTCATCGACCGCGCCAAAGCCAACCAGGGCAAGCCGGAATACCTTCTCTCCGAAATCGTAATTCCCATCAGCTTGACGCTGCCGGAGCAAGCGGCGCGGGAGCTCGGCCAGCGCCTCGTGCAGCAGATCCGCGACGGTGCGCCCTTCCAAGCCGCGGCGCAGCAGTTCTCGCAAAGCGCAACCGCCGCCGTCGGCGGCGACCTCGGCTGGGTGATCCAGAACGACCTCGAAGGAGACCTCGCGAAGATCGTACCGACGATGGCGGAGAATCAGATCTCCGACCCCATTCGCGTGGGAGACGCGTTTCGCATCCTCGCGTTGAGAGGCAAGCGCGCCTCCGGCGAGCCGGACCCGCAAGCGGCGGCCATTACGATGACGCAAATCTATCTGCCGACGGAAGGCGGGCGCGCCTTGCCGCCGGACAAGCTCGAAGCCTATGCCGAGCGGATCATGCGTGAGCCCAAGACGTGCGACGACATGAACAAGCTTGCCGCGGAGATCAAGACCCCCGGCTCCGGCGCGATTCCCCCGGTTTATGTGGGCGCACTTCCGGAAAAGGTGCGCGATGCCGTCGTCAACCTCCCTGTGAACAAGGTGAGCGATCCCATCGGCGTCACCGCGGCACGCCTTTACGTCATGGTGTGCGCGCGTCAGGCGGACACGGGTGTGCCCAATGAGGGACAGGTCCGCAACATGCTGGAAAACTCCAAGCTCAATAATATTGCTCGGCAGAAGCTTCGCGATCTGCGCCGTCAGGCCCTGATCGACGTGCGCCTCTAAGGCCGGCCTGCCGATGGCCGCGCACTCCGCACCGCTTGCGCTCACCATGGGCGAGCCGGCGGGCGTCGGCGGAGAGATCGCGCTCAAAGCCTGGGCGCGGCGCGCGCAACTCCGGCCGTTCTTCATTATTGACGATGCGCGGCGTCTTGAAGCTCTCGCCCGGCGCTTCGGGCTCGACTGCCCTGTGGTGGAGATCGAATCTCCGGCGGATGCGCTAGGGGTCTTTGCACGGGCGCTGCCAGTCGTGCCGCTCGCGGTTCCGTTGCCCGCGGATATCCCGCTTGGACAACCAAGCACCGCCAGCGCGGCGTCCGTCGTCGGCGCCATCGATCAGGCGGTCGACTTTGTGAAGTCGGGCGCGGCGGCGGGAATGATCACCAATCCCATTCAGAAGGCGACCCTGCAGAACGCCGGGTTCGGGTTTCCCGGCCACACCGAATATCTCGGCCATCTCGGCGGTGTCGCCCATCCGGTGATGATGCTGGTCATCGAAGAGCTGAAGGTGGTGCCCGTCACGGTGCATGTGGCGATCAAGGATATCGCCGCGAGTTTGACCACGGCCGCCATCGTTCATTGCGGGCGGGAAACCGCCGCGACGCTCACGCGGGACTTCGGTATCAGCCGCCCACGCCTCGCCGTCGCCGCGCTCAATCCTCACGCCGGCGAAAAGGGTAAGATGGGCGGAGAAGAGACATCCATCATCGCGCCGGCGATTGCGGAGCTGCGTGAGAGCGGCCTCGACGTGTTTGGCCCCGCGCCCGCCGATACACTGTTTCATGCGGGGGCGCGAAAAGCGTACGACGCTGCAATTTGCATGTATCACGACCAGGCGCTGATCCCGCTCAAGACCCTCGACTTCGCCGGCGGCGTGAATATGACCCTGGGCCTTCCTTTCGTGCGCACGTCGCCCGATCACGGCACGGCCTGCGACATTGCCGGCCGCGGCATCGCCGACCCTTCGAGCCTGATCGCCGCCATCAAAGTGGCGGGCGCCGTTGCAGCGCGGCGCGAGAGTGCGCGGAACGCCGCATAGATGAGCGGTTCGGCGCTCCCTCCGCTGCGGGATGTCATCGCCCGACATGGATTGATGGCGACCAAAGCGCTGGGACAGCATTTCCTCCTCGATCTCAACCTCACCGGCCGCATCGCCCGCGCCGCGGGCGACGTCAAGGCCGGCACCTGCATCGAGATCGGGCCCGGACCGGGCGGCCTGACGCGCGCTCTGTTGGCCGAGGGCGCACACGTCATCGCCATCGAAAAGGACAAACGCTGCCGGGAGATTCTGGAGGAACTGCGCGCCGCGTACCCCGGCCGCCTGGAGACGATTGAAGCCGATGCCCTTACGATAGACGCCTCGCAACTGGGCGTTCCGCCGCGCCGCGTCGTCGCCAATCTTCCTTACAACGTCGGGACTGAGCTGCTGCTCGGCTGGCTGAGGACGATTGCAGCGTTTGAATCGCTCGTGCTTATGTTTCAGTCCGAGGTCGCGGCGCGCCTCACCGCACCGCCCTGCACGAAGGCCTACGGCCGGCTGAGCGTGCTCACCCAGTGGCTGTGCGACGTCGAACAGCTCTTTCACGTCAACCCGAAGGCGTTCACGCCGCCGCCCGCGGTGAACTCCACCGTCGTCAAGCTGATGCCGCGCGCCGCGCCGTTGGCGCCGGCACGGCGCGAAACCCTGGAACGGGTCACGGCGGCCGCCTTCGGTCAGCGACGCAAGATGTTGCGCCAGAGCCTGAAGAGCCTGGGCGGGGACGGCGAAGCGCTCTGCCACGCCGCCGGCATCGCGCCGACGGCCCGCGCCGAGGTTCTGACGGTGGAACAATTCTGCGCGCTGGCGAGGGTTCTGGACGGCTAGCCGGCCAAGTACCGGTCGAGCACGTCCAAGTGCTTCGTGACTTCGGCATCCGAAAGGAACGATCCGAGGAAACTGTTGCGCGCGAGCGCCGCGAATGCGGCGCGATCGAGTTTGCCGGTACGCGCCATCGCAGCGTAATTGTCGTTGATGTAGCCGCCAAAATAGGCCGGGTCGTCCGAATTAATCGTCGCGCGCAGGCCTTGCGCAAGCATGCGCGGCAGCGGATGGGACTCAAGATCCTGCACCACGCACAGCTTGAGATTGGAGAGCGGGCAGACCGTGAGCGTCATCGCGGAGCGGGCCAGACGGGCGATGAGAGCGGGGTCCTCGAGGGAGCGGTTACCGTGATCGAGGCGGTGAATCTTGAGAAGATCGAGCGCTTCGTGCACGTATTCCGGAGGTCCCTCTTCGCCGGCGTGGGCGACACGCTTGAGGCCCATGTCGGCGGCGACCGCGAAGGCACGGACAAACTTGCTGGGCGGATGGCCCATCTCGGAGGAATCAAGTCCGACCGCAGCGATCTTGTCGAGCCACGGCTCGGCCGCGCCTAAGGTCTTCAATGCATCTTCCTCATCGAGATGGCGCAAGAAACAAAGAATCAGCTTTGATGTGAGTCCATGGGCGCGCTTGGCGTCGTCCATCGCCCGCAGCAGTCCGCCCATGACGACACCAAACGGCAAGCCGCGGGCGGTGTGGGCCTGCGGATCGAAAAAAATCTCGGCGTGGCGCACGTTGTCCGCCGCAGCACGTTCAAAATAAGCGGCGGCAAGGTCGTGAAAATCCGCTTCCGTTCGCAAGACTTTCGCGCCTTCATAATAGATGTCCAAAAAATCCTGAAGCCGCGTGAATTGATAGGCGGCGCGGATGTCGTCCACGCTGTTGAACGGAATTTCAGCGTTGTTCCGTCCGGCCAAGGCAAACATGAGCTCCGGCTCGAGCGTTCCCTCGATGTGCACGTGGAGTTCAGCCTTGGGCAACCCCGCCGTGAAATCGATGAGATTGCCGGTTGCCGTCATGGAGCCACTTAAGTTTCCCGGCGCATGGAGTTGACGAACGCGACGAGGCCGGCGGCACGGCGACGCTGGCGCAGGCGTTCGGCGGTCAGGATGGCGCGTACCTGCGCGATGCTTTGCTCGACCTCGCGATTGACGACGACATAATCGTATTCCGGCCAATGGCTCATTTCGTCGGAGGCGCGCGCCATGCGCCTGCGAACAACCTCGTCGGAATCCTGGGCCCGGCCGCGCAGGCGTTTCTCCAGGTCCTCGATGGAGGGCGGCAGGATAAAGACGCTCACGAGATCGGGACCCGCGCTCGCTTTTAACTGCTGCGTCCCTTGCCAATCGATGTCGAACAACACGTCGCGGCCCATGGCCAGCTGTTGTTCGACATAGGTGCGCGGCGTGCCGTAGAAATTGTCGAACACCCGCGCATGCTCGAGCAATGCGCCGGTTTTCACCATCCGGTCGTACTCGGGGACATCCACGAAGAAGTAGTCCTTGCCGTTCACTTCGCCCGGGCGCGGCGCACGGGTCGTCACGGAGATCGACATGGTGAGATGCGATTCTTCCTTCAGCAGCGCGCGCGATATCGTGGTCTTGCCGGCTCCCGAGGGCGAGGACAGAACCAGCATGAGGCCGCGGCGGGCAATCGGTTGCGCGTCGGAGTTCATTCGATATTCTGAATCTGTTCGCGAAACTGGTCGATGGCCGTCTTGAGGTCGAGACCGATGGTGGTGAAGGTGGCGTCGGCCGATTTCGAGCAGAGGGTATTGGCTTCGCGGTTGAACTCCTGCGACAGGAAATCGAGGCGCCGTCCGCAAGGTTCGCCCTTGCCAAGCAGCTCGGTCGCCTGGGTGACATGGGCGCTCAGCCGGTCCAGCTCTTCGCGCACGTCGGCCTTGGCGGCCAGCAACGCGGCTTCCTGAGCAAGACGATCCGGCGGCAGGGCGGGGATCTCGGCCGCAAGTTCGGTGAGTTGAGCGATCAACGCCTCCTTCAGGGCGGCCGGCTGCGTCACGGCGTGCCGCTCCGCTTGGCCGCACAGCTTCGAAATGGTGGCGAGATGGCCCAGCAATACGGGCACAAGGCGCGCACCCTCTTCCTTCCGCGCACGATCGAGGGACGAGAGCGCCGATTTGAGGCCCCCGAGCAGAACGGCGTCGCGCGCGGCCAGCGCCTGTGCATCGAGAGTCCCTTCCGTCGTGGCGCGGCCTTTTGCAAGCGCCATGAGGCCATCGAGACTCGCCGGCGCTATGGCTTTGCCGACCGCGCCGAACTGCGCAGCCTTGCGCGCCGCAAGATCGATCAACGAGTCCAGCACAACCTCGTCGATGCCTATGTCTCCGGCGCTCGCTTCACTTGAGACAGTCAAATTCAAAGTGATGGATCCGCGCGCGAAGGCGCCGGCGACAGCTTGGCGCGCCGGGATCTCGAGTGAATCGAAGCCATGCGGCAGGCGGACGCGGACCTCGAGGCTCTTCCCGTTAACGCTGCGCGCTTCCCAGGTCCATGCAAAAGGGGCGGCGCCCTCGGCCCGACCTTCGGCGCGCGCAAAACCCGTCATGCTCGAAGTCGCGCCCATACGTTCCAAAATCCCGATCGTTGCCCCTGGCGAGGGTTATATCGGGCGGCTCCTCTGATTCCTAGCCACGCCTATTTCCCTCGCAAGGAACGACCCCGGGGTGCGGGTCACCCCGGGGCCACGACTGCCCGGACATCTAGAGGCGGCGCGGCGCGAGTTGGCCGTGAGAGGGGTGTTGTTCACGGCACAGTCCCACGCTCTCACCCGTGTTGCTCCTAGACATCCGGGCACTTGAACGATTCGACGAAGCGACGGAACTCGGTCGGCGGCAAAGGTTTCGAGAGCCAATAGCCCTGAATCTCATCGCAATTGCGCTCTTTCAGGAAGCGCAGCTGCTCAATGGTCTCGACGCCTTCCGCGACGACGGTGAGATCGAGGCTTTGGCCTAAGCGCACGACCGCTTCGACAATCTTCTCATCGTCCTTCGTGCGCCCGATGCCCCTGACGAAGGACCCGTCGACCTTGAGGCGGCACACGGGAAACGCCTGCAGATTGGAGAGCGATGAATAACCGGTGCCGAAGTCGTCCATCGACATGGAGACACCGGCCGCGGTCAGTTGATCGACGTTCTCCTGCACCCGGCCGGTGCTCTCCATGGCGACGGTCTCTGTGATCTCGACGTCCAGTGTACTGGCGTCGAGACCCGCGCTCTTGAGCGCGGACGTGACTTGGTCGAAGAGATTGCGGTGGCGGAACTGGACTCCGGAAACATTGAAGCCGAGCCGCAGGGCCGGCAGTCCAAGAGCCTGCCAGATCTGCCGCTGACGACAGATCTCCTCGATGATCCAATCTCCGATCGGAAGGATCAGGCCGGAGGCTTCCGCGATGGGAATGAATTCCCCCGGCGAGACCAATCCCCGTTCGGGATGGTTCCAGCGGATGAGGGCTTCGGCCCCGACGATCTTCCCGCTGGCGAGATCCATCTGAGGCTGGTAAGCGAGCCAAAGCTGGTTCTGGTCCACGGCATGGCGGAGATCCGCCTCCATGCGCGCGCGCCGCCGGATATCGGCATCCATCTCTTTGTCGAAGTAGCGAAACGCGTCACGGCCTTCCGATTTCGCCTGATACATCGCGAGTTCGGCTTCGCGCAGCAGCGACAACGGATCCTTGTCGTCCTTCGGATAGGCGGCGATCCCGATCGAAACGGTCACTTCGATCGAATGTCCGGCGACCTGCACCGGTTGGTGAAACGCCGTAACGATGCTGCGTACGGTACGGCTGGCAGCGGCCATATCGGTCACGTCCTCGAGTAAAATGCCGAAGTCGTCGCCGCCGAGCCGGGCGAGCGTATCGGTCGTGCGCGTCAGTTTCTGGACACGCTGCGTAACGGCGCGCAGAAGCGCGTCACCGACATCGTGGCCGAGCGTGTTGTTGATCGAGCGAAAATTGTCGAGGTCCATCACCATGACCGCCACCGAAGCGTCGGCTCGGGCCGCGCGCTCGATGGCGAGCTTGAGCCGGTCCATGAAAACGCTGCGGTTAGGCAGCCCCGTAAGGACATCGTATTCGCTGAGGCGAACCAGTTCGTCTTCGGCTTTCAGCCGTTCGGAAATATCTTCGAGCACGGTGACGAAATGGGAAAGCCTGCCGGTCGCATCACGAATGGGCGTTGTCGTCTGTTCGGCGGTGTAGAGCGAGCCGTCGCCGCGGCGGTTGACCACTCGGCCTTTCCAGGTCTCGTTCATGGCGGCGAGATGAGCGACGGCATCTGCCAAGGGATCGTCCCCCGGATCGGCTTTCAGCATCGCCGCCGACTTGCCGATCACCTCATGCGCGTCGAAACCCGCCATCTTCACAAAGGCGGGATTGGTCCAAGAGATGATGCCGTCGCGCGTGGTGATGACGATGCCGTTGGCGGTTGCTTCCAAAGCCTTGGCCTGCATGCCGAGTTGAGCCTCGGTTTCGCGCCAGCGGGTGACATCGCGCAGATAGACCACGGTCGCCTCGCCGGAGCGCCAGGAAATCGGTGCGGCGATCATCTCGACGAACCTTGGCTGACCCCCAGTGAAAATCTCAATGGACGCCGTCTTGCCGGCGTGGGCGTAGGGGAATCCAAACTCGCGGCCGATCAGGTCTTCCGCCGTCGATCCGAAAAGCTGCGCCGCCGCCGCATTGCAGAACACGATGTGACCGGCGGCGTCGACGATCACCAGCCCGTCACCGCTCTCCTCGATGATTCGCCGGTAGACCGAATGGTCGTTCTGGGCCGGAATATCGGCCGGTGGAACGACGCGCCGGTCCCAAGACGAGAAAACGCTCACCTTGCGCGGCGGTAGACTTGCGGCTCTGCTGGTCATTCGACTTCCCCATTTCCCACGTTCCGCGCAACGGGGTTGGTCCCCGCCGATTTTTGTTTTAAGTAAATATAGTTTTTGTCCGAAACTATGGTAGGCGTCTGTACCAGCGGTTGCAAGGCCCGCAAACGGATGCGACTAAACGGCAGCTGTTGGACAGGCCTCACGTCCCGCTAACCCGCTGAAAGAGCATACAATTTCATGAAGCACATTCTGATCATCGATGACGATGCCAGTGTCCGGGAGACCTTCCTGGCGGCGCTCGCCGACAGAAATTACGACGTCGCCGCGGCGGCCAGCGGCGCGGCGGGACTCGAGTCGGCGCGGGCGCACACGCCCGACCTTGTCTTTCTCGACCTCAAAATGCCCTCGATGAACGGCGTCGAGACTCTCGTCCGGCTGCATGACATCTGCCCGGGCGTGCCGGTCTATATCGTCACTGCATTCTATGCCGAGTTCCTGAAGCCCCTGAGGGACGTGAGGAACCGGGGCATCACTTTCGATCTCGCGCGCAAGCCGCTCACGCTGGCGGAAATCCGCGCCATCGCCGACGGCGCTGTGTTGCGCACCATAGATACAACGCCGCCGCACCGACATTAGATCGCCTGCAAGGATGCCGTGAAAATATGAGTGAGATTCGTTTGAGACTGTACGTCACGGGTCAGACGCCGAGCGCCGAACGCGCGATCGCAGCGCTGCGGAGCCTCCATGCGGAATTTCCGGATCGGATGACGCTGGAAGTCATCGACGTGCTCGAAGATCCGATCTCGGCGCTCAATGACGATGTCTACGCGACGCCGACCGTCTTCCGCATCAGCCCGGAACCCGTCGGACGGCTGTTCGGCGACCTCTCGTATAAAGAGGCGCTCATCGCCTGGCTGGGTCTCTGACGGCCGTGTGACGGCTAGGGAAGTCCAGGACCTTTCAATGTGACCGGCTTGGACTTCTTTTTGCGCGCCGCGATCAGGTTAAGTGATTCGATGAGGATCGAGAAACCGATCGCGAAGTAGAGATAACCACGCGGAATATGGAAGTGCGCCGCATCGGCCATCAAAGCCATGCCGACGAGCAGCAGGAAGCCGAGCGCCAGCATCTTCACCGTCGGATGGCGATGCACGAATGCGCTGACGGGCCCGGAAGCGAACATCATCACCAAGATGGCTATGACGATGGCCGCGATCATGACCGGCAGATTGTCGGTCATGCCGACGGCGGTGATGACGGAATCGAGCGAGAACACGACGTCCAACATGACGATCTGCATCAAGGCCGCGGCGAAGGTGATCTTCGGGCGCGCGGCGGCCTCTTCTTCGCCTTCCATCGAGGTGTGGATCTCATGCGTTCCCTTGTAGATCAGGAAGGCGCCGCCGGCGCCGAGGACGATGTCACGCCAACTCAACTCGAAACCGAAAATAGTCGCGATCGGAGTCGTCAGTCCGGCGATCCACGACACGCTGCTCAACAGGACGATGCGCATGCCGAGAGCCAATATCAGACCGATCTTGCGCGCCTTGGCCTGCTGATGCTCCGGCAGCCGGCTCGAGACGATCGAAAGGAAGATGACGTTGTCGATGCCGAGCACCACCTCGAGCGCCGTCAATGTGAGCAGCGCCGCCCAAAGGTCGGGATTAGTCAGCAATTCAGTCATATGATCGTCTTTCGTCGGTTCGTATTACGGAGCGGTCTTCGTCTCGCGCTCTATCTGTCGCCAGCGCGCAACGTTCTTGTTGTGCTCGGCCAATGTCGCGGCAAACGCGTGTCCGCCGGTGCCATCGGCCACGAAATATAACTCGTCCGACTGGATAGGTTTCAAGACCGCAGCGAGCGCTGCCCGGCCCGGATGACAAATCGGTGACGGTGGCAAACCGGTTACAATGTAAGTGTTGAAGGGAGTAGGCGTCTCGAGATCGGCGCGCGTGATGGAACGCTCGAGATCGCCGGCCTCGGGCGCGATGCCGTAAATCACGGTCGGATCGGACTGTAACTTCATGCCGCGTTTCAGCCGATTGAGGAAAACGGCGGCAACGCGCGGTCGCTCGGCGGCGATGCCGGTTTCCTTCTCGACGATCGACGCCAGGATCACGGCCTCTTGCGGTGTGGCTATCGGCAGATCCGGAGTGCGGCTCTCCCACAGTTCAGCCAGCGCCTGATCGCGCGCAGCGCGCATGCGGCCGGTCAATGCGGCCCGCGTGTCGCCCCATTCGTAGCGGTAAGTCTCCGGCAAAAGGTCGCCATCGGCGATGTCCGTGCCTGGCTCTCCGACAAGGCCCGGCGCCTCGTCGAGAATGCGTTGGATGCTCTTGGTAACAAGGCCCTCTGGGACTGTGACGAAGCGCACGACGACGTCGCGGCGCACGATCTTGTCGAGAGCCGCCACCACGCTGATGCCTGGCTCGAAGCGGTACTCGCCCGGCTTGAGCGCCCGCGCCTGACCGCTGCGCCGGGCCTGCAGCTCGAACAGGCGCGCATGCGCGATGACGCCGCCGCGTTCCAGCTGGCGCGCAATCGCACCGAGGCCACTGCCGGATTCGATGACGAGTGTCTTGGTTTCCTGAAGCGGGCCGGGCACGAGCACGGAGCGCGCGAACCATAAATAAGCGCCTCCGGCCGCCGCGCCTATCACTACGAGGAGGAAGAGGAACGGGGCGGCCAGCCGGGCAAACATCGGAGGCCTTGTTCTAGGGTGCCGGTCCGAGGACCAAGGAAGCGTTGGTGCCGCCGAAGCCGAACGAGTTCGACTGGACGTACCTGATCTTTCGCTGCTTCGCCTGATGCGGCACGAGATCGATGTCGCAACCTTCGGACGGATCATCGAGATTCAACGTCGGCGGTGCGACCTGTTCGCGCAACGCGAGGATGCTGTAGATCGCCTCGACCGCGCCCGCCGCGCCGAGCAGGTGGCCGATGGCCGACTTCGTCGAAGACATCGAAAGTTTGTAGGCCTGATCGCCGAACAGGCGTTTCACCGAACCCAATTCGATCTCGTCGCCCTTCGGCGTCGATGTGCCATGAGCGTTGATATAATCGATCTGATCGGGGTTGAGCTTGGCGTCCTTGAGTGCGGCTTTCATCGCGCGGAAGCCGCCGGAGCCGTCTTCCGCGGGCGCCGTGAGATGGAATGCATCGCCCGCAAGCCCGTAGCCGAGCACTTCCGCATAGATTTTGGCCCCGCGCTTCTTGGCGTGCTCGTAGTCCTCGAGGATCACCACGCCGGCGCCTTCGCCCATGACGAAACCGTCGCGGCCCTTGTCCCAGGGACGCGAGCCCTTGGTGGGCGTATCGTTGTAGCTGGTGGACAGCGCCTTCATGGCGGCAAAGCCTGCGATCCCGAGGCGGCACAGCGCCGATTCCGCGCCTCCCGCGACCATCACATCGGCGTCGCCGTACTTGATGAGACGCGCCGCATCGCCGATCGCATGAGCGCCGGTGGCGCAGGCGGTGACCGGCGCATGGTTCGGTCCGCGGAAACCGTATTTGATCGAGACTTGGCCCGAGGCAAGATTGATAAGGCTTGCCGGAATAAAGAAGGGCGAGACGCGACGCGGGCCTTGCGAGGCGAGGGTCTGGGACGTGTCGTCGATGGTCGCGAGCCCACCGATCCCCGAGCCGATCATCACACCGGTACGATCTCGCGCTTCGTCCGTGGGCGGAACCCACCCTGAATCCGCGATCGCTTCCTGAGCCGCCGCCATGGCGTAGACGATGAAATCGTCCATGCGGCGGCGATCCTTGGCGATCACGAAATCGTCGGCGTTGAACCTATAAGGATGATCCGCCGCCGTCGGCACGGCGCCGCCAATGCGGCACGGAAGATCATCGACCTTGAAGCGGTCGATGGCCGCGAGTCCGGACTTGCCGGCAATCAGGGAGTCCCAGTTGCCTTTGACGCCCATGCCAAGCGGCGTGACCAGCCCGATACCGGTTACAACGATGCGCTTCGCTTCATAAGTCATGATGCCGTGGTTCCGGACGAGACGAGAAATGAACTGGCCGCCTGCAGTTTCCCGCAACCCGCTTGCTTGCGGGTTTGCGGCTGAGGCGCCCTGGCCCGTTGCACTGTGCTAATCACGCGGCAGTGGACGCTGTCCACCGCTACTCCATTACTTGCTGGCGTTCGCCTGAATGAAGGCGATCGCGTCCTTCACCGTGAGGATCTTTTCCGCCGCGTCGTCGGGGATCTCGACGCTGAACTCTTCTTCGAAGGCCATCACCAGCTCGACCGTGTCCAAGCTGTCGGCGCCCAGATCGTCAATAAAGCTCGCGTTGTCGGTGACCTTGGCCTCATCCACGCCGAGGTGCTCTACGACAATCTTTTTCACGCGTTCAGCGACGTCACTCATTCTTATTCCTCTAATCGGTTCTTGTTGGTGATGATGTCTGCAGTCGATGTCTTTCACGAACGGTTGTTCGCGCCAGTGCCGCCGATCTGAAGTTCCTGCCCTGGATGTTGCACCACATACGACAGGAACTTCTGATCCAATTGCGGCGCTAGATTCAAGTATTTGCTAGTGCCGGGTTGCTTTCCGAAGTTCGTAACGCAGGTGGCTTCATCGAGTCACGAACTTCGGAAAGCGGCCGCTAGTCCCGCGGCCCGAGCTCCCGGCCCCCATCAAAGCGAGGGTGTGAGTAGCATATTACATTTTTCTTGGAAAGGGCTACGCCACGCGGATTTTTGAGCGAATTTCGCTTTTAAATCATAGCCATACCGCCGTTCACGTGAAGCGTCTGACCGGTCACGTAGCCGGCTTCCATGCTGGCGAGATATACGACCGCACCCGCCACATCGGCGCCCTCGCCGATCCGCCCGACGGGCACGTTTTGAAGCATGCGCGCCTTCTGCTCGTCGTTGAGCTTGTCGGAGATGGCGCTGGCAATCAGCCCGGGCGCAACCGCGTTGACGGTGATGCCGCGGCTTCCGACCTCCTGCGCCAGCGCCTTCGTGAGGCCGATCAGTCCGGCCTTAGAGGCGACGTAGTTGGTCTGTCCGGGATTGCCGGTGACGCCGACGACGGACGAGATGTTGATGATGCGGCCGAAGCGGCGCTTCATCATGCCTTTCACGGCCGCGCGGCTGAGGCGAAAGGCAACACCGAGATTGATGCCGATCACGGTCCAGAAGTCCTCATCCTTCATGCGCATGATGAGTCCGTCGCGCGTGACGCCTGCATTGTTGACGAGAATATCGACCTGGCCGAGCGCGGCCTCCGTATCGGGAATGATCTTCTCGATCACTTCGTCGCCGCCGGCGAGGTTTGCGACGAGCACGTGCGTGCGGTCCTTGAGGTCGGCGGCAAGGGCATCGAGTGCGTCCTTGCGCGACCCGTGAAGCGCAACGGTTGCGCCCTGCGCATGAAGCGCGCGTGCGATCGCTCCGCCGATGGCGCCGCTGGCGCCCGTGACGAGAGCCTTCTTTCCGGTGAGATCGAACATCGCGCCCCCTTTCCTATTTCTTCTTCGCGAATTCTTCGATGTCCGCGGGCGTGCCGACGCTGATGCCGGTGAGGTCACCGTCGATGCGCTTCGTCAGGCCCGAGAGCACCTTGCCCGAACCCAGTTCGATCAAGGTCGTGACGCCGGCTTCCTTCATGAGATGAACGCTTTCGCGCCATCGCACCATGCCCGTGACCTGTTCGACCAGCAGGCGCTTGATCTCCTCCGGGTCGATCACCGTTCCCGCGGTCACATTGGCGATGACCGGAACGACGGGCGCCGAGATCGTCACATTGGCGAGTGCATCCGCCATGACCTCGGCCGCCGGCTTCATCAGCGGACAGTGGAACGGCGCGCTGACCGGAAGCAACATGGCGCGCTTCGCGCCTTTGCCCTTGGCGAGCTCGATCGCGCGTTCGACCGCTTCCTTGTGACCGGAGACCACGACCTGCCCCGGGGCGTTGTCGTTGGCCGCCGCACAGATGAGCCCGTTGCCGGAGGCATCGCTTGCAACCTTCAGCGCTTCGTCGACATCGAGGCCCAACAGCGCGGCCATGGCGCCGACGCCGACGGGTACGGCCTTTTGCATGGCCTGGCCGCGCGTCTTCAAAAGGCGCGCCGTGTCGGCGAGACTTAATGACTCCGCGGCGGCGAGCGCAGAATATTCTCCGAGCGAATGGCCGGCGACGTAGCGCGCGGTCTTGCGGATCGCAATGCCCGCCTGCTTTTCCAGAACACGGACGACGGCCATGCTGACGGCCATCAACGCCGGCTGGGCGTTCTCCGTCAGGGTGAGTTCGTCCGCCGGCCCTTCGAACATCAGCCGGGTAAGGTTCTGCTTCAGGGCTTCATCGACCTCGCCGAAAATCTCGCGCGCCTCGGTGAAGGTCGCCGCCAGCTCTTTGCCCATGCCGACGGCCTGGGAGCCCTGCCCGGGAAACACGTAGCTCCAACTCATAAGACGCCCTCTACCCTCGATTCAGGGCGGGAGAGGTGACGGATGCGCTCTCCCATGTCAAGGAATCCCCGGCGCACAGCTGCGCTGCGTTTTCCTAAGATCTTGGAACAGCTTAGAGAAATAGGGCAGACCTCCCCTACGATCGACCGGCAGAGGGCGTGCAGAAAACGCACTTTTCGCCGGCCTCTGCGCTTGTGGCGCGTTGGGATACGTGTATATTCCGCGCCCTTACATAGCTCCTTGCCGGCCAATTGCGGTCGGCTATGCCGGAAGCGCCGATGGGCGGCGCCCCCCGGACGAGACAAGCCATAAGGAGAACTACCCTCATGCCTCTCTATGAGAGCGTCGTGATTGCGCGTCAGGATATCGCCACCACTCAGGTGGATACCCTGGCCGACGAACTGACCACCATCATCACCGAAGGCGGCGGCAAGGTCACCAAGCGTGAAAGCTGGGGCCTGCGTTCGCTCACCTATCGGATCAAGAAGAACCGCAAGGGCCACTACGTCATGTTCAACATCGACGCGCCGCCCGCGGCCATCAACGAATACGAGCGCCGCATGCGCATCAATGAAGATGTGCTGCGTTATCTGACCGTGCGCGTCGAAGAGCTGGAAGAAGGCCCATCGGCCGTCCTGACCAACAAGGACCGTCCGGCGGAGCGCACCGGCGGGTTCGGAGATCGCGGCGGATTTGGCGGCGGCCGTGGATTTGGCGGCGGCGGCCGTGGCCGTCGTGACGACGGCGATCGTGGCGACCGCGGCGGATTTGGCGGCGGCGGCGGCGGCGGCGGCGACCGCGATCGTTTCAGCTCCGGCCGGCGCCCGCGCGCTGAAGCCGATAATTCGGGAGAAGGCTAATGGCACCTCCAGGCCGCAAACCGTTTTTCCGTCGTCGCAAGACCTGCCCGTTCACGGGCTCGAACGCGCCGAAGATCGACTACAAGGATACGCGCCTTCTTTCGCGCTACATCTCCGAGCGCGGCAAGATCGTGCCGAGCCGTATCACGGCCGTATCGACCAAGAAGCAGCGCGAACTGGCGCGCGCGATCAAACGCGCCCGCTTCCTTGCGTTGCTGCCTTACGTCGTCGCGACCTGATTAAGACCCCGTGACGCGGACGAGCGCGATCGCGGTCGTCGCCGGCGCCTTGGGTGGAGTGCTACTGGTCGCGGCGCTGCAGCAGTCATTCCTCGGCGTGATGCTGGGAGCGATGTTGTCGCCGCTACCGCTTGCGATGACGGCCTTCGGCCTCGGCGGGGCGTTCCTGCCGGTGGCCGTGGTCGGCGGCACGGTGGCCGTGGCGGTGTTGAGCGGATCGTTCGCCTTCGCCGTGGTCTACCTGATCGTCGATGCCGCCCCTGCTGCGGTGATGTCACGTGTGGCACTGGCGGCGGCGAAAGCCGATCCGAACGTACCGGCCTCGGGTGAGGCCCTGGCCCGCACCGTGTGCGGCCTGGCGATCGGAGCGGTGGTGATTGTCGTCGGCGGCCTTTTCCTTCTGCCCCAGGGGCCGGAAGGGATCGAGGCGGCGGTTCGGGCAAAGCTCGACGAGGTGCTGACGTCAGTACCGGTCGACCCCAGCGCCGGATCGGAACTCGTGACGTCGCGGGCGCAGATCGTCGAGGCCATGGCGGCGGTGCTGCCGGGGGCGGTAGGTTGGAACTGGTGCTTGCGCGCGCTGATCAGCGCAGCTCTTGCCCAGGCGATGTTGAAGCGGATGGGTTTGGCCTTGTGGCCGACGCCCGAGTACCGCGGGTTCGAGGTGCAGCGCTGGTTCTTCCTGCTGTTCGCAGGGGCGGCCGGCGCGGCGCTGGTCTTGAACGGCGACGCAAGCTTCGTCGCGGGCAATGCGGCAGCGGTGCTGTGTCTTCCGTTGCTTCTGCATGGCCTTGCGGTGGCGCACAGCGGCGCGAGGGCAGTGCGGCAGGGACCGGTCCTGCTGGTGCTGTTCTACATCGTCACGGTCCTGACCGTGCCGGCCTCGTTCGTGCTGCTGATCGGCCTGGCCGTCGCGGATCATGTTTTGGCGCTGCGCGGGCGTCTCGCTAAACCGCGCGTGGATTAACAACGAGCCGCATTTCAACGAAATGCGTTGGAGGAAATGATGGAAGTGATTTTGCTGGAGCGCATCGATCGTCTCGGTCAGATGGGCGAAGTCGTGAACGTGAAGCCGGGCTTTGCCCGCAATTTCCTGTTCCCGCAGAAGAAGGCGCTGCGCGCCAACAAGGAAAACCGCGCCTACTACGAATCGAAGAAGGCCGAGCTGGAAGCGACGAACCTCAAGCGCAAGGGCGAGGCGGAAGTCGTATCGAAGAAGCTCGACGGCCTGAAGCTGATCATCGTCCGCTCGGCGGGCGAAGGCGGCCAGCTGTACGGTTCGGTCTCGGCCCGCGACATCGCCGGCGCCCTGAAGGAACACGGCGTCACCGTCGAAGCCACTCAGGTCCTCCTGAACGCGCCGGTAAAAACCCTCGGTACGTTCAAGACCGCCGTTCGCCTGCACCCGGAAGTGAAGGTCGAGATCGAATTCACGGTCGCGCGCTCGATGGAAGAAGGCAACCTGAAGATCGCCGAGGCCGCGCAACTGCTGGAGCGCGCGGAAGATGCCGAGAAGCTGATCGGCGGCGATGCGCCGACCGAAGAAGCTGCGGCCGACGAAGGCGCCCAGGCGTAAAAGGGTCCTGTCTAAGGTCTTACGATCGGCGCGATCCCAAAAGATCGCGCCGATTTGCTTTTGGGGAAGCCGCACACTTATATAAGCCCACCCCATACCCCCCGTTTCCGAGGATTGCATGGCCGACGCCCACCAGATTCCCGTGACCGTACTGACCGGCTATCTCGGCGCCGGCAAGACGACGCAGCTTAACCGCGTGCTGACCGAGAACCACGGCAAAAAGTATTCCGTCATCTACAATGAGTACGGCGAGATCGGCA
>JBFWOJ010000025.1:0-43664 GCA_050250575.1 Rhodospirillaceae bacterium | reverse complement strand
CCAGACTCAAAATCTGGTTTCCTTACGGAAGTGGGGGTTCGATTCCCTCTACCCGCACCAATTTCGGCCCTTGCGCATGAATCCCCATAAGTCCGTCCTGATTACCGCCGTTATCGCCGCGGCGTCAGCCGGCGCCCTCGGGCTCGCCTATATCGCCCAGTATGGCTTCGCGCTATGGCCGTGCAATTTGTGTTGGGGACAGCGCGTACCTTATGCGCTCGCGCTTGTGTTCTCATTGATTGCCATCACTCCGGCCGTCGATCCGCCGACCCGCCGTCAGGTGGTGCTCTTGTGTGCCGCCCTCTTTCTCTATAACGCCGGCTTCGCGTTCTACCACGTCGGCGTCGAGCAAAAGTGGTGGCTTGGACCGACGGAGTGCGTCGGACGTCCGATGAGTTTTTCGGTGGACGACCTCGCGAGCGCCCTGACGCAGACCGGCCGCACGGGTTGCGATGAAGTCGCTTTCAGTCTCTTCGGAATCTCCATGGCCGGTTACAACGTGATCGCGGGCCTGATCCTTGCGGCAGGCCTTGGTTGGGGCATCACACGCCGGTCATGGTGGCAGCGCCAATGACCAAGGTGACTGCTGAGGATCGGCTGCCGGGAGATCCGGACAAAAAGAAACTCATCGATCAAATCATCCGCGTCGATCAAGCCGGAGAGTATGGTGCGAAGCGCATCTACGAAGGCCAGCTCGCAGTGCTCGGCGGATCGGACGCCGCGCCGGCGCTGAAACAGATGCTGGCGCAGGAAGCAGAGCATTTAAAACGATTCAACGGAATCATGGCGGCGCGCGGAACACGCCCGACCGCGCTGCAGCCGCTGTGGCATGTGGCTGGATACGCCCTTGGCGCAGCGAGCGCGTTGCTCGGCAAAGAGGCGGCGATGGCGTGCACGGTCGCCGTCGAAGACGTCATTGGCGAGCATTACCGCGAACAAGCCGCTCAGCTGGGCGACGATGAAAAGGAGCTGCGCGATACCATTACCGCCTTCCGCGACGACGAACTGCATCACCGCGACGTCAGTCTCATGCATGGCGCTGCCGGGGCGGCCGGCTATGAAGCGTTGACCGCCGCCGTGCGCACTGGGACGCGTCTCGCCATCTGGCTCGCGAAACGCATTTGAGCATTTCGACGCCCGCGCGCGGAAATCGCTAGCGACGTGAGCGCGGCAAGTCGAATACTCCGCTAACTCGCAGCATTGTGGCACGCGCGAAGCGCGCGGCGGATTTTCGCGTTCTCAAAAAACAGAAACTTTGTAGCCGTGTCGCGGTTAAAATGGGAAAAGAAGCGCCTGTTTAGGAACGTTAAAAAAATGGCCATCAAAGCGCGCTCGCCCAGAAAAAAATCAAGAGGCTTATCTTCGCGGGAAGTATCTTCCAGGCACCTTGCGCGCCGGGCCGCGAAACGCCACCGCGTGATCCAGAAGGAGGTCGAGCGCGCGGACAAGGGACACCCCGCAAAAGAAGCAGAAGGCGCCGTTCAAACGGGCGCACGCCGCTATCCGGCGCCGCCGATGCCGGCGAAACATCTAAAGAAACCGGGCCGGGAAAACGACCTCACGCTTTCGCCGATGTACGACGCGCCCTTCTATAAGGGTTCGGACAAACTGAAGGACAAGGTGGCCGTGATCACGGGCGGCGATTCCGGTATCGGCCGCGCCATCGCCGTTCTTTTCGCCCGTGAAGGCGCCAATATCGCGATCATCTACCTCGATGAGCACGAAGACGCCCGCGAGACGCAACGCCTTGTGCGTGACGAAGGCGCGCAGTGCTTTTTGATTTCAGGCGATGTCTCCGAACGAGACTTTTGTTTCAAGGCGATCGAAGACGTGCTCGATGAGTTCGGCGGCATCGATATCCTGGTGAACAACGCCGCGTTCCAAGAGCACAGCGCGAACATCGAGGACCTTACCGAAGATCACTTCGACCTTACGGTCAAAACAAACCTCTATGGCTACTTCCATATGGTGCAAGCCGTCGTACCTCACATGGGCAAGGGCGCGGCGATCCTGAATTCGGGTTCGGTCACGGGCTTGATGGGCAGTAAGCACCTCGTCGACTACGCAACGACCAAAGGCGGAATTCATGCCTTTACGCGATCGCTGGCCTCACAGCTCCTGCCGCGGGGTATCCGGGTCAATGCCGTCGCGCCGGGGCCGGTTTGGACACCGCTCAACCCTGCCGACAAACAGGCGAAGGACATCAGGAAATTCGGCGCCAATACCGAAATGAGAAGGCCGGCACAGCCCGAAGAGATCGCGCCCGCTTATGTCTTTCTCGCCTCCGAGCAGTGCTCGAGTTATATCACCGGCGAGATCCTGCCCATTATTGGCGGCTACGGACACTAACGCTTCCGGCCGTGCCCAAGCCGCGGACGTTAACTTGGTCCACACCAAGCGGGATATCCGCATGACGCCCGGCGCACGCCCCTCTCGAATACGCCGGCCACAGCGATATCTTTACGTATTGGTCCCGAGCAGCACCTCGGCCATGCGTGCGCACTCGTGACGGATATCCGGAACGGCGACCATTTCCCAGAATGCCCCGCGAGTCGGCGGTCCGAGTGCATAGATCGTGGTTGACGCACGCCCGTTCGCATCGATGACAGCGCCGTCGTGCGTGACATCGAGGCCAAGCTGTAAAGGATCGGCGCGGAGCACACCCGCCGCTACGGCACTGCGGACCATGGGGTTTGAGGTCTGCGCGTAGTCGCTCTGCGGTCCCGTGCAATTCACGACCCACTTCGGCGCGAAGGATATCGAGTGTCTCGTTCCGCGCGGTCGCACCTTCACCTCGAACCGCTTGTCCACCCAATCTATCCGCTCGACGCGACCCGCGGAGACCACGAGTTGTCCCTTATGCTGCAAGCCGGAGAGCGTGTCGGCGACCGCCGGGGCCAGGCGATGGCGGAACACCTCCCAATAAGGGCGAATATGGCGCAGAAACCGGCGCCGATCATCCTGCGACATATCCTGCCATATGCTGGCCGTCCACGGCCGCAACGCATCCACAACGTCACGCCACCCGGCGCCACGCGCGGGCGCTTTTCCTGCTTCGGCGCGAAGCGCACGGAAGACGGTCCGAAGACTGCCCATGGGCTGAACCATCTGATACGGATTGCGCGCTTCGTGCCGCAAAGGAACCAGCCCATGACGCGACACGACTTGGATTGGGCCTTTGTGTCCCTGGCCGGCCAGGGATTGCACGACATCGGCCATGGTGAGGCCGCTGCCGACGATAACGACGTCGTCGCTGGTGGAGATCGCTCTCAGTTCGCGTGTGCGCCAAGGATCATGGATGTAGTGCGGCGACGCGCGCGCTGGCGCTGTCAAGCCCGGCGCATCCGCAGGCGGCAGGTTGCCGAAGCACAGCGCGATGCGATCGAACCCGAGGCGCCGGCCATCCTCAAGGGTCACACCCGGCTGGGGCTCGGTGTGCAGAGCGGTGGCGAGCCCGCTGATCAGTGAAACCCGATGTGTGCCGGCTGCGGCCGCCACCGCCCGCTGAAAAACATCGCCGACATATTCCCCGAAACGCATACGCGAGACGAAGTCCGACGACGAGGGCGCGCTGCCCGTCCGCGCGGCGAGCCAGGCATGAAAGTGCTGCGGGTCCTGCGGAAACGCGCTCATATTTCCGGCGCGGACGTTCAGGAGGTGCTCGGGATTATCCGTGCCGTAAGCGGCACCGCGTCCCAGGGTGTCGGACCGCTCGATTAGGGTCACGGCGGAGCCCGATGGAACGCGCCGAAGCAGATGAACTGCCAGGAGACATCCGGTAAACCCGCCGCCGATAATTCCGATATGCATAAAGTTCGAACGAGGCTCGATGCCCGTAGTTTAACGGTCGTCGCCGGTCTAGCTACAACGGAAAGTGAATCCAGCCGGTAATGATGTGCTTGTGGCCCCGGCGCACGACAGCTCCAGAATGCGCGTGCGTCCACTCGGCGGGCCAAATCAAGGTCTTGCCGCGTTTGGGTCGTACGTCGATCCCGAAGTGATGAAATCGGGTTTCACCGCCGTCCTCGACATCGTCAAGGTAGGTCATCCAGGCGAACACGCGGTACGCGAATGCTGCAGAGGTGCGCTCGGAGTGAATGCGCTGAAAGTGCCCGCCCGTTCCATAACGCTGAATGGTGAATGGGACGATGTCACCGCGGGGCAGAACACTCCTCAAGAACGGCCATTGGTCTACATAATCGCTGTAGCAATCCTCAAGATGCAGAAGGTAGTCCGCGATGGCCTCGAAGCCAGGCTTGCCCAGGTCCTTCGGCAAGACCGTAAGGTCGGTTGAGTCCTTCGTGGTCTTGTCGATACCCATCCCCGTCCTCCCGGCGCCGTGACGGTCCGAGTTGCGCTCGAAGAAGGAGATCAGACGGTCGCACAGCACCGGATCTGAGAGTTGCCAGGCGCCGATGAATGTCGGGGTATCGCGCGTGGCGATGTCGATGCGGGCAATCTGGCGTTTCAAATCCCCGCCCCGGCCGGCCGAGATATGCGCCACCCCCGGACCATCGGCAATCGCGCGTAAGCCTTCCTTCGTGCGCCCGAGTTCGAGGAGCACGAGGCCGAGGTGGTAGGCGGCCTGCTTGTCGTCCGGACGAAGCTGGAGAACGGTCTTGTATCCCGCGATCGCCTCTTCCAGCCGACCCACGTCCCGCAAGGCGTTGGCATACAAGAGGGCCGCGTTGGCTGAACGAGGATCGAGCTTGACCGCCGATTCGAAGACTCTCACCGCTTCTTCCGTCCGACCGAGCCGGAGCAGCGCATTTCCGAGATTGAGCCGCGTCGAACCCGAATTCGGCTCAAGTTCCAGGGCGCGGCGAAATGCCGCCGCTGCCTGCTCGGGCGCGTTCAGATCCAATAGGACCGCGCCCAGGTTATTTCGGATCAGGGCCTCGGAGACGCCGCCGAGTTCGAGCGCCTGCTCGTACGATGCCGCGGCCTCTCCCGCTTTTCCAAGCTGCCGCTGAGCGTTGCCGAGCACGACGTAGATCGCGGCGTTGCGCGGATCCAACTCCCGCGCGCGTTGGAGACATTCGGCAGCCGGGTCAAACTTTCCTTGCTGACATAGAGCTAAGCCGAGGTTGTAGTGAGCCTCGGCAAATCCCGGCTCAAGAATGGTGGCCTGAAGGAAACTGGCGACAGCGCCTGCGTTATCGCTGTCTCCGGCTTTCAGGATGCCGAGGATGTTGTGCGCCCGGGCCGCGTCCGGATACCCAGCGACAAGTGCCCGCGCGGCTTCGTAAGCCTGGGCGCGCCGGCCGGCGGCCAGATGGCCCGCGACCTCGTCCAAGCGCTCCTTGAGGGCGGCGCGGTCGTTCCCGGAGTTCATTGCATTTCGTAAAAATAATTCGGCGCGGGCCGCAGCTAAGCCCGCGCCGAAAGGGTCGAACGGCTTGCTCTAGAGGTCGAGGTGACCTCTACGGATATGCCGCAATCCAAAACAGGACCTGCGGCCCGTAATACGGCGTGCCGATGTCGACGATCGTCGTCGTATCTTCACTGACGATGATATCGGTCTTGTCGTTGCCGTTGAGGTCGCCCGGCGCCTTGTCGCCGTCGAAAGTCCACAGTGCGAACCCGCGGTGAGTCCACTGCTTCTTGCCGTCCGGACGGGTCACGACACTCCAGTCGCCCCAGGGCTGTGCATCCGCCGGAGCCAGGAACGGGTGCCATTTGTCGCACTCCGACTTGCAACGGGGGTCGGCGCCAAGGTCACGGCCGACCGCCGGACGGATGGGATCGCCACGCTTCAGGCTGTGACCGCCGCCGGACTGGAAGATGTAGTTGCTGCGGCGATAGAGGGATTTGCCTTCAGCCGTCGCCAGCACGATGCCCATTTGGCTGGTGCGCTGGGTGGTGACCGTAGGCGGATTCCAATAGCGCTTATAAGCCGCCACCGAGAACCGCTTGTCGACGTTCATGCCAAAGGCGTCGCCTTCGCTGTAGTCGTCGTTGTAGCTGAACAGGGCACGGCCCTTATAGGTCCACTGATTGATGCCGTCGTCGCGCATTACCGCCGAGAAATCGCCAGTGGATTTGGCCAGGCGCGGCGCCGCGACCGGCCGCCACAAAGAGCGGCAGGCGATGTCGGCACATTCCTTCTCGGCCTTTTTGGCGTCGCCGTTGAAGACATAGAGCGTCTTACCGCCGAGGGTCTCGACGAACGTGAGCGCCATCGCGTCTTCGACTTCGCGAACCGCAAAGCCACCGGGCATGGTCACATTGACCGCCGGATACATGTAGGCCGGCCCCCAGCCTTCCGGCAGGGGTTTGTCCTTGGGGATGGACGGGCTTTGCTGGCCCCGCGGACCGATCTTGGGGCCGCGCCCGAACCGCGCCGGGCTGTTGCCGTAGACGGAACCGATATCGACGTCGCCGCTATAGGTGTACAGCGGCTTGTCCTGGTAGGCCCACTGCTTCTTGCCTTCGCCGATGTCGATCAGCGACCAGCCTTCGACCGGCTGAGCGTCGGCCCGCGCGATAGCGGGATGCCAGGTCTTCGAGCAATCGTCCACCGCGCCGCAGGTGGGCTTGCCGGGCAAGTCCTGGGCGAAGGTGTAGAGCGTCATGCCCTTCTCGTCGGCGAAGACGATCTCGTCCCGCACCACGCGCGTCGCCGTGGACTTGTCGAGGCCGTAGCCTTGCGCCTTGTCGAGTGGCTGGATGGTGATGCCCCGCGGGGTCGCAAGGTTGCCGAAAGGCTCGGCAACCGCCTGCTGCGCCGATGAGAGCCCGGTGAAGGCGAGAATGGCGGCCGCGGCCGAAACCCCGCTCAGTATGGACAATCTTGAAAGTTTCACGAGTTCCTCCCGGTCAGGCCATCATTTCGGAAACGGTCTTGGTCGTCTGGTTGGACATATCGCCCCAGGTCGAGATGGGCACGCCCATCGCCTGCTGGACCGTGAGGCCGACGCGGCAGCACGGATCCCCGGGCGCTACAATGTGCATACCCGTCTTGATCACGCCACCGCCGCTGCCGGCGGTGATGATCGGAATATCTTCGATCGTGTGCGTGCGGGCATCGCCGTGGTCCGTCTGCCAGAGCACGAGCGTGCGGTCGAGCAGCGTGCCCGAGCCTTCCTTGTAGCTGTCGAGCTCGATGAGGAAATCGGCAAAAGTCTGGTTGGCGATGGTCAGGAAGGCAAACACCGTCTTCTGGTAGCCGAGCGTCGGATCCATCGACTCTTCATGGGTCGTCGTGTGCCATCCACGGGGGTTGCCTTCGAAGCGCCAGCCTTGCGAGCCGGCGTTCACGTTGAAGACGCGGGTCTGGCCGCAGGCCAGGGCGTGCGCCATCAGCTTGGAGAAGAGCTTGGAGTTCTTCTGGATCTGCGTGACGACGTTGGCGGCGTCCGTCTTCTCCACTTCGTCGGACTTCGTACAAGCCGGAAGCGGCGCCGGCTTTTCCATGCCGAGGTCCAGCTGGCGCTCGATCTCGCGCACCGCGGTGAAATATTCATCCAGACGGCTGCGATCCTCCGCGCCGAGATCCTTGATCAGATCCTGGCGCTGGCTGGTGACATGGCTCAACACGCTGCGACGGGCCATCAGGGCCTTGTCCGGAACGAAGTCGGCGGCGTTCGGATCTTTGAATTCCGGCCCGAAAATCTGGCTGTAAAGGTTGAACGGCACGCCCTCGGAGGGGCTGACCGCGTTCGCGCTGCGGCGCGACAGGCTGCGGCGCGAGCCATCGAGTGAGATGTTCAAAGTACGGAAGCGCGTGCGCGTGCCGATCTGATCGGCGACGTTGGTGTCCAAGCTCGCGCCAATCTTTTCCGGAGAGGTGAAGATCGCCCCGGTCGTGGCGATTTCTACCGTCGACGTGTGCGTTTCATGCGGGCGACCGTCGAGGAAGTAGCGCATGCCGCTGAAGATGTTGACCTTCTCCTTGATCGGGTCGAGCACCTTGAGCTGGACGTTGTTCTCGTAGCCGGCGCCGACCTTCGCCGGGATCCACTTGCCCGGCGATAAGCCGAGACCCTGGTACCAGTGGCCGAAAATGTTCGGGAGTGCTTTTCCCGTGGCGGCGAGGGCCGTGCCATTGCTGTTCAGGTGGCAATTTAGGAAAGGCAACGCGACCGTTACGGCTGCACCGCCAAACGTTCCACGAAGAACGCGTCTGCGAGACAGGTCTTTCATTTACTGGCTCTCCGTCTTTCGAGATTGTTCGAGACCAACATTACGAGCTTCTTTGATGTTCGCCGGCACGGGCGGCGCGGCGCTAAAGAATTCCGGACTAAGGACGATCTTCCGCATCAGTTCAGGAACCACATAACCGTCCTTGGCGAACTCCGCCTTCAGTCCTGACTTCCAGGCAGCTTCACCCGCGACGGTGGAACGGCCAAGGCCGTAGGCCAGCATGCGGTCGACCAGGCATGAGGGCGCGGCCGGATCATTGCGGACCGCGGCACCGAGCCCGGCGCTGTCCTCGAATTTCTTGCCGCTCAGCTCGCCGCGGGCATCGATCAACGCGCCATTCTCGGTCTTGCGGAACGACCCGTCGCCGTCGAAGTTCTCAAGGGCCAGACCCATCGGATCAGTGATCTTGTGGCATCCAGCACATACCGGATCGGTGGCGTGAGCGTTAAGCCGATCCCGCGCCGTCCGGTATTTCGGATTGCCGATATCCTGGATGAGCGTGAAATCCACCGCGCCCGGCGGGGCCGGGACCTTCTGGCAAAACATGATCTCTCGAACCGCTTTGCCGCGCAGCGTCGCGGAGCTGCGGCCCGGGTGGGAATGCAGCGCGGTGAAGCTGATATGCGTGAGGACGCCGGCACGCGGATCATTGGCCGGAAATTCATAACGCTGCCAGGTGTCGGCTCCGCCGTTGGCCACATCGTTGACCAGGGGTACGTTATAAATCGAAGCCAGAGCTTGCGTCATGAAGGTCTTACGGGTCGTGAAGATGTCCCGATAGTCGCCGCGCTGATGGACGACATGATCAACAACGGTGCGCAACGTCTGTTCCTGCGCATTCTGCACGACAATGGTGTCGAAGCTCGGATACAGGGTCGCGTCTTTCACCAGCGACGTCATACCGTCGAACGCAAACATATCCGAAAAGAAAGCTCTGACACCCACGTCGAGGCGCGGCGAGGCCAGCATGCGCGTGACCTGCCTCGTCAAGCCTTCCGATGAGTGAAGCTCACCGTTTTGCGCGGCGGTCAGCAAGCTATCGTCGGGGACGGAGTTCCAGAGGAAGAAGCTGAGGCGCGACGCTTTGGAGTAGCCGTCGAGCCGGAAGCGTCCCGGATTGTTCGGATCGGGCTCGAGCTTTTCGGCGCGGAAAAGGAACTGCGGCGAAGCCAGCATAGCGCCCAACGACAGCGAGAGGCCTTGATAGAAATCACCGAGGGTCTTCGCGGCGGCACCGGCGGCCTCGACATAGTGTTTCTGCTCGGTCTCGGTCATCGGCCGGCGGAACAACAGCCTGCCGGTCTGCGACAGGAATTGGCCCGCGCACGCAGCATCGGCCGCCTTGGGATTGGCGGGCGTGCACGGGATCAAGTCCTTGCGGTTTGCTTCGCTGACGACCTGGGCTGCAATCCCGCGCGCCATCGAGTCATATTCAGCCATGCCGTCGACGGACACGCTGACGCGTCCGGCGCCGACTTCGACCAGGCCGTCAACTCTCGGGTCCGGCTCGAAGCGACCGCTCAACTGGATTGAAGGCCCGAAGACCTCGGCGATCACATTGGCATACTGATCGGAAGTAATGCGACGGGTCATCGCCCTGCCCGATCCGTCCGCGGGCGCCGCACTCACTGTCACCACGTCCGATGCCACCGCGCCCGCGGCGAGCAGGATGCATGCGACGCCGTACTTGAAACGCTTCTTCACTCCCAAACTCCTGTTTCTTACTTGGCCGAGGCGCTTTGAACCGGCTTCGGCTCGCGCTTTACGGGCACAACATGGGCCGGCACCGCGATGATGTGATAGGCCGACGAGATCGCGCGGTTAAATCCGGTCTTGCGGTCAAAATCGTAGTCGGCGTTCTTGCGCAAGAGGTGATAGAGGCCCGGGAAATCGATGGCGTAAAGCACTTCGCTCGACAGGCTGGGCGCCGCGACGGCGAAATAGGTCTCAAGGATCGGCTGATAGCCCCCGATCTCGCCTTCGACCGACCCGTCCGGCATTTTCTTCAGATCGAACGTGAAGTTCTTCATGGTGAAGATCGGGAACAGGAGCGGATCCTGCTCCATGTAGAGATCGCCCGGCTTCGTGATGCGAATGTGGCCGTCCTTGATTTCGCCCTTGTAGACGTTCTTGGCGAATCGCGGATCCATCTCCTGGCGATAGGTCATGTTATGACGGCCTTTGCCGTTGCCGTTGAACTTCACGGCTTCCATGGCCGATCCGACGCGGATCTCGACAGGTCCATCCTTGCTGAGATCGTCGGCCGTAACGGAGATGTACCAGGCCGGCATCGTCTCTTTCAGGGCGCTCCATTTGTAGAGCCAGAAGGCCGACCCTTCGGCGAGCTTGCCGCGCATATTTTCGAAACAGCCGAAAACCCGCGCGAGCTGGTGGTCGATCCCCTTCTCGCCGGTGTCCGGATTGATGAAGTTGCCGGGCGCCTTGTCCTTGCCGTCGAGATTGAAGCCATGGGCGAACTTGCCGACCTTGGTGATGAGGTTCGGATCGAAGGTCGTCGCGGGATGCATGAACGCATTGACCGGGCGGCCCTTGATGCGGCCGCGGTCGAGCATAATGTGGCCGAGCTTATCGTTCTCCCAGCCGCGCTGCTCGTTCTCTTCAAAGTAACCCGCCTTCACGAGAGCCTTTGCCTGTTCGGGCGTATAGCCGAGAAGGACAAGATCCTTCTCATGCTGCTCTTCGATCTTTGGATTGATCCCGTTCGGGCAGTCCTCGGGAGTGGTTTCCAAAGCATGCCAGAACATTGTCATTACATAGCTTTGTGTCTCCGCCGCGGCGGGCTGAGCGGCGAGCGAGGCAAATGCCGCCCCGGCCGCTAGCAAGGCCTTCCAGTTCCGGAGACGAAACGAACGACACGATGAATCAAAGGCCTGCATAATAGTCCTCCCTGCGGGCTCAGGCTGGTTGCGCGCTATATCCTATATTAGCGCGCAACCCGCCTTGAAGCATTCTAAGTTTCGTAACTTTGTTTACATTTCCGCTTACATTTGGAACCGCAGGCCCGCGCGCCATACCCGCCCCAAAGCGTCGAAATAAGTGCTGTTGGTGGGCGGCGTGCCATAGGCGCTGCCGCCGGGACCGGGCGCTACCATTTTCGGATCGGCGTTGGTGATGTTTTTCACGTTTAAGTAAGCCTGGAAACCAAGACTTTCGCCGACCTCGAACTGATAACTAATTGTCGTATCGAGATAAACCGCCCCTTCAATACGGTTGTTATTGATAGTACGCGCGGTGGGTGTGCTGACGGGGCATCCGGTCTGACACTCGATATTGCTGGTGTCATAGACACCCGATGACACGCCGCGGGCGATCAGCGTGAGGTCCAAGGCGTCGGTGGAGTAGCCGATCGAACCTCTCCAACGGAAGCGCGGCGTACCGCCGGAGCCGCCGCCCATCCCGCCGACATCATTGGTGATGGTGGTGCCGTCATTTCTCAGGTCCTTGAGGAATTTCGTACCGAGGAAACGGATCGTCAGATCGCCGTCAACGTCGCTGAGGACATCGGCGACGGCGAATCGGTACGAGGCTTCAATGTCCACGCCGCGCGCCGTTTCGTTCACGAAATTGAACGGCTGGATGGCGATGCGAGAGATGACGTTTGCACCGGCCACTTGTGTCCGCGTGATCGAGTTACAGTAAACTGTCTGACCCTCGAAGCAGCGGTCGACGATCTGCTGCGCGGAAAGCGATCCGATCGCGTCCTTGATGTCGATGTTGTAGTAGTCCACCGATGTCGAGAACCCGGGGAAGAAGGAAGGTTGGAATACGACGCCGAGGCCCAACGTGTCGGCTTTCTCGGGATCAAGACCGGGATTCCCGGTCAGGAACCCGGTGTACTGCGAGCTCGTATTGTTGTTGAACGGATCGATCACGTTGTTCGTGTTCGACGTTCCCGCGGCGAAATATTCGGATAGGTTCGGTGCGCGAATATCGCGCGAACGGGTCAGTCGGAAACGCAGTTCATCCACCGGTGACCACGTCACGCCGGCCTTCCAGGTCAGCACAAATCCGGACGTAGAGTAATCCGTGGCGCGAGCTGCCGCGTTGAGTTCCAGGCTGCGCGCGAATGGAACGTCATTGGCGAGCGGCACGACCGTCTCGAGGAAGCCTTCCGTGACGGTATATTTACCGGTCGTCGCCAGGAAGTTCCCGAAAAGCCAGCCGGCCTGATGCTCAGGCGCGACCAAGCCGGAGACTTTTTCCTGCCGGTGTTCGATGCCGGCCGCGAGGGAGACTGAACCCGCCCAATTGTCGAAAGCGTCGCCGCTGACCGAGAACGCGCCGACGTCTTGCGCGAACCTTTGATTGCGGTGCAGGTCGCCCAGGACGTAGTCACGCGCTGCTTCGTTGACCACGAAGCGGCCCATGCGGTTGAGCGGCACGCAAGCGGGGTCATCGTTCGCCGGATTGGTATCCGCATTGATGCGGCAGACGATCTGCCCATTGGGACCGAACACCGCATCCTGGGCGACGGTCATCCGCGCGTTGTTCTGCACGCCGTAGAGATTTTCGTTGGTGCGGGTAATGCCTTTCTGAATATAGGCATTCCACGACCACGCCTCGGCGCCGAGATCAAAGGTGCCATCCACGCCCACGGTGTAGCGGTTGACGATACGCCGCTGCATGGTCGGGCGGCTGGTCAATTCGCGGTTCATCGTGCCCATGTTGAGGATCGTGAGCCCGAGCGCCTGCGCGCGCGTGCGGATTTCCGCAGGCAGGAAGGCGTTATCCGGACGGATACCGACGTTGCCTTGGTTGAACTGGTAGCCGCCGACAGATCTCGCCTTCGTATCGTTCCAGGACAAAGCGATGAAGGCGGTCACGTTATCGGAAATGTCGTATTCCGTGCGGCCATACAGCGACTGCCGGGCTTCATACGTGTCGAGCGTGATTCGATCGGTGAACTGGTTGATTTCCCAATCACCGCCGATCATCCAGGGATCACGGACGTTTCCGTATTCAAAGTTGTACGGCGTGCCGCCGGGGCCGAACGCAATGCCCTTGAGGGGGCCGGAGATGATGATGCCGCCAGCCGTCGCGTTCGAAAGCGAGGCGCCGCAAGTAACCAATTGTTCGGGCTGACCGTTGGTCGGGGCGTGGGCCGGGTTGTTGATGCGATAGCAACCCTTTCTGTTCCAGTCGCGCGGCGTCCCGTCGATCCCTTCGCGCACGGAAGCTTCGCCGGCCATCAGGAAATGGCCGCGCCCGCCGAGGAAGGGCTGGCCGGTCGTCAATTTCAGCTGCCATTGCGGGTCGTCGCCATAGTTGGTGATGCTGCCCGCGACTTCACCTTTAAGACCGACATATTCCTTGTCGAGAATGAAGTTCACGACACCGGAGAGCGCGTCCGATCCATAGGCGGCCGAGGCCCCACCAGTGACGATTTCCACGCGCGAAATCAGAGTCTGCGGGATGGTGTTGATGTCGACGTCGCCGACGATTGTCGACACGGGATTGCGCTGTCCGTCGAATAGAGTGAGCGTTCGCGTAACGCCCAGGCCGCGGAGATTTAACGAGTTGATGCCGTTGGTGCCCGCGCTCGATGAAATCGAGGGCGTCGGTGTGTTGCTGGCGGCGAGCGCCGGCAGTTCGTTCACGAATTCGGCGATATTCGTGCGCGGCACCGCTTCGAGTTCATCGGCGGAGATGACGGTCACCGGAGTCGGCGCCTCGAACCCGTCGCGGGCGATGCGGCTTCCGGTAACGACGATCTCTTCCTGCACGGCCGGCGCGGCTTGAGGCGCAGTCTGAGCGGCGACAGGGACGCCACTGGCCAAGAGCGCAATCGAACTCACGGCAGGCGCACACAGCAGTTGCTTGAGCATACGAGCGCCCTTCGCGCCCGATTGAAGCTGCAACGCATTTTTCATTTCGGATTCTCCCCCAAATGTGACTCAACGATGCCGGCACGCAACGCCCGGCGGATTACTAGAAAACTTTAGATGATCGAGCGACGCGGCCGCCGTCCGCGCCGGCGCGAAGAATCGACTGCCTCAAGTCTTGCCTCCCCAAGGCATCCAATCTGTAAAACTATGATCGGCGCGCTCCCAAGCCGTTCGGTACGAACCGCTGGGATAGCGATGACCTCACCTGATGTCGAATCAACATTTCTGATGAGGCCCGATAGCTCTGTCTTATCGGCCCACAAACGCTCGTCGATCAAACACTTGCGTACACTTCTGCATGTCCGCGCGCTTGTCAACGAATCTTGATTGCGGCGCGGGCGCGAGCGGATTTCCGCCGATAGTGGATTCACGTCCTTGTGAAGCAGCACTGGTACCAGGCGGGTCATCGCGCCCGAAAATGGAGTCATAAACGCACGGGTCCGGGGAAGAAATTCGGCGCCAGGACGACTAGACTGCGACGGTTCATCCCCTGTAGTCGCGTCCTTTCATGACCATCGAGACCGTTCGCGCGTACCTCGCCGTTAACGCGCCCGACATTTCCATCATTGAATCCCAACTGAGTACGGCCACTGTTGCGCTGGCGGCCGCTGCCCACGGCGTCGAACCCGGCCAGATCGCCAAAACACTCTCGCTCAAGGTCGGCGAGCGTGTGTTTCTTGTCGTCGCGCGCGGCGATTACCGGCTCGACAACAAGAAGGCCAAGGCGCAGTTCGGTGCAAAGCCGCGCATGCTGTCTGCGGAGGAAGTGGTCTTCGCCACCGGGCACCCCGTCGGAGGCGTTTGCCCGTTTGGGCTCGCCAATCCTTTGCCGATTTACTGCGATGTTTCGCTCAGGAGCTTTGAAGAAGTTTGGCCGGCGGCGGGCTCGACCAACAGCGCGGTACGAATTGGAACAGAGCGACTGGCGCGTCTCGTCGGCGCAAGCTGGGTCGACGTCTGCGTGCCGCCATAGCGCCTGCCGACGAAAGGCGTATGATACGAGCCTTCGTGTTGGAGGCAGGCATGGGGCACCGGTTCTCGCCAGGAGATACCGTTTACGCCAAGGATGGACGCTCCTACATCGTCGAGGCCGTCGATGGCCGCACGGTCTACTGCACGGCCCCGAACGGCGTGGAAACCGAATTTCCCGAGGACCGTTTATTTGCGGCGACCGAGTGGTCTGCGCGAGACGCCCAGACCGGACGAGGCAAACGTGAGATTTCCTATCAGCGCCTGCGGCAATCGCGGCGCTATTTGCCAGGCCCGGTAAAGATCGAGCCGACAGCAGCCGAACGGATGCTGGCGCGAGTTAACGTCCTGTTTCCCAGCTTGATCGATTTCGTGGCGTTCACCACCGCGGCGCTGATCCTCGACGAGCACAAGGAAGGAGAGCTGATCGATCAGTTGTCGATCATCAAGAGCCGCGCGGTCTTCGACGACACGCCGCCGGCGGTTCGGGCCTGCGTTTTGGCCGAGTTCGTCAGGACGCAGCCTGAAGCCTTGGTCGGTGCGGCCGGGCTGGGCGACAACCTGTTGCGAGCGATCATCGAAAAGGGCCTCGCCGTCCACGCCCAGGCGTACGACGAGTTTCAAGACCGTCCGCGGAAGTAGCGCTTAGGCGAAGACGCTGGCGATCATCTTGCGAAAGAGCCGGTCTCGTTTGAGGTGCCATTCGCGCCGCATGGCGGCGCGGCGATCCGGAAGCTTTTCCGCGTAGAGCAAGAACCAAACACGCCCACGCGTGGCGCGCGCCCCGGTTCCTTCGTTGTGCCGGCGCACCCGCTGGTCGAGATCGATCGTCCAACCGACATAAGTACGCGGGCCTCCCTTGCCGCAGCTGCCGAGAACGTAAACATAGCCAACGTCGGAGCTCATGTTGCGGGCTCCGTGATCGCAAGCGCGCACGGAGCAAGCCCAGCCCGGTGCCTTGCCCACATCTCGGTATAGGCGCACTCGAGGTTGCGCGCGTAACGCGCCGTATCAAAGAGGGCGCAGGATGCGCGGGAGAGCCGCAGCCGTTCCCTGATGCCCGCAAGCTGCGCGGAATCGCGGGCCAGCTCGAGTGCACGCCATTCATATTCTTCGAGAGAATGGGTGATGAGCTCTGGTATGCCGGCCGCCGTCAAAGCGCTGGCTGCCACCCGGCTCGCAAACGTATCCCCCGCACAGGTCACGATCGGCAGCCCCGCCCACAACGCGTCGCTCGCTGTTGTGTGAGCATTGTACGGCCAAGTGTCGAGAAAAAGATCGGCGGCGCCGTGGCGCGCCAGATGCTGCCCGATCGGCAGGCGCGGAGCGAAGATAAGGCGCTCGGATCCAATCCCTCGCCGCTCAGCCTCGGCTCTCAGATTTCTGACCGCGACCGCATTACTCTGCAGGAGCCAAAGCACGCTGCCATCGACGGCACGGAGAATTCTCATCCACCTATCAAAAACGGCAGGCAGCACCTTGAAACAGTCGTTGAAGCAGCAGAAGACGAAGGCTTTATCAGGAAGTCCGAGGGTCTTGCGCAGCGGCATCGCCAGCGCGCCATAACGAGGAAACGAGTTGGGCTGATAACAGTGCGGCAGTTGCACGATCCGCTCGCTGTAGTCGGCGCTATGCGCAAACGGCGTCAACACCGGGTCGCCGATCACATAATCGTAGCAAGGCGCGCCCGAGGTCCCCGGATAGCCCAGATAGTTCACCTGCAACGGCGCGACGCCGCGCGCAAAAAGCCGCGGCTGACGACCGATATGGACGTTTAGGTCTAAGGCAATCTGCACGCCTTCTCCGCGCGCGCGTGCGACCACCTCGGTATCAGAAAGACCCGCGCAATCGATGAATTTGTCCATGGTTCGGGCAAGCTGCAGCTGCACGGGATCCCGCGCGTCGCCACCCAGCGAAAAACCGAGGACATCGAACCGTGCGCGGTCGTGGGCTTCGAAAAGCCCCATGACCAAGTGCGCGGTCGCGTGCGTATACAAATCGGACGAGAAATAGCCGAGACGGATCTTCGCGCCGGTTTCGGGCTGCGGCCGCATAGTCTCGACGGCTTTTACGGTTGCGCCGAAATAGGCCGCCGCACAGTTCCGTTGCTGCGCGCGCGTTGAAGGCAGCGAAAGGAGCCAAAACGGCCGCGACGCCAGCACCCCCGCGTTGACCGCCTCGAGCGTCCTGGCCAACTTGTCGTCGAAGTCCCGCCAACGGCAAATCTGAAGCGCATAATGAAGCGCCTGCCCGAGAAGAAATTGAAATCCCGGATTGAGGCCCGCAGCCGCCTCGAGATCATCGACCCCAGCTTCCGTTTCCCCGAGCGCAACGAAGGCGGCGCCCCGCGTGGCGAGGGCGTCCGCGAAATCCGGCGCATACGCGAGCACTTTCAGGCAGTCGGCGAGCGCTTCCCGATGCCGACCGAGGCTTCCCAGGGCGCGCGCGCGGACCGTGAGCGCCCGTAGATCGTGGGCACTGCTCGTTAGCGCCTGATTGCAAAGCGCGATCGCATCCTCAGCGCGGTCCTCTTCGCAGGCTTTGGCGGCTCTAGCCCCGAGCGCACCGGCGCGCGCCACGGCGTTGCCCGGCTGTACAGTGAGAACTTGCTCGAAGCGCGCGAGCGCCTCGGTGAGGCGCCCCGCTTCTTCGAGATCGATTGCTTCATCCAAAATCGCGGCAATATCCATTTCCGCGAAAGTAACAGAGGTGAAATTTCGCAGCTACTGCTCCATCACCCGCGCCCGATTGCGGCGTTTCAGGAGCCACATGGAGATGCCGGTGATCACGAAGATCAGCGGCAGGAAGCCCGAGATGAAGACGAGCGTCCACCACCACCAGCCGAGCCCGTTACCGGCGTGGAATTGACGCTGCCACGCGAGCCACTTGTCTTTGGTGCCGTAGTTGGACTGCGGATCGCGCAGTTCGATCACGCTTTGCTTCCACTGATCGAGAATGACAAGCGCCTGGGGAACACCGTTGAAATCGCCCGCGCGTGAGAACTGAAGGCGATAAGGCTGGTCGGGACGCGGCGGAAAATTGATCGTGCGCACGATTCCGCCCGGAACGACATCAAGCGCCAGATCGACGGCCGCATCGGCGGTCAATGCTTCTTGCCCTTCGATCGGTATCACGTTGATCGGGCGCGGCTGACGCTGCTCCCGGATCGCAGGACCCGCATCGACCATCGAATTAATGGCGATCGGAAAGCACAGATAGACGCCCGATACGCAAACGATCACGAAGACCGCCCAGCCCCAGATCCCGACGGCACCGTGCATATCACGGTTGGTCTTCAGGCTGCTTTTGCCGAAGGACAACAGGAAAGCCTGCTTCCATTGCGTCTTGCGCGGCCACCACATCACCATCCCCGAAATTCCGAGGAACGTCATGAACACACCGAGCCAACCGACGACCTGACGCCCATAGAGGCTGGCAGGCAGCAAAAGGCGGCCATGCAGATCATGCATCAAGCGATCGAATGACATGCCCTGCCCCGGACCTTGAGCCTGCGCGCGTTCGGCCGAGAGATCAGCGGGATTGACGTTCACGCGGATCTGACCCGCGCCACCGAGTCCAGGGCGCACCTGTTCCCCCTCGCGCGTCGGGGCGGCAAAGCGGACAACCGCATTCGCGCCGCGCGTGGGCGGCGCATCGTAGCCGACGAGGCGCGCCCCTTCCGGAGCCTGCGAACGGGCAGCGTCTATGATCTCGCTGATTGGGCGCTGCGGAACCGCCGCTGGGTCGAAGCGCTCAGGTAAATGATGGATCATCTGGACACTGCCGGAAAGACCGAGCAGCACGAACGGGATCGAGAACGTGACGCCGATCCACAGATGGAGCGTGGCGAGCACCTTCTTCAGAGAGAGGTTCGCGCTCAACGAACGCGGAGGCGTTCCGGAAGTGATTTCAGTCATCTTTGCACCGCCATCTATTTATCCGCAGAAGCACGGCCGCCCTCCACAGGCCTCAACCATGCCTCGAGATATTTACCGCCTCGAGACGTTTAGACGACGGAGCCAGCCGTGAGGGAGGTGACACGGATGGCTCCGTCGTTGAAGGCCGCGGTGGCGGGGTGGAGCGCGGCCTGGAGTTCGGATGCGTCCCTCTCCTCAGAACGTGTAGTTCACCGTCAGCGTCGCAGAACGTGCATCACCCGGTACGGTCCACGGGCTGGTCGCGTTCATGCGCACGCGGGTGTAATAGAGCTTGTCGAAAATATTATTGACGTTCAGCTGCACGCTTAAGTTCTCCATCGGCGCGTAGCTGATCATTGCCCGATGCACCGAGTAGCCGGGCATCGTCACCATGGGCGCAACGTTGGTGGCGTAGAACTTGCTTTGCCAACTGAAGCCGTACCCGATCTGGATATCGTAAGGCAGTTGATAGGTTGTCCAGAAACTGGCGGCGTGTTTGGGAACTTGCGTGAGCGGATTGCCTGCCTGCGGATCGATGCGACCTGCTGCGAGATCGACCGCGGGAATGCTGCGCTTCACCTTGCTGTCGAGGTAGGTGTAGTTGGTAAAGATCAACCACTCCGGCGTAATCGTGCCGGCCGCGCCGAGAGCCACGCCATCGACGCGCGCGCTGCCGTCGAGCTGTTGCTCAGGGATGGTGATATCGGCCGACGCCACGCGGTAGTTGGTTCGAGCATTGCGGAAGATCGACGCGGTCAAGGAAAGCTGATCTTCCATCAAGTTCCACTTGCCGCCGACCTCATAGCTTTCAGCGCTTTCCGGATCGACGTTACACGTCGCGGCCGTGCAGGTGCCGTTGACGGATGTCTTGGACGGTGCCTTGGAGTTGCCGTAGGCGATGTAGAGGCTAGCTTCCGGCATAGGCTTGTAGACAAGGCCGGCGCGATACGAGAACAGATCGTCGTTGTTTCGCAGCGTCGGACCAGGCGTTACGGCACCGCCCACGGCGACGGTGTGGGTCGCATTCGAGCCTTCGATATGCTCGAAGCGGACGCCGCCGTTGAATTCGAACCGCTCGGACAACGAGATGGTGTCGAACAGATAAAGCGCCTGGTTGTTGAGATCGCTCTCGGCCGCGCCGGTCGGAATGAAGTTCACGGGGCCCATGTAGACGTGGCTGGGATCGGCGATGCTCATCGGCGGCTGCGTCGGAACGCCGCCGGTCGGCGTTCGTAGCGAGTTGCCGTTTGACAGAGTGAAGTCTTCGGAGCTGATCGAGGCGCCGACCACCATGGCGTGGCTGATCGCGCCGGTGGCGAAGCGCGCCGTCACGTCGGTCTGATTATAGATCATGGTATTGCGCGTATCGCGCGTCGTGCCGCCGCGAGTCAGGAGCAGGAAGCCAGCCGGCGTGCAGGCCGCGCCATTGGCGACGTTGATACCCGCGCCACCTGGGCCGGCAATGCACCACGTCCCCTGCGGCTGGTTAGCGATCGAGAACTGCGTCACTTCTTGCCAGCGCGTCAGGTTGCGCACGGACAAAGCGTCGTTGAACTCGTGATCGAGAATGCCCGTTACGACGTCGAGATCGATCTCCTGAGTATCGACGTTGCTGTAGCCGTAGTAGTTGGACGTTTTCACGCCCGGGACCAGCCCGTTGTTGTGCGCGTTGACGAAGTAGGGAATGCCGTACTGAGGGATATTGTCGTCGACCTGATGCAGGTACTGCAGCGTGAAGCGCGTCGGCGTCCCGAGGCCGAAAGCGATCGACGGCGCCAAACCCCAGCGTCTGTACTCCTCGACGTCGCGGCCCGGGACATCATTGGAGTGGCCCATGGCATTGAGACGCACGGCTATGCTGTCGGTGATTTTCTGATTGCTGTCGATCGTGCCGCGGAAATAGTTCTTGGTGCCGACGCCGCCGGAGACGTCGGTAAATGTCGCATCGGTCGGCCGCTTGGTGACGAGATTGATCGTGCCACCGACGCCACCGGCGCCGCCGTAAACGGTGTTGGCGCCGTTGACGACCTCGACCTGCTCGAGATTGAACACATCTGAGCGGCTGTACTGGCCGGTATCGCGCACGCCGTCGATCGAAATATCACTGTTGGCGGAGTAGCCGCGCAGGTTGACGCTGTCGCCGTAGCCGCCGCCGCCTTCGCCGGCCCCGAAAGTGATGCCGGGAACCGTGGAGAGCACGTCACGCAGAGAGAGAAGGTTCTGGTCCTTCATCACCGGCGCCGGGATGACGGTGATCGTCTGCGGTGTATCGAGGAGCGGCGCCGTGTACTTCGGCGACTCAGGCGTCTCGACCTTATATTCTTTCGGCGCCTCTTCCTCGATTCCGACCGGCGGAACCGCCAGCGGCTGTGAGCTCTGGGCCAGAGCCGGCACCGACAACATGCAAAGACCTACGGCGGTCGTACTCAACAGAAGACCCAGGCCGGCGTGCAATCCGGTCGCACGTATGACGGCAAGCACAGGAGCTGCGCCGGAGGCCGTTTTCAACGTCATTAAAGCTAGTCCCCTCAAGCAAGTGATAATGCAAATCAGTCGTGATGCGAGTGACTATTAATTGCGAGTATGGCTGATTGCAAGGGAATAATTGGAAATGATCGGGTCAGCGGTCACGAACTAAATAATTGTTTTTGTTCTATTTTCTGTATTACCGCACGCGAGAGTACCAGAAATATCGGCCGTGACACTCATTCTCAATTGCATTACTAATGACTCGCGTTCGCGCCTTCGACAACCTCACGTTTCTCGACTTTCGCAGCATGAACAGTCTCAGCGCCCGTGAGCTTCTTGATACGCCCCAAACGTCGACGGGGATGGCTGCGGAGGCACTCGCGATGCGCCAGATGCTGCGCGACGGTCGAGGCGAGCTCCGTTCTTCAGGTCAAAAGGTGTTCGGCGGTCTCGTGGCCGTGTCCATCCAGGTGCTGTTCCTTGCGGGCCTCGCCTACGGAACCATGCGTGAGCTGGTGCCGCAGCTCGAAAACATCACCGTGGTGAACATCCTCGACGAGACGCCGGTTGTGGAGGAGACACCGCCACCGCCGCCGCCGAAGTTCGAACAACCCGTCATTCATATGCAGGCGCCGCTGGTGACCATCAGCGAGCCGGAGCCGCCAATGACCGCGCCGACCGCGATCATCTCCGAAGCCCCGACCCCGGCGCCGGTGCGCACCAGCGACGCCGAGCGCGAGCGGATCGTCGGCGAATTTCAGCGTTCGCTGCAGCGCCATCTCATCCGCCACATGCGCTATCCACCTGCGGCGCGGGCGCGCAAAGAGGAAGGCATCGTTTACGTGCGCGTGGCCATGGACCGGCACGGATATGTGCGGTCGGCGAGGATCCAGGACGCGTCCGATTTCCCGCAGCTCAATGAGGAAGGCATCGCGGTTGTCACGCGCGCGCAGCCGCTGCCGGTGCCGCCCGATGCCGTCCCGGGCGATCCGGTAGACCTGATTATTCCGGTGACATTCTCGCTGCGCATGAGTGGGCGTAGCGGAAGAGGCGGCGACCGCGGCCACCGCGACAACTAGGCGCTACTGCGCCCTTTCCCACTCACCGACCCAAACGTGATAGGCCTCGCCGTGGCCGCCGGCGACGTCGTTGAGGCGGCTGATCAAGCCGGCTTTCAACTCGGTTCCACTCTTCAAGAGAAGGTGGCCCGATTTATCGTGCAGATCGCGCGCAAGAATGACGCCGGCTTTCACCTCGTTGAGAGGGATCATGTGCACGTTGATGAGTTCGGCTTCGTTGAAGTGCTTCGCGGCAGCGCTGCTGGCGACGGCGCCATGAGACGCGCGCGCTTGCGCAGTCGCACCCTCGGCGACCTGTTCGTGCTTAATGACCACGCGCGCAGGCCCGCCGATGCCCTTTGGTCTCTCGGGCTCGGCCAAGGTGGGGGTCACCGCCGGCACCGCGGCGTAGACGCCGGGCTCCTGCAGCGTCCAAGTGCGACCGATCGCATTGGCAATGGTCTTCACCAGTTTTTCGATCGATAGCGGCGCAACCGCAAAGCCGTTCACGTCGAGCTTCTTCGCCGCCATGACCGCCGCGGAATCGGGTTTGCCGGTGAGAATCACGACCGGGGTGCGCGCGGGCGTTTTCGGCAGCGACTTGGTGCGAATCTTGCGCAGGAGTTCAAGACCGCCTTCGGGCGCGATGTCCCAATCGACGATGACGCAATCAATCGCCTGGCCGAGACGGTTTAAAAGCTGGATCGCGGTTTCGACGCTGGCGGCGTGTTTGACGTCCTTGGCCCTGGCGCGCATGACCGCCGTGTGAGCCATGTCGCGATAGAATGGCTTGTCGTCGACGACCAAGAAGACGGTCTTGGAAAAGTCGATCTCTTGCTGAAGCGGCGCGCCAACGGCCATTGCTATCAACCTGAAATTCCTCTCAATTATACCCAATGAACCCGTGGTAGCACAGCGAAAGGTTGCGGGTCCGAATAAGAACGCAACGGATGCGGGGCGGTTGCGCCAATGTTGATGGGGGAGAGCAGTGAGCCTTATCAAATCGTTTTTGCGGCCGCTCAAGGACTGGCGTATCGGTCGCCTGCCCTCGCGGATCTTCCTGAAGGATCAGGTTATTCCCGCCCTGGCGGCCGAAGGCCGCAAGCGAATGCTCTTTGTCGGCACCCGCTCCTATAACCGGTCGGCTTATGAACGATGCCGGACTGAAGGGATCGAGGTGTGGAGCGTGGACCTCGATCCCGCGGCCGCGCCCTGGGGCGCTCCGGCGGGGCACTTCATCGGCGGCATCGCCGACATCGACAAACTGGCGCCCGGGATGGCGTTCGACGTCGTCATCTATAATGGTGTGCTGGGGTGGGGCGTGAATACGGCCGAGGATGCGATTGCTTCATTGGCGGCCATCCGGCGCGTGACGACGCCGGGAGCCCTTGTTTTCATCGGCTGGAATCCGGGCAGGACCGACGGCGCCGAGGTCGCGGCGCTTCGGCCGAGATTGAAACGCATTGCGGTGGGACAGATTCCAGAAGAGATCGAGTTTCCGCCCAAAGGCGGCGCGCAGCGGTATCCACACCGCTACGAGCTGTTCACCATTCCCTAGGCCATGCCCCTGAAAAAAGACATCTGGCACATCGGCGCTGTGAGCGCGCCGCTCGCCGACATCCTGCGCCGCGGCATCGCAGGCCGCGACATCAGGTGGCTGTGCGATGCGCCGCCGCTCAGTTTCCTCGCCGATCCATTCGGCGTGTGGCGCAACGGTCAACTTACGGTTTTCGCCGAGGCCTACGACTACAAGGACCGCCACGGCGTCATTGAAGTGCTGACCTACGACAAGGATTTTCGGCTTGCCGAGCGGCGCTGCGTCCTGAATGAGCCATGGCACCTCTCTTATCCGTTCATCATCGAGAGCGGCGGCGAAACGTACATGCTGCCCGAAGCTTTCCGCTCCGGCGGCGTGACGCTTTACCGGTGCGTTGAGTTTCCGCACCGCTGGGCGCCGGTGACGAAGATCATTCTCGATCAGCCCCCGATCGATGCGACGCCGGTTCGTCACAACGGAATGTGGTGGTTGTTCTACACGCCGGCGACCACGCGGGAAGCCAAAGTAAGCGCATTGCATGTCGCCTTCGCGCCGGCGCTCCAAGGACCGTGGACGCCCCATCCCAAAAATCCGGTGCAGCGCGATGCTTCCAGCAGCCGGCCGGGCGGCACACCGATGGTCATCGAGGGTGCGCTGGTGATCCCGATGCAGGATTGCCGAAAGACCTACGGCGGAGCGATCCGGCCGCTGACGATCAGGATGCTGACGACGACGGAATTCGCGGCGGAACCTGGCGAGACCATTCACGCGGCGAACGCAGATGGTTTGCACACCTTGTCGGCGGCCGGCGATCTCACCTTGATCGACGTGAAGCGCTTCCACCTCTCGGCGAAATCGCTCGCCTTAGACGTACGCCACGTCTGGCGCAAAGCCTTCCGGTAGCTGTACACCGAGAGACCGCGCGCGGTGGACGCGATCGAATATGTCGAGATGGGCGTCGGCAATCGGCCCTATCCGGTAGGTCTCCACCGCGTCCGCTAGGACGCTTGGATCGGGCGCAGGCTGGGCGAGCGCACGGTCGATCGCATCCGCCATCGCGACATGGTCGCCAATCGGAGTGACGTGACAGCCCGGTAGTCCGATGAGGAGGTCGTTGATCGCAGGGGTGCAATCCGTGCTGACCACCGGGCGTCCCGCCGCGAGAGCTTCGACGAGCACGGCCCCGAAACCCTCGTAGTATGAAGACATCAGAAGCAGCCGCGCCTGTCTGAGGTAGGGCGCGATCTCGGGCACGTAGCCCGCAAACTCGACGCGATCGGCAACGCCAAGCGTATCGGCGAGCAGCGTCAAGCTCTCGCACTTGGGTCCATCGCCAAGGAAAACCAGGCGTGCCGTCTTGTCGCTGAGTCGGGCGAACGCCCGGATCGCGACATCGAATCCCTTTTCTTTCACCAGCCGGCCGGCGGCGACGATGGTATTGCCGGAGGCGCGCGCGAACAGATGGCTGCGCGCGTCATCGAGCACAGGAAGACGGATATAGCGTGTGATCTTCCGCTGTAGAACTTGATCGGCCTGCGCGACCGTCGAAGGGGAAAGCGCGATGGCCGCGTCGACGCCGCGCAGCCGGAAGCGCGTGAGAAGGTTGTAGCCGAGCTGTTCAAAGGCACCACGCCCGTGGCGGTAAAGCGGCGTGGAGATTTGCGTGACCACGCCCGGAGCATGTTCGCGCCGCATACCGCAAAGCGCGGGCAGCACAGGCCAATGGTAGTTCCCGGGACAGAATAGGACATCGAGCCGACGGTTCTCGAGGAAGCTGCGCAGCGCCTTGCCGAAACGGCGGCGCGAACCGGGCGCACGGGGAATGGCGGGCGCACATTCGATGACATCGACGTTCTTGCCGATCAGCTCGGCGAGCGGACCGCGTACGGCGCCGCAGAACGCCACGACCTGGCGTCCGTCGTCGGCCCATCTATTCATCAATCGGATGGCAATCCGCTCCGATCCCCCGAGCGGAAAATCATGGAAGATAACGCCGATCTTTACGGCCGTACTGTGCATCTACCCCCCAAGTCCCGCGGGCGCCGGTTCTCCCGGTCTTGCACGCCGCTCTCCCGCCAGCGGCATGCTCGTCGCGTAAGGAAGATGCCGCGGCTTTGGACCGACCCTACGGCGGTGTTGGTTTGGCGGATGAATCGCGATAAATCAGAGACTTTGGCGTTGGGGGTGAAGCGCCTGATGTTTGGAATTTTTCTGAAGTGAGCGAAGCCGTTCTCGGCGTGTTGATGGCGCAGTACTTCGCTATGCGCGACGTGCTCATGCGCTTTCTGACGGCGCGCCTGGGCGATGCGGCGGCGGCCGACGATGTCTATCAGGAACTGTTTATGCGCTTAAAGTCCGGTGCGTTGCCGGCGGATCTGACCAATCCGCGGGGATACCTCTTCCGCATGGCCTACAATCTTGCCAACGAATTCGCGCGCGCGCGGCGGCGGCAAGATGCGCGCGATGCGCAGTGGACCGAAACCACCACACACAAGATTGGCGGCGACACGGTGGCCGATGCCACAGCTGCCGACGATGCGCTGGCCTCAAAGGAGCGACTGGCGCGGGTTATGCACGCCCTCGAGGACCTGCCCCCGAAGAGCCGTGAAGTCTTCGTGATGTGCCGGGTGCAAGGGTTAAGCCACCGCAATATCGCCGAACTGATGGGAATTTCGACAAAAACCGTGGAAAAACACATGACTGCGGCCTTAAAACACCTCACTCTAATCCTGCAGTCCACGGAGAGGGAGCGGCATTAGCCGCGGCATCTGAGATGATGAGCGCCTTACGGAGTGGATGGTGACGGACGCCGCAGCCGCAACCCACGAGACAGACCGCCTGCAACTGGCGTCCGCATGGCATGCGCGGCTCGAAAGCGGCGCATCTTCGGAAGAAGATTTAATGGCCTTCACCGCGTGGCTCGAATCCGACCCGCGCAATCGCAGTGCCTTTGACGCCGTCGACGGTGCGGCAAGCGCCGCCGTCGAACTCCTGTCGCTCAATCGCGAGCTTGCCGTACTGCCGCCGCCACCGGCAACGCGGCGCCTATCCTCGCGCATGTTCCTTGGCATGGCCGGCCTTGCCGCCGCCGTGCTCGCGGCGGTCGTTGCGCGGCCGGACTTCTTCCTGGCGCAGCAGCGCGAGGTCGTCGCGACGGCGGCCGGTGAGCGCCGCGCCGTGGCGCTGGCCGACGGATCGACGGTCCATCTCAACACGAACACGCAGATTTTGGTGGCCATGAACGGCCGAACGCGCAGCGTCGAACTTGAAAAGGGCGAAGCTTTGTTCGAAGTCGTGCAGGACGCGGCGCGCCCGTTCGACGTCGAGGTGGGCGACCGCCTGGTGCGCGTCGTCGGAACCGCATTCAACGTTTTGCGTCATGACGGCCGCATCACGGTGACCGTTGAGAGCGGCAAGGTTGACGTGCTGGCCGACGGAGTCCGCGGGAACGTCCGCCTGGAACCTGGCGATCAGTATGCGGCGCGCGAGGGCGCACAAAGCTATCAAGTCGCGAAGATCGACCCCGCGGCCGTGTCGGCCTGGCGGGAGGGGCGGGCCGTGTTTACCAACGCCACCCTATCTGAGGTTGCTTCCGACCTTTCCCGCTATTACGGACGCCCCATCGTCGTGCGCGATCAAGATGTCGCGCGCCTGCGCTTCTCTGGAATTCTTAAAATCGAGGACCAGCTGACCACTGTCCGCCGCCTGGAGGCCCTGCTCCCCATTGTTGTTACGGAAAATGGGGATGAAGTAAGATTGGAGCGGGGAACCTCTAAGTAAGTAGCGGTTCGCAACGCACGGGGGAGTGTTGCGGAGGTCGATTCACTTAACGCCACGAATCCGGCTCGCACAGAAAGTTCTGGGCGCGTTTGTGCTCGCGTGCGCAATCGCCGCCAAGCCGCATGCCGCCCAGGAAAATCCGAAACGGTTCGACATTCCGGCTCAGGCGCTTTCAAGCGCTCTGATTTCATTGGCAGCACAGGCCGACATCTCGATCGGCCTTACGGGCGTGGTGCTTGCGAACCATGTAAGCACGGCGGTCAACGGCATGCGCACGACGGCCGAAGCCTTGGAATCCTTGCTGACAGGCACCGGTCTTACCTTCGAGATGATTGAGCCCGGCACATGGCGAATCTTCCCCCGGCCCGTGACGAGGGAAGCACGCCTCGACGTCCCTACCGTTCCACTTTCGCTGCCGCCGATCGAAGAGATAACCGTCACGGCCATCAAACGTCCCACCGCACTGCGGACGAGCTCGATGTCCCTGGCCGCCGTGACAGACGGGACGTTCACCGACTACGGGGTGCGCTCGACGCAGGAGATGTCGTCCTTCGTGGCCGGCCTGTCGACGACCAATCAGGGACCGGGGCGCAACAAGTTCGTCATCCGCGGCATGTCGGACGGCCCGTTCATCGGCAATACGCAGTCGACGGTGGGGCTCTACATCGACGAAACGCGCGTCGTGTTCAACGCGCCCTCGCCCGCCTTTCAGCTGCACGACGTCGACCGCGTCGAAGTCATCCGCGGCCCGCAGGGAACCCTGTATGGCGCCGGCTCCATCGGCGGACTGGTGCGCATCATCACCCGCCAGCCGGTCTTGGGACGCTTCCAGGCCAAGGCCGGTGCAGAGACCGGCATCACTTCCGGCAGCGGCATTTCCCATGCCCTGGATGCGATGATCAATCTGCCGCTCGCCGGCGACAAGGTGGCGTGGCGGACTCTCGCCTACCGCCGCACCGATGCGGGATACATCGAGGATCTTCGCCTGGGCGGCAATGCCGTGAACCGCATCCACACGACGGGGGGACGGAGTGCCGTGAAGATGCAGGTCGGCGCCGACTGGACAGTGAGCGCGGGCGCGATCTTCCAGTCGATCCGGGCGCACGACACGCAGTACTACGATGAGGCATTGCCTCCGTTTCAGCGCCAGAATTTTCTCCGCGAGCCGAGCCGCAACCGGATCGTCATCGTCAACGGCACGGTCGAGGGCGACCTCGGCTGGGCGACCCTGACCTCGACTACAGCCTGGATCCATCACCGCGTCGAAGCCGATTTCGATGCGTCGCTGGCCCTGCCGATCCTCATCCGCATGCCGGTGCAGCCGACGCGGTTCGACCAGGGCAACCTCTATCGCACCATCAATCACGAAACGCGCCTCGCCTCGGCCGCGAACGAGCGGTGGAACTGGATCGCGGGCATATTCTTCTCGCACCGCTACGATCGTTCGGCTGCCAGCCTTACGCGCCGCGATGTCGCCCCGCCGGATACGTTCTACGTGAAGAACCGCGACGATTTCGGCACGGAAGCCGCGGCGTTCAGCGAAGTGCAGTACCGGATCACGCCGGCGCTGCGCGCCGGTGCGGGCCTGCGTGTCTACTACGGCGAGGTCAACGTCGAGGCCAACAACTCGGAGCTCATCGACGTTGGTCCGCCCGATGCCTTAGGACGGAACGAGAAGCACGGCGTCACTCCCAAGGCCGAGATTTCCTACCAGGCGAGCCCCGATCAGTTTTTCTACGCTCAGGCCACGCCGGGCTTTCGTATGGGGGGCGTGAACATCGCCAGCCGCATCACCGCGCCGCCGCCGGGCGGCCGCCCCGTCACAGTCTCGAACTTCAATTCAGACCGACTGTGGAATTTCGAGGTCGGGTCGAAGTCCAGCCTGCTCGATCAGCGCCTCAACGTGAACGTCACGTTGTTCTACGCCTTATGGAACGACATGCAGGCGGATCTCATTCGTCCCAACGGGCTGTCGTTCACATCGAACCTCGGAGACGGACGCAACAAGGGGATCGAGCTGGAGGCCATTTATGCGCCGAGCGAACGCTTGCGGCTGCTCGCCAATGTGTCTTGGAACGACCCGACGGTGCCTTCGACCGGCATGGCCGGCGCCGTGACCAACCGCCTTCCCGGCGCGCCGCAGTTCGCCGCCGCCGTGGCCGCGCAGTATCAGCAGCCGGTCGGCGCGGGTTATACCGGTTTCGTCAACGTGAAGTCGGAAGTGATCGGCAAGGCGCAGCTTGCGATCGGCACGCTTTCCACGGCCAGCGTGCCCGCCTACCACACCGCCAATCTCCGCATGGGAATCTTCAACGAACGTTGGCGCCTATCGGCTCACGTGACCAACCTCACGAACACGAAAGCGAACACCTACGCGTTTGGGAACCCATTTCAATTGGGAAGGATTGCACAGTCTATTCCCGTGCGGCCGCTGACCGTGGGAGTGAATGTGAGCTGGACGAGGTGAAGTCCGAAGAATGTCATTCCGGACAAAGCTGCGCAGCGGCGCCGGGATGACGCCCAAAGGGCGTCAATTGATCGCGCTCAGCGGCTTCTCGCCGATCATGTCCTCATATTCAATCATGAAGGACTTGAATTGCTCGGCCTGCTCGATCTGCTGGCGGACAGCGGCGATATCCATCACACCGCGCTCGCGCGGCGTGGTGATCAACGCGAAGGCGTCCCGATAGGGCGTATCGCTCATCGGCACCGTGTAGCGCTGCCGCACGCGGACCAGGGTACGCTCATCGCCCGCAAGAGTGAGCGCCGTGGCCCAATCGAGCACGATGCGCGCGTTCTGATCGCTGAGCGAAGTGCCTTCCGGCTCGGGCGCGAGCTCGGACAGCGCCGCGGCGGCATTGGCCCATTGCTGAGCGCGCCAATAGATCTCGGCGCGCAGCTGCTTGGTCTCGGGCGTGGTATCGGTCCCAAGCAGCAGCACGGCTTCGTCGACTTTGTTGAGATCGGTGAGCGCACGCGCTTCGAGACGGCGGCGCTGCGCGTTCAACTCGCGGCCGGCTTCGGGCGTCTGAGTGTCGTTGAGAACGTCGAGCGCCTTCTGCGGTTGCTCGTCGAGCAGATAGATGAGTGCAAGCCTCGAGCCGATGCGCGCGCGGTCGACGCCGCTGACGCGGAACTGCACCTGACGCTCGAGCAAGAGAGCCGCCTGGGACAGGAGGTCAACGGAAACGAGACGATCGGCGAGCTTGCGGATCATCTCGTCGCCTTTCTCGCCGGCCGGGACCAGCGAGCGGAATTCCTCGAATAGGGCGATGGAGGTGACCGGCGAAAGCTTGTCCGCCTCACCGTCGAGATAGAGCTTCTCGAAGATCCCGGTCATCTTATTCGCAGCTTCGTCGACCCGCTCGTCGCCCGAGAAATAAGAGGTCGTGATCTTGAGTGTGCGCAGCGCGGTGCCGTAGTCACGCTCTTCGGCATAAAGGTCGGCGAGACGCAGGAGCATATCGAGTTCGGTGTCGTCGCCCCGCCAGCGATAACGCAATTGCTCGAGGCCCTCGATCAGCTGCGCCGTCGTGACCGTACCGAGGCGGTGTTCGAGCTCGAGCCGCGCACGCTGACCCAGAACGCTGTACATCAACGAGGCGCTTTGTTCGGCTTTGCGGTACTGCTGGAGCGCAACCTGGAGCTCGCCGATCTTTTCGTTGAGCTTGCCATCCATGTAGTCGATGGCGGCCAATTCGTTCACCGCCGGCGTTTCCTTGCGCACGAGGTCGAGGAAACCCTGCGCGCCGAAATCGTCGCCGGCTGCAATCGTCGCTTCCACGCCCATCAGCGCCAGAGGAATCTTCACCCGGCGCGGATAGTTGCGGATCATCGCGCCGGTCTGGATCATGGTTTCGGCCTGGGCGCCGGGATCGCCGATCTGCGAGCGGGCGGCCGCGAGCCAGAAGCGCGCATCGTCGTCGTTGGCGACGGTGAAGTGGTTGAAGTCCTCGGCGGCTTCCTGCCAACGGCGCATCATCATGTGCGCCGCGCCGCGCAATGCGCGGAACTGCGCGGTGTTCTCGACTTCGCTATCGTTGGCGGCCATCACGCGCAATATGCCGAGCACTTCCGGATAGAAACCATTCACGAACTCGAAGCGGGCGAGGCGCAGGCGCGCCTGCTGGCGAATGTCAGGCCGCTCGTCGCCGAGCGCGTACTGCAAGGCTTGTTTGTTGCGGACATAGTCTTCGGCGCGGCCAATCTGCCAGTCGGCAATGTTGAGCAGGCGCTGCATGTCATCGTTCCCGCCGAGCGCGCCGGCCATCTGCGTCGTATCGCGGGAAAGCGCCATGCCGCCGTCGACGTCGATATCGATGCCGGTACGGGAGGCCTGAGCGCGCACGCCATCGCTCTTGGGTACGACAACCACGCCCTGGGCGGTGGCGGGCAGGTCGACGTCGGTAAAATTGCGCTCCGGATAGACGCCGACGCTCAGCGGAATCACAGGAACGATCAGCAGGTAATCGCCCACTTCCGGGTCTTCGACGGCGATGGTGCGGCCGGCTTCGGAAATCGGGAGATACAAATTCGGTTGCGGACGCGTGAGCTGGGCGTTGATTTCGATTGCCTGCGTCGGGCGCAGCGGCAGCGCACGGAAATCGAGCACCCAGTTGAGGCCATCGCGGCGCGTGGTCGGATTGATGTCCGGACGCGTGACCATGCGCAGGATCGTGTTGTTGCGGTAGGGAAGCTGCTCGACGAAGGTAATGTAGGGCGCGCCGGCCTTGGCGAGCGCGGCGACGTCCACCTGCTGATAGCGGTCGAACACCACCCACAGGAATTCGGCGCGGCGGAACACGGCGGCGGCCGACGGTTCATTCCACGGAATAGTGAGGCTGACTTCGGCCGGGCGGCTGGTCAGCGGATCGACACGGTTGCCGGCGGCCGCGCGCGTCACGCGGCGTCCTTGCGCGTCGACCTCGGTGGTGGCGGCGTTCTGCCCAGTGAGCGCCGCGGCAGCGGCCTGCGAGCCCTGCAGCGGACGCGGCGGCGCCGGTTTCGCGGCGGCCGGCTTGGCGGCAGCAGTCTGGGGTTCGGGCTTCGCAGAAGAAGCCGCGGGCGCAGGCGGCGCAGCGGGTTTTGCCGCGGACGAAGTCTGCTGACCTGCCGGCGCGTTGGTGAGATCGAGCGCGATCGTATTGCCGGTGGTGAGATCGTTCACCGCAAGGGCCGAAGCGTGCGGAATGATGACCGTCGTTTGGCCGCCTTCCACCGACACCGTCGCGCCCTTGTTCGCGGCGGGCAGCCGCTGGTTCAGCGCGGCGATATTGATATTGCCGCTGCCCTGGAAGACGACGGCTACGGACTCGCCGCGGCGCTCGACCTTATAAGCCGGACGTTGCGGCCAATCGAAAGCGATGCGGAAATAGGTTGGATGCTGACCCGTGCGCACCACGACGGTGCCGCCTGGAACAGGCGTTGCGGCAGGCTTGGTGCCTTGCGGTTTCGCTGCGGCGGTCTGCGGCGCAGCCGACACGAGATCGATGACCACCGCCGAGCCGACGGTGAAGGTGCGCATGGTGACGCCCGGGCGCAGCGGGAAGGTCGCGGTGCGCGAGTCCGCGCTCACGGTCGGTGTATTCACGTATGCGGTGAGCGGGAGCGCGAGCGAGACCGGATTCATCTCGAACGGCCGCTCGAACTGGACCACGAGATTGCCATTCACGACTTCGGCCGAATAGCGCACCGGCTTGTCCCATTCGAAGGCAATGCGGCCATAGCCGTCGCGGGCGGCGGAGCGCACGGCATCGGCCGCGGCGGGCGCGCTCGCGAACAGAGCAATGGCAAGGGTGAGGTGCTTCATCATGACGCGGGCTGCTCCGGCATGATGAGGATTTGGATTTCATCCGGGTCGCCGGCCGGCGCATTGCGGCCCAGCACGGTAATTTCCTTGTCGTAGCCCGCACCGGCGATGGCGTCGGCCACGGCGTTGGCGCGCGTGATCGCAAGGCGCCAGGAATCCTCTTCAGGACGTTTGTCGGCCTGGCCGACAACGGCAATGCGGTTATGCAGGTTGCTCAATACTCCGCCTAGATCAAAGACGCGCTGCCGCGCCGCAGTGGAAAAGCCGCTCGAACCTTGCTCGAACAAGCCCCCACCGGACCCCTCGATGGGCCAGGACAGAATAAGATATTGGGCCGTGGCGCGGAACTGGACATCCGCCAGACTCGGTTGTTTCGCGAACGCCGGGCGGAGCACGGCTTCCAGATAGCTGAGGTTGTCTCCCGGCACGGCCGCCACCTCCGGGAGGCGCGGCGGCAGCTCGTCGGGCGCTCCGCCCGCGAAGGCTTCGCCATATGAGCGCGCGACGGGAATGAACCGCACCATATCGATCTTCGACAGGGAGAACAGCAGCACAAAGAAAGTGAGAAGGATCGTCATCAGATCGACGATGGTGATGAGCCAGGGGCGCGCCGGACCCGCATTGCGTTCGACGGTGGGCGCGTTCGGCCGCTTACAGAGGACCGGGAGATCGAGGATGTGCTCGGAGAGCGGCCGGTGTGCGAGGGTGATGCCGGGAAGCGCGTTCATCTGCGTTCATCTCCCGCGAGACGAACCACAACATCATCGTTGTCTTCGAGCAGAAGGAAGCTGAACCGCAGCATGGCTTCGCCGCTCGCCTGGCCGCCGACGGGCTTCAAGATGCCGACGGAGAGCGAAGCGGGTGCAAGCCCGTGGGCGATGAGACGCTGGGCAAGTAGCGCGACGTCGGTTTCCGGATGCGAAGCGCGCAATGCAAGATCGGTGCGATAGCCGCGCACGCCTGTCCCGAGGACACCGGCGATGCCGGCGAGAATGGAATCGCCCTCCGCGATGTGATCGGGATTTGCGAACAGCGCGAACGGAACTTCGATGTCGACGCGATCGTTGCCGATGCGTTCGACGGTGCGGGCGCGCCAAGTCTCTTCGGCGGCGATCACGGGCGCGAACACCTCCGCGACGGACGCGCGCAAGAGATCGACGGCGCGGCGGCGTTCTTCCTCGAGCACGCGCGCCTGCGAGGTGTCGCCGACCAGGTTGGTCGCAGTCTGAGCAGTGGCGGCGTCTGCAGGCGCGACGACGGTGGCGCGCTGCTCGCCGGCGATGGAGGTCATCACCACAAAGAACGCCATCAAGAGGAAATTGAGCGCGAGCAGCGTGATCATGACGCGGTCGCGGTTGGCTTCACCGCGCGCGGCGTCGCTCATCGCATCCGGAGCGCCCGGATACGCGACGTAAAGAGTCTCACGTGCTTTCGGATAGACGCCGCTCAAACCCCGAGATCTCCATAGGCGAAGGCACGCGCCTTCGCACGCAAAACACACGTGTTTTCAGAAGCCTAAGCCGGAAAGATGAATGAGGGGTTAAGCCCCGATCAACCGGGGCCGATCCGTTAATTCGCCCGCGGTGCGGCGGCGGGCGCCGGAGCACGCGCGGCTGGCGTGGGCGCGGCGGGCGCCGGTTCGGCGGCGCTGAGCTGCTTGCGGGCGGTGAGTTCTTCGGTGAGCGCGACGGCGCGGCGGGAGTCCATGGCGGCAAGGATCGGCGCGACCTTGGCTTCGCGCATCTTCTGCACAACGCCGACAAGCGTGGGCATCTCGAGCGTATCAAAGATGCGCGCGGCGTCCTTCGGCTTCATGGCGCTGTAGATCGTGACAAGCTGGTCGATCTCCTGCTGCTTCTGCGCGTCGTACTGCTTCAGCAGTCCCTGGATGTTCTTCTCGAGATCCTGGAGCTGGGCGATCTTTCCGTCGATCCGCGCCTCGGCGGCCTTCAAGAGGCCTTCGCGGGCGGCGGTTTCGCGCTCCCGGCGCTCGATGACTTCGCGACGCTCGGCAAGGCGCTGCAGAGTATCGATCTCGGACTTGGTCAAGGTCGCCGGGTCGAAATTGATCATGGACGGCGGACCGCCTGCATCGGCAGGAGCCGCTTCCACAGGGGCCGCGCCTTCCGGCGCGGCGGCGCCTTCGGCGGCGGACGCCGCAGGTGTGGCCGGAGCCGCAGCGGGCGCGGGGGCCGGAGCCGCGGGCGCGGCCGGCTTGGCTGCGTTGGGGTTGGCCGCCTGAGCGAGCGCGGCGGACTGTTCCATGACGAAAGCGACGAGGCGCGTCTCGCCGGCCACTTCCTTGACCACGACCTGCAGCTTGAAGCCGAGCATGGCGACGGCGGCGAGGATCACGACCGGAAGCAGGCGCAAGGACGGCGCCTTGCCGAGGCGTCCAGCCATGGGCGCATCCTCACGCAGTGTGCGCTGACGAAGACGTGGCGGCAGATCGTAAGGATGCGACTGCATGTGATTCGGGGCCATGCGCATTTTTACCGCGCGGACTGAAGAGCCTTCAAGAGTTCGCGCTCGGCTTCCGAGCGCTCTTCTTCCAAGGTTTGCTCGGACTGTGGTGCGCGTTCGAACTGTCTCTCAAGGGTGCGTTTCGGGCGCGGCATCGAGGACGCAGGGCCGGCCACGCGGGCTTCGGCCCGGGCGGCCCCAAGAGCGGAGCCAAGCGCTGAGCGCAGATCGGCGGCGCTTTCTTCAAATCCGGCGACGGTGTGCGCCAGCGTGCCTGCGGCCGGCGCGGCGGAACGCGCCGGAACGTCGGCGTAGGTGTTACGCGCAGAATGACCCGTGATCCCCGGCGCGGTAACCGGCTGCGCGGGCGCGGCCCCGATCCCTTCGCTGCGGGCGACGCGCACGGCGCCTTCGAGGCGGCCGGCAAGCTCTTCGGCGCGCTCGATCATGAACGCGAGATCGTCGCGCAAGGTCTGGGCCTTCTCGACGCGGTCTTTCAAGAGGCCGTTGGCTTCCGTGGTCGCCTTCTTGAGCTTCGGAATACCGGCCTCGGCCCGCATGGTCGCTTCGTTGAAGCTGTTGACGACCTTGGCCAATTCGTCGCGGGACTTGCGCAGCGCGGTCAGGCGGCGGTTCAGGATGACGGCGTAAACGATGGTTGGGATGAGCAGCAGGATAACGACAATGTCGAGAATGCTATCGGTCGTCATGGCTCTCTCCCGGGCGGGGTCTCTTTATTATATCGGCTTCACCAAAGAATTTCGCATCGCGCGCCATAAAACTTCGTTAACTCCTCCGGCAATTTTTTCCCTGCTGTTTTTTGTTGATTGGGCCTGGCCCTGCCGAAAACCGAGGCCCGCTGTTCCGGGGCCGGCACGGGGGCATAAACGGGCCTAAAAGATGGTTAACGCCGGCAAGAATGCCGACCCTTACCGTCCCGTTACAGGAGGGAAAAAAGGGTCTGCTAGACCGGCGAGGTCTTTTCCTTGATCGCCAGCCGGCGATGGTCGACGCGGATGGCAATATTGTTACCGCGGCGTCCCATCTTGCCCACGAACATAGGTTGGTCGCCGCAGCGCAGGATCACCTGCGATTCGGGGGTGGCGTTGAGCAGCAGCTTCGAGCCCACTTTCATGCTCAGGACCCGGCTCAGGGGCATGACCTGGGTGTCGAGCACCGCTTCGAGCGGCACTTCGGTGAACCACATTTCCTCGGCGAGGTGGGTTTCCCAAATCGAGTCGCGGCCGAACTTTTCGCCCATGAACATCTGCAGGAGAAGTTCACGGACCGGTTCCAGGGTCGCGAAGGGAATGAGAATTTCAAGGCGGCCGCCGCGGTCTTCCATGTCGATGCGCAGGCGCGCAACGATGGCGGCGTTGGACGGCTGGGAGATCGTGGCGAAACGCGGATTGGTCTCGAGACGGTCGAAGCGGAACGTGACCGGCGAAAGTGGATCGAAGGCGGCCGACAGGTCGGCGAGCACGACGTGGATCATGCGCTCGACGAGTGTGCGTTCGATCGTGGTGTACGGGCGGCCTTCCACACGCATGGCCGCGGTGCCGCGGCGGCCGCCGAGCAGCACGTCGACGATCGAGTAGATCATCGAGCTGTCGACGGTCATCAGGCCGAAGTTGTCCCACTCTTCCGCCTTGAAGACAGTGAGCATGGCGGGCAACGGGATCGAATTGAGGTAGTCGCCGAAGCGCTGCGAGAGAATGTCGTCGAGCGAGACTTCAACGTTATCGGAGGTGAAGTTGCGCAAGCTGGTGGTCATCATGCGCACAAGCCGGTCGAACACGACTTCCAGCATGGGAAGGCGTTCGTAGGACACGAGCGCGGAATTGAGGATCGCCTGGATGCCGGCGCGGTCGGAGCCTTCGTCCGAGGCTTCGTCGAAACCGAGCAGGCTGTCGATCTCGTCCTGGTTCAGGACGCGCGTGGACTCGCCGCGCCCGCCGCCGCCGCCCATGAAGTCGTCGGCGCCGTCGTCGGCCCCACCGAGCATCGCCTCCCATTCGGCGGCCATGGCATCGGCGTCGGGGTCCCCGCCCGCCTTTGCAGGAGCGGGGTCCGCCTTGGCTTCGGCCAGTGCGGCGGCTAGCTCGTCGGCTTCACCTGGACTCATACGCGCAACCTTCTAGAGCAATCCAGCTACTGAACGATCATGTCCTTGAAGAGCACGTCTTTGACCTGCGACGGACGCACGGCGGCGTTGACGCGGTTCAGGAGCTCTTCGCGCAGGCGATACATGCCGGCCGCGCCCTGGAGATCCTCGAGACGCAGTTCACGCAGGTAGACCTGAAAATTGTCGACGATGCGCGGCAGCACGTTGTCGATGCGCGCGATGTCTTCCTGGCTTGCGAGCTCCAGGCTGACGCGGATCTTCAAGAAGTTCCGGGTGCGGCCGGTGGTATTGATGTTCACGAGCATCTCGGGCATTTCGTAGAACACCGCCCCGACCTCGGCGCCCCCGGCGACGGCAGCGGTCCCCGCCTCGGCCGCAGGTTTGGCGCCTTCCGGCGCCGGCGCCGCACCATGAGCGGGATCGGCTTCGGCGGTTTCTTCGGCCGGCGAATCCCCGGTGATCATGGCCACGAGCGGATCGGCAAGGCCGGTGAAATACGCGGCCGCAGCACCGCCGAGCACAAGCAGGAGCGGCAATACGACCATGAGCAAGAGTTTCTTCTTGCTTCCGCCGCCGCCGCTTTCGAATTCGGGCTCTCCGCCTTCGAAATCTTGTTCTTCTGCCATTGCCACGGTCCTTGAAGACGCAATGCGCGCGCATCCCAAAAGAGACGAGCGCCTTCGCCAGGTTCACCCGGAAAGCTAGCCGGTGGGGGTTAACAATATACTTAATCCTGCTTCGCGGCGTCGCTGCTTCGCAGGACTTACATCCTAACGGGCAAACGAAAGGATGCTGTCGTCCTTGGGCCGAAGGCCCGACGACCGGGAGGTATCTAGTTTCCTGATTTAAATAACAGAAACCCAAAAACGGGCTTTGCCCTCAGCTTCCACGGCCCCTGCTTCGCGGCGTCGCCGCTTCGCAGGACTTACGGGCCTGGGACGGGTAAGAGCGGCCACAGGCGGCAAGAGTTTCCCACCGAGGGCGGCAAAAGCGCGCTGTCCCTGCCCTCTCCGCGCCGCCGCCCTTCCCACAAGTGCTTGTTTTGAATCAGAAAACGGCGTTGGCACGGGCCGTGCATAGGTCCGGCCAAATCACTCAGCGCAAAATGCGCGGGAAGAGGCCATGGATAATACGACGTACATCGCGCTGTCGCGGCAGCAGGCGCTTTGGAATCAGCTCGAGGTCGTTGCGAACAACCTCGCCAACGTGAATACGACCGGCTTCAAGAGCACGGACGTGCTCTTCACGCAGTACATCGAACGCGTGAAGCAGAACGACCGCACCTTCGAAGACAAGGTCGCCTTCACCCACGACTTCGGCCTGGTGCGTAACCTGTCGCAGGGCGCATTCAATTACACCGGCAATGTCTACGACCTCGCCATTCAAGGCGAAGGTTATTTCACGACCCAGACCGACGACGGCGCGGTGCGCTACACGCGCGCGGGCAATTTCACCCTCGACGCCAACGGCCGGCTCGTCACCCAGGACGGACACGTCGTGCTCGGCACGGACGACGCCGCGATCACGATCCCGCGGGATGTAGGCGAAATCCTCGTCCAAGGCGACGGCTCGATCATCGACCAGAACACCGCCGAAGCGGTGGGCCAGATCAAGGTCGTGCGTTTCGACAATGAACGCCTGCTGAAGCAGGTGGACGGCACGGGCTTTGTCACGGTTCCCGGCCAGCAGGAAATCGAAATCCCGAATCCGAAAGTGGCGCAGGGCGTGCTCGAGGATTCGAATGTGAACGGCGTCAGCGAGATGACCCGCTTGATCGCTCTTAACCGCACTTATGCCGACGTGACCCGGATGGTTGAACAAGAGCACGAGCGTAAGCGCAAGGCGTCCGACCTGTTCGCACGCCAGACCACAGCTTAATCCGCAAGAGACGGGATAAGGAAAAAGGCCATGAGTATCCGAGCTCTCAGCATCGCCGCGACGGGTATGCTTGCACAGCAGACCAACGTGGAAGTGATCTCGAACAACATCGCGAACATGAACACGACGTCGTATACGCGCCGCCGTGCCGAGTTCAACGACCTCCTGTACCAGGATCTGCGCCGCGTCGGCTCGACCTCCTCGGACGCCGGCACGATCGTTCCGGCCGGCGTGCAGCTCGGCCTCGGCGTGAAGACCGCCGCGGTCTACCGCATCGCCGAGCAGGGCTCGCTTCTGTCGACGGACAACAGCCTCGACGTCGCGATCCAGGGCAAGGGCTACTTCCAAGTCGAGTTGCCGGACGGCACCCTCGCCTACACCCGCGACGGTTCGTTCCAGCTCTCCCCGACGGGCGAAGTGGTGACGCACAACGGCTTCCGCGTCACGGGTCTCGGCGCCATCCCGGTGGACGCCACGTCGATCACGATCAATCCGCAAGGCCAGATGTTCTACACCCAGGACGGCGTGGTCGACCCCGCGCAGGCCGGCCAGTTCGAACTGGTGACCTTCGCCAACGACGCCGGCCTCGAAGCGCAGGGCGACAATATGTATCTGGAGACGCCGGCTTCCGGCCAGGCGACGACGGGCCTGCCGGGCGCTCCGGGCTACGGCACCATCCTGCAAGGCTTCCTCGAAACCTCGAACGTCAACGTGGTCTCGGAAATCACCGACCTCATCAGTGCGCAGCGTGCGTACGAAATGAACTCGAAGGTGATCAAGACCGCCGACGAAATGGCCTCGACCATCAATCAAATCTCGTAAGCGGGCAGATCTCGTAAGCGGGCAGATTTTCGAATAGGACGACGCGTCATGAGTCTTCGGCCGGTTTCAGGTATGCAGAAGAGCTTCACACTGTCGCTCGCCGTCATGCTGGCTGCTTCCCCCCTCGCAGCCGCCACGAGTGGCAGTGCGAACTCCCTCGACGAGGGCGTGACGCTCAAGACGGCCATCACCGTCGAAAGCGACGTGATCACGCTGGGCGACGTGTTCGAAGGGTTTCTTTCGCGCCCCGAAAAGGTCGTGGCGCAGGCCCCCAAGCCCGGTCAACGCATGACGCTGACGGCCGATTGGCTCGAAGATGTCGCGCGCACCTACGGGATTGCGTGGCGCCCCGCCAACAGTTTCGACCGCGCCGTGGTCTACCAGCCGGGCGTTACGGTCACGGCCGCCGAGATCCTTGCGCCGATCAGGAACGGCCTGATCGAAAGCGGCATGCCCGCGCACTTCGATCTGAAGCCCGCCGCGCCGCTCGCCGCGGTGACGCTGGCCGCCACCGCGCCGAAGGATATTGGCGTGCGCGAACTGGTTTATGACGCGCCGGGAAAGCAGTTCTCCGCTCTCGTTCAGATCCCGGCCGACGATCCGCAGGCCGTGTTCCTGCAAGTGCGCGGCACCGCTTACCCGACCATCGAAATCCCGGTCTTGAAGCAGCCCGTGGGCAAGCACACCACCATCAGCGCCGAGATGATCGACTTCATCCGGGTACCGCAAGACGAGGTACGGCCCTCGACCATCATCGATCCCAATATGCTGATCGGTAAGACGCCGAAAATGTTCGTCCGCGCCGGGCAAGCGCTCCGTGAGAGCGAGCTGGCCCATGTCACGCTGATCGAACTGCCGATGCTGGCCGCCGACGCGCCGCGCGGAGAGCGCATTACCGCCGACCACATTGTCACGGTCGCGGTGGACGCCGAGCGCGTGCCCCGCGATGCGGTCACCACCGCGGACTTCCTGATCGGCAAGAGCACGCGCCGCGCCCTGGCGGGCAACATTCCCATCCGCCGCGGCGACGTCGCCACCGTGCACGACATCGAAGTGCCGGTTCTGACCCGTGACATCCCTCGCGGCGCGACCGTGACGGAAGCCGACATCACCTGGCTGACCATGAACGAGGCGGACGTCGTCGGCGAGATCGTGATGGACGTCGACGCCATCGTCGGCCAGGTCGCGCGCCTGTCGCTCAAGGGCGGGCAGCCGGTGCGGAAACACTCGGTCGCCAAGGCGATCGCGGTAGATCGCGGCCAGATGGTGACGGTGTTGTGGTCGGTGAAGTCGATCAACCTCACCGCCCAGGGCCATGCAATGGAGAAAGGCGGCGTCGGCGACGTGATCCGCGTCACCAACAGCAAGAGCCATCAGACGGTGCTGGCGGAGATCATCGACAGCCGCACCGTGCGCGTCGCCGCACCGGATCAAGTGTCGTCGCGCTAAACAACAAAGACGTTCCATAGCCGCCTTCGCTCCCTCGGAGCGCCGGCGGGACGAAAGAAAGGACAAGGCCCATGACCAAGACAACCTCGCTGCGCTTCGCCGCCCTGTTGCTCGCCGCCAGCGCCCTGACCGGCTGCGGCGCCGCCGAGCGCTTGTCGCGCGTCGGCCAAAACCCGGCCATGTCTCCGGTCGTGAGCCCGACCCAACATGCCGACTATCGCCCCGTCAGCATGCCGATGCCGACGCCTCTGATCCTCGAACCGGCCGCGAACTCGCTGTGGCGGCCGGGCGCACGCGCCTTCTTCAAGGACCAGCGCGCCAAGCAGGTGGGCGACGTGCTGACGGTGGTGGTCAATATCCAGAACGAACGCGCGCAGCTCGCGCAACAGACCAGCCGCACGCGCGACGCCACGGAAGGCGTGAACGTGCCGCGCCTGTTCGGCATCGACAAGGGGTTCATCGCCCCTCCCAAGGACGGCGAGCCGCAGCTGGAGGCTGAAAGCAACTCCGGCCACACCGGCAATGGTTCGATCGCGCGCTCGGAAAGCATCAACCTCCGCCTCGCCGCGACCATTCTGCAGGTACTGCCGAACGGCAATCTCGCTCTCTCCGGCCGCCAGGAAGTGCGCGTCAACGGCGAGCTGCGCGAGCTGCTGGTCGCCGGCGTGATCCGGCCCGAAGACATTCGCTCCGACAACACCATTTCCTGGGACAAGATCGCGGAAGCGCGTGTGTCCTACGGCGGCCGCGGCACGATCACCGACGTTCAGGCGCCGCGTTACGGCCAGCAGATCTTCGACATCCTCTTCCCCTATTAGTTTGCGGAAGGGAGACGGTTTCAGCTGATCGGGAATCACCCCCCGATCGCGTGAGCCTTCTCCCGTCCGCGCCTTCTGTCTCGCCGTCCAAATCCATGGCCCGGCGCAGAAGCAAACTCCGAGCCTGATCCCCAGTGGATCAGGCTCTTTTTTTAGGTGCCCGCCGGCCATGGGTTTTCTCTCCCGCTCGCGGCGCTCGCGGGTGGGGCCCGGCGCAGAAGCAAACTCCGAGCCTGATCCCCTGGGGATCAGGCTCTTTTTTTAGGTGCCCGCCGGCCATGGGTTTTCTCTCCCGCTCGCGGCGCTCGCGGGTGGGGCCCGGCGCAGAAGCAAACTCCGCGCCTGATCCCCAGTGGATCAGGCTCTTTTTTTAGGTGCCCGCCGGCCATGGGTTTTCTCTCCCGCTCGCGGCGCTCGCGGGTGGGGCCCGGCGCAGAAGCAAACTCCGCGCCTGATCCCCTGGGGATCAGTCTTTTTTTTTAGGTGCTCGCCGGCCATGGGTTTTCTCTCCCGCTCGCG
>JBFWOJ010000024.1:0-47987 GCA_050250575.1 Rhodospirillaceae bacterium | reverse complement strand
TGGTGCGCGTGGAATCCTTCAGCATCTCGGTGCGCAACGGGGGAGCGGGCGCGTCGAGATTGTCCCAGCCGTCGTCGAGGGCGACGCGGCCGGTGCTCTCGTAGCGCCCGGCCGCATTGCTCACCGCGCCGCGTCCGCGCCGGGCGTCGGGATGCACGCCCACCGTCCCCTCGAGCGCGCCGCCGAGATAACGGGCCTCGCCGCGAGGGCTGGGGTTCGGGGGTTTTCTGGCATTGACCGACATCCCGGAATCATAAGCGCTGGTAAAGAACAAAACAAGAACGTATTTTAAATGGGGTCAGACCCTATTAAGGAGGATCCCCATGGCCCGGTTGCCGCGCTATTTCGCCGGTGGCGTCGCGCAGCACATCATCCAGCGCGGCAGCAATCGTCAGGCCTGCTTCTTTGCGCCGCAGGATTTTATCGAATACCGCGACGTCCTCTGCGCCCTCAGCGGAGAGTGCGGCGTTGCCGTTCACGCCTACGTGCTGATGACGAACCACGTTCATCTGCTCGCCACGCCTTCGGCCTCGGGCGGTCTTTCGAAGCTGATGCAGCGTCTCGGCGTGCGTTACGCCGGTTACGTCAACCACCGCTACGACCGGACCGGCCCTTTGTTCGACGGCCGCTACCGCGCAACCGTCGTCGAAACGGAAACTTATCTGCTGCGCCTGATGCGCTATGTCGAACTGAACCCGGTGCGCGCCGGCATGGTGCCCGCGCCTGCTCATTATCGGTGGTCGAGCTATGGCGCGAATGCGCACGGGGCGCCCGATCCGCTGGTATCGCCGCATGCCCTGTATCAATCGCTCGGCGCCGACGCACCGCGGCGCCGTGAGGCGTATCGCGCGCTGTTTTCGGAGGTGCTGACCCCGGCGATGCTTTCGGACATTCGCGCCGCGTCCCATCGCGGCTGGGCGCTCGGCAACGATCGCTTCCGCGCCGAGATCGCGCAGGCCTGCGGCCGGCGCGCCGCACCGCAATCGAGAGGGCAATATTATACTTGACAAACCCAAGGGGAGCGGCTACCGTACTGCAACATTGAGGTGGCCCGTGACCAGCGTCCTGAATAAACCCTACTTTTATGATGAAGTTGAGGCGTTTAAGGCCCTGGAAGAGATCATTTGGCCGAATGGTCCGACTTGCCCGCATTGCGGCGCGACAGACCGCATCAATCGCCTTGAAGGCGTCCGCACTAAAGCTAGCAAGAAGAACCCGGAGGGCGAGGTCCGCCATGGTTTGTGGAAGTGCTACCACTGCCGAGGCCAGTTCACCGTTCGCAAGGGAACGGTATTCGAAGCCAGCCACCTGAAACTCCATCAGTGGTTCCAGGCTGCGTTTCTGATGTGCTCCAGCAAGAAGGGCGTCAGCAGCAACCAGCTACACCGGACGCTGGGCTGCACCCTCAAAACGGCTTGGTTCGTGGCCCACCGTCTTCGGGAGGCCATGCGCGCAGGTGCGCTCGCCCCTTTCTGGATTGGTGGCGGCGCGGTTGAGGCCGATGAAACGTTTATTGGGAGGAAGAGATTTAGAAAGGTTCAGAAGGGGTATGAGCACAAGATGAAGGTGCTTACCCTTATTGATCGCACTTCCAAACAGGCGCGCAGCGTAGTGCTGAGACGCGTCAACGCCGATAACATTGCGCCGATCTTGCGCGCTTGCCTTTCTGAAGAGGCCCGGCTGATGACGGACGAAGCCGCTCACTACAAAAAGGTCGGAAAAGAGTTCCTCGCTCACAGCGTCGTGAGCCACGAGCAAGAGGAATACGTGCGCGGGGATGCCTATACGAATACCTGCGAAAACTTCTTCAGCGTGTTTAAGCGTGGCATGACGGGCGTCTATCACCATTGTAAGGAGCGCCACTTGCATCGCTACATGGCTGAGTTCGATTTTCGGTACAACAACCGCACGGCGCTCGGCGTTAACGACACTGAAAGAACGACTGCCGCACTCTTAGGCGCGGTTGGAAAGCGACTTACCTACCGGGACTCATAGCGGTAAACTCCGCAACTGACAGGAAGTGGAACCTGACCGTGAGCGGCGAACCTAAGAAATACGTTTTCAAGATCAACTCCTATACGCCCGACACGCTTCCTATGGGACGTCTCGCGGAGTACATGGCGGAGCTTGCCAAGATGCTTGGCGAGACCGGCAGCGTGCATTTTGTGAACGTGACAGAAGGCAGCGCGAAGCTCCGCGCCAAAGTTGATTACGAAGCGATTCCCAAAGTTGAACACCGCGTTCAAGCAGTTCGGCGTGGCACCGGTCCAACTGACGCGCAGAATGCGAGCCATCGCCTGAATCAAATGTTGGCGCAAGACAACACCGATGGCGAGTTTGGCGAGGACGAAGGTGCGACGATCATCGAATTCCCGGGAGGTAAGGCAAAGAAGGATCAAGACTACGGTCTCGTTCACCAAGCCACCGTCCTTGAGGGCATAGTGCGAAGGGTCGGGGGGAAGCAGAATGATAAAGCCAGCGTCATTCTGGAAACCCCAGAAGGGTTCGAGACGCACTGTGAAACGACCCGCGAAACTTCCCGCATTCTTGCGAAGTTCTACGACGGGCCGACATTGAGATTGACTGGGCAGGGAACGTGGCGAAGGGGCGAGCAAGGTTGGTCTTTGGTCCGCTTCGTAATCTCTGGATATGAAGAGATCGACCAGCGTTCTTTGTTAGAGGTTGTGCCAGAACTCCAAAACGTACCCAACGCAGGCTGGAAAACTGTCGATGATCCTTGGCGGGAACTTAGGGACATTCGAGATGGTGACGGCAACGCCTGATGATTGCGCTCGACACCGCCGGCCTGCTTTATCTTCACGACCCAACCACCAAAGCAGAGCAAGATCCTGCCACTGGGCTCCCGGTTACGGACGCTCAAGCGCGAGTTCAGCAATTCGTCTCTGAACTCCACGGCCGCCGTGAGCGAATACTGATTCCTACGCCAGCTCTTGCCGAGTTCCTTCAGATAGCTACCGAAGAAGGGCCAAATATTTACGCCCGCTTGGAGAGGTCCGCGGCCTTCAAAATTGAAGCGTTTGATTCCCGCGCCGCCATCGAGCTTGCGATCATCACAGCTAAGGCGAAGGCGGGGGGCGATGTCCGCGCGGGCAGTATCGCCAGCATGGCAAAGATCAAGTTTGACCGACAAATAGTGGCGATTTGCAAAGTTCACAGGGTTCGTGCGCTCTTCACGAGCGATAAGAACCTGACCGCATTCGCGAGAGCCAACGGCGTGACCGTCATAGCGATCTGGGATCTGCCCTTACCGCCCAAGCCACCGCAAATGAGCTTCTGGGAGACCGTCAAGGATGAAGCAGTCGAAAGCCAAGACGCGAAACGCTAGCGACGAGTTCAAGGCCGTCGCCCGTCGCCTAGAGTGCGACGAGGATTCCGACCGCTTTGAACGCAGCCTGAAGAAGATCGCCAAGTCCGCGCCCAAGAGCCCGAAAAGCAAAAAGCCCGACTGAACACCGGGCTTTCTGTGTTGGTGGTTTCAAGGCATGCCGGGGCTCTATCCAATTGAGCTACGAGACCGCAAGAATGGTGGTCCCGGAGGGGCTCGAACCCTCAACCTCCAGCTTGCCTAAATCCTACACAAAATCAGTGGGTTTGTCAACTATAATATCCCGATCGAGAGGCCGGCTGCGGCAACCCGCCGCGGACGCCGGCGCACTCTTTAATGGGGTCTGACCCTAATTAAATCCTCTAATTAAATCCTAATTAAATCGGACCGCAAAAGAATACCCGGACGGCGAGGGGGGTCACCGTCCGGGCTTTTTCCGGCCTGCGCTCTCTGGGAAACCTGGAAGGGAGTGGCTCCCCGTGCCGGCCGGAATCAATCTTACCGGCGAAAGGTTAAGAACGGCTCCAACGCCCCGAATGTTTGTTGACCTCGCGGGTGACGACCAGGGAATTGTCCCGGGTCACGATGTCCACGGCGAAAGTGTCGGCGTCCTTTTCGGTCACCTTGCCGACCTTCAGCCGGTCGTTGCCCTGCAGCACGAGCGCCGCTTCCGCCAGTTTCTTCACGTCGTCCGCCGACAGATCGAGATCGCGGTTGCGCCCGCCGCCGCCCGGAAGGTCGCCGAGCCCGCCGCCGCGCCCGAAGCCGGCACGCCCCGGCGGACCGCGGTCGCCGCCGCGGTCTGCGTCCCGCCTTGCGTCCGCGCGCCGCGCCGCGTTCTCCTCGCAGTTCGCGCCGGCCTTCGGATCGAGACCCGTCTTCAGCGACACCTCGCGCGTCTCCACCAGCGCGCCGTCCTTGGTGACGATCTCGAGCGACACGACGCCGTCCGTCTCCGTGACCTTGCCGACCTTGAGGTTGGTCAAGTCACGCGCGGCGAGGCGGCCTTGCGCGATGTCGCGGATCTGCTCCGCGGTGAAACCGCGATCGATGCCGGCGAGCCGCTCCTTGAGCCGGGCGCATCGCGCAAGCGCCATACGCTCGAGACGTTCGCCGCGCGCGAATCCCGGGCCGGAGCCCGGCCCTCGCTCCGCCGATCCCGGCGCGGCGCCGGCGACGGCGGCGAAGCCCGCGACGATCAGAGCGGCGGCACCGGTGAAGGCGAGTTTGCGGTTCATAGGCTTGTCCTTTCTCGAAAGAGGGAAGAACCCTGATATCATCCACCAACCAGCGCCGATTGTGCATCTCGGCCTGTAACCCCTGCATGTCCTGCGCGCAGGAGCGGTGTAACGCTCGCTGGAAAGTGATGTAACCTGATGTAACAGGCGCGGCGTTTCTTACGTCGCGTTGCACGATTTTCCTCAATGGAATCTTGGAGATGCGAGCCGCCGTCCATAGACTTCGCCGTGCTGTTTAAGCGCATTCCCGGGAGCGACATGTCTACCGCCAGCGAAACCCCCAAACCCCATATCCTGATTGTCGATGACGACGCGGAGATCCGCGACCTCCTGTCGCGTTTCCTGTCCAAGCACGATTTCCGGGTGACGACGGCCAAGGACGGGCGCGAGATGCGCCAGGCGCTCTCCGACTGGTCCTTCGATCTGGTGGTGCTCGACCTCATGATGCCCGGCGACGACGGCCTTTCCCTCTGTCGCCAGGTCCGCAGCGAGTCCTCGATCCCCATCATCATGCTGACCGCCATGGGCGAAGAGGTCGACCGCATCATCGGCCTCGAAGTCGGCGCCGACGATTATATGGCCAAGCCCTTCAATCCGCGCGAGCTCGCCGCCCGCATCAAGGCGGTGCTGCGCCGGTCCGCCAGCGGCGCCGCGGTGGAAGCCGCCGACGAGCGCCCCGGCAAGGTCGCCTTCGCCGACTTCGTGCTCGATTCCGCCACGCGCACCCTGCACCGCGCCGGCTCGGACATCGCCTTGACGGCCGGGGAGTACGACCTTCTGGTCGCCTTCGTCGACCACCCGCGCCGCGTGCTCAACCGCGACCAGCTCCTCGACATGGCGCGCGGCCGCGCCGCCATCCCCTTCGACCGCTCCATCGACGTGCAAGTCGGCCGGCTTCGTCGTAAGATCGAGGCGGATCCGAAGAATCCAAGTCTGATCAAGACAGTCCGCGGCGGTGGCTACATGTTCACGGCTGAAGTCCAGGCGACATGAAATGGTTCTGGCCACTCAGTCTAAGGGCCCGCGTCTTCGCGGTGCTCTTGCTGGTGGTCGTCGGGACCAACGCGGCGGCGGCCTTCTTCTATTATAGCTTCCGCGACGAAGCTGCCGCCGTCGGTGCCGCCACCCAGGCGGCCGAACAGATCATCGTCATCCGCCACATGCTCGAGCGTGCGACCACGCGCCAGGATCAGATCGAGCTTCTGCAGCGCCTGAACTCGCCGGTCATGCGCATGACCTTCAATTCACAGCCTCTGGTGCAGGTCTCCGACCGCCAGCTGCCCTCGCGCATCTTCTTGCGCGCCTTGCGGCGCGAATTCCCGCGCGACGCCGAGATCCGCGCCGACAGCCTGTTCGACGACCGCGCCTTCGAGAATCTCCCGTTCATGGAAGCGATGGACATGGTCACCGACCGTGATCCGCATTACCCCATGGGCGACTATACCAACGGTGCGGCGCCCGGCGCCGAAGCCGCCGGCGTCCCCGAGGATTTTTCCCGCAATCCGCGCGCGCGTCCGCGCGAGGGCGCTCCCCGTGACGACGGATTCCTCTCGCGGCGGACGCTGCAGCGCCTGCGCTCGCTCGGGGGGACGCTGCCGGTGGCCGACGCCGCCATGTTCCGCGTCTCGGTGCGTCCGCCCAATTCGACGCGCTGGTTCAACGCCCGCATCGTCCTCAACATTGCCGAGCCTTACGGCCTGACGGCATTTCCCTCATGGCTCGCCGCCGTCTCGGTCTTGATCATGGGCGTCGCTCTCTGGGGCGTCGGCCGCGCCACCGGTCCCTTGTCGGTGTTCGCTTCGGCCGCCGAGCGCCTGGGCGTGGACGTCAATGCCGAGCCCTTGAAGGAGAAGGGCCCGCCCGAGGTGTGCCGCGCGACGCGCGCCTTCAACACCATGCAGACCCGCGTGAAGCGCTACATCCAGGACCGCACCCAGATGCTGGCGGCGATCTCCCACGACCTGCGCACGCCCATCACCCGTCTGCGCCTGCGCGCCGAATTCGTCGACGACGACGAGCAGCGCGAAAAGATGATGCACGACCTCAACGAGATGGAGGCGATGATCGCCGAGACCCTGGTGTTCGCCAGGGATGACGCGGCCGCCGAGCCGGCCTCGCACATCGATGTCGCGGCGGTCGTCGCCAATCTCTGCGGCGAGCTGCGCTTCTCGGGCCGCGAGGTCACCTACACCGGACCGGACAGCTACGAGTTCCTCACCCGCCCGCTCGCCTTCAAGCGCGCCGTGACCAACCTCGTCGACAATGCCCTCAAATACGGCCACGGCGCCGCGGTGACCCTCGCGCCCACGGACACCGAGCTCGTGATCACGATCGACGACCAGGGCCCCGGCATCCCGGCGCACGAGATGGACCGCGTCTTCCAGCCCTTCGTGCGCCTCGAATCCTCGCGCTCGCGCGAGACCGGCGGGGCAGGGCTCGGCCTCACCATCGCCCGCAACGCCATCCGCAGCATGGGCGGCGATGTCGAGCTCGCCAACCGAGACCAGGGCGGCCTGCGCGTGACCGTCACCCTCCCCGCGGCCGGCCCCCGCGCGAAGGCGTAACCAGCGCTCCCGCGTCCATGTCATCCTTGCGGCGTAGCCGCGAGGATCCGGTTTTCTCGTCATCCTTGCGGCGCAGCCGCGAGGCTCCCGGTTTCTCGTCATCCTTGCGGCGTAGCCGCGAGGATCCAGGGGTATCTGTTTTCTGGTTTCTCTAGAGCTGGACGCCGACAGGGATCGTCGTCTCCTCGTTTTCTTGTCATCCTTGGCGCGTAGCGCCGAGGATCCGGTTTTCTTGTCATCCTTGCGGCGAAGCCGCGAGGATCCAGGGTTATCCGTTTTCTGGTTTCAAATGCAAAAACAGTTCTACGTCTACATTCTTGCGAGCAAGCGCAACGGTACGCTCTACGTCGGCGTGACGAGCGAGCTCATGCAGCGTATGTACCAGCACAGAACCGGGGCCGTCGAAGGCTTCACCAAGACGTACGGCGTGCATCTTCTGGTCTATTTTGAGGTGTTCGAAGATTCGTCAAGCGCGATCGCGCGGGAAAAGCTGATCAAGCACTGGCCGCGGAAGAAGAAGCTCCAGGTCATTGAAGCGCAGAATCCCCTCTGGCGCGACCTCTACGGATCGCTGGCCTGACAAACAAAAAAACTCTGGATCCTCGCGCGCGCTGCGCGCACGCAAGGATGACAAAAATTCCTCCATCTGACAGCGACTTCAACAGCGCCCTTTTTCTCGTCATCCTTGCGGCGCAGCCGCGAGGCTCCGGTTTTCTCGTCATCCTTGGCGCGTAGCGCCGAGGATCCAGGGGTATCCGTTTTCTGGTTTCTCTAGAGTTGGACGCCGACAGGGATCGTCGTCTCCTCGTTTTCTCGTCATCCTTGCGGCGCAGCCGCGAGGACCCAGGGGTATCCGTTTTCTGGTTTCGCTAGAGTCGGACGCCGACAGGGATCGTCGTCTCCTCGTTTTCTCGTCATCCTTGCGGCGCAGCCGCGAGGATCCAGGGGTATCTATTTCTGGTTTCGTTAAACCTGCACGTCCGCAACGACCGGCCTCCGTCCGTTTTATGGTTTTCGGGCCAAGCCGCCGCTTGAAAAACCGCGCCTTCACTTCTCCCGCGTCAGCGGCACGAATCCCACCGGGATCACGGTCTCCTGCGCGATCGTCCCGTCCGCGCGCTTGCGGATCAGCACGAGGCGCTGCGTCGCATCTTGCGGCCCCACCGGGATCACCATGCGCCCGCCCGGCTTCAATTGCGCCGTCAGCGGCTGCGGCACATGGTCCGGCGCGGCGGTGACGATGATGCCGTCGAAGGGCGCCGCCGCGGGCCAGCCCTGATACCCGTCGCCGGTCTTCGTCTGCACGCGGCCGTAGCCGTTCTCCGCCAGCGCCCTCGCGGCGCGCTCGGCAAGCCCGGGCACGATCTCGATGGTGAACACCTCCGCGCCCATCTCGGCCAGCATCGCCGCCTGATAGCCCGAACCCGTGCCGATCTCGAGGATGCGCGCGCCTTGGCCCGCGCCCACGAGGTCGGTCATCAGCGCGACGATATACGGCTGCGAGATGGTCTGCCCTTCGCCGATCGGCACGGCCACGTTTTCGTAGGCGCGGGCGCGTGCCTGTTCGGGCATGAACGCATGCCGCGGCACGCGGCCGAGCGCCTCATACACCGGCGGCGCGATCTTACCCCCGCGGCCGTCGATCTGGCTTGCCATGGCGCGCACCTCGGCCACCATGCGCCCGCGCGCGGCCGCGTCGTCCGCCGCCCGCACATTCGCCGTCATCAGCGTTCCGAACAGAAGCAAGGTCCATCGGCGCATGTTATATCTTACGCCGAATCTTTCCGAAGGATGGGGAATGTTTCATCGTTTTTGCGCCGCGCTGCTCGCAGTGATGAGCGCTTCGTCGCCGGTGTTCGCCTGGAACGATGCCGGACACAAGATGGTCTGCCGCGTCGCCTGGGACCAGCTCATGGACACGCCCGAAGCGCAGGTGAAGGAGCTTCTCGGCGTGACCACCGAACAGGAGTTCGCCGACACCTGCGCCTGGGCCGATGCGCACCGCGCCGAACACCCCGAGACGGCGTCCTGGCATGAAGTCTTCGTGCCCAAGTCCGCGCGCGAGGTGGACATGGCGCGCGACTGCCCGGAAAGCACGAGCTGTGTCCTGCGCGAGATCGAGCGCAACCTCGCCATCCTCAAAAGCGGCGCGCCGCGCGAGGAGCGTGCGACCGCGCTCAAGTTCCTCGCCCACTTCGTCGGCGATGCGCATCAGCCCCTGCGTGTCGCCTTCGCCGAGGACCGCGGCGGCGCCGGCATCGGCGCGACCTTTCTCGGCCGGCCGACGAACCTGCGCGCGATATGGGATAGCGGGCTCCTCGACACCGATCCCGCGGGGCTCGAGGCGCTGGCGAGCACCTATCATCTCTACACGCCGCTCGATCGCCTCTTCGTCGACTGGATCGCCGATCTTCCCGCGCAATGGGCGACGGAAAGCCTCTGGATCATGCGCACGCCGGCCACGGGCTACGTCGGCAATCCCGGCGGGCTGTCGTTCGACCAGACCTACGTCAAACAGAACATCCTCATCGCCCACGACCGCATCGCCAAGGCGGGCATGCGTCTCGGCCATCTCCTCAACGAGGCCTTCCGCCCCGCGATCCCCGAGTAAAAATTAATTAGGGTCAGACCCCATTAGAAAGGCGCGGCTAGTGCCGGCGCCGGCGCCCGATCTCATCGTCGTTGAGCGCCAGCACGCGGTCGGCGCGCTCGAACACTTCCACCGAGCGGAACGAAAGATGAGGAAACTTCTTCAGCGCGATCTCCACGGCGTCGCGGGGATTGCCCGCGTTGATCCGCGCCAGCGACCGGCCGGTGCCGTCGCGATCGACGAAATAGCATTTGTACTGCGCCTGCATTTGTCTCTGCGGTCCTTCTCTTAATCTTGCTCCTCCGCCCGGGGGGAACAGGCGGAGGAGTTGGTCAAGCGCGCGCGCAAGAGGTGTGTGGGGCAGGGGGATGTCCCTTGCGAACGCAAAGGACCGAAACGCGAACGGGCCGGGTCTGTTCGCGAACTTTCAATTACATCCCCGCCACGTGAAAAAGCCCGACCGCGCAATCCTCACCCGTATGGCGCGCAAAACATTCCCTTGCGGCGCCCGTTGTCTCTGCATGAAAAAGGATCCGCGCTCTTCCCGCCCGCAAAAGGTTCCGCCGCAATGGCAGGCCGAGAATGCCGGCGGCGGCCCCGACGCCCTGCGCCTCAAGCCCTTCGCCGGCGGTGCCGTGGACAAGCAACGCAGCACCGGCCCCGGCACGCAGGCCGTTCCGCGCTTCGACGTCGAACAGGACTCCGGCGGCCGCGGCGCGCGCCGGGCAAAACCGGGCCGTTGAGCGCCCCGCCTGCGTCGCGCGCGATTTTCACCGTCGGCCATTCCCCGCGGCGCAGCCCACAAAGCTCTGACGCGGGAGGTGTCGCCCGGCTTCAAGGCCCGGTGCAGGCCGGCAAACGCGCTTGACACGGCAAGGGCCCACCCCCGACCCTCGTGCGGACATCGGGGGAGCATCGCACCATGCCTCACGCCTTCCGCCGCGCGGCGCTCATGGCCGCCGGCCTTCTGTTCACGTCGTCGGCCTTCGCCCAATCGGCGCAGGACAAGGTCAAGGCCATCCTCGCCGCGCCGTCCTTCAAGGCCGCCGCCGCCGAGCTCGACAGGCAGCACGCCCGCATCGTCGAGGAGGGCATCCTCCTCACCGAAATCCCCGCGCCGCCTTTCACCGAAACCGCCCGCGGCAGGAAATACGCCGAGATGTTCAAGGAGGCGGGTCTCGAAGGCGTCACCATCGATGAGGAAGGCAATGTGCTGGGCTTCAGGAAGGGCACGCGATCCGACGGCAGGTTTGTCGTCATCTCCGCCCATCTCGACACCGTCTTTCCCATCGAGACCGACGTAAAGGTCAGGCGCGCGGGCAACCGCCTTATGGCGCCCGGCGTCGGCGACGACACCTTCAGCCTCGCCGTCCTGCTCGGCATGATCCGCGCCATGAACGCCGCCGGCATCAAGCACCGCGACGACATCATGTTCGTCGGCACCGTCGGCGAGGAGGGGCCGGGCGATCTGCGCGGCGTGCGCTATCTCTTCACCAAGGGTCCCTACGCCGGCAGGATCAAATCCTTCTTCTCCCTCGAGTCCGGCAACGTCTCGACCATCGTCAACCGCGGCGTCGGCTCGAAGCGCTACCGATTCACCTTCAAGGGTCCCGGCGGCCACAGCTACGGCGCCTTCGGCCTCGTCAATCCCATGTACGCCTTGGGACAGGCCGCCGCCAACATCAGCCAGATGGAAGTGCCCGAGACTCCGAAGACGACCTACTCCATCGGCGTCATCGGCGGCGGCACGTCGGTGAACTCCATTCCCCGCGAAGGTTGGATGGAAGTGGACATGCGCTCCGTTTCCCCGGTCGAGCTCAAGAAGATCGAAGACAAGATCCTTGCTGCCGCCAATGAAGCGGTGAGGGACGAGAACGCGCGGCACTCGACCAGGGAGGGCGCGATCACCCTCGACGCGAAGCTTATCGGCGACCGGCCGGCGGGATCGACCGACGCGAAGCTCGAATTCGTTCAGCTCGCCGCCGCCGCCATCGCCGCCGCCGGCTTCAATGTCGACTACGACGCGAGCTCGACGGACTCCAACCTGCCCATGAGCCTCGGCATCCCGGCCCTGACCATCGGCAAGAACTCACCCAACCGCGGCGGGCGCTCGCACTCCCTCGACGAATGGATCGATGTCGAGAAAGGCCCGATGGTGAGAGGCATGACCGCCTCGCTTTCGATCATGATGGCCGCCGTCGGCATGGAGCCATGATGAGTCCTCTTGCGACTCATTCCTCCCGCGCCAGCGTATTGCAGGAAGAGCAGATAAAATGACTCCCGAACTGCCGGCCACGGTCGATGTAACGGAACCCGCGGGGGATTTCGGCCACGCCCTCGTGGCGATGCTCCGGTCCGTCGCTGTGAAAGGCGGCTTTGCCGCGCGCCGCGCAGACCGGACAGACCAATGTGACTTTGGGACCCTGGGCCAATGCTCCTCCTCAAGGTGCGGACTTGAAAAAACTGACCGCGCGCTCTTAAGGGAAGGTGGAGCGCTTGACATTAACGCGCATCAAGCTCGGAACGACCGCCGCCAATTTTTACAACGGCTTGCGCCGCGCACGGCACTTACTCAAGAGCCGCCACACCCGCCGCAATGAGCACCCCCGGGCCCAACCCCGCGCCGCGCCTGATCCGCATGCCGCCGCCGCTCTGGGCGCTCGCCGCGCTGCTCGTCGCACTTGCGATTCACCTCGCGCACGACTGGGCGCCGGCGCTGCGGGTCTTCCCGCTCGGGCTCGTGCTGATCGTCGTCGGCGTCGCGCTCGCGGCCTGGGCGAGGCTGATCTTCGCGCGCCGCGGTGCCGAGATCCTGCCCGCGAGCCGCATCAATTCGAAGCTGGTGGAGGAGGGTCCGTTCCGCGTCTCGCGCAACCCGATGTATCTCGGCGGCCTTGCCGCCGCCCTCGGCATCGCCCTTGCGGTCGGCACGCTGCCTTTCTTCCTCGTACCCGCATTCCTGTTTTGGATCCTCGCCCGGCATTTCATTCCGTTCGAGGAAGCCAAGATGGAACGCCAGTTCGAGGGGGCGTACCGCGCCTACAAGGCGCGCGTGCGGCGTTGGATATAGGGACCCTTACGCGGTCGCTCCGCTGATCATGAAGGCTGCGCCGCGGTCCTGCATGATCTGAGCCAGCGCCCGGCGTTGCGCCGCGGTCAATGTGTCGGGATCGTCGTTGGCGAGCGCCGCGCCAAGATCGATCTTCAGGCTTTCCGCGACCACGTCGGCAAGGCGCGTGCGCAACGTCTTCGGCAGTTGCGCGAGCGCCCGCTGCAGTTCGTGATGCGCCGGCACGCGGGTCAGGAGATAGGTTTTCATGTCTGTGTCCTTTTGTGTCCCTTATTGTTCAGGCGACCGGCGGTGCCGCGGCGTGAAGGCGCCCGCGGCGTGCAGGATTCCCCATACCGTGGGGATGCCGAGGTGCCCGGGGAACGTTCCCTTCACCCACATGTCCGCGCAGTAGCGCACCACATGCCGACCTTTGGGCTTGGCGACCTTGTGCGCGCCCACCCAGACTTCGAAGCTTCTCACCACGGCGGCGCGCAGGCCGGGATCGACCGTCACATGATCGTCTTCGCTCATGATATTTCGCGCTCGCCTGCGCGCGCAGCCATGGCGGGGAAGGCGAGGATGGTCGCGGTGATCTCGATCTCGCGGCCCCTCTTATACTGCGCCACGGATTGCCGCGTCGCTTCGAACACGATGGTCACGGCACGGTGATAATCGCGCGAATGCGCCGCCGCACCGGCGCGCGCGTATTCCAAGGTCGAGAAGCGCGCGACCTGCTCCTGTGTGTTGCTGTCCACGATCATGAACATCGGGCCGCGCCGTCCTTGCGCCGGGTCGCCCGGCCTGACGTCTTGCGTTTCACCATGGCGAGTGCGTCGGCGCGCCCTCGGTATGGCGCGCGAGAGCCTCCCACTGCTCCGCCACCGTGATCAGCGCCGTGCGGCATTCCGTTTCGCTCATGGCCGCGGCCAAGACGCGCACGGCCTGGGATCGTTCCAGGCAGTGTGCGACCCGCTCTTGCTTCAGGCCCTCGCGCAAGTCCGCGTCGTCGTCGCCGGGCCTCGCAACGGTGTCGGAAGTCGAAGGGATCATGGACGGCAGCCCTCGGGCGCGGCGCGCGCTGCAAAAACCTGGGCTGCGGGAAGCTAGGGGGTGGTGCCGAACAGCTCATCGTCCCTGGGTGCGATCTTACACTCTCCCGGGCTTCGCGCCAGCGCTTACGGCCGGTGCCCGCAATATAAAGTCGCGGAACAAAATGCCCAGTCCGTGCAAGTCTCTGGGCGCGACCGGCGTTCACCGCACCTCGAGCGCGTCCACGCTCCAGTCCGGATCCCCGGACTTCGACAGGTGATGGCGCGCCGCGCCGCTGGGCGTGATGCACACCATCAACGCGCCGCGGTTGATATCGGGCACACGTAACAGGCCCTGCTCGCCCATTTCGGTCAGGGTCCGCATCGTTCCGCCGGTCTGCGCCAGGAGGTCGCGTGTCACGTGCGTCTTGCCGTCCGCAAGGCGCGCCAGGATCTTCTTATGAAGCGGAGTGATGGTGAGTCTCCTTGATTGTCAAGCCGCGCCGGCCGCTGTGCGCGGCGCGTCGGGAAGTGCGTCCAGGAAAACGTTCCGGCCGGGCGCGCTGCCCGCGCCGAAGTTGTCGGTGAGCAGCAGCACGATGCCGAAGGCCACCACCAGAAGCACGATGACCATCAGCCAGCGCGAACCGGCGTCGCTCGAAATCGAGGGTTTCAAATGGGCTCTCCGAGCCTTGAGGTAAGCGGCGCATCGGGGCACCGGCGGTGCCTGCAACTGACGAAGGGAATGCGGGCCGCTTGCAATGTCACGAAGGTATTGCCCGTACGATATAGGTTCGAAGAGCGTCCGGCACCAGCGCCGCTCGCGGGAATGACGCGGCGGCCCTGGCTTTATTTGGGGGCATGGATCTTCTGGATCACATAGCCGCCCGACCTCTCGTCCCGCGCCAGGTCCACCAGCCCGCGCTGGGCGGCATCCTCGATCAGTTCGTTGAACGAGCGATAGCCGTAGGCGCTCTCGCTGAACTCGGGCCGGCGCCGCCGCAGCGTCTGTTTCACCATCGAGGCCCACAGCTTCGCCGCGTCGCCGCGTTCGGCGTAGATGGCTTCGGCGGTGTCGAGCACCAGCCGGATGGCGGCCAGCCCCGCGTCGGAAGCCGCGGGTGCCGCCGCGCCCGCGCGTTTACCGCGCCGCGGCCGGCGTTGCGGCTCGCTCGACGTCGCCTCTGCGATCAGGTCGTCGTAGAAGATGAACTCGTGGCAGTTGCCGATCAGCAGCTCCGAGGTCGACGCGCGCACTCCGACGCCGATCACGGTCTTCGCATTCTCGCGCAGCTTGCTCACCAGCGGCGAGAAATCCGAATCGCCCGAAATGATGACGAAGGTGTCGATATGCGCCTTGGTATAACAAAGATCCAGCGCATCGACGACCATCCGGATGTCGGCCGAATTCTTGCCCGACTGCCGCACGTGCGGGATCTCGATCAGTTCGAACGAGGCGCCGTGCATCTGGGCCTTGAAGTCCTTATAGCGATCCCAGTCGCAGTAGGCCTTCTTGACGACGATGCTGCCCTTGAGCAGCAGCCTTTCCAGCACCAGCTTGAGATCGAGCTTGGCGCGCAGGTCGCGTACGCCCAAGGCGATGTTCTCGAAGTCGCAGAACAGCGCGAGATTGTGCTCGCTCATATCCTATATGCGCCCGCCTATTGAACCTGGTGTTCGACGGCCTGGGCGAAGATCGCATCCAGCGGCACGTCCCCGCCGAATGGCATCGGCGTCGACGCCATCGCGGCAAGCAGCGCCTTGTCGACCGTAAAATTGTCGACCGTAAAAGCGCTCTGCGCGTTCTCGCCGAAAGCCCCGAAGCGCGCATCGCCGACCACGTCGCTGAACGCGAAGATTCCCCGCCAGATCAGCCCCTTGAGGAGTTGCTCCTGTTCGGCTGTCTCCACCGGGAAGGCGTCCGCGATGGCGGCCGCCATGCGCGCCGCCGCTTCGCCGGTCAGCGCGCCGAAGGGCCCGCCCGCGTCCTTGCTCAGGGATGCGGCGTCGGTTGCGCGCGGCGTCCCGAACGGACCGGCGGCCGCGAGCGCGCGCGCCACCGCGCATTCCAGTTGCTCAGTTGTGACCGCGGGCACCATGTTGTAGGTCGCGTCGAACGCGCCGGCGTCGGTCATCTTCTATCTCCGCTTCACGAACGGCCGCGGTCTGCGGGTGTTGGTGGAGGTGCGCGCTTCCATGTGGCGGAAGATCAGCCGTCCTTTGCTCAGGTCGTAGGGCGAGATCTCCACCGTTACCCTGTCGCCGGTGAGGGTGCGGATGCGGTTCTTCTTCATCCGGCCGGCGGTGTAGGCGATGATTTCATGGTCGTTGGCGAGGCGCACCTTGAAGCGCGCTTCGGGCAGGATCTCCGTGATCACGCCTTCGAACTCCAGCAATTCTTCTTTGGTCATGCTTATCCTTTCGCGGGCGCACGCCCGCGCGGCTGCGCGCCGTCAAGGCGCGCAACATGCTCCGCCGCGGCGAGGGGAGCGCGGCCGGTCTCGAGCATCGCTTCCTAGAGCGGCGCCCTCGTCAGGAACGTGGAGCGCGCAGCGCGGATTCGAATTTCCGCTGCGGGCTCGCGTAAGCAACGGGGCGATATCGCTCCGCCCCGTTCCCCGTCTTTGTCTTTATGCCAGTTTCAGATTTCCCGCGGCGGTCTTGCCGCGTTCGGTCTGCAAGTCGTAGCTGACGCGTTGGCCTTCATCGAGCCGCGCGATGCCGGCCCGTTCCACGGCCGAGATGTGCACGAACACATCTTTGGATCCGTCTTCCGGCTGAATGAAGCCGAAGCCCTTCTGCGCGTTGAACCACTTCACTTTTCCGTTTGCCATTCTCGTTCTCGTATTCCTGCCAATTGCTTCGAAGGCCGGGGCCTCGAAGACGTGTGCCGCAAAGGCGTGTTCCGCCGGCGCGAGCGCGTCAGGCGGGTCAAATCGAAACAGGAAGAGGCCAAGTCGGGCTCTCAACGCAAAATAGAGCGGGACGGGGAGCGACCTATGACGAGCCGACGGGTGTCACTATAGGCATTGCGCCGTCCGGAGGCAATGAATGGTTCCGCCCGGCGCAAGATGACGCCGAAAGTTCAGCCCGTTCGCCTAACGCGCGTGCGGCGTTCCCGGCGAATCCACGCGCGCTGCGGCGGTTTATCTGATAGGATGGTTTCATCGCCGGCCGATTCGTCGGGCGCCGGCGGCTGAGAGTGCTTCATGCTCCCGCCTGCCGGAGAGCATTTTCATGAAGCGTCACCCGTCCCTTGATCCGCACTCGGACTCCGGCCGCGCACGAGCGCGGCCGTGGCTGGCCATCGCCGTCGTCGCGGTCGCCGTCGGCGGCATCAGTTTCGCGGCCGTGTCCCTGCTCCAGCGCCCGGCGGCCGTCGTCCTCACCGAGGGCGGGGCGCCGGCGGGAATGGCCGCGCGCTACCAGCTCGACCAGGCCGAACGCACCCTCGGCGCCCACGGCTATCACGGCATCGTCGACCTCGCCCGCGACGAGAGCGGCGCCTGGCGCGGCCTCGCCCAGAAGGACGGCGCGCGCTGGCGCGTGCAGCTCTCGCCCCGTGGATCGGTCACCGCGCAAGAGATCGCCGCGGGAGGATCGTGATGCCGCGGCGGAGATCCATCTTCGGTTTCGCCGCGGCCGCGGCCGTGTTCGTCCTCGGCCTGCCGGTCGGCGCGTTGCGCGCGGCCGCGGTGCCCGACGCCGGTCAGGAGGTGCAGGACCGCGCGCGCGACAAGGCCCACAGCGCCGTCGCTGCGCGCGGCTATGCGTTCATCGGCGATCTCGTGGAATCCGACGACGGGCTTTGGCGCGGCGAAGCGTCCAAGGACGGACGGCGGTGGCAGGTTGAAGTCGACGCCAACGGCAATTTCACCCGTGCCCCCGAGGATGAATCGCAGGCGCGCGAGCGGCCGGAACGCCGGCGCAAGATCCAGCTCTTTCTCATCCTGCGCTGAACCGGCGCACGAAGGACATAGATGACACAGGAACGTTTGATCAGGTTTGACGGCACCGTCGCCGAGATTCTCGCCGGCGGAAAATTCCGCGTGCGCTTCACCAACGGGCACGAAGTCGTCGCCGACGGCCTCAGCCCGGATTCCGATGCGCCCGGCGTCGGCGACGCCATCACCTTGGAGATGCCCTCGCACGGCGCGCCGTCGTCGCGTCTGTTCTTTCGCCGGCTGAGCCGATGAGCGTCACGCCTCCGCGCAAGATGCGGGTTCAGATCCTCGACGAGATGCAAGGTTTCATGCGCCGGCACAACGCCAGCCTTGGCGCGTGGAAGGTGGGAACCGCGGTTTCTGCGCTCGCCGAAATGACCGAGCGCCACGGGTTCAAGACCACCGATATCGGCCTGTACCGCAAAGCGGCCAGCGCCGACGATGCGGCGTCGATCGTCTCTTATTTCATTCGCCGCGGCGCCGCCGGCGAGGGCGCGTCGAAGCCGGGAGCGGTCTACGTCTATGCGTTGCTGCCGCCGCGATGAAGGCGGCGCGCGCGCGATATCGAACAACGAACTCTTACCTGGGCGGCTTCGGCGTCGCGCTCGCGCTGTTGGCGGTGCCGGCGGTCGCGACGGCGCAGAGCAGTCAATTCAAGGATCGCGATGAGCTGCACCGGCTCTGCGCGTCGGCGCGGGATTTCAACGACGGCGCCTGTTCGGGCTACATCATCGGCGTTATCGATGCGGCGGCCATCTTTCAACAGAAGGGATATTGTTCTCCCGACAGCCTCAGCCGCGGCGCGGCCCGCGCCCTCGTCATGAAATGGCTGTCGGAACATCCTCGAGACCGCGGCGCCGGAGCCGCGGGAGCGGTCTACAACGCGATGGTCGAAGCCTTTCCGTGTCCGAGGTGAGGGCCCGCGCCGCAGGGTGTTCGCGCGCCCGTGCGGCGGTCTCATGCGCGCGCTTTATCAATTGTATATGGAGCTCAGATGCCGAAAGTCCGTAACGCGACCAAAAGCGCAAACCCGTCCGACGAGCAGCGCACCGCGAGCGCCAGGAAAGACGCGGCATTCTTCGCCGAGCGCCGCGCCAGGGAGGCGGCGAACCTCAAGCGCACCCTCGAGCTGCGCGCCCAGCGCCTCGCTCACCAGCAGGACGTCAAGGCTCAGCCGGTCAAAGCGCGGCCGAAGGTAAAATGAGCCGGGTCCGTCTCCGCGGTTGATCGCCGCGGCTAGCGGACCAGCGTAAAAATCACGATCGCGGCGACGAACAGGAGCGGCACGATCAGCGGCGGTGTGAACCACGCCATGGGATGACTTTCAGGAAAGCGGCTGCGCCGACGCCGGCGCGCCGAGGGGTCTCAGGCTTTCTTGATCTTGAACGCGGTTTTCACGGCCGCCGCTTGCCGCTGCTGATAGTCCGAGGACTGCGTCTTGGCGCCCGCGCGTTTGGGCTTCCGCTCTTCGCGTCCCGGCTTTCGGTGTTCCTTGCTCATGGCAGGCTCCTCGCGTGGGATGACGGATCGCAACAGCGCAACGGCCGGTATTCTGGCCGTTGCGCTGCCCGCGAAGCCTGCGCGCGCCGCCTGGGGAAATCACCCGGCGGCTCGCACCGCTTCGGCGATCTTCCATTACTTCTTCGGTGTCGCCGGCGCGGCGGCGGGCGTGGCCTCTGCCGGGCTCGGCATCGGCACCTCGGTCATGGGCGCGGCTGGAGCCGGTGCGATCTCGGCGGGAACGATCTCGGCGGGAACGGTCTTTGGCGTATCGGTCATGTGAGCCTCGCTGGGTCGGCGTGATCCGGCGCCGGGCGGCGCCGGAAGCGTGCGTATGTGCCAGGGACGGCAGACAGATACGGAGAGCGGATGTCACTCGTGCGCGGCGCACGCCGCGAAGCAGGAACTCGCGCGTCGATCCCTCGAGGGGGTTGAACGGTAAAACCGTTTCTTCAGTCTTGCAGGAAGGTGCGCCCTATATCGTGCGTCTGCGTGCGCGGCGCAAGTGTTCAAGCGCCGATCCTCGTGGCCCGCGGGCGAATGAGCGGTGCAGTTGCAGCGCGCGCCGCGCTATTCCCCTGTCGCGGGGCGCGCCCTGTAAGTCCAGCACGCGCGTTACATCTTCGCCGCATACCTTTGCCGTTCCGGCGCTTTGCCCTCTCACCTCATCAGGTGCTCCTTGAACATCCGTATCGCGCGCCATGCCTCCCTCCGGAGATTGCCGGCGCGCGCGGCGAAGTCCGCTCATGCCGACCGGATCGGTCGTCCGCCGCGCCTGCATCACGCCGAAAGGAATCGCGACGTTCGACGGCTGCAAGTGGGGCGGAGCCTAGGGGTCGCCGCGGGCTCTACTCGCGCAGTCCCGCCATGCGCACCGACCACACCGTCACTTCGTCGGCCAGTTTGTCCCACTCTTCGGCCATGCGCTGATAGTCGGCGCGGGCGCTGTCCGAGAGGGCGTCGCCCGCGTGCCTGCGGCAGGCCGCGGCCTGCTCGCGGTAGTGCCGCGCACGTCCGGCGCGCGTATCGTCGCTCGGCGCCGCCGCTTCTTCGATAAGGGGAGGACTCACGCCGGCGATGCGTCCAGGCGCCGCCGGCGATAGTCCGAGATCTGCTCGCCGCCCGCGAGGCGCAGCGCTTCTTCGGCTTCGGCCTCCCAGGTCGTGGCGTTCGCTTCCAGGCGCGCCCGCGCGCCCGCGTCGCGCGTCGCCGCGGCCACTTGGCGCAAGGTCATCGCCCGGCATTTCGCCGAGTGCGCGCGTTCCTGATGATTGAGCACGAACGGTTTCTGGCGTTCCCTCGGCCTGCGCTTCGGCCCGGCGGGCGTGCAAACGGACGTCATCAGCGCACCTGCGCCGGCGGCGCCCAGCCGGAGACGCGGCCGGCCAGCTTATGCACCGGCTCGTGGCACTGCGCGCATTCGACGCGCGCCTCGCCGTCGCCGGTCTCGATCAGCCGAAAACCTGAGCTCAAGCCGGCGACGCGCTGGCTCAGCAGGCGCGCGGCGGAATCCTGCCAGCGGAGCCTTCCGGTCACCCGGCAGCGGGAGCAGAACAATGTGGTGGTTGCAATGGTGATGAAGATATCCTTGCCTTCAGCGGACAAAGGCGGTTGGTCCGGACACGAAGTCCCGGCGCGGGAAGCGATTGATGATGGGCTGTAAAGAAGGGGGTAGTGCCGAACAGCTCAACGTCCCCGCACGCATCCTACGCGCGGAATGGTTCTAAGGGCTAACAAGAAGCTGTCATGTTGCTGCGAAAGTTATCAACAGCATGCATGATGTGTGCGCCCTGCAAATGGTCCTACCTGTGGATGTGAGCCGTTCGGCCTTGCGCGTAACCGCGGCGCGCGGCCGTGGTGTTCTCGCAACAGAGGAGAACATGCGGATTTCGCCGGCGCGAATCGGGTGCAGGCAAGGAGCCTAATTGGCCGCGCATGCGCAACGATGTGCCCTGCGCCCCGTTTGCATGTCATGCGTGAAGCGCCTCGAAAACCGCCCGCGGCCCTGCCGCCCGACCGCGACTCCTCTGCGCCGGATTGGCGAGCGCGCGCCGCGCGCCTGTTCGTCGAATCCGACGATGCCGAGACGCCGATGCGCCGCGAAGTGTTGCGCCGTCGCGCGGTCGCGGCGGACAATATCGCCGAGGCCATGGAACACGCCGCCCGCACGCGCGGCGGCCGTAAGCGTTAGCCATGCGTTCTAGCCGCAGCGCGGCGGGCCGGGCGCCAGGCGCTTTTCTTCCCGCAGGATCTCATGCTCGATCGCCACGGCGCGCGCAAACAGGTCGGCCTGCATCAGCGGCGTCGGCGCGGCCGCGGCCGCCGTGCGACAGGCGCGGGCTTGGGCGCGAAGAGCGTCAAGGCCTTCGGACACGACCGTGCTCCCAAAAAAGTGCCGCACCCTGCGCTCAATTCCCCGCCTTGGCTAGGGCGAAACCTCCGCCTTCGATTTGTAATGTCGCCGGCGCCGATTTCGCGCGCGGCACGCTGGTGGAAGGTATACCGTCGACATGCGGGACGATGAGCTGTTCACCCCCACCCCCGCTGTCGGCAGCCCAGATCCGCCATCGCTGTTTTTCGATGCTGCGCCACCGGCGCCGCCGCCAGGGAGGGCCGGGCATCATGTCACAAGGCCATTCCGGCGCGCCGCGCGAGGCTGCGCAGGAGCCTCCGTTCACCGTGGACGGCGCCTTGCATGTTCGCATCGCAGCGGTGCGCGTCGCGCTCGCCGGCATCCGGGCGGACTCCGCCTCTAGCGACGATGCGGCGCGCGCCCAGTTCCAGCGCCTGCTGGTGGATATGGAATGTTATCTCGCCGAGCTCGAGGGCCTTGCCCACGCCCAGGGCGAGGCCGACAGGAGAGGCGAACCATGACCCGCGATCCCACGCCGCCGGCGCGCATGAGTATGGCCCGTCAGCGCGCCGAACAGGCCTTCAGCAAACGCGGAGAAGCCCGCGCCGCGACGGACGCGCGCGACGCGGCGTTCCTCGAGGACCGGCGCACCAGGGAAGCGGCCAATCTCAAGCGCACGCTCGAGCTGCGCGCCCAGCGCCTCGCCCACGAGGCCGCCAACCCCAAGCCCAAGCCTCCGCCCAAAAAGAGATCTCCGCCCAAGCGGTGAGGTCCGCGGCGCGCGTTATCGCGCGGACATGAAAGGCGCGGGCAAGGGGGCCGTTGCCTATCCGCGCGGCCACGCCCCGAGCACGGCCTCGGCTTCGGCCTGCGAGATCTCGGCGACCTTTGCGGTCGTGAATATCTGCAGGATCTGCGCCGCGTGTTTCTTGCGGATGTTGTTCGACTTCTCGTAATGCCCGTAGCCCGTGCGCACCTTCTTCGCGAGGTTGCTCTTGCCGGGATAGGTGCGCGCCGCGCTCATGATCTCGTCGAAGCGCTGGGCGGCTTTTTCCTCCGAGAGGCCGTTCGCGCTCTTCAAGGCCTCGATCGCCACCGCCTTGAACTCCGCTTTCGGCAACACCTTCGGATCGTCGGCGGCGGCAAGCGGCCCACCCGCCAGGCACAACCCTGTCGCGATCACGAGCGCTCGCGCGCATCCGCGCCACATCTCCGGCACCTCTTTTGTTCGTCCTGAAGCGCCTAACGCGGCTGGCCCGCCGATGGTTTCCGCCGGAACGGCCGCTTTCGCTTCCCGTCATACGTGCGCGGCGCAGCGCGCAGCGGTGCGCTGCAGACACGGGGATCCATTTTCGTTTGTCTCGGTGCGCCGGACGGGGCTCCGCTTTCGCTTTGGGCCCCACGCGCCCTAATAGTCCACCGTCAACTGCAGCGTCACCTCGCGTTGGTTGGTGGGCATCAATTGACGCTGAGTGCCCTGCACCTCCCACGCCCACGCGTCCAACGCATTCTGCGCCTGCAGGCGCAACGTCGCCGGCTTGTCGCCGAGCCTGAACCGGTACCGCGCCCCGATATTGAGGGTCGTCACCGCCTCGCTCTTGAACGTGTTCTCCACGTTCGCCATCGTCGGCGCCTTGTGATTGAGCCGCGCGTCCACCGAGAATCCGTTCCACGCCGCCGGCCCGTATTGCACATTGAAGATCCCCGTCACCGGCACGGCCTCCGGCGGCACCCGGCCCATGGTGCCGTTGTCCACCAGCGGCCCGGACAGCCTTGCCTGCAAGCCGACCAGGCCGGCCACCACCGTCAGCCCGGGCGCGAGGTTGCCCGACAGCGACACTTCGACGCCGCGGTGCCGCACGGTGCCGAGCCGGCCGAAGATGCCGCTCGTATCCAGCTCGAAGAACGGTTTCGTCACCTCGAAAACGCCCGCCACCAGGTTCACGCCCGGCATCGCGGCAAAGCGTACGCCCGCGTCGATCTGCTTGGTGGTCGCGGCCGATGCGCTCGCGCCCGCGCTGACGGAGAAGGGCGGGGCGCGCGGCGCATCCTCCAGCCCGCGGGTATAGGACCCGTACAGCACCGTGCGCGCGCCGAGATACGCGGCGAGCGTCGAATTATACAGCCACGCCCGCGTCGTTTCCGCCGGGGTCGGGTTGAGGAGCTTGGCTTCGCGTGTATACGCCGCGCGCTGGACGCCGGCGCTGAATTCGCCGACGCCTTTCCACAGCACTTCGTAGGCGAGCCCCGCGTTCTTCAGCGCCGCGTGTTCACGCCCGCGCGGTCCCGCCGTCCAGGTGGGCGCGGCCAGCGGCGGCGGATCGTAATATTTCGTCGTCCCGATGCGCCGCGCCACATTGCCGCCGAAGGCGTTCTGCGTCGACTTGCCGCGCACATTGAGATGCACCGTGTGGCGCCGCTCCGCCTCCACGAACAGGCGCGACAGCCGCGCTTCGCCGGAGACGCTTGCATTGTACTTCTCGTCGCCCGCCACCTTCACCACCCACAACTCCGAATCCCCGTCGGGTTGGATGTTGCGGTAATGCACCTGTGCGGACTCGCCGTCCGGTTTTCCGGCCAGCGAGCGGAACACGCCGATGCCGAAGCGCCAGTCCTCCCAGCTCGCTTTCACGATCGCGCCGAACGACGCGTCGTCGTTGTTGTTCATCGCCCAGTCGGCGGTCAGGTCCTTGGAGCGGTCGAACTTCACCGGCAGCGCGGCGTTGGCGCCGAACAGGAACGGCCGCGACTTCTTGCCCAGCTCGCGCGTGCGGCTGTAGAAGGCGATGGCTTGCGCCCCTTCGGCGAAATTCCACCGGCCGATCGCCGCGCCGTCCAGGGTGGTCGAGGTGCGCCCGTTTTCCGTGGTGTGCTTGGCGCTCGCCCCGAGGCTGAGCGCGAAGCTGTCGGACAGAGGCACCTGACCGTCCAGCTCGATCGCTTCGGATTCCGGCAGGCCGCCGCGCACCACGGCGGACAGGGCCGCTTCGTCGCCCGGCACCCGCAGGATGTAATTCGCGATCCCCGTCGGTCCGGGGAAGGGATAGGACTGTGCCGACAGGCCGACATGCACGCTCACCTGGCCCGTCAGGCGGTCCGAGATGCGGATGCGGCTGCCGCCGGCGCTGCGCGTGTCGAAATACAGGCCCTCGAGGCGCAGATTGCCGGCTTGCACCGGGCTGAAGCCGCGCGCGCTCATCGCGCTGTAAAGGCCGATGGTCTCTCCGCCCACGGTCGTGCCGAAGGCATCCTCGGCGCTGGTCAGCACATCCTCTTTGGAACGTTCGGCGCCATGCGCCGTGCCGCCGGCGAGCGCGAGGGCCGCGGCCGCCGCGCCAACAACAGGTCCGAATTTTCTCAAACAATCCCCCACGCGCCGACGGTCCGGATAAACTAGCGTCCCGACGGCGTTTGTCGAGCAAAAGGGGCTGTTGCTTTTATCCCTGTCCTAAAGGGACGCGGGGGAGGAGGGACCTATGCCCGACCCTCGATCCTCTGCGCCCACGCCGTCACTTCTGCGGCCAGTTTATCCCACTCGCGGGCCATGCGCAGGTAATCCTCCCGCGCGCTTTCGCTTTCGGCCATGGCGGCATGGACGCGGCACGTGGCGGCATGGGTGCGATAACGCTGCGCCCGCCCGAGGCGCGTGTCATCGCGCGGCGGGGGCATCGCGGCGGTCGTCTCGGCGAAGGTCGTCGGCTTCATCGGCGCGAAGTGTACCGGATCCGCGCCCGCAGATGAGTCGGGTTATTTCACGTTTTCGCCGCGGGCCGGCGGAACATAATTGCAACCGCCACGGCGCTGTGGGCGTTCGGCCTTGTCGATCGTCACCCTCGTGCGCGGCGCAGCGTGCAGCGGTGCGCTGCAGACACGGGGATCCATTTTCGTTTTCGACCGTGCGCCCGGCGCTTCGGAAACGGCGCGGGCTACACGCCCTGCTGCCGCTTGTAGATCAGGAGGCGGTTCTCCCCATCCCACACGTCGATCCGCGCATAGGGCAGGCTGATGGCCCACTGCGCCGCCGCTTCCGCGGCCTCGGCCGGATTGCGGTGTTCGGACGTGTAGGTCGCCAGCAGCGACTGCTCGGGGCAGAGAAAGCGGCAAACCAGGGACGGCACATGAACCTCGATTGGTGAGGCGCCTGTATACGCGCCTTGCGCCGCTCTTCGCTTGCTCCGTGTTAAGAGGCGGCGGACCGTCACAGGGATGTAATGTGCGCGCGGGCGCGGCGCTGTCCGACATGCGTCCGCGTTTATGGGGCATTCGTAATGCGCGAAAAGGCGATGAGAGGTTGTATTTATGGCGCGACGCCTTATATTGGCGCCATCCACTTCTACTCCTGCCTGGTTAGGCGCGCCCGTTTGGGCCTCTTTTCAAGTCAACGTTTAGATCGGATGAAGCGGCGTCGCATCGTGCGCACGCCCACACACGCATTTATGCGTTTTCTGTAAGGAGGCCACACATGGCCAACGGCACTGTCAAATGGTTCAACGCCCAAAAGGGCTTCGGGTTTATCCAGCACGCCTCGGGCGGCAAGGATGTGTTCGTACACATCAGCGCCGTCGAGCGCGCCGGCCTCAGCACGCTCAATGAAGGTCAAAGCATCAGCTTCGACGTCATGAACGAGCGCGGCAAGGACGCTGCGACCAATCTGAAGGTCGCTTAAGCGATCTTCACCGAGACGGCCTCGCGCTCCGGCGCGAGGCCTTTTCTTTTTGCGCGCCCTGAAGCGGGATGGCCTCTCGCGTCCGGCCGCGCGCTTTTTTCGGAGGTCAGCGATGACGGCAACGGCTTTCAAGGACGGCGCGGGCGTCGTTTATCCCGGTCACGGTTTCGGCACGGTCGTCACCACCAAGGACGAGCGGATCGGCGACACGCCCACCCGCGTGCTCGTGATCGGCTTCGCCAACGGCCTCACCGTGCGCATCCCTGTCGGCAAGATCCAGCGCTGCGGCCTGCGCGCGGTCTCCTCGCGCGCGACGATGCGCGACGCCCTCACCGTGTTGCGCGAGCCGGCGGCGCGCAAGAAATCCATGTGGCGCCTGCGCGCCCTCGAATACACCGCCAAGATCAAGACCGGCGAGCCGCGCGCCATCGCCGAGATCCTGCGCGACCTGCACCGCGGCCCCGGCTCGGGCGAAGCCACCTACAGCGAAAAAGCCATCTATCAGCAGGCGCGCGATCTGCTCGTGCCCGAGCTTGCCGCGGTCGACCGCACCGACATCGAGACCGCCGGAAAGAAGATCGACGCGCTGCTCCAGGCGGCGTGACGGCTCAACGGTGTCTCGCGCCGCTGAGCCGTGAGCCGAGAGGGCAGTTGATTGGACTGAACCGTTCGATGCCGTGGAGGGCGAAATGACGACCGCGCATGAATTCATGAAGACCGCGCCGGCGCTCGGCGACGATGACCTCGCCGCTGCCGTCCGCGCCGCGATGCTCGCCCGCCCCGTCGGCACGCGCCAGCTCTGGCTGCGCGAGACCGAACTGGCCCTCGACGGCTACGGCGGCGAGAGGAACAAGCTCATCAGCGACCGCATCCGCCAGGTCATCCGCGACCTCTCCGCCGGTCTCGGCGCCGGCTAGCCCTGCTTTCATCATCGCCCGTTTCACGCGGGCGATCCATTTTCGTTTGCAAAAACCGCCGGCGATACGCCCACGGGTGGCTTTCCCTCGGCGTCATCCGCGTGCGCGGCCCGGCGCGCAGCGGTGCGCTGCAGACACGGGGATCCATTTTCGTTTTCAACCTTGCCGGCCCGCACGACTGCGCCGTGCGCAGGCCCGCGCAGCGCGGTCACTCCCCCGCCGCGCCCTTGCACCTGATCGTCATTTCCATATGCCCGATGCCCAGGGCGACATAATCGGCCGGGCACAGCGCGGAGGCTCTGACCAGACAACCCTTTTGCCCGCGCGCGTCGCCGCCGCACGTCACTTGGTATCCGGCGCGCCCGTCGTTCAGCGTGATCGCGCGGCTGGTCGTCGGCTCCGGCGCCGCGCATCCGGCCGCGAGACTCATCGTCGCCGCCAAGGCCGTCGTCATGCGCGCCGTCCTCACGTGCGCCGCGCCCCGGCCTCGCGGTCCCATCCGCGCGGACGGCGTGTCGGGGCCCAGGGTCTAGCTCCCCTGCGGCAGATGGAAAAGCCGTTCCAGATCCTCGATCGCCCGTGCCACCAGGCGCGCCCGCCGCGGGTCGCTGCCGTCCGGCGTCTGGGCGTAAAGGTGCAACAGGTATTTGGCTTTCATCGCCGCGTCATGGCTGGAGTCGGCGGGACTGGACTCCAGGAACTCTTCGAACTCGCGCTGCCGCTCCCGCAACAGGGCCTGGTCGCGCTGCACTTCCGCGAGGCGCCGGCGGATCTCGGTCTGCTTCTGCGCATCCATCCCGCGATGGGCGTCGAGCTCCACCGGTTCATCGGTCATCGCGCCGGATCTCGTCGAGCGCCGCCGCGATCTCCGGTGAATCCACCTCCGCGGTCTCGACCACGCCGGGCCGCTGTGGATCGGGCGCGAGCCGGATGCGCGTCGACGTGCGCCGGTAGGCGGGAAAGGAGATGCCGGCGATCAGCTCCTCGTCGGTCTCCACAAGATAGGTGCCGGGCGGCTGCTCGGCGTCGATGCCGGCCACGGTGAATGGTTTCGTGAAGGTGAGCGAATAGCGCGACGTGCGGATATGCAAGGGGCGGGGCCTTTCCTTCAAGAGCGGGGCATCTCGTCGCGCACCGGCGCGAGGGCCAGGCCGCGCGTCTCGTCCTCCGCCGCCGCCCTGTCGCACGCGTCTTGGGTCTTCTTGAGCTGCCCGCGCTGCACGGCGAGCGCCTCCCACTGGTCGGCGAGCATCAGCAAGGTCCGTCTATTGTCCGAACCGCTCATGGCTCCGGCGAGGCTGCGCACCGCCTGCGCCCGCTCGACGTAATAGGCGGCTATGTCCATGACCGCCTCTGCCGCGCGCGCGCCGCAAGGCCTTCCGCATAACCGTCGATCTCGGCGGCCAGCGTCAGGAACTGGCGGCGGAACACCGGATCGGCGTCCCGCGCCAGCAGCCGGCAGGCGCGCGTCTGCGCCTTCAGGCGCGACAGCGCACCGCGCGGCGCCGCCTCATCCTCGCACACCGCGGCTTCTGTCGCTCGCGCAAGCGCATCGGGCCCGATGGGGTCGGGCGCCGCGCCATCGGTGGGGGTGGGTCCTCGCGAGCCAAGCTGAGAAGAGGAAGAAGGTGGAATACGCAATGAAAACAGCCCTCGCGCAGCGGTGCTCCGGAGAGGCCTGCGCTCATAATGTTTGGGCTGTAAGAGATAGGGGTCGTGCCGTACAGCTCATCGTCCCTGGCACGATCATACGCCCTTTCGGCCCCTGCGGCCAACGCTAATACCCCGCGGGATATATAATAATGAGCGTTTCGCCGCGTTTTCGGCACGCGTCACGGCGCACAACCAAGGCAGCGCCCGCGTTAGGGGAAGGGGCAGGGACGGGAAGGCACGGAGAAAGTACGCCCGCGTTTTCCTCTCCCCGCCGACACGCGCGATCGCCGGCGCAGTTCTCTTTTTTCGTCATCCTCGTGCGCAGGGCAACGCGCACCGGTGCGCGGCAGACTCTCACCCCTTCGTCATCCTCGTGCGCGGCGCAGCGCGCAGCGGTGCGCTGCAGACACGGGGATCCATGTTTGTTTTCGAACGCCGCGGCACGCACGACCCGCGGCATCACGCCTTCGTCATCGCCCGCTGCGGAAATTTCCTCTATCCGCCGGGAGCCACCACCACGGTCGGCGTTCCGCCTAATTCGTTCGCCGTCTTGTTCAGATTCAACAACAACCCGACCACCGACAGCACCTCCAGCGTATGATCGCACGTCGGCCGGTGTATCAAGGGCTCGTTCGAATAGCACCCGTTCGGGCTGCGCTCGAAGGCGCCGGCATAGTAGGTTTGTCCGCGATAGCGCACCGATACGCCCGAGCCGGTCTCCCTGAGGCGTGCCGTGAAAAACACATTGCCCTCGTCGCAGATCTTGGTGCGGTCCTGGGGCGGCGTACCTTCTTCGTTGTTCGGGCTGTCGAGGCTGATGCACCGCGGCCGGGCGGCGCTGCCCTCGGTCTCGCCGAACTTCAGGATTTCGCCCAGGTAGCGGATCATTCCGTACACCGAACGCATGCGCAGCGTGATCTGCTTGCGCACGCCGGCTTCTGTTGGAATCAGGTAGCCGGAATTTTCCTTGCAGACGTCGACGGGATCGACGCCGGCTGCGGGCGCGCTGTGTTGAAGGAACGCGCCCGCCGGTTCGGCGGGGGGCTGCCCGCCGTCTTTGGCTTTGCTCTTGTAGTCGAAGCAAAACGCGGTCTCCGGCGCGGACAGCTGGTACAGCTGGAATTTCGGGCCCTTTTCGAATTGACGCACCACGTACTTTGCCGTGTCGATCTCCGCGAGATCCCTGAACGGCGTCTTTTCGTCCATGTCGAACGGTTTTCCGACGGGCGTCAGCAGGCGGTAGGACTTGGTGCGGAATCTTGTAAGTTCGTTGATGTGATCCAGATAGCCGAAGAAACTTGAACATTCCACGTTGCTGCAGGCGCCGGGGCGGCGCCTTTGGTCGAACGGCCAATTGGCGATCGGCGTCCCGTCCTCCAGCTCGAGGCCGGAGAAGAACAGGAGGAGGATCACGCGATAGTCGACACCGAGATCGAGGAAATGCTGAACCACCGCCGGATCGACCGGCGAAAGGATGCCGCGTGTGAAGTCCTGCTTCTCGAGCGAAGTGACCTCGAACGTCGGCTGCGTCTGGACCGAAACCAGCGGCGCGGCCGAGGTGGGCGTAGAGCCCTCCGAGGAGAGCGGGATATCCATGCCCAGTTGGCCGCCCAGCGTGAGCGTCCCGCGGATGCTGAGCAGTTCGCTGAAATGGAGCGGAAGCCCGTCCCGCGCCATCAAGATGTTTTGCAGCAGGATTTCGTCGGCGATCTTGCTTTCGACGGCATGGTAGTCGCTCGCTCCGGCGCTTACGAACGAACTCAAGGACGAGGCGCATCCCGAAAGCGCCGGCAGCAGCAAAATGGTCGCGGCGCGCAAGATCCGCGCGGCGGTCAACATGGCACCCATGGCAAAGCCCCCCGGCTTGCGACGGCGCGTCTGCACGTGATGACTGCTGGCGGAGGCCTTTTCGGCTCTTCCGCGATGCCGAGTGTGGCATGCCCGGGCGGTGGCGGAAAGCGGGAACTATCGCACAGGTTATAATATACGACAGTTTCGCGGCAATCGGGCGGCTTCGTCGGCGAATGAAATTGACAAAAGTCCCCAAAACACATACAGTGTCCCCATTTCGAGTCGTACAAGCGCCCGGCTGGGGGAACGGGCCTCGTGGAGGAGGCCGCATTGGTATCGATTAAGCCTATCTTGTCTCCGGCGCCGGTTCTTGCGACGCCCGCGCCGCAACGCTCACCAGTTCCAACCCCAACCCCACCGCCACTCCAAACTCCACCCTCGCACTTCCCGCTCTCCGCCCTCGGTCCGCTCATGCCGGCCGCGGGCGTGCTCGCCGCGCGCACCCAGGCGCCGATCGAACTCGCCGCGCAGCACCTTCTTGTCCGCGCCGCCATCGCCGCGCAGTCGCGCATCGCCGTGCGCCTGCCCACCGGCGCCAAGCGGCCCGTTTCCTGTTATTTCGCCACCTTCGCCGAGGAAGGCGCTCCCGCCTGCGCGCTCGCCCACCTGGTTATCGCCGGCCTGCCGGGCCGCGGCGAGGAGCGCGTGATGATCCGCCCCGGCCGCGACATCAGGATCAAGATCGATCCCGACATTCCCTACGATCAGCCTCCCAATTGCCACATCAAGACGCTTCCCACCTACGCGCCGCTCAAGAAGCAAGCCCAGCGCAAGGTGGCTGCCGGCCGCGTCGACGGCGGCCTGTTCGCCGGGCATCCCGACGATGTGGTGGAGCCGGGGCCGCAGCGCCGCGCCGAGGCCGCGCGCCTCTGCCGCCGCTGGGACGGTCACGATCCGCCGCCGCCGGCGGACGAGGACACCGCCCCGCGCTGGCGCGCCGAGACAAAGCCGGCGCCGCTCTCGCCGCCGCTCTCCATTCATCTCGTCGCCGCGCCCCGCGCCGGGCGCGCCTTCCTCGGCGATCCCGATCTTGCCGACGGCGGCCTGCTCGCGCGGTTCCTCACTGTTCTTCCTCATGCGCACGAGAGCCCGCGCGTCTGGCAGCAGGCGGAGGACGACGCGCCGCCGCCCGCCTTCGCCGCGCTGCAGGCGCTGTGGGACAAAGTCCGGGGCGAGGAGTCCGCCGAGCGCCGCATCGTCGGATTCTCCGAGCCCGCGAAACGCGCCTGGCTCGCCTTTGCCAACGAGATGGAGACGGAACTCGCACCCGGCGGCGCCTTCGCGGCGATCCGTCCGCTCGCCGGCCGCTTGGCCGAACACGCCGCGCGCCTCGCCGCCGTCATCGCCTTCAGCGAAGATCCCGCGCGCGATGTCCTTGACGCGCCGGAGCTCGAGCGCGGCATCGCGCTCGCGCGTTTCTACGCTTCCGAGGCGTTGCGTGCGGCCGGTAGGGCATCGGACGACATCGTTGGCGAACTCCAGGAGTGGCTCGAGCAAAAGCGATGGAACCAGTCGGTGACGCTGCGCGACATCTGCCGGTTCGGTCCATCGGCCGTGCGAAACGTCGATATCGCTTATAAGACGATCCGCAAGCTGGAGCGTCTGGGAATCGTGCACCCTCGTAACGATGTCACCAAGGGCGACGAGCCGCGGCGCGCGCGCGCGCTTTATGAATGGTACGTCGGCGAGACGTCGCAGGATGTCGCATGATGTCGCATGATGTCGCAGCCGCGCTTTTTCCGTATGCCCTTGCGGATGCTCTCGAATTCCGAAGACGTCGCAGGTCGCAGATGTCGCAGATAAAAAATCGTCATTCCCGCGTCAGCGGGAATCCATTCACCAGCGCGCGCGGTGCACGATGGATCCCCGCTTCCGCGGGGATGACGAAGTGCACCGTTTACGCCACCCCGTTCTTCCGGAAATGCGTGATCAGCCGGTTCCATCCGTCGACCGCCGCCTGCTCGTTGTACGTCGGCCGGTAGTCCGCATGGAACCCGTGCTCGGTCTCCGGATACACCAGGATCACGCTCTCGCGGCGCTTGCCCGCCTGTTTCAGCGCCACCTTCATCTTGTTCACGGCCTCGAGCGGAATGCCCGCGTCGTTGCTGGCATAAAGCCCCAGCACCGGCGCCTGCAGCTCGCTCACCACGTCGATAGGGTTCTTCGGCTGCAGCGGGTTCACATCGCCCGTCAGCCGTCCGTACCACGCCACGCCCGCGCCGAGGTTCGGATTATGCGCGGCGTACAGCCACACGATGCGTCCGCCCCAGCAGAAGCCGGTGATGCCCAGGCGCTTGGTGTCCGCCGCGCCGGTGTTCGCCGCCCACGCCGCCGTCGCGTCCAGGTCGCTCATCACCTGCGCGTCCGGTACCTTGGACACGATCGGACGGATCTCGTCGATCGATCTCAGCTTCGAGACATCGCCCTGGCGCGCGTACAGCTCCGGCGCCACCGCGAAATATCCGGCCTTGGCCAGGCGGCGGCAGATGTCCTTGATATGCTCATGCACACCGAAGATTTCCTGAACCACGAGGACCGTGGGGAAGGGGCCTTGGCCTTCGGGATAGGCGCAGTAGCCGGGAATCATCCCGTCGGCGACCTTGATCTTCTCTTCGTTCGCCACGATCCCCTTCGTGTCCGTGGTGATCGTTTGCGCGCCAGCGGGCCGCACCGCCAGCGCGAACCCGGTGGCCAGCGCGCTCACCGCAAATCCCCGCCGGCCAAGTTCGGCCTTCGGCAGCACCTGGCGGAGTTCGAGATCAAGCGTGTCCATGCGTGTGGCTTCCTCAGAATTCTAGCAACGACGGCGCACTATACTCTGCCGTCCTCCTTGGCGCGAAGCGCCGAGGATCCGGGGGATAACAATAAAGCCGTCGTCCTTGGCCCCAAGCGCCGAGAATCCGGGGGTCACCATAAAGCCGTCATCCTTGGCCCGAAGGGCCGAGGATCCAGAGGTGACGGCAAGGCCGTCATCCTTGGCCGAAGGGCCGAGGATCCAGAGGTGACGGCAAGGCCGTCATCCTTGGCCCGAAGGGCCGAGGATCCAGAGGTTTCTCTTTTCTGTTTTGTAAACCCAACACCTCTGGATTCTCGCGGCCCTGCGGCCGCAGGAATGACGCAGACTGTATTCTGTGGATAAAAACGCCGCAAAGAGTGACGCGGACAGCACCGTTTCCTATCTTGGTCCTCCCATGACCTACGCCCCCTTCGTCCACCTGCGCGTCCACTCCGCCTATTCCATGGCAGAAGGCGCCATCAAGGTCGCCAAGCTCGCCGCCTTGTGCGCCGCGAACGCCATGCCCGCGGTCGCGCTCACCGATACGCGCAACTTGTTCGGCGCCCTCGAATTTTCCTCCGAATGCTCCAAGGTCGGGGTCCAGCCCATCATCGGCTGCCAGCTGTCCGTCCGGCGCGAGGACACCCAGACCGGACACGGCCAGGGCGGCCGCCTGCCGGAACCCGACGTGCTCGTCCTTCTCGTCCAGAACGAGAGGGGCTATGCCCATCTCCTCAAGCTCAGCTCGAAAGCCTTCCTCGACACGCCCTCGGGCGAAACGCCCCAGGTCTCCTGGGCGGACATCGCCGCATATAATGAAGGATTGATCGCCCTCACCGGCGGCCCGCTCGGCACCGTCGGCCGCCATCTCCTGGACGGCCAGCGCGCCAAGGCCGAGGAAACCTTGCGCAAGCTGAAGACGCTGTTCCCCGGCCGGCTCTATGTCGAGCTGATGCGCCACGGCGTGAAAGCCGAGGAGCGGATCGAAGGCGGCCTGATCGACCTCGCCTACGCCCACGATGTCCCGCTCGTCGCCACCAACGACTGCTTCTTCGCCGACGAGGCCATGTACCAGGCCCACGACGCGCTCATCTGCATCGCCGAGAAATCCTTCGTCTCGGTCAACAACCGGCGCCGCCTCACGCCCGATCACCGCTTCAAGTCCGCCGACGAGATGGTGAAGCTCTTCGCCGACATCCCGGAGGCGATCCGGAACACCCTCGTCATCGCGAAGCGCTGCGCCTTCAAGGTCGAGGAGCGCAAGCCCATCCTTCCGCGCTCGCCCAAGGCCGGCGACCGCGGCGAAGACGAAGCCTTGCGCGATCTCGCTCGCCAGGGGCTCGAGGTCCGTCTGCGCAATCACGTCTGGACCGAGGGCATGGACGACGCCGCAAGGGAGGAGAAAGCGAAACCCTACCGCGAACGCCTCGAGTTCGAACTCGAGACCATCGTCAAAATGGGTTTCGCCGGCTACTTCATGATCGTCGCCAACTTCATCCAGTGGGCGAAGGCGCACGATATCCCCGTCGGCCCGGGCCGCGGCTCCGGCGCCGGCTCTGCTGTCGCCTGGGCGCTCACCATCACCGATCTCGACCCCTTGCGCTTCGGCCTCCTGTTCGAGCGCATGCTCAATCCCGAACGCGTCTCGATGCCGGACTTCGACATCGACTTCTGCCAGGACCGGCGCGACGAGGTCATCCGCTACGTCCAGAAGGAATATGGCCGCGACCGTGTCGCCCAGATCATCACCTTCGGAAAGCTCCAGGCGCGCGCGGTGTTGCGCAACGTCGGCCGCGTGCTCGAGATGCCATTGGGCTACGTCGACAAGATCTGCAAAATGGTGCCGATGAATCCGGCCAGCCCCGTGTCGCTGAAAGACGCGCTCGAGGCCGAACCGGAGCTGCAGCGCCTGCGCGACACCGACGACAGCGTGCGCCAGCTGCTCGACATCTCGCTCAAGCTCGAAGGCCTGTACGCCCACGCCAGCACCCACGCCGCGGGTGTGGTCATCGGCGACCGTCCGCTCGACGAGCTGGTGCCGCTCTACCGCGATCCGGCCTCCGACATGCCGGTCACCCAGTTCAATATGAAATGGGTCGAGCCCGCGGGCTTGGTGAAGTTCGACTTCCTCGGCCTGAAGACCCTCACCGTGCTCGACCAGGCGGTGAAGCTCCTGCGCCGGCGCGGCATCGAGCTCGATCTCTCGAAGATCCCGCTCGACGACAAGGCGACGTTTGCCATGCTCTCGCGCGCCGATGCGATGGGCGTGTTCCAGTTTGAAAGCACGGGCATGCGCGACGTCCTGCGCAAGCTGAAGCCCGACGTGTTCGAGGACCTCATCGCCGTGGTCGCGCTCTACCGCCCCGGCCCGATGGACAACATCGACAGCTTCGTGAACCGCAAGCACGGCCGCGAGACGATCGAGTACATGCATCCTGCGATGGAGCCCATCCTCAAGGAGACCTACGGCATCATCGTCTACCAGGAGCAGGTGATGCAGGCCGCGCAGGTGCTCGCCGGCTACTCCCTGGGCGGCGCCGATCTCCTGCGCCGCGCCATGGGCAAGAAGATCCAGGCGGAGATGGACGCTCAGCGCAAGAATTTCATCGAGGGCGCGAAGAAGCACCGCGACATCCCGCCCGAGCGCGCTTCGGCCATCTTCGACCTCATCGACAAGTTCGCCGGCTACGGCTTCAACAAGTCTCACGCCGCGGCCTACGCGCTCGTCGCTTATCAAACCGCTTATCTGAAAGCCAACTACCCGGCGGAGTTCATGGCCGCGTCCATGACGCTCGATATGCACAACACCGACAAGCTCGCCGACTTCAAGACCGAGCTCGAGCGCCTGAAGATCAAGATCCTGCCGCCGGATGTGAACAAGTCCGAAGCCACCTTCGGCGTCGAGAACGGCGCCATCAGATATGCATTGGCGGCGCTCAAGAATGTCGGGGCAGGGGCGATGCAGGCCCTCGTCGCCGAGCGTAAGAAGAACGGCCCGTTCAAGTCGCTCGGCGATTTCGCCAAGCGTCTCGACGGTTCGGTGATCAATAAGCGTCTCTTGGAAAACCTTGTGCGCTCCGGTGCCCTCGACGGCCTGCACGCCAATCGCGGTCAATTGTTCGCCGGCATCGAGATCGTACTGCGCCATGCCCAGCACAACGCCTCCAACCGCGCCTCGAACCAGGTCAGCCTCTTCGGCGCCGACGAGAAGGCGGACGCCATCACCCTCCCGAAGATCAACGAGTGGCGCAAGCTCGAGAAGATCTCACAGGAATACGAAGCCTTCGGCTTCTATCTCTCGGCCCATCCGCTCGACACCTACTCCGGCACGCTCGAGGCCATGAAGGTGATCAAGGCCCGCGATCTCGAGAGTCTGACGGCCGAGCAGTGCGCGAAACCGATCCGCATGGCCGGCACGCTCCAGGAAAAAAGAGAAAGAGTCGGAAAGCGCGGCAACAAGTACGCCTTCGTGAAGTTCCAGGACTCCACCGGCTCCTTCGAATGCATGATGTGGTCCGAGGTGCTCGCGGCGTCGAAGGAGTTGCTCGACGGGGAAGGCGCGGTGCTCCTCACCCTCGACGCCCAGCTCGAGAACGGCAAGGTGCGCCTCATCGCCACCCGCGTCGACGACCTCGAGAAAGCCGCCGCCGCGCGCGTGCGCAATCTCGAGCTGCATGTCACGCCCGATCTTTCCGCGCCCGACCTCTCGGCGCTGCTGTCGTCCGACGGCCGCGGCAACGGCAAGATCGTCGTCGTCACGCGCCAGAACGGCCACTTCGTGCAGCTCGCGCTGCCCGAACGCTACGCCATCCAACCCAAGACCCTCTCCAAACTCCGCGAGCTCCATGGCATCGCGGATATCCGGGAGTTTTGATAAAGCCGGACCCCACCGTCATCCTTGCGGCGCAGCCGCGAGGATCCCGTTTTCTTGTCATCCTTGGCGCGTAGCGCCGAGGATCCAGGGGTATCTGTTTTCTGGTTTCGCTAGAGTTGGACGCCGACAGGGACCGTCGTCTCCTCGTTTTCTTGTCATCCTTGGCGCGTAGCGCCGAGGATCCAGGGGTATCCGTTTTCTGGTTTCAAATGCAAAAACAGTTCTACGTCTACATTCTTGCGAGCAAGCGCAACGGTACGCTCTACGTCGGCGTGACGAGCGAGCTCATGCAGCGTATGTACCAGCACAGAACCGGGGCCGTCGAAGGCTTCACCAAGACGTACGGCGTGCATCTTCTGGTCTATTTTGAGGTGTTCGAAGATTCGTCAAGCGCGATCGCGCGGGAAAAGCTGATCAAGCACTGGCCGCGGAAGAAGAAGCTCCAGGTCATTGAAGCGCAGAATCCCCTCTGGCGCGACCTCTACGGATCGCTGGCCTGACAAACAAAAAAACTCTGGATCCTCGCGCGCGCTGCGCGCACGCAAGGATGACAAAAACCCCCTCCATCTGACAGCGACCTCAACAGCGCCCTTTTTCTCGTCATCCTTGCGGCGCAGCGGCGAGGATCCCTTTTTCTCGTCATCCTTGGCGCGTAGCGCCGAGGATCCAGGGGTATCCGTTTTCTGGTTTCGCTAGAGTCGGACGCCGACAGGGACCGTCGTCTCCTCGTTTTCTCGTCATCCTTGGCGCGTAGCGCCGAGGATCCAGGGGTATCCGTTTTCTGGTTTCGCTAGAGTTGGACGCCGACAGGGATCGTCGTCTCCTCGTTTTCTCGTCATCCTTGGCGCGCAGCGCCGAGGATCCAGAGGTGTTTGTTTTTTAGATCTTTGTTTTTAGATCTCGTTCTCGTCTTCGCCCGGTTTAACCGGCGGACCATTTTCATGTTACCGTCCCTGTTATGCGTAAAATCCTCGTCATGGGCGCGCCGGGCGCGGGCAAATCCACCTTCGCCCGGCGGCTGAGCGCAAACACGGGCCTTCCGCTGATCCATCTCGATCAACAGTTTTGGAACGCCGGGTGGGTGCCCACCGCGCCGGCGGCCTTTCGCGCCAAGGTCGAGGCGCTGATCGCCGGGCCGGCCTGGATCATGGACGGCGACTACGGCGGCACGCTCGACATCCGCATCGCCGCCGCCGACTTCATTGTCTACCTCGATCAGCCGCGCTGGCTTTGCATGGTTCGCGTTCTTTTGCGCTCCATCACGACCTTTGGCCGCGTCCGCGCCGATCTCGCGCCCGGCTGTCCCGAACAATTCTCGTGGGACTTCTATAAATATGTGTGGAACTACTTTGGGACAAAAGGGCCCGAACGATTGGCGAAGCTCGCCGCCTTCAAAGACAAGGTTGTCATCCTGAATGGCAGCCGCGAGGCCGAAGACTTCCTACAGTTACACACCCCGCGCATCTAGATTCTTGCCCACCGAAATTCGGGCTTCCGCTACACTGCCCGCCATGATGATTCGCGCTGCAGTGCTGTCGCTTCTGCTCACCGCCGGCTCCGCGTCCGCCGCGGACTCCTGTCCGCGCGGCGCGCTCGACGCGAAGTACTGCGACCGCGACGGCGATATGGTCGCCGACCTTCCCACCGACGCGAAACAGATCCTCGATCCGAAGGAAATCATCTTCTCCTACACGCCGCTCGAAGACCCGTCCGTCTATGTCGGCGTCTGGGACGGCTTCCTGCGCCACATGGAGAAAGTCACCGGGCGGCGCGTGCGTTTCTTCCAGGTGCAGTCCTACGCCGCGCAGCTCGAGGCGCTCCGCTCCGGGCGCCTCCATGTCGCCGGCGTCAACACCGGCAGCGTACCGGTTGCCGTCAACTGCGGCGGTTTCGTCCCCTTCACCATGATGGCGTGGAACGACGGCTCCTACGGCTACGAGATGGAGATCATCGTGCCCGCCAAGTCCCCGATCCGCACGCCGCCCGACCTGAAGGGCAGTACCATTGCCTTCAGTGCGCCGACGTCGAACTCCGGCTATAAGGCGCCCGCCGCGATTCTCGAGTCCGAGTTCAAGCTGGTCGAGGGCAGGGACTACAAGTCGACCTTCTCCGGCAAACACGACACCACCGTTCTCGGCATCGCCAACGGTGATTACGAGGCCGGCGCCATCGCCAATGTGACCATGAAACAGATGGCCGAGCGCAAGGTCTTCGACACGAAGGATGTGCGCTCCATTTATAGGTCGCAGACCTTCCCCACCACCGGATACGGCTACGCCTATAACCTCGCGCCGGCGCTGGTCGCGAAAATCAAGGAGGCGTTCGCCACCTTCACCTGGGCGGGGTCGGGCCTCGAGAAGGAATTCGCCGAGGAGAAGTTCATCCCCATCACCTACCAGAAGGACTGGGAGGTGATCCGCAAGGTCGATGCGGCGATGAAGATCGCCTACGACTGCAAGTAATTCATGCTCGGCCTCGTCATCGAGAATCTCACAAAGCGGTACGGAGCCAAGCTGGCCCTCAACGACGTTTCGCTGTCCGTCGACCCGGGCGGCATGATCGCGCTCATTGGTCCTTCGGGCGCCGGCAAAAGCACGCTGATCCGCTGCGTCAACCGGCTCGTGGAACCTACCCGCGGCAACATCCGCATGGGCCCGATCCCGATCACCGGCATCAGTCAGAACGCTCTGCGCCGCGAGCGCCGGGAGATCGGCATGATCTTCCAGGAGTTCGCGCTGGTCGAACGCCTCACCGTCATGGAAAACGTTCTCTCGGGCCGCCTCGGCTATGTCTCCTTTTGGCAAAGCTGGCTGCGGCGCTTTCCGGAGGAGGACATCGGCCGGGCGTTCGAGATTCTCGACCGCGTCGGCCTCTCCGATCTCGTTGATCAGCGTGTCGACCGTCTCTCCGGCGGCCAGCGGCAGCGCGTCGGTATCGCCCGTGCCTTGATCCAGGAACCGCGGCTCCTCTTGGTGGACGAGCCGACCGCCAGCCTCGACCCCAAGACCGCGCGCCAGATCATGCGCCTGATCACCGAGCTTTGTGCCGAGCGCAAGCTCACCGCGATCATCAATATCCACGACGTGCCGCTCGCCAGGATGTTCGCGCCGCGCATCGTCGGCCTGCGCGACGGCAAGATCGTATTCGACGGCCCCCCGGAAAAATTGACACCCGAAGTTCTCACCACCATCTACGGCGATGAGGATTGGGAGGCGGCGCCGGCGCATAAAGCAGCCGGTCCAAGAACCCTCGATCCGGCCCACCTGGACCCGGATCGGGTTGCGGGAGAGCGGTAGTGACAGCCAGGATCTGGCAGCGTCCGCCCGTCATCAGGAACCCGGTCCTGCGTTGGTCCTTGATTCTCGCTGCCGCCATCTACCTTGCGGGCGCTCTCGGAACCCTCGACATCAACTGGACCCGCCTCGCCCAAGGCGGCGTGCGGGCCGCCCGTTTCATCGGCGGGTTTTTTCCCCCCGATTTTGTCACCCGCGGCGATGCGATCTTCCAGGGCCTGCTCGAAAGCCTGTGGATGACGGTGGGCGCCACCGTCATCGGCGTCGCCCTTGCCGTCCCGCTCGCCGTCGGCGGCGCCCGCAATCTCGCGCCAAAGCCGGTCTACTATATATGTCGCGCTGTCATGGCGATCTCGCGCACCTTCCCGGAGATCCTGGTCGCGATCTTCTTCGTGAAGCTCTTCGGCTTCGGCACCTTCGCCGGTTTCCTGACGCTGACCTTCGCCACCATCGGCTTTAACGCAAAGCTTCTTGCCGAGGACATGGAGGCGATCAGCCCCGCGCCGGTCGAAGCCGTGCGCGCAACGGGCGCGGGCCGTTTGATCTCCCTCGTATACGCCATCCAGCCGCAGGTGCTGCCGCGCTTCATCGGCCTTGCCATCTACCGCCTCGACATCAATTTCCGCGAGTCCGCCGTCATCGGCATCGTCGGCGCCGGCGGCATCGGCGCCACGCTCACCACCGCCTTCGAGCGCTACGAATATGCGAGCGCCGCGGCCATTCTTCTCATCATCATCGCCATCGTCATGGCCGCCGAGGTCGCCTCGGGAAGGGTGCGCCATTGGGTGAAATGACATTTGTTTTCTTCGTCATCCCCGGACGTGTTGGGCGGATCGCGGGTGCCGGACTCCGCCGTGACGTGGTGACGCAATGATCGTCCAATTGGAAAACGGCGCCCGCACCTGGTCGCTTCATACCCCGGCCAAACGCGCCGCCATTTGGATGGGCTGGCTGGTGGGTCTCGCGATCACGGTCGTCTGCCTGCAGCGCATCGCCGCCGAGACCATGTGGGAGTTCGTCTTCGACGCGCCGTCGCAAGCCGCGGACATCTTCACCCGCATGGTGCCGCCGGAATGGATCTACGGCCGCGAGCTCCTGCGCCCCCTGTGGGACACGGTGACCATGGCCACCCTCGGCACATTGCTCGCCATCATTGTGGGCGTTCCGCTCGCTTTCTTCGCCGCACGCAACACGACGCCCGGCGCATTCACCTTCCGCCCCGTCGCCCTGTTCCTGATCGTCGCCTCGCGCTCGATCAACTCTCTGATCTGGGGGCTGGTGCTCGTCGTCATCGTGGGGCCCGGCGTGCTCGCCGGCGTGCTCGCCATCGCCCTGCGCTCGGTCGGCTTCATCGCGAAACTGCTCTACGAGGCGCTCGAGGAAAGCGACCACCGCCCGGCCGAAGCGGTCGCCGCCACCGGCGCCTCTCGTCTGCAAGTGGTCAGTTATGGTATTTGGCCTCAGGTGCTGCCCGCCTTCGCCGGCATTTCGCTGTTCCGCTGGGATATCAATATCCGTGAAGCGACCGTGCTCGGCCTCGTCGGCGCCGGCGGCATCGGCATTCAGCTCAATGCCAGTATCAACGCCCTCGAATGGAGCCGCGTCTCTGTGATCCTCGTGCTGATCTTCATGGCCGTTCTGGCCGCCGAAACCATTTCCGCGCGCGTGCGTAAGGCCGTGACATGAGGAGATTTGCCCTCGCGGCCTGCCTGTTGATCTCCGCCTGCGACAGCGCGCCGCCGCCGGCGCCCGCGGCGGACACGACGCTCGCCGAAACCCACGGACGCCAGAACGGCGACTACTATGATTATCTCGCGCTTGGCGAGATCAACGTGCTCGCCAAGGCCGGCGGCCGCGCGCGCCGCGAAGAGACCGCGCTCATCCTCGCACTCGGCGACGGCAGGACAAAGACGCTCCAGACCCGGGACAATTGCCTCACGCCGTCCTCCAAGGAATGCACGCTTTATCACCTCATGGCGCTGTGGCCGTCGCGTCACGCCTTCCTAGTTCACAAAGGCTATTACCAGGGCGGTGACTTTCTCCTCATCGACGACCGCGATGGACAAGAAACCGTGCTCACCGGCCTGCCGATTTTCGGACCTGATCCCTCCCGCTTCGTGGTGCTCACGGCCGACGCACCGGGACGCGAAGCCAACATCGAGATCTACAGGATTGCGGACGGGCGGCCCGAACGCGAATGGTCGGCCGGCCGGCTCGACGACGCGCAGATGATGTGGCGCTCCTTGCGCTTTGTCGGCTGGGACGAGAGCGGAATCAACGTCGAGGTCAGGGGAACCGTCTCCGACAGCGCCGCCCAAACCAGCGCGAAGTATCTTGTCGCGGGCCATGACGGCGAATGGCGCGTGACACGCCTCGAGGCGCCGAAATGACCACGCCCCGGACGCGCCTTCGGGGACCGGTTCATGGCCGGGCAGGAAATGGTGGGATCTGGAGGATGTCCCTAAAAACTTGACACTGTCCCCTGATAATTGCTATTGTCTGCGGCAACTCATTCGCAATCCCCCGAAGACGGGGACCGCTCCTCTACCCGGCGCGCTTCGCGGCGCAAGGGGCCACGGCGGTCTAAGCCAACAGCCCAACTCCGCTTGTCCGGTCTGATTCCGCTCCTCTGATCGCGCGCTCCTCTGGGGAAGTCGTGTCGGTTGACGAGAGCCGGCTAGGACGCTGGGCGTGCGATCCTCTTAATCCGCCAGTATCCGCCGCGGCCGGACGCCGAAGGTGCGCTGGAGGCGCCGGGCAATCGCGGCGCGCGAGCGGCGCCAGCGGGCATACCCTTCGACGTCCTTGCGCACCGATCCGATGACGAGGGCGAGCATCGACATGTCGTCGAGATAGCCGATCCCGGGAATGAAGTCGGGCATCAGGTCGAAGGGATTGAGCACATATAAGAGTGCAAACGCGCTCGCGAGCACGGTGGAGCGGGGCAGCTCTCTATATGTGCCGCTCGCATAGTCCTTCACCATGTCGAACAGCTGCCCGGCCTCGGCGCCCATCTCGCTCAACGGGCCATTGATCAGCCGGCGCAGGCTTTTCGAGCGCCGCACGACCTTCAGGATGTCGTGGCTGCGGATGCTCCGGATCCCGGTGCGGTACAGGCGTTTGAGGGTGGCTTGGTCGATCTGCATGGCGGTCTACCTATCTTCCAGTGTAGACCTAATGGCCTAACCACCGGAAATGTTTTAACTTATTAGGAATCCTGGGTTTTCGCCTGGACTTTGGGGAGAGGAGCCCGTATACCCCCGCCCATTCCACACCTGGGTGCGGGCGCTTCGGGAGTTCCGAAGGTCCATTCCGGTGTCACTCATAAGAGTGATTCCACCATCCAGGGAGGCATAACCGGAAGAAAAGAGGACCCCATGGCGACACTGCCATCTTTTTCAATGCGTCAGCTCATCGAAGCCGGCGCCCACTTCGGCCACAACACCCGCCGCTGGAACCCGAAAATGAAGCCGTATCTGTTCGGCGTTCGGGACGGCGTGCACATCATCGACCTGCAGCAGAGCGTGCCTCTGCTCCAGCGTGCGATGCAGGCGATCCATGACGTCACCGCCGCGGGCGGCCGCGTTCTGTTCGTCGGCACCAAGCGTCAGGCGCAGGAACTCGTGAAGGAATACGCCGAGCGTTGCGGCCAGTACTACGTCAATCACCGTTGGCTGGGCGGCACGCTCACCAACTGGAAGACCGTCTCGCACTCGATCAAGCGCCTCAAGGATCTCGAAGCGCGCCTGACCGACGAAGCGCAGCTGCACGGCCTCACCAAGAAGGAACAGCTCACCCTCCAGCGCGAGCAGGAAAAGCTGAACCGTTCGCTCGGCGGCATCAAGGACATGGGCGGCCTCCCGGACATCCTGTTCGTGATCGACACCAACAAGGAAGCCATCGCGGTGGCCGAGGCGCGCGTCCTCAACATCCCGGTCGTCGCGGTGCTCGACAGCAACTCCGATCCGGCCGGCATCACCTATCCGATCCCGGGGAACGACGATGCCATCCGCGCGATCAAGCTCTATTGCGAACTGGTTGCGAACACGGTGCTCACCGGCATCCAGGACGAAATGAAGACCGCCGGCGTCGACATCGGCGCCCAGGAAGCCGCGCCGGCCGAAGCCCTGCCGGCCGCCGAAGAGGAAGAAGGCGAAAAGGGGCCGCTCGTGGTGAAGAAGCCGCGTTCGCGCGCGCGCGGCGCCAAGAAAGCCGCTGAAGAGACCGCCGTCGTCGCGGAAGGCTAAGCCTTCACTTGTTTTCCCGCGGAACGAACCCATCTCCCGGGTGACTTCGTTCCGCGGGCCTTCGTTCGCGGCGCATGAGCCGCGCTCAAGATATTTTTGAGGAACACATGGCTGCTATTACTGCCCAACTCGTAAAGGACCTGCGCGAGAAGACCGGCGCGGGCATGATGGATTGCAAGACCGCTCTCGGCGAAACGGGCGGTGACATGGAAGCGGCGATCGACTGGCTCCGCAAGAAGGGCCTGTCCCAGGCCGCCAAGAAGTCCGGCCGTGTGGCCGCCGAAGGGCTTGTCGGCGTCGCGACCGCGGGCAATGCCGGCGCCGTCATCGAGATCAATGCCGAGACCGACTTCGTGGCGCGCAATGTCACGTTCCAGGAGTTCGTCGACACCGCTGCAAGGATTGCGCTCGAAGTGAAGGGCGACGTAGAGGCGCTGAAGGGCAAACCGCACCCGGGCGAAACCCGCACGGTCGCCGAGCAGCTCACGCACCTCATCGCCACCATCGGCGAGAACATGGCGATCCGCCGCGCCGCCGCCCTTGCGGTCTCGGATGGGGTCGTCGCCTCCTACGTTCACACGGCCATCCGTCCGGGCCTCGGCAAGATCGGCGTCCTCGTCGCGCTCGAGTCCACCGGCGACAAGGCCAAGCTCGCCGAGCTCGGCAAGCAGATCGCGATGCATGTCGCCGCTTCGAAGCCCGAAGCGCTCGATATCGCCTCGGTCGACCCGGCCGTCCTCGAACGCGAAAAGGCCATCTATCGCGATCAGGCGATGGCGTCCGGCAAGCCTGCCGACATCATTGAAAAGATGCTCGTGGGCCGCGTGCGCAAGTACTACGAAGAGGTGGTGCTGCTCGAGCAGGCGTACATCATGGACGACAAGCAGAAGGTCGGTCAGGTGGTCGAGAGAGCCGCCAAGGACGTCGGCGCTCCGGTCAAGCTGGCGGGCTTCATCCGCTTTGGTCTCGGCGAAGGCATCGAGAAGAAGGAATCGGACTTCGCCGCCGAGGTTGCGGCCGCCGCAGGGCGTTGATCGAACACACTTTCTAGCGGTTCCCGCGCGCCGGGTTTGGTATATGATGACCTGGCTCGCGGGCCCTCTTCCAAGGGACGGCAAAACCGTCCCTTTTTCATGGGTTTAGGTCTGCGCCGTCCGCGCCCGGTCCAGGGCCGAACACAAGCGAAGGTGAGGAATGGCCCCGCTGCCGTACAAGCGCATCCTGCTAAAAATCTCGGGCGAGGGTCTCATGGGGCCCGACGAGTACGGACTACATAACGAGACCGTCGCCAAGCTCGCCCGCGACGTCAAAATCGTCACCGGCATGGGCAAGCAGGTGTGCCTCGTCATCGGCGGCGGCAACATCTTCCGCGGAATTTCCGGCGCCGCCCAAGGCATGGACCGCGCCAGCGCCGACTACATGGGCATGCTCGCCACCGTCATCAACGCGCTCGCCGTGCAGAACGCGCTCGAAGCCATCGAGGTGCCGACGCGCGTGCAGTCCGCCATCGCCATGGCGCAAGTCTGTGAGTCCTATGTGCGCCGGCGGGCCGTGCGTCACATGGAGAAGGGCCGGGTGGTGATCTTCGCCGCCGGCACCGGCAACCCGTTCTTTACGACCGACACAGCCGCGGCCTTGCGCGCCGTCGAGATGAACTGCGATGCGCTGCTCAAGGCGACGCAGGTGGACGGGGTTTACGACCGCGATCCCAAGAAGCACGCCGGCGCCCAACGCTACGAGCGCCTGACTTTCGACAAAGTGATCTCCGACGATCTTCGGGTGATGGACACGGCGGCCATCGCTTTAGCCCGTGACAATCACCTGCCGATCGTCGTTTTCGATATGCACCGTGACAACGCCGTTGCCGAGGTTCTTGAAGGCCGCGGGCGTTATACGGTCATTTCGACCGCGGCAGCCGCGTAAGCAGGGGGAAGACATGGCTCAGAGTTACGCAGACCTGAAGAAAGATCTCCAACACAAAATGGAAGTCAGCTTCGAGCACGCCAAGAAGGAATTCGCCGGCCTGCGCACCGGCCGGGCCTCCACGGCGCTGCTCGAGCCGATCGTCGTGGAAGCGTACGGAAGCAAGATGCCGCTCAATCAGGTCGCGAGCGTTTCGGTTCCTGAGCCGCGCCTGCTGTCGGTTTCGGTGTGGGACAAAGGTCTCGCCAAATCGGTGGAAAAGGCGATCCGCGAAGCCAACCTCGGCCTCAATCCGATGGCCGACGGCACGCTCATCCGCGTCCCGATTCCGCCGCTCACCGCCGAACGCCGCGCGGAGCTCATCAAGGTCGCGCACAAGTACGCCGAGCACGCGCGCGTCTCGATCCGCAACGTGCGGCGCGACGGAAACGACGTTCTGAAGAAGATGGAAAAGGATCACGTCATTTCTCAGGACGAGCACAAGAAATACGCCGAAGAGGTTCAGAAGATGACCGACCAGTATGTCGGCAAAGTGGACGAAGCGCTGAAGCACAAAGAGCAGGAAATCACCCAGGTCTGATCAGCACCCTTGATGCGCACCAATCCCGTCCAGCCAATCGCGCCCGCCGACGCGCGTCCCGATCCGGGCACGCCGTTGCATGTGGCTATCATCATGGACGGCAATGGGCGTTGGGCGAAGGCGAGGGGGCTGCCGCGCACGGCCGGGCACAAGCGCGGCGCTGACGCGGTCAAGCGCGTTGTGAAGGGGGCCGGCGCGCTCGGGGTGCGGTATCTCACGCTCTTCGGCTTCTCGTCGGAGAACTGGCAGCGCCCTGAAACCGAAGTCCGGGACCTGATGGGTCTGCTGCGCTTCTATCTCGAGAACGATATCGCTGAACTCGTCGAGAACGAGATCCAGTTGCATGTGATCGGCGACCGTTCGCGGTTTGCGCCGGAGACCGTCGCGCTGATCGAGCAGGCCGAACGCAAGACATCCGGCAACGCCAAGATGTTCCTGACCATCGCGCTGAGTTACGGCGGACGGCAGGAGATCATCGCCGCCGCCAAGTCACTGGCCGAGGATTGCCTCGCCGGCCGGCTCACTCCCGCCGAGATCGGGGAAGAGGCTTTTGAGAAGCGTTTGTTCACGGCCGGAACACCCGACCCTGATC
>JBFWOJ010000023.1:0-48603 GCA_050250575.1 Rhodospirillaceae bacterium | reverse complement strand
CGATCTCCTCGGGAAGATCGAAGCCGCGGCCCGTCTTCTTCGGCGTGAAAATGGCATCGTTCATGCCAAGGCCCCACACCCACGTGCCAAAGCGCACAGGCATCGGCTCGCCGCTCGCCAGCGCATTGCCGTTCCCGTTCAAGAACACGTTCAGCAGCGGCACCCCCACCGTGACCGCGCTTCCGCCCAACATGCCCTTCAGGACACGACGACGATCGAGATTCATGGAATCACTCCCTTGGTCTTAGTTTGCGACGGAGGCCGTCTTCTGTTCAGGCGCACTCTCGGTAACGTCATAGAAAGCCGGGCTCAGCGCGACGTCGCGCAGCAAGTCCAGATAGCGATAGCCGTTCTGCGCGAAGCGACCCGTAAAGTACTCGACGAGCGGCCGGTCTGCATTGTCGAGGGCCGTACCCGTGCCGTAGCTCATCACACGGCGCACAAGGCACGACGGCAGCGCCGGATGATTACGTACCGCTTCGGCGAGACCCGGGATGTCCTTGAACTGCTTCCCGTCGAGAACCCCGCTGGCGTCGATCGCGACGCCGCGCTCGGTGGCGCGGTACTGGCCGGCGCCGTCGAAATTCTCGAGCGCAAGCCCCATCGGATCGGTGATGCGGTGACAGCCGGCGCACACGGGATTTTCGAGATGCGCGCCGACACGCTCGCGCGCGGTGCGGAACGTCGCTTTCGGGTCTTCGACCAGCGAGAAGTCCACGTTCGGCGGCGGCAGCGGTACCGGCTGGCAAAGCAGGAGCTCGCGCAGCGCTTTGCCGCGGCGCGTGGCGGAGCTGCGCCCAGGGTGAGCGTGCGCGGCCAGGAAGCTCGCGTGCGTGAGAAGGCCCATGCGCGGACTGTCCGGCGGAAACTCGTACTTCACCCAGGCCTTCGGCGTCGCCACGCGGTAGATAGGCCCGAGCTCGGGCGCCATATAAGTCGAGCGGGTCGTGAACAGGTCGCGATAATCAGCCTTCTTGGTGATCAGATGATCGACGATCGTGCGCAAGGTCTGTTCGCGCGCGGCCGACAATGCAGCGCCTGTCTCGGCGGGGTAAGCGCTCGCGTCCTTGGCAAGATTGTCGAACGCATCGAAGGCGAGCATGTCGTCGAAGAAAGCGCGGACACCGTCTTCGAGACGCGGGCTTGCGAGCATCATGTTGACCACGCGCTCGCGCCCTTTCGCGCTCGAGAGCTCGCCGCTTTCCGCGGCCTTGAGCACGCGATCATCCGGCGCGGCATTCCAGAGGAACAGGCTGAGACGCGCGGCGTAGGAATAGGCATCCAAACGGCGGCGGCCGGGGCGCTCCGGATCGGGCTCCGATCGGTCGGTGATCAGCAGCACTTCCGGGCTGATCAGCATGCCTTCGATCACCGTCGCGAGGCCGGCATAGAAGTCCTTCAGCTGCGCGGCGGACTTGCCAGCTTCGTCGACCATCTGCGCAAGCCGCGCTTCAGGAACCGGGCGGCGGTACAACAACCGGCCGGTCGCGCGCAAAAAAGTTTCTGCGCAAGCGGCATCCGCCTGCGTCGCGTCGGCCGGCTTGCACGGGATCAGTGAATCACGATGCGAAGGGACGCCGAGATCCAAGTTGCCGTTGTCCACGACCTGTGCAGCGACCAGCGCGGCCGCGCGCTGCACTTTCTGCATCTCGCCGAACGGGACGCCAGCCGATGAGGCACCCAGCGCGAGCAGACCTTCCGTGCGCTGCATCGGCGCGAACTGGGCGTTGGAGGCGATGTCCCGGCCGAAAATGTGCGCGATCGTGTTGTTGTACTGCGACACGGTCATGAGACGCGCGCGCGCCGGAGTGCTGGCAAGCTGCACGACTTCGGGAACGGGTGCGGGTTTCGCCGCGGCGGTCGTGGCGGCGTCGTTTGAGCAGCCGGCGAGAAGCGCCGCTCCCAAAACCATGGCTCCAAAGCGCGTTGCGGAACGGGTGAGCGTCATTCCAATAGATCCTCCCTGCGCACAGACAGGGGCGCAGCTTCCCATTATGATCCTAGGATGACGGCTACCCCCTTGTTTCGCAACGGAGTTTTATGCCGTCACAGAGTGAGAATTCTTGATAAACAGCCCGCGGCGCCCGGCCGAAGCCCTTGATTCGGAATATGTTTCGAAACGGCGCCGGCGCGGCGAGGCCTGCCGCCGGGACCGCAGGCCGATTTAATTAAGCTCAAACCACGTTCGCGTGCTCGATCACGGCGTGCAGAAGCACGTCGCACCCGGCCGCGATGTCCTCTTTCTTGGCGTCTTCGATCTCGTTGTGGCTGATGCCGTCTTTACACGGCACAAAAATCATCGCGGTCGGCGCGACTTTCGAAATGTTCACCGCGTCATGACCCGCGCCGCTGATGATTCGACGGTTGGAATAACCGAGCTTGTCGACCGCGCTTTGCACCGCGTTCACGAGCTCGGGGGCGAATTTCACCGGCGGATTGTTCCAGATCTCCTTGACCTCGAGGGTTAGGCCGAGCTCCTTGGCGATCTTTTGCGAAACCTCCTGCATTTCGCGGGCCATCTCCGCGAGGACGGCGCCGTCGGGATTGCGCAGGTCGACGGTGAATTTCACGCGCCCTGGAATGACATTGATCGAATTCGGGAAGCCTTCGATCACGCCGATGGTAGCGCAGGCATTGGGCGGACGGGAATTGGCGATCCGATAAGCTTCCGTGATCATGTGCGCGGCGCCCTGCAGCGCGTCATGGCGGACCTTCATCGGCGTCGGGCCGGCGTGGGCCTCCTGCCCGGTGACGTAGTATTCGTACCAGCGGATGCCTTGCACACCTTCGACCACACCGATGGTCTTGTTCTCCGCCTCGAGGACCGGGCCCTGCTCGATATGCGCTTCGAAGAAGGCGGCGATCTCGCGGCCCCCCACCATGGCATCGCCGGCGTAACCGATGCGTTTCAGTTCCTCGCCGATAGTCTTGCCGTCCTGGTCGGCACGCGAAAGGCCGTAGTCGAGATCGAACACGCCGGCAAAAACCCCGGAGGCTACCATCGAAGGCTGGAAACGGCTTCCTTCTTCGTTCGTCCAGACGACCACTTCGAGCGGGCGCTGCGTTTGGACATTGAAATCGTTTAGCGTACGCAGCACCTCGAGACCCGCGAGCACGCCGTAGTTTCCGTCGAACTTGCCGCCGGTGGGCTGCGTATCGATGTGGCTTCCCATCATGACGGGCGCGAGCGCGTTATCCTTGCCGGCGCGCCGCGCGAAGATATTGCCCATTTTGTCCACGGTCACGGTGCAGCCCGCGCTCTCGGCCCAGCGCTTGAAGAGGTCGCGGCCCTCGCGGTCCAGATCGGTGAGCGCGAGACGGCAAACGCCACCCTTCTCCGTCGCACCGATCTGAGCGAGCTCCATGAGCGAGTCCCACAGGCGGTCGCCATCGATACGGAGATTGGTGGTCATGAGAGATCCTCGTTTTCGATGAAAAACGGGCCCTTACCAAAGGAAGGGCCGCGTTTAATGTGAGTGACGCGGGCGGCGGTTACCGGCGCGCGCCCGCGCGTTCCTTGGCCGCTGCCGCGGTGCTTGTCGCGCCTTCAGCCGCGGCGACCGGGTGATCCGGGTGAATGATGTGCACCTGTGTCAGCGTCACATCGAGCGCCGAAGACAGGGTCGTATTTTCGCCGGTCTTCGGATCGGGATGACCATCGGCGGCGCGGCGCAACGCGCGGTACACGGACGGCAGCGAGACGTCGCCGTAGGCCTGGTGGTGCGTGGACGACGAACGCAGCGTCTGGCGGTACCAGTTCTCGAGCACCGTGTAACCCCCGATCAAGCCGGCGCCTCCAGTCGGCGTGAGATTTACGCGCATGCGCATCTCGCGCATCTCGCGGTCGGTCGGGATGCCAAACGTCGCCCAAGGGAATGTGACATCCTTGGGATCGGTCGTCAGTACCCCGTCCTTGATCCTGCCCTTGAGCGTGTGGACGTAGCGTGCGCCCCATTTCACGTCGACGACCTGGCTGCCGCCAGCGAGCATGCCGTTGCCGTCGGCCTTCTTGAGCATGGTATCGAGGCCGCGATAGGTCGTGACGGTGACGTCATCGTCGTTCACCAGGCTGTCGACGTTCGTGAGCTCGAACAGCCAACGGTTATAGCGATCGTTGACGAGAGTGTTGTTGTCGAAGAAGTAGGCGTCACCGTCGGGAGCGCGATAACCGCGGACACAACCGAGAACGCGAAACAGCTGGTTGTCGATGCCCTTCTCGCCGTCGGCGCTGAGGAAATCGTCGGCGTCCACCTTGCCGTCGAGGTTCAATCCCTTCGCAATCTTGCTTTGGGACAGATGAAAAGTGAACGGTTCCTCGCTGAGTGTAGGGAAGTAACCTTCCGCTTCGCGCTTGAGCTGGGTCTCGGCGACCGGACGCTTGGTACCGTCGGCAGGGAACAGCGCCTTGAAGTGCTCGCGCGGACCTTCGTTGAGGCCCTTCGGGCACTCCGCCTTGCCGTCGGCGCTCTGATGGACGCCCCAATACATGCTCGAGACGATGTATCCGATGGTGCCGCCCGCAGGAGCCGTATCGTCGGCAGCAGCGCCGCGGGCGATGGCCAACGCGCCGATGGCCACACTTGCACACAGGATTTTCTTCATGGGCAATCTCCACATTCTCATGGCGCTCACCCGGCGCCACCGTAATAGTCGTCGCGCAGCCAAAATGCCTTAAAGCCGTTGCGCAGGCCGCGGAATTCGCCGAAGCCGTCGGCGTTGATGTCACCCGGCTTCACATCGCCGGCGTAAGTATAAACGGGGCGCTGCAGATAGGCCCACACCTTGAGCGCGCCGGGCGCGTTTGTATCGGCGTATCTCCCGGTTTTGGGATCGATCCAGACGACCGTCCAGGTCTTGCTCAGGCTTTGCGCGTCCTTGCCCGCGAGCACATACGGGAACGTCTTGAGACAGCGATCCGGGTCGCCCGCGCCGCACATGCCGAAACGGTAGACTTGCGTCTCCGTCGGATGATCGCAGTTGAGCTGATCGGTCGAATCATCGGCGCAGGCGTAGGTGTAGATCGTCTTGCCGCCGGCATCGGCGAGCACTTCGCCCGAACTCGTGACTTGGATGGTCAGTTCCTTCGGCGGGGGCGGTGCAAGCTGGGTATAAACATTGTGCCAACCCGGGACGTCACTGCCTTCCTGGCTACGGCTCTCGCGATCAAGCAAGTGGATATAGAGTGGACGCCCGCGGAAGGCCCATTGGCGTACCCCCGGCGAGCGTTCGAAGATCGACCAGTCCTGCGTCACCTGACCAACGCCGGGCGCCAGAATCGGCTGCCACTCCTGCAGGCACGCGCCGGTACAGGTGGTTTTCTGCGTGCTGTCACCGTCGAGCACATAGACCGACTGCTGCTTGGTCGTCGAGAGAAGACGGCCCTTCGCGGTAGTAGTGACTTCAAAGCCCGGCGGCACATCCGGCGGAGGCTTCACCGCCTCGCGATAGGAAGGAGAATCGCCGCGCGCTTTCTTCGGCGCGCCGTAGACATCGCCGGGGTTATTGTCGAGCACCGAGGTGTAAAGTGCAAAGCCGTCGTAAGCCCATTGTTTCGTGCCGTCCTTGCGCGTGAGGACGGTCCACTTGTCGACGGCTTGAGCATTCGCGGAGGCATAGACGGGCTTCCACACGTCCGTACATGAAGGCCTGGTATCGAGCTCGGGTAGAACGAGGCCGGGCGGATAGGGACTCATGAGGCCCGCGGTCTCGGTGGTCTTCACGTCGTAGCAGGCGGGCTCGCCCTTCCGCTCGCCGGCAGAGCCGTTGCGAAGGTTCTTGAGCTGCCATTTATAGAGAGTCATGCCCTCGGCGGTCGCGAATACCGGGCCTTCGATCTCGCTGGCGACGATGCGGAATCCCGGCGGCATCGGGACGTCCTTCGCCCGCTCGGTCCCGATCATGGCGCGCGCATCGCGCGGCGCGCTCGCCTTCTGCTGGGCAAGCACCGGGGCCGCAATCAAGGCGGCGATGGCGAAGGCAATTGCGAACGGCTTCTTCATTCTCTCCCTCATCGCCCCTTCCGAAGCGAGCGCCGAAAATCGGCTTAATTCTCAAAATACTAGCGTACTCCGCCGGTCTGACGAAGCGTCTTACGCACGCGCGGCGAACCTATGGATAGATTGTAAACGCTTGATGTCTTAGCCAGCGGCCGGGACGAGAGCTCTTGCACGCCTGTGCAAGCCGCCGGGCCGTCCACGGGACGCAAAATTTTGTGGCGCGCAGAAAGGCGTCGCAATTGAAATTATTAGCGCACCGGCCTTGAGAAAAAATACAACGTCTTTGAGTTAGGCCCGGAAATGGCGGGTCGCGGAAAGCACCGAAATCCCGCTCCGGTCGCCGCGCGCTTGGCAAAGCGCGGGTTTGAAGGCATGGTCTGCCCACCGGATAGGAGCGCCCGTTCATTCCATGCGCAAGCGCCTGCCACCTCTCAACCCGCTGCGAGCCTTTGAAGCCACCGCCCGCCACCTTTCGGTCTCCCGCGCCGCGAAAGAGCTGAATGTTACACCTGGAGCGGTAAGTCATCAGGTACGCGCCCTCGAAGAAGCCCTGCGCGTGAAGCTGTTCCGGCGCACCGCGGGTCACCTTCAGCTGTCTTCCTACGGTTCGGCGTACCATCCGGCGATCGCCGCCGCCTTCGATTCCATCGCGGAGGCCTCTGCTCTTCTTACGCGGCAAAAAACGGAAGGGGACCTCGTGGTCAGCTGCGTGCAGGCGCTCGCCTCCTTCTGGCTGATCCCCCACCTTGGGGTTTTCGCCGACCGTTATCCCGACATTCGCCTGAAGCTCGTTGCCGCGGAGGAGGCCGACCCTGCCGATGTCGACGTCGCCATCAAATACGGATCGGGTCCGTGGCCGGGGTTCCATGCGCAACTGTGGTCGCAGGTCGAGCTTTTCCCGGTGTGCAGCCCGACGCTGATCAATCAGAAGCCGTTGCGCAGCGTCGCCGACCTTGCCGCCCATACGCTCCTGCACGGCGACGAGGACGGAAACGAATGGCAAATGTGGCTTTCGGCCGCCCGCGCGCCGGCGATGGCCGGAGCGCGCTATCTCAAACTGTCGAACTGGCACCTCGCCATCGAGGCCGCGATTTACGGCCACGGCATCACGCTGGGCGACAACATCACCACATCGAGCCTGCTCGCCGAGGGCAAGCTGATCGTCCCGTTCGGGATCACCGTGCCCGCCTCGGGCGCATTCTACATCGTCTGCCGCAACGAGCTGCGCAACGCCGCGACGTTGCGCGCTTTTACAGATTGGCTGAACAGCGAGCTTGTACCCGAGAAGCGGATCGCGACGCCCGCGCCGAAGAAGAAGTTCGCGAAAACGAAGAGCGCGGAATAATAGAATAACGCGTGACGCACAAACAGAAACGCCCGGCGGACCCGCCGGGCGTTTTGGCTTCGCGCAATCGCAATGCTTAGACGATAAACTCGCTGATCTCGCTGGCGTTCGTGTTGCTCTTGGTGCCCCACTGCTTCACGTCGTATCCCATGAGGCGCATCGCAGTGTAGCCCAGGCGGCAGACCGAAGTGGCATTGCCTGCGATGTGCAGACCGGTCTTGACCTTGCCGCCGCAACGGCCGGCAGTCATGAGCGTCATGCCGTCGAGCGAGTGGACGCGGGCGAAGCCGACATCCGAGTCCGCCATGATGAACACGTTGTCGAGCAACGTGCCGTCGCCTTCCTTCACTTTCGTAAACGCTTCGACGTAGTACGCCCACGCCTCGAACGAGCGGCGCGAGAACGAGGAAGCGTTGACTTGATAGCCCAGCTTCTCGTCGATGCGCTCTTCGTGCGTGCAAGTGTGATGGGGCTTCTCGTAGCCGGGCTTGGTGAAGGACGAGGCCGACTGGGAGTAGGACATATTGAACACGCGGGTCTGATCGCACGCCACCGCCATGACCATCAGATCGGTCATCGCCTTATGGCGCGTCGCGACCAGCGAAACTTCGCCGCCCGGCGATGGCTCCTTGTCGACCGTCTTCGGCGCCACGCACGCGGCGATGGGCTCGGGCTTGGTGAGTTGCTGTTCGAACTGCCGCTCCAGGTGACGCAAGCCGGTGAAGTACTGATCGAGACGCGCCTTGTCCTCGGCGCCGACCCTGGCTTCGATCTTCTTCACGTCCTGCATGACGCCGGAAAGCACGCTCTTGCGCACCATCAGCTTCGGGTTCGGCGTGAAGGTCGGTGCGTTCGGGTCCTGGAAGTCCGGCCCGAAGACGCGCGTGTAGAACGCGATCGGCGAGAACTCGGGCTGCGTTTCGGTGGTCTGATTCTCGTAGCTCCTGGTGTCGCGGACATCGCCGGTGGCGGTCGCCGTCAAATTCTTGAAGCGCGTGGTGCGGCCGATCTGGTTGGAGATGGTGACGTCGAGCGTTTCACCCGGCAATTCGCCGCCGGTCTTCGGCGCAATACCCGAACGGCTGATAATCCAGCCCGAGGCATGGCACAGGAGCGGACAGTCGTCGCGGAACGCCGTGAAGTTCGTCAGCAGGTTCATATGCTGCTGGATGGGCTTGAACGCGAGCGCTTCCTCCTTGAGGTCGTAATTGGCGCCGACCTTGTCCGGCACGAAAATCTGCTTCTGCATGCCGAGGCCCCAGAACCAGGTGCCGAACCGGATCGGCATCGGCTTCCCGTCGGCCAAGGCATTGCCGTTGCCGTTGAGGAAGATATTGAGGAGCGGCAGGCCCACGGTAACCGCGCTTCCACCGAGCATCCCGCGTAGCACGCGGCGTCTGTCAAAGCCCTGCATTCAAGTGCTCCATGACTCGAGAGTGGCCGGACGCGCCGGCGCGCACACTGCCGCGGCCCGGACGACAATTGAACAACCCGCCTGAAAAACGGTTCCGCCGGGGCGCAGCTTTAGGACCCGATTTTAGCGCATGTCGGCAACACCATGAAGCCCATTACGGTGCCAACCCCTCATGGCTTGTTTAGAACGCCTTAATTCGGCGCCCACGGTCAGGCCTTCTGTGTCTGCCACTTAACCGGCGCGATGGGCGGAAGCACCCAGACCCAACAGATAAAGCCGGCGGCAAACACCGCCGCGGCGACGGCAAAAGCCGACGTGTAGCCGCCGGACGTGTCCACCAGGTAGCCGGTCAGCGGTAACGCAATGAATCCGGCTGTATTTCCAATGGCGTTCTGGACCCCGACCCAGCGGCCGGCGGCCTCCGGACCGGCAATGATTTGGGCGACGGCGTAGTAGCCGGGCGAAGCGATGCCGAGAAGGACATTGAAGACGAATAGAGCGATCGTCAGGCCGAAGAGGTCGAGGTAGGCCATGGCGAACATGCAACCGATTCCCCCAATGTGCAGGGCGGCCATGGACCCCTTGTAAACGAGGTCGGCACTTCTTCCAGCCCGGATCCACCGGTCGGCCAAGGCACCCATCGCAAGGGCGCAGACCGCATTGATGGCGTATGCCGCGAGGCCCATCAGCGCCATGTCGAAGATGGAGATGCCGCGCTGATTCACGAGATAGGTCGGCAACCAGAAGATCACGAAATAGAAGCCGTAGTTGGCCGAGAGCAGCCCGAGCGCCGCTCCCCACAATCCGCGCTGGCGAAGGATTTGCCCGAACGACGGCGCGGCGACCCCGTCGGCGGCCGGTTGAGCGCGCGGTACGATGGAAACAAATGCCCAAGGAATGAGCCACAACAAGGAGGCGATGCCGAAGACGTAGAAGATCGGCCGCCAGCCGTAGCGCTCCATCAGGAGGCCGCCGAGAAAAATCCCGACCGCCGGTCCCAGCAGATAGCCGAAGCTCATGAAGCCGTTCGCCAGCCCAAGGCGTTCGACCGGCACCACTTGGGCCAGGATCTTGGAGGAGCAAGGGAAGGACGCGCTTTCACCCAGTCCCAACAGGACCCGCAGGACCAGAATGAGAATGAAGCCGCTGGCAAAACCGGTGAGCAGCGTCGCGAGAGACCAGATCCCAACGCCGACGAACAACACACGCTTCGGACCAAACCGCTCCGTGAGCCAGCCGACCGGAATCATGGCCAGCACGTAGCTGTAGTAGAACGCCGAACCAAGGAACCCGAATTGAGTGGCCGAAAGCCCCAGCTCCTTTTGCAGCAACGGCCCCGCCAACGCGAGATTGCCGCGGTCGATGTAGTTGATGAACATCGCGAGCGTTATGAGAAAGACGATCCGTCTTTCGCTGCTCGGCCCGCCTGGAGCAATCCTGGTCATGCCATCCCCCTGGCCGCGACGATACTAGAGGGGTTGAGCCAAGTCATTAATTGAGCCGGATTCGAGCGAGACCCGGCAAAAATCTCACGTCGCTTTGCGATCTCCGAAGCCCTATTTTCCCGCGATCAAAGGAGTCTCCGGTCATGCCCTCCGCGGCGCAGACATCGGCGCTGGCCTTCATCGATGCGAACAGCTCCAAGCTGTCCGCGTGGACCAAACACATCTTCGATTTAGGGGAGACGGCGTGGCGCGAATACGAGTCGGCGGCGTGGTACGTCGAACTCCTGCGCCAAGAAGGCTTCAGCGTCGAGGAAGGCTCCGGCGGGATGCCGACCGCCTTCGCGGCGCACTGGTCGAATGGATCGGGGCCGAGCATCGGACTCTACGCCGAGTACGACGGCGTTCCGGGAAATTGCCAGGACGCGGCGACGGTCAAGCGCCCGCGGCCGGGCTTGAACGAGCACGCGGGCGGGCACACCGATCCGCACTCGGGTCTCGGCATCGCGAGCCTCGGCGCATTGCTCGCGGTCAAAGCGGCGATGACGCAACACGGCGTCGCGGGCACGCTGCGTTTCACCGGCGAGCCGGCGGAAAAGGTGCGCGGTTCGAAGCCGCTGCACGCCGCGAAAGGCTATTACGACGGCCTCGACGGGATCATCTCGTTCCATCCCTTCTACATGTTCCCGCTGTGCAACACGGCGCGCTGGGACACGCATTGCGGCGCGGCTTACGCCATGATCTATCGCTTCCTCTGCGATGAGCCCGAGAAGTGGCTATCGCCCGGTCCAGGGGCCCCGATCACGCAGAACCACTCGGCCGTCCGCGCGCCCGGCGCCAATGACGCGCTGATGCTCATGTATATGAGCTCGAAGGCGCTGCGCGATTCCATGCTCACCCACCAGGGCGGCTGGTCGATCAGTGAGGCCGTCCTGACGGCCGGCCAAGCCACCGCCGACAACCTGCCCGCGGGTCTTGCGGAGATCCAATACATCATCCGCACGCCCTCGCTTGCGATGGCCGAGCAGGTCACCTCCGTTCTCGATCGCAACGCCGCGCATGCGGCAGCGATGAGCGGCTGCCGTTATGAGCGCCACTGGGTGTGCAAATCGCGGCCGGGTCTTGCCAATCACGCCATGGCGCAACTCACTTATGAGTCGCTGGAACACGTCGGCGCGCCGACGTGGAACGAGCCAGCGCGCAACGTCGCGCGCGAAATTCAAAGAAATCTCGGCCTCGCGGCGATGGAACGCCCGTTCCTTGATCTGTGCGAGCAGCTCGTTCCACCGGAGGAGGCCGAGCGTCTCCTGCGCCGGGACCTGCCTCCGTCGCAGACCCATGCCACCAGCGACGACTACACCGATATGTGCTGGCATGCGCCGACGGCGCGCTTTTATATTGCGCGCCCGGCCTTAAAGGCGCCGCCCGGTTATCATTACCCGGCCTGGGTCGCGAACGCCCTTGGCGGTATTCCCGCCACCATCGATCCGATGGTGACGACGGCGGCGAAGACCGCCGCGATGACGGCGCTGCGGCTGCTCGAAGACCGCGTTGCTCGCGGCGCGGCGATGGACGAATTCATTCGCCGCACGGGCGGCGGTGTCGGCGGCGAAAAATGGATCGCGCCGCTGGCCGACTACGAAGCTCCGATCCATTTCCGCTGGCCGGAATACATCACCACCAAACGCGGCCGCGAGTGGTGGATCCCGACCGGTCCGCAAGAATGAGGCAGACGGAGACGCACATGAACGTACAACAGTCCATCGCCGGCGAGACCTTCGCCTTGCGCCGCCGCTCGCTCACTGGCGGGACCAAGCCGCTGACCCGCTGGGGCTTCCGCAACGAGACGGACGTATTGACCGACGTGATGCTGTGCAAACCGACCTATGCCAGGCACCTCGCCACCAGCTCGCTTTCCAAGAAATACCTGCGCGACAATCCGGCCAAGATGGACATCGCGCGCAAGCAGCATGACGAGCTTGTCGCCGCCTATGAACATTTCGGCGTGAAAGTGCATTTCGTAACGCCGGAGCCGGAGTTGCCGATGCAGCACTACACGCGCGATTCCTCGGTGATGACGCCCTGGGGCGCCATCATCACGGCGATGGCGCAGTGGTGGCGGCGCGGTGAGAACTACGCCTGTGTGCGCTTCTACGAGAGCATGGGAATTCCGATCTACGACATGGTCACCGCCGGCACGATGGAAGGCGGCGACTTCAACGTCATCGAAGACGGCGTGCTGCTGCTCGGCTGCGGCGGCGCGCGAACCCAGGATGAGGGCGCGCAGCAGGTGAAATCCTGGATCGAGAGAGAAGGCTGGGAAGTCCGGCTCGCGTATTTCGATGAATACTACGTGCACATCGATCTGATGGTGGTGCCCATTGCGCCGAAGCTGACCGCGGTGTGCCTCGAATGCACCGAGCCCGGCATCGTGCAGTGGCTGAAGGACAAGGGGCATGAGCTGATCCATGTCCCGTTCCAGGACACGATGACCCTCGGCTGCAACTTCATGTCTCTCGGCAAAGACCGCGTGATCGCGCCGAAGAGCAGTCAGGCGTTGATCAAGCAGCTGAAAGCGCGCGGGTTCCAGGTCGCCGAGGTTGAGATGGCGGAACTCTCGAAAACCGGCGGCGGGATTCACTGCATGGCGCAGGCGCTGCGCAGAGTCCCCGGCTGAGACCGCCGCGCCCTCAGTGCTTCGTGCGTTGCGCCGCGATCATCTGCTGGTAAGCGCCTTCGATCTTTCGCGCGAAGTCGTCGGTGTCGAACAGCGTCGACGTCGTTCCGTTCTTTTTCACCTTTTCCTTTAGGGCCGCGAGGCGCGCCGGGTCCTTCGCGAGCTCCACCGCGAGTTCCTCCATGTGGTTGAACGTAGGGACGATGAGCTCCGGTAAATCCATCGCCGTCAACAGGCTGGCCGCGACCCGCGAGGCAAAGGTATCTCCCGGGCAGGTGATAAGCGGAACGCCGACCCACAGCGCGTCGCTGGCGGTCGTGTGCGCGTTATAGGGATAGGTATCGAGAAAAAGATCCGCGCACTTCTGGCGGGCGAGATGATCCTCGGGCGCGATACGGCCCGCGAACACAATGCGTTTCTTCTCGACGCCGCGGCGCTCGGCCTCCCAGCGCAAGTTCTCGGCGGCGATGGGATTATCCTCGATCAGCCAGAGCACACTGCCGGGCACCGCATGCAGGATGCGCATCCAGACGTCGAACACATAAGGCATGATCTTGAAGTTGTTGTTGAAGCAACAGAAGACCATGCCGCTTTCGGGAAGCCCGAGCTCGGCGCGCGTGAAAACGCGGTCCGAAACCTGGCGCCGCCGGTCGTTGACCTGATAGCTGCCCGGAAGCGCGATGACGTTCTCGGTGTAATGCCGGCGCGCGTCCTGCGGAATGATGACCTCGTCGGCGATGATGTAATCGTAATAGGGCGCGCCGAGCGTTCCGGGGAACCCGAGATAATTCACCTGGATGCTTGCCGCACGCTGGGCAAACGCGGCCATGCGATGGCCGACGGTCAGACCTTTGAGGTCGACGGCGATGTCGATCTCCAGTTCCCGCGACAATTGGGCGATGTCGCGGTCGCTCTTGGCACTGACGTCGACAAACTTATCGACGCCGGCCATCAGTCGCTTTTCCATCTCGTCGCCTTTCGGCGTGCCCAGAGAGAAGGCAAACACTTCGAAATTATTGCGGTCGTGCCGCTCGAACAATTCGGCGATCAGGTGAGCGGTGGCGTGGCGGTGAAAATCCGCCGAGTAATAACCGATGCGAATGCGCTCATGGTTCGGGTAGACCGGCGCCGGCCCAAGCGCGGTTGAAGCGGGTGCATTCTGGGCCGCCCAGGATTCGGCCGCTCGACGCTGCAGGTCGGGCCGGTCGATGAGCGGAAGCAGCGCCCACGGCGGCGCGGCGGCTTCACCGCGGTCGAGGCGGTCGCCCAACATCGGCAGATCGCGCTGGAATCCGTTCCAGTCGCAAATATAGATCTTGTTCAGGAGGCGAAGGCCGGCGGCGAGCGGATAATCGGGGTCGATCGCGAGCACCTGGTTGAGGCTCGCGATGGCCTCACGCGGCATCATCAACTCGGTAAAAATGCTGCCGCGATTATTGTGGGCGGTCGGATTGTCCGGCTGCAGCTGGATCGCGCGATTGAGGCCGTCGAGCGCCGCTTTCACGTCGCCCCGGCGGTGAAGGATCAGGCTGCGGTTGATGTAAGGCGATGCGAATTCCGGCTGGATCCGGATCGCCGTATCGTAGTGGTGGAGCGCGGCATCGTCTTGGCCGAGCGCCGCCAAAGCCAACCCCATGCCATTGTGCGCATGAACGTGGTCGGGGTCCGATTGCAGCGCCGCGACGAACCTGTCGCGCGCGCCCGCAACGTCTCCGCTGCGCAAACAAGCAATGCCCGCTTCGTATAACGCTTCGGCGTCCGAGGATGTCATGAGGCTTTCGCGTAATGAATGAACCCGGCCTATCGGATAGGGCAAAAGCGGTTGCCCATGCAAGACCGGGCGGACGGGGTTTGCACAGACGCGCGGGTGTTGTAGTGATTTCGCCCCCGCCAGGTGCGAAGGAAGCCCCATGATCGATCTTCACTATTGGACCACGCCCAACGGCCACAAGATCACGATCTTCCTGGAAGAGACGGGTCTTCCATATAAAGTGATCCCGGTGAACATCGGCGCCGGGGAGCAGTTCAATCCGGACTTCCTGAAGATCGCGCCCAACAACCGCATCCCCGCCATCGTCGACCATGCGCCGGCGGACGGCGGGGCGGCGGTCAGCCTGTTCGAATCCGGCGCGATCCTGCTTTACCTCGCGGAGAAGACCGGCAAGTTCATCGCGGGCGACCTGCGCGGGCGCGCGGAGACTCTGCAATGGTTGTTCTGGCAAATGGGCGGACTGGGGCCCATGGCCGGGCAGAATCACCACTTCAGTCGATATGCGCCGGAGAAAATCCCCTACGCGATCGATCGTTATGTGAAAGAGACGAACCGTCTCTACGGCGTCCTCAACAAGCGGCTGGCCGATCGCGCGTTCATGGCGGGGCCCTACTCCATCGCCGACATGGCATCCTACCCTTGGATCGTGCCGCACGAGGCGCAAGGACAGAACCTCGCCGACTTCCCTCACCTCAAGCGCTGGTTCGAGTCGATCCGCGAGCGGCCCGCGGTGAAACGGGCTTACGCGATCGCCGATCAGTTCAAGAACCCCACGACCATGAGCGAGGAAGCCAAGAAGGTCCTGTTCGGCCAGACGGCGGCGGTCGTCAAAGGTTAAGCGCCTATCAGTGATAAGTCGGAGCTTTTTACAGCTTCGCCGAAATGCGCGCGTATCCGGCGCCGAAGGACACCAGCAACGCCTGTGCACAGGTGCCCATCAGCGCTTGCCTGGACGCCGGAGGCTCCCGGCACGTAAACGGTCAGCGTCGGGAAAAGCTGACGACGATCAAGGTTGAGTGACCGCCGCGCTACCGGGCCGGCGCAACACCTGGCCCGGACCCGCGCCGCTCCACTTTCCATTGTCGACCATCGGCACGCCGTTGACGATCACATAAGGAATGCCTTCCGGATATTGGTGCGGCGCCTGGAACGTCGCCTTGTCGGCAACGGTGGCCGGATCGAACACGACGAGGTCGGCCCATGCGCCTTCGGCCACGCGTCCGCGGTCCTTGAGGCGCAAACGATCCGCCGGCAGCGTCGTCATCTTGCGCACAGCCTCTTCCAGCGTGATGACCTTCTGATCGCGCGCGTAGTGCCCGAGCACGCGCGGGAACGTGCCATAGGAGCGCGGATGCGGACTGCCGTCGCCGAACTTCGACACGGTTCCGTCGGTGGCGATCGCGGTGAACGGGTGCTGCATGATGCGGCGCACGTCTTCCTCGTTGATGGCGTGGAAGATGCTGCCCGCGCCGCCGCGGCGGATGGCTTCGATCACCAGGCGCGCGCCGTTCTCGGGCGTCGGCGAGAGTCCTTCGCGCACCGCCCAGTCCTTCAGCGTCTTGCCCTCGAGGGAACGGTCCCAGGTGACGACCGAGAACTGGACGTTGTTGATATCGCCGGCGCCGCGGTCATTCATGATGTTCCAGACGATGCCTTCCATAATGCCTTCGTTCTGCGAACGGTCGTCGGCGCGGCCGAGGAAAGCCTTGGTTCCGCCGGCGAGCGCTTCCGGCGGCACGAGGATCGAGATGTCGGTGTGCGATGCCGTGTACGGATACTGGTCGAGCATCACATCGATGCCCTCCTTGCGCGCGGCGTCGACCATGGCGAGGGTCTTCACGCTGCCGCCCCAGTTGGGGCTGCCCACCGCCTTGTGGTGGGTGAGCACGACGGGGATCTTGGCCTTACGGCCGATCTCGATCGCCTCACCGACGCCGTCGAGGAGCTTGGCGCCTTCGTCGCGCAGGTGCGAGGTGTAGATGCCTCCCATCTCGGCGGCGACTTTCGAGAGTTCGATCACCTCGCCGATTTTGGAGTAGACGCCGGGCGTGTAGCGCAGGCCGGTCGACAGCCCGAAGGCGCCGTCCTTCATGCCCTGAGCGACGCGGGCCTTCATCTCCTTCATCTCGGCTTCGGTGGGCGCGCGATTGTCGAGACCCATGACGTCCTGGCGGATGGTGTTGTGGCCGACGAGATAGGCGACATTCATGCCGAGGTCCTGGGCATCGGCTTTTTTGAGGTAGTCGGCCAGCGGCCAAGGACTACCGCCGTCCGGACCGCCGAGGGCGGTCGTGACGCCTTGGCGCACGAGGTTCTCGCCGCCTGGCAACGCCACGGGATTCATGTGGAGATGGAGATCGATGAAACCAGGCGAGACGATCTTTCCGCCGGCGTCGATCACACGTGCCGCGCTTGCTTTCGACAGTGCCGTCGGCGACACGCGCACGATCTTGCCTTCGTCGACGGCAACGTCGGCGCGAAACCTGGCTTTGCCCGTGCCGTCGATCACGGTGCCGCCGGTGATCAGGAGGTCCCATGTCGCATCGGCCGCGTGGAGCGTCGAGGAGGCGAGTAAGGCTGCCGCCAACAGCGGCGCGGATCGCACGAGTTTCATGGAGGTCCCCTGGCTGCTCAGACTGTTACAGGCCTAGCCTATAATAAGGAGGGTGGCGATGGGAGAGCCCCTTAACGATGCGCTGGCGTTCAAAATCGGCGCCGCCAGCATCAAATTCTCAATCCGCTTCGCTGCTTAGTGTGATTTTGCACCGTGCGGCGGTCGTGCGGCACCATGCGGCGCATTGTCACCTCCTCCAAACATGCGCATGTCGTGAAAAAAGTGCGCGAGCTGCGCACCACGCGACATCACGGCCCATTTCCGAGGAAGCTATACGGGGCGCGAAGCGAAGCTCGTGACCTCCCCGCAAGAGATCATCCGCTTGCCCGATGCCAGCCCGCCATCGTGACGAAGCCGGAAAAATCTATCCTCCGGCGATCCAAAGTTGGGGAGCGGACCACTGCGACATCTGCGACCTGCGACGTCTTCGGAATTCGTGAACGTCCGCAAGGGCATACGGAAAAAAGCGCGGCTGCGACATCCTGCGACATCCTGCGACATCAGGGGCGATTTTCCGAGAGAGCCGTGCGGGCGGCCCCGGCCTGCGCGCCGGGTGGTGACAGGGGTGACGCTTCGATGGAAAGCGCCGTTGATTCCGACGGCCGTCACCCGGCTCGGAAGATGCACCGGGGAGAGGACCGTGGCCGGCCCAACCGGCCATGGCGCGCGGGACGCCGGGCCCGAGGGCCCGGCTATGAGAGCATCCTGACCCTGCTCCATTTTAGGGACTGTGTCAAGTAAAAAGGGACGTCGGCTTTGTTTTCAATGGGTCTGACATGGCGCGCGCGTGTGCAACCGGGCGCTGTAGCCCAGCCCTCGTACAGCCGAAACCTCTTACATCCCTGACACGCGTCGAGATACCTTACACAGGCCTTATCGTTTTCTGTATCCGGGCCCATTTGCGCGCATTGGTGCGCCTGGGAATTGAACATGGCTGGAATTTCGAAAATGAAAAAGCAACTCTCTGCGCCGCGCGGGCGTCTTTGTCTCGCGCTTGCTGCGCTCGCCGCCTTTCCGGCGCATGCGGCCGAGGAGCCTGTCGCACCCCTCTCACCCTCGTCCGCCGCGGTTGCCCCTGCCGCCGCGCCGGCGGATACAATCATCGTCAAACGCTCCGCCGTCGACATTGCGGTGGCCGAGACCGGTGAATTTGTCACTACCACGACGCTGGAGATGGTTCCGGCGAATCAATCAGCCGTGGACGCCGTCGCCCAGACGGCCGTCTTCTATCGCGAGTCCGCGGACACCCTGGAGATCGTCGAGGCCTACACGTTGAAGAAAGACGGACGCAAGCTCAGCGTCGATACCGCGGCGATCTTCCCGCAGTTGCCGCAGGGCGACACCAGCATGCCGATGTTCAACGACATGCGGCAGAAGGTCATCGTCTTCCCCAATGTTCAGGCGGGAGATACCGTCGCCTACACCACGCGCACCGCGACCCATACGCCGTTTTTCCCGGGCGCGTTCTTTGAATCGCTGGTTTATCCCCGCACGGTTTCCTACGGCGAGGTAGTTGTCACCGTCACGGCGCCGAAGGCCAAGCCCCTCACGCTCGATGTCATGGGCGCCACGGTCGAGACCACGCAACAGGGCGACACCATCACATACACCTGGCGCTATAGCGCGCCGCAGTCCGATCCTACGCCGCGCACGGCGGTGGTCAGTTCACTGAAGGAAACGCCGCGTTTCCTCGCTTCGACCTTCAAGACCTATGATGAGCTGGCGCACGCCTACGCGGCCCTGGCCCTGCCGAAGGCCGCCGTCACACCGGCCATCCGCGCCCGGGCCGATGAGATCACGGCCGGCATTACAGGGAAACGCGAGCAGGCCAAGGCGCTGCACGATTGGGTGAGCCGGGAGATCCGCTATGTCAGTGTAGGACTTGGCACCGGGAGCATCGTTCCCCACGACGGCGAAACGACGCTCAAGAACGGCTACGGGGACTGCAAGGACAAAGCAGTTCTGCTCACGGCCTTGCTCGCGGCCAAAGGCATCAAGAGCGAAATCGTCCTCATCAACGCTGGCCAGAGCTACGAATTGTCTGAGGCGCCCGGCTTCGTCGAGCTGAATCACGCCATTAACTGGCTGCCGGACTTCAAGCTTTACACCGACACGACCTCCTCGCTCGCCCCGTTGGGCATCTTGCCGCTTGAGACTACGGGCAAGCCCGCCGTGCACGTGGTCGCTTCCGGCGCAGCGGTGCGAGCAACGCCTGTTCTAAGAGCTGGCGAAGCCTCCACAGTGCATCGCGCCGAGGCGCAGATGGACTGGACGGGGCGCATTGCCGGAACCACCCGAACGACCGCTACCGGTCCGTTCTCCATTGGCCTGCGCGGCGTTGCCGACGGCATCGAAGCCATCGGCCCCGAGAAGGCCGCGGAAGCTCTCCTCGATCAAGGAACGGGCACCTTCAAGCTCGCGCCCATAGCCGACCTGTCACCTTCCTACTCCATTGAAGGGCGCTTCGAGGCTGAAATGACGACGCAGGTGGTCTCCGGCTACGCCTTCTACATGCCGCCCGGCTACCAGCTCGTCGATCAGACCGGCGATACACTCATCGGACCGCTCGGCATCGAAACACTTTCGAGCGCGGAGCCAACGCCTTGTTTCACCGGAACGCAGGTTGAGGAACTCACGCTCTCGCCGCCTCCCGGCCTGGAGGTTGCCAAGCTGCCCGCGAATGTGGTGCTCGCCAATCCATCCTTTTCGTACAAGACACAGTGGACGCAGGACGGCCGCAAGGTGATGGTCCGACGCGAACTCACAAGCAACGTTGCCGGTCCGTTATGCACCGGCGCCTTGCGCCAAGCCGCCGCAGGCGTCCTCGCGGCCATCGAAAAGGACTACGATCAGACCCACATCGTGCTCACTCGCGTCGATGCCAAGTTTGGCCCAGCCACCGATGCCGACATTGCCGCCCTCGATAAAGCTATCGCCGCTGATCCCGCCAATCCTGTCGCCCATGCCAACAAAGGCTATGCCCACGCGACGCGCAAGGAACCCGCCGCAGCACTGTCGAGCTTTGACAAGGCCCTCGAACTCAGCCCGACCTATTGGGCGGCGCGGGTCGAACGCGCCCGCGCGCGGCTTACCTCTGCTGCTGGCGCACCGGCCCAGGTCGCGCTGGCGAAAGACGATCTCGATGAAGCCATCCGACTGCGTCCCAATTCCGGACTCAGCTATCAGCTCCGCGGCGCCGTGAATCAGCAGCTCGGCGACAGCGCCGGTGCCATTGCCGATTATACGACCGCCATCAATGTAGAGCCTCGCAATGCTGCGTTTTACTTCGGCCGAGCCCAGGCGCGATGCGACATATTCTCGAGAAGGACGCCGACGACGATAGAGGGTCGCAAGGCTATGGACGCGGCCTGCAAACAATCGGTCAGTGATCTCGATGAAGCCATCGCGATCGATAAGGACTTCGCGCAGGCCTACCTTCTGCGGGCGATGACGCGCCTGATGCATGACGACCGCGATGGCGCCTTGAAGGACGTCCAAGCCACAACCGGCATGAAGGAAGGCGATTCGCAGGTTGAGATGATGCGCGCTGCTGTTCTCTCCGCCGGACACTTCGAGCAGGCCGCTGCGGCCATCGATGTGTTGACCGCGAAGAATCCCGAGAACATCGGCTATCGCCTCGCAAAAGCCTCGAGCCAAATGGACGCCGGAAAGTTCACCGACGCGGAAGCCACCATCGCGGAGGTCTTAGCGGTAGAGCCGGAAAACCGCATAGCCCTCGAGATGCGGGGTTTTATCCGTTACCGCGCGCGCAAGTATGAGGAAGCGATACGCGAGTTTGACCGTGTGGTTGAGCTCGGCGGCGCGAGGCCCCAGACCTACGAGCGCCGCGGAACAGCGCACTACGCCCGCAAGGACTACGACAAGGCGGTGGCGGACTACAAAAAAGTTATCGAGCTCGAGCCCAATTATCCGGAAATTCAGGAACTCCTGCGCGACGCCGAGAAAAGCGCGGCGGCTGCGAAGGCGAAGGGCAAGTCGTGAGGCGCGCGGAGGTGCCACGCGGTGTGCTCACACTCTTCTTGGTGTCGGTGAACGAGCGCGCGCCGACCGCACGCGCCAAGGCCGGGCAATAAGGTTGAGAACCGCGGGCGGGCGGGGTGCTCTAACCTCTGCCGACATGACCTTCGTTGAAATCGCGGGCGGCATACTTGATCCATCTGGCATGTGACGTAAGTCAATCGCGAGTTCGGGCGGAGTGGCCGGTCTAGGCGGGTATGCCGAGGTAGCGGCGGAAGAGAGTGGCGTATGGCGTCTGATCGGTCAGCAACTTGGCTTTGTTCTTGCCGGCGGTGAAGCTGAAAACTCCGTCGGTCGTTATGCCACCAACTTCCGCCACGTCCGGTCCGACCAGGAGAGCGTTCGGACGGCAGCGAAGATACGCGGCGAAAAGCGCATACTGATCCATGCCCCACCACGCCTTTGTTATGCCGCGTCGAATGATTTCGCCGACAGCCTGAAAGTAAGCGGCGGATCGTTTGCAGCCCATGACCACGCAGGCGCTAACGTGGTTAAACGGTTCGATGCGGCCGGGGCGCAGGCGCAACGCCATATCCGACGCGACGTCAAGAAGGGCGCGCGGGTCGCGCGTGACAAGAGCGTCGGCGTCTAACAGCCAGACGGGATGATCGCTCGCCGCGGCAATGTCAGCGAAGCGAAGCAACCGAGCGACGTGATAGTACGCATTCGGAGTGATCTTGTGATCGGCAATGAAAGCGGCCGGATTTTCGTAGGTGACTGTAAGGGAAAGGGGCAGCCCATTGACGTGGCCGAGAACGGCCAAAGATGGGGCCATGAGGTGCACGTGGATGGGTGCTCCGGGTGCGACCGTTGCCAGGGAACGCAACAACGCGATTCCGAAATTCTTGAAGTAGCGATCATCGCATCCAACGTAGAGAGCCCCGGCCCGCGGCATCTCTCCGGAGATTTCCGGAATATTTGCGACCTCGGATTCCGGCGCCGACGAGAACCGCATCGCGCCAAACGGTTCCGCCGGCAAAAGCCGCTGGAAAATCTTAATCGCGGAGTCCGCCGGCACAGGCTCGAAAAGCGTCGCCTTAGTAAAGGCCTGCATCACGTATGCGTTTGGTTGCTGCGGCTCTGTGGCGATCCATTCGGCGCAGGCGGCGTCGAGTTCGGCGAGGACGTCCTTCGAAAACCCAACAGGAAACTGAGCAATATCGAGAACATGATGGAGCGGAAGTCCGTGCTGGGCGCGCGCGGCGGATTCGCGCTCCCACAGCTTATCGACAAGGGAGAGTACTCTCTCGGACCGGTTCACGATGAAATGACCTGGATGCCGAAGACACTCGAGCCCCGCGCTGCTAGGCGATTCCTTGCAAGGCTCCGGCTTATTATACCCGCGCCGATGAAATCCGGTTGGCTAACAGCCTGCCGGAGACGATTTTCGGCGGAGAACGGGCGGGTTCTCCTAGCCTGTTAGTGTTTATGCAGAGGCATTTTCACTTGGCAGGACAAAGCCATGATGCGTTAGCTCGACGCTTGGCTTTGTAAACGCTGGCACTTCGGCGTGTTCGTATTCGATATTCGATTGGCGCCGCGTTTTCGAAAATAAACATTCACGACGGCACACTCGCGGATTTCTCACTCTTAGTTAGGCGTCTTCAACTCTGGGGAGATGCTGGCCATGTATGGATACCATAACCGGCGCAACGGTGACGGCGCCGATCGATTGATGGCGGCTCGCAAGCGACGGCAACCCGGGATGATCGAGCGGCGAAAGCCTTGCGTGTACGACTAGGGATGCACAGCGAGAGCCGCCCGGACATTTGTTGCAAGCTCCTCCAGACCGAATGGCTTGCTCAGCAACTTTACGTCCGGTCCAAGTTGACCGCTACCGATGATGACGTTGCCCGTATATCCGGACGTATAAAGCACAGGCAGGTTGGGACGCAGCTTCTTGCCTTCCTGCGCCAAGACTTTTCCGTTCATGCCCTTCGGAAGAACCACATCCATCAACAGCAGATCGAACGCGACTTCGGTCTTCAGCAGATTCAAGGCATCCGCGCCGTTACTGGCGGCGACCACGGAGTATCCGAGGCTGCTGAGCTGCGCCTTCGTATGCTGCCTGACAAGGTCATCATCCTCCACGAGCAGGATTCGCTCCGAGCCCTGCGGGATCTGGCGATTACGCTCCAGTATCTTGTCGACGATGCCGGCCGCCGACCGCGCGCGCGGCACGAAGAGCTTTACCGTCGTCCCCAGGCCCAACTCGGAATAGATTTTCACGTGGCCGCCGGACTGCTTCATAAAGCCGTAGACCATACTCAGGCCAAGACCCGTTCCCTTCCCGACGTCTTTCGTGGTGAAGAAAGGCTCGAACGCGTTTTCGAGCGTCTCTTTCGACATTCCGACACCGCTATCCGAGACGCAGAGCATCACGTACTGTCCAGGAGCTACCCCCAGATCAGCGGCCGCATACCGGTCATCGAGCGCCACGTTCGCGGTCTCGATCACCAGCCTGCCTCCGTTCGGCATGGCATCCCTGGCATTGACCGCAAGATTGAGAAGGGCGACCTCAAGCTGGCCCTCATCGATTATCGCGTTCCATAGGCCTCCGCCGCGCACCAATTCGATTTCTATACCCTCGCCGAGCGTCCGACGCAGCAGAGCTTCCATACTCGCAATCAGCTTGTTCACGTCGAGAATACGGGGGTGGAGGGATTGTTTTCGAGAGACGGCCAGAAGCCGTTGCGACAATTCGGCCCCGCGCCTTGCCGCTCTTTCCATCAGATCGACCAGCACGCAAAGGTCCGTGCGGCCCGCTACGCCATCGCGCAGGAGCTCGACATTTCCGAGGATGACGGTGAGCAGATTGTTGAAATCATGCGCCACACCTCCGGTGAGCTGCCCTATGGCTTCGAGTTTTTGCCCCTGGCGAAGCCGCTCCTCGAGCTCGCGCTGCTGGGTGACGTCGGTGATGCTCGCCAACAACCTTTGAGGCTGACCGTTCTCGCTGCGGATGAGGTATTGCCGATGGTTGACAATCGCTACCGATCCGGCGGCCGTGACGACCCTGAATTCCGCACTCCAATTCGAGCGGCTTGCCTGCATGGAATCCGCGAACTGTTTGGCGATTTTTTTCCGGTCATCGGGGTGAACATGCGCAATCCATTGGTCGATCCGACCCGATCTTTGCCGTCCAGGCTCGCAGCCAAACATCACGGCAAAGGCCTCGTTGACCCAGACCTCGCCGCTGGCGTGGTCCCAATCCCACATGAGATCGTTTGTCGCCTTGGCCGCCAAATTGAAGCGCTCGGCGAAGACACGCGCTTGTGCTTCGATCCGGCGCTGCTCCGTAACGTCCCTGGCGATCTTGCATCCGCCGATGACGGTGCCGTCCGCCGCGACAATCGGCGCGACGGAGACCGAAATGTGGATGAGCTCGTTGTTCTTTGTGAGACGTGTGGCGTTAAATGCCGGGACGCGCCGGCCGCGTATGAGCTCACTGACGATCATCGCCTCTTCGTGAAGGTGATCGTCCGGAAAAATCTTGGTGATGGACTGGCCGATCATCTCTTCGGCGCGATAGCCGAACATGCGCTCGGCACCCTTGTTCCAGCTTCGGACAATGCCGTCGAGTGACTTGCTGACGATGGCATCTTCGGAATAACTCAGGATTATTCCCAGCTGTGCGGCAGCTTCAGTCTCGGGCTCCACGTATCGCTCCTCGTCATGGGATGCTGCCACGCCCTGATGACGTATGGACAGACAGGTCTGTCTCATTATCATATCCTGTGTTACGTTCAATGCGCGATCAAACTTCCCTCCCTCTTACACAACCGCGGCGAGATTTTTCGCGGTTCCCAGACGAGCGCTCCGAGATGTGGTACAAATCCGTCCATCCCATTACAATTGCCCAGAGATGGTTCAAAATCAGGGGGTTAATGGTCGCCGGTGAGTACTCCAAGCAACGGCAACCCGAAGCGGGAGACAAAGGGCGTCAGCGGCCGTCAGCGCATTCTGGAAACGGCTTACGACCTGTTCACCCACGAAGGCATCAACAAGGTGGGAATCGACACGGTCCTCGCGGAGTCCGGCGCGGCGAAAATGACGCTGTACCGGAACTTCCGCACAAAGGAGGATCTCGCGTTGGCCGTGCTTGATCTGCGCCAGGAGCGCTGGACCTTCGGCTGGCTGCGCGCCGAGGTGCTGGAGCGCACCCAGGATGCCCACCAACGGCTTTTGTCGATCTTTGATCTCTTCGATGAGTGGTTCCATCAAGCCGACTTCACCGGCTGCCCCTTCATAAGAGCCCTCCTGGAGTCAGAACCCGGATCGACAATCCATGCCGCCTGCGGCCACCATCTCCGCCTGATCGGCGACTTCGTGGCGGAACTTGCGAGCGACGCCGACATTCCGGACACCGCCGCGTTCGGGCGCATCTGGCACATCCTCATGAAGGGGGCGATCGTCGACGCGTATGGCGGAAACCTTAAAGCAGCCGCCGAGGCCAAGAGAGCCGCATCCGTTGTCCTGCGGCATTGGACAATCCCGCCGGCCGCAAAACACGCACAGAGGAGCGGCGCGCGACCGAAGAAGAAAGCCGTGATCAAACGCGGCAGGGCCGCCTCCGGCAATTCATAGAACCGCCTCGGGGCGGTTTCAGGCGTCTGTGGACGGCCATTCCGGCTGACGGCACCGACAGGCGGGGATATGGGTGCGCCAATTGCGCCTTGTGACCGGCAACCGTATCGCCGCACGATGAGGAGGCAAGGCCGGCGGATCATCGACGACCGGCTAACGGCCACGATAACCCAGATCCCCGCCGGTTCTCATCTTCATCGCCTCCGGCGCGCTTGCATGAGAAAATTCGAGCCGCGAAAGGAAGCAAAATGCGCGTCTGCTTTTTTGGCGACTCCTTTGTGAACGGATACGGCGATCCCGAGTACCAAGGCTGGGTCGGACGTCTGTGCCGTTCCGCCCGGGCGCAAGGATACGACCTCACGGCCTACAATTGGGGAATCCGCCGTGCGAGCAGCGATGACATCAAGGCGAGCTGGCTTGCGGAAGCGAGCGCAAGGCTGCCCCGCGAGCACCGGGGAGCGGTGGTCTTCTCTTTCGGCGCAAATGATCGCGTCATGGACCGCGGCGAGATGCGTGTTCCCATGTCCCGCTCCTTGGACAATACCCGCACGATCTTGGCGACCGCCGCACCCCGCTGGCCAACGTTGTTCATCTCCTCGCCCCGGCCGATTGCCGGCGACCCGGAGGGAGTAGCAGCGGCCCAAGTGCGCGGCATCGCCGCCATCTGCGATGGGCAGAACGTCCCGCTGTTCGATGCCTTTGCCGAGTCCGCGAACTTCACTCACTGGCGCGCGGAAGCCACCGCTGGGGATGGCGCTCACCCCGGCGCACGGGGTTACGAGGAACTGGCTGTGCTTCTTGCGGCGTGGCCCGCCTGGCGCGCGCTCCTGGACGCCCTCAAGGGATGAGCCATTGCGATGACCGACGGTCGAGCTTTCATTCCGTTCCTGCACCCTTTCGGCTGTGAGATTGAAAGCTAAAAAGTTCCGCGGGTCGGCGGGAAAGGCCGGCCATCGTTCTCTCACCGAATGCCGAACTCCGCGGACTTAGAAGAGTTACTTTTTTGAAGAGTTATGTTTTCGGCATTGCCTGTGCGCCGCGAGCGGTTTCGCTGGATGCGCTACCACATGCCCACAACAATCCGTGGTGTGCCGTGGCCCATGACCAAAAACCACCGAAACGACGGCGCGCCGACCGTCCGGCGCTGTTTGCCGAGAATTGCCGAAAGCGGGCGGAGGAGATGCAGACCATCGCCGATGGCCTCACCGACGGGCCCGAAAGAGCCGCGGCCCGGGGATTCCTTCCGGCGCCGCTTCGCGGGTCTGGGGGTAACCGCTACCGGGCGTTAGGGGGCGGTCCACAAGGAACCGCGCCCCCACCCGCGAAATCTTCGGACGGTGGGCGATCCAGGCTGGCGGACTACTGCGCTTGCCCGTGGATCGCGGGCGGCTTACGCGGCGGAGCGGCCTTCTCGAACGCAAGACCGAGCGAGAGCAGGTGCGCTTCCGACCAGGCCGTCCCGATGAACGACAGGCCGACCGGCATCCCCTCGACATACCCCATCGGCACGGTGAGATGCGGGTAGCCCGCGACGGCCGGCAGCGTGCTGGAAGCGCCGCCGCTGAAGTTATCGCCGACGATGGTGTCGATCAGCCACGCCGGGCCGTAGGTCGGGGCGATCAGGGCCGTGACGCCGTGGTCGGCGAGCATCTTGTCGATGCCCTCGGCGCGCGCGCGCGTGGTGACCTCTTCGCGGCCCTTGATGTACTGCGCGTCGGTGAGGTCGGCCATGCCCTCGGCCTGCTCGAAGAAGTCCTGGCCGAAGTAGGGCGTCTCGCGCGGTTCGCTTCTATTGAAGGCGATGACGTCGGCAAGCGTGCGGGTTTTCACCGAAGCGGGGGTGGTGGCGAGGTAGGCGTTGAGGCCCGCCTTGAGCTCGGCGAGCATCAGGGGCAGCTCTTTCTCGCTGATGGGGCCGAACTCGAACTCCTTCACCTCGACGATCTCGGCGCCCTGCGCCTTGAGGACCTCGAGCGCCGCATCGAACACCACGAGCGTCTTCGGTGAATAATTCCCGGTGAGGAAACGCATCACGCCGAGCTTCGCCCCTTTGAGCGCCTGAGGATCGAGCGCCTTCACGTAATCGGCCTTGCGCGCGTCGGCTTCCTTGGTGGCGGGATCGGCGGGATCGCTGCCCGCGATCACGGTGAGGATGGCCGCCGCGTCCGTGACGGTGAGCGTCATCGGGCCGGCGGTGTCCTGGATATGGCTGATGGGCACGACGCCCGTGCGCGAGACGAGGCCGATGGTCGGCTTGAGGCCGACGATGCCGTTCGCCGCGGCCGGGCAAGTGATCGAGCCATCGGTCTCGGTGCCGATGGCCGCGGGCGCAAGGCCCGCGGCGACCGCGCTGCCGGACCCGGAGCTGGAACCGCAGGCGCTGCGCGCGGGGTCGTAAGGATTGCGAGCGATGCCGCCGACGGCGCTCCATCCGCTCGAGGACCAGCGCGAGCGGATATTGGCCCATTCGGACAGATTGGCCTTGCCGAGAAATACCGCGCCGGAGGCCCGCAGCCGTTCGACCAGCGGCGCATCGCGTTCGGAACGGTTCTCCGCAAGTGCCAGCGAGCCGGCTGTCGTCACCTGACCGCGCACATCGATGTTGTCCTTGATCAGGATGGGCAACCCATTGAGCGGCCCGGCGCCGTCCCCGGCCTTGCGCTTGTCCGCCTCGGCGGCCTCGGCCATGGCGGCCGGATTGACGGAGATCACCGCCTTGAGCTGGGGATTGAGCGCTTCGATGCGCGCGAGATAGACCTTGGCGATGTCCACGGCGCTTGTGCCGCCGGCGAGGTCGGCGGTCAGCTCGGCGAGGTCCTTCTCGTCGAACGGCGCGGACGGCGGCGCGGCGGGCGAACAAGCCCCGGTGGCCAGCAGCGCCGAGAGTGCTAAGTGACGTGCACGCATCCCAGATCCCCCCAAGGAACGGACATGAGCGGCCATACTCCCCCGCTTCGGCCACAGGCCGCAAGGCTTCGCCGCGCTTTACCGCCCGCGGGGGGGCACCCTATGCTCAGGCCTCCAACGGGAGGGACCCTCATGAGGCTGGCTCGTATCGCCGGAACCTGGACGGCCGCCGTCGCGCTTCTGACCGGTGTCCGCGCCGACGCCGCCAACGCCCCGCAGCCCACCGCCGCCGAGGCCGGCGCCTTCGTGGCGGCGGCGGAGGAGGAGCAAAGGGTCGCGGGCGAGGAGAATGCCCGCATCAATTGGCTCTATGCCACCAACATCACCTTCGACAGCGAATGGCTGGTGACGAAGGCGAGCGAACGCAGCACGGAGATGGAAGTCCGGCATGCGAACGAGGCGCGCAAGTTCAACGGCCTCGCCGTCGCGCCGGACGTGCGGCGCAAACTCGAGTTCCTGAAACTGGGCTTGACGTTGCCGGCGCCGCAGAAGCCGGGCGCGGCGGGCGAGCTGGCGCAGGTCAACACCCGCCTGCGCAGCGCCTATTCGACCGGCAAGATCGAGATGGACCGGCGCACGGTGTCGCAAAACGAAACCGAAAAACTGATGCGCGAGCTGCGCGATCCGGCGGCGCTGTCGGAGGTGTGGACCAAATGGCATGCGGTCGCGCGGCCGATGAGGGCGGACTACGCGCGCATGGTGGAGATCGCCAACGCCGGCGCACGCGAGCTCGGATACGCCGATGTCGGCGTAATGTGGCGTTCCGGCTACGACATGCCGCCCGACGCCTTTGCCGCCGAGGTCGACCGGCTGTGGGACCAGGTGAAGCCGCTTTACGACCAGCTGCACTGCCATGTGCGGGCGAAGCTGAACCAGAAATACGGAAACGCGATCGTGCCGCCCGACCAGCCGATCCGGGCCGACCTTCTGGGCGACATGTGGGCGCAGGAGTGGGGCGCCATCAGCGACATCGCCGGCGGGAGCACCGGGCCCGCGATCGACCTCAACGCCGTACTCAAGGACAAGGACTACGACGCCTACAAGATCATGCGCACGGGCGAAGGGTTCTTCACCTCGCTGGGCTTCGCGCCGCTGCCGAAGACCTTCTGGGAGCGCTCGATGATCGTGCAGCCGGCGGACCGCGAGGTCGTGTGCCATGCGTCGGCATGGAGTCTCGACTCGCGCGAAGACATCCGCGTCAAGATGTGCACGCGCGTCGACGCCGACAGCTTCAACACCGCGCACCACGAGCTGGGGCACAACTTCTATCAGCGCGCCTATATGAACCAGCCGCGCCTGTTCCAGGGCGGCGCCAACGACGGTTTCCACGAGGCGATCGGCGACATGATCACCCTGTCGATCACGCCGGAGTACCTGAAGCAGATCGGGCTCATCGACCAGGCGCCCGACGCGTCCAAAGACATCGACCTTCTGATGCAACGCGCGCTGGAGGGCGTCGCGTTCCTGCCGTTCGGGCTGCTGGTGGACAAATGGCGCTGGCAGGTGTTCTCGGGCGAACTGACCCCGGCGACCTATAACGCGGGCTGGTGGAAGCTGCGCACCCAGTATCAGGGCATCCGCCCGCCGGCGGCGCGCAGCGCCGACGACTTCGACCCCGGCGCCAAGTTCCACATCCCCAACGGCACGCCGTACATGCGTTATTTCCTGGCGCGCATCCTGCAATACCAATTCTACAAAGCCGCCTGCGACATCACCGGCTGGAAAGGGCCGCTGCATCGGTGTTCGTTCTACGGATCGAAGGACGTCGGGAAGCGGTTCAACGCCATGCTGGAGATGGGCCAGTCCAAGCCATGGCCCGAAGCGCTCGCCGCCTTTACCGGACAGCGCCGCATGGACGCAGGTCCGCTGCTGGCATACTTCCAGCCGCTGCGCACGTACCTCGAGAAGGAAAACAAGGCGCGGACCTGCGGCTGGTGAGGTGGAAGGGCGACTCATGAAAGCGATCGTCATAACCCTTTGCGCGGTGATGATTGCGGCGCCGGCGCGGGCGCAATCGCCGGCCGCGGCGGGCCCCGATCCGGCCGCGCAGGCGCTGGTCGCGCGCCTTGACCTCGAGCGCTACAAGGCGACGATCAAAGGACTGACGCAGTTCGGGGACCGGCGTGAAGGCACGGACCGCAATCGCGCCGCGATCGACTGGATCGAGAAGCAGCTGCAGAGCTACGGCTGCACCAACACCGAACGCCTGACGTACGCGTATCATCCGCCGGCGCCGAACGCGCCGCGCGTGCCGTCGGGCGTCGTGGTTCCGGGCCGCGGCCCGGGCGGATCGAAGCCGCGCGGCATCGCCGCGCCCACGGGGGTGAACACCGATCCCAACAAACAGCCCGATGCGCGGCTGCGCAAGCTGAACGAGCAGCCGTCGACCCCGGGCGCGCGCGAGCAGGTGTATTGCACCAAGATCGGCGCCACCCGGCCGCAGGAGATGTATATCGTCGGCGCGCACATGGACGGGCACGGCTGGGGCGAAGCGGCGAACGACGACGGCTCGGGCACCGCGCTGGTGATGGAGCTCGCCCGCATCCTCTCCGCGCCCGGCGTGACGACGGAACGTTCCATCCGCTTCATCCTGTGGAACAACGAGGAGACCGGGCTCAACGGCGCGCGCGCCTATGTCGCGCAACGCGCGACGCTGCAGGGAAAGGAGGATCCGGCGGGATCGGGCCGTTATCCCGAGCCGAAGTGGCTGGGCGTGATCCAGCACGACATGATGCTGTTCGACCACGGCATGCCGAAGGCCGACGGCAGCGTCGATCCCCGGCAGCGGCCGGAAGCGGACGTGAATATCGAATTCCAGAGCGGCGCCAAGATGGCGGCGGACGCGCAGGCGCTGGCCTGGATCTTCGCGGCCGCCAACGAGAAATACGCGGCCGACTACCCGGCGACGGTCGGCAGCCACATGACCAATACGGACTCAGTGCCGTTCCAGGACCTGATCCCCTCCATCAGTTTGCGCGAGAACGAGCGCGGCGCGCATATCGGCAACGGCTGGGACCCGCACTGGCACCAGCCCACCGATGTGTTTTCCACCTTCAGCGACGACGACTTCCGCCTCGGCCTCAACGCCGCGCAGACGACGCTGGGCGCCATCGCCGAACTGGCCGGCGCGCGGGTGAACAAATAAGGAGCCGCGATGAAGAGGGCGGCGAGAAAGAAAGCGGCGGCGGCGCCGAAGAGCAAGGCCCGCGCATGACGAAGATCCTGGTCATCCACGGCGCCGGCATGAACATGCGCGGCAAGGTGCAGGTGGAGCTGTTCGGCCCACTGACGCTCGCGGACTACGACCGCGAGATCGAAGCCTATGCCGCCGCACTCGGCATCACGGTGGAGACTTTCCACTCCAACAGCGAAGGCGAAGTCGCCGACCGCCTGTACGAGGCCCACGCCCGCGGATTCGACGGCGCGATCGTCAATCCCAGCGGCTTTGCCGCCGGTTATGCGGCGCTGGCGCAGGCGATCTCACTCGTCCCCTTCCCGACGGTCGAAGTCCACATCTCCAATCCCGCACGCCGCGGCGTCGATTCCGATATCGCCAAGGTCTGCGCCGGGCGCGTCGCCGGCCTCGGCATTTACGGCTACGACCTCGCGCTGCGCGGACTCCTCGCCCTTATCGCGCAGAAGAAGTGAAACCGACCGCGCAAGAATTCCGCGGCGCGCACGGCGACCGCATGGTCTTCCGCGCGATGGGGCCGGCGGACGGCCGGCCGCTGGTGCTGATCCACGGCCTGTTCTCCAACGCAGAGGTCAATTGGATCAAATATGGACATGCGGAGAGACTGGCCTCCGAGGGACGCCGCGTGATCATGCCCGACCTGCGCGCGCACGGACAAAGCGCCCGCAGCCACGACAAGGCCGACTACACCGCCGATATCCTCGCCGACGACAATCTCGGCCTGCTGGCGCAGCTTGGCCTTGGGCCCGGCGCCTTCGACCTCGGCGGCTACTCGCTCGGCGGACGCACGACGGCGCGGATGCTTGCGCGCGGAGCCAGGCCCGGCAAGGCGATGATCGCGGGCATGGGGCTCGAGGGCCTTCTCGACCTGACCCATCGCGCCGACTTCTTTCGCAAGGTCCTGTCGGGTGCGGGTACGCACGAGAAATTCTCGAGCGAATGGATGGCGGAAGCCTTCCTGAAGACGACCGGCGGCGATCCCAAGGCGCTGCTGCTGCTGGTCGAAAGTTTTCCGCGGGTTCCGCGCGAGGCGCTGGGCACCTTCGATATGCCGGTGATGGTGCTGACCGGCGCGCAGGACAGGGACAACGGCTCGGCGCGCGCCCTGGCGGACGCGCTGCCGAACGCGACCTACATTGAAGTCCCGGGCAATCACATGAGCGCGGTAACGCTGCCCGATCTCGGCGCGGCGATGGCGCAGTGGTTCAGCTGAGCGGGCGGCCGGGCGGATCGAGGACACGTCCGGCGAGGGCGAGCGTACGCCGGCTGTCTTTGACGCATGCTGAACGCCCGACGGATAGACACTCGGCGCGGCGACGGTGGTGTTGTCGTTGAGGTTCGCCATGTCGAGCACGACGATGTCGGCGTGCCGGAGCTCTCGGCGCTGCTCAATGTGACCTACCAAGTGCCGTTCCTGAAGGGCCTGTCGATCGACAGTCAGCTCAACGGCCAGACCAACATGCTGCTGAATCCGCGCAACGGCGTGACCACGCCCGGTTATGCGACCCTGGACCTCGGCTTCCGATATTCATTCGCGATCGGCAAGGTGCCGGCGACGTTGCGCGGGCGTATCGGCAATGTGTTCGACGAAGACCCATGGACGGCGAGCCGCTCGGAGACCCTGAATCGCGTCGGCCCGCGCGCGTTCCGCCTGTCGCTGACGACGAACTTCAGTCACTAAGCCTTGTCGACGATCTCGACGATGTCCACCGGCCCGCTCCTGATGTCGATGCGGGCGTCCGCGGGCGGCATCGGATATTTCAGGCCGCTGGCGCAGTTGAACAGGATCACCTTGTCGGTCGGCGCGATCATCCCGCGCTCCGCGGCCGTGCGATAGGCGACGTAGGTCGCCGCGCCCTCGGGGCACAGAAGAACCCCGTCGCGCCCGGCGACATGGCTCACGGCTTCAAGGATGTCCGCGTCATCGACCGCCATGGCGAAGCCGTTGCTCTCGCGGATCGCGCGCAGCATCAAGAAGTCGCCGATGGCGGCGGGCACGCGGATGCCCGAGGCCACCGTATGGGCATTCACCCACGGGTCGGCGTGCTCGGCTCCCTGTTCATAGGCGCGCACGATCGGCGCGCAGGTGGAGGCCTGCACCGCCACCAGGCGCGGGAGCTTCGCGCCGATCCAACCGAGCTCCCGCAGCTCCTGCCACGCCTTCCACATGCCGATCAGCCCGGTGCCGCCGCCCGTGGGATAGAACACCACGTCGGGCAATTCCCACCCGAACTGTGCCGCGAGTTCGAGGCCCATCGTCTTCTTGCCCTCGATCCGGTAGGGCTCCTTCAAGGTCGAGACGTCGAACCAGCCCAAAGGCTCCTTGCCGGCCGCGATCATCTTTCCGGCCTCGTTGATGAGGCCGTTGAAGCGCCACACCTTGGCGCCCTGCAGTGCGATCTCGCGCACGTTCACTTCCGGCGTGTCCTCCGGGCAGAAGCAGAAACTTTCCATGCCGGCGTGGGAGGCGTAAGCCGCCATGGCCGCGCCGGCATTGCCGTTGGTGGGGATAACGACGCGCTTGATGCCGAAGGCGTTCGCCATGGAGACGGCCATCACCAGACCGCGGGCCTTGAACGAACCGGTAGGCAGGCGGCCTTCGTCTTTCACCAGGGGCGCGGCGAATCCCTTCGGCCGGCTGGCGTCCGAGAGCGCCACCAGCGGCGTCTCCATCTCGCCCAGGTTGATGATGTCTTCAGGCCGCTTGAGCGGCAGCAGTTCATGCCAGCGCCACATATCCGCCGGCCTCGTCTCGACATCGGAGCGCTTGATCTCTTTCTTGAGCGCCGCGACGTCGTAGCGGACGAGCAGTGGCTTTCCGGCTTTCGATAGGTTCTGGGGAACGTTCATCTCGTAACGTTCGCCAGTGGCGCTGCACTCGAGGTGGCTCGCGTAGCTGTAACGTCTCGTCATATCCGCCCCGCCATATGAATGCAGCGCCGCGCTATTCTGACGCCGTCGCCAAGCCCGCCTGCCCACGATGGCGGTCACGCCCAGGATGAGGACGACGCCGATGCAAAGAAGTCCCGCGGTGTACCAGGCGTCAGCATAGAAGTCGTGGGTGGAACCCCTCAAGGCGCCGATGATGACGGGACTGGATGCTTGTAACATTGGGAACCGCAAAAGTGTTGATCGCCCCCCCACGAATGCGGTCCTAAGTGTGGTGGACGCGATTCGTCCCCGCGCCGGCGGACCGCACGACCTATGTTCTTTTTGCGAGCCTCGCACCTCCACGTTCACAAGGACGCACCGCGACGTCCCTGTAACAGCACCGCCACGAAAGTTTCGCGGTGGCGACAAGGCACTGTCACGACGCGCGGTCTAGCTTCCCCTGCGTAACCGGCCATGGGGCCGCTTCAAGGGGGACTTCATGACAATGACCGATGAGCGGCCCGAGGGGTCGAACACGAGCGGCAACGAATCGCTGCACGACGTGATTGCAATGTCGCGCCGCTCAGCGCTGGCGAGAGGACTCGGCGCCGGGGCACTAGCGTTCATCGGAGCGGGGAAGACGCTCAGCGCCGCGCCTGCGACCGCCCAGATCGCAAGCCGCTCGGCTCTCGGATTCGCGGCCGTGCCCACCAGCGATGCCGATAGCCTGGTCGTGCCAAGCGGATATACCGCCGAACCCCTGATTCCGTGGGGTCAACCGTTGTTCTCTAACGGTCCGACGTGGAAGAAAGACGCTTCCAACACGGCGGCCGAGCAAGAACAGCAGATCGGCATGCATCATGACGGCATGCACTATTTTCCGCTGGCCCCGGGACACGAAGGCAATCATCGCGGGCTTCTGGTCGTGAACCACGAATACGTAGACGCCGTCCTTCTTTATACCGACGGCGCCACTGTCATGACCCAGGAAAAGGTCGACAAGGCACTCGCGGCACACGGCGTCAGCGTGATCGAAGTCGCGGTCGTGAACGGCAAGTGGCAAGCCGTTGATGGCCCATACAATCGCCGCATCACGGGAAATACGCCGATGTCCTTCTCCGGCCCCGTGACCGAGAGCCATCCGGCGCTGCAGTCGGAGCTCGGTCTATCGCCGCGCGGCACCCTCAACAACTGCGCTAACGGGTTCACGCCCTGGAATACCTATCTCACGTGCGAAGAGAACTGGAACGGATATTTCGGGACCTCCGACACGACGTGGACCGCGAGCGCGGCGGAAGCCCGGTACGGGATCAGCGCGAACGGCGCGGGCTACCGCTGGCACACGGTCGATCCGCGGTTCGATGTCGCCAAGAACCGGAAGGAGCTCAACCGCTTTGGGTGGGTCGTCGAGGTCGACCCTTTCAATCCCCGGTCTACGCCGGTGAAGCGTACCGCTCTTGGCCGGATCAAGCACGAGAACGCCACCTTCGCTCAGGCGCGGGGTCATGCCGTGATTTATACCGGTGACGACGAGAACGGCGATTATTTTTACAAATTCGTGAGTGCCGAACCGTGGCGTTCAGTGACCAAGGGTTGGTTCAACACCAACGGCCCTCGCCGCAGTCCGCTCGATGAAGGCGTGCTCTACGTCGCCAAGTTCGAACCGAATGGCACGGGCCGATGGCTTCCGCTTGTGTTCGGTCAAGGCCCCCTCACCCCGGCCAATGGATGGACCGACCAGGCGGATGTCTTGATTCGGACGCAGCAAGCAGCAGACGCGCTAGGTGCGACAAAGATGGATCGACCGGAGTGGTGCGCTGTCCATCCCCGTACGCAGAACGTCTATCTCACCCTCACCAACGGATCGGGGTGGGAAGCGCCCAGCAGCCCAAATCCACGCGCGCCGAATCCGTACGGTCATATTCTCGAAATCAGTCATGCTGGAGGCGACCACACGGCCGATACCATGCGTTGGAGCGTGTACATCCTGGCGGGCGACCCTGCGTTCGACGCATCCGTTCGCCTCGATGCTTCGAATATTTTTGGTTCCCCGGATGGGATCTACATCGACCGCGATGGGCGCATGTGGGTCCAGACCGATATTTCCAACGGCTCGCAGAACCGGACAAACTACGTGAACATCAAGAACAACATGATGCTGGCGGTCGATCCGGACAATGCCGAAATAAAGAGGTTCCTTACCGGTCCACGCGGGGCGGAAATCACCGGCGTGAGCATGACGCCTGACCAGAGGACGATGTTCATCAATGTTCAGCATCCGGGCGAGAGCACGGCCGCCTGGGGCGTCCCGACACCTGCGAACCCGCGTGCGGTCAGCAATTGGCCAGATTTCGATCCGGCCGGCCGTCCTCGTGCCGCCACCGTGGTGATCAGAAAAGCGGACGGTGGAAAGATCGGCACTTAAATGTCCTGACGTCAAAGGGCGGACCTCAGGGTCCGCCCTGTTCTTTCGAGATGCCGTGCTGACACAAAGTCGATGCAAGCGCCGTGCGCTTATGTCCAGAACCGTCTGGCACGCGTGAGCGCCGCCACGTGTTTGCGCGCGCGTTTTTCCGCGCTGATGACCCGTTGTTCCAGGCGCACAATGAGGGAGCGGGCAGCCGCCTTTTGCGGCGACCGTTCCACGAGATCACCGAGAAGCTCCCTTGCGCGACTCACATCGTTCAATTGACCAAGGTCGTCCTGGACGGCCTTGAGGCGCTTGAGAAAGCCGCCGGCTTTGCGCGCACCAAAAAGCGCGCCGTACAGATCGATATTGTAACGCAGGTTCTTGCACGCAATTCGCAGGCGGTGACGATCGCCGACGGATTGTCTTGCGAAACGACGTGCCCGGCGCGCGACCTTGCTGAAGAGTTCGTCAAGCAGCCGAGGCGCGGCATCGCCTGCCCGAACCTTGAGCGCGCGGCCATGGCGCGACGTCGGCAGGTCCTCGAACCAAAGCATCGCCTCGAGCATGGTCCTGGTGTTCTTTTGCGAACCAAGCGCGCTTGCAACGCCCATGAGCGCCTCGCGTCTATGAGCTTTCACGGACGTCTTTACACCGACGGCGGCGCCCTTCAACTCTTCCTCGCCGTCAAGCTCGGAGATCCGCTCGCTCAGAACCTCCCAATCCCGCGCGGGACCTAACACTTGAAGGAGGTACTTGAGCTTCATGCGCACCGACTCATAATGCTTTTCCGGCAATAGCTCACGCATCGCATAAACTGCGGAACGCAGGCGCCGCATGGCGACGCGCATCTGATGAATGCTCGCAGGGTCTTGGGCGAGAGCCCCCGGGATGTTGGCCAGGAATTGCCCGAAGTGGCGGCGGGCCGCCGAACGTAACACGTCCACCAACGCATCGCGCTTATGCACGGCGGGCGTGTCGGCCTTCACGGCTTCTATGCGCGCACCGGGCGATTGAAGCCTATAACCCCGATCAGATTTTGCCCGCGGTTCAACCTGCACCTTTGTATGAGAAAGGATCTCGAGCGCGAGCCGATAGACCGCGGCGGGCGAGCCCTTCTTCAGTTCCAATTCGATCTCCGAGACCCGGATCGGCTCCTCATCGCGGCCAACAACGCGAATCTCGCCTTCGTCGCGGACAACCTCGATTTCCGTGCCACGCCGCGGCCGCAACATGAAACCGTGCCGCTGAATGTCCGTGCGAAAGCGCGGAAGCAGGCGTACGTCCTTCCATACTTTCCTCAGCTTGCGGCCACTCTTGGTCGCGAGCAATTCGGGAGCGGCGCCGGCAATATCGTCGCTCCATTCGCCCCGCGTCAGGGCATCGTCACCGGCCTTCGACTGTTTCAGAGTTTGAACGAAGCGCCCGTTCTGTTCGCGCACCCGAAACGCCAAGCCTTTCGCATGAAGGTCGTCTTTCGCGGTGTCGAAATAGACAGCGCGAAGCGCGTTGGCGAAAGACGAGCCATCGACCGCTTTCTTGGCCAGTCGCGCCGCGGCCGCCTTCAGGCCTGCGGGAGATCCGGTGAGCTTGAGTTCTATCTCGGACATGAGAGTGATTCGCTGAAACGGAAAAACGAAGCGCGAGTGCTATAGAATTTTCCGAACGCCGACCACCGTGTCATTTTTTTGTCACAAAATCGACCTCTCCAGCGCGCGCCCGTCCTCTCCACCTGGGAAATGACAGTTTCATGAAGAGTGGTATCCGGGGGGTTGTCGGGGCGTCCGTCGTCGTGAAATGAACAGGCCATGAAACCTGCATCCTTGTTTCACCTTCCTGTTGTTACGGCCTTCCTGATCTGGGCGATTGCGTCGCCGGCGTTAGCGAGGGGCCAAGTGAACGCAGGTCTTGGCGAGCCAAGAGCGGAGGCCGCGGCGCCCGCGGTCACACTGGCCGATCGGATCGATGCCCTTTTGACGGCCCGTTTTGCCGCTGTAAGCCGCGTAACCAATCCGGATGCTCGGCGCCGGGGCCTTCAAGATCTCGACGAATTTGCTGTGTTCACCGTCGAGGGCTTGATCGACGCGTCGCCGACCGGTGCGACGCGATCTCACCTCGAGGCGGACCTTCGCCCGGTCCTCGCGCGGCATCAACAGGATATCGCCGCTGCATTGGCGGCACTCGGCGAGAGACCGGCGGCCCGGGCCGTGTTCCCCTTCCCCGACCGCTCTTCAAGTATCGCAACCGCTCCGTAGCGCAATTGGATTTCGCAAAAAGAAACGGCGCCGGAAAACCGACGCCGTATCAACATCCCTGCGCGAGTTTTATTTCTCGAGCGAGGCGATTCCCTTCATGGCCAGCTGCTTTGCCCGCGCCGGACGCGGATTTGCGCTCGAGCCGACCGCAACGAGAGGATTGCTGTCCACCACCAGAACCTGGCCATAAACGGCCGCGGCTTCCTGGGCACGACCCGACTTCTGCAGCACATACGCCAGATTCAAGAGTTTCATGGGATCGTTGGGCGTCTTGACCAAACCCGCCCGCAGCTCGGCTTCCGCCACGCTCCAGTTACCGCTTGCAATCGCCTCCAGCGCCAGCCCTTCGCGCTCGACCACTTCGCCGGCCTCAGCTGATCCCGCTGCACTCAGCATCAGTGCGGCAGCGGCGCACAGCACCGGAACAGTTCTCATCGCAGAAAATCCTCCACAAAAATGTTTCGTGGGAGGAAGTGTGAGCCCGCCCGCCCTTCAGCACAATTACTAATTAATGTCGCGAATATGAATTTTTGATGACATTTGCGACGGAGGTTTAAGGTCAAAGGACATCACTTAGCCCGCTATTTCGGGCGTAAGAACGCTCTCCGCAATAGGGTGGCCGGGGTGCCGCCCCGCTGCGGACTGTCACAAACCGGGCCGGGAAGCACAAGCGCTATCTCGCGGAAGCCCTATAGCGGTTCTCTTCCTAAGGCAGCGGCGCGCCTTCTGGTTGGAGTGGGAACCGGCGTCGGGGCCATAAAGCCCCAAAACAAGCCGCGAGAGAACCTAGAACTTAGCCGTCAGCCCGAGCGAAAAGCTGGTACCGAGTTGGTAGGTGTTCGTATTGAAGCGCCTGCCATTCGATTCCTGATACTCGTTCGCTTTCACGCCGTTCAGATTCCGCGCTTCGAAAGAGCCGGTAAACTCATGGCCGGCGACCTGGAAGGTCTGACGATAGACAAAGTCGACACGCAAGCCCGGATCCTGGAAGAGATTCGGAATATTCACGCTGCTGGAGCGTGCCGAAATACAAGCGCAGCCACTCTCGCAACGCTGCCGCACGTCATACGAGAGGCGCTCGCCGTTCAGGCGGCGCAGGTCACCGGTACCATCAAGGACGTGAAGCACATCGTCATCCTGATGCAGGAGAATCGCTCGTTCGACCACTACTTCGGGACCATGCGGGGCGTGCGCGGCTTCGGAGACCGTCACCCCATTCCGCAGTCAGGCGGCCGCAATGTGTGGATCCAATCGGACGGCGAGACGGAGATGATGCCGTTCCATTTGGACACCAAGACGACCGACGCGTTGCGTGTGCCGGGAACGCCGCATTCTTATGCGGATGCGCAGGGGGCGTGGGGTCAAGGCCGCATGACCGAATGGCCGCGCTACAAGACGCCGTACACGATGGGCTACTACCGCCGTGACGACATTCCATTCCAGTTCGCGCTGGCTGAATCGTTTACGATTTGCGACCACTATCACTGCTCGGTGACGGCCGGAACCGACCCGAACCGGATTGTGTTCTGGTCAGGCGCCAGCAACGACCCTGAGCTGCGTGCGAAAGGAATCAACGCCACCGACGAGCACTCGGAGCCCGACAACTTCCGTTGCTGGATCAAGGGCGCGCTGCCGACTCCCGGATACACCTATGTCGGCAATGCGCTGAAGTGGGCGACGATCCCCGACGTTCTGGAAAAGGCCGGCGTGAGTTGGCGGATTTATCAGGACCCCAACAACAATTGGACCGGCGCAATGCATGGCGGACTCGCCTTCGAGAGCTTCCGCAATTGCAAGCCGGGCGACGCGCTCTACGAAAAGGGCATGAGTCCGTGGTCGCTGGCGCAGCTGAAGCAGCACGTGATGGACGACACGCTGCCCGCCGTGTCTTGGGTCCTTCCCTCGCCGCCGTTCTCGGAACATCCAAGCCGCTCGACGCCGATCGAGGGTGCCGAGTTCACCGCGAAGGTACTGGAAGCCTTGACCTCTAATCCGAAAGTCTGGGCGAGCACAGTGTTCTTCCAGACTTTCGATGAGAACGACGGACTTTACGACCACCTCGCCCCGCCGGCGCCGCCTTCCTACGATAAGAACGGCGTGATGCAGGGCAAAGCGACCTTCGAACTCGCCGGCCACTATTTCTCCGATCCCGAGCGCAAGCACATCGCCAAGGCCGACGATTGGAGCGGGCTGGTGCGTCCGTTCGGCATGGGACCGCGGGTGCCGATGTACGTCGTCTCGCCCTGGAGCAAGGGCGGCTGGGTGAGCTCGCAGGTGTTCGACCACACCTCCGTCGGCCAGTTCATCGAGAAGCGATTCGATGTCGTCATCCCGGCGATCACACCGTGGCACCGCGCGGTATCCGGCGATCTCACCTCGGCTTTCGATTTCGCGACGCCGAACGACCCTGCATTCCCGAAGTTGCCCGACGTGGCCGGCGCCTCGACAGTGGTGCTTGCCCATATCCAGCGGCCACGTATCCTGCCGCCGGAGAAACATCAGGAGCTGTTCCAAGAAACCGGCGTCCGCCCGTCACGCGCCCTGCCCTACGAATTGAATACGACCTCGAAGGTCGATGCTAAAGGAATCACGCTCGAATTACGCAATACCGGCAAGCAAGGCGCGGTGTTCCACGTTTATGACCGCCTGCACCTCGATCGCATCCCGAAACGCTACACGGTGGAGGCCGGCAAAAACCTCAGCGATTTTTGGGAAACAGGCGCGGACAGAGGCCGGTACGATCTGTTCGTGATCGGCCCGAACGGATTCCGCCGCGACTTCACCGGCGATGCCGATACCCATGCCGAGATCGATGTGCGCTACCAACCGCGCATGCGGAAAGTTCAACTGACCGCGCGCAATGCCGGCGAGCAGCCCTTGACCTTAAAGCTCGAACACAATGCCTACGACATCAGGCGCGAGGATTTCGCCGTGCCGGCGGGTGGGCGCGTCAATCGCGAGTGGTCGGTGGCCGAAACCGGCCATTGGTACGATTTCACGGTCAGCGCCGGCCCATTTGCGCGCCGCGCGGCCGGACGCATCGAGACCGGGAAGCACAGCATCAGCGATCCGGCAATGGGCGCGGCCGGGTGATTCGCCTGTTGCCCGGACTGAAACCGCGGCCCATGACTGGACGATGTTGCGAGGGCCCGCAAACGGCCGGATCGATTGCTCACAAGGCTACATTCGAGACAACTGTGACTGGTGTGCACCGCAGTGAATTTTGCCATCAATGAATGGGGCGCTGAAACTGCTATCGGATCGCCCATGGCCTGCTCGCGCCTTGGCCGGCTTGGAAGGCCAACTCGATACTATGCAGGCATGGTTTGAGAGCCGCGGGGAGGAACTTCGGAAGTTGGACTTCGACCTCCGGTATGGTGATGCGAGGAGCAAGACCGTGCTCCTCAGGCGCCGCGCCGGCATCCTCGCGGCCTTCAGCTCCTCAAAGAACGCGTGAACGCCGCGGCGCGCGCAATGGGCCTGAAACCTTCCCGCGCCGATGACCTGATGCGAGAGGCCCGGCGAACGGATGCGGAGGAATATCCAAGCCGCCGCGCGGCACATAGAGCGGCGCAATTGTCCTAGGCGGATCGGCCATCAAGGTATGGTCGGGATCATCCGGGAAGAAGTGACGCACCGTTGGGGTCGCATTTGCTTTCAAAATGCCAAATTTCCGTTACCAGAGCTCCAACAGTACAAAATGACACGTACTAGGGAGTCCCGGATGGCGCTCGGCGAAATATTGCGGAAACTTTTTCCGCCGGGTGGGGAGCTCGAATGCAAGGTCGGTGGCAGATGCTAGATCAAATTGAAGATGGTTGGCCTGAAGACCAAATCATCGACGTCGATGCCGCGGCTGTGAGTTTGGTTCCGACACTACAGAAACTGAAAGATAGCGGCATTGAATTCCGGTGGGTACAAACACATCATGTTCGAGATCTTATCCTCAGCGGCTGGGAGCCGGTCATTGAAGATCGCGATGGACGCAGTGTAATTTATATGAACCGCATGCCTACGAGCGTTCGCTCGGCTCGAGACCTCGTCTTAATCATGCGCGCTACTTCCGATTACGCGGGCGGCCTCCCGTTGCCGACTAAGTAGAATAGCGGGCAGCCTCCGCCGGACCTAAGGCAGTATCGACGCGAGGGCGCGGCAGATTTTCGTTCACCCGTCCCCACCAGGCGAGCGAATGGCCAAGCGCCTTCCCCAGGATGTCTCTGGCGTTAGGCGCCGCAATATCAAGCTCAAGGAAATTCGCCTGCTGAAAGAAACGCCGTGCGGCCCGATAGTGCCCCTCTATCCAATGGGTTAGGTGGACTGTCTCGCCACCAAAGCCTTTCGGCAATCCCGGAACATCCGATACTACCAGCCGCGCCTGGAGGTCTCCCCAGCGGCCGATGGATGAAGCCGTCAAGTGGGGTTCGCGCCAATTCAGCAGAAATAGACAGCTTGGATGGGCAGTCAAATTGGATGGGCAGTCAAAATCGCGCCAAGAATATTAAAGTCAAGATTGGGCCAGAAGTTAATACCCATGGCAGGCAAGCAGACGTCCGCTTGCGTTATCGCATCAAATGTAGTGAGCGAATGCAGCGGGTCGCGGGCAGCGTAATAATTCTCGTAAATAATCTGGCCGACAAACCCCTGGTCGCAGCGCCAATGCGCTGACCGGAGCCCGCTTCTCTCTAACGCTGTATGTATCGTGCTTGTCCCCGATTTCGGGAAGCCAATCAGAAATAATTTCATTCGCCCAGCCGCCGAGGCTCAACTCGCTCAGCTTAGGCTATCAAGATTATCAATTAGGGAAATTCGCGAGTCCCGTAAGTGTACTCCCTAAGGAATCCTCTGATAAACGACGTGTCTGCTCCCCGATGCGCCGCGCAGATGTGGGAAACTGAACGGGCATTCAGTTGTCAGATGGACGTGGTCTTGGTTCCTCGAATGTTCGGAGAGAACTCCTCGTAAAGCCATGCGCCTCCCGCAATTATGAGGATTACCGCGCCAATAATGGAAGAGACCCCGCCTATTTCTGATAAAAATAATTGTCGCAGGATGAGCCATCCTCCCGTCAGTGTCATTCCAAGAGCAAGACAAAGGGACAACGCCTTTCGTAACATCTTCGCTCCTAAGATAAATGGTGCCACTACAGTGGCTGCGCTCCGCCGCCCTGCGACAAGATCAGCGCCAATCAAGCGCACGTTGCGATAAATCTCTGCGTATGAACCGGCCGCTCCGATTGCCTCACCCTACGCCTACGGACTAACCCTTGGACTCGGAGCGCGACCTACTCGGTCGTAGGCGCTACGACTCTACTTTGTGGTATCGGAGCATATCCGAATACCTTGGAGTATTGGGGATTCCCGGATGGGACCCTTTCTAATCGCAGCCGGGTGAAAACTCAGTGGCAGGTCAGCCCACAGATCAGGGACTTCCTTATCACCCCCACTCGGAGATCTATTATATACTGCGTCTCGCAAGGTGGATGGTGAGGAGATCGCCGCTCCCGAAATCACGAGTGTGATAAGCGATTTCGTTGCTAGGTGTGCAGCTCGGCTTGGCTACCTTCGACATCTCATGCGTAGGTCGAATTAGGCTCTCAAGGCCCGGAAACCGCCCCAACTGCCTGACGTGATGCGGTGGACCCCTTGCCGTTGGGAAATTCCGATACCTCGTCGAGCCACGGCATTCTTCCGAGGCGCGGAACGAATTCCGTCGCGATCTCCTCCGCATCACGGCCATAAATGAGCGAGGACAACAACCATTTTATTTCCGCGTCGCGTGTGGCCGAACGAAACAATGCCGGGAACTCCCGTCGCGCCTGGTCGTTCCACCAACCCTGGTAGCTATCGCCACCAGCGCGAAAAGGTTCGGGAAATCTTCGCTGAAGGTCCTTGCGCAGCCGATAAACCAACCGCTGCTCGCGCGCAATCGGCTGGCCGTCCGCGAAGTTCGCCATTGACCACGGACGCTCGCAGTTAGGCGCGATAACCTCCGCGATCGCTTTTCGGTACCAACTCGTCAAGGCGACTGCAGCGGCGTGCGATGAAATCGCCGGGTCGTTGGCCTGATTATCGACTTGGCTAAAATGGTAAAAGCCGAGCGGGGCGCCGTCGACCTCGAAGCCGTCGGCGAAAGTGCCTAGCAGGCGGCGGTTCGAAAGGTTCCAGGGCGCAACATTAAAGCGGGAAGATCGAAGTATTTTTACCCGGTCGAAAAAGGCCGGAACAAAATCTATCCATCTCTGGTCGGTATAAATTCCGCTCGGAATGTCTTCCCGGCAAAAATGATAAAGCCGGTCCGCCCACCATTCGCTGAACGCACGACCTTGGGCCCGCGCCGCGACGGCGATGAAACCCAAGTTATAAATCCCATGCTGCGCAGTACATAACTCGTTTGCAATCACGCCCTCGATTGTGGTTTCGGCCAAGGAGAGATGAGGGGTAAGCAAGATATCATTCTCGACGAGCCCGTCGCGAATTTCGGCCAGCATCGAGAAGACGGCGACATCGGGATCGAAGTATATGGCCGCGCTTGCATCCGGCCGGCGCAACAATTGTCGCAAAGCAAACGGCTTGATGGCCGTGGCCAATTCGATCAGCGTGTGGGTGAATGCCCAGGGCCGCCAGTGCGGGATGCCGAGATCTGTCAGGTAGTGGACCTCATCCGCACCGGTGGGTGCTGTATCGATATCGGACTCGCGCGTGTCGGCGATCACGAGATGAAGGCGCCATTCCGGATGCCACCGCCGCAAAGAGTTGAACAGAACCCGGACTTTCGGCAGGTAATTCGCGGCGGCGATGGTGAACGTATGAATGGTCATGCTGATCGATAGACGCGGTGGTAAATCCGGCGAAAGAGTTTCAGGGCAGCGGCAAGCGGGCCGGTGACGAAAATCGGGCCCGATCGCAGAAACGTGCGAATCCGCCTGGACACGGCGCGCAGGGGCCGGGTCAGCTTCCAAGATGTAGAATTCCGAAGCGCCGCGAGCTCGCGGCGCAGGGCGCGTTCGGCCGCGTCAGTAAGATGCCTATCATGCGCCGGCCAATGGAACTTCAGGGGATCTCTGGCGAGTTCTTCGGCCCAGACGAGGAAGTAGGCTTCCGCCGCATTGACTGCCTTAGGCAGCGTATAGGTGCGAAATCTGTTCAACGCCGCGATCTGCTCGTCGTACTTCTGGCGTTCGAGTTGCGAGGAAAAGCAGGCCATGGCTGCCGATTTGCATTGGTGGTGCGCCGAGATGTCCAGCAGCACGTTAGGCTGAAGGGGCGCGCTGATTTCGTATAAGACAAGTCGCTTACTGGCATCACTTCGGCTCAGCGCTTCGATTGCCGCCAGTGCTATCCCGCGGTGATCTGGATGCAACTCTGTCGGCGATGGCGCATAAATAAGATCAGCATCGCCGACCGCCGCCACAATGCGCTGCGTGAGTTCCTCGCTGTAGACGAGTGCGCGGTCCGGCAAATCCCAGAAGATCGGCTGCCCATAGCCAAGAATCCGGGCCGCGGCGCAACTTTCATCGCGGCGTTGCCGCACCGTCCTCGAACGATCCGCTCCTTCGAGCGCGCCGCCTCCGTCACTGGCGATGACAACTCGGACTGCAGTGCCCTGGGCGACATGGCTCAATATCACGCCGCCGCAACCATAGACCTCATCGTCCGGATGAGGAGCAAGGACGAGGACGGACCGCGCAGGTATCGTCTGCACCGGCCGATACGGAACGAAGGCAATCTCCTGAAGGTTGGATGGACTGGAGCGCTGGGTCTGTCGGCATTCAAGCGGCGCATAGGCGGCGACGATGGAATTTTCGCCCCAGTACGAACCCTTGCAAGAAGTTCGGTCAACCGCAAACATTTGCTTATCCATCTCCGCCATAATTGTTTCGGCGCCGGCCAACAACCCCCAGCGCCGGCAAGTCTCATCCACCGCCGAGCCAAAGATGAGGAGGCCGCCCGGGCGCACACGCCGGCAAAGGTCGCGCACGACCTCTTTCAAAGTCTTGTAGTCGGGCAGGTACGCCAGCACCTCAGCGACGACGATTAGGTCGAATGTTCGATTTTTGGCGAGGTGAGACTCAATCGACGCTGCCTCCCATGTGACGTGCGGCCGCGCACCAACGTGCCTACGCGCGCGCTCGATGGCCTCCGGAAGAACATCGACCACATGCAGCGATGCACAGCGGTCGGCAAGCAATTTGGTGAAGAACCCCGCAGCGCATCCAACTTCGAGAGCAGATGCGAAAGGTCCGCGTGCCGCAATCATATTCAGCATGATCGCGTAGCGCTTATGCTCGAACGGGTTTGAAGCGAGCAGCCAAGGGTCGGGCGCGGAAATCTCAGTGCGTAAGTGAGCGATCACGTCGACTTGAACAGTCATCTCACGGAACCCCCACCTCTGTCGGACGGTTCGTCTCCCCGCGACTGGCTATCCGATCTCACCACCCATGTGTAATTAGAAGACGCCGCGCCAGTCGTTCATCCCTATCTCGGGTACGCTGAGCTACACTATTAGGGAGGTACTGTAGGGGAGCCCGTGTAAGGGCTTCCCTTATGATGCCGACTCCACGTCAGCTCACCACGCATGTTGCGTACGATCCAGTAAGGTTATTTGGCAGCGTGAAATTGAGTGGTTCGTCGCCAAGCGAGAATTGGCGCGGGTTGCATAATCCATGGCGCATAGTGGGTAACGTTGCCCGACGCACGATGACAAAAGGGCCGTGCACGTGTCTAAATCTTTCATCTAAATTCGATGGGGAGTTCCTTAGTGAAAAGAGCAAGTCCTTCAGGTTAGTTTGTGGACAATGCTCGCCCTCCAAATAAAATTCGCTTCGAAATCCCTATGGCGCATATGACCATGGTTGAGCACTGGGCTTGCAGGACCATTAGCTTTCCAAGTGCAGCCTCTAGCGGTCTAATCATCGAAATTGTCCGCAACATTCTACCCACTCAAGGCACGGATGGCCTTGGAATTGGCTCATGTGAGCTTCGGGTGGGCGAAGGGGAACTGGTGAAATGATAGGATGTTGTCCCCAACATAATGGATCAAAGTGTACCAAAGCCATCGTGGACCGCAGCGACCGGGTAGCCCGAAAG
>JBFWOJ010000022.1:0-58171 GCA_050250575.1 Rhodospirillaceae bacterium | reverse complement strand
TTATAAGAAGCAGCTCGAAGACGCCGGCTTGGTGTTTTGCGGGATGTCTCCCGATGGCGTGCTACCGGAGATGGTGGAATATCCCGATCACCCATGGTTTGTCGGCGTTCAGTTCCATCCGGAACTGAAATCCAAACCGCATGACCCGCATCCTTTGTTTACCTCGTTCGTGGCGGCCGCGGTCCAACAAAGCCGTCTGGTTTAGTCAAGGCCTTAAACCATCCATGGCATGTTGTTGGCCGGTTCCCACGTAAGGTAAGCTCGTACGTCGGCCACCCGCATTCCCATCCGGATGCGTTGTCAGGAAAGGCATCCGATGCGACTGCCCACGGTGAAATCTGCGCTCCTTGCTGTATTGATGGCTACAAGCGCCGCGGCTCACGCGGCGCCGCTGGACGATGCCTATATCGCGCTTCGCAATGGCGATCATAAGAGCGCCCTTGGCCTGGTCATGCCTTACGCCGAGAACGGCGTGCCTTTCGCGCAGTATGTCGTCGGCGCGATCATGGATGGCGGGTTTGGAAATCCGGAGAAGAATCCGGACGAAGCCGTGAAGTGGTATCTGCGCGCGGCCGAGAGGGGGCATCCGGAAGCCCAGGCCGCGCTCGCGCGCTGCTACGAAGAAGCGCGCGGCGTGGCGCAGGACTATGTCCAGGCGCGGCGTTGGTACGCAGCGGCGACCGAGCAGGACATCCGCGAGGCGAGTTATGGTCTTGCCGTGCTGGAATCGCGCGGCCTCGGCGGTCCGAAGGATGCAAAAGGCGCGGCCGCGCATTCGCGCCGCGCCGCGGAGCAGGGGCATACCAACGCCCAAGTCTTCCTCGCCAACCTCCTCTCCACCGACGACGATGTGCCGCGCGACCACGTCGAAGCAGTGAAGTGGTACCGCGAGGCTGCGCAAACCGGTCATCCCGAAGCGCAGCTTGGCCTGGGCCTGGCCTATCGCGACGGCAACGGCGTCGAAGCCGACATCGTCATCGCCTACGTGTGGCTTTCCATCGCCGCGAAGAACCCGCATCTCGATATCGTCGATGAGAGGGCCCGCGAGCTCGTGACCGCCGACCTGGTTCGCATCGGCGCGAGCTTTCCCCAGGCGGTGCGAACCCGCGCCGACGATCTCGTCACGAAGTGGACGACGAAGCGGAATTGACGCAAACGCCACTCCTGTGAGGCCGGGACCGCGACGTCGGTGTCTACGCCGCCGAATCTACCGTAACGGCCGTCTTCACCGAGTTACTGATGAAACAGAACTTGTGCGCCTGGTGGTGAAGCTCTTCTTCCTCCGCCGGCGTTGGGCGCTTGTCGCCGGCGTACGAGATCTTAGGTTTTAGTTTCACGTCGGAGATCCACATCGTGCCGTCGGCATTCTTGGCCATGTGGCCGACCGCCTCGTCACGATAGCGCTCGATCGCAAATCCCTTCCGCCGCGCGAGGTCGAGAAAGGTCAGCATGTGGCAGCTCGAGAGCGACGCCACGAACGCTTCCTCCGGGTCGACGCCGGCCGCGTTCGACATCGGTAACGGCACGACCGAAGGTGAGGACGAGGCGAGCACCGCCGCTCCGCCGTCGAAGCTCCAGGTATGTTCGCGGGAATATCGGCCTTTGAGATAGTCGGGGGTCGGCTTGGCCCACTCGACGATGGCTTTGTGCTCCGACATAACGGCTCCTTTCGCTCTCGTAAGTATTAAGCCGATGCGGCATCGGTATAACAATCCTGACGGGCAATCGTGCCCGAACATGGCGGCCATGCAACTTCCGCACTATATTCTCCTTCCATGAGCGCAAAATCCGTAAAAGTCGGTCCTCTGACCGTTAGTAATGACAAGCCCGTGACGATCATCGCCGGGCCTTGCCAGATGGAGAGCCGCGCGCACGCGCTGGAAGTCGCGAGCGCCCTTAAGGAAATGGCCGCCAAGGTGGGCCTAGGGCTCATCTACAAAAGTTCCTTCGACAAGGCGAACCGTACCAGCGTGTCCGGCAGGCGCGGCATTGGGCTGAAGGATTCCTTGCCTGTTTTCGCCGAGATCCGGGAGAAGCTGGGGCTGCCCACGCTGACGGACATCCACGAGATCGAACAATGCGAGCCGGTGGCGGAAGCGGTCGACGTTCTCCAGATCCCGGCTTTCCTGTGCCGCCAGACCGACCTGCTGATCGCCGCCGGAAAAACCAAGGCGGCGATCAACGTCAAGAAGGGCCAGTTCCTGGCGCCCTGGGACATGGCCAACGTCGTGAAGAAAGTGGAGTCCACGGGCAACGACCGCATTCTCGTCACCGAGCGCGGCGTTTCGTTCGGGTACAATACGCTTGTCACCGACATGCGCAGCCTGCCGATCATGGCCAAGACCGGCTATCCGGTGGTGATGGACGCCACGCATGCCGTGCAGCAGCCGGGCGGGCAGGGGACAAGTTCGGGTGGCGACCGGGCATTCGCCCCGGTGATCGCCCGCGCGGCAGTGTCGGTCGGTGTCGCCGCGGTGTTCATGGAAACCCACCCCGATCCCGATCATGCGCCGTCCGATGGGCCGAATATGATCTATCTGAGGGATATGCCGGGGATCATGAGCACGCTGAAAGCGTTTGATCTGGTAGCGAAGGCCAACCCGGTCGTCGTGTAACTTTGTTTGGCCTCTTCCATGTCCGAACCCGCTGAACGTGCCCGTCTGCGCCCGCTGCCGGCGCTGATATTTGCCTCTCGCTGGCTGCAGCTTCCGCTCTACCTGGGACTGATCGTCGCCCAGGGCGTTTACGTGCTGCTGTTCATGAAGGAACTGTGGCACCTCGTCACCCACGCCGACACCTTCGGCGAGCAACAGATCATGCTTGTCGTGCTCGGCCTTATCGATGTCGTCATGATCTCAAACTTGCTGATCATGGTGATCGTCGGCGGCTATGAAACCTTCGTCTCGCGTCTTCGTCTTCACGGCCACCCCGATCAGCCCGAATGGCTCGATCAGGTCAATGCCAGCGTGTTGAAGATCAAGCTTGCCATGGCGATCATCGGCATCTCTTCGATCCATCTTCTGCGTACGTTCATTGAGGCCGGCGGCCTCGGGTCGCCCAGCGCCGCGTTCACCGAAACCGGGGTGATGTGGCAGACGATCATCCATTGCGTCTTCATCCTGTCGGCGATCGGCATCGCCTATGTCGAGCGTCTGTCGCATCCGGCGCACTAGCCATGACCGGCGATTTCACCGACAACACCGAGCGCAGCCGCTTCGAGCGGATCGAGAACGGCCATCTGGTCTATGCGACCTATCGCATCCAGGAGGGCCAGATGCTCATCCCCTACGTCGAGGCCGCCGTTCCGTTGCGCGGGACCGGGGCTGCCGACCGTCTCATGGAGCAGGTGGCCGGCGCCGCCCGCGAACGCAGCCTCAAGGTGGTTCCGTTGTGCGGCTATGCCGCCATGTGGTTCCGGCGTCATAAGAAGCACCACGACCTGCTTGGACAATCTTGACCGGGCGGCGCTTTTCCCGCATCAACCGGGCATCTTTCGCCTGAGGGGATGTCATGAGCGCGATCGTTGAAATCATCGGCCGGGAAATCCTGGATTCCCGCGGAAATCCCACCGTCGAGGTGGATGTGACCCTTGAAACCGGCGCTTTCGGACGTGCCGCGGTTCCGTCGGGAGCCTCGACCGGCGCCCACGAGGCTTCAGAACTCCGCGACGGCGACAAATCCCGCTATGGCGGCAAGGGCGTCCGCAAGGCGGTCGACGCCGTAAACGGCGAATTGTTCGCCGCCATCGGCGGCCTGGATGCGAGCGATCAGGTGAAGATCGACCGGACCATGATCGACCTCGACGGCACGCCCAACAAGAAGCGCCTCGGGGCGAATGCCATCCTCGGCGTTTCACTCGCCGTCGCCAAAGCGGCGGCGGTCGACGCGGACCTTCCCCTCTACCGCTACATCGGCGGCGCCGCAGCGCATCTCCTGCCGGTGCCGATGATGAATATCGTGAACGGCGGTGCGCATGCCGACAATCCCATCGACATCCAGGAATTCATGATCATGCCGGTGAGCGCGCCGACCGGCGCCGACGCCATCCGCATGGGCGCGGAGATCTTCCAGGCGCTGAAGAAGCAGCTGAAGGACGCCGGCCACAATACCAACGTCGGCGACGAGGGCGGTTTTGCCCCCAATCTCGCCAGCGCCGACGCGGCGCTCGCTTTCATCATGAAGGCCATCGAGGCGGCGGGCTACAAGCCGGGCAGCGACGTTGTGCTTGCGCTCGATTCCGCTTCGACCGAATTCTTCAAGAACGGCAAGTACGCCATGGAAGGCGAGGGGAAGACCCTGGACGCCGCCGGTATGGTGAAGTTCTACGAAGACCTCGTGAAGCGTTACCCGATCGTCTCGATCGAGGACGGAATGGCCGAGGACGATTTCGAGGGCTGGGCGGCGCTGACGAAAGCCATCGGCGGCAAGGTCCAGCTCGTCGGCGACGACTTGTTCGTCACCAATCCGAAGCGGCTCCAGGACGGGATCGACAAAGGCCTCGCCAACTCGATCCTGGTGAAGGTGAACCAGATCGGCACGCTGACCGAGACTCTCGCGGCCGTCGAGATGGCGCATAAGGCCGGTTACACCGCCGTGCTCTCGCATCGTTCGGGTGAAACCGAAGATGCGACGATCGCCGATATCGCGGTGGCGACCAACTGCGGGCAGATCAAGACCGGTTCGCTGTCGCGCTCGGATCGTCTCGCGAAGTACAACCAGCTCATTCGCATCGAGGAAGATCTCGGTACGGCGGCCGTGTACGGCGGTGCCGCGTTCAAGCGCCGCCGCGGGATCAAATAGTGCCGTCACGCTTGTTCGCGGCCGAATCGATTGTGAGTCATATTTGCCACATTGACCGCAAGACTCGGGCGTGATTCGATTCATCTGGCATGATCGCGCGTAAGGACCTTGGTCGGAAAGTTCGCGAAGTGCTGGGCCCGCTCACGGGCGCGGCGCTCATCGCCTATTTTGGCTACCACGCCGTGCAAGGCGATCGTGGCCTCCTCGCGTGGTGGAGTTTGCGCCAGCAAATCGAGGAAGCCGATTACGAGCTTGCTGCCGTGACGGCGCAGAAGAAGCTGCTCGAACACCGGGTGAGGCTGTTGCGTCCCGAAAGCCTGGATCGCGACATGCTCGAGGAGCGCGCGCGCGCCATGCTCGGTGTCGTTCACAAGGACGATCTCATCGTTCCCGACCCGACCGACGCGCCGCGGCCTTAATTATTAGCTTGCTATTGTATACCCGGTCGCGATTCGGGAAGGAAGAACGCTAGCTATTATTTTGCGCTTGAGTGAGCGCAATAAAATTCCAAAAATCGCTGGCGCGTTATTACTAAATCTCTTTCGCAGCGCGAAATTTGCGTTGTTACAACCACTTACGGCGCTTTCCCCTTGGTCCTCGCGCACATGGCCTTCAGTATCTCCGCGCGCGTGAGACTTAAGCGATGCGGGAGGAGCGATTTACATGGCGATGAAGAAGCCGGCCACCAAGGGCACCAACGATAAGCCCTCGACCGAGATGCTGATGGGCTTTTACCGGGAAATGTTGCTCATCCGGCGGTTCGAGGAACGGGCCGGCCAGTTGTACGGCATGGGTCTCATCGGCGGCTTCTGCCACCTCTACATCGGCCAGGAAGCGGTCGTGGTCGGGCTGCAATCGTGCTGCCGCCCGGGCGATTCCATCATCACCAGCTATCGCGACCACGGCCACATGCTGGCCTGCGGCATGGACCCGAAGGGCGTCATGGCCGAGCTGACCGGGCGCAGGGACGGCTATTCCAAGGGCAAAGGCGGCTCGATGCACATGTTCAGCCGGGAGAAGGGATTCTACGGCGGGCACGGCATCGTCGGGGCTCAGGTCCCGATCGGCGCGGGCCTTGCGTTCGCGCACAAGTACAAAGGCGATGGCGGCCTTGCGATGGCCTACATGGGCGACGGCGCCTTCAACCAGGGCCAGGTCTACGAATCTTTCAACATGGCTTCGCTGTGGTCCTTGCCGGTGTTGTTCATCGTCGAGAACAACAAGTACGGCATGGGCACGTCGGTCGAGCGCTCCACCGCCGGCGGCGATCTCGCGGCCCGCGGCATTCCGTACAAGATGAAGACCATGGTGGTCGACGGGATGGATGTATTGGCTGTGCGCGAAGCCGGCCTCGAGGCGGTCGAATACATTCGCGGCGGGAACGGCCCGGTGCTGATGGAGGCCAAGACCTACAGGTATCGCGGCCACTCCATGTCGGATCCGGCGAAGTATCGCACCAAGGAAGAACTGGAGAAGATGCGCACCGAACACGATCCGATCGACGGCTTGCGCGCCAAATTGATTGCCATGAAAGCCGGCGATGAAGACACCTTCAAGGCGATCGACAAGGAGATCAAGGATATCGTCCTCGCCGCGGCGGAATTTTCCCAGCAAAGTCCCGAGCCCGATCCGTCGGAACTCTGGACCGACGTGCTGGTCGCTTAAGGGGAGGGCCGAGCAATGTCAGTTCAGATTTTGATGCCCGCCCTGTCGCCCACCATGACCGAAGGCAAACTCGCCAAGTGGCTCGTGAAGGAGGGCGATAAAGTCCAAACCGGCAAAGTCATTGCCGAAATCGAGACCGATAAGGCGACAATGGAGATGGAAGCTGTCGACGAAGGTGTCATCGGCAGGATCCTCGTTCCTGAAGGCACGGAAGGCGTGGCGGTGAACGTGCCGATCGCCGTCTTGCTTGAAGAGGGCGAAAACGAATCGGCGATCAAGCCCGCGACCGCTCCGTCCGCCCCGAAGGCGGCCGTCGAAGCCAAGGCGCCCGCTGCCCCGGCGGCCCCGCCGCCGGCGGCGGCAGCGCGGCAACCCCAAGCCGAAGTGCAAGGCGGCAAGGCGCAAACGGTTCGCGAAGCCTTGCGCGATGCGATGGCCGAAGAGATGCGCGCCGACGAGCGCGTGTTCCTGATGGGTGAGGAAGTCGGCGAGTACCAGGGCGCATATAAAGTCAGCCAGGGCTTGCTTCAGGAATTTGGCGCGCGGCGCGTGATCGATACGCCGATTACCGAACACGGCTTTGCCGGCCTGGCCGTCGGCGCCGCCTTCGGCGGCCTCAAGCCGATCGTCGAATTCATGACATTCAATTTCGCCATGCAGGCGATGGATCATTTGATCAATTCGGCGGCCAAGACGCTTTATATGTCCGGCGGGCAGATGGGCAGCCCGATGGTATTCCGCGGGCCGAACGGCGCCGCGGCGCGCGTCGGCGCCCAGCACAGCCAGGACTTCGCCAGCTGGTATGCGCATATTCCCGGACTCAAGGTGCTGTCGCCGTGGTCGGCGGCGGACGCGAAGGGCCTGCTCAAGGCCGCCATCCGCGATCCCAACCCCGTCATCTTCCTCGAGAATGAAATCCTATATGGCCAGAGCTTCCCGGTGCCCGAAGGCGATTTCGTGCTGCCGATCGGTCAGGCGAAGATCGAACGCGCCGGCAAGGACATCACGCTGACCGCCTACTCGATCATGGTGGGCAAGGCGCTGAAGGCCGCCGAGAGGCTGGCTGAAGAGGGCATCGATGCGGAAGTCATCAATCTCCGCTCTATCCGTCCGCTGGACACCGAAACCATCGTCGCCTCGGTGCAGAAAACCAACCGCCTTGTCAGCTGTGAGGAAGGTTGGGTGACGTGCGGCATCGGCTCCGAGATTTCCGCGATCGTGATGGAACAGGCGTTCGATTACCTCGACGCGCCGGTCGGCCGCGTCTGCGCGAAGGACGTGCCGCTGCCTTATGCCGCGAACCTCGAACATATGGCGCTGCCGCAGGTGGAGGACATCGTTGCCGCCGCGAAAGCGGCCATGTACCGCTGAAGCGAGGGCGCCATGTCCACCCAAATCCTGATGCCCGCGCTGTCGCCGACCATGACCGAGGGCAAGCTTGCGAAGTGGCTGAAGAAAGAAGGCGACAAGATCAAGAGCGGCGAGGTGATCGCCGAGATCGAGACCGACAAGGCGACCATGGAAATGGAAGCCGTCGACGAAGGCGTGCTCGGGAAGATTCTGGTGCCGGAAGGCACGGAGAAGGTTTCGGTGAACGAACCGATCGCCGTGCTCTTGGCCGAAGGCGAAAAACTGGGCGCGACGCCCCCGCCGAAGGCCGCCGCGCCTGCGCCTCCGCCGGCGGCAAAGCCGGAAGCCAAACCTTCAGCGCCGCCCGCTCAGTCGCCGCCGGCCGCGTCGAAAGGCGCAGTTCCTGCTCCTCCCGCTCCTTCGCCCGCGCCCGCACAGGCGAGTGGCGCCGGGAAGGGTCAGCGGATCTTTATCAGCCCGCTGGCGCGCCGGTTGGCCAAGGATGCTGGGATCGATCCGGCCGATCTCACCGGTAGCGGCCCGCGCGGACGCATTATCCGTGCCGATGTCGAAAGCGCCATTAAAGGCGGGGTGAAGCGCAAGCCTGCGGCCGCGGCATCGGGCCCGGTCGATATCTTCGGCCAGCCGTACCGGCCGATACCGAATACCGGTGTGCGCAAGACCATCGCCAAGCGTCTCGCGGAATCCAAGAGCACGATTCCGCACTTCTATCTGACGCTCGACTGCCAGATCGATGAGCTGCTGTCGCTGCGCAAGAAGCTGAACGAGCGCGCGGAGGGCGAACTCAAGATCTCGGTCAACGACTTCGTCATCAAGGCGGTCGCGCTCGCCCTGCGCAAAGTACCGCAAGTCAATTCCAGTTGGACGGAAGATGCTGTCCTTCTCTACGACGATGTCGACATCTCCATAGCGGTCGCAACGCCTGACGGCCTCATCACACCGATCATTCGTCGTGCCGACGAAAAGACGGTGGCGCAAATCTCCACCGAAATGAGAGATCTCGCGGCGCGCGCCAAGGCGAAAAAGCTGAAGCTCGACGAATTCCAGGGCGGCGGCTTTTCCATCTCCAACCTCGGCATGTACGGCATCCGCCAGTTCGAGGCGATCATCAACCCGCCGCAGTCGGGCATCATGGCGATCGGCAAAGGTGAAGAGCGCGTCATCGTCCGCAATGGGCAGATGGTCGTGGCCAACATGGTCACGTGCACGCTGTCCTGCGATCACCGCTCGGTGGATGGATCGGTGGGCGCCGAGTTCATGCAGGCGTTCCAGCGCATCATGGAAGACCCGCTACGGATGTTGCTCTAATGGCCGACCTGAATTTCGACCTGATCGTGCTCGGCAGCGGGCCGGGCGGATATACCGCCGCCATCCGTGCGGCGCAGCTCGGCATGAAGACTGCGATCGTCGAGCGTGAACTGCTCGGCGGTATCTGCCTCAACTGGGGTTGCATCCCGACCAAGGCGCTGCTGCGCACGTCGGAGATCTATCACCTGATGCAGCACGCCAAGGACTACGGCCTCAAGGCCGACAATGTGGCTTTCGATCTCGAAGCGGTGGTCAAGCGCTCGCGCGCCGTGTCCAGCCAGCTCAATAACGGTATCAAGCACCTGATGAAGAAGAACAAGGTCACGGTGTTTGAAGGTCACGGCAAACTGGCCGGGAAGGGGCGCCTTTCCGTCACGAAGGACAACAAGCCAGTCGCCGACCTTGCAGCGAAGCACATCATCCTCGCCACCGGCGCGCGGGCGCGCGACCTTCCGGGCATGGAAGCCGACGGCAACCTCATCTGGTCGTATCGTCACGCGCTGGTGCCCAAGGTGTTCCCGAAAACGCTTCTGGTGATCGGGTCTGGTGCGATCGGGATAGAGTTTGCAAGTTTCTTCCAGACGCTCGGGAGCAAGGTAACGATCGTCGAGGTGATGGATCGCATCCTTCCGGTCGAAGACGCCGAAGTGTCGGCCTTCGCGCACAAGCAGTTCGAGAAGCAGGGCATGGTCATCAAGACCAAGGCGGCGGTGAAGGCACTGAGGAAGGGCGCGAATGACGTCACCGCGACCATCGAGCAGAACGGCAAGACTGAAACGCTTACGGTCGAGCGCGTCATCTCCGCCGTCGGGATCGTCGGGAATGTCGAGAACATCGGTCTCGAAAATACCAAGATCAAGGTCGAAAAGACGCACGTGGTCGCGGGCAAATACTGCGAGACGGACGAGCCGGGCCTCTACGCCATCGGCGATCTCACCGGGCCGCCGTGGCTTGCCCACAAGGCGGGCCACGAAGCAGTGATCTGCGTCGAAAGGATCGCGGGCCTGCACCCCCATCCTCTCGACGTGCTCGGTATCCCGGGTTGCACCTATTGCCATCCGCAAATCGCCAGCGTCGGTCTCACCGAAGCGGCGGCGAAGGCCAAGGGTCATGACGTAAGGGTCGGACGCTACCCGTTCGTCGCCAACGGCAAGGCGATCGCGCTCGGGGACACCAACGGCTTCGTCAAGACCGTGTTCGACGCCAAGACCGGCGAGATGCTGGGGGCCCACATGATCGGCCCCGAGGTCACCGAGATGATTCAGGGCTATACCATCGCTAAAACGCTCGAAACCACGGAAGAGGATCTGATGCACACGGTATTCCCGCATCCCACCCTTTCCGAAATGATGCATGAGTCGGTGTTGGACGCGTATGGGCGGGCGATTAATTATTAAGTCCGTGTGCTAGAATAATCCCCATGTCCAACGTCAAGCCCATCGCCGAAAACAAGCAGCGTCAGCCCAAGCCCGCGTGGCTGCGGGTGAAGGCCCCGGTATCGCCCGCTTACCACGATACCAAGAAGCTGATGCGCGACCTCAAGTTGCACACGGTATGCGAAGAGGCGGCGTGCCCGAACATCGGCGAGTGCTGGGCGCAGAAGCACGCCACCATGATGATCCTCGGGGATATCTGCACGCGGGCCTGCGCCTTCTGCAACGTGAAGACCGGCAAGCCGGGCGCGGTCGACACGGAGGAGCCCGCGCACGTGGCCGAAGCGGTCAAAAGCCTCGGCCTGAGGCACGTCGTCATCACATCGGTCGACCGCGATGATCTCGACGACGGCGGCGCGGCGCACTGGGTCGCCGTCATCCATGCGGTGCGTGCGGCGAACCCGAACACCACCATCGAAGTGCTGACGCCCGACTTCCGCAAGAAACTGGGCTGCGTCGATCTGGTCGCCGAAGCGCGTCCCGACGTCTACAACCACAATCTCGAGACCGTGCCGCGGCTCTACAGGAAGATCCGTGCCAGCGCGCGCTACTACACCAGCCTTCGCCTGCTTGAGCGCGTAAAGGAAATCGTGCCCGCGATGTTCACCAAGTCCGGCATCATGGTCGGCTTGGGCGAGAGCAAGGAAGAAGTCCTTCAGGTCATGGATGACATGCGCGCGGCGAATGTCGATTTCCTGACCATCGGCCAGTACCTCCAGCCGACGACGCGCCATGCCGCGGTGGAGCGTTTTGTTTCGCCCGACGAGTTTGCCGAGTACGAGCGCATCGCGCGCGCGAAAGGCTTCCTGATGGTTTCCGCGACGCCGTTGACACGCTCTTCTTATCACGCCGACGCGGATTTCGAACGCCTGCGCGAGGCGCGCGAGAAGAGCCTCGCGCGCTAGACGCTCCGCGCATGCCGGTTCACCGCGAAAAGAAAATCCTGCCCTATACGCCGGAGCAGATGTTCGCCTTGGTCGCGGACGTCGAGAAGTATCCGGAGTTTCTGCCTTGGTGTCTCGCCTGCCGCATCCGCAAACAGGAGACCCCGACGTCCTTCATCGCCGACCTGCAGGTGGGATTCAAAATGGTGCGCGAGCAGTTCACCAGCAGAGTCAGCATCGAGCCTCAGAAAGCGATCACCGTAAGTTATCTTAGCGGCCCATTCGAGCATCTCAGCAACGAGTGGAAGTTCAACGCCGCGCCGCAAGGCTGCGCGATCGATTTCTTTTTAACCTTCGAATTCCGCTCGAAGCTTCTGCAGTCCTTGATCGGCGTCTTGTTCGAAGAGGCCGTGCGGCGCATGGTGGCGGCCTTCGAAACGCGCGCGGCGAAGCTGTACAAGCCGATTTCCCCCGCCTAAGGAACACGCTCGCACGCGAGGCGTTCGGTCTCCAGTGATGGAGACCGCTCATGCCCTTATGTGAAAAATGCGGCAACGATTACGCGAAGACTTTCGAAGTGATCATGGCCGGCGAGAAACACGTCTTCGATAGCTTCGAATGCGCGATCGCGGCCCTTGCCCCGAGCTGCAAGCATTGTGGCTGCCGAATCATCGGCCACGGCGTGGAGGCGGCCGGCTCATATTACTGCTGCGAGCATTGCGCCAAGAGCCGCCACACCGCGATGTCGAGCTGAGGGCCGTTCCTACTTTTTCGCGGTCAGGTCCTGGTAGGCCGAGCGAACCAGCCGGTCCGCCGGCACGTCGCCGCTGGCCGCTTTCCAGGTCAGCTTCATCGCCAAAATCTGGTCCTGAGTCTTTCCGGCTTTGATTTCGGCGGCGATGCGCGTGTTGAACGCGGCGAGAGCATCGCGATAGGCCTGCATGTCGGCTTTGGTGCTCATCGGGCCATGGCCGGGAATCACTTGCGTCTTGTCGTCGGCAAGTTTCAGTCCGGCATCCATCGCCGCGATCATGCCGACGACGGAGCCGCCCGAGCTGCGATCGACGAACGGCGCGCCTGAGCGATTGAAGACGTCGCCCATATGCAGAACGTTGGCGCGCTCCCACTTCACGATGGAATCGCCGTCGGTATGGGCGGACCGAACGTGGACGACGCGCAGGGTGTCGTCGTTGAGATGCAGCGTCACCCCGTCGCTGAAGGTCACGGAAGGGAGCGCAGCCTTGGGCGAGGGCGGGAACTTCGCGTTGAGTTCCTCGATGATGCCTTCGGCGGACATGCGGCGGCGGACGTTTTCGTGTGCGACGATCACCGAGCCTTCCTTGCCGAGGTTCTCGTTGCCGCCGCTATGGTCGAAGTGCCAGTGGGTGTTGATGACGAATTTCACAGGCCTTGAATCGAGCCCCTTGGTCGCAGCCAGGATCTTCGGTGTGAGAGGCGCGAACTGATCGTCCACGAAGATCGTGCCATCCACGCCGTAAGACACGCCGATGTTGCCGCCGGCGCCGAACAGCACCGCGACGCCGGGGGCGAGTTTCGTTGTCGTGATCTCGATCTTCGCAGGATCCACGGGCGCCGGTGTCGTGGGCGGCGCGGCGGCCGCCATGAGGACGGCAGCGGTCGGTAGTACGGCGGCGATTGCAAGGCGGTTCATGGCGCTCCCCCCGATCGATTGGACGGGCAAGCAGAGCGCAACCGGCGGGAAGATTCAATAGCGTCCGCCACCTTACGGGGTGATAAGGTCCGGCCAATGAATAGCCGGCTTTCCCGTCCCGAACGACGCGCCCTGCAGCGGCAGGATGAAGTATACCTCTCGCAGCCCCTGCATATGGGGACTGATCCGCGATCCATGATGGCGCACATCCGCCACGTGGTGCAGGCCTTACGTTCGCCGACATCCAAATCGCCGTCCTCCGATGCGGTGGCGCATGTGCTCGCCGTGCACGATCGCACGGTGCCGAAGCAAGCCGAGAAGCTGCTGGCCTGCCGCAAGGGATGTTCGCACTGCTGCTCGCAGATGGTGGTCGTCACCGCGCCGGAGGCGTTCTATGTCGCTGCGCAGCTGCGCAGCCGTCCTGAAGCCGCGGCGGCCGTCGCCGAAGTCGCGCGTCAGGCCGGGGCGATGACGCTCGAACAGAGGCTGGGAAAGAATATCTTCTGCCCGCTCCTTACGGACACGATTTGCTCGATCTATGCGGGGCGTCCGCTCGGCTGTCGTGGATTCGTTTCGACAAACCTCGACGCGTGCATCGCCGCCTTTACGCGCGGCGAGACGCCCGACATCCCGATGCCGAACGATTCCATTTCGGTGCTTTACGCCTGCCGCATGCTGCTTCTCGCCGCGCTGCGCGTCGCCGGACTCAAGGACGGCGTTTACGAGATGAACAGCGCCGTCGCCGTCGCGCTGGGTTCGAAAGACGCGGAATCACAATGGCTCGCCGGCAAGGATCTTTTTGCCGGGCTGCAGGCGTCGCCTCCGCCACCACCCCAATTTGAATCGGCTATCCGGCAGATGGTGGCCCACATCGGTCCGACGGTGTAAATTCACAGCAAGCGGCGCAGATCCATTGATGTCACGTCCTCATGCGCGATATCGCCAAAGAATCGGCCGTGAGCGGCCCCAATGATGATTTAAGAGTTTGAATTTACACGAAAGGGAACGAAAATTGCGGCCTTGGCCGCCCCAATATAAAGTGGTTCTAAAGTAGCCTCGGCCAAGACTCGCCCGAGAGGGTGTCGAGATTGAAGATGGCAGTGCGCGTGAGTTCATACATTAAGAAGTCGGCCTCGACGTTGCTTCGGGCAAGCGCGTTGGCGGCGCTCGCGACTGTGGCTCTGGCAAGCTGTTCGGCGCCCAGCGAGACCACCGTGGCGAAACCCGCCGCTCTGGTCGGTGCGGCGAGCGAACCGGAAACGGATGGCGCGGCGAAGCGCCTGCGTCTTCTCACCCAGGACCAGTACCTCAACACGCTTGCCTACCTGTTCGGACCCGATGTCCGTCCGGATGCTTACTTTCCGCCGGCGCAGCGGATCGACGGCCTTTTGAGTCTTGGCGCCTCCAAAGCCGGCATCACGCCGACGCGCATGGAGATCTACCAGAAGGCGGCGGTCACGGTGTCGGCGCTTATCGTCGATCCGGCGCGCCGTAATTTTGTCATCACCTGCAAGCCGGCCGATGAACAGGCGTCGGACCGCGCCTGCGCGTCCAAGGTCATCACGGATATCGGCCGCCTTGTCAGCCGCCGTCCGCTGACGCCGGAAAAGCGCGATGCCTACGTCGATCAGGCCGTCGGCGCCGCCGACAAATTGAAGGATTTCTACGCCGGCCTCGGCGTCGCCCTCGAGGCGATGCTTGTCAGCCCGAATGTGTTGTTCGTCGCCGAGCGTTCCGAGCCCGATCCCGACAATCCGGGCAAGCAGCGGCTCGACGGGTATTCCCTGGCGACGCGGCTGTCTTTGTTCCTGTGGAACGCGGCGCCGGACGACGAGCTGTTGCGTGCCGCGGACGAGGGGGCGCTACACACGCCGAAAGGCCTCGCCAAGCAGGTGGACCGGATGCTCGCCAGCGCGCGCCTGGAGAAGGGTGTGCGGGCCTTCTTTGACGACATGTACGGTTTCGATGCCTTCAACGCGCTTTCCAAGGACACAACGGTATATCCGACCTTCACCGGCCGTGCCTCGCAGGATGCGCGCGAAGAAACCTTGCGCGTCATCGTCGACCATCTGATCAACAAGAACGGCGACTACCGCGACCTGTTCACCACGCGCGAGACCTTCATCTCGCCGGCGATCGCGGCGATCTACGGTCTGCCCGCGCCGCCGAACTGGACACGCTACGAGTTCGCCGAGGGCAGCCAGCGTGCGGGCATCCTGACCCACATCAGCTTCCTCGCCGCTCATTCGCACCCGGCGCGCAGCTCGGCGACGCTGCGCGGCAAGGCGCTCCGCGAGCTTCTGCTCTGTCAGCCGGTTCCGCCGCCGCCTGCGAACGTCGATTTCTCCGCGGTGGAAAATCCAAGAGGCAATCTGCGCACCGCGCGCGACCGCGTGAACTTCCATCTTGAAAATCCGGTATGCGCCGGTTGTCACAAGATTACCGACCCCATGGGCCTGGCGCTCGAGAACTACGACGGGATGGGCCGTTTCCGCGAAACCGAGCGCGGCGCGCCGATCGATGCCAGCGGCACGCTCGACGGTAAGCCGTTCAAGGACGTGGCCGGCCTGGGGCAGGCGCTGCACGATCATCCGGCGCTCACCTCGTGCCTTGTGAAACGCGCTTATAGCTACGCTGTGGCCGCGCCGAGCAATAACGACGACCGTGCGTTGCTCGCCTACTACAATAGGCGCTTTGGCGAGCTGGGCTACCGCGTGCCGGGGCTGTTCCGCACCATCGCCCTCAGCAAAGCCTTTGCGCGGGTTTCCGACCATGCGTCGGCGGCGCGTGGAAAGACGGCTTCGGGCGGCGCGGCGTGGACCCTTGCGGCGAGCGCGAAGTAAAGGGAGGAACCTGATGACTCCGTTCAATAGACGGCATGTGCTGCGCGGCCTGCTCAACGGCGGCGCGGTGACCGTCGGGCTTCCTCTCCTGAATGTATTCCTGAACGGCAACGGCAACGCCATGGCCGACGGCGCGCCGATGCCGCTGCGCTTCGGCACCTGGTTCTGGGGCCTCGGCATGAGCAAGTCGATCTTCGTGCCCAAGCGGACCGGCGCCGACTACGAGCTTCCGGAAGAAATCGTGTCGCTCAAGCCCGTGCAGAAGTACATCAACCTTCTCACCAACCAGACCGCCTACCGTGACGGAGCATTCTTCTGCCACTATACCGGTTGGGTCGTGTACCGTACGGGCTCGTCGCCGCAGGTGAACGACCAGTCTCCGGGCGAAAGCATCGACGTGACGATCGCCAATCAGATCGGCCGCACGACGCGCTTCAAGAGCCTGACCGCCGCGGCCACCGGCGACATCCGTACCGTCGTCTCCTATGAAAACGCGAACACGCCGAACTCGTCGGAAGTCTCGCCGCTGAATCTCTATATGCGCCTGTTCGGACCGGGCTTCCAAAATCCGAATGCACCGACCTTTACGCCGAGCCCGAAGGTCATGGTGCGTAAGAGCGCGCTGTCGTCGGTCGTCGACGAGATTAAGGATCTCGAACGTTATGTCGGGGCGGAAGACAAGGTGCGTCTCGATCAGTACTTCACCGGCCTGCGTCACCTCGAGCAGCAGTTCGACCACCAGCTCACCAAGCCCGAGCCGCGTCCGGCCTGCGTCCCGGCCGGCGCGCCGGAGGAAGCTCCGCCGGGCAACGAGGCCTCGCTGGTGCGCGCGCGCCATAAGATGATGTCGGAACTCCTGGCGATGGCCGTGGCGTGCGACCAGACCCGCGTCTTCAACCTGTCGTGGTCCAACGCTTCGTCGAATACGACCAAGCCGGGCTACGACAAGCCGCACCATACCTGCACGCACGAAGAGCCGGTGGACGAGAAGCTCGGCTATCAGCCCAACGCGTCCTGGTTCGCACGCCGCTCGTTCGAAGCCTGGGCGGAATATGTTCAGGCCTTCGCGAACATCAAGGAAGGCGATGGCACGGTGCTCGACAACTGCTTCATCATGGCCAACACCGACGTATCCTACGCGCGCGTTCATACGCTGGAAGAGATGCCGGCGTTCACCGCGGGCCGCGCGGGCGGCAAGATCAAATCGGGCCTGCACGTCGATTGCAAAGGCGGCCAGGCGACCTCCCTCGGTTATACCGCCATGCAGCTGATGGGCCTCGATGCCGGCAGCTGGGGCACCAAGAGCAATCAGACCAACAAGGTCATCAGCGAAATCCTCGTATAGGGAAAGGACTGGCGCGACGACTATTCCGCGCCGCATGGGAGAGATGGGCATGAGGGATTTGCGGCGATTGAGCGTGCTTCTGGCGGCCTGCGTGGCGGCCGCGGTGGACGCATCTTCCGCGTTCGCGCAGTCGCGCGGCAAACCCGTCCTTGAGGATTATGTTCGCGAGCCGATGCCGCCCGGCATCCAGGTGATCGTCGCCGACTTTGAAGGTCCCGTGTTCGCCGATGCCGACGGCAAGACTTTGTATACCTGGCCGGTGACCCCGCTGCGCAACGGCGACGCCGGGGAGCAGAAGGGCAAGCCCACCTGCGGCGACGTCGTCACCAAGGTCAATGCGGGATTGATGAGTCCCTATCCGGGCGGCCTCGAACTGCCGGAGCTCGACACGCGTCCGTCGTGTGCCCAGATGTGGCCGCCGGTCTTCGCGCCTGCCGGCGCGCGGCCGGTGGGTAAGTTCTCGGTCGTCGACCGTCCGGACGGCAGGCGGCAGTGGGCATACGAGGGTTACGCTCTCTACACCTCGGTGCTCGATGAGATGCCCGGCGATGTGCGCGGCGCGACCAAAAAGAAGACGACGCGCGGCGACTCTCAAGGCGCGGGGCGCGAGCCAGCGGCTCCACCGGAAAACAATCCGCCGCAGTTCAAGGTGTTCACGCTGCAAAGCGGCCGTTTGTTGACGACCAGCGACTCACGCTCGGTCTATGTTTCGGACCGCGATGCCCCGGGCAGGTCCAATTGTGTGGCGCAGTGCCTGGACGATTGGACTCCGGTCCAGGCGCCGGCGCACGTTTCGCAGCAAGGCGACTGGACGGTGATCGATCATCCGACGGGGATCAAGCAGTGGGCGTTCCGGCGCCAGCCGGTGTACACGCGCAATGCCGACACCGAGCGGCCCAGCCTCGAAGGCGGCGATATGCCGGGCTGGGACAATGTGTATGTGACCAGACCGCCGGCGTGGCCGAAGGGTTTCGGGCCGCAGGACATGCAGTCGGGGATCGTCCTCGCCGATGCGAAGGGGCGGACGATCTACACCTACCAGTGCATGGATGATTCGGTCGACCAGTTGCCGTGCGACTTCCCGGAAGCGCCGCAGGCCTATCGCCTGGCGGTCAGCGGCCGGGGCGATCAGGCGCTGTCGATGAAGAATTTCCCGTACGTGCTGGCGGAAAGGGGTGCCACCAGCAGCTCGCGGCGCTGGCAGGTCATCTCGCTCGATCCAAAGACCGGAAAGCGCGCCGCTGCTGGACAGCCGGACGCCATCAGCGTTTGGGCTTATCGCGGCCGGCCGGTCTATTATTGCGCGCGCGACAAAGCCCCGGGCGATGCCGAGTGCGATACCTGGGGCGAATTTTACGGCTGGCGGAACGGCTACAAGGCGTTCTGGCTCCGCGATGATTACGGCGACAATGATGAATGATGAAAGCGCAACGGCTGGATTCGGGAAGGAACTACCCATGCGTGGCTTGAAGATGCTGCTGTCGAGCACGGCTCTCGTGGCGATCAGCCTTTCGGGGATCGGCGATGCGTCGGCGGAAGACTCCATCCTCAAGGACCGCAAGATCGGTTTCGCCCTGAATCACAAAGCCATGGCGGTCTATCAGACGGCCGACGGCAAAGCCGAATGCCCGAATGGCTTCAATGACGGACCGCGCGAGCAGTTCGCGAAATTTTTCCCCGAAGGCCGGAAGCGCACCGTGGTCGACACGCAGCTGAAGTATGAGCAGGAATGGTGGAATCCGACCAGAGATTCCTCCTGGGAACCGCAGCCCTTCAAGCAGCCGGCGGGCAACATCGCCATCGGGCTCAATCTCGACGGCAAGGTGGGGCCGAACGACTTCACCAGCCCGGAAGGTGAGACGGGCATCGACAACCAGATGTATCGCGTCATCGGCTGCATCGTCGGCTGGCGCGGTCCAGAGGGGCAGGCGCGTCACTTCGTGAAGAGCTACCAGCAGAAATTCGACTATAACCGCACTATGTTCGAGATCACCGAGGTGGACAGCCTCGCCAACGATCCGGAGGTGACGGTCACGCTTTATCGCGGGCGCGACCCACTGTTCACGAATTCGGCCGGCGACTTTGTTGCCGGCGGCAGCCAGCGCATCGACTATCGTTGGGGCAAGGAATTCATCCACACGGTGAAGGGCAAAATCGTCGATGGCGTTCTGACGACGGAACCCAAGCGCGTGATCATGCCGGAATCGACAGCCCGCGGCGTGCCGAAGATGGACATTCACGCCTGGCGTCTGCAGTTGAAGCTGACCGAAACCAGCGCCGAAGGTTTGATGGGCGGGTACATCGACATTGAACGCTTCTACAATGCGCTCGGTCAGAACTGGGGTACGCATCACCGTTCCTACGGCCAGGAGTCTCTGCCCTCGGAGTACAAGGCGCTGTACCGCAATGCCGACGCGATCCCCGATGCGAACGGCAACTTCACGGCCATCTCGGCCGCTTGGGACGTAAAGTTCTCGCAGGTCTATATCATTCATGCCCCGGGACAGGTTGCCGCCGGCAAGGGACCGGTCACCGATACCAAGCAGTCGCGCTAAATCGCTCGGGCAATCAGGCGACAAGGAGCGGGATAGAGCCCCTTTCTTTTTGCGCCTCATGACCAGGCGCGGCTGAACAACGATCCAGCCCATGGTGAAAGTAAGTCATTCAATCCCGGGAGGACCAAATGAAGCGTTCGATTTTGCGGACGGCGTTCGCTGCGGCGATCGCCGTTGCGGTCTCGTCGATGGCATTCGCTCAGCTGACGCCCGACGACGGCAAATCCATGGGCGGTGGCGATTGCGCCGCCAATAAGTACAATTGCAAAGACACGCCGAACCCGCTGCCTAAAACCGATACCGTATGGTTGGAGAGGATGACCTGGATGGACGTCCGCGATGCGATGGCGGCGGGCAAAAAGACCGTCATCATCCCGACCGGCGGCATCGAACCAAACGGGCCGTGGTTGACCCTCGGCAAGCACAATTGGGTCCTGGAAACGAACTGCGAAGCGATCGCCAAGGCCCTGGGCGACGCCCTCTGTGCGCCGGTCGTGAAATTCGTTCCGGAGGGCGGCCATGAGCCGCGCAGCGGTCATATGTTGACCATGGGAACCATCAGCCTCACGCCGGCCACGTACGAAGCGCTGCTGACCGACATCGCGCTCAGCCTCAAGGTGAACGGCTTCGAACGGATATTCTTCATCGGCGACAGCGGCGGGAATTTGAAGCCTGCGGCGCTCGTGGCGCAGAAACTCAGCGATGCCAAGACGCTGGTCGCATCGATCTCGGAATACTACGACTATGATTCGGTCGAGAAGCTGTTGCGCGACAAGAAAGTGCTGATGGCGCAGAACCCGAACGACGGCTTGCACGATAGCGTCGGCATTACACTCAATATTCTGGCGAACCATCCGTCCGAAGTGCGTCTTGAGGAGCGCATCAAGACCAACAACGCGTCGCTCGCGGGCGTATCGTTCGCAGACAAGGCGGCGAACCGGACGTTGGCGCAGGAAGTCATCGCATTCCGCACCAAGGCCACCGTCGATGCCATCAAAAAGACGATCGCGGCGAGGGGCGCGAAGTAAAGCGTTTCGAAATTAAGCGAGGGCGGCCCCGGTGGCGGTGACCCGGGAACTTTTTCATTCGGCCGCAGGTTCGACCGTTTCCCGCAATGCGCCGAGGAGAAGTTCGAGCGCGGCGCCGACCGCGGCGCGCCGCACGTCTGTACGCGTCCCGGCAAACACATACCGTTTCACAAGAGCGTCCCGACTGGTCTGGGCCAGCGCCATATAGACGAGGCCGACGGGCTTGGTCTTGGAACCGCCGTCGGGTCCGGCAATGCCGGTGACCGAAATCGCGATGTCCGCGCCGCTCGCCGCAAGAGCGCCCTCGGCCATGGCCGCGGCGACGATGTCGCTCACTGCGCCATTCTCCGCGATGGCATCCCGCGGCACGCCGAGCAGACTGACTTTCGACTCATCGGAGTACGTAATGAGGCCGCCGTCGAAGGAGTCCGATGAACCTGGAATGGCGGTAAGACATCCGCCGATCAGCCCGCCCGTGCACGATTCCGCCGTCACGATATGCTTGCCGCCGGCTTTAGCCGCGACGAGCACGTCCTTGGCGAGAGCGAGGAGATCGGAGGGAAGTTCGGTCATGCGGGCGCTACACGACCAATCCACCACATGAGGCTTGCGCCGTAAAGGAGCAGTGCGGCGAATAACCCCGCGAGATAGTCGTCGAGCATGACGCCGAGGCCGCCCTTGACGCTCCGGTCTACCCAGCCGATCGGCCACGGTTTCCAGATATCGAGTAAACGGAACAGGAGAAAACCGGCGGCGTAAGACAGCCACGAAGGATCGATGAGAGAGACCGCGAGCCATACGCCCGCGACTTCGTCGAGCACGATCCATTGCGGATCGCCGCCTTCAGCGCCGACCTCCGCCAGATGCAGAGCCGAAAGCCACCAGCCGAGCCCGAACATCGCAAGGCTTGCCAGCGGCAGCGCCCAGGGAATTCCACTCGATTGGATCGCCCAGGCCACCGGCAGCGCGCCGATGGACCCCACGGTCCCCGGCGCACGCCGCGCATACCCGCAGCCAAACCAGGCCAGGATCAGGTTCCGCGGTGCGGTCTTCCGGAAGGTCGAAATTTCGTTGGGCATTAAGGAGTTGCAGCTAGGGGCCGAGGCGGTGTCAGGCAGGTTAAAATACTCTTTTTTGACGCCGGGAAAACGCTTCCCACAACCTTGATATAAAAAGACTTTTGGCCTGTTTACTTTCTCTTTGAATTTGACGGGCAGAATAGGCAGGATACGCGTGGCTGTTTGCGATTTCCAAGCGCCGGACGTAATTTCATTGCTCCGTCTGACCCGATTGGGGGCAATTGGGTCGAGCGGACGAAACGACGTCGAAGCAAGAGCGTAAAGCCTGCTTGGAGACGTAGAGGGCTGAGCCCGGTAGACGAAAAACAAGAACACGGCCGGGTCGGATGAACGGAGCGTCATCGGAAGAGGGGACGGCGTGTTTTCAGGTAAACAGCACTCGAAGTTTGACCCGCAGGACCGCGGCCTAAGCCGCGCGCAAAAGATCCTTCAGCGATTCTTTCCCGAGCGGCAATTGATCGTCCGCTCCGGCGAGCGCATGAGGACGCTGCGGCTCTCCACCAACCGCCAGGCCGTGCTTGTCACGGTCGGCATCATTCTCGGGGCCTGGACGCTTCTGAGCTCGGGCCTGGCGATGAACCACGGCGAGCGCATCCGCGCCAAGAATACGGAGATCAAGGACGCCCGCGTCGGCTACGAGCAATTGCTGGCCCAGGTCTCCATCTACAAGGAACGAGTCGCCGATCTCACCTCGGACCTTGAGGACAATTACAAGAAGTCGCTCACCCTCGCCGAGAGCGAAGTTGAACTCCTGAAGAACAAGGCCGGCGAGATCCCGAGCGCGAAGAAGACGCTGGTGTCGAAGATCACCAGCCGCGCCAAGGAGGCTTTGCACGATCCCGTTGCGGCGCTTTCGGGCGATGCCGGCAACACGGACCTGGCCCTGAGCAAGTCGAAGCTGGAGCGCGGCCATGTCGACGAAGCCCGCAAGGCCCTTTTGTCCGAACTGTCGGAATTGGAGAAATCCATGGTCGACGTGGTCGGTCATCATCAAAAGACCCCGTTCATCGCCACCGACAGCCTCGAACTGCGCCAGGTCGTGCTTCAGCGCGACCTTGCTGTGTCCGAGCGCGAAAGCTTGACCCAGAAGGTCGCCGCGCTGGAGAACCAGATCCGCGAAATGGAGAGCAATCAGTTGTTGCTCTACCACCGTTTCGCCGAGGCGACCGAAACCAAGATCGCCGACATCGAGGATTCGCTCAGCGTCACCGGCCTCGATATCGACCTTTTAGTGAAGCGCCAGAAAGACACCAAAGGCGCGGGTGGCCCGTTGATTCCGCTGTCCGCGATACCTAGCGATTCCGGTCCTCTGACCGAGTCACTGAACCAATTGAATGCGAACGTCGACCGCCTCCAGGACCTGCGTGGGCTGATGGTGCGTCTGCCGCTGGATCAACCGGTGGCGAAGTGGGACCTCAATTCAGGCTTTGGCGTGCGGAAGGATCCGTTTACCGGCGCTTACGCGCAGCACCAGGGTCTCGACATGGGCGCCGAGATGCGTTCGCCGATTTTCGCAACCGGCGAGGGCAAGGTTACGCATGCCGACTTCGACGGAAATTACGGCCGCATGGTCGAAATCGACCACGGGATGGGGTTGGTCACGCGCTACGGCCATATGTCGCGAATCCTCGTCAAGAAGGGCGACGTTGTGAAGCGTGGGACAATCATCGGCCAGCTGGGATGCAGCGGCCGCTGTTCGGGCCCGCACGTTCACTATGAAGTGGTGAACAACGGGCGGCCGGTCAACCCGCTCAAGTTTCTGAAAGCAGGAACCAATGTTCTCAAAGACTAATACGAACGGTACCCAAAGCCCGGATCTCCGCGCCGACGGCGCGGCGGTCAAGGCGGTCCCTTCGATCATCAGCTCGGACTTGACCATCGAAGGCAACCTGAACTCGAGCGGCGAAATCCAGGTCGACGGCGTGGTGCACGGCGACATCCGCTGCAAGGCGCTCATCGTCGGCGTGAAAGGTTCCGTGACCGGCGAGGTCGTGGCGCAGACCGTGCGTATGCACGGCGCCATCAAGGGCATGATTCGGGCCAAGAGCGTCTTTCTGGCCTCTACCGCGCGCATGGCAGGCGACGTGGAGCACGAAAGCCTCGCGATCGAGCCGGGCGCCTATATCGAGGGCCATTGCAAGCGCATCACCGAAACCGCTGCGGGCGGCGTCATGGACGTTCATCGTCCGAACGCGCCGGCGCGCGTGACCAGCATCGGTAAGCCGGCGATTGTCGGCGCCACCTGATCGCCGGAAATTCGATTCCAAAAAAGGGCGGGCCGCGAGGGTCCGCCTTTTTATTCGCGGCGCGCCAGCTCGGTTTCGAGATTCGCGCCGATCTCGCGCGTGCCGCCCAGCAGCGCCCGGTAAACCATGACGTTCTCCATCACCCGCTGGACATAGTTCCGCGTTTCGGAGAAGGGGATCATTTCCACCCAGTCGATGGCATTTACGCTCAGGTCGCGGGGATCGCCAAATTGGCGGACCCACTGCCGCGTACGGCCGGGGCCCGCATTATAAGCTGCGGCGGCAACGACGTAGGAACCTCCGGATGCTCGGACCATCGATTGCAGGTAGCTCGAGCCCAGGCGCAAATTGTATGCGGGGTCGGTGGTCAGCCGCGGCTGCTCGTACCGCAATTTAAGGCTGCGCGCGACGGCGCGCGCGGTGGGCGGCATCAACTGCATAAGGCCGCGCGCGCCTGATGCGGCGTTGACGGCGCGGTAGTCGAAGTTCGTTTCCTGCCGCGCAATGGCCAGCACAAACGCCTTTTCCGGAAGATCGGCAAAGTTATACGGAGGGACCGGAAAGCCATGCTCGACGAGGACGAATTTGTCGCGTGCCGATTGACGCGCAATGACGACGCCGAGGTCCGGCCGGCGGTGGCGGCTGACAAGCTCGGCCGTCATCACGCGGTCCGCGGCGAGGTCGGTCGAATCCGCGAGCGCGACCGCGAACGACTGCTGATACCTTCGCTCGTCGATCTCCAGGAGTATGCGTAGCGCCTTGGTCAATTCGCGCGATTCAAACTGGTTGCGTTCCTCGACGGTCGGCACCGGATCCTGCGGGAGCTGCGGGACAGGGCCCGCCTTGAGGCGCGAGAACGAGAGCTGACCATAGTAGGTGGTCGGATAGGCTGCGGCCCGTGCGTACCACTCATTTGCAAGGTCGGCGCGCCCAAGGGACTCCATGGTGCGAGCGACCCAATACGCACCCTTTGCAAGGCTTAGAGGCGTCTGTACGGTGTCGTACATCTTTTCGAAGTGCGGAAGCGCGGCCTCGCCGTCCTTCAAGAAGCGCAGCGCGATCCACCCGGCCAGCCACTCGCCTTCCGACACGCTCAGCGCATCGGTCGCACCGTGATGCCGGGCAAGGCGGTAAGCTTCGGTGATCGAACCCTTCAACAGGGCGTCGCGGGCAAGGATGTGGCGCTCGCGCCACCACAAATCCGGACGCGGTGAAGTCAGAGGGTATTCCGGAATGAGGGCGCGGGCCTCATCATAGTTGTCGCGCGCGCGGCGCCATTGGATGCGATCGAAGATGAGACCCGGATCGTTCTGCAGGGACGGTGGCACGGCGGCGATCGCGCCATCGAGGCCACGGGCCGATGTGATGAGCGCGATTCGGGCTTTGGCGACCTTCGCAAAGTCGGGGTCGACGCGGGTCAAAAGGCGCTCCGCGGCGCTGGTCTGCTCTTGGTAGAGGATGGTGTCGACACGGATGCGATGGTCCTCGGCCGTCAAGATCCGGCCGAAGTCGCGCAGGAATTCGCTCTCCTCCGTCCGCCCGAACGTGCCGGTGCGCCACGCCTCCCGTGCGAGCGCTTCGGCCTCGGTCGTCTTGCCTTGAAGACGAAGTCCCCGGGCATAGGCAACCTTGCCGTCGGTGGTAAGAGGCGGGTATTTGGCAAACCAATCGACGACCGCGCCCATCGAAACATCGTCGTCGATGGAGGCTTCCGCCTGTCTCCTCATCTCGGCGGAGGACGGCCAATCGGGATTGGCGGTCAGGAACGAAATCCGTTCGAGAAAGCCGACATGGGGGCCGGGCTCACGCAGATAGGCCCATTCGATGATTTTGCGGACCAGGGGCTGCTCCGCCCTGGCCGCCGCCGTGCGCGCCGCCGACCACTGGCGTTTGGCTGCTGCTCTAACGGCCTGTGTCAGAAGGTCGCGGTCGCGGGCCGACAGAATACGCGGCTCGCCCGCGGCCGCCGGCGCCGCGGGTTGCGATGCCGGAGGCGAGTAGATCGGCGCGGCGCGCTCCGGGGCCGGAGGCTTAGGTATCGGCAGGATGAGAGAGGAAGCCGGCTTCGTCTTGGCGTCCTGCGCTTGTGACGCCGCGGCCGATATCAATGCGAACAAGGCGCCCGACAGGGCGAGGCCGAGCGCCGCGTGCCTGCGCGAGCGCCCGCGTTGTGCGCGGCCTGTCGTCGTAACGATGCGTGCTACCATATCCACATCTCTTGTCTTATGAGGACGGACAAACGTCAAGTAAATGCGCGATTACAGGCGATTACGTGTCCTTTAGTCGCAGTTCTTGTCGCCCGTGCCTTCTGTGATAATGTCCGCCGAATGACGATGGTCACAGCCGTCGCATCCCATCAGGAGCTCTACGATGTTTCGCGGTTCCCTTACGGCCCTTATCACGCCTTTCAAGAACGGCGCCGTCGACGAGAAGGCCTATCAGGACTTCATCGAGTGGCAGATCAAGGAGGGCAGCCATGGTCTCGTGCCCTGTGGGACGACCGGTGAATCCCCGACGCTGTCCCATGACGAACACAATCGGGTGGTGGAGCTCTGCATCGAGGTTGCGAAGGGTCGTGTTCCGGTCATTGCCGGCGCTGGTTCCAACTCGACCGCGGAAGCGATTCAGCTGACCAAGCATGCAAAAAAGGCCGGCGCCGATGCCGCCCTTATCGTGACGCCTTACTATAACAAGCCGACACAGGAAGGTCTGTTACAGCACTTCCTGGCGATCGCGAATGCCGTCGATCTGCCGATCATCATCTACAATATCCCGGGGCGTAGCGTGGTCGACATGTCGGTCGAGACCATGGCGAAGCTCGCACAGCATGAGAATATTGTCGGCGTGAAGGACGCGACCAACGACCTGCAGCGGCCGCTGCGGTCGCGCATGGCCTGCGGCGAGGATTTCTGCCAGCTGTCCGGCGAGGATGGAACGTCGGTCGCGTTTCTCGCGCACGGCGGGAAGGGGTGCATCTCGGTCACGGCGAATATTGCGCCGCGCCTGTGTGCTCAGCTGCAGGATGCCTGGCACCTCGGCGCTTATGAGGATGTCTTCCGCATCCGCGACGTGCTTGCGCCCGTCCACGATGCCATGTTCGTCGAAACCAATCCGGCCCCCGTCAAGTTCGCCGCCAGCCTGCTCGGCAAGTGCGAGCCCGAAGTCCGCCTGCCGCTGGCCCCGCTCTCGACGAAGGCGAAGGCTCGGGTGGAAGAGGCGATGCGCGGCGCGGGTTTGCTGAATTAACCGGCCAAGGCGGTTTTTTGACCGGCGGCGGTTTCGCTCCTACATTGGCGTATGGCGAAAGAGCTTATCTCCCACGGCGGTGTTGCGCAGAACCGGAAGGCGCGCCGCGATTACTTCATCGAGGACACCATCGATGCCGGCATCGTCCTGACCGGCAGTGAGGTGAAATCGCTGCGTCATGGGCGCTGCACGCTGTCGGAATCCTTCGCCCAAGTGGAAAGCGGCGAGCTTTTTCTCATCAATTGCCACATCCCGGCCTATGAGGGCGCGAGCCACTTCCAGCACGACGAGAAGCGCAAGCGCAAACTTCTGGTGAAGCGGAAGGAAGTCGACCGCATCATGGCAGCGGTCGGCCGCAAGGGGATGACGGTGGTTCCGCTGAGTCTTTACTTCAACGACCGCGGTCTCGCGAAAGTGCAGCTTGGCCTCGCCAAGGGGAAGAACACGATCGACCGCCGCGACGATATCAAAAAGCGCGAGTGGGAGCGCGAGCAGGCCAGGGTGATGCGCGCGAAAGGTTGAGATCATGAGCGACGAGCCCGATCCGCAAGGCGTCAAGGAAAAGCTGGTCCGCACGAAGGAGCAGTGGGCGAAGGCCGGCCGCGGTCTCACGGGCACCACTGCGGCGCATGACGAACGTAGACCGCCCGGGCAGCGGGTGACGGAGGACTGGCCGGTCCTCGACCTCGGCATTCAACCGAACGTCAGCCAGTCGGAGTGGAGTCTCACGGTCGGCGGCCAGATCGCCAATCCCGTCAGGTGGGACTGGCTGACGCTCATGTCGCAGCCTCAGGTCGCGCTCGTCAACGACATTCACTGCGTCACGACCTGGTCGCGTTACGACAATGAATGGAAAGGCGTTGCGATGAAGACGCTCCTGGCTCAGGTAAAGCCTCTGCCGGGCGCGAAGTATTTAATGCTCAAGAGCTATGACGGTTATTCGACCAATGTTCCACTGGCCGACGTCGATCGCGACGATGTGCTCATTGCGCACACTTGGCAGGGAAAGCCGCTCGAGCGCGATCATGGCGGCCCGGTACGCCTGGTGATTCCGCACCTCTATTTCTGGAAAAGTGCCAAATGGCTGCGGCACATCACGTTCATGGATCAAGATCAGCCTGGATATTGGGAGGCGCGCGGCTATCATATGCGCGGCGACCCTTGGCGGGAGGAACGATATGGCTAGCACGGTCTTGAAAGCTGTTGTTGCTGCGGGCCTTTGTGCCCTGGTGATGGGAGGCCCGGCGATGGCAGAAACTGCGCACGACTTCGTCTTCGATAAGCTCGAAGGCGGCAAGCTCAATATGTCCGACTACAAAGGCAAGGCGGTGCTGGTGGTCAACACGGCCTCGTTCTGCGGCTATACGCCGCAATACGAGGGCCTTCAGAGCTTATGGGAAAGCTACAAAGACAAAGGCCTGATCGTGCTCGGCGTGCCGGCGAATAATTTCGGCGCACAGGAACCCGGCAGCTCGGCCGAGATCAAGAATTTCTGCGAAGCCAACTACGGAGTCGATTTTCCGATGACCGACAAAGTCGATGTGGTCGGCGGGAACGCGCATCCGTTCTATCAGTGGGCGAAGCAGACTCTCGGCGCCGACAAGGTGCCGAAATGGAACTTCCATAAGTATCTTGTGAACACCAAGGGCGAGCTGGTCGCGGCGTTTCCCAGCGCGGTGAAGCCGGAAAGCGCCGAAATAAAGTCCGCGGTCGACCAAGCACTCGCGGCGAAATAAGGCTCCGCCTAACGGTAATTGGCGATCCGTGCCGCGGGCTTGAAGCCGAAGCGCTCGTAGGCCGCGCGGCCTGCTTCCGGCGTACGTATGCTGGCAAGCCGAAGACCCGCCTTCTTCGCGTCCTTGAGGGCCGTCAGCATGAGGCCGGCCGTGTATCCTTTGCCGCGGACGCTGGCGACGGAGGCCATCTGATAGAAGTTCAAGATGCCGTGGGCACTGAAGGCTTCCATCACCGCAACAGGTGTTTCGCCGACATACCCGATATAAAGACGCAGCGGCGAGGCCGGCGCGATGATCGCTTCTTTCGTGTCGGTGAAGAAGGTCTTGATGGTTTCATCGGGCGCCGCCGCATTGAGCACTTCGGCAAACTGCTCGACCTGCGTGGCATTCACGACACGTTTGACATCGAGCCCCTGCGGAACGGTCCCGGGGATATTCACCGTGTCGAGCGACATCGCCATCACCCATTCATCCTCGGGGCAGGCGAGTCCAAATCCTTTTAGCGTCGGCTCCATGGCGCCGTGGCCCGAAAGTGGGCCGAGGATCCAGGTGAAAGGCAGCTTCTTGTCCTTGAAGTGCTTGATCGCCCTTTCGACGCGGTCCGAACCGAAGCGCGGGTGCAGCGCTGACTTGCCGATGGTGTTGAAGGCGGCGTTGGCGAGGCCGGAATCGACAAGCAGCAGGTCCGCGCTTTCCTCGACGATGGCGTCCTTACGCGCCTTCGGCAGGAAAGCAGCGCGATCCCACAAGTTCGCTTCGAACGCTTTTAAGATAGCCCCGCGATCCATGACGTACGTTTGCAGTTCCGACAGCCGGCTGTTATGTCCGAGAAGTATGCGACGTTCGTAAATATCGGCCTAAGCCGTTCCACTGATTGCGTTTATGGCCTGATTCAGGGCGCCGTGGAACATGGCTTCGGTTAACACCCCCGTATTCACGTTGTATCGGGAGCAATGGTAGGAGTCCGTCATAGACAGTTTTGCCTCAAAATTATGTACCACGCCGTGGCCAAACGGATAAGCGGCCTTGCGCAGTCCGAGGGTGGTAAGGACCGCGTCGTGGGCAATGCGCCCAAGCACAAGGATCGACCGCAACCGCGGCATGGCGGCGATCTCGGCCACCAGGAACCTTCGGCAGGTCTTCTGCTCCAGGGGTGTCGGCTTGTTCTCCGGCGGCACGCACCGGACGGCGTTGGTGATGCGGGTGTCCACGAGTTGCAGGCCGTCGTCGCGCGCCACGCCATAGTGGCCTTTGGCGCGACCGAACTTGAGCAAGCTGGGATACAAAAGCTCGCCGGCGTAATCGCCTGTAAAGGGGCGTCCGGTCCGGTTGGCGCCGCGGAGCCCAGGGGCGAGGCCGACGACGAGCATCTGGGCGTCCAGCGGTCCGAAGGCCGGCACCGGATCGTTGTGCCAGTCCGGATAGACAGCCCGGTTGGCGCTGCGGAACGCGACCAGCCGCGGGCAAAGCGGACAGTCCTTAGGCGGGGCCTCGGTCACTGCGTTAACCGGCGGCCGTCGTGTGAGCCGAAGCGGCGCGCGCAATGCTGCCCTGAAGGTCGGCGAGATCGACAAAATTATCCGCTTGCCGGCGCAGTTCGTCGGACACCATGGCGGGCTGCGTTTTGATGCTCGAAACGACCGACACGCGTACGCCCCGCCGCTGTACGCTTTCGACCAGGCGCTTGAAATCGCCGTCGCCGGAAAGCAGCACGATGTGATCGACCCGGTCGACGATCTCGAGCATGTCGACGGCAACTTCGATATCCATGTTGCTTTTGACCCGCCGCCGCCCGGCGTGGTCGACGAATTCCTTGGCGGGCTTGGTGACGACGGTGAAGCCGTTGTAGTCCAGCCAATCCACCAGCGGACGCAGGGGGGAATACTCCTGATCCTCCATTACCGCCGTATAATAGAAGGCGCGCAAGAGGCGCCCCTTGGCCGCGAACAGGGTGAGGAGACGGCGGTAATCGATGTCGAACCCAAGGGCTTTGGCAGTCCCGTAGAGGTTCGCACCATCAACAAATATCGCGAGGCGTTCCTCTGGATAAAAGATCATAATGGGCCTCTAAATATAGTAATAACAGGTAGATAAAACGCGAACTTAATGAAATAAAATAACTTACGTAGGGGCGGGCGATTGCGTAAGCCTATTCAGCTATCAGATGTAGAACAAGCCGGTTTTCCCGGTGTGGCCTTCACGAATTAAGGACCGGAGTGGCATGATTCTGATCGGCGTCGGCGCCAATCTGCCGAGCGCGGCTGGCTCGCCGCGCCAGACGTGCGAAGCCGCCCTCGCGCACCTGGGACGCCTGGGGATTACCGTCACCCGCAGGTCGGATTGGTACGAAACGGCGCCCGTGCCGGCCTCCGACCAGCCGTGGTTCGTCAACGGAGTTGCTGTGGCAGACACGCGGCTGTCAGCAGCCGGCGTGCTCGCCGCTTTGCACCTCACGGAAGTGGCGTTCGGACGCCTGCGATCCGTCCCGAACGCTGCTCGCACGCTCGATCTCGACCTCTTGGACTACCACGGCGAGATCAATGGCGAGGGCGCGCCGCTTCTCCCCCACCCGCGAATGCAGGACCGGGCGTTTGTCATGTTTCCGCTGCGGGATCTGGCCCCCGAGTGGCGCCATCCCGTCTTGAAAGAAACCGCCGCCGACCTCGCGGCGAGGCTTCCTGATCAGGGGATTAGACGATCGTCTGGCGGGTAATTCACTTGAGCCGGGCCCTTATTCCGCGTACATAGGCGCCCTCTTTACGGCAGGGTGCTCGCGTCCCTATATCTAGGGACGGAGGGGACGGCGTTGACCCGTTCCTCGTTTGCGCGCACTTTAAAACAATCTTAAGCGAGGACGAACATGGCCCGCGTTACGGTCGAAGACTGCGTTGAAAAAGTGCCCAATCGGTTCGAGCTGGTGATGGTCGCCGCGCAGCGTTCGCGCGAGATCTCCGCCGGCGCAGAGCCGCGTCTGGAGCGGGACAACGACAAGAACCCGGTCGTCGCCTTGCGTGAGATCGCCGACGAGAAGGTCAGCCCGGAAGAACTCCATAATTCGTTGGTGCAGAGCCTCCAGCGGCATGTGGAAGTGGACGAGCCCGAAGAAGACGGTTTCGACGCCATGGCGTCCAACCCCGAATTCGCTGGGATTGCCGGCCAGATGAGCGAGCAGATGGCCGCGGCCGCCGGCATGGGCGTAGAGGGCGAAGAAGAGGAAGAAGAGGACGCGGCGCCGAAGCAGACGGGCGCCCACCCGAAGGTGTCCTTTGAGGATGTCGACGCCGATATGGACGACAGCAAGGGGTAATGGGCCGGCGCGCGCACGCACAGAGCAAAACCTTAGCCAGCGCTGCGTCGTCCTTCCTGCCGCGCCGGACCGTTAGTTCGGCCGCAATCTGCTCCAAAGGTGCATCGCCATGATGCGCCAATTCGAACTTGTCGAGCGCGTGAAATCCTACGATCCGGAAGCGGACGAGGACCTGCTCAACCGCGCCTATGTCTACGCCATGAAGATGCATGGCACGCAGAAGCGCGCCTCCGGCGATCCTTATTTTTCCCATCCGATCGAAGTCGCGGGCATTTTGACGAGCTATAAGCTCGATACGGCGTCCATCGTCACCGCGCTGCTCCACGACATCGTCGAGGACACCAAGGCAACCCTCGAGGATGTGCGCGGATTGTTCGGCGACGAGGTCGCCCGCTTGGTCGACGGCGTCACCAAGCTCGCGCGTATCCAGATCCAGAACATGGAGACCAAACAGGCGGAAAACTTCCGCAAGTTTGTGCTCGCCATGTCCGAGGACATCCGCGTTCTGCTCGTGAAGCTCGCCGACCGCCTGCACAACATGCGCACGCTGCGCTTCATCTCCGATCCGGCCAAACGGCGCGCGATCGCAATGGAGACCATGGAAATCTACGCGCCTCTGGCCGAACGCATCGGCATGCAGGAGATCAAGACCGAGCTTGAGGACCTTGCGTTTTCCGAGCTCCATCCGGAAGCGCGTGCGTCGATCATGACGCGGCTCAAGTTCCTCGAGCTGCATGGCGGCGACCTCGTCGTAAAAATCATGGACGAGCTCGACCAGGTCATGCAGGACGCTGGCGTCGAAGGTTACATTTCCGGCCGTGAAAAGACGCCTTACTCGATCTGGCGCAAGATGCAGATCAAGGATGTGTCTTTTGAACAGCTCTCGGACATCATGGCCTTTCGGATCATGGTCGAGAACGTCGCGGACTGTTACCGCGTGCTGGGCATCATCCACACGCAATACCCGACCGTGCCTGGGCGCTTCAAAGATTACATCTCGACGCCGAAGCGCAATGGATATCGCTCGATCCATACCTCGGTGATTGGTCCGGAAAAGCACCGAATCGAAATCCAAATCCGGACTCACAAGATGCATGAGGTCGCCGAGCTCGGCGTCGCCAGCCACTGGCGTTACAAGACCGAAGATTTGTTCGGCTCCACCGTGAAACCCGTCGAAGGCCGGCAGTACTCGTGGTTACGCGAACTCCTCGACATTCTGGAGCACGCGCAGTCGCCCCAGGAATTCTTGGAGCACACCAAGCTCGAGATGTTCCACGACCAGGTGTTCTGCTTCACGCCGAAAGGCGACCTGATTGCGCTGCCGCGCGGCGCGGGCCCGGTGGATTTCGCTTACGCGGTTCATACGGAAGTCGGAAATACCTGCGTCGGCGCCAAGGTGAACGGCCGCATCGTTCCGCTGCGGACGCGGCTTCAGAACGGCGACCAGGTCGAGATCGTCATGTCGAAGGCGCAGAAGCCGTCGCCCGAGTGGGAAGGTTTCGTCGTGACCGGAAAAGCGCGCGCCCACATCCGGCGGCGGGTACGCTCCGAAGCGCGCGCCGAATACATCAAGCTCGGACGTCATATCGTCGAGCAGACCTTCAGCAAGGAAGGCCTTTCGCTCACCGATAAGGGGCTCAACGGCACGCTCGAGAAGTTCGGGGCCGAAAACCTTGACGACCTTTATGCCAAGGTGGGTGAGGGGCGTCTTGTGGGCCGCGAGGTCCTGGTCGCCGTTTACCCCGGCGCCCGCCTTGGCGCTGCGGAAGACAATGTGGTGAACCTCTCGCAGGCGCGCATGAGACATGCCCACGACGCGAGCGAAGCCATCGCGATCAAGGGCCTGACTCCCGGCATGGCGGTCCATCTTGCCGACTGCTGCCACCCGTTGCCGGGGGATCGGATCGTCGGCATCTCAGGCGGCGGCCACGGGATCGACGTTCACGCCATCGATTGCGAGGAGCTGGAGAAATACGCCGATCAGCCGGAACGCTGGATCGACCTGGCGTGGGATCCGGAGAAGGACAAAGAGGTCCACATCGGGCGCATCAATCTGGTCGTGGCCAATGAGGCGGGCAGCTTGGGCGCGCTTTCCACCGTCATCGCCCGCAACTTCGGCAATATCTCGAATCTCAAGATTGCCAAACGATCGAAGGACTTCTTCGAGATGACGGTGGATATCGAAGTGCGGGGTGTGAAGCACCTGACCAATATCATCGCCGCTTTGCGCGCGACTCCCTCGATCAACTCGGTCGAACGGGCGCGCGGCTAGACTTCCTCTTCCCCCGGATTGCTCGAAATGTTCCGCCGCCGTGAAAAGCTGAGCTTGCGCGCCAAGATCGCGGGAATCTTCTGGCCGCGTATCGGCTGGAAGCGGGCGGGGCTTTATTACTGGTACCGCCTTCACCGCATGGAGGGGACTTCGCGCAGTATCGCCTCGGGCTTGGCGTTCGGTATCGCCGCCGCGATGACCCCGTTCTACGGTCTCCATACGGTCGTGGCCATCGGCATCGCCTGGGTGTTCGGCGCCAACATGGTCGCCGCGGCGATTGGCACTTTCGCCAACAATCCCTGGACGGCGCCTCCGCTTTGGTTTGCGACCTATTACGCCGGCGCCTGGTTCCTCGGACGCGATACCTCGTCAAACCCGGATTTCATCACTATGTTCAAGGCTCTGACGGAATCGGTGTTCAATCGCGACATGGAAATGTTTGCACAAAACATCTGGCCGATCCTGCAGCCGATGGCGATCGGCAGCATTCCGTTCGCGCTCATCGTGGGCTTTGGGACCTACCTCATCCTGGAGCCGATCATCCGCGCCATGCACCTGGAGCGCGCCTTGCGTTTTGCAAAGCATAAACCGCATCCGCAGCATCATCGCGACCATCGACGGGACCCTCGTTGATGGCGTCTCATCTGCGCCTGGGCGTGAATGTCGATCACGTCGCGACCGTGCGCAACGCGCGCGGCGGCGCCCATCCCGACCCCGTGCGCGCAGCGCTCCTGGCGGCGGAGGCCGGGGCGGACGGGATTACCGCGCACCTGCGCGAAGATCGGCGGCACATATCCGATGCGGATATCGAGGCCTTGATGCGCGACCTTAAGGTGCCGCTCAATCTCGAGATGGCGGCAACCGACGAGATGCTGGCCATCGCCCTCAGGCATAAACCCCATGCCGTGTGCCTGGTGCCCGAAAAACGCGAGGAGCGGACGACCGAAGGCGGTCTGGACGCGGCCGCGGGGCACAATCACCTCGCGCCGTTTGTGCGCAAGCTGTCCGGTGCGGGCATTCGCGTGTCGCTCTTCATCGAAGCCGACCCGCGCCAGCTCGACGCGGCGAAGTCGATGGGCGCGCCGGTCGTGGAACTGCATACGGGCTCGTACTGCGAAGCGGCGCCGGGCGCGCCGCGCGCAGCACTGCTCAAGCGCATTCAGGATGCTGCAGCGCACGCCGAGCGCATCGGGCTGGAGTGTCACGCGGGCCACGGATTGAGCTACGACACGGTGGGCCCGATCGCGGCCATCGCGACCCTTGCCGAACTCAATATCGGGCATTTCCTCGTCGGTGAGGCGATCTTCACTGGCTTTGAAGATTCTATCCGGCGCATGCGCGCGGCGATGGACGCCGCGCGCAGGATGTGAGGCGCTCATGATTGTGGGCATTGGCAGCGATCTTATCGATATCCGCCGGATCGAAAAGACTCTGGCACGCTTCGGCGACCGCTTCGTCAATCGGATCTACACCGAGGTCGAGAAACGAAAGGCCGAACGCCGCAAAGGGGCCGGCAACGCCTACGCCGCGACACTGGCCAAGAGGTACGCCGCCAAGGAAGCCGCCTCCAAGGCCCTTGGCACCGGTTTCAGGTCGGGCGTGTTCTGGAAGGATCTCGGCGTGGTCAATGAGCCTTCCGGCAAGCCGACCATCGTCATGACCGGCGGAGCCGCGGCGCGGCTTGCAGCCTTGATCCCTGCCGGCATGAAACCCCAGGTCGCGCTGACGATCACCGACGAGTATCCGATGGCGGAGGCGCTGGTGATCATTTCGGCCGTCCCGGACGCTCCGTCATAATCGGTTTGGAGGTCGTTCCTGTTGGTCCATTCCCTTGACTTTAGGGGGCGCGGCTGGCTTCATCCCGCCCGTCCGGGCCCGCATTTCGCGCCGGGCGCGTTTGTCCAAGGTTCATGGCTAGGTCCGGTATCAGCAGCATGAGTGCGAAGAAGCAGGAAGGTCTTGGCGAGACCTTGCTCACGGTCGTATACGCCGTCCTGATCGCCCTCGTGATTCGCACGTTCGCGTTCGAGCCCTTCAATATCCCCTCCGGCTCGATGATTCCTACGCTCCTGGTCGGGGACTACCTTTTCGTATCCAAATACTCCTACGGCTACAGCAAGCACTCGTTTCCGCTGAGCGCGGCGCCGTTTTCGGGGCGTATCATGGAATCCGCGCCGGAGCGCGGCGATGTCGTCGTGTTCAAGACGCCGGCCGACGACAAGACCGACTTCATCAAGCGCGTGATCGGTCTGCCCGGCGATACGGTCCGCATGCAGGACGGCCGCCTGTTCATTAACGGCCAGCTGGTCGAACGCACGCGCATCGACGAGTACACCTATCGCGACACTTACGGCAGCCTGCAGCGGCTCAACCACTACACCGAGACGCTGCCCGGCGGAAAACAGCACCCCATCCTCGAGGAAGACGACCGTTCGCGCTTCGACAACACGGCGGAATTCAAGGTCCCGGAAGGGCACTTCTTCATGATGGGGGATAACCGCGACATCTCCCTCGACAGCCGCGCCGACGTGGGCTTCGTGCCGGCGCAAAATCTGGTCGGCCGTGCCGAATTCATATTCTTCTCGACCGACGGCTCCGCCCGGTTGTGGGAAGTCTGGCGCTGGCCGTTCGCAATGCGCTTTTCGCGTTTTTTCAACGGTATCCACTGACTTGACCGGCGGCTCATGACGCCTCGCCGCCACCCTTTGGAACAGGTCCTCGGCCACAGATTTGAAGAGCCGAATCTGCTCTCTCTCGCGCTCACGCATCGCGGGTCGCTGGGATCGGGCAAGAGCAAATCCAACGTCGTCGGCAACGAAACGTTGGAGTTCCTCGGCGATCGGGTGCTCGGCCTCGTCATCGCCGAAGCGCTATTGCGCCGGTTTCCGGAAGATCACGAAGGCGCGCTGGCCGCGCGGCTCGCGGCGCTCGTCAGCGCCGCCGAACTGTCGCGCGTCGCGCAGGACATGGGACTGGTCAACCACCTCAAGATCGCGCGCGCGCAAAAGCTCGACCCGGCGGCCACCGCTGTCTTAGCCGACGCCTGCGAGGCCGTGATAGGGGCGCTTTATCTCGATGGCGGTCTCGAGAAGGCGGCGGATTTCATTCACCGCCATTGGGCGAGCGCGATGGAGGCCTGTGCGGCGCCGCCGAAGGATCCCAAGATGGCGCTTCAGGAGTGGGCGCAGGGACGAGGCCTCCCGCTGCCCGCGTACCGCGAGATCGAAGCGGCCGGACCCGCCCACGCACCTTCGTTCACCATGGGCGTTACGGTCAAAGGCCACGCGGAAGTTCTGGGGAAGGGACGCACAAAGCGTCTTGCCACCCAGGCCGCGGCGACCGCGCTGCTCGCCGAACTGTCCGAGAAGAAGAAATGAGCGATGAAATTTCCCAGCGCTGCGGCTTTGTCGCCGTGGTCGGGGCTCCCAACGCCGGCAAGTCTACGCTGGTGAACGCACTTGTCGGTGCGAAAGTGAGTATCGTTTCGCCGCGCGTGCAGACGACACGCACCCTGGTGCGCGGGATCGCCATGTTCGGCGCGTCCCAAGTCGTCTTTGTCGATACACCCGGGATCTTTCGGCCCAAGAAGCGGTTCGAGCGCGCCATGGTGGCAGCGGCGTGGGCCGGCGCGGCGGATGCCGAGATCGTTCTCCTGGTGGTCGATGCCGTCAAGGCAGGCAAGTCCGGCGGGGAAGAAGACACCGATCGGATCGTGGCGGATCTGAAAGCGGCAGGCCGTAAGGCCCTGCTTGCGCTCAACAAGGTCGATCTCGCCGACAAGGGAAAGCTGTTGGAGCTCGCCCAGCGCCTGGATGCCACCGGGGTTTTCACTGAAATATTCATGGTCTCCGCCCTGACGGGCGACGGCCTGGAACGTATCCGCGAGGCGCTTGCGGCCATGGTGCCGCCGGGTCCGTGGCTCTTTCCGGAAGACGAAGTCACCGACATGCCGTCGCGAATGCTGGCGGCCGAGGTCACGCGTGAGAAGCTGTTCCTCAACCTCAAGCAGGAGCTGCCTTATTCGTGTGCGGTCGAAACCGAGCGCTGGGAGGAGAAGAAGGACGGCAGCCTTCGCGTCGAGCAGGTGATCTTCGTGACCCGCGAGAGCCACCGTCCGATCGTGCTCGGCAACGGCGGTCAGCGCATCAAGACCATCGGCGCTTCGGCGCGCAAGGAGTTGGAGGCGATGTTCGACCGCCGGGTTCATCTCTTTCTACACGTGAAGGTGAACGAACGCTGGAATGAGGACCGCGCCCTCTATGCCGCTTGGGGCCTCGACTTCAACGCGTAAGTCCGCTTTTATGAACCGCCGAGAAGAGGATGGAGAGCGTGGCGGTCTTTGGCGTGGTTTCATTCATCATCGGTGTCATCGCGTTGGCGATGCTGGTGATCCGCCGTGGGCAAAAAAAGCCGACGCGAGGACTCGATCACTTCCTGGTCTTTATCGGTACGGCCGGCGTCATTGTGGGCATCGGCGTCGTCTTCATGCGCTTCACCTGAGGCAAGCGCGCTCGTAAATTAAGTCATGGCGATCAGTTGGGAGGATAACGGCATCGTGCTGGCGGTTCGCCGGCTGGGCGAACACGATGCCATCGTCAGCCTGTTGACGGAAACACAGGGGCGTCACGTCGGCGTCGTCAAGGGTGGCAGCGGCAAACGCGCGCGCGCCTTGCTCCAGGCCGGCAATGTGGTGAAGGCCGCCTGGCGCGGACGTCTCGAAAGCCACATCGGAACCTACGCTCTCGAACCTCTGCATAACTTCGCGTCCGCGGCGATGTCCTCGCCGGGCGCGCTGGCCGGTCTCAGCGCCCTCTGCGCCATGATCGAAACCACATTGCCGGAACGCGAGCCTCACGGCGCGGTCTATCGCCACAGCTTGCGCCTGCTCGAGCACCTTGGCGCGGCCGGCTGGGAGGCGGAATACGTGTTGTGGGAGATGGCCCTGCTTCGCGACATGGGCTATGGGCTCGATCTGCGCACCTGTGCCGCCACCGGCACGACCGAGGACCTCGCCTATGTCTCTCCGCGCACGGGCCGCGCTGTTTCGCGCGCCGCGGGCGCGCCTTATGTGGATAAACTCTTCACGCTCCCGCCCTTCCTCCGTTCCGAAGATGCCGGCTACGGCGTGACGGATATCGTTCACGGCCTTGCGTTGACCGGACATTTCTTCGAGGCCCATGTCTTCGGCCCGCACAAACAGAAAATGCCGGCGTCGCGTACGCGATTTGCCGAACGGTTCAAGATCTGAGTTCGCTTGTCCTTTTGATCGGGATCGCTATTCTCTCGCCTCCATGGCTAAAAAACCAACCGCCTCCGCGCCCACCGTCGAGGATATCCGTCCGACCCCGCTCGCCGATGCCCTAGGCGAGCGCTATCTCGCTTATGCGCTGTCGACGATCGTCTCGCGCTCGCTTCCGGACGTGCGCGACGGCTTGAAGCCTGTGCATCGGCGCGTGCTCTATGCGATGCGCCAGTTGCGCCTCGACCCGGCCGGCGGGTTCAAGAAATGCGCGCGCGTCGTCGGCGATGTCATCGGCAAATACCATCCGCACGGCGATACGTCCGTTTACGATGCCCTGGTGCGCCTGGCGCAAGAATTCGCGGTCCGCTATCCGATGGTGGAAGGCCAGGGCAATTTCGGCAACATCGACGGCGATAACGCCGCCGCCATGCGATACACCGAGGCGAAGCTTACCCCCTACGCTCAGGCGTTGATGGAAGGCTTGGACGAGGACGCCGTCGACTTCCGGCCGACCTACGACGGCGAAGAAAGCGAGCCCATCGTCATGCCGGCGGCGGTGCCGAACCTGCTGGCGAACGGATCGTCGGGGATCGCGGTCGGGATGGCGACCAATATCCCGCCGCACAACGTCGGCGAATTGTGCGACGCGCTTTTGCATCTGATCAAGACGCCCAAGGCGCAAATCGGCACCCTCGTGGACCTGGTTCCCGGGCCGGATTTCCCGACCGGAGGCGTGCTCGCGGAATCGCGCGAGACCATCGTCGAAGCCTATAGGACGGGACGCGGCTCGCTGCGCGTGCGCGCGCGTTGGAAACAAGAGGATCTTGGCCGCGGTCAATATCAGATCATCATCACCGAAATCCCCTACCAGGTGCAAAAGGCGAAGCTGATCGAACGCGTCGCCGCCCTGATGGAGGAGAAGAAGCTGCCGTTCCTCGCCGACATCCGCGACGAGTCGACGGAAGAGGTGCGCATCGTTCTTGAGCCGAAGTCGCGCACGGTCGATGCGGACCAGCTCATGGAGCAGTTGTTCCGCCAAACCGACCTCGAAATCCGGTTTGGTCTCAACATGAACGTGTTGGGCGCCGACGGCGTGCCGCGCGTCATGGACTTGCGCGAGGCGTTGCAGGCCTACCTCGACCATCGGCAGGTCGTCTTGATCCGCCGCTCGAAGCACCGCCTGGCGGAGATCGAGCGCCGTCTCGAGATTCTGGAAGGCTATCTGATCGCCTATCTCAACCTCGACGCCGTCATCAAGATCATCCGGACCGAGGACGAGCCGAAACCCGTGTTGATGAAGCGCTTCAAACTGACGGACACGCAGGCCGAGGCGATCCTCAACATGCGCCTGCGCTCGCTGCGCAAGCTCGAGGAGATGGAGATCAAGACCGAGCACAAGAATCTTTCGGACGAGCGCAAGCAGATCAACGCCTTGCTCAAGGACGAGGACAAGCAGTGGCAGACGATCTCCTGGCAGATCAAGGAGACCAAGAGGCAATTCGGCCAGGGAACCCCGCTGGGCAAGCGCCGCACGACCTTGGGCGAAGCGCCGGCTGCCGTGATCGTTCCCATCGAGGCGCTGGTCGAGAAAGAACCGATCACCGTGGTGCTCTCGTCGAAAGGTTGGATTCGCGCGCTGAAGGGACACAAAGACGAGGTGTTGAACGCGGGCGGCGACTTGAAATTCAAGGAAGGTGATTCCTTCCAGGCGGCGGTCAAGGCGCAGTCCACGGACAAGATCTTGTTGTTCGCCTCGGACGGACGTTTCTACACCGTCGCGGCCGACCGTCTGCCGCCCGGGCGCGGTCTGGGCGAGCCTATCCGCCTCATGGTCGATCTTCCGAACGACGCTGAAATCATCACCATGCGCGTGTTCAATCGCGAGGAAAAATTCCTTCTCGTCTCGTCGGAGGGGCGCGGCTTCGTCGTGCCGGCCGAACTGGTGTTCGCCCAGACGAAAAACGGCAAGCAGGCGCTCAATCTTGCCGAAGGTGAGAAAGCGCGCGTCTGTGCGCCGATCCCAGGGACGTCCGGCGGGGGTGCCGATCTCTTGGCAAAGCCGGCGGATTCCGTCGCGATTATCGGAGAGAACCGCAAACTCCTGATCTTCCCGTTGAGCGAAGTGCCGGAAATGGCGCGCGGCCGCGGCGTCATTCTCCAGCGCTATAAAGACGGCGGCTGCGCCGACGCCAAGGTCTTCAATTACAAAGAGGGCCTGTCATGGAGATCCGGAGATCGTGAGCGCGTTGAAACCGATCTCAAGGATTGGCGCGGGGAGCGCGCGCAGGCGGGCCGCCTGCCGCCGAAAGGTTTCTCGCGGGACGACCGTCCGTTCAGCGGCTGAATGCACTCGCATTCGTCGAGTATGAAAATGTTCCATAATTTTTGCCCGCTCCGCGCGTAACGCGCGGGCAACTCTTTTTAAATTTGCGCGTTGCTCCCACGAGATGTGCCCCTGTGGGCACTCGAGTAACTACAGGGAACGGAGCGGAACCGCGCCCACCGATTTGTCACGCGACAGGATGCTCATTCGCCCGAATGCGGCATTTCTGACAAACGATGCGCGGGCCGTCTTTCGTGCCGGCGTCGATGCTTAAGAACCCGACCGAGAAGTCATACAGCTTGCGCGGCCCGTTCGAAGCTGCGCGCACCCAGTTCGCCGTGCCTTTGCGGCCGCAGTCCGGACAAACCAACCGCACAGAACTTTCGAGTTTGGTCATGAGATGCGCGGCACCGAACGCACGTAATTGGCGAGTGGTTTATGCCGATCTGGCCCCCGGGGTCAGGTATATCACCGGTCGGTCCGATCCACCTCAACCTACGATAATGTCACCGGGTCGCCATTGGTCTAGCTTTCGCGCCGGGGCTTGGGGAATTTTTCGTGACAGTGGCTGGTGCGGTCGGCGCCAGCGGGTGTCCTATTCCCATGTTGGTCGATAGGCGCGCGCGTTATGGCGAATGCATTTGTACGTAAATTAGATAGCTTAGAGCGGCTATCGAAGGTCGAGCGCCAGACGCTCGTTGAAATTTCAAAGAATGTCGAAAAAGCCGGCGCGCGCCGTCCCATTTTGGGGGAAGGCGAAGTCGCCCGCGGCGCGCACGTCATTCTGTCGGGACTGGCTTGCCGCTATCGGATCCTGGAGGACGGCAGTCGGCAAATCACCGATTTTCTCGTGCCGGGCGACGTGTGCGAAGGTCGCGATATGGTTGGGCCCGACGCCGGCTACTGCATCTCGGCGCTCTCGCCGTGCAACTACCTGCACCTCGATCGCCAAGCGCTGGACCAGGTGATGGAGAAACACCCGCGCATCGCCCGCGCTCTGAGGTCACTGTCGGTCATGAATGAAGGCATCCTGCGCGAGTGGGTCGCGAACGTCGGCCGGCGGCCGGCCGTGCGCCGCGTGGCGCATTTGATGTCCGAACTGTGTTTTCGCCTTCACTCTTCGGAGAACGCGAAGGCGTCGAGTTGCGCGCTGCCTCTCACCCAGACCGACCTCGCCGATGCGACCGCGCTTTCGCCCGTTCACATCAATCGGGTGCTCGGTCGGCTGCGCGAAAAACGTCTCGTCGGGTTGCAGCGCCGCTCGATCATCGTGAAAGACACCGACGGACTCATGGCATTTGCCGAGTTCAACTCGGCCTATCTCCAACACCGCCCGCCGGCCGCTTAGCGGTTCCGACAACCTGGCGTCGCCGCGCTGCGGCGTTCATCGCGTTCCGGTTCGCGCGGTTTTTTACAGGCGCCATTTTTTCGCCGCGGGATGCGGACCTTAACCATCTGATTTCCCTCATGACGTGGCCGCTGGCACGCCCGTTGCACGCCTCTGCCCATACTCGCTCAGATAAAACACGGCCGGGAACGCGGCCATAAGAATTGAGGGAGACCATGTTTAGGAAGATTCTGTCCGCTACGATTCTGTCTGTTTCGCTTTCATTTAGCTTTCTCGCCGCGCCGGCGAAGGCGGTCCCGATCCTCGGAAGCCAAGTCGAGGGCAACTTGTTCTTGGACGCGCTCGACGTCTCGCACATGCTGGGATGGGCTTACCTCGGCCCGGACCTGGGCCCACCGAGCCCGTTCGCGGCCGAAGGCACGCTCAAGCTCGTGCACCGTTCGTCGACCTACCAAAACACATTCGGCACATCGGATATCAATCACGAAAACCGCGTGGAGATCTTCGGTGCGACCGCGGCGGTCGGAGCCACGCATGCACTGTCGATGAGTCCGTTCGAGCGCCTCTTCTATTTCGGCGCCGACGGGGCGGACCTGTTGTTGGCCTCGGACGACAACCGCCAATACACCGACGGTTTCTCCAGCGGCGGAACGCCGGGCAGCCTGCAAGGCGGCATGGAGATCTTCTATCACGCCGACTCCCACAAGTGGGCGTTCTTCTTCGATGATGCCGGCGGTGGACTTCCGATCCTCGGCGACGACAACGACTATGACGACTTGGTCGTCACCTTCCAGCTTCCGAACCGCGGCGTTCCGGAACCCGGCGCCATCGGCTTGCTCGGTTTTGCGCTCCTCGGCTTGGCCGGACTCATGCGGCGCCGCAAACCCGCATAAACTTATCTGAGCGCATACAAAAACGGCGGCCGTTCTTGGCCGCCGTTTTTTTGTTGAGGGACGAAAGCGTTCAGCTTGATGGAGAAAGACGCTGCCATCCGTTCGGCCCGAGACACTCGAGCGGCTGGAACCGCGCCTTATAGGCCATCTTCGCGCTGTTGGTGATCCAATAGCCGAGATAGGCGTAAGGCAGGTCCAGCTTGCGGGCGTGCTCGATCAGCCAGAGCACGACGAAATTCCCCAGGCCGTCGCGTGTGCCGTTGGCTTCGAAAAAACTGTAGACGGCCGATAGGCCGTCGGACGTCCGGTCCGTCAGGCAAACCGCCGTCAGAACGCCGGCCCGATCGCGGAATTCCACCATGAAGGTGTCGATCGGGCTGTCTTCAACCATCGCGCTGTATTCATAGAAACCCATCAGCGCCATGTCGCTGCCCGGATGGCGCGACTGCTGGTAGCGCGCGAAGAGTTCATACTGTTCCGTCGTGGCGCGTGCCGGCACGCGCGTCGCGACCAGATCGGCATTGTCCCGCCAGAGCCGGTGCAGCGAACGGCGGCGTTCGAACTCTCGCACGACGACGCGGACGGGGACGCAGGCCTTGCAGCCGGGGCAGGCGGGTGCATAGGCGATGGAATGGCTGCGGCGAAAGCCGGAACGGGCCAGGGCCTCGTGCAGTGTCTCGGCGCCGGGACCGGAAAGCTCGGTCACCAGCTTTCGTTCAAGGCGGTCAGGAAGGTAGGGACACGGCAAGGGCGCCGTGGTGAAGAAGAACTGCGGCCGTTTAAGCGGTGTATGATCCATGACCCAGTTCGCGCTGGCAGAGCGCTAGTGACCGTTCCCGACTGATCGGCGGCACTAGTGTGGAGGGCCGTATCGATCCTGGCAAGCGCGCTAACGCGCCAGAAAACAATGATGTTCCTGGATTAATTGGGCGCCGCCGGCGCAAGCGATTCGCCCGTGGCCGGGTTCAGCGGGGCGGGTGCGGACGTCCGCTCCAGGAAATTCGGCAGCCGGTCGAACGTGTCGCCGCGGACGTCTTCGGCGCGCAGCAGGATGATGGACACCCGGCGATTGCGCGGTGAGCGCAATTGCGCGCGGTCAAGGGGCTCGCGGTCGGCAACCCCGGTGACCTTGCCGATTTGGCGGTCGTCGAGGCCGCCCGCCAGCAGGACGCGCCGTGTCGCAAGCGCGCGATCGGCGGAGAGTTCCCAGTTGGTATAGCCCGAGGGGTCGACGGCGGTCGAAGGATCGGTGTGGCCCGTAATGCTCACTTTGTTGGGCATCTTACGGATCACTTGCGCCACTTGTTTCAGGAGTTCCTCCGAGCGCGGAAACAACTGTGCGCTGCCCGGCAGGAACATGTCGACCTTGTCCTGGTCCATCACTTGAATGCGCACGCCTTCCGGGGTGTTGTCGACCAGCAAGCTCGCGGCGAGGGGCGCAAGATCGGGAACACCCGAGATTTGCTGCTTCAGCTCGTTCTGGACTTGCTCGAATTCCTTCTGCTCTTTGGCTTCCTGCGCCGCGCGGATGGCTTCTTCATCGACGCGCGCACTCTCCGCCGGATCGGTAAGGTCGGAGCCGCCCGATCCGATGGACGGCGGCGGGAGGACAACGGCCGCTGTCGAGCCGGTCTGACTTTGCGAGGCGCCTTCGCCGATGGCCTGGCCGCCGAGCATGCCGCCTGCGCCGCTGTCGCGGGTGGAAGCCGCAATGGGCGTGAAGTAATCGGCGACACCGTTGAGCTGCTGCTCGGTGACCGCGTTCAGCAGCCACAGCAGCAGGAAGAACGCCATCATGGCGGTGACGAAGTCGGCGTAAGCGACTTTCCACGCGCCACCGTGGTGACCGTGACCGCCTTTCTTGATCCGCTTGATGATCGTCGGCGCGCCTTCTTTGCCGCCGGCGCCGCCGCCAAAATCCGGCCGTTCAGCCATACCCAACCCGCCAAAACTTAGAGAGACAGGCTATTTCACGCCCCAAACCTTAACGGACAATTTAGATCGTCCGGGCCAAGGTCACAAGGCGGCGGCTGGCCCTTGAATCCTTGCTTTTATTGCCCCGGCTGGAGGGTCATACGGCGCGTTCCGTCGGTCTCCCGCGGCGGCGTGAAGTACTGTCCCTCGCTCCACGGACCCAACAAGGATCCATAGTCCTTCGAGAGCAGGTGTCCGGACTGCCCGCCTGCGAGAGCAAACCGGGATTGGGACAGATCGTTCAGGTCGTAGATCGCGCGCAGGCTCGCGCCGTGGAAGTGGCGAAACGGACGCGCGGACGATGATGCTGAAAAGCTGCCGCGGTTGACGGTGAAGCCGTCCCCGCCCGTGGGCACGCGCAGCCGCCCAAGCGCGGTCACAACGGGGAAGTTTCCGAACAGAAGGTGGTCGAAGGTCGCCCTGTGGAAGGCGCCCCATTGAAGCGCGGTCGGATCCGGCCCCTGGCTCAAGAGCCAGTCCACGGTCTCAGACCACGCCGCCGACACTTGTGTTTCGCAGGTTTCCGTTTCTGGGGTCGCGATGTCGTCGCACCACTGCGTATCCGTCGTCAGGATCGTGCGCATCAGCTCCGGCCGCACGCCCCCGAAGAAGCGCATCATGTCGCTGAGATCATCGGCAAGCAGATGCGTCTTCAGGCGCTCGATCCACACCGCGAACATCAAAGGTTCAAGGCGGCGCGCGTCGGTCGTTCCGTCCCAGGCTTTCATGCGGTCGAAGAATTCGCGCTCTTGCGGGGATCTTGGCGTCGCGCGCGCGACCATCAAGGGCAGCATCTCCCGCGCCATCACCGACACGATGTCGAGCTGGAGCGTGGCGGTCGTATCCATGCTGACTGTCGTCTCGGTGGCCAGCACGTCGGCGATACGCATCGCGCGGTAGGAGTCCGGCCACTGCGCGGCGAGTAGGTGCGCATAGGAATCACCGACCATCTTGTTATTGGCGTTGATGATCACTTCCGCGGCCGGACCGATCACCCGCGGCAGTTCCTCGAACGGCACCCAGCCGGTCCAATCGTGCGAGCCGTCCCATCCCGGCACGGGCACCAGTCCGTTTCCGGCCTTGCGCATCGGCACGCGGCCCGGCGCGTAGTATCCAACCGCGCCGGTGCGGTCTGCGAACATCATATTCTGGTGCGGCGCATGGAACCGCCGGATCGCTTCCAGGAACTCCGTCCTGTCCTTGGCGTGGTTCATATAGTAGACGCCTTCGGCGGTCCGATCTTCGGGCGCGAGCAAAGCCGCCGAGAGTGCGACGACATAAGGTTCGGGAATCAAATCGTTCATGCCCGGCGGGCGGCGCAGAACATCGCTGACGACCGGCCCGTGCCGCGTTTCGCGAACGGTGAGCGTTACTGGCTCTCCGAAGCGCACATTGATGGTCTCGAGCCGTTCGGCGAACGCGCGCGGCCCCTCCGGTGTTTCATAGGTCCTGCCGTCCGCTCCTAACTTCTCGATGAACAGATCGCTCGTGTCGCTGTGGGTCGTGGTGATGCCCCAGGCCAGATTTCCATTTTGCGCGATCATATGCAGCGGAACGCCTGGGACGGTCGCGCCGAAAAGCTCGAACCCGGGCGTTCTAATGCCGGCGAAGTACCAGATGCTCGGGGCTTGGAATCCGAGATGCGGATCGTTGGCGATGATGGGGCTGCCCGTCTGCGTGCGCGTTCCCGCCACGGCCCAGACGTTGGAAGCCTCGGTCGGCTGCACGACGGCCGTCATCGCCGCGTGAAGCGCTTTCGACGGCAGCTCGCGCAGGACCGGGGCAAGGCTCGCCATCGTCACCGGGTCTTCCGGCCGCACGCCGGGCGATAAGGCCGCTGCTTTCTCGGGGCCGAGCTTGGCGATGATCGCCGCATTGACCAGCTCGTCATCCCAATTGCCGGAAAGGGACAGGCCCATGAGCTTCTGCCACACAAGCGAATCCGCCGGTTTCCATGGTTCGGGCTTGAACCATAGAAGCTTGTACTCGAGAGGCAGCGGATGGCCTTCTTCGAGCCAGGCGTTCACGCCGGCGGTATAACTGTCGAAAGCTGCGCGTGTGGCGGAATCGAAATTCCTCAAGTCTTCTTCGGCACGTCGATAGACGCCGAGCGTGCGCATCATCCGGTCCGGCGACAGGCCCGCAGCACCGATGAGTTCGGAAAGGCGTCCCTGACCTTGACGGCGCATCAGCTCCATTTGGAACATGCGGTCCTGTGCATGCACATAGCCGAGCGCGAAATAAGCATCGCCTTCGGAGGCGGCCGTGATCGTCGGAATGCCGTGGGCGTCGCGCACGACCGTGACAGGGGCCGATAGACCCTTGGCCGCGACGAATCCGTCGTGAACCGGGAGGGCGCGGTAGGCGGAAAGCCATAGCCAGCCGAGTAAGACGGCGAGCGAAAGGGTTATCGCTCCGGTTAAATAGAAGACGCCGCGGGCAAGCTTTCTCAGCAATCGTCACCTTTGCGCTATGTTAGGATGCGGCAGAGTGATGAGCCGTGCGAGACAGTTCAAGTGAGCACCGAACCCTTCGATCCTGACCTGCCCGAAGTTCTGTTCGAGATTGTTGCCATCGGCAATGCCGTGAAGGTGTCCGCGATCGATCCACACTCGAACGTCGAAGTTTCGGTTGTGGGTCCGGTGAGCGCCAGCGCCTATACCCTCAAAATGAACGCCCTGCGAAAGCTGAAGGCGAGGCTCCGAAAAACCGCCGCCGCCGAAGCCGCTAAGCCATTGAAAGGCAAGCTGATATAACATCTTGTGTGCGATTGGCAGTGCGCACCCAGATGTGGTATCCGTCCTCCTGGCTCTCGACCGTGGTCCCCCTTCGCATGAATCGTTTCGCGGAGGCCGAAATGAACAGGATTCTATGTCCGACGCACGCATAGCTCAGCCCGGCGATACCATTGTGATTGCCAGCGACCACGCCGGCGTGGAGCTGAAAACCCTGATGTCGGGCGATCTCGAGCGTATGGGCTTCCATGTGAAGGATCTCGGCACCGCGACCGCGGATTCCGTCGATTATCCCGACTTTGGCCACGCCGTGGGCAAGGCCGTGGAAGGCCACGAAGCCAAGGCCGGCGTCGTGATCTGCGGCACCGGCATCGGCATCTCGATCGCCGCCAACCGCCACCCGGGTGTGAGAGCGGCGCTCGTTCATGACGAAGTGACGGCGCGCATGGCGCGCGAACACAACGATGCGAACGTGCTCGCCATGGGTGCGCGCGTGCTCGCGCCGGAAAAAGCCCGCGCGCTGCTCAAGACATTCTTCGAGACCCCGTTTGAAGGCGGGCGTCATGCTCGCCGCGTGGAGAAGCTGGGATAATCCAGCCGCACGCCAACACTGTAAGGACCGATATGGATCGCGCCGTTTCTCCTCATTTCTTCACCCGTGGCCTCGCGGAAGCCGATCCCGAGGTCATGAAGTCGCTGACGCTGGAGCTCGAGCGCCAGCAGAACCAGATCGAGCTCATTGCTTCGGAAAACATCGTCAGCCGCGCCGTGCTCGAAGCCGTCGGCAGCGTGCTGACCAACAAATATGCCGAGGGTTATCCGGGAAAGCGCTACTACGGCGGATGCGAGTTCGTCGATATCGCCGAGAGCCTCGCCATTGAGCGGGCTAAAAAATTATTCAACTGCGCTTATGCCAACGTCCAGCCGCACGCCGGCGCGCCCGCCAACGAAGGCGTCTTCCTCGCGCTCTTGAAACCGGGCGACACGATCATGGGCATGAACCTCGCCTCCGGCGGTCACCTGACCCACGGCGCGCCGCCGAACATCTCCGGTAAATGGTTCAACGCCGTCCAGTACGGTGTGCGCCGTCAGGACGGGATCATTGACCTCGACGAGGTCGAGAGTCTCGCCAAGCAGCATAAGCCGAAGCTGATCATCGCCGGCGGTTCGGCCTATTCGCGCATCATCGATTTCAAGGCCTTCCGACAGATCGCCGACGGCGTCGGCGCGCTGTTTATGGTCGACATGGCCCACTTCGCGGGACTGGTGGCGGCGGGAATTCATCCGAGCCCGCTGCCGATCGCCGACGTGGTCACGACGACGACGCACAAGACGCTGCGCGGCCCGCGGGGCGGCATGATTCTTTCCAATAGCGAGGAGATCGGAAAGAAGATCAATTCGGCGATCTTCCCGGGTCTTCAGGGCGGCCCGCTGATGCACGTCATTGCCGGGAAGGCGGTGGCGTTCGGCGAGGCCTTGAAACCGGAGTTCAAGGTTTACGCCCAGCGTGTGGTCGAGAATGCGAAAGTGCTGGCGGAAACGCTGCGCAAGGGCGGCCTCGAGATCGTCGCCGGCGGCACCGACACCCACCTCATGCTGGTCGATTTGCGCCCGAAAAAGCTGACCGGGAATGTGGTCGAAAAACTGCTCGAGCATGCCGGTATGACCTGCAACAAGAACGGCATTCCGTTCGACCCCGAAAAGCCGACGGTCACGTCGGGCATTCGTCTGGGCACGCCGGCGGCGACCACCCGGGGCTTCGGCACGGCGGAATTTACCCTGGTCGGCCAGTGGATTTGCGAGGTTATGGACGCGCAGGCCGCTCATCCGGGCGATACCGCGGGCGTCGAGCAATCGGTTCTGAAACGGGTCCAGGATTTGTGTCGGCGCTTTCCGATTTATCAATAATTAGCGTCGAGGGTATAGTGTCAGGGACTACGGCCGGAACGGCCGAGTTTTGGGGATAAAGGGGTCGGGGCGATGCGTTGTCCGTATTGCGGGCATATGGATACCCAGGTGAAGGATTCACGTCCGACGGAGGACAATTCGGCCATCCGTCGGCGCCGTTCGTGTCCAGCCTGCGGAGCGCGGTTTACGACGTTCGAACGCATTCAGTTGCGTGAACTCACGGTCGTGAAAAAGGGCGGCCAGCGTATGCCGTTCGACCGCGACAAGATTGCGCGCTCGATCATCACGGCGTGCCGCAAGCGTCCCGTCGACGAAGAGCGCATCGAGCGCGTCGTCAACTCCATCCAGCGCCGTCTGGAAAGCATGGGTGAATCCGACATTCCCTCGACCGTCATCGGCGAGATGGTGATGGAAGCGCTTCAGGGGCTCGATAAGGTGGCCTACGTCCGCTTTGCCTCGGTCTACAAGAACTTCCGCGAAGTCAAGGATTTCGAAAACTTCGTCGAAACTTTGACCGAACCGGGCACGCCTGAACCGGCGTAATGGCCGGAGAGAAGGCCGATCAGGATTTCATGAACGCCGCGCTCGCGCTCGCGGCGCGCAATCTCGGCGATACCTGGCCCAATCCTGCGGTGGGATGCGTGCTTGTCAATGACGGGCACGTGGTTGGCCGCGGCTGGACTCAATCCGGCGGCCGCCCGCACGCGGAAACCGAAGCGCTGGCGCGCGCCGGTGCCGCGGCGAGGGGCGGCACGGCGTATGTCTCACTCGAACCTTGCAGCCACCATGGAAAAACGCCGCCCTGCGCTGATGCGCTCGTGGCGGCCGGCATCGCGCGCGTGGTTGTCGCGACCGCCGATCCCGACGTGCGCGTCAACGGCTGCGGCGTAGCGCGCCTGCGCGAAGCGGGGATTTCCGTTACCGAGGGCGTCTGCAGAGCCGCCGCCGATCGCCTGAACGCCGGTTTCTTTCTGAAGGTCTCCGAGGGCCGCCCGCTCTTCGCCCTCAAGACGGCGACCAGCTTCGATGGCCGGATCGCGATTGCCTCGGGCGAGAGCCGCTGGATCACCGGCGAGACGGCGCGGCGCGTGGTGCATGTCTTGCGCGCCCGCTTCGATGCCATCCTGGTCGGCTCGGAAACCGCCCTCACGGACGATCCGCTGCTGACCTGCCGGATGGAAGGATACGCAGGGCGGCCCAAGGTGCGGATCGTGCTCGATCGCCGTCTGCGGCTTGCGCCAACGTCGGAACTGGTGAAGACCGCGCGCGAAATTCCGACCTGGGTCATGACCTCTGATCAGGCGCAGCAATCTCCGCGTTGCGCCGAACTGACCAACAGCGGCGTCGAAGTCATCGCCTTGAAGGGGTCATCCGATCATGCGGGCTTCGCCTTCGCCGTCGGAAGGGCGTTGGGAGAACGCGGACTGACCCGCGTCTTGATTGAAGGCGGCGGGCAGGTCGCCGCTGCATTCCTGAGAGCGGGCTTGATCGACGAGATCGATTGGTTCCGCGGTCCCAGTGTCATCGGCGGCGATGGAAGGGCGTCCATTCATCCCATGGGTCTCATAAGCCTGGCCGACATGCCGCGCTTCCGGCCTCGGGAAAGGCTCAAATTCGCCGATGACACCCTGGATATCCTGACCCGCTGACACTTATATAGGCGCAGCACAGCAGTTGGGGCCATGTTTACCGGCATTATCACCGATCTCGGCACCGTCATGGATGCCGTCCAAGGTGGCGCGGCCGCGGCGCGCTTCCGTATCCGCACGGCCTACGACATGGCCGGCGTCGCCATGGGCGCATCCATCGCCTGCAACGGCTGTTGCCTCACCGTGGTGGATAAAGGACCGGATTGGTTCGCGGTCGACGCCTCGCGCGAAACTCTCACCAAGACCACGCTCGGGACGTGGACCGCGGGCATGCGCGTCAATCTCGAGCGCGCGCTCAGGGCCGGCGACGAACTGGGTGGACACCTCGTCTCTGGCCATGTCGACGGGCTGGCTTTCGTCGAAGATATTCGCGAGGAGGAGGGTTCGAAGCGGTTCACGCTCCTCGCGCCGGCTGAACTCAGCCGGTTCATTGCCCCCAAAGGATCGGTGGCGCTCGACGGCGTGTCCCTCACGGTTAACGAGGTCGGCGGAAACAGCTTTGGTGTAAACATCATTCCCCACACCCAGGCGGTGACCACTTTCGGCGGCTTGCGGGCCGGAGACCGCCTCAACATGGAAATCGACCAGTTGGCGCGCTATGTTGCGCGCCTGATCGACACCACGCCTAAGAGTTAGCATTGCCCGACGCGCTCGAAAAAACGTCCACGCACGCCGACTTCCTGTCGTCCATCGAGGAAATCCTCGATGACGCGCGCAACGGACGCATGTTCATCCTGGTCGACGATGAGAACCGCGAGAACGAAGGCGACCTTATCATCCCGGCGCAGATGGCGACCCCCGATGCCATCAATTTCATGGCCAAGCATGGACGCGGGCTCATCTGCCTCTCGCTCACCGCGCAACGGGCGGAGCACCTGCGCTTGCCGCTCATGCCCGCGCATAATCAGTCGCGGCTGTCGACCGCATTCACGCTGAGCATCGAAGCACGCTCCGGTGTGACGACCGGGATTTCGGCTGCCGACCGCGCGCGCACGATTGCGGTCGCGATCGATCCGGCATCCTCGAACACCGATCTCGCCACGCCGGGCCACGTTTTTCCGCTCGTCGCGCGCGACGGCGGCGTTCTGGTGCGGGCCGGCCACACCGAGGCGGCGGTCGATGTCGCGCGGCTGGCGGGGCTGATTCCGGCGGGCGTGATCTGCGAGATCATGAACGATGACGGATCCATGGCGCGCATGCCGGATCTCGTGAAGTTCGCGCAGCTTCACGGACTCAAGATCGCGACGATTGCCGATCTGATCGCGTATCGCCGCAAGACCGAGCGCCTGGTGCGTCTGCTGGCGGAATCGCCGTTTCATTCCAAGATCGGCGGCGATTGGACGCTTAAGATCTATGCGGACTCCGTTTCCGACGTCGAACACCCGGTTCTCGTAAAAGGCAGCCTCGCCGGCAGTGCGCCCGCAATGGTCCGCATGCATCATCTGAATCTTCTCCCGGATGTCCTCGGAGATGCGGAGTCCGTGCGCACCGGGGAACTGCAGACGGCGATGCAGATGGTGGCCGATCACGGTCGCGGCGTGATTGTATTCTTCCGCGACCCGATTTCGGGCGGCCTGTCTGAACGTATCCGCGCCAAGGCGCGCGGCGAGCAGTTCACAAAGCGGCTCGTGGATTACGGCGTCGGCGCTCAGATCCTCACCGATCTCGGCGTGCGCGATATGATCCTTCTCACTAACACTTCGAAAATCGTCATCGGCCTGGAAGGCTACGGCCTTCGCATCGTCGAGCAGCGCGGCATCAAGGTGAAATAGGACCATGGCCGCGCCGCGTATCGTTATTATCGAAGCGCGTTTTTATGACGAGAACGCCGACCTTCTGCTGGCCGGCGCAAAGAAGGAGCTCGCAAAGCGCAAAGCAAGGGTCGATGTGATGACGGTGCCGGGAATTCTCGAGCTCCCGGCGGCCTTGTCCTATGCCTTTTCGAAGAAAAAAGGACGCTACGCGGGCGCGGTCGTGCTCGGCTGCGCCGTGAAAGGCGAAACCGACCACTACGAGCATGTGTGCCGCGAAGCGATGAGTGGCGTGCAGAGAATCGCACTCGATAGGAATGTTCCGCTGGGCAACGGAATTTTGACATGCCCGACCTGGGAGCTGGCGCAGAACCGAGCGAATCCAGCCGAAGGCGACGCCGGCGGGCGAGCCGCGCGCGCCTGCTTGCGTCTTATTGAGCTGAAGCGCAGCTTCGGGCTATAAGCTGCACGCGCCCTGGTGTCCGGTTTCGGAAACCGATACGCACCGGCAAACACTTGAATCTAGTGCCGTAACGCGGTCAGACGTTCCTGACGCGGATGTTGCGGCGCCCGATACAGGAATTTCTGATCTGCGGCACTAGACGCTGCTTCTTTCATGTTTGAGGCTTCTGCTTTTCATGTCGGCGAACGCTGATACTCCTGAGCGTCCCCCCACTGATCCGCGCGCGCGCACCGCCGCGCGGCTTGCTGCCGTCCAGGCGCTCTATCAGATCGAAGTGACTCAGGACCCGCCCGATCGCATCATCAAGGACTTCCTGGTCGGAAAGGTCGGCGGCCTCGCCGTTGCCGAGGACAGAGAGACCGAACGGGAATCCATCGTCGCGCTCGCCGATCTTGATGGAGAGCTGTTCATCAACCTCGTGCGCGCGGTGCAGACGAGGGGACCCGAGATCGACGACATGATCAAAGGGTCGGTGTCCGGCGACTGGCCGTGGGAGCGCCTGGAGATCACGCTCCGTGCGATTTTGAGGGCGGGGGTCGCCGAGCTGCTGACCCGCACCGATATCCCAGCCAATGCGACGATCGCCGAATTCATCGACGTGGCCCAGGCGTTCTACGCCGGGCCTGAATCCGGAATGGCCAACGCCGTCCTCGACAAGATCGCCCGAGCGCTCGGCCGCACCAGCGGCATCCGCGCGCGCGTGGCCAAGTGATGAACGCGCGCTCAACGGAATTCGATCTAATAGAGGCGCTGTTCGCGCCACTCTCCAAGGATGCGCCGGGCGCGTTCGGCCTCAAGGACGATGCGGCGCGCTTGATATCGACGCCGGGTTACGACGTGATCATGACCGTCGATACCGTCATCTCGGGTGTGCACTTCCACGCCGACGATCCCCCGGCGCTGATCGCGCAGAAGGCCTTGCGCGTCAATCTCTCGGATCTCGCCGCGAAGGGCGCGCGGCCGCTGGGCTTTCTCCAGGCCCTGAGTCTCAATGATTCCATCAGCGACGATTTTTTGCGCGCTTACGCGGCCGGGCTCGCTGCCGATGTTGCGACATATTCGGTGCCGCTTTTTGGCGGCGATACCACATCGGGTCCAGGCCCGCTCGCGATCAGCATTACGGCGTACGGCGAAGTGCCCCGCGGACAAATGATTTTGCGCAGCGGGGCCGGCGCCGGTGATCTGATCTGCGTCACCGGAACGGTGGGCGATGGCGCCTTGGGCCTCGCATGTTTGGCCGGCGATCTGGAGGTGACGCCCGAGCACGCAGCGCATCTCGTTGCGCGATATCGCGTGCCCGAACCGCGCCTGGCCGCCGGAGCGGCTTTACGCGGACATGCAACAGCCTGCCTCGACATTTCCGACGGCCTGGTCGCCGATGTTGGACATATCTGCAAGACTTCCGGCGTCGCGGCGGTGATCGAGCGCGATCTCGTGCCCTTGTCGGCGGCAGGACGCGCCGCCCTGCAAAAGGACCCCGCTCTTTGGACGCGCGTCCTCGGTGGCGGCGACGACTACGAGCTTGCCTTCACGATCCCTGGGAACGAGCGGGACATCCTCGCCCGGATTGCCGGCGCCGCTGGAATTTGCCTCACAGTGATTGGTCGCATTGTCGGTCCTGAAAATGCTAAAGTCGGATCCGTGACTGTCGTCGACGGGACGGGCCGTCCGGTCGAGGTGCCGGTTGGCGGCTATCGCCACCGTTAAGGTGATCGGCGGCACGAGGGGGCGTGATACTCGATGAAGCGCATCATCGTCATCATACTTGTGATCATCCTGCTCGCGGGCGGCGGTGCCGGCGGGCTGATGATGATGGGCATCATCCCGAACCCTTTCAATCCAAGCGCCGTGGGACCGGTGTTGACCGGGGCCGAAAAAGCGGCGGCGGAACTCGCGGCCAAGAAGTTTCAACCGCCGGCCGCTGCGCTCGACCTCGTCAAGCTGGACGACATGATCATTCCGGTGATCATCGACGGTCAGATGAAGCGCCGCGTCTTTATCATTGCGCGCCTACGTGTGAACGATCCCGCCAACCAGACCCAGGTCGAAAACACTCTGCGTCAGTATCAGGATGCGGTCCTTCGCGACCTCGTGCCGTTTTTTCAGAAGTACTATCTCGATCACGACGCGATCGAGGCGCAGATGGTCAAGGAGCGCTTGACCGCTAACGCGAAGAAGGTGTTCGGCGAGATGGTTCCCGAAGTGCTCCTGATCAACGTATTCGATCAGACAAACCAGCGCTGACCGGCCGCCCCGCCGGTAAGACCCGTTGTCCGCGAAAAACCGCGCCGAGACAGCCTGTTGCGCCCGGAAGGGGGTTCTGGCACTCTCCCGCCGCGCGCCGGGGGATTGGCGCTCAGGTCACATAAGTAGCTGTTTTATCACGTACTTCTGACCGTAGACGCGACGGTCCAATTCAAAGCGAATTACCACACGGAGTGAACATGACACCAGGTTCTTTGGAAATCCTCGTGATCGCATGCGGATTGCTGGCGGTGCTGTACGGCATCTTCGGCGTCACCCGCGTGCTCGCGAAGCCGGCGGGCAACGCGCGCATGCAGGAGATCGCAGCGGCGGTGCAGGAAGGGGCTGCCGCATACCTCAATCGCCAGTACATGACGATCGGCATCGTCGGCATCCTGGTCGCGATCATTCTCGGCGCGACCCTCGGCGTGACCACTGCGGTCGGGTTCCTGATCGGCGCGGTGCTTTCGGGTGTGGCCGGCTATGTCGGCATGAACGTCTCGGTGCGCGCCAACGTGCGCACGGCGGCGGCGGCCGCTGCCGGCGGCGGACTAAAGGGTGCGCACGCCGTAGCGTTTCAAGCCGGCGCGATTACCGGCCTCCTGGTCGTCGGTCTCGGCCTGCTCGGTGTCGCCGGCTACTTTTTTGTTCTGCATGATTCGTCTGCGGCCTCGGTTCCGCGTTCGGTGTTTGAAGGCCTGGTCGCCCTCAGCTTCGGCGCCTCGCTCATCTCCATCTTCGCCCGTCTCGGCGGCGGCATCTTCACCTAGGGAGCCGACGTCGGCGCCGACCTCGTCGGCAAGGTCGAGGCCGGCCGTCCGGAAGATGTTCCGCGCTCCCCGGCCGTGATC
>JBFWOJ010000021.1:0-63505 GCA_050250575.1 Rhodospirillaceae bacterium | reverse complement strand
ACCGCAGCCGCGAGCGCCGCTACGGCGCGGTCACCAGCTAAAGGCCCGCCCATGCTCTGGACCCGCATCGCCTCCGGCGTGGTGCTGGGGCCCGTTTTCCTCTTGTTGATTTTCCACGGCCATCCCGCCTTCCACGTCATGATCGCGATCATCACCGCGATCATCACATGGGAGTTCGTGCGGATGGATAGCCAGCTTGGCTTTGGCGCCCGGCGCGTTCTCATCGCGGCCGGAGTGCTTGGGGCCATCCTGATCCCATTCGCGGCCCCTTATGCGATGTTCATCGTCGCCCTCTCGATGCTGGGGCTCCTGCTGAAGCGCGGCGACCCGATTTATCTTGCCCCGTCCTACGCCGTCTTGCCGGCCGTCGCGCTGGCCTACCTTTGGGCCGCCGGTGGAGCGCACCGCCTGGATCGTCAGATCATGGCGCCCTGGGGATCGGCGATCGACGGCGGCGCGTTCACCGTTCTGTGGGTCGTGATTATCGTTTGGGCCACCGACATCGGGGCCTACGCCTTTGGCCGCATGATCGGCGGACCGAAATTGGCGCCCGCCATCAGCCCCGGCAAAACCCGATCGGGCGGCGTCGGCGGCCTGGTCTGCGCCGTTGCTTTCTCCGCCCTCCTCTTGTGGCTGTTCAAGGTCCACATTAAGCCGTCTCATGTGATCGTGGCTTTCCTAATCTCGGTTATCAGCCAAGCAGGCGATCTATTTGAATCTGCATTAAAAAGAAGGTACGGAATAAAGGACTCGGGAGGCCTCATTCCGGGCCATGGCGGGTTCATGGATCGCTTCGACGGATTATGGGCGGCCGCTCCTATTGCTGCCGTCTTTTGCGTTATTCTTGGCGGCGGTGTTCAGAGATGGTGACCCAGATGGATGCGAGCGCGGGCAGGGAACGGAAACGCGTCACGATCCTGGGGTCGACCGGTTCCATCGGCGAGAACACCATCGACCTCATCGAACAGAATCCGAGCGCCTACGACGTCGTAGCTCTTACGGCCAACGGGAATTGGGCGAAGCTCGCCGAGCAGGCGCGCCGCTTGAAGCCGGCGCTGGTCGCTGTTGCCGACCCGACCGGCTACGCGGACCTTTGCGAGGCGCTGGCCGGCACATCTATTAAAGTTGCCGCCGGCCGCGAAGGCGTATGCGAAGCTGCGGCCGCGCCGTCGGACTGGGTGATGGCCGCGATTGTCGGGGCCGCCGGCCTCAAACCGACACTTACCGCCGTGGCCCGGGGCGCGACCATTGCTCTGGCCAATAAAGAGTGCCTGGTCAGCGCGGGCAGGGTGTTCACGGACGCTGTCGCTCGCCACGGTGCGACGCTCCTGCCGGTGGATTCCGAGCACAACGCCATCTTCCAGGTCTTTGACTTCAATCAAAAGGACAAGGTTCGCAAGATCATCCTCACCGCTTCGGGCGGTCCATTCCGCACCTGGGCGCGAAGCGACATGGAGGCGGTGACGCCGAAGCAGGCCGTGGCGCACCCGAACTGGTCGATGGGTGCCAAGATCTCGGTCGATTCCGCCACCATGATGAACAAGGGTCTCGAGGTGATCGAGGCCCATCACCTGTTCGGCTTGCCCGGCGAGAAGATTGACGTCCTGGTGCATCCGCAGTCCGTGGTGCACAGCATGGTGGAATACTGCGACGGCTCGGTGCTCGCGCAGCTCGGGCCGCCGGACATGCGTACACCGATTGCCTACGCGTTAGGGTGGCCAAACCGCCTCGATGCACCATCCACGCGTCTCAACCTGGCGGCGCTCGGCTCGCTCACCTTTGAACAGCCGGATGAATCCCGCTTTCCGGCTTTGGGGTTGGCGCGCCGCGCTCTGCAGACCGGGGGCGCCGCTTCTACAATTCTTAATGCGGCCAATGAGGTTGCAGTCGCTAAATTCCTTGCCGGCGAGGCGGCCTTCCTTGATATCGCCGCAATTGTCGAGCACACCTTGGACACTCTCGGGGACCAGGGTGCCGCGCAAATGCTCAGCAATCTCGACGACGTCATGGCGATCGACGCAGAGGCGCGCCGCGTCGCGCAGGCCGCGCGAAACCTGAGCGCCGCCGCCGAATAGGCCGGCAGATGATGGACCGCCGCAGGAACGCGGCAATAGGAGTTGCAAAGCGTGCTTGAACAGATCTTCGGCGTACCCTTCACCCTCGGCGCATTTTTTCTCGCGCTCTCCGTAGTGGTGTTCGTTCACGAATTCGGCCACTTCATCGTCGCACGCCGCTGCGGAGTGCGCTGTGAGGCCTTCTCGATCGGCTTCGGCCCGGAATTGTTTGGCCGTACGGACAAGTACGGCACGCGCTGGAAGTTTTCCCTCATCCCCCTGGGCGGTTACGTCAAGATGTTCGGCGAAGGGGAGACCATGCAGGTGGTGGAGGGCGGCAAGACGACGGAGGTCGTCCGCGAGCTGACGCCCGAGGAGCGGGCCATTTCCTTCCGCTACAAATCCCTCGGCCAGCGCGCCGCGATCGTGTTCGCCGGTCCGGCAGTGAATCTCTTGTTCGCCATCCTCGTTTTTTGGCTCACGTTCTCGATCGGGGGACGGCCCGTGACCGATCCCGTCATCGGCGGGGTTGTTGAAGGCGGAGCTGCCGCGGAAGCCGGCATCCAACCTGGCGATCGCATCGTTTCGATCGACGGTGAGCCGGTCGCGCGCTTTGAAGACATTCAGACCATCGTCCTCCTCGCCAATGGCGCGCCGATGCGCATCGGCATCACCCGCGACGGCGGGCAGGAACAAGTCTTCAATGTCACCCCGCGCGTGCGTGAGGAAGAGGATGAGAACGGCAACGTCACCAAGCGCATGATGCTGGGGATTCAGGCGTCGCGTGAGCACATGAGCGTCGTCAAGCTCAATCCCATCGACGCTGCGGGCACGGCGGTCTATCAGACCTACGACGTGATCCGCACGACTTTCGTCGCGGTCGGCCAGATGATCGACGGGTCGCGGGGCACCGAGGACTTGGGCGGCCCGATCCGGATTGCACAAATTTCGGGGCAGGCGGCCAAAACCGGTGTTCTCGGTTTCATCCTTTTTATGGCGATTCTTTCGATCAATCTTGGGGTGGTAAACCTTTTCCCGGTGCCGCTCCTTGACGGCGGACACCTCATGTTTTACGCCATCGAAGCCGTGCGCGGACGACCGCTGTCGGAACAGGTCCAGGAATGGGGTCTGCGTGTGGGATTGGCGCTTGTCCTGACGCTGATGCTGTTCGTGACCTGGAACGACATCGTTCAGTTGATCCGCACATAAGGAGCAGCCCCGCGCGTCAGCGCGCGGATCGATTTTGCGGGGAAGGTTTCGATGATTGGGGCGTCAGGTACGGTTCGGCGCAGAGCGAAGCGCGGGTGGCGGTATGCGTCGCTGTCGTCTTTGCGTGCGGGAGCCATGCTCGCCCTCTTGTCCGGCGGCGCGGCTGTCGTTCTTCCGGGCGGCGAAGCCCTGGCACAAGCGACCGCCGACGTGATTCAAGGCATCGCCGTTCAGGGCAGCCAGCGTATCGAGCCGGCGACTGTGCGTACCTACGTAACTGTGCGCGAAGGCGATCCCTTCGACCCGGCGCGCATCGACCAGTCGCTCCGCAATCTTTTCGGCACCGGGTTGTTCGCCGATGTCGGCATCACTTCCCAAGACAGCAACGGCGACGGACGCCTCGACCTTCTCGTCATTCGCGTCGTTGAGAATCCCATCATCAATCGCATCTCCCTCGAGGGTAACGACAAGATCAAGGACGACGACCTGACGAAGGAAATGCAACTTCGTCCGCGCGTCGTCTACACCCGTAACAAGGTGCAGCAGGACGTCGAGAAGATCCTGGAGCTCTACCGCCGCAAAGGGCGTTTCGCCGCTCGCGTCGATCCAAAAGTGATCGAGCTGCCGCAGAACCGCGTCGACGTCGTGTTCGAAATCAGCGAGGGCAGTCCGACCTATGTCCGCACCATCAATTTCGTCGGCAATGAAGCGTTCGACGATGATGAGCTGCGCGGGGTGGTGCTGACACGCGAAGAGCGTTGGTGGCGTTTTCTCACGTCGAACGACACCTATGACCCGGATCGTATGAATTACGACCGCGAACTGCTCCGCCGTCACTATGTGCAGAACGGTTATGCGGACTTCGAAGTGATCTCGGCGGTCGCCGAGCTCGCGCCCAACCGCGAAAACTTCTACATGACCTTCACGGTCAAGGAAGGCCCGCGTTACCGCCTCAACAAGGTCGACCTTGAAGTCAACATCAAGGACCTGCCGCGTGACGCGCTGGAAGACGCGGTGATTCCTCAGTCCGGCGATTGGTTCAATGGTAAGGCGATCGAAGACACCATCGATGCCATTACCGATGCCGCCGGTGTTGCCGGTTACGCGTTCGTCGACATCAATCCGCGTGTGAGGCGCGACGAAGGCAATCAGACCATCGATCTGACATTCCAGGTTCAGGAAGGCCCGCGCGTCTTCATCGAACGCGTCGACGTGAAAGGCAATGTCCGTACGCTCGATCGGGTGATCCGCCGGGAAATCCTGCTCGTAGAAGGCGATGCCTTCAATACCGCGCGCGTGCGTCGATCGCGCGAGCGCCTCGAGAATCTGGGCTTCTTCAAGGAAAATACCGTCAAGCTCGATAACGCACCGTCGGACGTGTACCCGGACCGCACGGTTCTAACTGCGACGGTTGAAGAACAGCCTACCGGCGAACTCAGCTTCGGCATCGGGTATTCGAGTGCTTCCGGCGCCTTGTTCGACATCGGCGTACGCGAGCGCAACCTGCTCGGCAAAGGCCAGAACCTCGCCGCGAACTTCAGCCTTGCGCAGCAGCAGATGCAGGTGAACCTGAGCTTCACCGAGCCCTACTTCCTGGATCGCCGTCTCGTCGCAGGTTTTGATCTGGTCGCGAGCCAGGTCGACTATCAGTCTGAGTCGGGCTTCACGTCCAATACCTACGGCGGAACCGCGCGCCTCGGGTTCCAATACAATGAATACCTGTTCCAACGTTTCAACTATCAGCTCTTCGTCACGAAGCTGACGGGTCTGACAAGCTTCTCGTCTCAGTTCGTGCGTGAACAGGCCGGCAGCGCCGTCACCTCGCAGGTCAGCCAGGTCATCGCCTATGACCGCAGAAACAACATCATCGACCCGACCGACGGTTACTACCTGACCCTGTCGACCGATCTCGCGGGTCTCGGCGGCAGCGAGCGGTACGTCCGCGGCGGGGTCGGTGGGGCATTCTATTTGCAGCCCTTCGAGGGATGGATCTTCTCGGCGGCCGCGAGCGGCACATACATTGTCGGTCTCGGCCAGGAAGTTAAAATTTACCAGCGTTCTCAAATGGGTGGCACGACCCTGCGCGGCTTCAAGGACTTTGGCGCCAGCCCGCGCGATGCTCTGACCTTCGACGCGGTCGGCGGCGACTGGATGGCCACGGCGACCTTCGAACTCCGGGTGCCCGGACTGCCGGCGGAAAGCGGGCTTAAGACCTATCTCTTCAACGATTGGGGTGTTATTGGTCCGCCCAAGGATTTGAAGAGGCGCTCCAACCTTACGATCCTGGACTCCCAGAAGTTCAGAGGTTCAGCGGGGATCGGCGTGGAGTGGACCTCTCCAGTGGGCGTGATCACAGTCGACTACGCGCCATTCATATTTAATGCGCAACCTTTCGACCAGAAGTCGCGCTTCCGTATCAACTTTGGTCAACGCTACTAAACGCTTCGAAAAAGGCTCAAGCAATGACACTCACACTTATCAGTACCGTTCGTCGTACCGCGCTGATGGCTGCCGTCGTCGGTCTGGCTGCGATCAGCGGAATCGCCGGCGCGCAGGCGCAAGAACGCCGCCCGGCCGTGATTCTTGGCGTGGTCAATACCGATCGCATCATGCAAGACAGTTTGGCGGCCAAGGGCGTGCGCCTCGAGCGCGAAAAGTACGCACAGACCTATCAAACCCAGATCAAGGATGAGGAAGCCAAGCTTCGCGCTGAAGACCAGGAACTGGCGTCCCAGCGCAGTGTGATGGCGCCGGAAGTCTTCCAGCAGCGCGCGCAGGCGTTCCAACAGAAGCTCGCCGAGTTCCAGAATCAAGTACGCGACAAGCAGGAGCGCCTTGACTTCTCGTTCCAGCAAGCGCTTCAGGAAATCGGCAATACGATCATCATCGTCTCGCAGGAAATCGCCAAGCAGCAAGGCATCACCGCCGTCGCTGCTCATAACCAGCTCCTGTTTTTCGATCCGGGCATGGATATCACCGCGCCTGTGCTCGAGCGACTGAACCAGCGCCTCTCGGCGGTCAAGTTCCAGGATCCGGCGACGCTGCAGGCGCAGCCTCAACCGGGCGCCGCTCCGCCGGCGGCGGCCGCTCCGGCCGCAAAGGCCAAGGCGAAGTAAGAGCACCAAGGCAGTTCATGCCTGATCCACGGTTCTATCGACGCGAAGGTCCGCGCAGTCTCGCGGATCTCGCGGCGATGACCGGAACCCGGCCGGCCCCAGAGGCCGATGCCGGGCTTCTTATTTCCGATATTGCCCAGCTTGAAACAGCAGGCGCCGGCGATATCGTCTTCGTCACCGACAAGGAATTCGTTGACGCATGGCGCACGAGCAAGGCCAGCGCCTGCGTGACCACCGAAGCGCTTGCGAAAGAGTCCCCCAACGGATGCGCCGTGCTGATTGCGACCGACCCCCGCGCGGCGTTCGCGAGTATTGCCGCGGCTTATTATCCGGCGGGCGAAGCTAGCGACTATTCGGCGCCGATCGCGCCCGATGCGCAAATTGGGCAGAACGCGCGTCTCGCGCCCGGCGTCGTGATCGGCGCTAAGGCGATCATCGGCGAGAATGTCAGCATCGGGGCGAACAGCGTGATCGGACCCGGCGTCGAGATCGGCGCGGGCAGTGCCATCGGTGCAAACGTCACGGTCTTCTATGCCCTCGTCGGCAGGGACGTGATCCTTCACCCGGGTGTGCGGATCGGTCAGGATGGATTCGGATTTGCGCCGACGCCGAGCGGCCTCAAGAAAGTCCCGCAGCTCGGGCGCGTCCTCATCCACGACAATGTCGAAATCGGCGCCAATTCGACGGTGGACCGCGGTGCGGTCGGCGATACCGTGATTGGCGCGGGCACGAAGATCGATAATCTTGTGCAGATCGGCCACAACGTCGTCATCGGCCGCCGCTGTATCATCGTGGCGCAGGTCGGCATCTCCGGAAGCTGCACGCTGGGCGACGGGGTTGTGCTGGGCGGACAGGTCGGCTTGGCCGATCACGTCGAGATCGCCGACGGCGCCCAGGTCGCGGCCCAGTCCGGGCTTATGCGCAATGTCGGCCGCGGAGAGGTCGTCATGGGCTCCCCGGCGAAGCCCATTCGCCAGTTCTGGCGCGAAGTTGCAGCCCTTACGCGGTTGACCCGGCGTAACAAGGGGCCGTAAAACGGGTCCTTCTGGACGCTGGCCCGGCCGGCGTTTTAGACCCGGAGCCGCGTATGGACGGACAAGCGTCAAATCCCGGGATTACCATCGACATCCACCGGATCGTCGAGATGATCCCCCACCGCTACCCATTTCTGATGGTCGACCGCCTGGTCGACGTCGTTCCGGGGGAGTCGGCCGTCGGCCTGAAGAACGTCACCGCAAATGAGCCATTTTTTCAGGGTCATTTCCCGGGGCGGCCGGTCATGCCCGGCGTCCTCATCATCGAGGCCATGGCGCAGACCGCGGCTGTGATCGTGGTCGCCTCACTCGGCGCATCGGCGGAAGGAAAGTTGGTCTATTTCATGAGCATCGAGAATGCGCGCTTCCGCAAGCCCGTGGAACCCGGCGATCAGCTGCGCCTGATCTGCCGCAAGGAACGGCAGCGAGCGAATGTCTGGCGCTTCACGGGCGAGGCGCGCGTCGGCGACACCGTCGTCGCCGAGGCCGTCTACACCGCCATGATCATGGGCGCCTGATCCCTTGGATACCTCACGTCCCATTACGAGCATCCATCCGAGTTCCGTCGTCGACCGCTCGGCGACGGTGGGCGAGGGTGTGCAAATCGGCCCTTACTGCACGATCGGCCCGAACGTCGTGCTTGGAGACAACGTACGGCTCGTCTCGCATGCCGTCGTCGACGGGCACACATCGATCGGTGCGGATACGGTCGTTCATCCGTTCGCCTCTCTCGGCCTGCCGCCGCAGCATCTGCGCTACAAGGGTGAGCCGTCGCGGCTGATCATTGGCGAAAGAAATACGATCCGCGAGCACGTCACCATGCATATCGGCACTGAAGGCGGCCGCATGGAAACCCGGGTCGGCAGCGATTGCTTTTTCATGGTCGGCTCGCATGTCGCCCACGACTGCATCATCGGCGACCACGTGATCCTTACCAACAGCGTCGCCCTTGGCGGCCATGTCGAGATCGGCGACTACGCGATCATCGGTGGACTTTCGGGCGTGCACCAATACGTGCGCATCGGCAAACACGCCATGATCGGCGGCGTGACAGGCGTCGAGAAAGACGTAATTCCCTACGCGCTAGCCATGGGCAATCGCGCCAAACTTACGGGACTCAATATTGTAGGACTTCGCCGGCGCGGCTTCTCGCGCGAAGACATTCGTTCATTGCGCACGGCCTACGGCCTGCTGTTCTCGCAAGGCGGCACGATGGCCGAGCGCCTGAATGAGGTCGCGGAGCTGTTCAAGGACCACGCGGGCGTCATGGATATCCTGAACTTCATCCGCGACGATTCCAGCCGGCCGATCTGTACGCCGGGCACCGTCAACGGCAACGGCTCTCCTTAAGTGTCGGCGCCCGCGCGCGCGCCGAAGCTAGGGATCATCGCCGGCGGCGGCGCGCTCCCGGGCCTTCTGGCGCGTGCTTGCCATAGCTCCGGCCGCCCTTATTTCATCCTCGGTCTGACAGGCTTCGCCGATGATGCGGCCCTGCCACGACCGGCTGACTCCTGGGTCAAGCTCGGTGAAGCGGGCAAAGGCTTTGACGCCTTACGCGGCGCAGGTGTCGGCGAAGTGGTTATGGCCGGCGCTGTCCAGCGGCCAAAATTCAGCGAACTCAAGACCGACTTCAAGGGTGCGGCGATGCTCGCGCGCATCGCGGGCCGAGCGGCGCTGGGAGACGATAGCCTTCTCTCCGCGGTCGTAAGTGAGATCGAAAGCGAAGGCTTCAAGGTCGTCGGTGCGGACAGCATCCTCTTTGACCTTCTGACTCCGGCGGGCGTACTCGGCCGCCACGCACCGGATGCAAAGCAACGCGGCGATATCGCGATCGGCTTTGCCGCGGCGCGGGCCCTTGGCAGAGCAGACATCGGACAAGCCGTGGTCTGCCGCGATGGAACGGTTATCGCTTCCGAAGGACCCGACGGAACCGACGCCATGCTGGCGCGCGTGAAGGGCGGCATCCTTGTCAAAGTGAAGAAGCCGCAGCAGGAGCGGCGCGTCGACCTTCCAACGGTGGGACCTGCGACAGTAAAAAGCGCGATTGCCGCGGGCATGTCGGGGATCGCCGTCGAAGCCGGTCACACCTTCATGATCGACCGCGTGCGCATGGTTGCTCTGGCCGACGAGGCCGGCCTGTTCATCGCGGGGGTGACAGATGGCGCCCTCTAAAGACGGTCCTCTGATCTATATCATCGCCTGCGAAGCTTCGGGCGATCAGTTGGGCGCACTCTTGATTCAGGCGCTGCGCGATCTCACGTTCGGGCGAGCGAGGTTCGCGGGCCTCGGCGGTCACCAGATGGCGCGCGACGGATTCCAGAGCCTGTTCGATGTCCGCGAACTCGCGCTCCTCGGCGTATTCGAAGTCCTGCCCAAGGCGCGCAAAGTCCTGCAACGGGTGGCGGAGACCGTGCGCGATATCGAAACCCGGAAACCGGATATGCTGCTGACCATCGATTCCTGGGGCTTCACCGGCCGCGTGCACGAGCGCCTGACCAAGAAGAAGAGTCCTGTCCTTCGCGTACGCTACGTGGCGCCGCAGGTGTGGGCGTGGCGGCCGAAACGGGCGAAGCAGCTGGCGAAGTGGATCCACCATCTGCTTGCGCTGCTGCCGTTCGAGCCGCCCTACTTCACGGTGCACGGCTTGCCGACCACATGGGTCGGTCATCCCGTCGTTGAAGCCGGGTTTGAACAGGGAAACGGATCGCGCTTCCGCCGGCTTCACCATATCTCCGAAGCCACGAAGATTATCGGCGTATTGCCGGGAAGCCGCAGCAGTGAAGTCTCGCGCCTTTTGCCCGTGTTCAAGGACGCCGTTTCGATCCTCTCGGAACGCTACGGCAATCTGCACGTGGTCATTCCCACCGTACCGGCCGTGGCGGCGCAGGTTGCGCAACATTTCCGGGGCTGGGCGGCGCCGGTGGTGATTTTGGAGGAAGCGAACATCCGTGCGGATGCCTTCGCCGCCTTCGACGTCGCGCTGGCAGCGTCGGGAACGGTTTCGCTCGAGCTCGCCATGGCGCGGGTTCCTCATGTGATCGCTTACCGCGTCAATAAGATGACAGCCCTCCTGTTCCGCATGCTGACCAAGCTGCGGCGCGTGAACCTCGTCAATATCCTGGTGGGGCACGAGGCGGTGCCGGAGCGTCTGCAGGGCATGTGCCGGGCGGAGGTTTTGGCCGACGACCTCGCCATGCTTCTACGGGACGAACCGCGGCGCGCGGCCCAGCGCGCGGACTTCGCGGCAGCGCTTTCAAAGCTGACGCCCCCGGGAGAACGCCCGAGCCGGCTCGCCGCTCGCACTATTCTGGAGCTTCTCGCTCAACGATAGAGCGTATACCATTCGCCGCACCGACAAACATGGGGAGAGATCCGATGCGTAAGTTCGCTGTTGCCACGACCGCCCTCGCGCTCCTGATGGGGGCGCACGTTGCCGTTATGGCCGCGCCCGCGCCGACGGCCGATGTCGAGATGGAACTGATGACCTGGCCGGAGCTGAAGAAGGCGATGGCGGCGGGCAAGACGACGGCTTTGATCTACACCGGCGGCACGGAACAGCGTGGTCCGCAGAACGTGATCGGCGGCCACCAGTTCATGGGCAAGCCCTTGGTGATCGACATCGCGCGCAAGCTCGGAAATGCCATCGTATTCCCGGTGCTGCCGTACTCTCCGACCGGTATGTCGAAAGACTTGCCCGGCAGCATCAATCTTCCGGCTGAAACCTTGGGTCTCGTGCTCGAGCAACTGGCGGAGAGCGCGATCGCCAACGGGTTCAAGAACGTCGTGTTCATGGGCGATAGCGGCGGCGGGCAGGGACCTGACGGCGTCTATGCGCAAGTCGCCAAGAAGGTGAACGACAAACACGCCGCCGCCGGCGTGAAGGTCGTTTACGCCAACGAGGTCTACACCAAGGCCAACTCGGACTTCCTCGGACAGATCGTGAAGGAAGGCTACCCGCCAAGCTCGCACGGCGGCATCCCCGACACGTCGCTGATGCTGCTTCTGGACAAGGACGGCACGCTGGTGCGCAAGGAACTGTTGGCGACGGCCGTCGGCGATCCAGTATTGCCGCCGGGCCAGAAACCGGACCCGAACGCAAAACGCATCAACAACGGGATCACCGGCGACGGCCGCAAGTCGAGCGCCGAACTCGGCAAGCGCCTCTACGACCTGAAGCTCAATTACGCGGTCAACCAGATCCAAGCGCTGCTGAAATAAGCCACGCTCACAAAGGCAAACGGCGCAGGAAAATCTTCCTGCGCCGTTTTTTCGCGCGCTATTTGCGCTGTTTCATCGGCACAAACTTGCGCTTGGTCGAGCCCGTGTAGAGCTGGCGCGGGCGGCCGATCTTCTGCTGCGGATCTTCGATCATTTCCTGCCATTGCGCGACCCAGCCCGTGGTGCGGGCGAGCGCGAACAGCGCGGTGAACATCGACACGGGAATCCCCATCGCCTGGAAGATGATGCCCGAGTAGAAGTCGACGTTCGGGTACAGCTTCTTTTCGATGAAGTAATCGTCCTCGAGCGCGATACGCTCGAGCTCCACGGCGATGTCGAGCAGCGCGTTGTTCTTGATCTTGAGCTCGGACAGCACTTCGGCGCAGGTGCGCGACATGATGCGCGCGCGCGGATCGTAGTTCTTGTAGACGCGGTGGCCGAAGCCCATCAGGCGGAAGTTGTCGTTCTTGTCCTTCGCGCGCTTGACGAATTCGGGGATGCGCTTCTTGTCGCCGATCTCGCGGAGCATGTTGAGCACCGCTTCGTTGGCGCCGCCGTGCGCCGGGCCCCAGAGCGAGGCGATACCCGCCGCGATGCAGGCGAACGGATTGGCGCCCGACGATCCAGCAAGGCGCACGGTCGAAGTGGAAGCATTCTGCTCGTGGTCCGCATGGAGGATGAGGATGCGGTCCATGGCTTTCGCGAGCACCGGATTGACTTCGTAGTCTTCGCAGGGCGTCGCGAACATCATGTAGAGGAAGTTCTCCGCGTAAGAGAGATCGTTGCGCGGATAGATGAAGGGCTGGCCGAGCGAGTACTTGTAGGCCCACGCGGCGATCGTGGGCATCTTCGCTATCAGGCGATAGGTCGAGATGCGGCGGTGCTCGGCGTTATTGATGTCCAGGCTGTCATGGTAGAAGGCCGACAGCGCGCCGACGACGCCGCACATGATCGCCATGGGATGCCCATCGCGGCGGAAGCCCGAGTAGAAGTTATGGAACTGCTCGTGCAGCATCGTGTGGTAGGTGATGTCGTGCTCGAACTGCTTGTACTGCTTCTCGTTCGGCAGCTCGCCGAACAGAAGCAGGTAGGCGACCTCTTCGAAATTGCACTTCTCGGCCAGATCCTCGATCGGATAGCCGCGGTGCATGAGGATGCCCTTGTCACCGTCGATGAAGGTGATCTTGGACTCGCAGCTTCCCGTCGAGGTGAAGCCGGGGTCGTAGGTGAACATTTCCGTGTCGGCGTAGAACTTGCGGATGTCCACGACATTCGGGCCCACGGTGCCTTCAAGCACGGGGAACTTCCAGGACTTGCCGGTCTGATCGTCCTTGACGGTGACAGTCTTGGCCATTGGGCGCCTTCCTTCTTGATAAGACCAGGCACCCGTCCCGCGTGAATCTTCCCCCGGCGGCGCCCCAGTTATGCTGCATTGCTTATAGCGCGGTAAATGCTTGTAAATCAACGCTCCCGCGCGACTTTATGATGTGGCTCAGCGGCCACAGCATCCTTCAGCCGCGCAATGGTTTCTTCCTGGCCAAGTGCTTCCATGACCTCGAAAAGCGGAGGGGAATTCAACGAGCCGCACACCGCCGCCCGCAACGGCGGGGCCACCTTGCCGAGCTTCTGGCCGGCCTGTTCGGCATAGCCGCGCACCCGGGATTCGATCTCGGCATGGGTCCATGAGGGGGCCCACTCGAGGGCGGGCAGCACGCCTTCGATGGCGGTCTTGCCGCCGTCGGCCAGCACGGCGGCGGCTTTTTCGTCGATCTGCACCGGCCGCGCGCCGACAAAGAAGACCGCGCCTTCGGCAAGCTCGACCAAGGTCTTGGCGCGCTGCTTCAACGCGGCCATGCCGCGCTTGAGGCGCGCGATCTGCTCCACCTTGCGCCCGAGCTTCTTTTCCACGAACGGCAGCGCGAGGTCGAGCAGGCGGTCGTCGTCCGCGTGCCGGATGTAATGGCCGTTGAGGCTGGTGAGCTTGTCCATGTCGAAGCGCGCCGCGCCGCGGTTGACGTCGGCGATGTCGAACCATGCGACGGCCTGGGCATCGGATATGATTTCGTCATCGCCGTGCGACCAGCCGAGGCGCACAAGATAATTGCGCAAGGCCTCGGGCAAAAAACCGTTGTCGCGATAGAACTCGACCCCGACGGCGCCGTGGCGCTTGGAGAGCTTGGCGCCGTCCGCGCCGTGGATCAGCGGGATATGCGCATATCTGGGCGCCGGCGCGCCGAGCGCGAGGATCAGCTGATACTGGCGAAAGGCGTTGTTGAGGTGATCGTCGCCGCGGATGACATGGGTGATCCCCATCTCGATGTCGTCGACCACCACGGACAGCATGTAGGTCGGCGTGCCGTCGGAGCGCAGGAGAATCATGTCGTCGAGCTGGGAATTCGCGACGCGCACCGGCCCCTGGACGAGGTCGTCGATCACCGTATCGCCCTCTTGCGGCATCTTGAGTCGCACGGCGAAGGGCAGGGCGGCGTGGCTGTTCGAAGGTGCGCGGTCGCGCCAGCGTCCGTCATAGCGGACGGGAAGACCCTTGGCTTTTTGTTCCTCGCGCATGGCCGTGAGCTCTTCCGGCGTCGCGTAGCACTTGTAGGCCTTGCCTTCGGCGAGCAGCTTTTCCGCGGCGGCGCGGTGCATGTCGGCGCGGGCGAACTGATAGACCACATCGCCGTCCCACTCGAGGCCGAGCCAGTGGAGTCCGCTCAAAATGGCGTCGATCGCCGCCGGCACCGAGCGCGCGCGGTCGGTATCTTCAATGCGCAGGAGGAACTTGCCGCCCGTGTGCTTGGCATAGAGATAGTTGAACAGCGCCGTGCGGACCCCGCCGATATGCAGGTAGCCGGTAGGCGAAGGGGCGAAACGGACGACAGCGCTCATAAAAGTCCAATCAGACTAGCCAAAAACGGGCCTTGGTTTAGCATCCTCGGAAGGGGGAGGAAACCATGCGTCCTTACGATGTGTGGGCGTTTTTCCGGCATGAGCTGAAGGCCCAGGACGGACGGGCGATCCTGTGGGTCGTGGTCGCCTTTGCCGCCGGGATCGCGCTGTTCTTCTCCTGGAAATCCGACCCGGAGGTGTGGATCGCGCCGCTCGTCGCGCTGGGTGCGGCCGTCCTCGCGCGCGTGCGCTGGACGCGGCCGCTGGCGATCGCGGTGATGGCCATGGCCGCGGGCCATAGCGCCGCGCAATTCCGTACCGCGCTGGTGGCGACCCCTCTGCTGACCAAGGAAGTCGGGCCGGTGCAGATCCGCGGCCTCGTCGTCGAGACCGAGCGGCGCCCCGGCGCCAACCGGATCGTGCTCGCGCCCGAGACCCTGCCGCGCGTGCCCGAGGGCGCAATTCCGGCGCGCCTGCGCATCAACATTCCGCAAGGACATGGCCTGCCGCGCGCCGGTGACGTCATTGAAGTGCGCGCGGTCGTCGGGCCGGCGATGCGCCCGGCAGTGCCCGATGGGTTCCAGTTCCAGCGTTTCCTTTATTTCGAGCGCATCGGCGGCACCGGGTATTCGGTCGGACGATGGCAGACGGTGTCCGCCGCACAGGAGCTGCCCTGGAGTGCGGCGTTCATCTCGACGACGGAGGCCTGGCGCCGCGCCATCGGCGGGCGCGTGGCCGAAGTGCTGCCCAACGAAGAGGGCGCGGTGGCGACGGCGCTGATCAACGGCGAACAGAGCCTGATCCCCGAGCCGCTGCAGAACGCTTATCGCGCCGCGGGACTCGCGCATTTGCTGTCGATCTCGGGCTTTCACATGACGCTGCTCGCCGGCACGGTGTTCTTCCTGGTGCGGCGCATCCTCGCGCTCGCGCCGCGGATCGCGCTGCGCAGCGACACCAAGAAGATCGCCGCATGGACGGCGCTGGCGGTCACGTTCGGTTACCTGTTGATCTCCGGCATGAGCGTGCCGGCGGTGCGTTCGTTCCTGATGATCGCGGTGGTCCTGGCCGCGGTGCTGCTCGACCGCACCGCCTTGTCCTTGCGCACCATCGCCTGGGCGGCGCTCGCGCTGATGCTCATCTATCCGGACGCCGTGTTCGGCGCGAGCTTCCAGATGTCGTTCATCGCGGTATTGGCGCTGATCGCGCTGTACGAGGGCACATGGCTGAAGATCCCCTGGCGCAACGAACAGGGCCAGTTCTCGCTCGCCCGGGCGGCCGGCGTTTACGTGCTGGCGCTGGTGCTGACGGACATCGTCGCCGGCGGCGCCACCAACATCTTCGCGCTGTACCACTTCAATGTCTTCCCGAGCTACTCGCTGATCGCGAACCTGGTCGCCGGGCCTTTGACCGGGCTTTGGATCATGCCCATGGGACTGATGGGCGTGACGCTGATGCCGATCGGGCTCGACGGCTTTGCGCTTAAAGCCATGGGCGTCGGCATCGCGGTGCTCAACAATCTCGCGCGTACCATCGCCGGCTGGCCCGGCGCGCAAGTCCATGTGCCGCCGATGCAGACCGCGTTCCTGGTCTTGGCGGCGGCGGGCTTGATCTTCATCTGCCTGTGGAAGGGACGCCTGCGCTGGGTCGGCGCCGCGCCCGTGCTGGCGGCACTGATTCAGCCGTGGATGACGCCGGCGCCCGACATCCTCATCGACGACACCGCGCGCGTAGTCGCGGTGAGCGATGCGCGCGGGCACCTCATGTTCTCGCCCGGACGGACGGGGAGGTTCGTGCGCGATGTGTGGACCGAGCGCTACGGTGCTTCGGATGAGAAGTGGCCGGGCGGAGACATGAAATGCGACGCCAGCGGCTGCGTGCTGGCGCGCGATGAGAAACGCGTACTGGTGGCCTTCGGCCCCGCGGCGCTGGCGGAGGACTGCGGCAAGGCCGACGCGATCGTGAGTGCGGTCGCGGCCTATGACCTGTGTCATCAAGGCCTGATCATCGACCGCATTCATCTGGCGATCAGGGGCGCGCACGCCTTGTGGATCGAACAGCACGGCGTGCGCGTGCGCTCGGCGCTGGATGGAACCGGGAACCGCGTGTGGATGCGCGGGAGCAGCGAGTTCAGCCTGACGGAGGCGAGTGTTGATGAAGGCGGGCAGCAACGTTGATCGGGTTTCGCGTGGAATGGGGGTCTGACCCCAATTCCGCGGACTCCAATTCCGCGCAGCCTTGATCCGGTGAGCGACGTGGACTTCTGTGAGGGTTCTGCGCCGCGGCAACTAGTACCGGCGGAGCAAGCCAACCAACTTGCCCTGCACACGCACGCGATCGGGACCGAAGATGCGCGTTTCGTAGGATTTGTTCGCGGGTTCGAGCGCGACGGTCTCGCCTTTGCGCCGCAGCCTCTTCAACGTCGCTTCCTCATTGTCCACCAGCGCGACGACGATAGAGCCGTTGTCGGCGGAATCGCAGCGTTTGATGATGATGGTGTCGCCGTCGTAGATGCCGGCCTCGACCATGGAATCACCTTCGACGGTGAGCGCGTAGTGCTCGCCCGCGCCGAGCAGCGCGCCGGGGACGCCGACATGTTCCGAAGGATTGCGCAACGCCTCGATGGGCGTGCCGGCGGCGATCTTGCCGTAAAGGGGAAGATCGATGGTCTCGGCCGGCGCGGCCGACTTGACCGAGGCGCCGTGCATCGCGCCCGAGAAATTTCCGGTGATGACGTTGGGCGTGAAATTGCCCTTTGTGCCGCCGGAGGCGCCGCCCGAAACACCGCCGAGGCCCTCGGGCACTTTCACCACTTCAAGCGCACGGGCGCGGTGGGGCAGGCGGCGGAGGAATCCGCGCTCCTCAAGCGCCATGATGAGGCGGTGGATGCCGGACTTGGAGCGCAGCTTCAGCGCCTCCTTCATCTCGTCGAACGACGGGGCGACCCCGTCGCGGGCCATACGGTCACGGATGAAGAGGAGGAGTTGGTGCTGCTTTTTGGTGAGCATTCGCGGCGCTCCTTGAAGACAAAGCGGGCACGGCCCTGAGAACAAATCGTAAACTGCCCAATGTTCTACTTTAGTTCTAATACCCCGTCAAGAGTCCAACGGAATTGCGGGGACAAGGGTCCCGGCCTTCGCGGCGGGCGCGCCCGGCGGCCGCACGATCAAGGCGTTTGCCAGCGCCAGGGAGGACACCATGCCGGAATCCTGCTTCGGGAACGGGGTGGCGACAAGATCGTCCGAGAGCACGGCGCGCAGGTAATCCTCGCGCGAATCATTTTCCTTGAGGTCGGCGCCGAGCGTCGCGGTGACGGTGGCGGGCGCGTGTCCGGCAAGGCCTTGCATGCGATCGAGCGCGGGGCCGAGGAAGAGCACGGCGCAGACCATCGCCGACACCGGATTGCCGGGCAGGCCGAGCACCGGGAGTTTCTGGTTCGCGCCGATGCGCCCGAAGAGCAGCGGCTTGCCAGGACGCATCGCGATCTTGTGGAAGGCGAGGCGAAAGTCATCCGATTGCAGCGCCTTGCGCATGAGGTCGTGATCGCCGACGGAGACTCCGCCCGAGGTGACGAGCATGTCGAGCGGCTCGGCGCGGGCGATCGCGGCGCGCAATGCCTGGAGCTCGTCCTTGGCCACGCCGAGATGGATGGCTTCGCCGCCCCTGCTTTCGACGAAAGCCGAAAGCCCGGGGCCGTTGGCGGAGACGATCTGACCTTCGGCGGGCATCTCGCCGGGCATGACGATCTCATCGCCGGTGGAGAGGATGCCGATGCGCGGACGCCGCGCGACCGGCACGCGGGCGATGTTCATGGCGGCCAGGAAACCGATGTCCCGCGCCGTGAGGCGGCGCGGCGCGCGGAGGCCGACGTCCCCGGCCTTGAAGTCCTGGCCCATGGGGCGGATGTGGCGCGCCGGCTGCGGCATCTCGGCAATCACCACCGCATGGCCGTTGGTGCCGTGGGCTTTGGTGTTCTCCTGCATCACGACGGTGTTCGCGCCGGCGGGAATATGCGCGCCGGTGAAAACGCGCACCGCCTGGCCGATGCCGAGCGTGCCTTTCCACGGATGACCGGCGCCGGACTCGCCGACGACTTCGAGCGTGAGGGGAACGGACGGCACATCCTCGATGCGGATGGCGTAGCCGTCCATGGCGGAGACGTCGGCGGGCGGATGCGAGACGCGGGCGACGGCATCTTCCACGAGCACGCGCGCGAGCGCGCGGGAGAGGGGAACATGCTCGACCTCGGTGCGGGCGAGGCCTTCGACGATCATGCGGCGCGCGTCGGCGACGGGGAGGAGCGCGGGCATCAGATCCGCACCCGAAAAACCCTGACCCCAACCTGCTCCCGCAAGCGGGAGAGGGAATAGGAGCGGCGCGCGCCGGGTGAGGAGCTTTGCACTATTCCTGCTCGAAGTTGCCGGACTTGCCGCCGGTCTTCTTCACCAGGCGGATATTCGTGATGTGCATGCCGCGGTCGACGGCCTTGCACATGTCGTAAACGGTGAGCGCGGCGGCGGAGACCGCGGTGAGGGCTTCCATCTCGACGCCGGTTTGCCCGACGAGCTTGCACGCGGCGGTGATGTGCACGGCGCTGGACTCGCGATCGATCTCGAGGTCGACCTTCACCGACGAAAGCGCGAGCGGATGGCACAAGGGGATCAGGTCGGACGTGCGCTTGGCCGCCTGGATGCCGGCGACCTGCGCGACGGCGAGCACGTCGCCTTTCTTGTTGGTGCCCTTTTCGATCATCTTCAGGGTGCCTCGGTCCATGGAGATGGTGCCCTTGGCAACGGCTTCCCTTGCGGTGGCTTTCTTGTCCGACACATCGACCATGACGGCGTTGCCCTCGGCGTCGATGTGGGTGAGGCGTTTCTTTTTGAACAGCATGAGCATCACTCCTCAGTCGTCATCTTGGGCATGCAGCGAGGCCAGGGATCCATGGAGCCCCAGAGCCCCGGAGCGCCCCGGCGAATGGATCCCCGCTTTCGCGGGGATGACGAAGAAAAAACGGGATGACGAAGAACCAACATGGATCGCCCGCGTGAAGCGGGCGACGACGAAATAAGGGACGGCGCGACGACGATCTCAGACATGCGTCGGCACCGTGAGCAGCCGGCGGGTGGCGAGTTCGACGTCGGGTTCGCGCATCAGCGATTCGCCGATCAGGAAGCGCCTGGCGCCGGCGCGGGCCATGCGCGCCAGGTCGGCCTGCGTCTTCAGGCCGCTTTCGGCGACCAGCACCCGATCTTTCGGCAGCAGCTTGGCGAGGCGCTCGGTGGTGCCGAGGTCGATCTGCAGCGTCTTGAGGTTGCGGTTGTTGACGCCGATGAGCGGGCTTTTGAGTTTCATCGCGCGTTCGAACTCGGGTTCGTCGTGCACCTCGATGAGCACGTCGAGGCCGATCTCGTGCGCGTAAGCTTCCATGTCCGCAGCGAGCGTATCGTCGAGACAGGCCATGATGAGGAGGATGCAGTCGGCCCCAAGGACCCGGGATTCGGCGACTTGCCAGATCTCGAGCATGAAATCCTTGCGCAGGACCGGGAGGCGGGTGGCGGCGCGGGCAGCGCGCATGTAATCGTCGGCGCCTTGGAAGTGGTCTTCCTCGGTGAGCACGCTGAGGCAGGCCGCGCCGCCGCGGGCGTAGGACTGCGCGAGCTTCGCGGCGTTGAAGTCCGGACGGATGAGCCCCGCGCTGGGCGAGGCTTTCTTGATCTCCGCGATCAAACCATACTCCCGGCCCCTCACCTTGGCGTCGAGCGCCTTCGCAAAGCCGCGCGCAGGCGTGCAATGCGGCAGTTTCGCTTCCAGCTCCGGGAACGGAAGGCGCAGCTTGCGTTTCGCGACCGCCTCGCGCTTCACCGCATTGATCTTTTCGAGGACGTCCGCCATCAGGCCGCCTTCTGCCCGTTGGTGATGGCGACGAGCGTCTCGAGCGCTTTTTTGGCGCGGCCGGACATGATGCCGTCGAGGGCCATGGCGACGCCCTCCTTCAGGTCGGCGGTTTTGCCGGCGACGACGAGGGCGGCGCCGGCGTTGAGGGTGACGATGTCGCGGTAGGCGCCGCCGCGCCCGAACAGGAGCGTGCGCAGAGCGGCGGCGTTGGCGCTCACATCCCCGCCCTTCAGCTCGTCCGGCTTCGCGCGCTTGAGGCCGGCGGCTTCGGGCGTGAGCTCGAACGTGCTCACATTCCCATCCTTCAGCTCGGCGACATAGGTGACGCCGGTGGTGGTGATCTCATCGAGGCCGTCTTCGCCGTGCACGACCCAGGCACGCTCCGAGCCGAGCCGCTTGAGAGTCTGGGCGAGGGGCTCGATCCACTTCTGCGCAAACACGCCCATCAGCTGTCGCTTGGCGCCAGCGGGATTGGAGAGGGGGCCGATGAGATTGAAGATGGTGCGCTGGGCGAGGTCGGCCCGCACCGGCGCCACATGTTTCATGGCGGTGTGATGCTTCTGCGCGAAGAGAAACCCTATGTTCGCTTCCCGCAGCGCGCGCGCCACCACATCAGGCGCGGCGTCGAGGTTGACGCCGAGGGCGGCAAGCACGTCGGCGGTGCCGGATTTCGACGACACCGCGCGGTTGCCGTGCTTGGCGACGGGAACGCCGCAGGCGGCGACCACGAGGGCGACGGCGGTGGAGATGTTGAAGGTGCCCGCGCCGTCGCCGCCGGTGCCGCAGGTATCGATCGCGCCCTCGGGCGCATCGACCTTCAAGACATGGGCGCGCAAGACGCGGGCGCTGGCCGTGAGCTCGCCCACCGTTTCGCCGCGCACGCGCAGCGCCATCAAGAAGGCGCCGATCTGCGCCGGCGTGGCGCCGCCGGACATGATGACCTCGAACGCGGCGGCGGCGTCTTCCTCCGACAGCGCGGCACCGTCCGCCACCTTGGCGAGGAAGGGTTTCAGATCAGTGTCGACCATTGGCATCAAGAGGCCATCTTCACGACGCCGCCGACAATCGCGTGGGCCTTGAAGGCGGGTTCGGGCTTCGCATCGAAGCCGGTGGAGACGAGGAAGTTGCGCAGGATGCGGTGACCGAATTCCGAGGCGATGCTTTCGGGATGGAATTGGACGGAGGTGATGGGCGCCGATGCATGCGCGAGGCCCATGATGAGTCCATCGTCGCTCTCGGCGGTGACGATGAGCTCCTTAGGGAGCGTGGCGCGATCGACCACCAGCGAGTGATAGCGCGTGGCGTTCCATTCGCGCGGCACGCCCGCGAACATGGGATGGGCGAAGTGGCGGATGCGGCTGACCTTGCCGTGCATGGGGAGGGGCGCGCGCACAACCTTGCCGCCGAAGGCTTGTCCGATCGACTGAAGACCGAGGCAGACGCCGAACAGAGGCACGCGCGCTTCGGCCGCGGCGCGGATGAGCGGAACGCAGATGCCGGCGCGGTCCGGATCGCACGGTCCGGGGGAGAGAACGAGGCCGGCGGGGCGCAGGGCGAGGACACCTTCGACGCTCGATGCATCGTTGCGGATGACGGTGAGCGGGGCACCGAGCTCCGACAAGAAGTGCCAGAGGTTGTAGGTGAAGGAGTCGTAGTTATCGATGAGGATGAAGTTACTGGTCATCGGAACTCACATATATAAGAAGCCGGCGCGATTCCCCTGCCGTCCCGCTCTGCAGGCCTCCGGCGTGAACTTCGCTCCGGCGACTTATAGTCGCCGTGGCTTCGAGGGCAAAGGCGAGGAGTCCGGATGCGCCGGGGCCGAACATTACAGATATCGCCCTGTCATGATCCGCATGCGGCAGATTCATGCGGCACATTCGACGGAATATCCAGCATATACAAAGGTTTGTGCGGGAAATCCGGCGTGCGGCGCTGTGCGGCAAATAATGGTATCTTTTTGATATATAGGGTTTTTTCTGCCGCACGGTTTATGCGGCAGATTCGGTGACGCGGGGACGCTTCACCCCCGCGAGCCCAGATCGCGGGTCCGGGTCGTGGGCCCGTAGCCGCGCGGAGGCGTGGGCCCGGAACGGAACAACCCTCGACCCTTTGGGCGAAAACCGCGCGACATGCGACAGGTCGCGGATTCGCGAAGTCGATCAATCGGCGTGATGTCGCCTGACGCCGGCGCGAGGCGTCACGTGAACCCGCCGCGTGAGGGCTGCTGCGACGCGTGGAGTACAGAGGCGGGGCGTGCGTGTGGAGGATCGCCCGCGCGGGGCGCTGCTGTGGAATGGAACGTGGTCTTGGCGCTGCCGTGACCGGGTGCTCCTTGAAGCGAAAGGAGATGGTACCCATTGCGGGGACGAAAGTCAAGATAATTAAATGCGGGCGAAACCGTCGAGATACGTCGCATGCGTTCCGCGGCAAATCCGCAATTTCGCCTTTCACTCATCCCTCAGGATGAACTCTCCCTTCACAAGCCACGAAATGCCGAACGGCACGATCATCGCGATCTCGAGCCAGAGCACCGGCTTCAGATCGGTTAGAGCCGTCGTCTTAAAGAATACGAAGTAGACCGCGAGCGCGACGAAAGCGCCGACGATCGTCCAGCCGCAGATGCGGTAGATCCGGTTGCGTGTTCGCTTGCGCGGCGACATCGTCGCAATGGAGCGCGTGCGGGTGAACAGGTAGAGGCAGAAGTAGGCGAGCGTGAAAAAGAAGACGCCGGCCGCGGTAAAGTGGACGATGCCGACGCCGGTGATCTCCGTCGCTTTGTCGGCGTCCGGCGTGGTGGGAAACCAGGCGACGAGGAGCGCGGCGGCGCCGGCGATGAGGCCGGCGACGCGGTCGCGCCAGTCATAGCCGCGGTAGGAGAAGAGGAACGCAGCGATGGCGCACAGCGCCCCGACGAAGACGCCTTCCATCACGGTGTAATAGTAATCGCTGATGGACGGCTGCAGCCCGCGCTGGCCGTCGCGGCCGATCAGAAGGTTGCCGGCGATCAGGACGAAGGGGAGGCCGAGGCCGAGCACGCCGATGAATTTGCGCAGGCCGAGGTAGGAGATGATGATGTCGTCGTGGGGGTGCTGAGTCGTGGTCATGGGGGAGCTCCTTGGAGCGAGTATGTGGCCGCCAAATCGGGAATCAGATTCCAATTCAAAGCATGAGGCGAAAACGAACATGGATCCCCGTGTCTGCGGCGCACCACTTCATGCTGCGCCGCGCACGAGGATGACGATCACAAACAGACGGCGCGCTTCTTGCGTACGACCTAGCTTCCATCGCCACCCCGTGCTGCGCCGCACGCGAGGATGACGATCACAAAAAACACGAAACGAAAAGGGCGAGCTGCCGCATTGCCGTTCGTGCTTCCTCTCCGCGACCGCACCCAACTTCGCTTCGAGTCAGGGTGACGTAAAACGACACACCCCTGGATCCTCGGCGCTGCGCGCCAAGGATGACAAAAAACAAGAACCGCTCCTCCGCGAATTCGCGTTCAGCTCTTATTTTTCCTCTCTCAAAGCCCTCCGCATCAGGAACGCGATGTCGCCGTTCGTGCTTCCTCTCCGCGACCGCACCAACTTCGCTTCGAGTCAGGGTGACGTAAAACGACATACCCCTGGATCCTCGGCGCTGCGCGCCAAGGATGACAAAAAAAGAACCGCTCCTCTGCGAATTCGCGTTCGGCTTCCTATTCTTCCTCTCTCAAATAACTCCGCATCAGGAACGCGATGTCGCCCTTCAGGTGGTTGCCGGGCGTGTCGCGGTCGGTGATGGCATAGAGCGCCTTCAGGTAGGCGCGGTCGTAGCGCGTGAGGCCGGTGGCAATGAGCTCGGCATCGCAGGCGAGAAACATGTTGGCGACGGACGGCACATCGCGGCAGCGCTCGAAGGCGCGTGCCTGGCTGAAAGCGAGCAGGGCGGCCTGGTCGGCGATGGCGCCGATCTCCTGGTTCTCGACGCGCACGAGGTCGATGACGACGGTGACGGCGACGAACTCGCTGCGCAGGCCGGTCCTGATGCGCGAGCCTTCGACGGTGGTCATGGCCATGCCATAGGGATTGTCGAAGATGAGCTGGCCCCGGCGGTCGCGGCTTCCGGTCGCGTACCAGCCTTGCACCGGATGCTCCACGGCGGCGAGCTCCTTGGCCTGCGGGGCGTAGTGGTAGCCGAGCAGCTCGGGCAGTTTGACGCGGATGACGTCGAGCATTTCCTGTGGGCGCTCGGTGAAGATGATCTGCAGGTTCGGGGCGCAGGTTTCGCTGTCGTTGACGGGAACGCCGACGTCGCGGCCAATCTCGCGCACGCGCCGCGTGACGAAGCTGGTGAAGGCCGGCGCCATGCCGGTGGTGCGCGGGCAGACCCTCACCTTCCAGCGCGAGACCTGACCGATGGGCGAAGGCATGGTGGCGACGTCGACGAAGTCGCGCACGATGCGGGGCAGGCGCGAAGAGGTGATGGTGATCTCCTCCATCGGGCCAGCGACGACTTTGGGGAGGGGGACGGAGCGTTCGTAGGGCGGCGGAGGGGCCGGTGATGTGGGTGAATCCGCGGCGCGGGCGGAGGCGCCGGCGAACGCCAGGACACCTGCGAAGAGGAAGAGTTTCATGCCGCCAGAACCCCCGCGTTCCGTATCCCTGGATCCTCGGCCCTTCGGGCCAAGGATGACAAGAAAAGGAAAAAGCGCCAAGCAAGTATAGCGGGCTCGCCGGTGTGCGCCACATGGGCTTGGCCGGAGAATTATGCGAGCCCCGATGGCCACCGCTCACAACAAAGGATCAGACTCGATTTCGGGGCCTCAACGCTCATCCACGCGATCTTTGGCGGAATCGCCGAAAGGCGGTCCGACACCAATTTTCTCTTGGCTTGTCCCCAAACAAGATCGGCGGAGCTTGCGCTCCGCCGATTTGCTGTTCCCGGTCCCTGTGGACTTCTTCGTGGTCTCTTTATTTAGTCTTCATAGACGTGAATGACGCGGCGCGTGTCTTTTTCGACGATCACCGGGTCGTCATTGAGGATCACATAAGCATAACGTTCCGGCCGCTCGACGCGGATGGTGCTCGGCAGCGGATGGACCTCGATCGACTGCGGCAGCGCCGCGCCGACCGTCACATTGATTTTCGGATCGACGATCGGCTCGAACTTCTTCGTCACCGATTCCTGACGGATGATGTTGCCGTACTCGTCGGTCCAGGTGGAGGTGGTGGTCGTGGTGGTGGCGCTTTGCGCCAAAGCCGCGCCCGAGATGAGGACTGCGGCGGCGAAAGAGGTGAGAGAGAGCTTCATGAGATCTCCTTATGTTGCGTGCCCGAATCCGCACGGACATCAGAGGATGTGGGACGCGACGGCGGCGAACACTACAGGCGGAGCGGGAGCGGCCGCGGGGATGCGCGCGGTGTGTGTGGGGGCGAAGTGTCGTCCAGTGACGGTTGTGATCGACGGAGTTCGCGCGGAATGGGAATTTACTCCATGAACGCCCCCTGAAACGCTGAAACAGCGGGGGACGGATGAGGGGTCAGACTCCAATGCGCGGTTGGAAATGACGATCGCTGCAGGATTACAGCCCTCTCAGAGGGCAGGAGGGGGGCCACGCGCGACCCCAAATCCGCTCGATTCCGCGCCCCTATTTTCGGGCGTGGGGATTCCCCGTAAGCTCCAGCACCACACATATAAGGGGGTATCGGATGAAACACACGATCACGCGGCGCGGGATGATGGCCGGCGCGGCCATGGCGGCGGCGCTGGCGGCGTGCTCGGACCAAAAGCCGGTGGCGACGGCGCCGTACGAGGTCGAGGAGGTCTCGCTCGCCCAGATCTCGGAGGATCTGGCCGCGGGGAAGACGACTGCCGTCGCGGTGACGCAAGGTTATCTCGATCGCATCAAACTCTATGATCCGGTGCTGCATTGCGTGATCGCGACCGCGCCCGATGCCATCGGACAGGCCGAAGCTTCGGACGCGCGCCGCAAGGCGGGCAAGACGCTGGGTCCGTTGGACGGGATCCCGATCTTGCTGAAGGACAATATCGACGCGGTCGGCATGGCGACCACGGCGGGCTCGTACGCTCTCGAGCATAACGTGCCGGCCAAGGACGCCGAAGTGACGCGGCGCCTGCGCGAGGCCGGCGCGATCATCCTCGGTAAAGCCAATCTCTCGCAGTTCGCCGGGTGGCGGCCGGCGGAGACGGTGCTGAACTCCTCGACCGTCGGCGGCGACTGCCGCAACCCGTTCGATCTCACCCGCAGCCCGGGCGGCTCGTCCTCCGGCGGCGGCGCAACCACGGCCGCGAGTTTCGCGGCAGCCAATATCGGCAGCGATACCACGGGCTCGATCATCGGTCCGTCGAGCTACAACGCCGTCGTCGGCTTGCGGCCGACGATCGCGCTGGTCTCGCGCACGGGGGTGGTGCCGATCAGCGCGACCATGGACACGACGGGCCCGATGACCCGCACGGTGCGCGATGCGGCGATGCTGCTCACGGTGATGGCGGGCTCGGACCCGGCCGATCCGGACACGCGCGACGCCGACGCCAACAAGAAGGACTATGCCGCGCTGCTCTCGACCGACGCCTTGAAGGGAAAGCGCCTGGGCGTCGTGCGCGACTTCGGCGGCCATACCGACGCCACCAAGCCGGTGTTCGACGCCGCGCTCGCGGTGATGGCGGCACAAGGGGCAGAGCTGATCGACATCCCCGCCGGCCAGTTCCCCGATCACCGGGTCGAACAACTGGCGATCATGAGCTTCGACTTCCGCGAGGACTTCGCCGCGTACATGAAGAACGCACCGGAGGCCGTGAAGGTGCGCACGGTGGAAGACCTGATCGCCTTCAACAACACCGACCCGCGCGAGCAGGCCTGGGATTCCGGGCTGATCGAATATGCCGCGAGCCGCACCACGGGCAGGGCCGATCCGGAGTACGTGCGCCTGCGTGAGCTGGTGAAACAGCGCACGGCGGTGGACGGCTTCGACAAGGTGTTCCGCGCGTTCAACGTCAGCGCGGTGGTGCTGCCGACGCGGGAAGCGGCCGACGTGATGAAGCCGAACGGCGAGAAGCAGCCCAACCGCATCCCCACCGAGAACGGCAAGGCGCCGGGCTCCGGCTCGAGCATCGCCGCGCTCGCGGGCTACCCCAATTTGAGCGTGCCGATGGGCATGGTGGACGGACTGCCGGTGGGAATCTCGCTGATCGGTCCGGCGTGGAGCGAAGGCGAGCTGTTGGCCATGGGCTACGCCTACGAGCAGGCGAGCAAGATGCGCGCGGCACCGGCGGCGTATAAACAGGCGGTCGCGGCGAAGGCCGATGCGGGGAAGTGACGAAGCGCGGCGCGCCGCGCTATCCCGGATCGGCCTCGCCCGTCCGGGATGACGAGAAAAGAAAAGTCCACGGAGTGCCGCGATGAATGGATTTACCGTTTTGGCCGCCGTCGTGCTCGCGTTCGCCGCGCCGGTGCGGGCGCAGAGCGTCGATGCGCTGAAGGGCCTGAAGCTCGAGATCCCGGCGACCAAGTTCACCCTGAAGAACGGGCTGACGCTGATCGTGCACGAGGACCACAAGGCGCCGATCGTCGCGGTCGAGGTCTGGTACAAGGTCGGCTCGCGCGACGAGCCGGCGGGACGCTCGGGCTTTGCGCATCTGTTCGAGCACCTGATGTTCAACGGCAGCGAACATTCGGACACCGACTGGTTCAAGCCGGTGCGCGCCATGGGCGGCACCTCGATCAACGGCACCACCAACTTCGACCGCACCAATTATTTCCAGACGGTCCCCAAGGGCGCGCTGGAGTCCATTCTATGGCTCGAGTCCGACCGCATGGGCCATTTCCTCGGCGTCGTGAGCCAGGCCAAGCTCGACGAGCAGCGCGGCGTAGTGCAGAACGAGAAGCGCCAGGGCGAGAACAGGCCTTACGGCAAGGCCTACGAGCTGACGGTGAAGGCGACCTATCCGGCCGGCCATCCCTACGCGCACACGACCATCGGCTCGATGGAGGATCTGGACGCGGCGCGCCTCGAGGACGTGCGCGAATGGTTCCGCACATGGTATGGGCCGTCGAATGCGATCGTCACGCTCGCGGGCGACATCACGCCGGCGGAAGCCCTGGAGAAAGTCGAGCGCGCCTTCGGCCATATCCCGCCGGGACCGCCGGTGGCGCGCACGGAGGACTGGGTCGCCAAACGCGAGGGCACGCACCGCGAGATCGCCTACGACCAGGTGGCGCAGCCGCGGCTGTCGAAGACCTGGAACGTGACCGGCTTCGGCGCGCGCGATACGTCGCTGTTGCGTCTGGCCGCGAGCGCGCTGACGGGTGGGCGCACCTCGCCCCTGACCAAGCGCCTCGTGCATGACGAGCAGGTCGCGACCAGCGTCTATGCCTATGTGGACGACAATGATATCGCCGGGCAGTTCGTGATCACGGCCGAGATCAAACCGGACGCGGACGTCGCCAAGGTGGAAGCGGCGATCGACGAGGAGCTCGCACGCCTGATGAAAGAGGGACCGCGGCCGGCGGAGCTGGACCGGGCGCGCATCGAGAAGACGGCCCAGGCGGCGCGCTGGATGGAAAGCGTCCACCAGAAGGCGGCGCTGCTCATCCAGGCAGAAGGCATGCTGGGGGATTCGCAGGAGTGGCGCCACGACCTCGATTTTGCCATGGGCGCGAGCGCCGCCGAGGTGCGGGACGCCGCGCGGCGCTGGCTGTCGGACGGTGTCTATGTGCTGACGATCCTGCCTCGGCCCGCTTACGCGGGCTTATCCACCGTCACCGCGCGCAAGGACATGCCGCGCCCAGGCGAGACCCAGGCGCCGCCGTTCCCGGCGTTCGAACGCGCCGAGCTTGCGAACGGGATGCGCCTGATCGTCGCCCCGCGGCGCGCGGCGCCGATGGTCAACCTGATGCTTGCGCTCGACACGGGCTGGGCGGACGCGGACCTCGCCATGCCCGCGGGGGCGGACCGGCTGACCGCCAACCTCCTGGACGAAGGCACGGCCTCGCGCACGGGGCTCGAGATCAGCGATGCGCTGCGCGGGCTCGGGGCGGAACTTGCGGTGGCGAGCGACGAGGAGCGGGTGACGCTGTCGTTGTCCACACTGACGCCGACGCTCGATCCGGCGCTCGCGCTGTTCGCCGATGTGACGCTGAACCCCGCCTTCCGCGCGGAGGACATCGCGCGGGTGCGCAAGCAGGCGATCGTGCGGGTCGAGGCCGACCGGCGTTCGCCGGCGAGCGCCGCGAACCGGGCGATGCGCGCCCTGCTGTTCGGCGCGGCGCATCCTTACGGGCGCCTGTCGACGGAAGAGTCTCTCGCCGCTTTCACCGCCGAGCACGCGCGCGCCTATCACAAGCGCTGGTTCACGCCGGAGAACGCGACCCTCGTCGTGGTCGGCGACACGACGCTCGCCGAAATCCGCCCGAAGATCGAAAAGGCCTTCGCCGGCTGGAGCGGGCGGGCGCCCGCGCGCACGAGAATCGCCGATGCCGGCGCGGCGAAGCCGGGCCTTTACCTGATCGACCGGCCGGGCTCGCCGCAGAGCTATATCCTCGGCGCGACGCCCGCGCCGCGCTGGAACGCCGAGGACGAGATGGCCATCACGCTGCTGAACGACGCCTTCGGCGGGACCTTCACCTCGCGGCTCAACATGAACCTGCGGGAGGGGAAAGGCTGGTCGTACGGCGTGCGCAGCGGGGTGATGCTCGATGGGCGGGGCCCGCGGCTCTACCAGATGATCGCCCCGGTGCAGACCGACAAGACCGCCGACAGTATCGCCGAGCTGCGCCGCGAGTTCACCGAGCTCGCGAGCGTGCGGCCGGTGAGCGCGGAGGAGCTGGCGCAGGTGAAGAACGATACCACCCTCGCGCTGCCGGGGCGCTGGGAGACCTTGTCGGCGGTGGGCAGCGCCATCGATACAATGGTCTATCGCGGCCTGCCGGACGATTACTGGACGACGCTGGCGGACCGCATCAATGCGACGGGAGCGGAGGAGCTGACCAAGGCGGCGGCGCAGGTGGTCAAGCCGCAGGACGTGGTGTGGGTGGTGGTCGGCGACCGCGCGAAGATCGAGCCGGAGCTGGCGAAGAAAGGCTGGGGCGCGGTCACGGTGATCGACGCGGATGGAAGCGTGGTGAAGTAGCTCCGCGTTGTCGTCCGGCCTGACCGGGAGAGCCATTTTGTTGCGGCAAACAAAACACTCTGCTCCTCCGCGCCGCGGCTTCGCAGTATCGCGGAAACACATATTGAACTCGGAACCACATCGTCCTTCCCGCGCAAGCGGGAATCCATCGCACCACGGAGCGCGCTGAGGAATGGATCCCCGCTTTCGCCGGGATGACGAAGAAAAGGCTTCGCCGCAACGAGGACAGAAACAAAAAAATCGACACTCACATCGTCATTCCCGCGCAAGCGGGAATCCATCGCACCACGGAGCGCGCTGAGGAATGGATCCCCGCTTTCGCGGGGATGACGAAGAAAGGATGGATGACGAAGAAAAGACCGGGCCGGGCGCTTCGTGCGTTCGACGAGAACGCCGATCCGCGGGAAGCGATCAGCGCGCCGCGACCTGCATCGCTTCCGGCGAAATGGCCTGGCAGTTGTTCTTGGCCTTGGGCGCGGCGATCGAGCAGGCGCGCACCAGATCGGCCTTGGGCAGGCCGACGATGCGGGCGCGGTAGATGGTCTTGCCGTTGGCCTTGCCGGTCTGGACGATGGCGACGGCGCTGGCGTAGTCGGGCTTAAGCTTCAGCTCGGCGGCGCGGGCCTGGCTTTCGGCGGTGGCGCGCTTGCCGAAGGCGCCGACCTGAATGCCCCACATGCCGGCGGCGGCGGCGGGCACGGTGCTGGCCAGCGTGCTGGCGGGCTCGTTCACGTCGCCGATGGCGGTTTCGGACGGACGGCCGCGGCGCGGCGTCTTGGCGCGGGCGACCATCACCGGCCTGTTGTAGCTCTGCTCATAGTTGTAGATGCGCGCGGTCGCGACCGTGGTTTCCGGCTGATTGGTGAGCAGGGCGAAGCCGCGGTCGAGAAGGTCGGCCACGTGGCGGTCGCGATTGGCGGCCGTGGCGCCGCCGAAGGTGACGGCGACGACGCGGTGGCCGTCGCGCTTGGCCGACGCGGCGAGGTTGAAGCCCGAGGAGTTGATGAACCCGGTCTTGAGCCCGTCGGCGCCTTCGTAGGCGTTCAGCAGGCGGTTGTGGGTGCGGTAGGTGACGCCGCGGAAGGTGAACTCGCCCCGCGAGAAGGCCGCGTAGTGCTGCGGGAAATTGTTGATCAGGGCGAGGGAGAGGGTCGCCATGTCGCGGGCGGTCGAGACCTGCTTGGGATCGGGCAGGCCCGAGGCGTTGCGGAAGACGGTGCTGGTCATGCCGAGGGCGTGCGCGCGCTGGGTCATCATCTGGCCGAACTTGCTTTCGGTGCCGCCGAGATGTTCGGCCACAACCGAGGCGGCATCATTGGCGGACAGGATGATCAGGGCGTTGATGGCGTCTTCGACCGCAATCGTCGAACGGGCCTTGAGGCCGAGCTTGGTGGGCGGGCGGGTGGCGGCGTGCTTGGAGACCCGCATCTTCGTGTCCATGGCGACCTCGCCCCGCTCGAGCGCTTCGAAAAGCATGAGCAGGGTCATCATCTTGGTCATCGAGGCGGGGTGGCGCAGCTCGTCGGGATTGGTGGCGTAGAGGACTCTATTTGTGCCGGCTTCCATAACAATCGTGGCATACCGACCGTTAACACCGGCAGCGTGAGCCAGGGCCGGGGCCAGCAGCATCAGAACAATGGCCGCGAAACGAACCAATCCAGCGCGAAACGCCATCCTTTACTCCCAACTCGACGTTAAACAACGACCCCGGGACTTCGCCGGCGCATACGCGCGGCGTCTTGTCCGGCCGACAGAGCTGACCGCCACTTTAAGGGCGCAAGGTTAAAACCAGCCTTACCAGTGTGGGCAAAGGATACGGAAATCGACTCGGACTGGCAAGCCATCTCATTGAATCCAACGGAATTTCCACTTCCTCGGGTGCAGACGCGCCTGTCCTCGCGGAACGGGCACACCGGCCACAACGTTACGTTTTGAAGACGGTTCCACCTAAATCCATATCGGAGCGGGAGCAGTTGCCGCGCGGCAACGTTATGCAAGAACCGTTCGGAAGGACGGCGGAAACTCCACACTGGCGCCGCGTTTTTTGCGCCATACTTAAGGTCTCGTTTGCTATTATTGAGTGATGCTGGGCGCTGATGTTCACCTCTCCTGCGATGTCTGATTTTCCGCGTCTTCCCAAGCCGGAAGGCCGTCCCCTGCTCCCCGCCCGCCGGCCGGAATCCGCCGGCCAGAACGGCGACGACCGCCGCGGGTCCGGCGGCGACGGACGTACCAACACAAATGTCGTGGTCAAACCCCGTCCGAAGGTCAAAAAGCCTTCGATGTACAAGGTTTTAATGCTGAACGACGACTACACGCCGATGGAGTTCGTCGTCCACGTGCTGGAGCGCTATTTCAGCAAGACCACCGAGGAGGCGACCCGGATCATGCTTCACGTCCACCAGAAGGGCGTGGGGGTGTGCGGGGTGTTCACGTTCGAGGTCGCCGAGACCAAGGTCAACCAGACCATGGAGCTCGCGCGCAAGAACCAGCATCCGCTGCAATGTACGCTGGAGAAGGAGTAGCGGCGGGGCGAGTGCGAAGACGTGAAGTGGTCGGGGGCGCTTCTCGTACCTATGTAGAGAGAAAGCGCATTTAATCGAAAAGGAATTCCGTCGTTGTCGATGTTGTCGCAGAACCTGGAAAAGACCCTTCACGCCGCACTGGCGGCCGCGTCCGACCGCAGGCACGAATACGCCACCCTCGAACATCTCCTGATCGCGCTGTGCGACGACGTCGACGCCGTCTCCGTCATGCGCGCGTGCAACGTCGATGTCGATCAGTTGCGCAATACGGTGCGCGACTTCCTCAATGACGAACTAACCGAACTGGTCTCGCCGCTGGGCGAGGACCCCAAACCCACCAACGGTTTCCAGCGCGTGGTGCAGCGCGCCGCGATCCACGTGCAATCCTCGGGCCGCGAAGAGGTCACCGGCGCCAACGTGCTGGTGGCGCTGTTCTCCGAACGCGAAAGCCACGCCGTCTACTTCCTGCAGTCGCAGGACATGACGCGCCTCGACGCGGTGAACTACATCTCGCACGGGATCGCCAAGCGCCCGGCCGCGAACACCGAGCGCCGGCCGCCCGGCGGGGCCGATCAGGAAGCGCGCTCGGAAGAGGTGGTGAAGAAGGGCCGCGAGGCCCTGGCCGCCTACTGCGTCGATCTCAATGAGAAGGCGCGGGCGGGCAAGATCGATCCGTTGATCGGCCGCGACAAGGAAATCGAGCGCACGATCCAGATCCTGTGCCGCCGCACCAAGAACAACCCGCTCTACGTGGGTGACTCGGGCGTCGGCAAGACCGCGATCGCCGAAGGCCTCGCCCGCCGCATCATCAACAAGGAAGTGCCCGAAGTTCTGCACGACGCGACGGTGTTCGCCCTCGACATGGGCACGCTGCTGGCCGGTACGCGCTATCGCGGCGACTTCGAGGAGCGCCTGAAGGCGGTGGTCTCCGAGCTCGAGGCCACCAAGGGCGCGATCCTGTTCATCGACGAGATCCACACCGTGATCGGCGCCGGGGCGACCTCCGGCGGGGCGATGGACGCCTCGAACCTCCTGAAGCCGGCGCTGGCCTCCGGCGCGCTGCGCTGCATGGGCTCGACCACCTATAAGGAATACCGCAACTACTTCGAAAAAGACCGCGCCCTGGTGCGCCGCTTCCAGAAGATCGACGTCACCGAGCCGAGCATCGAAGACACGGTGAAGATCCTGAAGGGCCTGAAGCCCTACTACGAGGAGCACCACAAGGTGCGCTACACCTCGGAAGCCATCCGCACCGCCGTGGAGCTCGCGGCCAAGTACATCCACGACCGCAAGCTGCCGGACAAGGCGATCGACGTGATCGATGAAGTCGGCGCCTCGCGCATGCTGCTGCCGGAGAACAAGCGCCGCAAGGTGGTGTCGGTGAAGGACGTCGAGGACGTGGTGGCCAAGATCGCCCGCGTTCCGCCGAAGAGCGTCTCGCGCGACGACAAGAAGTCGCTGCTCAATCTCGAAGTCGATCTCAAGCGCATGGTCTTCGGCCAGGACGCCGCGATCATCGCGTTGTCGAGCTCGATCAAGCTCGCGCGCGCGGGCCTGCGCGAACCGGAAAAGCCCATCGGCTCCTACCTGTTTGCCGGGCCGACGGGGGTCGGCAAGACCGAAGTCGCGCGCCAGCTCGCCGCCTCGCTTGGCATCGAGCTGCACCGCTTCGACATGTCCGAATACATGGAGCGCCACTCGGTCTCGCGCCTGATCGGCGCGCCGCCGGGATATGTGGGCTTCGACCAGGGCGGGCTCCTGACCGACGCGGTCGACCAGCATCCGCACTGCGTGCTGCTGCTCGATGAAATCGAGAAGGCCCACCCGGACCTGTTCAATATCCTTTTGCAGGTGATGGACCACGGCAAGCTCACGGACCACAACGGCAAGAGCGTGAACTTCCGCAACGTCATCCTGATCATGACCACCAACGCGGGCGCATCCGAGCTCGCCAAGAACGCCATCGGCTTCGAGCGCGAGAACCGCGTCGGCGAGGACCAGGAAGCGATCGAGCGCATGTTCACGCCGGAGTTCCGCAACCGTCTCGACGCGATCATCACCTTCGCCAACCTGTCGCCGGAAGTGGTGAACAAGGTGGTGGACAAGTTCGTGATGCAGCTCGAAGGCCAGCTCTCCGACCGCAACGTCACCATCGAACTGACGATGGAAGCCAAGCTGTGGCTCGCCAAGCGCGGCTACGACAACCGCATGGGCGCGCGCCCGTTGGGCCGCATCATCCAGCAGGAGATCAAGAAGCCGCTGGCCGATCAGCTCCTGTTCGGCGACCTCATCACCGGCGGCCACGTCAAGGTGGACATCGTCGACGACAAGCCGTCCTTCACCATCACGCCGTCCAAGTCGGCGCCGAAGAAGGAAGGCGAAGAGGACGGTATCGAAGGCGATCTTTCGGACGACGGCGATCCAAAAGAGCCGCAGACGGTGAAATAAGGAGAAAGGGCCCGGTGAAAACCGGGCCTTTTGCCAGAAATCCCCGGCCGCAATGCGGGTTTTCTTTGTGTTACAATGGAGGGACGAGGGAAGGGCCTCTCCACCATTTGCCATCAGTCGTTGCCGCGCTATAAGGGAAGCTGGTCGTTTCGGAAAAAGTATAGAACATGCTTTCCGGCTGGTTGGGTGGCGCGAAATGCGCCGTGCGGCTGTTCCAAACGCTCCCGCTTGTTTTTCTGGCGGCCGGCCTTAGCGCGGCGCACGCAGGCGAATGCGCTCTCAAGCTCACCGAGCCGCGCGTCGTTACGCCCGACACAAATCTCATTGCCACAAAGTTCGATGACGCGTGTCGAACTCTTGCGCTGTTGTACGGCGACCGGCTCGACTTGCTTTCGCTGCAAACGCTGAAAGTCGAAGCAAGCCTTCCGCGTACCGTGACACCCACCGCCATGGACTTCAGTCCCGACGGGTCGAGAGTCTATCTCGGGAACAGTGGACGGAACACCTTGTCCGTGATCGATGTCGCCAGCCTATCAGAGAGGCGGGTCACCATCCCGCAACAAGCCGGCAAAGATCCCGACAGCATCACCGGCATCGCCGCCGCAGCGTCGGGCAAGATCTTGGTGCAGACGCAGCAGGACAGCAACGTGGGTCGTCTTCTGAAGTTCGATCCGGTGCAGGAAACCTTCCGGCACCTGCTCGCAACCGGTTCGCAAGCGTGGACTCGCCGGTACGTGGATTTCATCGTCACCGCCGGCCGCGCCACGATCGTCACAGAGACCTCGCCCGGACTTATATATACGTCGTCGACCGGCGAGATCCGGCAGTTCGACCCTGCGAATTTCCGCCGCGGCGTCATGGATCCGTCCGGACCGCACGTCATCCTATTCGGCAACGTACTGAATGCGCGCCTGGAACGCGTCATGACCTTGTCGAACGACGCCCCGAGCGTGCTCGATGCGAGCGGCCGCATCGCCTATCAGCGCGTGCGCGACAGCATCGACGGCAGACAAACGGGATTCCTCGACGTTTATAATCCGCGGACGGGGATCCGCATCGGACGCTTGCCCAGCGAATTCCATAATATGAAGCTGAGCCCGGACGGCTCGCTTATGCTGACCGCGCCGTTCTACGGCGTCGTGCTGACGCCCACGGCCGCGCAATCTCCGCCTTTGCGGACCTTGGTATTCTCCGCCGCCCGGCCGGAAGTGCAATCCTATATCCGCTTGCACAATACCGGCGATGTGGATGGAACGATTTCGGTCAGTCTTGCCGATGCTACGACGGGCGCCGTGCTCGGCGAGGCGAGGGCGCATGAGGTGCCGGCAGGCGCCGTCAGGCAGTTCGGCATCGGCCAACTCGAGGCGTTTCTGCCCGCAGGGCCAAAGCCTGCCAACTATGTGCTTTCGGCCCGTTCCACGACGCCGATGTTCAGGGGCACGCTGCAACATGTCGTGTGGCGCCCTCTCGACCAGACGCTGACGAACCTCAGTACGTGTTCCGCCGGTGTTACCGCCAATCCTAAGCAACTCAGCTTCGTCCGCTCGTCGCGGCAGGACCAGTCGTACCAGAGCACGATCGTGCTCGTGAACGCCGGCGATAGTGAGTCGGTGTCGCCCGCGCTATCGGTTTATAGCGCGGAAGACGGCCGCAAGCTGGGCGAATATCGGTCGATCCGGATTTCAGGCCCCGGGCAGGTCACCCTGACGGCGGATCAGCTCGAGGCGCACGCCGGTATCGTAAATCCGGCGATGACACACTACGTCGTGGTGCTGGAAGGGCCGCACCCGATCTTCCTGCAGCATCTCATCAACAACCGAAACGCTGGCGTGATCGCCGACACGACCGCCGTCTGCGACTTCAGCGGATCGGCGTTACCAGCGATGGATCAGGGAGTCCACCCCAGCGGGGGGACCTTCTACGGCTCCCAAAATCCGCAGGCGCAGTCGCTCCTCCGCGTCATCAATAACACCACTACCGGTTCACCGGTTCAGATCACGGTTCATGGCCCGGCGACCAACGGCACCGGTCCGCGCCTCGGGCGCTGGACAAGCCCCTTCATTCCCAAGGGCGCGGCGATGGAGTTTCATATCAGCGAGATCGAAAGCGTCATTCCATCCGACGTCGGCTCTTTCCCGTATTACAGCCTGAAGCTCAGCGCTCCCTTTCCAATGCAGCTTCAGCACGTGCTCGTGCATCCGGATAGGCGCGCTGCGATCAATCTTTCCGCTTGCTCTGGCATGACGGCCGATCCACGCGTCGTCGCGGGCGTTCCAACCTCCCGCGCACAGGCGGTCGGTCATGGTGCGACGATCGTCGCCGTCAACACCGGTACGGCGGCTGCGGCCGTGAAATTCGGCGTTTATGACGGACGCCTGGGCATCAAACTTGGCGTCTATACCAGCGAGGCCATTGCTTCAGGCGCGGGAAAACTGTTGTCCATCGTGGACATTGAATCCGCGATGGCCCTCACGGCGGACTATCGCCATTTCTATTACACGTACGGCGATGCCTATCATGTGCCGGACAATGTCGATCGCTACGTGCTGCGGGTGGAAGGCACGTTCGACGGATACCTTCAGAATATCGTCGAGACGGAAGGATCCGGCGTTGCGAGCGATATGACTGCATCCTGTCCGATGGTGCAGTGAACCGCCCTTGGATCGTAGCGCAGGCCTAATGCCTTCTCCGGTGGCGGAGGAAGTCGACGATCAGCCGCGCCAATGCCGGCTTGGAGTGTGACGTGCACTCCACCCCCGAGCGCCGCAGGAACCGGGTCAAGGCGAGCTCTTCGCCGTCGATGACCGGCTCGACGCTGGTCTTCTCCGCCTTCAGGACTTGAACGAGCTTGGGCGTGATTTCGAGGGGTTTCGGCTTGCGGGGCATGAAGTACGGCGAGGAAACGCGGGACTGAAACGGTGAAGGGCTGCTATCGTTCTCCGAGCGAGCAAGGCCGGGGAGCGCGCATGGCCGCAAGGACATCCAAAGCCAAGCCGCAGCAGAAGTCCAGAAAGCTATCGGCGAAAACCGCGAAGACGTCCGCGAACAAACGCGGGAAAAAGAAAGCCGTCCTTCTCTCGGGCGGCAATCCGCAGATCGCCAAAGGCGAGGGCGACGCGCCGGTGCAAGCTTTCATCGCGGCCGTTCCGGGATGGAAACAGCGGGCGGCGAGCGACCTCGACGCCCTGATCGCGCGCACGGTTCCCCACGTGCGCAAGGCGGTGAAATGGAACTCGCCGTTCTACGGCGTGGAAGGGCAGGGATGGTTCCTCTCCTTCCACTGTTTCGCGAAATACCTGAAGGTCGCTTTCTTCCGCGGCGCATCGCTGGATCCGGTCCCGCCGGTGGCATCGAAGGACAAGAACGTGCGGTACGTCCATATCCAGGAGGATGAAGCGCTCGACGAGAGACAACTGGCGCGCTGGATCCGCCAGGCCGCCAGGATCCCGGGCTGGATGGCGTGATCAGAAGTCGGTGACCAGCGTTGCTGAAAAGCGGCGCGGCACCACCGGCTGGAACGAGCCGTTGGAGGACACGCTCCATTGCCAGACGTTGGTGACGTTCTGCACCTGCGCGCGGAACGACGCGCCATGGCCGTAGAGACGGAAGTTGTAGCGCACGCCCGCGTCGAAGGTGGTCAGCGGCGCGAGCCGCAGGGTGTTGGCGCGGTTCGCGTACATGCGCCCGTCGTGGTTGATGCCGGCGTTGACGGAAAAGCCGCGCCACTCCGGCGGGCCGTACTGCGCCGTGAGCCGGATGATGCGGTTGGGCCGCGCCGCGGGGACCGGCCCGATGACGCCGGTCGCGGCCGGTCCGCCGGCGACACGCGCCTTCAGGAGCATCGCGCCCGCCACCACCGTCAACCCGGGCGCGATCTGCCCCGACACCGACAGCTCGACCCCCTTGTGACTGACGTCGCCGACATTGCGGAAGATGTTGGCGCCGTCGCGTTCGAAAAACGGTTTCTTCACTTCGAACACGCCGGCGATGAGCGTGACCTGCGGCGTCAGGCGATACCGGAGCCCGGCGTCCACTTGCGCGGTGATGCTCGCGGGCAGCGCTTCGCCGCGGTTGTTCGCGGTTTCCGGCGCGATGCCGGACTCCTCGAGGCCGCGGGTATAGCCCGCGTACAGCGCGGCGTCGGGCGACAGGTAGCCCGCGAGCGTCGCGTTGTAGAGCCAGGGCGAGCTCTCTGTCCGCGCGAGCGGCAGCGCCGGCTGGTCGATGGTGCGCTCGTAAAAGCTTTTCTGGACGCCGGCGCTGAACTCGCCGACGCCGGCCCAGCGCATCACATAGGCCGCGCCGGGCGTGAGCTGGAGCACATCGTCCCGGCTGTGCGGCCCGACCATGAAATCGGGTTCCGGATGATTGTTCGGCACGCCGATCCTTCCCGGGCCGACGGGAAGGGTGTGGCTTCCGCCGAAGAGCCGCAGCACATCGCGCGCTTTCACGGCGAAATGAACCGTGTGCTGGCGGAGCGCCTCGGCGTAGGTCCGCGACAGGCGCGCTTCACCTGAATTGGAGCCGAACCACTGCGACGGCCCCTTGGCCGCGTCGATGAAAGCGCTGCCGTCGGGCTGCACGTTGCGGAAGAAAAGATTGTACTCGGTGACGAGCTCGTTGGTCGCGCGGAAGGCGCCCACCCGCAGACGCCATTCGCCGAGATTGGCGCGCGTGATGATGCCGGCGGTGCGGACCTCGCGGTAGCGTTCGGCCCACGGCTCGCCGAAGTAGACGCTGCGGTCGTATTTCGGCGGCTCGTAAAGCCCGCCGGTGAAGATGAAAGGCTGCGCTTCGCCGTCGGTGTAGTGCTGCAGATCGCCGAAAAAGAGGACGTCGAGGTTGTCGTTCGGCGTCCAATTGAGCGCCGAGGCGGCGGTGTAGCGGCGGAAGGTGCCGCGCCAGTTATATTGATTGTGCAGGAACGCGAGACTGCCCAGCACCCGCAGCCGGTCCTTCACCAGCGGCGTTTCGGCGATCACCTCGGCGCGGCCGCTGACCAGCGGGCCGTAGGCGATCGTCACGCTGCCCTCGGTCTCATCGCCCGGCCGGCGCATCTCCACGTCGGCGATGCCGGTCGGCGCGGGGAAGGGGTAGGACTGCGCGCTCAGGCCCACACGCATCGCAGTGCGGCTGGTGAGCGCGTCGGACATCTCCATGCCTTGATCGAAGTACAATCCGTCGAGGCGGATATTCCCGGCCTGCTGCGGGCTGAATCCGCGCGCGCTATTGCTGCTGTAGAGGCCGACGGTCTGGTCGCCGATGGACGTGCCGAAGGCATCGTCGGCGGAGTTGACGGCATTCTCCCCCGCGCGCTGCGCGCTCGCCGACCACGACCATCCGAGCGCAGCGGCCGCTGCGCCGGCAAACAACAAACTCCTGCGCACCGGACCTCCCCATATGCGTCGCAGGCGACTGTAGGGGAGGCGCGGGCGAAAATCGCCTGAAAAAGAATTGATCAGAAATCGGCGACCAGGTTGGCCTGCACCCGCCGCGCGCGGTTGGGCGCATAGGCGCCCGAGGATTGAACGGTCCAGGACCAATCGTTGAACACGTTCATGAGCTGGGCCCGGGCCGAGGCGCGGTGACCGGCGACCTGGAAATTGTAGCGCGCGCCGACATCGACCGTGGTCGAAGCGGGGAGGAGGAGGGTGTTGGCGCGGGTTGCATACATCGGCCCGTCATGGGTGACGGCGCCGGTGAGGGAGAATCCCCGCCACGCGGCGGGACCGTATTGAAGGTTGAGACGCAGCGTCCGGTTCGGGCGCGCGATCGGCACCGGGCCGATCACGCCGGCCGCCGCCTGCGTGCCTTCGATGCGCGCGCGCAGGAACATCGCCCCCGCAACGACCGTGAGCCCCGGCAACGCCTGGCCCGACAACGAGAGCTCGACGCCCCGGTGACTGACCTCGCCGACGTCGCGGAACAGGTTGGCGGCGTCGCGCTCGAAGAACGGTTTTTTCACCTGAAACACGCCGCCGATGAAGGTGAGGCGCTCGGTAAGGCTGGCGCGCACGCCGCCGTCGATCTGTTCGGTGAGGCTTGCGGGCAAGGCTTCGCCGCGGTTCGTCGCCGACTCCGGGGCGATGCCCGATTCCTCGAGCCCGCGCGTGTAGCCGGCGTAGACGACCGCCTTCGGACCGGCGCTCAGCACCAGCGTCGCGTTGTAGAGCCAGGGCCGGCTGCGGGCCTGGGCGCGCGGCAATCCGGGCTGCGCGACATCGCGGTCATAGAAGCTTTTCTGCACGCCGGCGCTCAGTTCGCCCACGCCGCGCCATTGCGCGACATAAGAGAGGCCGGGCGTGACCTGGAAGACATCGTCACGGCTGCGCGGGCCGACATTATAAGCCGGCTCGGGCAGGGGAGCGTACACGCCGATCCGCGCCGTGCCGAAGGAGCGGCTGTCGCTGCCGCCGAAATACCGCAATACGTCGCGGCCCTTCACAGCCAAATGCACCGTGTGCTGGCGCGCGCCCTCGAGGAAGACGCGCGAGGCCCGAACCTCTCCGGAATAGGAAAGCGCGTATTGCGGCGCGCTGCGCAGGATGTCGAGCTGTCCCGTCCCGTCGGGCTGCACGTTGCGGAAAAAGACCGCGAAGTCCTCCTTGAGGTCGTTCTCGGCGCGGAACAACCCGGCCCGCAGCCGCCAGCCGGCGCCGAGTTCGGCGGACGTGATCACTCCCCCGTTGCGCGCCTTGCGATTGCGGTCGGCCCACCACTGGCCGAAATAGACCGAGCGGTCGTATTGCGGCGGCGTGTAAGGACCGGCGGTGAAGATCAAGGGCTGTGCCTCGCCGTCGATGCCGTCCTGCTGATGATAGAAGCCGAGCACGCTGACCGTGTCCGACGGCGTCCAGTTGACGGTGGCCGCGCCGATCCAGTTGGTGAAGTCGCCGCGCCAGTCGTATTTGCTCCACGACCGCTGTCCGCTGAGGAATACGCCAAGCCGGTCCGCGACCACCGGAACTGAGAGGTCGAGATCGAGTTGCACGCCATGATAGGCGCCATAGCCCACCCCTGCGCTGCCGCCGAAGACCTCGCCCGCGCGGCGCAGCTGGATGTCGGCGATGCCTGTGGGCGCCGGGAAAGGATAGGACTGTGCGGTGAGGCCGACGCGCATGGTCGTGCCGGCCTCGATGCGCTGCAGCTGGAACTGTTGGTCGAAATAAAGCCCTTCGAGGCGGATATTGCCGGCCTGCTGCGGACTGAACCCGCGCGCGCTGTTCTCGCTGTAGAGGCCGACGGTCTGATTGCCGATGGAGACGCCGAAGGCGTCCTCGGCCGATGTAACAGCGTTCTCGTCGGCGCGCTGCGCATGAGCCGCGACGGGAACCATCAGGGCGGCCAGAGCCGCACCCGTCAACAACGACCGCCGTGACACGAAAAAACCCCCTCAAAACCCTGCCCTCGCACCTTACGGAAGGCCTCGCGCCGCCTTCTAGTAAAAAGTGGATGTTTGGCGTTGAAAGGTCGGGGCCTTGGGGTCAAAATCGCCCACCGACCGCTTGGACGGGTAATTGGGACGGGTCATGCGGCGGTCAGCTTAGAGGAGGAGCGGGTTCGGGATGTCACGTAAGTCTTGGCGGTTCGGCGCGGCCGCGGCGGTCCTTGTTGCAGGCCTTTGCGGCGCGGGCACGGCACAGGCCGAAACCCGCGCTTTTGTCGTGAGCTGGTTTGCCCAGGCCACGAACTCCGAAGACGGCGACTGCTCCGCCGGCGTCCATCCGGAGATCGAGAAGATCTATATGCGCTATGTCGAGCGCCTGGGCCTGCCTGCCGCCGACGTCGAGCGCTACAAGAAAGAGCTCGCGACCGCGAGCGGCGGGGCGGACCTGGCCAACGTCCTCGTCAACCGCGGCCGCATCAACGGCGAGCCGGTGAACGGCTGGACCCATCCGGCGGCGACGCCCGACCTCAACATGCCCGGGCTCGACGGCAAATACGCCTACGGCTTCAATCTCGACGGCAAGGTCGACAAGAACTCCTTCGAAGACCCGGAGACGAAAGAGAAGGGCGTCGATCACGCGCTCTACCGGGCCATGGGCTGCGCCCGCGCCATGCGCGGCACGTTTGAGTCGCGCCCGACCTATTGGTCCTGGGTGTGGGGTCAGCTCCGTGACTCGCAGCCGGCGTGGATCATCACGCTGACGGGCGACGATCTCACGCGCGACGGTCCCGTCACCGTGCGCTTCGACCGGGCCATCGAATATGTTCGCGCCAATCCCGACGGCACATCGCGCGCCAACATGAGCTATCGCGTCGATCCCGATCCACGCTCGCACAATTCCTTCCGCGGGCAGATCAAGGACGGCGTCGTCACCTTGACGGAGCACGGGACGCTGCGCCTGCTGCAGAACCCGCTGGTCAATCCGGAGCTGCGCCTCAAGAACTTCCACGTGCGCCTGAAGATGCGCCCCGACCGTTCCATGGTCGGCATCATCGGCGGGTATCAGTCGTGGCACCAGATCTACTGGGGCCTCGCCGGTCTCGCGACCGGCGGCGAAGTCTCGGTCACCGGCGACATCCCGACCTTCTATCACCTCATGAAGCGCTATGCCGACGCCGATCCCGATCCGAAGACCGGCCAGAACATGTCGATCTCGTCCGTGTATTACATCGAAGCGCTTCCCGCTTACGCGGCGCCGCCGCGTCCGGCCGAGCTCCGCGTGTCGCAGAAATAGGCCCGGTCCATGAAGAAGAGCATGTTCAAGAAGACGACCCTCAGCCTCAGCGCCGCCAGCGTCATCGCGGCCGGCCTCGGCGCCGCGGTGATCAGCACGTCGGAAGGCCTTCGCGCCGCCGATCCGCAGCCACGGGCCCAGTCCGTGACGCGGCGCCTGACCGCGGCGCAGTACCGCAACATCATCACCGACGCGTTCGGCAGCGACATCAACCTCGGCGGCTATTTCGAGCCCGATCTCCGGGCCGAGGGCCTGCTGGCCGTGGGCGCGAGCCGCGTGTCCATCTCCGCCGCCGGCATGGAGCAGTACGACGCCATGTCGCGCGCCATCGCCGCGCAGGTGGTCGACGAGGTCCATCGCAGCCTGCTCGTCCCGTGCAAGCCGGCCGCGGCGACCGCGCCCGACGACGCCTGCGCGCGCAAGTTCCTGGAGAAAACCGGGCGCCTGCTCTATCGCCGGCCGCTGTCGGAGAAGGAACTCGACGCTTATGTGGTCGCGGCGCGCAAGGGCGCCGAGGTCAGCAAGGACTTCTACAACGGCGCCGGCCTCAGCCTCGCCGCCATGCTCTCCTCGCCGGCCTTCCTGTTCCACGAGCAGGTGACCGAGCCCGACCCGCGCGTCAAAGGCGCTTTCCGCCTCAACAGCTACGCCAAGGCCTCGCAGCTCAGCTTCTTCCTCTGGAATTCCGCGCCGGACGCGGCGCTGCTGACGGCGGCGGAGAAGGGCGAGCTGCACACGCAAAAGGGTCTCGCCCGCCAGGTCGAGCGCATGCTGGCGAGCCCGCGCCTGGAGGCGGGCCTGCGCGCGTTCTTCACCGATCACCTGAACTTCTCGGCCTTCGAGACGGTATCCAAGGACACCGCGGTGTTCCCCGAGTTCAGCGCCCAGGTCGTTGCCGACGCGCAGGAGCAGACGCTGCGCACCATCCTCGACGTGGTGCTCGTCAATCGCGGCGACTACCGCGACATCTTCACGACCAAGAAGACCTTCCTGACCCGCGAGCTGGGCGCGATCTACAGCGTACCGGTGTTCGACGTGGGCCCGAACGGCGCGCCGGACGCCTGGCAGGTCCACGAGTTCGGTCCCAGCGATCCGCGCGGCGGAATCCTGACCCAGATCGCCTTCACGGCGCTCTATTCACCGTCGGGCCGCGGCTCGGCGACGCTCCGCGGCAAAGCGCTGCGCGAGGTGCTGCTGTGCCAGCACGTTCCCGCGCCGCCCGGTCAGGTGGACTTCACCGGCTTCGAGCGTCTCGGAAGCCTCGGCCGCTCGACCGCGCGCCAGCGCCTCGCCGCGCACGCGGTCGATCCGGTGTGCGCCGGGTGTCACAAGATCACCGATCCGATCGGCCTTGCGCTCGAGAACTTCGACGGGCAGGGCGGATTCCGGACCACCGAGAACGGCCTGCCGATCGACACCGCGGGCGAATTCAACGGCGTCAAGTTCCAGGACGCGGCGGGCCTCGGGCGCGCCATCCACGCCGATCCGGCGGCGACGTCGTGCCTGGTCGACCGCATGGCGTCCTATGCGCTCGGCCAGCCGGCCTCGAAAGTGGACAAGGCGTGGACGAGCAGCCTCAACAGCGCCTTTGCGGAAAACGGGTACCGGGTGCCGGACCTGATGCGTGAGATCGCCTTGAGCGAGTCCCTTTACCGGGTCGCGGCGAAATAGGGAGATGGACATGAGCTTGAATCGCAGGACAGTTCTTCGCGGAATGCTGGGCGGCACCGCCGTTTCGGTTTCGCTGCCGCTGCTCGAGGCCGAACTCGACAGCACCGGCACCGCCTTCGCCGCCACCGGCGCGCCGTTGCCGCCCGTGTTCATCTCCTGGTTCCAAAGCCTCGGCCTCAATCCGGACCGCTGGCGTCCGTCGAAGGTCGGCGCCGGCTACGACAACGGCCCCGAGCTCCAGGTGCTCGATCCCTACAAGAGCCGCATGAACGTGATCAGCGGCATGAAGTACTTCATGGACGGCCGTCCGCTGGAGACCCATACCTCCGGGAACTACATCGCCACGCTCGGCTACCTGCCGATGGGCGGCCCCGGCGGCGCGACGATCGACACCATCATCGCCGAGACCATCGGCGCGCGCACCCGCTTCCGCTCGCTCGAGATCTCCATGGGCGGCGGGCGCCAGAGCTATAGCAAGCGCGCGGGCGGCGTCACCAATCCGTCCGACCCGTCGCCCGCTTCGCTGTACGCGCGCCTGTTCGGCCCGGACTTCAAGGATCCCAACGCCGCCGAGTTCGTGCCTGAAACGCAAGCCATGGCGCGGCGCAGCGTGCTTTCGGCCATCGGCGAAGAACGCAAGGGCATCATGAACCGCGTCGGCGCGAACGACCGGGCCCGCATCGACGAGTATTTCTCGGCCCTGCGCCAGATCGAGCAGCAGCTCGATCTCAGCCTGCAGAAGCCGACGCCGCTGCCGGCCTGCCAGACGGCGCCCAAGAGCGACGAAGCCGGGCCCGGCCCGAATGTCGCGGCGGTCGAGGCCAATGCCAAACTGTTCAGCCAGCTGATGGCCCATGCGGTCGCCTGCGACCAGACCCGCGTCCTCAACGTCAACTTCAATTCCATGGGAATGCACCGTCCGGGCGCGGTGCGCGAGTGGCACAACCTCACCCATGAGGAGCCGCTCGATCCGAAGCTCGGCTATCAGCCGGAAACCACCTGGTTCATCAACTTCGGCATGGCGCGGTTCACCGACCTCATCCGTGCCCTCGATCAGTACAAGGAAGGCACGGGCACCGTGCTCGACCGCTCGCTGGTGCTGTGGCAGACCGACCACGGCTACGCGCGCACGCATTCCATGGACGACCTGCCGGTCCTGACGGTCGGCAGCGGCGGCGGGCGCCTGAAGACCGGCATCCACGTCAGCGCGCCGGGCGATTCGACGACGCGCATCGGACTGACCGTCCAGCAGGCGCTGGGCGTTGCCACCAATTCCTGGGGCCGGATGTCGAACCAGACGTCGCGCCCCTTCACCGAGCTCATGGCGTAAGGAGTCCCGCATGACCCGTTCGCAAAAGTTCCTTTGGATCGTCGGCGTTTCGCTCGGCGCATTGGTTGCCGGCCAATCGTACCTGACCGCGGCCGACCGCGGTTTTGAGGCCGCGCCGCTGATGACCCCGGAAGGGGTGACCGCGCAAGCCCTCGGCAAGGCGCAGGGCTACGACCTCGGCAAGACCACCGCCTCCGAAGCGCAGCGCCTGAAGATCGCCTACGCCGACCGCAATGGGCTCACGCTCTATACGTTCGACAAGGATCCCGTCGGCAAGTCGACCTGCGTGGCCGACTGCACGCGGCTGTTCACGCCGTTCGCCGCGCCGGACAAGGCGAAAGTCTTCGGCGAGTGGAGCGTGATCAAGCGCGACGACGGGACGCTGCAATGGGCGCTCGGCGGCAAGGCGCTTTACACTTACGTCAACGACATCGATCCGGGCGCCGTCAACGGCGACAGTCCGGCGAACCGCGGCGCCATGCGCCGGAACCGTGCCGGCGTCATGGTGGGCGGCGGCCAACGCGGCGGTTACGACGGCCCCGGCCCCAAGATCGAACCGATGCCGGAAGGCTGGCGCCCGGCGATCCTGTTCCCGATGGACGGCGTCGCGCCGCCGCCGGGGCTGTTCGTACGCGAGATCCAGGACGCCGCCGTGTTCGGCCTCACCGACGGCCGCGGCCATACCGTCTACGCCAGCGCGCGCAACGCGAAGCTCGACAACCGCTGGCGCATCGTCGTGGCGCCGCAGCTCGCCGAATCGTCGGGCGACTTCACCGTCATCGACCGGCCCGACGGCGTGCGCCAGTGGAGCTATCGCGGCCAGGCTTTGTACACCTTCGACGGCGACCTCGCGCCCGAGTATGCGAACGGCATGGGCGTCGACGAGCGCGTCTCCGTCGCCGCGGTGCGCCGCTACTACATGCCCGAGTCCGTAAGGCTCGAAAAATCCATGAGCCAGGGGGTGATCCTCGCCACGGCCGAAGGCAAGACGCTTTATCGCCGCGAGGGCTACATCATCCAGTCCGGCGGCGGGCATTCCCTGCGCCGCGGCCAGCCGCCGCGCCCCGCCGTGGGACGCGATCTCGGCACCGATCCGCGCTGCACCGATTGCCTCAACGAATGGCATCCCTTCCTCGCGCCCGCCGACGCGCAGCCGTGGGGATTCTGGGATGTGGCGACGCGGCCCGACGGGCAGAAGCAGTGGGTCTACCAGGGCTTCGCCATGTGGACCTTCGACGGCGACAAGAAGCCCGGCGACATCAATGGCCACGACACCTACGACATTTTCATCACCGACGATCCGACGCGCAAGATCGACGTCGGCACGCCCATGGACGGCGGCGCGGCGCTGACCTGGGCGGTGGCGATCCCGTAGGTCCGGCCATCCGGCTCAAAGGGAAACGGGGCGCCGCGGCGCCCCGTTTTTTTTGGCGTGCAGAGGACCGGGTAATGTCTTGCCGTCGGATGGGTGACGGTCAACCCCGGACCTTGAGGATGAGTTTGCCGGCGACCTGGCGGGATTCGATCCGGCGGTGCATCTCGCCGGACTGATCGAACGGGAAAACGCCGGCGATCGGCACGTCGAGCCAGCCGTCGCGCAGACCCTGCATCACGTGGTCGACGCCGTCGCGCCAGGCCTGCGACGCGGGGTCGATATGGCCGAGATGCATGCGCGTGAAGGTCTGCGAGCGCGGCAGGATGCGCTCGCGGATGTTGTTGTAGGGCAGGCCTTCGGCCTCGCCGATGCTGATGATGTGGCCGAGCTTGCGCACCACGCCGAAGGTGCGGTCGAGGGTCTTGGCGCCCAGCGAATCCAGCGCGAGGTCGACGCCTTTCCCGCCCGTGAACGCGAGCACGGCGTCTTCGAAGTTCTCGGCGCTCGTGAGCACCACGCGTTCAGCGCCGTATTCGAGCGGCTTCTTCTCCTTGCCGGGCGTGCCCACCGTGCCGATCACCCGCGCGCCGGCATGGACCGCAAGCTGCGTGCAGAACAACCCGACGCCGCCGCCGATCGCGTTGATGAGCACCGTATCGCCCCGCTTGAGGCGGTAGATCGTGAACATCATGTGGTAAGCGGTCAGCGCCTGGATCGGGAACGCCGCGCCGACATCGAACCCAACCTCCGCCGGCAGCGGGATCATCACGCTGGCGGGCGCGACGCATTTCTCGGCGTAACCGCCGCCCTTCTCGACGAACCCGCACACCCGATCCCCGACCTTGAGGCCGGTCACGCCCGCACCGAGGCCGGCGATGGTTCCGGAAATCTCGAAGCCCGGCACCAGCGGATAGGTGAAGGGGTGGGGATAGATCCCGGTGCGGATCTGGGTATCGGCCCAATTGAGGCCGGCATAGGCCACGTCGACCAGCACCTCGCCGGCGCCGGGTTGAGGATCGGGCCGCTCGACGACCGCCAACTGCTCGATGCCGCCGGGCTGCTGGATCACGATTGCTTTCATTGAACCCCCCACTTTCCGATTTGAAGTATTTATCGTGCTCTCGGCCGTTTCACAACCTGGAGCTGCCGCATGGTCCGCCGTGCAATCATGGCGCTCCTAGCCCGTCACGGAAACAGCCTGAGCTCGCGGTTTCGGGCAAGCCCGGTCGGGCGGAAGATCAGGATCAGCGCCATGACGAGGCCGAGGCCGATCTCCTGACTTCCGCTCGGCAGAGAAAAGAGCGGATCGCCCCCCAGCGAGACGCCGCGTTCGCCGGCGCGCAGGGTCTCCACGACAAGCGTCACGGCAACGGTCCCCACCACCGCCCCGGTCAGGCTGCCGATGCCTCCGACGACAAGCATGGACAAGGTCACGAACGACAGGACGATATAGAACGCGTCGGTGGTGAGCACGCCGAGGAAGTGGGCATAGAGCGCGCCGCCCATGCCCACGAGGAAGGCGCTCCAGACGAAGGCAATCAGGCGAACGCGCGCCACGTTCACCGCGCACGCCCGCGCCGCGGCTTCGTCGTCCCGCGACGCGCGCAGCATGAGTCCGTAGCGCGATTGCTGGAAGGCGTAAGCCACCACGATCGCGATCCCGGCAAAGGCCAGCGCGGTCCAGGGCCCGACGGTGGTGGGAATGCCGATGAGCGAGCTGGTGCCGCCGGTCACCGTATCCCAGTTCGAGTAGACGCTGTTGACGATGGCAAGGAAGGCGAAGGTCGCAATCGAGGCTGCAAGCCCATTCAGGCGCATGAGCGCCGCGCCCAAGGCGAGCGCGACCGCGGCGGCGAGCAAAGCTGCGCCCAGCACCGCGGCCGGAAACGGATAGGCGTTCTCCTGCAAGGCGAGCGGGAGGCCGGACAGCATGACCTGTTTCCACGCCGGATCGATCGTGGCCCACGCTGCGGCGTAGGCGCCGATGCACATGAAGCCGATATGACCGAACGAGACGATGCCCGAGTTCCCGATGAACACATAAAGCCCGACGACGACCGTGAGACGGATCAGCATCTCGGTCATCGTGAAGCTGATCTGTTCACTCGCACCAAGATGGCCGAGCGCGACAATGACGGTGAGCGCCCCGAGCAGAAGGGCCGGCGTCTGGATGCGTGTGAGGACGGTCATCTTCATACACGCTCCACCAGCGTCTTGGCGCGGATCAGGCCCGAGGGCCGCACCAACAGGATCAGAATGACGAAGCCGAAGGCGAAGGCGTCGCGGAACGAACGCAGTTCCGGCGGCAAATACGCTTGAAGCATGGTGACGATGAAACCGACGACGAAACCGCCGACGACCGCGCCGACCAAACTGCCCATCCCGCCGATCACGACGGCGACGAAACCGAACAGGGCGAGTGGCACGCCCATGGTGGTCGCAATCGATCCGGTCTGCGACAGGAAGAGGAGGGAGACGGCAGCCGCAAGCGCGCCGCTGACCGCAAAGGCGATCCCGATCACGAGGTTCGAGCGTACGCCCAGATATTGCGCCATGCGGAAATCCTCGGCCGCCGCACGCATCTGCACCCCGTAGGGCGTGCGCTTGAGAAACAGGACGAGTGCGATCATCAGCACCAGCGTGACGCCGATGGTGATCACCTGCAGGAGCGGCACACGCAGGTCGCCCATTTCGAGCTGACCGCCGATGGCGGGCCACAGGTCCGCAGCCTTAGGCCGCGCCCCGTAAATCACGATCAAGGCATTCTGAATGACGTAGCTGACGGCAAAGGAGCCGATCATCAGGGTCGTCGACGCGGCCCGCCGCAAGGGACGGAAGACAAGCGCATCGGTCATGAGCGCGATGACGACGACGATGAGCGCGACGGCGGGAATCAACACCAACGGATTCCATGTGCCGATCAGCATCTCCGCGGTCACATTGGCCGATGGAACGATCAGCGCATAAGCACCGACGGTGATGAAGTCGCCGTGCGCGAAATTCACCAGCCGCAGGATCCCGAAGAGGAGGCCGATGCCGAGGGCGACCAGCGCGTAAAGGCTGCCGAGGCTGAGCGCGTCGATGACGTTTTGTGCCAGGGTCATCATGCGGCGCCCTCAAACCCGAAGTAGGCGCGCCGGACGGCTTCATCCTTGAGGTTGGCGGCGCGGTCGGTCAGCTGGTTGCGCCCGTCACGGACCACGTAGATACGATCCGCATGTTTCAGGATGCGATGCGAACTTTGCTCGACGATCAGAAGCGCGAGACCTTCCTTGCGGCGCAGCTCGAGAAGCGTGGCGTAGACTTGATCGACGATGAGAGGGGCGAGCCCGAGGGAGGGCTCGTCGACCATCAGGAGGCGGGGACGCGTGAGCACGGCGCGGGCGATGGCCAGCATCTGCTGTTCGCCGCCGGAAAGTTGGCCGGCCGGCGCGGTGCGGCGCTCCTCGAGGCGCGGAAAGACCTTTAGGAGCGCAGCGATCTCCTGCCCCACACCGGCGCGGCTCCGGCGCATGTAGGTCCCGATCGCGAGGTTCTCTTCGACCGTCAGCGTCGCAAAGATGTGCCTGCCTTCCGGGACCAGCGATACGCCCGCGCGTGCGATCTGTTCGGGGCGCCGGCCGACGAGGTCGGTCCCGTCCAGCCGGACGCGGCCTTGCGCGGGTGCGACGCCGCCCGCGATGGCGGCGAGGGTGGTCGATTTCCCCGCGCCGTTCGGTCCGATGATCGAAACCAGTTCGCCCGGCGCGACGTACAGCTCAAGTCCGCGCACCGCGGCCACGCCGCCGTACCGGACGTGCAGGTCTTCCACGGCCAGCAAGGGCGCCGTTCCGGTCATGCTTCCATCCCGAGATAGGCGCCGATGACCGCCGGGTTGTTCTGAATCTCGGCGCAGCTTCCTTCGGCTACGCTGCGTCCGCCGTCGAGGACATGAACCCGCGCGCAGACCGACATCACCACGCGCATATTATGTTCGATCAGGAGAACGCCGCAGCCGTAGAGCGACGGCATGGCCGACACGAGCGCCATCAGCTCCTCGCACTCGACATCCGACATTCCCGCCGCCGGTTCATCCATGAGAACGAACGCCGGCGACAGCATGAGGGCGCGCGCGATCCCAACGCGGCGCTCATCCGTATAGGGAAGCGCCCCCGCGGTCTGCTCCGCCTTGGCCGAGAGTCCGAGCCAGTCGAGAATATCGAGCCCGCGGTTGCGGGCTTCGCGCCGGCTCAGTCCCAAGCCGACACCGGTGACTTCCACGTTTTCGACGACGCTCATGTCCTTGAACAGGCGCCCCGCTTGGAACGTGCGCGCGATCCCCGCCTTGCGGAAATGGTCCGGACCCCAGCCGGCGGTGTCGTGTCCGTCGAAGACGATGCGTCCGCTGGTCGGCCGCTGAAATCCGGTCAGGCAATTGACGAGGGTGGTCTTGCCCGCACCGTTGGGACCGATCAGACCGAAGACTTCACCGCGGCGGACGGTCAGGGTCACCTCGCTGACCGCGGCGAGACTTTGGAAGCGCACGCCGACGTTTTCGGCGGTCAATCCCGATACGCCCCCGCTCACGTCCCGGCCCCCCGACATTCCATTGTTTTTCAACGGATATCCCGGTCATCATAAGGCCCCGGGGCCCGTTATCAACGGGCAAAAATCTATCAAAAATCCTATAGCGTATCGGGCTTGCGTGCGCCCGGGGCGCCCTGCAACATGCCGGGGTCATAATCGCCGTGGGGGACGTCTCGTGACGAAACGGTTTTGTTTGACTGGCCTTGCTGCCGCTGCCGCGCTCGCCATTTCTCCAGCCAAAGCGCAGGAAATCACGATCGGTTTCGCGGTCGCGATGTCGGGGTTCATGATCCCCTACGACGGCGACGGCACGCGCATGGCGAAGCTTTGGGTCGAGCAGGTCAACGCCAAGGGCGGGCTGCTTGGCCAGAAGATCAAGACCGTCGAAGCCGATACGAAATCCGACCGGACTGAAGGCGCCAAGGCGGGGCAGGCGGTTCTGCGCGACGGCGCGAAGCTCGTGGTCGTCTCCTGCGATTACGACTACGGCGCGCCGGCGGCCCTGCAGGCGCAGCGCGCGGGAATCATCTCCGTCTCCATTTGCGCGGGCGATGTGAAGATGGGCGTGCTCGGGGTTGGGCCGCTTGCGTTCAGCGCATCGAGCACCGCGCAGTCGGAAGGCGCGGCGCTCGCGATCTTCAGTGCGGACACGAAGAAGTTCAAAACGAGCTACATCCTGCTCGATGATTCCGTGGAATACGACAAATCGCTGTGCGCCGGATTCGAGTGGATGTTCCCGCAGAAGGGCGGGAAGATCGTCGGCAAGGACACCTTCAAGAACGCCGACCCTTCCATCGCCTCGCAGATCACGCGCCTCTCGAGCGTGATGAAGACCGAGAAGGTCGATGAGATCATCCTCTGCAGCTATACGCCCGGCGGGCCGAGCGCGCTGCGGCAGCTGCGCGCCGCCGGGATCGACGTGCCGGTCATGACCGGCGTCGGCATGGACGGCACCTTCTGGCTGAATGCCGTACCCGGGCTCAAGGAATACTATGTCGCCGTACAGGCTTCGATCTTCGGCGACTCTCGCCCGAGCGTCAACGCGCTGACCGAAGCGTTCAAGGCCAAGTACGGCGCGCTGCCTGTCAGCCAGCACGCCTATCCGATCTACGCGTGGCTGGAACTGTGGGCCAAAGCGGTAACCAAAGTCGGGACCACCGATGCGAAAACGGTGGTGGCGGAAATGGAGAAGTACCATCGCGAGCCGACCTCGCTCGGTCCGCGCTCTTTCTCCAAGGAACTCCACATCCAGGCCGCCCTCCCGCTGGTGATCAACCAGATCACCGAAGGAACGGGAAAGGTGGTCGCCGAGGTGGAGGTGCCCGAGATTCCGCGCAACGTGCTTTATCGCCTCCAGAAGTGAGGAACATTACCTAAGGCTTCATCGCCGCGATCGCGGCTTCGATCCCAGGCACATGCGCGCGCGGGCGCGCGGCGTCGGGCCTTTCGCAGCGCAGGAACTGACCGCGGCCTTTCTCGAGGCCTTCGACCGGTTCTCCGCCTTCCACAACGACCTCCCCGCGTGACGCGACGATGTCCGGCCACGCCGAGATCGTCATGCCTTCATAAGGTGTGTAGTCGGTATTGTGGTGGAGCATTCTCTGACTGATCCTGATCTCCTTGTCGGTGTTCCAGATCACGAAGTCCGCGTCCGCGCCCACCGCGATCCGGCCCTTACGTTTATCAAGACCATAGATCCGCGCCGCATTGCTTGCGGTCAGCGCCACGAACTGGGGCAGGGTGATCCGCCCCTTCATCACGCCTTCGGATAACATCAAGGGCAGGCGCGTCTCGACACCCGGCACGCCGTTGGGGATCTTCGAGAACGGCGCGGCCGGTCCGCACACGAACTTGCCCTTCGAGGTCATGCTGAAGGGCGAGTGGTCCGACGAGACGACCGAGAAGGTTCCGTTGGCAAGCCCGGTCCATAATATTTCCTGCGTCGCCTTGTCGCGCGGCGGCGGCGAGCAGACGCAACGCGCCCCATGCCCATCGGGCGGATCGAGGTCATCGGCGGTCAGGAACAGATATTGCGGGCAGGTCTCGGCGTAGATGCGAAGGCCTCGTGTCTGTGCCCGACGGATCTCTTCCATCGCCTCCTTGCTCGAGACATGGACGATCAGGATCGGGACCTCGATCAATTCAGAGAGACTGATGGCGCGGTGGGTGGCTTCGCCTTCGCCGATATTCGAATGCGCGACGGCATGGAACTTGGGCGCGGTGCGGCCGCTGCCTTCGAGCACTTCGGTAAGCCATGTGATCGCGTCCGCGTTCTCGGCATGCACCATGCTCATCGCGCCTTCACGGCGCGCGAGCGAAAAGATCTCGATCAGCTGGCGGTCTCCGAGCTTCAGGGGATCGTAGGTCATATAGAGTTTGAACGAGGTGTAGCCATCGGCAATGAGCGACGGCAGTTCCTGCCCAAGCACGGTCGTCGTCGGATCGGTGATGATCAGGTGGAAGGCGTAATCCGAATAGGCCTTGCCGTCGGACTTGGTGTGATAGTCCTTCACCGCGGCACGCAAACTCGTGCCTTTGGCCTGATAGGCGAAGGGAACGATGGTCGTCGTGCCGCCGCAGATCGCCGACAGGCTCCCGCTCGTAAAGTCGTCGGAAAGCTCGACACCCGCGCCGACGTCCTGGCTGAGGTGGATATGCGTGTCGATGCCGCCCGGGAGGACAAGCCGTCCGCGGGCGCCGATCTCGTGCTCGCCCTTTTGAAGGTCGTGACCGAGGGCGGCGATGCGCCCGTCCTTTACGCCGATGTCGCAAGTGAACGAATCCGACGCGGTGCCGACATGGGCCTCGCGAACCACAAGATCATATGCCGCCATTGTGCCTCCCAGCTCTCGAAGTGGTTCTCGGACGTGACGGAGTGTACACGGCTGCCGCCCCCGACGCACGGACGCCTATCGCTACGCGGACCAGCACCGCGGAATCGGCACGCCGTGCGGCGGCGCGTCCGGTACCGAGCGCCGCCTCCTTATCGATGCCATGAAGTGTGGGCCGCTGCGCACGCCGAACATGATGACGCCGCGCCGTCGCGGTTCAGCCGGATTTTAGCGCTCCCATCCTTTGGCGAATGTGGCATTCTCTCGCCGCAGGCGTCAGAGGATGTTCTTCCGTGAATCTCGGTGTCGACAAGCCCAAGGCGGCCGTCGTGGCCATCGATCTGCATCGCGGCCACCTCGATATGGCGGTCGCCACCATGCCGACCTCGCCCGAGGTGGCGCGACAGGTGATCGCGGCGAACAAGCGCCTCTTCGATTGGGCGCGCGGCGTCGGCATTCCCGTCATCCATCTGCTCACGCAATACCGCGACGTGCGCGAGATCTCCTCCAACCCTTTCTGGCGCACCCGCGCCGAGGACCCCAAGGCCACGCGCAAGAACGTGCTGAAACACAACATCGCCGGGATGCCCGGCGTCGCCATCATCCCCGAGCTTCTCGACGAAAAGCGCGACCTCGTCGTCGACACCAAGAAGCGTTACGACTGTTTCGCCGGCACCGATCTCGACTTCACCTTGCGCGCGCACGGGATCAACACCCTGCTGATCACCGGCGTGAACACGAACTCCTGCGTGCTCGCCACCACCACCGCCGCCAACGTGCGCGACTATGCGGTGATCGTGGTGAAGGACTGCGTCGAGACCATGGACGGCCCCGCGCTGCATGAGGCGGGCCTGCTCTGCATCAGGACCGCCTTCGGGTTTGCAATGACGACGGACGAAGTGCAAGGTCTCAGCGACCTCAGACCATGACCCTGTTCTCGTTGCTCAATGGGCTGACCTTCGCGGCGCTGCTGTTCATCGTCGCCTCCGGCTTCACGCTGATCTTCGGGCTATTGCGCATCGTCAATCTCGCTCACGGCGCGCTTTATCTCTTCGGCGGCCTTGTCGGCTACACCGCGTCCCAGGCGACCGGGAGCTTCTTCGCCGGCATCCTCGCCGCCATGCTGGCCGCCGCTGTCCTCGGCATCGCCCTCGACCGCGGCCTGCTCCGCTTCGTGCGCGGCTTCGAGCTGCGCCAGGTGCTGCTCACCCTGGGTGTCGCGCTGGTCATGAACGATCTCGCGCTGGTGATCTGGGGCGGCGACACCTTGACCGTGGTGATGCCCGAAGCGCTGCAGGGCGCGGCGGAACTGGGTCCGGTCTTCTATCCCAAATACCGCTTGTTCGTGCTTGGCCTCGGCATCCTCGTCTTCATCGCGCTTTGGCTCCTTATGCATCGCACGCGCCTCGGCGCGCTGATCAGGGCAGGGGTCGACGATCCCGAGACCATCGAGGCGATGGGTGTCGATATCCGCCGCGTCTTTCTCGGCACCTTCATGCTCGGCGCCGCGCTCGCCGGCCTCGGCGGTGTCGTCGGCGGCGCATTTCTCACGCTTTATCCCTCCGCCGATTCCGAGATCCTCGTTTTCTCCCTGGCTGTGGTCATCATCGGCGGACGCGGCAGCCTCGCGGGCGCCGCCGTCGGCGCGCTCCTCGTCGGTCTCCTCAATTCATTTGGGCAGGTGATGTTCCCCGAACTCGCGTACTTCGCCATCTTCGGCCCCATGGCGCTGCTGCTTGCCTTCCGTCCGCTCGGTCTCTTCGGGAAGGCGGCCTGATGAATCGTACGTCGCTCTCCCTCCTGGCCGTCGGCGCCGCGCTTCTGATCCTGCCGCAGCTCTTGCCCGGCTATCAGACATCCATCGCCACCCAAATCCTGATCTTCGGTGTGCTCGCCATGTCCATTGACGTGCTCGCGGGCTTCGCCGGCCGCACGCCTCTCTGTCACGGCGCGATTTTCGGCACGGCGGCCTACGTTACGCTCTATTGGACGACGGTCGCGGGTGGAAGCGTCTTCGCCGGTCTTGCGCTCGGCATCGTTGCGGCGACCGCGCTCGCCGGCATCTTCGCGCTCCTCGCCATCCGGACCTCCGGCGTCTACTTCCTGCTCCTCACGCTTGCGCTCGGCATGATCGTCTGGGGTGTGTGCCTGCGCTGGACGGGCGTGACCGGCGGCGAGAACGGCATCCGCGGCCTCGGCCGGCCTGAAGCCGTCGCCGACCACGTCACCTTTTATTATGTGACCCTTGCCGTGGTTGCGCCTGTCACTCTCCTGATGTGGCGCTTTGTCCACTCCCCCTTCGGTCTGACCCTGCGCGGCATCCGCGACAGCGAGTCCCGCATGCGGAGCCTGGGCTACAACGTGCCACTGCACCTGTTCCTCGCGTTCCTGGCCTCGGGATTTTTCGCGGGCGTCGCGGGGGCGCTCTACGCGGTGTTCAACAACTACGTCAGCCCGTCCACGGTACAGCTCACACAGTCTGTCGCCGGCCTGCTCATGGCCATCACCGGCGGGATCGGCACGCTGCTGGGCTCCTTTGCCGGCGCCGGGGCCATCATCATTCTGGAGAATGCCGTCAGCGCCTATACCGCCCGCTGGCCCATCGTTCTCGGCGTTACATTTATAGTGATCATGATTTTCGCGCCGGAAGGGATCGTGGGCCGGATACGGCTTTTGCTCGCCCGCCGCGCCCGCGTATCATCGCCCTAAAGGGCCAAATGGAGGGTCACATGAAACGCAGACAATTCCTCGCCACGTCGCTGGCCGGCGTTGCCGTCGCCTCTCGCGCCCGAGCCCAGGCCGCGCCGATCCGGATCGGCCTCATGGCGCCGCTCACCGGCGTCGCCGCCGCGGGCGGCCGCGAGATCGTCGACGGCTTCCAAATGTATTGGTCCGAACAGAACAACATGGCCGGCGGGCGCAAGGTCGAGGTCCTGGTCGAGGACGACGCCTCCAATCCCGACACGGCCCTCCAGAAGGCGCGCCGCCTGGTCGAGCAGACCAAGGTGGATTTCCTGGCCGGCAATCTCCTCGCCAACACCGGCCTCGCGGTCGCCAACTATGTCAAAGGCAACGGCGTTCCCTATTTCATTCCCGTGATCGCGGCCAACGATCTCACCCAGCGCGGCCGTATCAAGAATGTGATCCGCGTCGGCGGCTATGCCGCTTCGCAATTCTCGCCGCCGCTCGCCGACTGGGCGTTGAAGCAGGGGTATCGCCGCGTCGCCATGATCGCGCAGGACTACACATTCGGCCATGAGCAGTGCGGCGGCTTCGCCCAGACCTTCACCGAGGGCGGCGGGACCGTGCTGGGCCAGTTCTGGCATCCGCTCAACACCGCCGACTACAGCCCCTATCTCGGCCAGGTCGCCAGCCTCAAGCCCGACGTCGTCTTTGCCATGGAGACCGGCGCGGATTCCACGCGATTGGTGCAGCAGTATGCGAGCTTCGGCCTCAAGGGAAAGATCCCGCTTCTCGGCGCGCAGAACACCATCGATCAGTCCGTGATCCGCACCATGGGTGCGGAGTGCGAAGGCATCATCAGCGCGGCGCATTTCGCCGAGGGCGCCGATCTGCCCGCGACCCAGGCCTTCGTGAAGGCCTACAGCGCGCGCTACGACAATAAGATCCCGTCGCTCTACGGCTTCACCCACTACATCGGCGCCATGTGGATCGCCAAGGCCATCAATACGATCAACGGCAAGATCGAAGACCGCGATCTTTTCCTCGACACCGTGATGAAAACCGACCTTCCGGAAAGTCCGCTGGGCAAACCGGTGCGCCTGGACGCCTATGGCAATCCCGTCTACGACGTGTTCATCCGCCGCGTAACGCGCACCAAGGACGGCAAATACGTCAACGCGCCGATCGATACCTATCCGCAGGTGTCGCAGTTCTGGAAATACGATCCCGAAGCCTTCATGAAACAGCCGCCGTACTCCCGCGATTTCCAGGGCATTAAAAAAGCCTGATGCTGTCGCTTGAGAACGTCAGCGTACGCTTCGACGCTCTCAAGGCGGTCGATCATATCTCGCTCGCGGTAAAGCAAGGCGAGCGCCGCGCGGTCATCGGCCCCAATGGCGCGGGCAAGACCACGCTCTTCAATGCGATCACCGGCGTGTTCCCGCCCACCGACGGCAAGATCACGTTCGACGGCCGCGACATCACGCGGAGCGCGCCTCACGCCCGCGCCGCGCTTGGCATCGGGCGCACGTTCCAGATCACCAATCTGTTTCCGAGCCTCACCGTCGCGCAGAACATGCAGCTGGCGGTAAGGGGACTTTCCAAACGCAAATTCTCCTTCTTCGGCTCCACCGGCCTTGTGTCCGAAGAAAGAGCGCGCCTTGATCACGCCCTCACGCTCTGCCGCATCCAGGCGCGCGCCGACACGCGCGTCGCGGAGCTTTCCTACGGCGAGCAGCGACAGCTGGAAATGGCCATGGCGCTGGCGTCCGCGCCGCGCCTGCTTCTGCTCGACGAGCCCGCCGCCGGACTGTCGCCCGCTGAACGCGCGATCGTCGCCGATATCATCAAGGCGCTACCGCGCGACATCACCATCGTGCTCATCGAACACGACATGGATCTCGTGCTTTCGCTTGTGGATTGGGTGACGTGCCTCAACAACGGCCAATTCCTCGCCGAGGGCGCGCCCGCCCATATCCGCGCCAATACACAAGTGCAAGACGTCTACCTGGGCCGCCGCCATGCTTGAGGTCAAAGACCTGCAAGCCTATTACGGCGAAGCCCACGTGGTGCAAGGCGCCTCGCTCACCGTCGGCGCGTCGGAAGTCGTGGCGTTGCTCGGGCGTAACGGCATGGGCAAGACCAGCTTGATCCGTTCGATCATGGGGCTGCCCGCGCCGCAGGTGCGCGGCGGCGCCATCCGCTGGAAAGGCGAATCGCTCCGCGCCTTGAAGCCGCATGAGATCGCCAGGCGCAAGATCGGCTATGTGCCCCAAGGCCGGCGCCTGTTCCCGTCGCTCACGGTCACCGAGCATCTCACCGTGCTCAAATCCCCGAAAGCCACCGACGGCTGGACGGTCGAGAAGGTCTTCGGCCTGTTCCCGCGCCTGGCCGAGCGCCGCCAGCATCGCGGCAGCCAACTCTCCGGCGGCGAGCGCCAGATGCTGGCCGTTGCCCGCGCCCTCATGATCGATCCCGAGCTGATCTTGATGGACGAGCCCTCCGAGGGTCTTGCGCCGGTTATGGTGCAGCACCTGGAGGGCATCATCGCCGATCTCAAAGGGCAGGGGCTCGCCATTCTCCTCGTCGAGCAGAACCTCTTTAGCGCGCTCGCCGTCGCCGACCGCGTCGTCGTGCTTGAATCCGGGAAGACGGTGTTCGAGGATCGCGCCGCGGCCGTCACGCCCGACACCCTTACGCGCTACCTCGGAGTCCACTAGCGCGCGATCACGAAAGGTGTGAAGCGGGTTTCGGAAAGATCGCGCGCAAGAAGGAAAAGCCTGATGCGGATCGATATTCATAGTCACGTGATTCCGAAGCGTATGGTCGACGCCATGGCCGCGAACCCGGCCCGCTTCAAGGCGCGCATCGAGGGCGGCAAGATCCACCACGAGCAGGGCTACGTCTATCCGCTGTTCGCCGAGTTCCACGATGTCGACGCCAAGATCGAATCCATGGACCGGCGCGGCCTCAACATCTCGGTCGTCTCGCCGGCCCCGCCCATGTTCTACTACTGGGCCGACGCCGACCTCGCCCTCGAAGCCGCGGGCCTCGTCAACGACGGCACGGCGGAGATGGTGAGCGCGAAGCCGGACCGTCTCAGGGGCATGGCGACCGTGCCCATGCAGCATCCCGATGCGGCGGTGGCCGAGCTCGAGCGCTGCGTGAAGCTGCACGGCTTCAAGGCCGTGGAGATCGGCACTTCCATCGAAGGCGCGCAGCTCGCCGAAGAGCGCTTCCGCCCGCTCTTGCGCCGCGCGGCTGAGCTTGGCGTGTTCGTTTTCGCCCATCCCTATTATGTAGGCAACAAGGCGGGCCTCGAGGGCTACTACCTCACCAATCTCATCGGCAATCCGCTCGACACCACCGTCATGCTGGCGAACCTCATGTTTTCGGGCGCGCTCGAGGAATTGCCCGAGCTTAAGATCGTGCTCGCCCACGGCGGCGGGTTCACGCCCTACCAGATCGGCCGGCTCGTGCATGGCCACAAGGTCCGTACCGAGACGAACGCCAAGACCAAGACCTCACCGAGGGATCTTTTGAAGCGCATCTATTTCGACAGCCTGGTGTTCGAGCCCCAGGCCCTGCGCTATCTCATCGACCTGCTCGGCGCCGATCACATCTGCATCGGCACGGACTCGCCCTTCGATATGCGCGACGACGATCCGAAGGCCACCATCGATGCGGTCCCGCGCCTTTCGCCCGCCGAGCGCGATTGCATCTGCGCGCGCACCGCGCTCAACCTCCTCTGCGAAAAGGTGTGACCATGTCCATCGGCTCCAGTATCCGCGGCCGTGCGCCTTATGCGCCGATCCACGCCCGCCGGACACTCGCGCTTCCGAACGGCGCGCGGGTCGCGGTGTGGACCATCGTAAACGTCGAGAATTGGGCGCCCGAAAGCCCGATGCCCCGCACCGTCATCCCTCCGCCGATGGGCCAGCCGCTGCTGCCCGATGTCACCAACTGGGCGTGGCATGAATACGGCATGCGTGTCGGCTTCTGGCGTATCCACGAAGCGCTGGCCGCGCGCAAGCTGAAGGCCAGCTTCGCCGTCAACGGCAGCTGCATCGACCTTTATCCCGAGGCCTGCGACGCCGCGCTGCAGGCCGGCTGGGATTTTGTCGGCCACGGTTTCGTGCAGAAGCCAATGCACAAGGTCGAGAGCCAGAAAGACGCGATAGCGGCCACCATGGCCGCCATCAAGCAGTGCACCGGCAAGCCGCCCCGCGGCTGGGAAAGCCCGGGACTCACCGAAACCGACGAGACGCTGGACCTCCTGCAGGAGGCCGGCATCGAATACGTCTGCGACTGGTGCCTCGACGATCAGCCGGTGGGATTGAAGACGAAGGGCGGCGAGATGGTCGCCGTGCCCTATACCCTCGAGGTCAACGACGTTGCGATCTACGCCGTCGCGCAGCACTCATCGGACGAAATCTTCAAGCGCGGCCGTGACCAGTTCGACCGGCTTCATATGGAAGGCGCCGCGATCCCGCGCGTGATGGCCATCTCGGTGCATCCCTATCTCACGGGCGCGCCGCACCGGATCAAATATCTCGAGATGCTCTACGACCATATCCTCGCCCATAACGACGTGGTGCATTGGACGGGATCGGAGATCTGCGACTGGTATAAATCCCAGCACCGGTAGTTTCTTCCGCACACGCACATCGCCCGACATATCCGCCAAGCAAGCCCTCAAGGCCGGGGCGTGGCGCTCAGCGTGCGCCTAGAGCCTGATTGTTTCAGGCTGAAGCATATCCAGCATTCCTGAAGTAATTGGCGCACTCCGTCGGGGTGAAGCAGGTGAGGAGCTGGCCGATGCGTTTCCAGGTTGCCTCGACGGTTCGCTCCTC
>JBFWOJ010000020.1:0-66342 GCA_050250575.1 Rhodospirillaceae bacterium | reverse complement strand
CGAAATATATAGGAGCCCGCCGCCCAAGGGATTTCTCTCCCGCTCGCGGCGCTCGCGGGTGGGGCCCGGCGCAGAAGCAAACTCCGCGCCTGATCCCCAGGGGATCAGTCTATTATTTTAGGTGCTAGCCGACCATGGGTTTTCTCTCCCGCTCGCGGCGCTCGCGGGTGGGGCCCGGCGCAGAAGCAAACTCCGAGCCTGATCCCCAGTGGATCAGGCTCTTTTTTTAGGTGCTCGCCCCATGGGTTTTCTGTCCCGCTCGCGGCGCTGAACCCCGTGATCATCCCCCGCTTTTGCGGAGGATGACGAGAAAACGAAAAGCGCGGGATCACGATCTTTTTTCTTAACAAAAGATGAATTCCGCGCGGCGTAACGCGCGAGAACACTCGCCAACAGGATACGGAATCCTTGGAGAGTCCGAGAGTTAACCGCGCACAGACGTCGCTGCTACCGGCCTTTTTGAACCCTAGGTCGATGAAATCAGCCCGCGAAAAATCGAGTCAGGACCAATGGTTAAAACCGTTTGTTAACCATTCCCGGCCATTACTGACAACCATAGTAGTGTTTTTTATCGACGCCTCCACACCACGGTATGATTTAGCAAAGGGGATGAACGGATGAATATGATGAGCACTGCAACGCCGGCGAAAACCCTCACTGTATTCGAGGAAGACGCTCTTGCGTTGACCCAGGCCGCGCTCGAGATCAGCCGCGCCTACGAATCCAAGGACGAGCGCCGGCTTGCCGCCGCTCTCGACCGTAATTTGAAACTGTGGGTCGGCATCCGCACCCTGGTTTCGGCCGCGGAAAACCCGCTGCCCATGCAGATCAAGGACAACTTGATCCGCCTTTCCAGCTTCGTTGCCCAGAAGACCTTTGAAATGCAGAACGGTGCGAACGCGAAGACCATCGAGTCGCTCGCGAACACCAACCTGCAGATCTCGGAAGGTCTGCTGGACAAGCGCAGCGCTCACTAAGCCGCTCTTCAGCGAGTCATACCGTTGGCGAAACGCCGTCTCGAAAGAGACGGCGTTTTGCGTTTGGGCCCCCGCCCGCCTCGCCCTTCCCCGGTGCATCCGCAAGCAAAAACGCCGCCCGAAAGGAGCGGCGTTCCTGCTTCGGGATGGGCGCTTATTTCGGCGCTTCCTGGATGGTTTCGGCGGCCGGTGGCGGCGCCGGCTCATCGGAAAGCCAGAACACACCGAAGATCACCGCGACCATCACGACGAGGATCGGAACCCACAAACCGGTGCCGCGCACGGGTGCGCCTGCCATGTCAGCCCTCCTGCGTTAGTTCGGCGCCGCAGGAGCAGCCGGCGCGGGTGTCGTTGCAGCCGGGATATTGCTTTCCATCGTCGTCGGCGCGGTCCCGGCGGTCGGCTCCGTGCCGGAGCGATCGTTGTTCGGCATCGCGAACGAGACGATGATCGCGAGCAGCACGATCGCGCCGATCACCCAGGCCCATGTCCTGCGCTTTTCGGTGGTCGTCGTGGTGGTATTGTAGGAGGCGTTGGTGTTCGGGTCGTAGTTCGTGGCCATGCTGGAGTCCTCTGTTCGTCGCCCCTCACCCGAGGCAACGGTCAGAGTCACCAACTGTTCCGGTCGCTTTGCGTCTTCGCAACCTGAAGGGCGCGCTGACCTTACTTCTCAACGGGAAGGTCTTTTCTCGACCAGTCTTCGAACGAGCCGTCATAGAGGACGGCGTCGTATCCCAGTGTGCGCGCGGCGAAGATGACCGCGGTCGCCTGCTGCCCGATATGGCAATAGACCACGAGCTTGTCGCCGGGCTTCACGCCCGCCTTGTCGAAGGCAGCCTTGATGCTCGCGGCCGGAGCGACGTTCAGCTTCTCGTCGGTGAGTGTGGTGACCGGCACGTTCTTCGCGCCGGGAATATGGCCGGCTTTGTGGGGCCGCTCGGCCGAACCGCCGGGCTTGGCGCCGCTGTAGAATTCGGGCACGCGCGCATCGATCACGGCGTAGCCGGCCTTCGCGGCGTGCTCGCGCACGAAATCGGCATCGACGATCACGTTCGATTTCATCTCGAGGGGCGAGAGGCTGCCGATATGAGCGGTCGGCACTTCGGCCGAGAGCGGGCGCATCTCGCGCGTCCACGCCGGCAAACCGCCGTCGAGCAGCGACGTGCGGTCGCCGAGGCCGGCGGCATCGAGGGTGAACACCACACGCGTCGCCTGCGGCACGGCTTCGGCATAGTAGACGACGATGCGAGAACGATCGCTGATGCCCAGACCCGAGAGGCGCAGGCGCAATTCGGCGGCCGGCAGCATCTCGAGCGTGCCCCCGCCTTCGGAGGTCACGGAGATGTCGGCGAGCGTCATGTGGCGCGCGCCGGGAATGTGCGTGGCGTAGCTTGCGGGCGTCCCGACGTGAAGAATGACGAGGCCCGGATCGCCGAGATGCTCGGCAAGCCAGGCGGTGGAAACGAGCATCGACTCGCGCGGCGCGGAGGCGGCGGTGAGCAAGAGCAGCGCAAATGCGGCAACGGCGGCGCGAAGTGTCATGGAGACCCCCGGAGAGAAATCCTGCAGGCGAAGACTACGCGGGACATTGTAACCAAAAAACCGCGTTCCATGCGCGACATTGTGGCGGAGAAGCGAGAATGTGCGATCGACCAACGGCTTGAGAGCTTCCCGCGCACGCGACATTCCACGCGACTTTACGCGACATCGCGCGACATTGTGGCGGCGTCTTGTGGAACGGAGGCGATGACCTCCCATTCGTTGATGCCGTGTGGGCCGCGGCGCTTGGGAACGACAGCGCCGGCTGCGAAGAGTTCGCGCATCAAACGGCGCGCCGTTTTCGCATCGCGTATCGATGGAGGTCCCTTGCGATAGACGTCGCGCAGCAGAATGGTATGCCCGTTGTGCGTCCGCTGCAGCCAGCCGAGCAGTTCCTCCGCCTCGCCGAGGCTGCCGTCCCTGACGTCCAAGTCAGGCAGCCGCAGCGCTTCGCTTGCATAATGACGCGCGAGCGCGATGGCGCCGGCAAGAAAGTCCGGCGCGATCTCGGCGGCTTCGGGGTCGGCCATGAACGCGAGGATGGCCGCCAGCCGCGCGGCATGTTCGGGCAGATGGCACGCAAGTGCCCGCGATGCTGCGTCGTATCCCGACATCCCGCGCTCGATCTCGGCGGCGAAGTCGAACCACGCTCCGGCGGCGGCCGGCGAGAAGGAAATGACGCGCTGAGGCTTCGGCTCCTCGCCCGACAGCAGCTCCGCAATCCGTGTGTTATAGGCGATGAGGACCTGGGCCGGTGCGCCGGCCCCGCGCCATTCACGGGCGCCGACGCACGACCGCGGATGAACCGCGAGAACCCGGCCGAGCACCCCGCGCGCGGCGAGGTCGGCGTCGGCGAAGAAACGCGCCGCATCGTTGCGGGCAACGACGAGATGGGCGGAGAGACGCACACATTTGTCGGCGCCATCCCAAAGGGCGCAAAGGCCGAGCGCGTCGGCGCGGCGCCGGCTCGGGGCGGCGCTGACAAGGGCGGCGCAGTCGGCCCCGTGGAGCAGGCTGTTGCCGCCGACGTTTCCCCAGGCATGCGCGCGCGAATCCGCGCCGTCGCGCAGGAACCGGGGCGCGGCTAAAGGCCGGGCGGCCTTCATGCGCGCAGCGGCCGCGCGGACCGGAGCAAAGGCGAGCGCGTTGACCGCACCCACACGCTCTCCGGCCTCGGCGATACAAAGGAAGAGCGCCGAGGCGGGCTGCTGCTCGCCCGTCGGCAGGCGCACATCTATGTGGCGCTGGGCGGCGAGCGCGGCGACCGCGAGCACCGCCTGGGCGCAGAGCGCGGGCGGGGTTTGGGTCCGCGCGGCGATCGCCGCGGCCGCCGGCGACAGCAGCGGGCCGAGGGCGTCGACGGGATAAGGCGCGGCCGGCGAAACGGCGCGCAACAGCGTGGTGGGCGGAGCGGCCGCGGGCGCGGCCACGGCCTTGTCAACCGCGCGGGACGCAACGGTGCCGTTCTTGGGGACAGGCGGGTTGGGAGCCATGAAAAAAGTCCTCTAAATGCCTAGGGAGCATTTGTATACTATATGGGGACGTTGTCAATCTTAAGGTAACGCGGGGCGCGCAGCGCGTGCAGTAAATTGATTCGCTTGATTCTTTGCCTGGAGAAAACGGAGTGACAGCGGTCCTCTACGACACCATCGGCGACAAATACCGCACGCATCGGGCGGCCGATGCCCGGATCGCGGCCGCCCTGATCGAACTCATGGACGTTGCGGCGGGCTCGGCGATCTGCGACGTCGGCGCCGGCTCGGGCAACTATGCAAACGCCGTGGCGGCCGCGGGTTTTCGCGTGCTGGCGCTGGAGCCGTCACAGGTGATGCGCGCCCAGGCGGATGCATGCGAGCGCATCACCTGGATCGGCGGCCTCGCCGAAGCGATGCCGCTTCGCGATCAGTGCGTCGAGGCCGCCATGTGCGTATTGGCGGTGCATCACTTCAGGAGCCTTGCCGCCACGTTGCGCGAGATGGACCGCGTCGCGCGCGGAACCATCGTGTTCTTCACGTGCGATCCGCGCGGCAGCGAGCCCTTTTGGTTCCACGACTATTTTCCCGAGATCATCGCAGACGGGCTTCGCATCTTTCCGCGGACCGAGGAGTTCGTCGCGGAGGCTGAGGCGGCGACGGGACGGCGTGGAGAAGTGCGCGCCTTCCCTTTGCCGCGCGACCTGCGCGACCAGTTCATGTCGGCGCACTGGCATACCCCTGAAGCCTATTTCGACGCGAGCCTGCGCGCGAACCATTCCGGCTTCGCGAAAGCCGATCCGGTGCATGTGGAGCGTGGGCTCGCGAAATTGCGCGCCGACCTTAGCAGCGGGGCGTGGGATCGACGCCACGGGCACCTGCGGGTGCGAGAGCGCTTCGACGCCGGCTACAGGTTCCTAACGTTCAGGCGGTGACCCTGCGGCACGCGCCGCCAGCGTCAGCGCGAGCGAGGGATCATCGCGCGACCGGTGTGCCTCGAAAAATGGATCCCCCGGTCGCCCCTGCTTCGCCAGGGCTTCGCAGGGACGCCGGAGGATGACGAAATAATATCGTGAACATCGCGGCTTAATCCCGCCCCACCCACTTCCTGTCCGGAAGAAGGATGCAGGCGCGCTGCGAGCATCTGATGCAGCGCATGGCGCGCGCGGCCTGGGCGAGCGATACAAAGTCGAGCTTCAGCACGAGGTCCTTGGTGCGCACGCGGGAGGCGTGGCCGCAATGACGGCAGAAGGCCCAGAGATCGCGCTCGGCTTTGACACAGTCCTCGAGCGTGGTCAGCACCCCATCGCCGCTCCACGGGCCGCGTAGAACACCCACTCTCGCCTCCTCTTCCAATGCCGGTTTCCGGGGCCTTTAAAATGTTCTTGTTTTGTTCTCAAGGCCGGTCTATGGTCTATGCCCCTCGCAAAATCGGGTGAGGAGCCCGGCGAGGCGGCAGAATCAGGAGGCCCAACATGGGAAGCGCAGGCGACTGGGTGCGGCAGATCGTGGCCCGCTCCACCGAACATCCGATGACCACCGAAGAAGTGCTCAAGAGTCTCGAGCGCCACGCCGGCACCGGCGAGCGGGCGCTGATCCGCGTGCAAGCGGTGCTGGAGTATATCGACGCCGAGCTGGTCGAGCGCCGCGGCGGCCACGTGATGCGCGATCTGTGGAACACGGTCGCGGACTATCAGGAGAAGGTGCAAGAGGCCCAGGCGGCGGCGTAGGCCGGCGTGCTTTGCTTCGCCTTCCGGGCGACGGTCTGCCGAAGCTCCGCAGGGAAAGAAAGGAGACTTCCATGAGAACGCTCATTCTCGCATCGGTGCTTGCGCTTTCGACCGGCGTCGCGGCCGCGCAGACCTATCTCGGCCAATTCAGCGCCAATCCCCACGCGCCCCAATCCACGGCCGCGCCCGCGCAGCGTTTTGCGCCGGACAGCGTGATCAACCCCATGGGGCGCTATGGCCGTCCGACGAGCGCGCAATCCGCGACCAATCCTTTCGCCACCGACGCGCCGGAGCTGTACGACAGCGCCGGACGTTACCGCGGCAAGCTGAGCGCCAATCCCTATGATCCGGATTCGATCTCCAATCCCTACGGCCGCTACGGCAGCCGGACGTCGCCCGACAGCGTGAACAATCCATACGGCGCGGGAAATCCCTACGCGCCCGAGAGTCCGACGAACCGGTTCGGAGCGGGTCTGCGGATCATCGGAAAGGATTAGCGTGCAACTTGCGACTGAAGCGCGACGGCACTTTCACGCCATCCGAGTCGGATTCTCAGCGCGTGTGACTTGCTGTATACAGGCATGAGCGCGGCGATGGGGGATTTCATGCGCAAGAAAATCGGTCTCGACGGCTATCTCGCCGGCATCCTCACGGTGCTGGCTCAGGATCTCGGGCGGCCGGTCGACGAGCTTGCCGATGAAGCCGTGCGCGACCTCCTGCGCAAGCACAACAGGCCGCGGACGCTGGAAGAGGCGTTCAAGCAGAGCTTGCGCAGCTTGCCGTTGAACGACAACGGCGGCGAGCGGACGAAAAGAACGCGCTAGCCTGTCCGGCACAGCCGCGGCTGCGGCGTCGATCCTTCAGCGCAGTTCCGACCAGCGTGGGCAACCCTTCGTGGAACCCGCGGCGCGGATTCACCGGAACCCGTCTTCTGCCGCCGCCGTTTCATGCTGCGAATAAGAACCGTTGAATGTGCCCGTGACGCGCGGCGAAGCGGACGCCTCGCGGGTTCGAGGAAATGATACCGCGTCTCTCGTGCTGGTGTGGGTGAGAGAGAAACCGTCGCCGTCCTTTGGATGGCGGCGGTTTTTTTACCGCCAAGCTCCGTCAATCTAGGCCACGCGTTCCAAGGCCGCATCACGGACGCGGGCACGGCCCCAGAAACCGTCACGGAACCCGCGGCGAAGGTGCTCGCGGCACAGCTGCCGGTACGACGCCGGAGAATCGGCAAAACGCGCAAAATGACGGCTCGCCCAGCTATCGAGGCGAAGCACGAGCCCCTGCTCGCACACGGTCTCGGAAGGCGTGGCGCAGCGTCTCAAGGTCGCACCGGCGGCATAGCCCGGATCATAACAGCGCGATGCATCGTCCACGGTGCGGTCCTCCCTCGTCACAAGCGCAGGGATACCGCCGCCGCGTTTCGAATGTGCGTACGCTCGCGTGACGAAACAATGATATCCGCCCCGCACGCATATGTAGGCGCGTCTCAACCGACGCTGCGCTTAGCGAAGCGTCCCCTCGCGCAGCGGTCGCGTGCACCGGAACATTCAAAGGAGTCGCCCCATTGGGAGTCAGAGGCAAAGGTGAAGGCTGTCGCCTTCATCGGACTCACCGCCGAGATGATCGGCGCAGGAAAAGATGGACGGGCCGGCCAACCTCTCCAGGCCTCCCCGCCCACCCGTGAATAAGATGAACAATGGTGCTGGCACGGCAGCGTAGGAAGAAACAGGACGAGGTAATCATGCGTAATGCAGTCGTAATGACCGTCGGCGCGATCGTCGCAATGGGCGCGGCGTTTGCCGTGGCGCCCGCCATGAGCGATGGTCCGGCAAACTGGCAGGACAACGCCGCTAACGATTCCGCTTACATGCTGCACGAGGAAGATCATCCCGAATATGTGCAGCGGCAGGTGGACGGCGATGATCGCGACGTCACCGTGCGGGACCGGCGCCTAGGGTACGAGGACGGCGTCGCAGACCGCGATCTGCGCATGGCGCAGACCACGACCACGACGACACGGACCACCGTCATCGGCGAGGAAAGCATCGACGTTCAGGCGCGCCGCCTGCCGAACGGCGCTCCAGTGGCCGTAAGCGGCATGGTCCGTACCATCTCGGGCAAGCACATGATGCTTCAGCGCGGCGACCAGCTGGTGCGCGTGCGCCTTCCGGGTGAGATCGATGCGATCGAGCGCGGCGACGATGCGACGGTGTTCGGACGCCTGGCGAACCGAGGTGACGATTTGTCCGTGCGCGCCGAAGCGGTCTTCGTGAGGACCAGCCTCGACGAAGGACATCTGTTCCTGTCGCCCTCGCGGCTGGAATCGGTGAACAAACGCAATCCGGGCGTCAGCCGGGCCACCGCGGAGCGCTCGCTCGACTACTATCGCTACAACTTCACGCCGCTCTAACGACGAGAGCCCCGGGCGCAGGGTGGTCGAAGCATGCGCCGGAATAGAGAACGGCGAAAGTCGTAGCCAGAAACCGCCGCCTTGAAAGACAGGCGGCGGTTTTTGTTCACATTCTTTCACGGCCGCGCCGCCGCACCGGAAAAAAACCTGCCTTCGAAACTACATTGATCCCCGTGTCTGCAGCGCACCGCTTCGCGCTACGCACAAAAGATTCGAAGAAAGCCGCGCCGCTCAACGACGCACGGATGTCACCGCGCCGTCATTTTTTCGCAGGCACCGTATAGAAGAAGATCGTCGCGCTGCCCACGTGATCGGTCTTCTCGGGCTCCCAATCGGGGATCGAGAAGTCGTGCGCGACGATACGCGTGCCGGGCTTCATCGCCACGAGCTGCGGCCGCAGCTTCGCGATCATGTCGGGCAGCAAGTACATCGTGAGCACGGTCGCTTCGGTGAAATCGAATTTGAAGAGATCCTGCTGGTGGAACGCGACCCTATCGGCAACGCCGCCACCCTTGGCATTGGCGTTGGCTTCCTTGATGCGCACAGGATCGATGTCGACGCCGACACCTTTCTTCGCGCCGAAATCGCGCACCGCGGAGATCACGAGCCGGCCGTCGCCGGAGCCAAGGTCGTAGACGATATCGTCGGGACCGACACTGGCGATGCGTAGCATCGCATCGACCACGGGCTGGGGGGTGGGGACATAGGGAGCATCGAGTTCGATGCCGCCGTCGCCGACGAACTTCCCGGTGGCGGCCATCGCGGGAGGCGCCAGGCATGCCACGGCGGCACTTGTAACAAGAGTGAGAAAACGGCGGCGCAGCAGGCTCATAAGGGACTCCCTCACAGGAAAATACGGTTGCCCACACACCATAGATTTAAGCGAAATTTTGCAAGGGCTTCGCGCCGGAGCGATTTATCGAACTCTTTCAATAGGTTATCCGAAGATAAGTTCCAGGCGCTAACCCACTGAAATTACTGGAACAAATTTCCGGGTTCGCCGTTTCACTTCACCGGTAGGCGCATGAGGGGCACTGGTCGTTATGTTCGCTTTGTACTTCAACGATTCCGACGGCGGCCGGGCCTTCATCGCCGCGGTCGACGACAAACACTCCGCCATGTCGATGGCGAAGCTGCTGTCGCGCCAAGATCCGCGCGACGTGGTCGTGATCGAGAACCGGCCGACCGGCGACACCATGCTCATGGGCACTTTCCGTCGCGGCGGCTGGCGGGTGGAAGACTCTCCAGCGGCCGGGATGCCAGCGGGCGCGATGCGGGCGGGCGAAACCGACAACGCCGTCGACAAGCAATAACATCACCATGACCGACATCCCTCACTATGAGCCCGGCATGCGGGTGAGCTACGACGCGTACCGCAAAACCGTCACCGTCACCTTCCGCGGACGGGCGAAAACCCTCATGGGAATTTTCACCTCGGAAGAGCAGGCCCGCCGCGCCGGCGAGGCTTACTGCCGGGTGCTGGGCTGGAACCCGAAGATCCACGCGGTGGCGGTGCGAAGCCTGCTGTCGAGCCGACGGGGGCCGGAGCGGCGTCCGTGAAGAGCTACCGCTGCATCGTGCGCAGTGCCGGCTTCATGAGATCGGAGAAAACCCTGAAGATCACCGCACCGGATTGCCGGGCCGCGGCGGACGCGGCGCTGCGGCAAGCACGCGCGCCGGAAACCTCCGCGGTCGAGGTGTGGGATGCGGACGAACTGGTGCTCGTGCGCCGGCAGTCGAACCTCCACCCCCTGCAGGCGGCCAACCGCATGGCACGCGCCGCACTGGCGGGTGGAGGCCAGCACGGAAAGACCTCGGACCGGAACAAAGGCCCGACAAGAGAGCCGCGGCAGGCGCAACTTAATCGCGGGGCGATGCGTTGTCTGATCGACGCCCAGCCCTCCTCTCACTGATTTCTGTAACAAGGTTTCGCCGATGGACCTTCAGGTCAACATGGAAGACGCCTACCGGTCCCGCTCGGCCGAACTGCGCGCGCTGGCGTCGCATATGTCCGGCGATCTTCGCGATACCATCCTGGACGTCGCCGACCACTGGGAAACGCTGGCGCAACAGGCCGGCCAAGTCGCGCGTTCGAAGAAGCTGATCAATGACTGGGAAAGCGCGAAGCTGAGGGCCTAGGCGCCGCCCGCCCGTTCCTAGTCGGAGCGGTGCGTGCGTTCCATCCGCTCGTGACGTTCCTGCGCTTCGAGGGAGAGCGTCGCGATCGGGCGCGCCTCGAGCCGCTTCAAGCTGATGGGCTCGCCCGTCTCTTCGCAGTAACCGTAGGTGCCTTCCTCAAGACGATGCAGCGCGGCGTCGATCTTGGAGATGAGCTTCCGCGCGCGGTCGCGTGTCCGCAGCTCGAGCGAGCGTTCCATTTCCGTGGAGGCGCGATCGGCAAGGTCTGGCTCCTGCGCGCCGCCTTCCTGCTGCAGGCTCTCGAGCGTTTCTTCGGATTCCTTGAGCAACTCGCCGCGCCAGGTCAGGAGCTTGCGGCGGAAATACGCCTGCTGCTTCGGATTCATGAACGGTTCTTTTTCGGAGGGCCGGTAATCCGGCGGAACCGTAATCGTCATGTTGAACCTGCGCTCCGTGTCGCCAAATGGCGCGGGAATATATGGGGAGCGCACCCCGCTCCGCAAGGTGCACTATCTCGTTGTAAGCGCGACATTTTTCGATTTGAAATCGAACAAAATCGGCCGCGCGGCGTCAAATTTTAGCGGGAATGAGGTGCGGTGCGGCAATGCAAGCGTTCAGGGAGAGCGCCGCATGGCCCGGAGCGCGTCGCGCCGACGGACACTCCATTTTGCTGTGGGTTAGACCGACGCACACATATCGGTCATTTGGCGCAGCACCAGGAACCTGAGGACGGCGCGCAAGTTATCCCGTCCTCATGCCGATAGGTGACCGATGCCACTGCACGATCCGGACCCCTTGCGCTCCTGCGGACACAAGACAGCTGCATCCGCGCGCGCCCGCGCCGCGGCGTGCCGCGACATGGCGGCTTTGGATCTCTCGGAGCGGACGCGGCGCTATTTCCAGGCCGAGGCCATCGCGTGGGACAGAATCGCGGACGAATTAGAGTCCAAAGGCACGCCGCAGCGACCGGCGACCGATCGCGCGCATTAGCCGTGGAACAACGGCGCGCCAGGGCGGCCTGGCGCTGAAGGCCGGGCGCAGGGATCAGATACGCCGGCTGAGCTTGGCGATCTCCACCTCGGCGCGCAGTTCGATCTCGTCCAGAAGGCGGGAGATGACGGCGTCGGCGCCGCGCTCGCGCTTTTCGCGCACCATGCGGGCAAGCTCGCCGAGCTTGTCCTTGGGGATCGTACCGAGCAGCAGCCCGCGGCGGAGATCCTCGAGCCGGTCGAGAAGTTCGACGCCGCGCTGGGCGCGGCGCTTGCGCTCCTGATGGTCGGGCGCGCCCTCGGCCGCGACGGACTGAGCGGCGAGGATGCCGCCGACGTTGGCGATGCCGGAGACCTCGGACGGACCTTCGGCGCCCGCGGCCTCGTCGGCACCCGAGACCTTGTCGAGCTCGGCGGCGAACTCGCCGGCCTTCGCGGCCGGTCCGGCCTTGCGGGCCGCGCCGGGACCCCGGACGGAGGATGTGGATTTGGGGCCTTCGACCTTCACTCTGTTCTCGGCTTTCCAGCACAGACTAAACGATTGTACGGCCACTATTTTGGCCGCCGACGGTTAATATCATATGTCGCCCGGAAATGCCCCGGCTCAACCGGGTAAGAATTGCCGGGAGCGATGGGCGGGAAGTACCACCGGAGCCCCCCAGAGCGCGCCTCCCCCTTCGCAAATCATCGTAATTTCAAAGACTTAAGAAGAGTTTGAAGCTGGCACGCTTTTCGCATCGAAGGCGTTGGGAAAGTACGTGTGCGCCCGTAATCCGTCTTTCGGCGCGCGCGAGAAGAACGAGGATGACATGACTGCCGTTTGCCGCCGCGTTTCCAAGATGCCGCCACGGATCAATTGGCTCGACCGCCTGTGGATGGTCGGCATCCACGTGCTGATGTTCGCGCTGCTTTTGAGCGCGAGCTCGGCCCACGCCGCGAGCCGGGTGAAGGACATCGCCGGTTTCGAAGGCGTGCGCGAGAACGTGCTGGTCGGTTACGGCCTGGTGTTCGGCCTGCAAGGCACCGGCGACGACCTCAAGAAGATCGGCGCCACCAAACAGTCGCTGCTCGGCATGCTCGAGCGGCTCGGCATCAACAGCCGCGACGACCGCCTCGAGACCGCGAACGTGGCGGCGGTGATGGTGACGGCGGTGCTGCCGCCGTTCGCCCGCCAGGGCGGCAAGGTCGATGTGACCATCAGCGCGATCGGCGACGCCGAGAGCCTGCAGGGCGGCGCGCTCGCGGTCACGCCGCTGATGGGCGCGGACGGCGAAGTCTATGCCCTCGCGCAGGGCAACGTGCAGGTCGGCGGCTTCGTCGCGCAGGGCGCGGCGGCGGTGGTCAGCCGCGGCGTTCCCACGAGCGGGCGCATCCCCAACGGCGCGACGGTGGAGCGCGAAGTGAATTTCGAACTCGCCGGCATGAAGGCGGTGAAGGTCTCGCTGCATAACCCGGACCTGACCACCGCGCGCCGGATCTCGGACGCCATCAACGCCTATCTCGGCACCACCGCTTCGGCGGCGCTCGACCCGGGCACGGTGCAGATCGTGCAGCCGGAAGGCTACACCGGCACCATGGTGGAGCTCATGACCGCGGTCGAGCAGCTGCGGGTCGAGCCGGATTCACCGGCCCGCGTCGTGATCGACGAAAACACCGGCGTGATCGTCATCGGCGACGACGTGCGCATTTCCACCGTCGCCATTGCCCAGGGCAACCTCACCATCCGCGTCACCGAAACGCCGCAGGTCTCGCAGCCGGCGCCGTTCTCGGAGACCGGTGAAACGGTGGTGGTGCCGCGGACCGACATCGAGATCGACGACGACAGCGACCGGCGCCTGGCCGTGGTCGACGGCGGCGTCTCGCTGCAGGAGCTGGTGAACGGGCTGAACGCGCTGGGCGTGGGCCCGCGCGACATGATCTCGATCCTGCAGGCGATCAAAGCCGCCGGCGCGCTGCAGGCCGAAATCGACGTGATGTAAGCGAGAAAGTTTTCAGGGCTCAAGATGATGGACGCCGCTTCGCTGCTCGACAACGCCAAGGACGCCTACGTGACCGGGCTTTCCGCCCAGGCCACGAAAAAAGCCGGCGTGCCTGCGAAGGCCGTGCCCGGCCTGCAGATGTCGGCAGCGGACGAGAAGAAGGTGCGCGAGGCGGCGCAGGAATTCGAAGCTTTTTTCATCGGTCAGATGATGGAGCACATGATGGCCGGCATTGAACCCAACCCGATGTTTGGCGGCGGCCACGGCGAGCAAATGTGGCGGTCGATGTTGAACCAGGAGTACGGCAAGGAGCTGGCGAAGTCGAACAAGCTCGGCATCGCCGACCATGTCATGCGCGGGATGCTGATGGCGCAGGAGCAGCGCGATGCGGACGCGACCGGACGCAGCCCGATCGCACCGCGCGAGAGCAACGGCGCCGACCTGCAGACCCGCAGCCAGCCGCCCGCCATGCCGGTCCGGCGCTCGTTCTAGGTGAGAGTATAAAGAGTTGACGTCATGAACATGGTTCGCCGCGATCTTCCCAGCCACATGCAGCGCACAGCGCCGCAGACGCCGGCGCGCCCGGGCATGCCGGCTCAACAGCCGCAGGCGCGGACGATGGCGAACGGCCGCCCCGTGCCGCCGACCGCCAAGGCCGACGAACTTGCTTCGGTGATGCGCCAGCTCACCGATCTCCTGACCAAGGAGAACGTCGCACTGAAGAAGCACAAGATGGAAGAGGTCAAGGCGCTGACCGAGCGCAAGGAACAGCTCGCGCGGCTCTACCAGGGCCATATGAACGCCGTGCACAAGGACAAGACGGCGCTCGCCGGCCTCGAGCCCGCGCGCCGCAGCGCGATCGCCCAGATGGCGATGAAGCTCGGCCAACTGATGCAGGAGAACGCGAGCCTCCTGAGAGCCAATATCGACGCGATCAATATGTTCTTCGGCGCCGTGACGGAAGCCTTGAAGCACCGCCACGAAGAACGCTCGGCCGCCTACTCGCGCTCCGGCTCCCTCGGCCAGTACGCCGTGACCAAGCGCAGCCTCGCCGTCAGCTTCAATCAGACGATGTGAGGTGAGCCGTGTCCCTTAACCTAGCCCTCACCTCGGCGATCTCCGGCCTGCAATCGGCGCAGGCCGGCCTCGACATCATTTCGAACAACATCGCCAACGTTCAGACCGAAGGCTATACGCGCAAGCAGTTCCAGCCGCAGTCGATCGTTCTCGCGGGCATGGGTGCGGGCGTCGCCATCGGCGACATCGTCAACAAGGTCGACCAGAACCTCCTGCGCGACCTTCGCGGCCAGAAGAGCGCGCTCGGCCTGTTGTCGACCCAGAACAGCTACTATCGCCGGGTGCAGGACACCTTCGGGACGACCCAGTCGAACAGCTCGATCTCGAACCAGATCAACCGCATGCAGCAGGACTTCACCACCCTGACCGCGGCGCCGGAGACGGTGAGCCAGCAGCTGGCCGCGATCCAGGCCGGGGTGTCGGTGGCGCGCAACCTCTCGGATATGAGCCGCACCGTGCAGACGCTTCGCATGAACGCGGACATCGAGATCGAGCAGGCGGTGCAGAACGTCAACGTCCAGCTGAACACCATTGCCTTCCTCAACGACCAGATCGCCTTCAACGCGGCGACCAGCCGCCAGACCGAAGACCTGGAGGACAAGCGCGACATTGCGCTCAACAAGCTCTCCGAGGCCATCGACATCCGCTACTTCAAGAACGCCAATGGCTCGCTGACGGTGTTCACCAGCGACGGCACGACCCTGGTCGATTCCTCGGCGGTGCCGATCAGCCACGTGGCGCTGACCCAGGTCGGCCCCCAGACGAGCTACGCCGGCGGCGACTTCAACGGCATCTTTGCCGGCGTTCGCGACATCACGAGTTCGATCCGCGGCGGCAAGATCAAAGCCCTGGTCGAGATGCGCGACAACACCCTGCCCGACATGCAGGCGCAGATCGACGAACTCGCCCGCGCCATGAAGCAACAGGTGAACCAGGTGCACAACCGCGGCACCTCGTACCCGAACATCGTCAACAACATGACGGGCACGCGCACCTTCATTGCGCCTTCGGAGCAGCTAGTCAGCTTCTCCGGCGCCGAGCCGACGATCATGCTGTACAACACCGCGGGCGAAGAGATCGCCGCCAGCCGCCTGTTCGACACCGCCGGCATCAATTTCACCAACGGGTCCTCGCTCGACCAGCTGGCGAGCGACATCCAGACCTGGGTGCAGGCGCAGGATCCCCAGCTGGTCAACGCGAGCGTTGCCTTCAACGCCGACGGCCGGATGGAAATCAACCTCGGCACCGATGTGATCGGGATCGCTTTCCGCGACGAAGAGTCCGCGATCAAGGGCTCGGACCAGCAGGATGTCACGGCGCAGATCGACCTCGACGGCGACGGCACGTACGACAAGAGCTTCCTCGGGTTCTCCAATACCTTCGGTTTGAACGACTATTTCACCACCGCCGAAAACCTTTCGCAGTGGGATACGGGATTCAAGCCGAAGAACTACAATCTCGGGATCGCGAGCGCCGTCACGCTGCAGTTCGCCGATGCGACCAGCATGGCGAGCGGCACCAATACGATTTCCACGGTCACCATCAATCCAGCCGACACGCTGGAAGCGATCCGCGACCGCATCAACTCCGACCCGCTGCTGCAGAACCGCATCAGCGCCGACATCATCCCGGAAGGATCCGGCCAGCGCCTGCGCATCCAGCATGAGGAAGGCGAGCATCTGATCATCACCGAAGTCGGCGGGACCACGGGCATGGATACGCTCGGGCTCAATTGGACCGCGAGCGGCTACGCCCAGAACATGCAGGTGAGCCAGACCCTGGTCGACGACAGCTCGCGCATCTCGCGCGGCGAAATCAAGCTCGACCCCCTCACCGGCGAATACCTGCTGGCCAGCGGCGACAACACGGTCATCGCCCAGCTGGCGACCTTGATGTCGGGCAACGGCTCGTTCCTGGCGGCGGGATCCCTCTCCGGCTCGAGCGTCAGCTTCTCCGATTACGGCGCAGCCATCGTCTCGCGTTCATCGACCCAGGCGGCCGCTGCCGACACGAATATGAAGCTGCAGGCCGACCTGCACGAAGCCCTCGAGCTCAAGCACTCGGAGATCTCGGGCGTGAACCTCGATGAGGAGATGTCGCAGCTGATGGTTTACCAGCAGACTTACGCCGCGTCCGCCAAGGTGATCTCGACGACGCAGCAGCTGTTTGACGTGTTGAATGACCTTATCCGGTGATAAGCCGGTAGGGCAGGAGTAGGACCATGGTCTCGCGTATCTCGACCGCCGTTTCGAACCAGATCCTGGTGAACCGCATGCTGGAGCAGCAGCAGCGGGTGAACCAGGATCAGATGCAGCTTTCGACCGGCTTCAAGTCGCAGGATTATATCGGCATCGCGCAAGACAGCTTCCGCCTGCTCAACATCGAGAACGAGCGGTCCCGTCTCGCGCGCTACATCGCCAACAACGACCTGCTGTCGACCACGTTGAAAGCCCAGGCCACGAGCGTGACCGGCATCGACGACACCGCGCGGATGATCCGCAGCGAGCTGATTCAATTCGCCAGCCGCGACCTGACGGCGCAGAACCCGGAAAACATCTCCGCCGTCCTCGACCTGCAGTCGAAGGTGTTCTCGGCCTTCAGCCAGGTGCAGTACTTCCTGACCCAGAAGATCGACGGAAAATACATTTTCGGCGGCGCGCGCAGCGACACCCCGCCGATCAGCTTCCCGTATAAGAGCCTGCAGGAGTTCCAGCAGTTCTACGACGGCACCAATGCCGTGTTCCCGTCGACGCGCGTCGCGAACCTGGTGGATCTTACGTTCTCCGGCAAGACCGTGACCTATACCGACGTGACCATCGGCGGCAATGGGATGACGCAGGTGCTGGGCGCGGCGGACGATTTCGTCACCGAGACCATCGACCAGGTGGCGACGGGGAACCTCTTGTTCTCCAACGTCGGTTCGAACGGCAAGATCACGGCCACCACGCCGGGCTCGTTCCGCGCGCTGCAGGTGGGCCAGACCTTCATCCTGGACGGCACCGCGCTTGCCAACAACGGCGTCTATACCATCACCGACGTCTCGCCGGACGGCAACACGATCACCCTCGACCAGAACGTAACCGCAGGGACGGAAACCGCCGGCGCGGCCGTGATGAAGCTGACCGTGCCGAACGGCACCGCCCTGGCGATGTCGGACTCCGTGGTGGGCAACAACGGCGCGTACACGGTGCGCTGGCCGACCAACGCCGAACTGGTGGCGGCGGGCTTCGACCCCAACGCCGGCCAAGTGGTGGCGGGCGACATGATCTTCTTCGACAACCGCGTGCCGTTCGGCGGCACCGAGACCATCGACCTCGAATCCCGCGCCTTCCTGACCGGGACCAGCCTGTCGACCGAACAGCGCATCAGCGATACCCAGTCGCTGCGCCTGGACGTGACCGGGCTCGACCCCGCGTTCGAGAAGCTGACGCGCGCGCTCGGCATCATCGCCCAGGGCGATCTGATCAACAATCCGGACCGGATTTCGCAAGCCTTGGCGATCATCAACGATGCGATCGAACACTCGCCGCTGCAGCCGACGGAAGAAAAGAGCGACCTGCAGGCGGTCCAGGACCGCATCGGCATCAGCCAGCGCGCGCTCGAAGACGCGAAGCAGGTGCAGACCTCGTTCCTGGCCTTCCTCGAAGGGCGGCAGAACGAGCTGGAGAAGGCCGACACGACCGAGGTCGCCGTACGCCTTCAAACCGACAGCCAGATCCTGCAGATCAGCTACGCTTCGCTGGCGAAGCTGCAGGAGCTGAGCCTGCTCAATTATCTGCGCTGATCGCGCGCGTCAGGTCTTCGGCTTTCGCGCCGCCGCCCTCGGTCCCTTGAATTCATCCGGTCGAAGAGTCAGTGCGCGTGCGGGCCGCCGGCCTCGGTGACCTGCTCCAGCGTATTACCGGCTTCGTCCTCGTTGGCCTGGGAAATGTCGCCCAGCGAGAGCACGCCGACGAGTTTGTTGGCGCGTGAGAAGACCGGCAGCCGCCGGATCTGGGATTCGCTCATCTTGTCGGCCGCCGCATCGAGGTCCTCGTCTTCGAAGCAGTAGTGCGCGCCCTTGGTCATCACGTCACGGATCGTACCCTGGGCGGCGAGACCATCCGCGACGCCCCGGATGACGATATCGCGGTCGGTAACGCCGCCGACCAGCTTCTCGCCCTCGATGACGGGCAGAAACCCGATCTCCTTATCGCGCATCAAGCACGCCGCGCGGACAATCGGATCGGCGGGGCTTACGACTTCGACGCACGGCGTCATGACTTCGGAAACTTTCACGTGCTCTCTCCTTGCGGCTGGATGTGATTCTCCAAAGTGTGAACCCACAAGGACCGGCAAAGTTCTGGGGGACGTGCCGGGGAGATTCAGCCGGCGCTCACCGGACAAGCGAGTCGCGAACAAAAGTGCCGGCCGCCGGTTATCGCGGTGGCGGTCAGGGCGCCGTGCAAACCAGGAGGGAGAGCACATGCGTATGTTCATCTCAGGTTCAGTCATCGCCGCGGTTCTCACCAGCACGGCCCCGGTTGCCGCCGGCGCGTCCAAGACAACCTTCGGTTCAGAGAGCACCCCGCCCAGCGCCAGCGATAGCCCGACCGGAAGCAACACCGGAACCCCCGGCACTGCCCTTGCCCCGAGCAGCGCGCCAGGGATCGGGAGCGGAACCTCGCGTGCAGCGGGAGCGGCCACCGGCGCGCTGAGTCTCACCGCGCTTTGCCTGCACACGCGGCTGTCCGCGGCCGATCAAGCCGAATGCCAGCGGCGGGTCGGCGCGGCGACGACGGAAGCCCAGCGCCTGGACGTGCGCCGCACCTTCGAAGCCAAAGCCGGCCTTCGCGCCCGATCCACCGGCACGAGCGGCGCGTCGGGCACTTCAGGGGCGCCGCAGTCCAACGGGACAGGCAACGCCGCGAGCACGGATACGGGCGCGATCGATCAGCGCGACAGCGGCACGACGACCCACAAGCCGCCGCACTGACGCATCACTTGAACATGGCGCGGTAAGCGCTCTCGACGTCGCGCGCATAGGTACGGCCATCGCACAGCCGGGAAGCGCGGAGCCGGTCGCGGAGCCCGGCGCGCAGTTCGTCAAGGGCCTTCGCATCGGCGGCAGCCTTCACGGCGATGGTGCGGAATTCGTCTTCGTTCTGCCCGCACCAGCCGCGCAGCCCCGCGCTTGCGAGAAGGCTGGCCCCGACGCGCGCGGCGTGGGCCCGCCCCGCCAGGGAGACGACCGGTACGCCCATCCACAGCGCTTCGCAGGTGGTGGTCGTGCCGTTGTACGGAAAGGTGTCGAGGGCGATATCGACGTCGGCGTAGCCCGCGAGATGTTGGGCGTCACCGGGCTGCCAGCCGCGCAGGTCAAGGCGGTCCGCGGTGATGCCGTGAGCTTCGAAGCGCCGGGCCACGGCCGCACGCGTTGCTTCCTCGACCAGAGGCTTGGTCTTCAATACCAGCCGCGCGCCCGGAACGGCGGCAAGCACGCCGGCCCAGAGCTTGATACACGCCTCGCTGACCTTGGCGAGCTTGTTGAACGAGCCGAAGGTCACGTGGCCACGGGCGAGCATCGGCGCGGGCGCCGGTCTCGGTGCATCCTCCGGCGGCGAGAAACAGTGCAGCGCATGAAGCCGCATCGGCTCCTCGGTGGAAAAATCCTCCGTGCCGGGCGGATCGGTGATGGCATCGCAGAGCCGATAGTCCATGGCCGCGACCCCGGTCGTGCCGGGATAGCCCAGCGCGCTGACTTGCACCGGCGCGGCGCGTTTGGCGAAAACGGCGAGACGGTTGCCGTTGGTATGGCCGGACAAATCGACGAGGACGTCGATGCCGGCGTCGCGGATCGCCTGGCGCAGGCGATCGTCGTCCCAGGCGGCCACATCGTGCCAATGGGGGACGAGCGCTTTCAATCGCGCCGTGACGCTGTCGGGCTGGACGACGTTGGAGAAGCAATGGACCTCAACCTCGCGCCGGTCGTGGTGCCGAAACAGCTCCTCGATGAAAAAACTCACCGAGTGGCGCCGAAAGTCGGCAGAGACGTAGCCCACCTTCAGGGGCGTGCGCAGGCCGTGCCGGGGCGCGGGCACGGCCGGATGCAGCTCGTGCCCCCAAGCGCGATGACGGGCGCAAATCCGCGCGGGATCGGTCTCGGCGTAGATGTCGAGATAAAGGCGGTTGTCGGCGGCATCGCGGTTGAGAGGCCCTTGCGCGAGCGCGGAGTCCAAGGTGCGGCGCGCGTCATCGACGGCGCCCTGCTCCAATTGCGCGACACCTAGGTTGATGACCGCGGCGATATTGCGGCGGTCGCACGCGGCCGCGCGCGCGTGGTGCGCGGCGGCTTCGGCATAGAGGCCTTGGCCGGCCAGCGTTGCGCCGAGATTATTGAGCGTCGCCGAGTTGGCCGGCTCGAGCGCGAGGGCCCGGCGAAAAGCATCGGCGGCGGCGTCCGGCCGGCCGGCATCGTCGTAGAGGAGGCCGAGATTGTTCCACGCGGCCGCAGTGGGTGCGAGCTCGAGCGCGGCAAGGTAGGCCTGTTCCGACGCCGTCACATCGCCGGCGCGGTGATGCAGAAGACCAAGGTTGAAGTGGAGCGCCGCGTCCGGCGCGCGCAGGGTGCCGGCGTGGGCGAAGGCGCTCAAGGCGTCCGCGAAGCGGCCCAGCTCGCGCAGCGCCTGACCGCGCAGGATGTGAGCATCGGCATCGCCGGCGTTTTCGGCGACCAGGCGATCGGCAAAACCGAGGGCGTCCTGACGATGACCGGTCTCAAGGCAGAGGACAGCGGCGAGGTGCAGCACCTCGCGCGGCGCAGCGGGGGCCCGCGCGAGATCGTGCACCGCATGCCAGGCGGCATCTGGCAGACCCTGATCGTACAATTTGAGGGCGAGCGCGAGGCGATGGTCCATCGCCTCCCTTATACCTCCACGTCCGGAGAATGCGTAAGCAGCACCCTCGCGAAGGCGAGGCAAGATTACCGGTCGTCGGAGGGAACGCTCGCCGCAGCGCCGATGGAGGTGACGGATGTGCGCTGATTCATGAGGCTCTCGATCTTCGCGGCATAGAGGCGATGGATCTCGGCCTGCCGGGCTTCGTCACCGTTCGCCGCCGTCATCTGCACACGGCACTCGTGCCGATCGCCGGCGATGAGCTTCGAGGAGTTGCAAATGGCGGTGTAATCGATCGCGGCGCCCGCGGAAGCGGCGACGAAGAGCGCAGCGAGAAAGTACAGACCCGGTCTCATGACTTCACTCCGTTCGAAAGCGGAAGGCTCGTTGAGGCGGCTTTCCTTGAAGACGGACGCGGAATGTAAGGGCCGACAGGCGGGGGCGCAAGAATTCCTGCTGCATAGCAGCAATGCGCGTACGGAGATCTAACCTATTGAAAATTAATGTTTCATCTCCCCTGCGGGAGGGCGAACCGGGTGCGCCTTCCGCAGGAATGACCGGAAACTGCCGCCGCTGCCAGGACTGCACGCAAGCCTAAAGCGTCTTTACCAGCACGCCTTGGATGGAATCCTCGGGGCGCAGCTCCGGCGGCGCCTGGAAGCCGAAAGTCTGCGGGCCTTCGCACCAGCGCGTCCATAGCGCGCGGTAGGTGTCCTCGAGCGTGCGGGTAAAGCCAACCTCGTCGCGCAGGGGCGAGGCTTCCATGGCCGGACGCAAGGCCGGCCGGATCTCGGCGAGACGCGCCGGGTTCCTGCCGAAGGCGATGGCGCGGGCGATGTAGTCGGAGACGGATTCCGCGACGAACTCGCGCGCGATGCCGACCGCCGTGAGAAGACTGAGCCCGACGCGCCCCCGGTGATTGTCGCCGCGGATGGTGAGCACGGGCACACCCATATAGAGCGCTTCGCAGGTCGTGGTGGTGCCGTTGTAGGGGAAGGTGTCGAGCGCAAGGTCGACGCCGGCGTATTTCTCCAGGTGTTCCTTCACCGACGGGACGAAGGCGGTCATCTCGATGCGCACGGGGTCGATCCCGTGGCGGGCGAAATCGGCGCGCACGCGCGCTTGCACGCGTTCGTCGCGCATCTGCTTGCACTTGATGAAAAAGCGCGAATTTGGCACCCCCTTCAGGATGTCCGCCCAGGCGGCGATGGCGGGTTCGGTCACTTTCGGAAGCACGTTGAAGGAGGCGAAGGTGACGTAGCCCTTCGCAAGGTGCGGCGCAGGCGCAGGCGGGGGCGCCTTGCCCGACGGCCGGTAAAGATGGAAGCAATGCGGCAGGCGCACGATCTCCTCGGTGCACCATTTTTCGGCGCCGGGCGGGTCTGCCCGGCCGTCCGTCAGGCGGTAGTCCATGGCGGGAACGCCGCTGGTGTCCGGGTAGCCGAGATATTCGATCTGCACGGGGGCAGGCTTGAGCGCGCAGACCGGCAACCGATTGCCCGACGTGTGGCCGCCGAGGTTGACGAGGATATCGACGCCGTCGTCGCGCAGGCGCTGGACGAAAGCCTCATTGGTGAAACCCGCGCTTTCGACCCAAAGATCGGCGCCTTTGCGCATGCCTTCGGTGATGGAATCGGCGCGCGACGTATCGGAGTAGAGACAGATCTCGAACTTCGTGCGGTCGTGTTTCTCGAGCAGCGCCTCGAAGAAATAGGAGACCGAATGCGCACGGAAGTCGGGCGAGAGATAAGCCACGCGCAGCCGCCGCGCGGGGTCGCGCACATTGGTGTGCGGCCGCGCCGGATCCGGCTCGCGGCTTGAAAATCGACGCGCGTACTCCTTGTGGATCTCGAGGATCTGTTCGTTGGAAAGATCCGGCTCGTACAAGCTGGCGAAGGCGTAGTTGGAAAAGAAGATCGGGGCCGAACGGGTGTTCACGTCGGCAGCCTCGCGCATGGCCTCGCGCGCCTTCGTGACGAAATGCTGTTCGAGCAGAAGCACCCCCAAGGTGTTGAGCGCCATGGCGTTGGCGGGATCAAGCTCGAGGGCGCGGCGGATTTCGGCTTCGGCCTCCGTCAGCTTCTGGTCCTCGAGGAGCGCGACACCGAGGCTGTAGCGCGCAAAGCCGTTGTCGGGGTGGCGCGCGAGAACCCGCCGATAAACCGCGGTCGCTTCCGGCCCTTCGCCGCGCATGTAGTGGGCGATGCCGAGGTTGATGAGAGCCTCGTCGTAAGCCGGGTCGCGGGCCGCTGCATTGGACAAGGCGGCGACCGCCTCGGGGAAGCGGAACAGGCGCAAGAGAAGCGCGCCGTAGTTATTGCTGATGATCGCCGAGTCCGGCTTGAGCTCGGCGGCCTGTTTCAGATGAACCGCGGCCTCGCGGAGCCGGTTCATGATGGCATAGGCCAGACCGAGATTATTGTGCGCTTCGGCATAACTCGGGAGCGTGGCGACGGCGCGCTTGAGGACCTCGATCGATTCCTCGAAACGCTCGGCCTGGCGCAGGGCGTTGCCATAGGCGTTGAGAAGGCCGGCATGCCCCGGATGGGCGCGCGTTGCGGCCTCCAGCATCGCGACCGCTTCGTCGGTTCGGCCCGCGTCGCGCAGCGCGCCGCCGAGGTTGGCCTTTGCATCGGCATAGCCCGCATCGAGCGCGATGGCGTCCTTATAAAGCCCGATCGCCTCCTCGTGCCGACCCAGCGCGGCCACGACGTTGGCGAGATTGTTGGCGACCACGGGATCGGCGGGGGCCAAGGCGAGAGCGCGGCGATAGCTCGCTTCCGCTTCGTCGAGGCGGCCGCACTCCTTGAGCGCGACGCCGCGATTGAGCCAGCTCTCGACGGCGGCAGGATCACGCTCCACCGCCGCGGTAAAAGCGTCCGCGGCGTCCGCGAACTTGCCTTCCTTGATGAGCGCGAGGCCAAGACCGTGGCGCGCGCGCACCGCGTCCGGATGAAAGGCCACCGCCATGCGCGCCGCGGAGGTGGCCTCCTCGAACCGCGAAAGCCGGTGCAGAAGATGGACGCGCTGCAAGAGGGCATCGAGCTGCCCGGGCACGCGCATGAGAAACGCGTCGACCGCGTGCAGGGCGTCGGGCGCTCGCCTGGCATCGGCAAGCATGCCCGACAGATTCACCACGAACAGAGGTTCGCGCGGGCTGAGAAGGATCGCTTTCTCGAGATGGGCGATGGCTTCGGGCAAGCGTCCGAGGGCGTGTTTGGCGACGGCGGCGAGATTGTGCCCGTCGGGATCCTCGGCGTTGCGCAGGACATAAGTATCGAGCAGGACTTCGGCGCCGGCCGCATCGCCAGCCTGGAGGAACTTGAGACCTTGTTGGAGGAGCGGCGAGAGGGCGCGACCGAGCGTCATCCGTCAGCGACGTCCGGGGAGCTTACGCTCCCGTTGTGCGCACGCCGGCGCCGACCTGCGCGGGCTGCGTGCCGGGCGCCGCCTGAGCGGCCGCATCCGGCGTCGTGCGCAGCCCGGCCGCCAAGTTGCGGTTGATGTTGATGAGCACATCGAGGTCGGCGGCGGCCGACGAGCGCAGCGCCTTGGTGGTCTGCTTGTCGACGAAGATCGAGAGCGACATGACGTTGGCTTTGATCTCGGGCGGAAGCTGGTTGTCGGGCTCGGTCAGGTCGGCCTGGATGATGGTCCAAAGCAGGTGATTGAACCGCAGGGCCTTGGCAAATTCTTCGATGTTGCCGGTCTGCTTCTTGGCGTCTTCGAGCAAGAGCGCGGCCTTCGTGAAGGCCATCGCCTCGACCTCGCGCGGCGATAAATTCCGCTTCTGCTGTTGCTGATAGACAGCAACCTTATCTTTTGACATTCGCCAAGGCCTCCGCCTCGAACTTTATCAGCTGCCGACACATTTTGAGAGCCCGATAGTGGTCTCCCGCAAGGATGTGCTGGGACATTTCCACCATCAGATCGACCGCTCGGGCGTCCACCGGTACTAAGATCATTTGTCTCATTAAAACGAAGTAAATGCCATGGTAATCCTTCTCACGCGCAGGGTTGATGTACATGTTAAGGATCGTCACATAGAGCTTTTTCGCGACCGTGTCGGCCTTCTCTTCGGTGATGATGTCTTTCTCGCGCACAACCGGCACGCGGTTAAGGACCACGAATTCCGTTTTCGCCGGTCCGTTGGCGATGACCGCGGTTCCGATCAGAACCTTCTCGTTGGGCTTCAGAGTGAGTTTTAGGGGCATGGCACTTCTTAGGCAGTGAGCTCTTGAACGGGGCGCACTATGGACTCAAACGCCCTCACCGTGAAGCCGAGAACCTGCCTAACGTCCCTCCCCGAAAACGCGCGACCCCTTAGAACAGACGCAGGATCGCTTCTTCCGACTTCTGCGCGATCGACAGCGAAATCGTGCCGAGCTGCTGACGCGTCTGCAGCGACAGGAGGTTCGCCGATTCCTCGTTCATGTCGGCATTGACGAGATCGGCCGCGCCGCCCTTGAGCGTGTTGATGATGCGCGTCGTGAAGTCGGCGCGGATCTGCAGGAGCGCCGAGTTCGTGCCGAGCGCCTGCGCGTTCTGACGCACGGTGACCAGCGCGCTGTCGATGGCGCGCAGCGCCGCGGTGATGCCTCTGATCGCGGCGGTGCCCGACTGCCCCCACACGTTCGAGTTCGGCAGCGTGCCGGTGGCGAGGGCCGAATTGCCCATGATGGTGTTGAAGTCGGCAATGCGCAGGCCCGACACCACGAGCTGGTTGACGGCCTGCGTCTCGGTGCGCTCGTTGAACTTTACCGTGAGCTGATCGGCGCCGGCCGCAAACGGCTGCGTGGAATTCTTGATGAGGTTGATGCCGTTGAAGCTTGAGTCTTCGGCGAGGTTGTCGACCTGGCTGCGCAGCTCGTTGAACTGGCTGGCGAGCTTGGCGCGGGTCGAACTTTCCGGCGAGGAGATCGCCGATTGCGCCAGCGCCTTCATCTGCTTGAGGATCGATTCCATCGACTCAAGGCCCTGGATCCCGGCCTTGATGACGTTGATGCCGTCGGTGACGCCGTCCTTGATCGTCTGCAAGTCGGATGCGCGGCTGTTGAGATTGCGCGCCTTAAAGAAAGCAAGCGCGTCGTCGATGGCGCTGTTGACCTTCAGTCCCGTCGCCAGGCGTTCCTGGGTCCGGCCGATGAGACTGGTGGTGTTCTGCAACGACAGCAGATTCGTCCGCGTCGCCGTAGAGAGAGTGATTTCCTGAGCCATGTCCAACCTCTCAAGACCCTACCGGCGATGCGTTTCCCGGCCGGGCGATTTGCGCGGTCTTCGCGGCTTTTTCGGGCCGTTCGCGCTTCACAGACTTCTACGCATCCTCGTAGGAAATACCGGTGAAAGGCGAAAAAAAGGTTAATAAAACCGGGCGAAAACGCAGGAGTTGCAGATATCGGGTCCTTTTTTCGCCAAGCGATTTCCTGCGATGGCTCGGCTTCCGCCGGCGCGCCGCCGAATCAAAAAAACGGCCGGGTCTCTCGACCCGGCCGTGAGCCGTCGTAACAAACAAAAATTATTAGAACAGGCGCAGGATCGACTGTTCGGACTGCTGCGCGATGCCCAGCGAGATGGTGCCGAGCTGTTGGCGCGTCTGCAGCGAGAGCAGGTTGGCCGATTCTTCGTTGAGGTCGGCGTTGACGAGTTCCGCAGCGCCGCCCTTCAGCGTGTTGATGATGTTGGTGGTGAAATCCGCCCGGATCTGCAGCATCGAGGCGTTGGTACCGAAAGCCTGCGACGCCTGGCGGACGGTAACGAGCGCCGAGTCGATCGCCCGAATGGCGCCGGTGATGGCATTGATCGCCGCCGTGCCGGTAACGCCCCACACTTCGGTGCCGGTGCCGGTGGCTGCGGCGGAGCTGGCCATGATGGTGGTGAAGTCGGCGAGGGTAAGGCCCGAGACGACGAGCTGGTTGACACCGATCGGCTCAACGCGCTCGTTGAACTTCACGGTCATCATATCGGCGCCCGCGACGAAGGCGTCGGTGGTGTTCTTCAGGAGGTTGATGCCGTTGAAGCTCGAGTCCTCGGCGAGGTTGTCCACCTGGCTGCGCAATTCGTTGAACTGGCTGGCGAGCTTGGCGCGGGTGCTGCTTTCCGGCGCACTGATCGCCGACTGGGCGAGCGCCTTCATCTGCTTCAGAACCGCTTCGATCGATTCGAGACCCTGCACCGACGCTTTCAACACGCTGATGCCGCTGTTGATGCCGTCCTTGACGGACTGCAAGTCGGAGGCGCGGGAATTGAGGTTGCGCGCTTTGAAGAACGCGAGCGCGTCGTCGATCGCGCTGTTGACCTTGAGGCCGGTGGCAAGACGTTCCTGAGTGCGGCCGATGAGGCCGGTGGTGTTCTGGAGCGAAAGCAGGTTAGTGCGCGTCGCTGTCGAGAGTGTGATTTCCTGAGCCATTTTCGTACCCTTTCTAGGATCAGTGACTTTCTAGAAGCCGTTTCCCAATAAAACGAACCGCCGTGCAACTGCCCTCGAGTCAAAGCAACGCAAAGAAACGCAAGCTGCGCGTGAACAGCACGGTTCACGCTGCCGTTTTACGGACGAAGTGCAAACAAATGGTTAAGCCTGCGCGCTTGAGGGCCAGAAATCGGCCAGGCCGGACATGAATTGAAAAAAGTACGCGTTTTTTTCGTTAAGGAAGGGTTAATTTCGACCTGTTGAATGCACCGGGCGGGCAGCGCACATGGCTTCCAAGGAAAAACGCAGATACTCGATCGCCGTGATCCCCGGCGACGGGATTGGCAAGGAAGTGATGCCGGAAGGCGTGCGAGCCCTGGAAGCCGCGGGCAAACGCTTCGGCTTTGAAGTGCAGCAAACCTGGCACGCGTTCGCGAGCTGCGACTACTACGTCAAACACGGCGCAATGATGCCGGAGGACTGGAAAGCGCGCATCGGCAACGTCGATGCGATCTTCTTCGGCGCCGTCGGCTGGCCGGAGACCGTGCCCGATCACGTCTCGCTTGGAGAGTCCTTGCTGAAGTTCCGCCGCGAGTACGACCAGTACGTCAACCTGCGTCCCGTGCGGCTGATGCCCGGCGTGCCGTCTCCCCTCGCGGGCCGGGAGCCCGGCAGCATCGATTTCTGGGTCGTGCGCGAGAACACCGAGGGAGAGTACAGCCCGGTCGGCGGCGTGATGTTCCGCGGGACCGAACGCGAGATCGTCATTCAGGAAACCGTGATGTCGCGCGTCGGCGTCGACCGCATCCTGCGTTACGCGTTTGAGATCGCGAACAAGCGCGCGAAGAAGCACCTTACGTCGGCGACCAAGTCGAACGGCATCGGCATCACCATGCCGTACTGGGACGAACGGGTCGTGGCGATGGCTGCAAATTTTCCCGCCGTGACGTGGGACAAGTACCACATCGACATCCTGGCAGCGCACTTCGTGCTCAATCCGCAGCGCTTCGATGTGGTGGTCGAATCCAACCTGTTCGGCGATATCCTTTCGGATCTGGGGCCGGCCTGCACCGGAACGATCGGCGTGGCGCCGTCGGGCAACCTCAATCCCGAGCGACGGTTCCCGTCGCTGTTCGAGCCCGTTCACGGTTCGGCGCCAGATATCGCCGGTCAAGGCGTCGCCAATCCCGTGGGACAAATCTGGTCAGCCGCCATGATGCTGGATCATCTTGGAGAGCCGGAGGCGTCAGCGGCGGTCGTCTCCGCCATTGAACGGACGCTGGTGACGCCGTCCCTGCGGACCCGCGATCTGCAAGGCACGGCCACGACCGTCGCATGCGGGAAAGCTATTGTCGCCGCCATTTAGCTGGCCCGCCGCCGGATCGAATTCGGTTCCTGGATTAACGCGCGTATCCCTTCTATTCTCGCCACCACAGCGAGAGGGATGATCACGATGCGCATCGGCGTTCCCAAGGAAATCAAGGTTCTTGAGTTCCGGGTCTCCATGACGCCGAGCGTTGTGTCCGCGCTGACATCCCGGGGGCACGAGGTCATCGTAGAAACCAAGGCCGGTGCAGGGATCGGTCTTGATGACGATGCCTACCGGGCCGCAGGCGCACGGGTCGTGGCGACCCCGGACGAAGTCTTCAGCGCCGCCGAGATGATCGTGAAGGTGAAGGAGCCCCAGCCGGCCGAAATCGCGCGGCTGCGGCCGGACCATATCCTCTTCACCTATCTCCATCTCGCGGCGGACAAGGCGCTGACAAAGGGTCTGCAGGATTCCGGCGCCACCTGCATCGCCTATGAGACGGTGACGGACAAACATGGCCGCCTTCCGCTGCTCGCGCCGATGAGCCAGGTGGCGGGCCGGATGGCGGTTGATGTGGGCGCCGTGTCGATGCTTCGCCCCGCCGGGGGCCGAGGCTTGCTCCTGGGCGGAGTTCCGGGCGTGTCCCCGGCGAGCGTCGTGATCCTGGGCGGAGGGGTTGCCGGCAAACACGCCGCGCAAATGGCGGTGGGACACCGCGCGCATGTGACGTTGTTCGACATCTCTACCCCGCGCCTCGAGGAACTGGACGACCTGTTCGGCGGCCAGGTGAAAACCGCATTCTCGACGCCTGATGCGATCCTCGCCGCAGTACGGGAGGCCGATCTCGTGATCGGCGCCGTGCTGGTGCCAGGCGCGGCGGCGCCCAAGCTGATCAAGCGCGAGCACTTGAAACTGATGAAGCCGGGCTCCGTGGTCGTGGACGTGGCCATCGACCAGGGCGGGTGCTTTGAAACCTCACGCCCGACCACGCACGCCGAGCCGACCTACGTCGTCGAGGGCGTCATCCACTATTGCGTCGCGAACATGCCGGGCGCGGCGCCCTACACGTCGACGTTTGCGTTGGGCGCGGCGACGGCGCCTTACGTGATTGCGCTGGCGGACAAGGGCGTCGACAAAGCTTTTGCCGCCGATCCCGGCTTTGCCAACGGCAGCAATATTCGCGGCGGGCGGATCACGCATCCCTCGGTGCTGGCCGCGGTGGCCTGAAACGGTCCGAGGGGAGCCTGATGCCCGCGTGGATGCACCGCAAGCCGATTGACGCCGACGATGTCGGCACGCGCCACCGTCTTCACCGCAGCCTCAGCTGGTGGCATCTGATCGCGTTAGGCGTGGGCGCCATCGTCGGCACGGGCATTTATACGCTGATCGGGGTCGGAGCGAACCTCGCCGGCCCGGGCGTGATGCTTTCGTTCGTCGTCGCCGGTGTGGTGTGCGCCTGCGCCGCGCTGGCGTACGCCGAAGTGGCGACGATGATCCCGGCCTCCGGCAGCGCGTATACCTATAGCTATGTCGCGCTCGGCGAGCTGATTGCCTGGATCGTGGGCTGGTGTCTCATCCTTGAATACTCACTGGTGGTCAGCGCGGTCGCGGTGGGATGGTCCGGCTATGCAGTCGGATTCCTCAACTCGTTCGGGCTTGAACTCCCGCTCGCGCTGACGGCCGGCCCCCACGCCGGCGGGATCCTCAACGTGCCGGCGATCTTCATCATCGCATGCGTGGCAGGACTCTTGATCCTGGGGACGCGCGAAAGCGCGACGGTGAATGCGCTGCTCGTCGTCATCAAGCTCGCGGCACTGCTGATCTTCGTCGCCGTGGCGCTGCCGGCCTTCGACGCCGCCCATTTTGTACCCTTCATGCCCTACGGCTTCGCGAAGAGCGACATCGAGGGCCTCGAGCGCGGCGTGATGGCGGCGGCGGCCATCATCTTCTTCGCCTACTACGGCTTCGACGCCATCTCGACCGCCGCCGAGGAGGCCAAGAACCCCGCGCGCGATCTGCCCATCGGTATCGTCGGCTCGATGCTCGCCTGCACGGCCCTCTATATCGTCGTCGCCGCGGCCGCGGTGGGCGCGGCACCGTTCAAGGATTTCGCCGCCAGCCCGGAACCGCTGGCGCTGATCATGCGGCAGCTAGGCCACGAGCGGATGGCGGCATTGGTCGGGGCCGCGGCGATCGTGGCGCTTCCCACCGTGATCCTCGCGTTCCTGTACGGCCAGACGCGCATCTTTTTCGTCATGGCGCGGGACGGCTTGCTGCCCTCCGGACTGGCGACGGTGAGCGCGAAAACCGGAACGCCGGTGCGGATAACGCTCCTGACAGGGATCGTCGTCGCCATCCTGGCAGGGCTCATCCCGCTCGATCGGATCGCCGCGCTGGCCAACGCCGGCACGCTCGCCGCGTTCATCGCGGTCTCCGTCTGCGTCCTGGTGATGCGCCAACGCGAGCCTCGCCGGGCACGGGTGTTCAAGACCCCGGCGGTGTGGCTTGTGGCGCCTCTTGCGATCCTGGGTTGCCTTTATCTGCTGTGGAACCTTCCCCGCCAAACCCAGATGTTCTTCCTGCTATGGAATGTCATCGGCCTCGCCGCTCACGTGATCCGCCGCATGGCGTTCAAGCCGGCGGTAAAGACCGCCTGAACCGCCGAGAACATCGCCATCGACACGTCCGGGGCCCTGCGCTATGCACGCCCCGCAAAGTCGGCCGAGTGGAGGCGGCCGGTGTCATAAATGGTTTGAGGTAATCGCGTGCGTATCGAGATGATTCCGGTCGGAGACGACCCACCCCACAGCGTCAACGTCATCATCGAAGTCCCGGTGGGCGGCGAGCCGGTCAAATACGAATTCGACAAGGCCTCCGGCGCTCTCTTCGTCGACCGCATCCTCCATACGCCGATGCGCTATCCCGCGAATTACGGCTTCGTACCGCACACGCTGTCCCCGGACGGCGATCCTCTCGATGCGCTGGTGATCTCGCGCTCACCCTTCATACCCGGGTGCGTGGTCCGCGCACGACCGATCGGCGTGCTGAAGCTAGAGGATGAAGCCGGCGGCGATGAGAAGCTGATCTGTGTGCCGGTCGACACGACCTTTCCTTATTATTCCGACGTGCTGCAGCGCCAGGATCTGCCTTCGATCGTGCTTCAGCAGATCGAGCATTTCTTCAAGCACTATAAGGATCTCGAATCCCAGAAATGGGTCCGCATCGGTCAATGGGGTGACGCGGAGGAAGCGCGCCGGATCCTGGTCGAAGCCATCCAGGCTGCCGAGAAGGCGAAGGCCTGAAGCCCGCGCACATGCAAACGCCGTCAGGCAGACGGGCGGCGGACAAACGTGCACACCCCGGCAAAAAAGGCGGCCGAAGAGACCGCCTTCCCTGTGACCTGAGGCAGAAACGCTAGAACAGGCGCAGGATCGATTGCTCGGAGCGCTGCGCGATCGACAGCGAGATGGTGCCGAGCTCCTGCCGCGTCTGCAACGAGAGCAGATTGGCCGATTCCTCATTGAGATCGGCGTTGACGAGCTCGGCCGCGCCGCCCCGGAGCGTGTTGATCAAGTTCTGCGTGAAATCGATGCGGATTTGCAGCATCGCCGAGTTGGTGCCGAATTCCTGGGCCGCCTGACGCACGGTCACGAGCGCGGAATCGAGCGCGCGGATCGACGCGGTGATGGCGGTCACGGCGGCCGTACCCGTGACACCCCATACGTCGGTGCCGGCGCCGGCGGCGACCGCGGCGTTGGCCATGATCGTCGAGAAATCCGCAGTGGTGAGGCCGCTGACCACGAGCTGGCTGAGCCCGGGCGGTTCGATGCGCTCGTTGAACTTTACCGTCAGCATGTCGGCCCCGCCGACAAACGCATCGCTGGTGTTCTTGAGAAGATTGTAGCCGTTGAAGTGCGCGTCCTCGGCGAGGTTGTCGACCTGACTGCGCAATTCATTGAACTGGCTGGCGAGCTTGGCGCGGGTGCTGCTTTCCGGCGAAGAGATGGCCGATTGCGCCAGCGCCTTCATCTGCTTGATGACCGATTCGATCGCTTCAAGGCCCTGAATCGCCGCCCTGATGGTGCTGATGCCGTTGGCGATCTGGTCCTTGATGCTGGAAAGGTCGTTGGCGCGGCTATTGAGATTGCGCGCCTTGAAGAAGGCGAGCGCGTCGTCGATGGCGCTATTGACCTTCAGCCCGGTGGCGAGACGCTCTTGCGTCCGCCCGATAAGATTGGTCGTGCTTTGCAGCGACAGGAGATTGGCCCGTGTCGCCGACGTAAGGGTAATGTCGCCCATTGGCGCCTCCGAACTTCGAGTGCCGGAGTACCCAGCCTACGCGGCCAGTGAATACCAAATAATAAACGCGTAAGTGGTGGTCCCGGTGTCCGTAACGGCCGGAGCCGCCTTCTGCGATAAGAGGACCAGTACGGCGGGCCCCAAAGGGGCCCGCCCACTGTCCTGGTATTGCTCGAGGAGCTCCGCGCTGTCTTAGAACAGGCGGAGGATCGACTGCTCGGAACGCTGCGCGATCGAGAGCGAGATCGTACCCAACTGCTGGCGCGTTTGCAGCGAGAGCAGGTTGGCCGATTCTTCGTTCAAGTCCGCATTCACCAGTTCCGACGCACCACCCTTGAGGGTGTTGATCAGGTTGGTGGTGAAGTCGGCGCGGATCTGCAGTAACGCGGAATTCGTACCGAATTCCTGCGCGACCTGACGCACGGTGACCAGCGCGGAATCGAGAGCGCGGATCGAGGCCGTGATCGCGGTGACGGCGGCGGCGCCGGTGACGCCCCACACGTCGGTGGTCGCGCCGGTGGCGACGGCGGCAGACGCGACGATTTCCGAGAAGTCCGCCGAGCTGAGGCCGGAGACGACGAGCTGGTTGACGGCCGAAGTATCGGTACGTTCGTTGAACTTCACCGTCAGCTGGTCAGCGCCGCCGATGAACGAGTCGGTGGTGTTCTTGAGCAGGTTGACGCCGTTGAAGCTGGCGTCTTCAGCGAGGTTGTCGACCTGGCTACGCAGTTCGTTGAACTGGCTGGCCAGCTTCGCGCGGGTCGTGCTTTCCGGCGACGAGATCGCGGACTGAGCAAGCGCCTTCATCTGCTTGATCACCGCTTCGATCGCTTCGAGGCCCTGCACCGCGGCCTTAATAACGCTGATACCGCCGAGGATGGCGTCCTTCAGGGACGACAGGTCGGTCGCGCGGCTGTTCAGGTTACGGGCTTTGAAGAAGGCCAGCGCGTCGTCGATGGCGCTGTTGACTTTGAGACCCGTGGCCAGACGCTCTTGCGTGCGGCCGATCAGGTTCGTCGTGCTTTGGAGCGACAGCAGGTTCGCTCGTGTTGCACTCGAAAGGGTAATATCACTCATAACGCGCAGCTCCTTTTCTAGGACAGTGTTGACGACATTTCTGTCGGCCCAGCCGAAATACCCCATTCAGGGGCTAAGCTAAGCACCGCAATTTATAAATGTTTGCGGGAGGAGTTGTCAAACACTGCCTTAACGGAAAATTAACCAGCCTTTTCAACTTGTTAACCACTCACGGCTAGGCTCGCAAGCTTAATCGCCCTTTCCGGCCATTCCGCGTGCAGATTGAAACTCCTCCGGCCGCCGGGCATCGATGAGATCAACTTTTGGCTGTGAATTCCCGTGTCTCAGGACAATAGCGAAGGATATCTCCTGCTCGCCTTCGACGACTCCCGGTATCTGGAGCTCGCGGCCAATTTCGCCCTCTCGGTGCGCAGGCTGGAGCGCCGGGCGGTGAGCGTGGCCGTCAACGCCAAGGTGAAGGTCGAGCCGGCGATCGCAGCCCTTTTCGACCGCGTGATCCTCGCCGACGACGATGCGCAGCTCCGCGGGGCGATGAACAAGGCGCGTCTGTTCGAGCTGACGCCGTACGACCGCACTTTTTACATCGACGCCGACTGCCTTCTCTTCAGTCCGCGCATCGAGTTCTTCTGGCGGAGGTTCAAGGGCCAGCCTTTTGTGGTCGAGGGCCACCGTCAATTGCGCGGTCCGGTATTCGCGTGCTCGCTTGGCGAAAAGGACGCGAGCGCGCTCTGCGCCCTGCTCGGCCTTTCCTACCTGACAGTCTTCAATGCGGGCGTCATGTATTTCGAGCGCAGCCATGCCTCCGAAGAAGTCTTCGACAAAGTGCGCGCGCTTTACGAAAGCCCGCACCGCGATGCCATCAGCTATACCTACAAACACGCCGGTGAATACGCCGACGAGCCGTTCTTCGCCGCCGCGCTGGCGTCCCTCGGCATCCCACCTTTGGAATCCCCGCCGGGGGCGCGGCTGCAGGTGACGACGCCGAACATCAAGGAAGGGATCATGGATCTGGATACGGGCGAGCTGCGAGTGCTCAAGCAGGCGCCCGGCGGACCGCCGCAACTATGGTCGGGCGTGCTATGCCACTTTTGCGGCCTCGTGCCGATGGACACCTACTTCGAGCTGGCGGACAAGCTGAGGCGCGAAGCCAAGCTTCCGCCGATGGACCGGAGCCGGTTCAATCCGGTGGTTCTGACGCAGGCGCAGCACCGGGAAAACGTGTAAGTTCCACGCCATGTCTCCGCCGATTTTCCTGGCTACCAGCCTGGTCCCGGACCGCGACCCAGCCCTGCAAAGCGCGACGGTCGCCTCCTGGATCGCCTGCGGTTTCGATGTGCTTTCGGTGAACGGCGCCGCCGAGGCCGACGCCGTGCGCAAGGCTTTTCCGGACGTGATGGTTCTGCCGGTGAGCGTGACGGCGGAGAAATTCGCCAAGAAGCCGGTGCCCTTCATCCACGACGTGCTCAAGGTGCTGCGACAGGCGATCGCCGCACGCGGTCTCGCGCCTGCGGCGGCGACCGTGGGCATCATCAACGCCGACATCTATCTGCGGAATGTCCCGGGGCTGAAAGATTTCATCCAGCGCGAGGCGCACGGCAGCCTGTTGTGCGGGCCGCGGGTCGATGTGATCGATATGGAAAGCTTCACCCGTTTCGTACCGACCGGTGAGGAGAAATATTCGATCGGCTACGATTACTTCTTCATGTCGGGATCGGCGCTTGAGGATTTTTCCGACAGCCCGTTCTGCATGGGGATGCCGTTCTGGGATTACTGGATGCCGCTTGTGACCTTGCTGAAGGGCATGCCGCTAAAGACCTTCACCTCGCCGGTGGCGCTGCATGTCCATCATGAAACGCGGTGGGACGATACGATCTATCTCTTCTTCCATGCGCTCATCACCTACGTCATCGAGCTGGCCCGGCGCACGCGCGGGCAGAACCCGTCCGCCGCCGGCCGGCAGTTCGACCTGTTTTTCGATTTCATCTCGCATCTCTACAGCGGCGTCTTCACGCGCGGCACCGAGCCTGCAAAAGGAAGCGCCACCCCCGACGAAGCCGGTGTCGCCATGCTCGCGGACTTTTATGACCGCTTCCAACAGGTGGCCGTGCATCACATCAAGGCGCAAGCCGCGCCGGTGACGCTTGCCGCGGCTTTACAGCACTGATGACGGCGGCGGACCTTTTCAAGCAAGGACTGGCCCGCCACCAAGCCGGCGACGCAGCGGGCGCCGCGGCGCTCTATCGCGAAGGCCTGAACGTCAGCGACGCCGTTCCCGACGCCTGGCACCTGCTCGGGATCGCGCTTCTGCAGACAGGCGAGACCGGCGCAGCGGTTTCAGCGCTGCAAAAGGCGGTCTCCTTGAAGCCCGACTTCGCCGATGCGCACGGCAACCTCGGCACTGCATTGCAAACCGCAGGGCGTATCGCCGAAGCCGAAGCGGCGTTGCGCGCGGCGGTGACCCTGGCGCCGGACATGGCGGTGTTTCACTACAACCTGGGCAACCTGCTGCTGGAAACAGGCCGGCTCGCGGCCGCGGCGGACTCGTATCGCAACGCCGTGCGCCTCCAGCCGCACTATCCGGAAGCCCATTCCAACCTGGGAAACGCGTTGCGGGACCTCGAGCACCTGGACGCGGCGACGCTCGCCTTCGAGACGGCGGTCGCACAGCGGTCGGATTACGCAGAAGCGCGCTACAACCTCGCCAACGCCTATCGCGACCAAGGCAAGCTGACCGCCGCGGAAGCGGAAATCCGCAAGGTGCTGGCGCAGAAACCGACGGCCAGGGCTTACAATAGTCTCGGCGTGATCTTGAGCGACCAAGGACGTTCGTCCGAAGCGATCGGCGCGTTTGCCGCCGCAATGGCGCACGATCAAGACTACATGCCGGCGGCGAGCAACTGGCTCAGCGCGCAGCAATATGTGGCCGGCGTGACGGAGGAAAGCCTCGCGCGCGCTCACGCCCAATGGACCGCGCGCCATGTCTCGCACGTCACGCCGGCTGCCCCGCAGCTGCGGCGGCAGAAGCCCGTGGTCGTAGGGTTCATTTCGCCGGATCTCGGGGTGCATCCCGTGGGTCTTCTAAGCGTGCGGCTGTTCGAGAACCTCAAGACGGAAGATTTGCACGCCGTAATCTTCTCGACCCGGCCGCAGACCCGCGAAGACGAGATCAGCGCGCGGATCGCCAAGGTGACGACGTGGCGGCGCGTGGATGGGCTCGGCGACGAAGATCTTGCGCGCGCAGTGAGGGACGCCGGCATTCAAATCCTGTTCGACCTGTCAGGGCACACCGCCGGTCACCGGCTCGGCGTCTTCGCGCGCAGGGCGGCGCCGATACAGGTGAGCTGGCTTGGATACGTGGGCACAACCGGCCTTCCGGCCATGGATTATGTGCTGGGCGACGCGGTGCAGGCGCCGCCGGGAAGTGAAACACACTACGCGGAAAAGATCATCCGGCTGCCGCATGGCTACACCTGTTTCGATCCGCCCGACGTCGGGGCGGTGAACGAATGGCCGGCGGTGAAAAACGGATTCGTGACGTTCGGCAGCCTCAACAATCCGGCCAAGCTAAGCGAAGCGGTGATCGCGAGCTATGCCGGCATCCTGGCGCGGGTGCCGACGAGCCGCCTGCTTCTCAAGTTTCGGGGGCTCGAGGACGAAGGCGTGCAAAAAAGATTGCGTGCCGCCTTCGCAGCGCACGGGGTCGATGCCGCGCGCGTCACCATTGAGGGCCGTTCGCCGCGCACGGCGTTCCTACAAACCTACAACAGGGTCGATATCGCGCTGGATACCTTCCCCTATTCCGGCGGCCTTACGACCTGCGAAGCGTTGTGGATGGGATGTCCCGTAGTCACCTTCCCCGGCGCGACCTTCGCCGGCCGCCACGCGGCGAGCTATCTCACGCATGCCGGGCTACCAGAGTTTATCGCGCCGGACCGCGGCGGGTTTGAAAAGCTGGCGGCATCGCTGGCGGGCGACCTTAGGCGATTGACGCCGCCGCGCACGGCATTGCGAGATAAAGTCAACGCGACGCTCTGCGATGGGAAGAGATTTGCGGTGGATTTTACCGCCGCCATGCACGGGGTGGTGCAATCACATCTGTAACGCGTCGAGCAATTTGCCGACGCGCGCCGACCAGCTCCAGTCCCGCATGAACGCGACGGCGTTCGCGGCGCGGCGGAGCGCACCGGCACGATCGGCATAGGACTCCTCGAGCTTGAGGACGATCTCCTCGATGGAAGACTCGCCCCAGCCGTCGAGGTCGGGGCGCCGCAACACTTCGTTCATCGGGATCTGGAAGTCGAGCGTATAGCAGTTGTCGTTGCCGACGAGATCAAGATGGCCGGTATTGCGCGACAGGATCACAGGCACGCCGCTCGCCATACATTCCATGGCCACGAGATTGGTCCCGCCTTCACAGCGGCTGGGAAGAACAGCGACATCGACCTCCCGCAGGAGCGGTGCAGTCGTGGTGTTGGCGAGCGGGCCGAGATCCATGAAGGAATCCGGGGGCAGCCCGTTCAGCGTCAGCCATCCGGCCACATCGAGACGGCCCTCGTTCACGGGCGGCGGGCCCGCGACATGCGGCGAGCGGGCGAGGCCTTGCGCCGCCTGGGGCCAGGGATTGTGCCAGGCGGTCACGAGCAACGCGTCACGATGGCGCGCGTGGAACTTCTTGAAAGCCGCTACCACAAGGTCCTGACCTTTGCGGTACTCAAGCTTGCCGCCGGAGAAGATCGCGAAGCGCCCGGCGAAGCGGCCGCTTTTAGGGCCCGGCGCGAAGGTGTCGAGATCGACCCCCTGGAAACAGTTCACCACGTTGGTGAAGCCGTGACGCTTGAGGATGTCCGCGTTCCACGTTGACCCGGTCACGATCTTGGCGAAGCGGGATGCGATCGCGATGTTCTCTCTTGGAATAAGAGCGGACTCGAAGAACACGACGCCGATGTCCGGCGTGCCGTGCAGCGCGCGGAGCACCGGAGGGAAGTCCAGTTTGTCGCCGAGGGCATGAAGAATAGGAAAGCCGGCGCGCACCTCGCCTTTTCCGCGCTCCGCCCGCCAATGCGCATGGCGCGCCAGAGCCGCGCCGAGGACACCGGCTTGCGCTTGCGTAAGGACCAAGGGGTCGGCGACGAAGAACAGAGCGGGGGCGATTCCGCGGCGGACCAGTTCGACGGCCAAGTTGGTGCCGTAAGTGCCCCAGCCGCTGGCCACACCCACCTGCCAGCCGATGCCAATTTCCTGTTCCGCCGCCATGCCGCCCTTTAGCCTCACTATTAACGACTTTCCAAGAGTTTCGTCCGGGGCCGATTAAAGTCTTATTTACCGGTGGTCCTGTAAGCGTGCAGAATCAAGAAAAGGGTCAAAACCCGTCTTCGGGGAAGGAATAGCGCATGTCCGATTTCATGATGAGCCAGGTGCAGGGTCTTCTTGCCAAGGTCACCGATGACCTCGATAAGATGAACCGGACCTCCAATGCCCAGACGGACATGCTGCTCGGGGCGATCAATGACCTGGCCGCGAACCTTTTCGCCTCTCAAGCCATCCTGTGCGTCATGCTCAAGGACCATCCGGTCGACGCAAAGAAGGTCAAAGACTGGATCGCGAGCCAAGCCGGCGGCGCCGAAGCGCCCAAATCGCTGGCCGTTGTCGACCAGCTCCTCGCCTCGGCGAAGAAGTAACTCCCCGCGACCGACCTCCGGAGCCGTTCCGTGATACGGCTCCTCTACCGTGTCTTCACCGATCTTTCCGCAGTCCCGCTCCGCGGCTGGCTGAAGGCCCGCGCACATCGCGGCAAGGAAGTTCCCCAACGTCTGCCGGAGCGGCGCGGGATCGCCTCGGCTCCGCGCCCCGTCGGCAGACTGGCCTGGCTTCATGGCGCCAGCGTCGGAGAGGCCCTGTCGCTGCTGCCGATCATCGAGGGCGTCCGCGCCGCCGGATGGCAGGTGCTGATCACGACGGGAACCGTGACTTCGGCCGCTCTGTTGAAGGAGCGCCTGACCGATGGGTGTGTTCATCAGTTCGTCCCACTCGACCGCACCGCCTGGGTCCGCCGGTTCCTCGATCACTGGCGTCCCGACCTCGTGCTCTGGTCGGAATCCGAACTCTGGCCCAATACACTGAATGAGATCGGGCGCCGCAAAACACCGGCGGTCCTCCTCAACGCGCGTCTGTCCGACAAAGCGTACCGCGGCTGGCGCCGTTGGTCCGGATTTGCAAAAGCGGTGCTGACGCCCTTCGATCTCGTGCTTGCCCAATCCCGGCTCGACGCTGACCGCTTCGCCGCGCTCGGCGCCCGGGAGGTTCGCACGCTGGGCAACATCAAGCTGGCCGCCCCGCCGCTTCCCGCCGACGAGCGCGCGCTGGCCGCACTGCGCGAGGACATTGCCGGCCGGCCGGTGTGGTGCGCGGCCAGCATCCACCCAGGGGAAGATGCGATCGTCGGTCAGGTCGCGCGCATGCTGAAAGATGAGATCCCCGGCCTGCTCAGCGTCGTCGTGCCGCGCCACCCGGACAAGGGACGGACGATGGCCGAGACCTTGAGCGGACTGCGCTGCAGGCTGCGGTCCGACAGCAAGGCGATCGCCAGGGACATCGAGGTCTATATCGCCGACACCATGGGAGAACTCGGCCTGTTCTTCCGGCTGTGCGAGACGGTATTCATGGGCAAATCCCTTGCGGTCGGCGGCGGGCAAAACCCGGCGGAGCCGGCGCTGATCGGGTGCGCGCTCATTCTCGGTCCGGACATGAGCAACTTCCGCGAAACGACGGCCGAACTCCTCGACACGGGCGCGGCGGTGCAGGTGGCGGACGCCGTCGCCCTTGCCGACGCGGTTCGGCGCTTGCTCGGCAGTCCCGAGACGCGCCGCGAGATGGCGGCCGCCGGCCAATCGGTGATGCGGCGGCATTCGGGCGCCATCAAGGACACGCTCGCGGCGCTGTCGCCCTATCTTGCGGGCCGCGAGTTCAGTTAGATTCGCCGCATATGGATCAAGAATCGGAACGTAAACTCCGTGAGCTGCGCCTGAACCTGGCCGAGGTCTGCCTCGAAGGGCGGATCGAGCGATTGGTCGCCTTGTGCCGAAGCCCGGCCGGCGACGCGATCATGACCATGATCAATTCCGGGGTACGGCACCTGCCGCTGACCAAGGGCGACCAGGCGGTCGCGGAACGCTGCCACCGCATCCTTTCGGTCGAACACGACGTGCTGCGCAAGGTCAGCGCCTATCTCGCGCTCAGCCTGTTCACGCCGCCGCAAAGCATCGAGCGGGCGTTCGATATCGTCGACGTGCCGACGCCGTTGCTGTGCACGGTGGTCAAAGTGCTGCTCGCCGTGCCGATGTTCTTCACCAAGGAAGGCGCGCGCCGCCGTGCGCTCGCCCACGTGGAAGCCACCGTCGCCGAAATCCACAAGGCGGTGACGGTGATCGACGAGCTCGAGTTCCAGCGCGAGGTGCTGGCGGGCTTCATGGATGGCTACCTCGCCTCGTCGATCTACGCCGAGGATGTCCCTTTGCGCGCGCTTGCGCAGCGGCGCGGAGATCTCATCCGCAAGCATCTCGAGATCCACGGCCTGGCCCAGGACGTCAAACCGAAGCCGCGCTTGGGCACGGAGACGACGGTGCGCGTGGGCGTGCTTTGCCCGGGCACCATCAGCGAGGTGGCTGCGATGCGCGGGCATCTCGCCGGCCTAGACCGCGAGAGATTCCAGGTTATCGCTTTCGTGCCCGACGAGGCGGCCACCAGCGTCGGCGCCGGCTTCGAGGACGTCGCCGACGACTTCGTGACCTTACCCGTCGCGGACCTGCCCGCCGCGGCGCAGATCGTCGCAGGAGAGGATCTCGATGTACTGATCGCCGGCGCCAATCTCACCAACACACCGAAATTCCCTTGGACGCTCCTGATGGCGCAGCGCCTGGCGCGGCTGCAAGTCACCATGCATTGCTGCAGCATGACTTCGGGGCTTGCGACGGTCGATCTCTATATCAACGGCAAGCTCAACGAGCCCGAGGACGCGCAGGACGACTACACCGAGGAACTCGCCCTCGTGGAGGGCTCCTCCAACCACTATATCTTCGCGGGCAGTCCGGCGGTGCCAGAAGCGCTGACGCGCGAGCGCATCGGCGTGCCGGACGCTGCGCTGCTGCTGGCGAGCGGGGCAAACTACTTCAAGATCGGGCCCGAACTGCTGACCACCTGGGCGCGGATTCTCGAAGCCGTGCCCAGCGCCCACCTCGTGATGTATCCCTTCAATCCGAACTGGACGACGCATTATCCGCACAAGGACGGGTTCCTGCGTTTCGTGCAGGAGCGGTTCGCCCAACGCGGCATCGGCGTCGACCGGCTGCATGTCCTCGAATCGCAGGCGAGCCGGGCGCCGCTTCTGGGCGTGCTCAAGCTGGCCGATCTGTACCTCGACAGCTTCCCCTACTCGGGCGCCGTGTCCCTGCTCGATCCGCTCGGCGTCGGATGCCCTCCGGTGGTGCGCGAAGGTCATACCGCGCGCTGCCGGCAAAGCGCGGCGCTGCTGCGCGAGATCGGGCTCGACATCCTGGTGACGCGGTCGACCGAGGACTACGTCACCGTCGCCAAACGGCTTCTGACGGACCATAGCCTGAGGCGCGAGATCGCCGATGCGGTCAGGGAAACCGTGCGCCACCACCACCTCGGCGGCAAGGGCATCGGCGATGAGGTCGGCGAGATCCTGCTCGCGGGACTGAGGAAGAAAACGAGAACCGTGACCTAGGGCGTTGCGGCCGGAGCGAACTGCTCTCGCTCGGCGCGCTCGGCGGTCACGATGTCCGTCGCGCGCTTCATGATCGTAAGCAAGATCAGCAGAACGGCGAGCGACATGAAAAACGGCCGCCAGGCGCGCAATACGAACTGACCGTACATGATCGTCGCCATCACAAAGAACGTCACGAAGGCGGCGGCGATGAAGCCGTAAGCGATGTAGCTAGTGAAGCTCATGATGCCTGGTGCGCCTGCAGCGCATCTTCGAGCCGGGCGATATAGTCGTTGCGGATGGCATTGGCGACGCGCAGGTCGACGATGCGCCGCTCTTCGGCCACGTAAAGCCGCGCGATCGTGAGCAAGGTGTGGGCCATGGCCGGATCGCGCACGCCGATCAGATTGGTGCGATCCCATTCCAGGTTGGGGAAAATCGAGAGCGGACCGAAGTTCGAAATAGTGCGGTATCCGAAACTATTGTCGTCGCGCCACAGCGCGACCAAGGGAATGTACCCGAGGCCGGCGATGGACTGAGCGAGCCCGGAGGCGTCGGAAATGTCGTAGAAGGCACAGTTGAACTTGAGGAAGACGGGCTGCCAGCGCTTGATATGATCGGCCGCGTTGGCAGGCAGGAACTTCGCCTCGCACGAAAGCAACGTACACGCCGCAATCGACGCTTCGGGCCGGGACGCGGCGGGCACCTCAGCCAGATCTATCTTGGCGTCGGAGCGAAAGCCCGGCGCCGCCAGTACCGTCCAGCCGCCGGCGGCGTACTGCTGCATTTGCGACACCGAGCCGCCGGAAAGGAACACAGCCGTCGGCGCGGGCGCACCGGCGGCGCGCCGCAGTTCCTCGGCAAAGACGATCGGAATGTCGTCGCTCATGGCCCCCAACAAAGAGCGTTACGCGCGGCCTTGATCCCTGGCTACGCCCAGGATGACAGCCGGAACAACGAACGCAAGCAGTTAGTGGGGCCGTTCCGTAAGCGTCGCGTTCACGGTCACCACCTTGCCATGCCGCAGCACCGTCAATGCAACGGCGTCTCCGATGCGCTCGGCACCCAGCAGGCGGTGCAGATGATCGACGCCGGTGACGGCGTGTTCATCAAGCGTCAATAAAAGATCACCGGACATCAGTCCCGCCAAATCGCCCGGGCCGCCGGTTTCAACCTTGAAGATACGGGCCGCGGTTTCCGGGCCGCGTTCGAGCGCGCGCACGATCCGGCGCGGAATGCCGGTGGTCTGTGCGGCGACGCCCAGGTGGCTGCGGCGCACCACGCCGTGACGCAAAATCTGGGTCGCGACGAAGAGCGCGGTGTTGGCGGACACGGCGAAGCACAGGCCCTGCGCCCCCAAAATCGTGGCGGTGTTGACGCCGATCACGCCGCCCTTGCTATCGACCAGCGGACCGCCCGAGTTGCCCGGATTGAGCGCGGCGTCGGTCTGCAGGACGTCGTCGATCTGCCGGCCGGACTGGCCGCGCAGGGCGCGACCCAGCGCGCTGATGACGCCCGCGGTGACGGTGCATTCGAAGCCGAGCGGGTTGCCGACGGCGATGGCGAGCTGGCCGACCTTGAGATGGGAAGAATCAGCGAAATTGAGCGCTGGGAGTGCGGCGCCGTGGACTTGGATCACGGCGAGGTCGGTATCCGGATCGTCGCCGACGAGATAAGCGGGAAATTCACCGCCGTCGGGGAATGTCGCCCGCAGCAACGGCGCGCCGCCGCCATCCTGATGCACTACGTGAGAGTTCGTGACCATGTAGCCGTCCGGCGTGAACAGGAAACCGGACCCGGAGCCCTCCGCCTCACGACCTTGGCGCTTTCCGCGCACGCGCAGATGCGCGACCGCGGGCGCGACGCGCTCGACGGCGGCGACCACGCTTTGACTGTAGGCGTCGAAGAGGGCGGCGTCAGGATTGAGAGAAGCGACGGTATCGAGGGGCATGATGGGCCCCATGTAGGAACGGCTAACCGCGTGCGCCAGAGGAGGCCCACTTGTGCAGTTCGCCGGCCATTTCCGTGAGAGCCGGCTGCCAGTTGCGTCCGCGGCGCTGGCGGAACAGACGCATGGTGGGATACCACGGCGTGTCGCTGCGACGGGACAACCAGCGCCAGTCGTTAGCCTCGGCGATCAGAGTCCATACCGGCTTGCCGAGCGCGCCGGCGAGATGGGCGACGGCCGTGTCCACGGAAATCACGAGGTCGAGCGCGGAGACAGCCGCCGCGGTCGCGGCAAAATCCCGAAGCTGAGGCGCGAGATCGACGATCCGCGGCTCCAGGACGTCGGTTGCGCCGACCTGCAAACTGAACCACGCGACGCCCGGCACGGCAAAAAGCGGGGCGAGGATCTCCAACGCCACCGACCGCTTGTCATCGGCCTCGTGCTTGGGGTTGCCCCTCCAGACAAGGCCCACCCTCAGCCCCCCTTCACGCAACGCCATGGCCGGTGCGCCATGCGGCACGCGCAGATAAGGAACGTCAGCCGGAATCGTATCGACGGTTGTTCCGAGAACGTGCGGCAGGCTCATGAGCGGGAGATACACGCTCGCGTCCGGAACCCGCGTTCCGGCCGTCACGGCCGCCGCGACGCCCTTTGCCGTGGCAAGAAGTTCTTCGAGCCCGGGATGGCACTCGATCACGACGCGCGCGCCGCGCGCCGCCGCCTGGTCCGCAAAGCGCACGAAGTGGATCGCATCGCCGAGGCCCTGCTCGAGCGTGAGCAGCAAGGTGCGTCCAGCGAGGGCTTCGCCCTGCCAGCGCGGAATACCAGGTTTGCGCTCCTCGCGGCCCGACCGCCGGAAACGCCACTCATATGCGGCGAAGCCTTTCTCGAACATGCCCGAGACGAGCAGCGCGTTGGCATAGTTCCAGTGCGCGTCGGCATTGTCGGGTGCAAGGACGATCGCGCGTTCGAGACACGCCCGCGCTTGCTCGAGGTAGCCCCACGTGCGGTAGATCATCGCCAGATTGATGTAGGGCCGCGGCGCCTTGGGATCGACGATGGCGCTGGCGTGGAACCAACGCTCGGCGGCGATCAGGTCGCCGCGTTTGAATGCCACGACGCCGGCGTTGAACAGCGTGTCGGCATCCTTGGTGCCGCCGGCGACCAGCCGCTGATAGGCGCGCTGAGCGGCAGCATAGTCCTTGTTCTGCTGATGCAGAACCGCGAGGTCGTAGAGCGCGGGCGGGTAGTTCACATTGATGCGAAGGGCGGCGTCGAGTGCGAGGCGGAACCCCTTGCCGTCACCCATGAGCCGCAATGCGGTAGCAATGCCGTGACAAAGTCCCGCATCGAGAGTGGTGTCGCCGGCGCGCTTGAACAGCGCAAGGGCGACTTGCGGATCGCCGCCGTTGATCTCGATCTCCGCCAGGCGGCGCAACGCCGTCGCATCGTCGGGGTGGAGGCGAAGAATACCCGAGAGCAGCGCGCGCGCTTTTCCGACCGCGCCCCGATCGAACGCAGCCGCGGCGTCGTCGAGCAGACCGCCAATGATCTCGCGCTCTTTGCCTGAGTCGGGCATGATCCGCGATATCATTCGAGTGAGAGATGACGCAAGACCTCGTTGCCGCTTCGGTCCCCGCCGCTTTGGAGGACGCCATCCGCCTCCATGCCGCGGGCGCCCTCGACCGGGCCCGCGATAGATATAAGAGTGTCTTGGCGCAATCGCCGCGGAATCCCGCCGCGCTGCACGGGTTGGCCCTGATCGCGATCGACCAAGGGGTTGCAGGTAAGGCGCTGCCGTTCCTCGCGACCTGCCTGCAGATCGCGCCCGAAAACGCTGTCTACCGCACTAGCCTCGGCCTTGCGCTGATGAAGCTCGGCAAGGTGCACGAGGCCGCCGCTCAATTCCTCGACGCCGCGAACCGCACGCCGAAGATCGCTGAGCCGCGCATCCATCTGGCCCGGGCCCTCGCGAAGCTGAACCGGCGCGCGGAAGCCTTGAAAATTCTCACGGAGGCCACCGAGATCTTTCCCGAGCGCGCCGATGTGTGGACCGCGAAGGGTCAGGAGGAGCGCGCGCAAGGAAGGCCGGCGCTCGCCGAGCAGAGTCTGTTGCAGGCGCGCAAATTGTCGCCTCACGACGCTCATGTGCTCAACGATCTAGGCGTCGTCGTCCGCGCCCAAGGACGCACGGCGGAAGCGGTGAAGATATACCGCGAAGCCCTCGCCCTCGCGCCCAAAGAGCCGCTCACCCACGGCAACCTGGGCAACGCCCTCACCGAATTGAAGGACATCGACGCGGCGGAGCGGCACTTGCGAGAAGCCGTTGCGCTCGCTCCGAGCTCGGTCGAGCATCGCTGCAATCTTGCGATCTTCCTGACCGCGCACGATCGCCCGCAAGAAGCCGTCGTCCTCTTCCGCGACGTGATCATGCGCGCCCCAACGCATGCCGACGCCTGGACAAACCTTGGCGTTGCTCAGCTCGATATGGGGGACGTGGCCGAAGCCGAATCCACGATCCGCAAAGCCATCGCGCTTTCGCCCCAGAATGCGGAGGCGCACTACAACCTCGCGTGGGTGCTGCTGCTGAGCGGCAAATGGCGCGAGGGGTGGCGCGAGTATGAATGGCGCTGGCGGATGCGGCATTTCAGTTCCAAGCGGCGCACCTTCTCCGCCCCGCAATGGGTCGCCGGCAAGGCGGGAACGCTTCTGTTGCACGCGGAACAAGGATTTGGCGACGCCATACAGTTCGTGCGGTATGTGAAGGACGCGAGGGCGCGCTGCAGCCGCCTTCTGCTGGAATGCCCCGAGCCCCTCGCCGCACTGTTCAAGACGCTCAAAGACGTCGACGAGGTGATTCCGGCCGGAGCGGCGCTGCCGCCGTTCGATGCCCACGCACCGCTCATGAGCCTGCCGCATATCTTCGGCACCACGGTGGAAACGGTGCCGGCCAAGGTGCCTTACTTGAGCCCGCCCAGCGTTGTTCCCGCTGGACTTACCCTCCCTAAAACCCGCCGGCGCCGGATCGGGCTGGTATGGGCGGGCTCGCGGGACAACAAGATCGACCGCCGCCGCACCATGCCGGCGCGCACCTTCGCGCCGCTGATGGAAGAGACGCTCGCGGATTTCGTCAGCCTTCAGGTGGGGCACAAGGCCGAGGAGATCAAAGACCTGCCCGCGGGCCGGCTGGTGTTCGCCTGCGACGGCAAGGTCGCCGATTTCGCCGACACCGCCGCAGTGATCTCCCAGCTCGATCTGGTGATCGGCGTGGATACCGCGGCGATTCACCTCGCGGGCGCCCTCGATATCCCCGTGTGGGTGCTGATCCCCAAGATGCCCGACTACCGCTGGCTGCTCGGCCGCGAGGATACACCCTGGTATCCCTCCATGCGCCTGTTCCGGCAGCAGGAATCTGGCGACTGGGACGAACTGATGTGGCGGGTGCGCGCGGCGTTAACGCTTCTTCAAGGTTCCTCCTAAAAGCTCCAAAATTGGAAAACTCTCAGCGGCGTGCTAAAAGGCGCCGCAGGTGAGCCTTGCCGAAAGTCACCCGCGCGTCCCGAACGGACGGGCGTAGGGGCAGAACCCGAGGAGATCATGGTCGGCCTTCTTTCCAGCATCCCCATCAGCGTGACCGGGTCCGCCTTGTTCGGGACCGCCGGATCCGCCGGCGCGTCGGTGCTGGGCGCCTTCAACTCGGACGGGACCAGCGCGCTTCTCGGCGACATCAGTTCGACGACCACGTCCCTCATCAACCAGATGAAGGCAACCGCCAACCAGCGCCTGGTCGACCAGCAGACCGCCATCGAAGAAGTCGCGACCCAGAAGCGCGAAGCGATCAATGTCCAGAACGAACGCTGGATCGCGGTCAAAGCCCAGGTCAACAATGCTCAGATCGCGGTCGACAACGGTCGGGACAGCATCGCCAAGATCAATGAAACGCTGCTTCTGATGCGCGGCAGCGTCGCCGGCACGGAAGAGGATCTCGATTTCTACAAGGACCTGTTCAACACCCAGGTTACACAGATCAACAACGAAGCCGACAGCGGCGGCAAGGCCTTCAACCTGATCGGCAGCATCAATCGGCTGGACTACACCCCCAACCAGATCGAATACCGCAACGACCTTGGCGTCGGTTTCACGCAGTTGACGGGCACTTATGCCGGCAGCGACTGGCGCATCGAAGCCAACGATGGGACGGTCTGGATCCCCGATCTGGGCTCGGACCTGATCGAGGCCTATTCCGCGCTGGGCGGCGAAGCACAGAAGTACACCACCGGCGGTATCGAAATCCGCAAGGCGACCTCGACGCGCAACGGCCTTGAACTGGTCAGCTACAATAGCCAGACCAACGCCATCACGGTAAAGATCAGCATCGTGCCGCACGAAGCGCCGATCACCGTGACGGGGACCTTGAAGCGCCACGGCAACGGGCTGATGCAGGCCTGGTTCTACAACGACTTCGCGACCGACGCCGACCGTACCCGGGCGTTCAAGGACATCACGGCCGCCGAAGTGAACATCACCCTTGCGAGCGGCGCGCTTGAACGTTCGGTGGCCCAGACCACCATCGACCAGCGCAAGGTCGACCGCGCGCTTGACGAGCTGACCAAACAGTCCGGCGCGGTCCAGCTCGAACAGATGGAGCAGATGCAAGAGGTGCGGATGAAGGCGGCCCAGCAGTACCAAGCCATGCTGACAAACCTTCAGAACCTCTCGGCGCAACAGTCGAATTACCTGAACGCCTTCGCCGGCTTCATCGACAGTCCGTTCGCGCAGGCGAGCCTGAACCTGCTTGCCTAGGCAGAAACTGCCGCCTGCGGCCCGGAATCTTTTGCCCGAGTCCGCGCCGGAAGCCCACCGGACAGGGCGCCTGCCGATTTTTCCCGCGTAATATCAACAGATTAGCTCCGTCTCCCGACTTGGCCCGGGCTTTGCAGCGCTTGGCCCGGAAACGTGTGCGCGGACACCCGAATCATGTCCGGCGCGCGGGTTTCGAGGCATCTGACGGAGCGTGCGATGGACATTCAGAGCATCTACAGCGGCACGAAAGCGACCCCCGCGGCAGGCGGCTCTTCCGAGGAAGAGACAGGCTCGGCGAGCGGTTTTGCCGCCCTCCTGAACATGGTCGGTACGCAGTTCAAGGCGACCCTGGGCCTCGGCATGGATCCCGTCGTGATCAAGACGGATGCGCCGGCCGAGCCGGTGCGCGCTCCCGAGCCGCGCGATGCAAAGCCGCGCCCCGAACGCTCGGACGAAAAAGATGCCAAAGCGACGCCGGCAAAGGATGAGGCCGAGGGCGAAGAACAAACGGAAGAAACCGCCGCCAGCGACGAAACCAGTCCGCAGGCGGCGGACGCAGAGGCGAGCACGCAGAGCGGACAGCCGCAGACGGCGCAGGCCGCCGTTGCCGCGGTCGTCGACGCCACGCTCATAGCGCAAACCACGATCACAGCGCCGCTCGTCGCCGCTGAGAGCACCGTCAAGGCCGCGGCTGAAACCGTCGTCGCGGACGTCGAAGTCCAAGCGACCGAAGTCGTCGCCGCCGAGGCCACGGCGAAAACCATCGAGACGCCCGTCGACGTAAAGGCCGCGGTGCAGACCCAGGCGAAGACGACGGAAAACGTCAGCGCGCCCGAAGCGGTCGTCAAAGATACCGCGCGGACGCAGCAAGCCACCAATGCCTATGCCCCGGCGCAGGCGACCGACGCCATCGACACCGTGGCCGTCGAAGCCGAAACCGTTGCCGCCGAAGCCAAGACGGTCACCAAGGACAACGCGGTGCGTTCCGAAGCGGTGCGCTCGACCGCCGCGCAAGAGCAAGCCAACAGCCTCGCCCGCCTGCTCGCCGCCGAGAACCGTATCCAGGTTCAAGTGCAAGTGAATGCCGGCCACGCCGCGAAGCAGACGGTGGCCGACGTCTCCGTCTACAACATCTACGCCGGCTATAGCGCGGCCGATGCGATCTCGCTCGCTAACGGCGGCTTCGGCCAGACGGATCAGAGCCCTGCAGGCGCGCCCGCTCCGCGCGCCGAAGCGGCCGCGCCGCGCGCCGAGGCTCAGATGCAGACGGCTGTCCTCGCGCAATCGGCGCCGGTGCCGGGAACGGCTTCGACGTCGCAGACGAACGTTCCGGTGCGCGCCGATGCGCTCAACGCGAGCGCCGTCCAAGCGGGCGCCACCTCGAGCGGCGCATCCCACGCCAATATGAACTTCAATGCCTTCGCGCAGAGCGGCCAAGCCGGCACGGCGCAGCAGACGCAACAGGCGGCGCAGCCGAACCCGACCGAGCGCCCCGCCGCCACGGCGCAGCAGGTCATCGACCAGATCAAGGTGAACATCACCAAGGCGGCCAAAGCCGGCCTTGACCGGGTCACCATCCAACTCAAGCCGGCGGACCTGGGACGCATCGAGATCAAGCTTGAGATGAGCGAAGACCACAAGGTGCGCGTCACCGTGACCGCCGATACCAAGGATACGCTGTCGCTGCTCCAGACCGACTCCCGCGCGCTCGAGCGGACGTTGAACGACGCCGGCCTGCGGACCGACGCCAACAACCTTCATTTCAACCTGCGCAGCGAAACAGATCCCCGCTCCGCCGACGGCCAGAACGGTCACGGCACGCGCGGCAACGGCGCGCACGGGGGCGGCGAAGCCGCGGCCGAGGCGCAGGACCCTGTTTATGACTACGCCGCGGCCGCATACGCCCGCGGCGGCGTGGACACATTCGCATAAGAAGGACACGACCGGACAACGGCCATGGCAGTCGCAGGTATCACCACTCCGCTCGGCGGCGCGATCGACGAGGTCACAACCTCGAAGAACAAGCTGGCGAAGGACCTGAACTCGTTCCTCACGCTGCTGACCTCGCAGCTGAAGAACCAGGATCCGCTGTCGCCCATGGACTCGTCCGAGTTCACCAATCAGCTGGTCGAGTTCGCGCAGGTCGAGCAGCAGATCGGGATGAACGACAACCTGACGAGCATCATCGGGCTCGTGAACCAGAGCATCGTCTCGTCGGCCGTGAATTACATCGGCACCGTGATCGAAGGCGAAAGCAACCAGGTGCCGCTGCAGGACGGCAAGCTGAAGGCCGCCTACGGCCTCAATGCCGATGCCAACAACGTCACCGTCGTCGTACGCAACGAAGCCGGCGATATCATCTACTCGCGTCCCATGAACGCGGCCGCCGACAAGACGCAGGGCGTGCATTCGTTCGAATGGGACGGCAAGGACTCGAACGGCAACCAGCTGCCCGACGCCCCGTACACCCTGTCGGTGACGGCGACGGGCGCCGACGACAAGCCGGTTGAGAACTACATCACCGCCTTCGGGCGCGTGACGGGCGTAACGTCGATCAACGGCAAGACCGTGCTCCTGATCGGAAAAGTCGGAATCCCGACCGAATCCGTGCTGTCCGTGACAGAGCGCGAAGAGAGCGGTTCGTAAGCAGATAGGCGTGGATTTAGGAAGAAATTAACCCGGCCGGGCCAAGTTCGCGAATTGAGGGAAACCCATTCGCGAGAGCCACGAAGCGGCCAAGACTAAGGAGACGAAAGATGTCGCTGTTCGGTGCATTGTTTTCAGGCGTGTCGGGATTGCAGTCGCAGTCCTCCGCCATGGGCGCCATCGCTGACAACGTGACCAACGTCAACACGATTGGCTTCAAGGGCACGAACGTCAACTTCAAGACGCTCGTCACCGCGCAGGTCTCCTTGACCCAATATTCACCGGGCGGCGTGCAGTCGAACCCGCGTCAGAACGTGGACATCCAGGGCCTCTTGCAGGCGACGACCTCTTCGACGGACGTCGGCATCTCGGGCGCGGGGTTCTTCGTCACCAGCGCCGCGGCGCAGGCGGGGGCCAACGACCTTTTCACCTATACCCGCGCCGGCTCGTTCAAAGTCGACAACGAAGGCTTCCTGCAGAATGTGGGCGGCGGATACCTGCAGGGCTGGCCGCTGACGTTCTACGACGGCACCCTTTCCGCCAAGACCGTCGAGGTCGGCAACAACACTTTCATGAAGGCCTACATCCGCGAAAACGGCGACAAGGTCATCATCAACGACAACATCATCGACCCGAGCAACCTGCGGCCGATGAACCTGCAGACCATCGGCGGCACGGCTTCGCCGACGACGACGCTGTCGGTCGGCGCCAACCTGCCCGCGGGCGCCCTGATCAACAATCAGGAACGCGTCAACGCCCTGATCTTCGACAGCTTGGGCAACCCGCACAACATCAGCTTCAACTACGCCAAGACCGGCGCGAACAGCTGGGCATCGACCATCGAACAGCCGGCGCAATCGGCCGTCGTTACGCAGAAGACGCAGAATGGCGAGGTCTATTACGCCGGCGGCCGCATCGACTTCAACGAGCAGGCGCAGCTGCCACTCCAAGGCACCTTCAACTTCAACGCCCACGGCACCGCGTTCACGATTACGCTCGACCCTGCCGGAACGGACGACGACGTTTCGGTCGTCGCTACAGGCTCGCGTACGGTCAGCCAAGTCCTGGACGAGCTGGCGGAAGTCATCAATGCGAACCTCGAAACCGCCTACGGTGTCAGTGCGCCGACGGTGCCGGGTGACTGGGCCCGCCGAATTTCGGGCGAGAACGGCATCACTTTCGACAACATTTCGCCGACGAGCGACCTGACCTTCTCGGTGGACACCGCCAACCCCGTCGTCGATGCGACGGGAAAAGCGATCGTTTTCCAGAACGACCCGAGCGGCTATAGCGTCCCGGCCCTCGACGACGGCGACGGCACCGGTGCCGATCTCGCCAACGCGTGGTACGACCTGGCCGGGGTGAACCCGGACGAACTCGGCAATATCAACGGTGTCGCCCAGCTCGGCGTGCCGGCCATCAAATTCGCCGGAAACGGTACGCCGGCGGAATTCTATGGCCGCGACCCGTCGGAAGCCCCCTCGCCCAAGTTCACCATCGAGATGGTGTGGGCGAACGGCGCCGAAAACATGGAAGCCGGCAATCCGGACAGCCCGGCGATCGAGACCTTCTTCGGCAACTACAATACCCCGGACGGCATCACGCAGCTGTCGGGCGACTTCCAGCTCAACTACCTGCAACAGAACGGGGCGAAGTTCGGCAACTTCGCCGGCGTGTCGATCGGCACCGACGGCATCGTCACCGCCCTGTTCGACAACGGCGTGACGCGGCCGGTGTTCATGATCCCGGTTGCGAGCTTCACCAACCCGAACGGCCTGCAGTCGCTTTCCGGCAACGTGTGGATCGCCACCGACTTCTCGGGCAATCCGACGCTGCGCGAAGCGGGTTCAGCCGGCGCCGGCCTCATCAACGCCGCGACCCTGGAAGCCTCCACGGTCGATCTCGGCACCGAGTTCACACGCATGATCACCACGCAGCGCGCCTATTCCTCCGCCGCCAAGATCATCACAACCGCCGACGACATGCTGAGCGAACTGCTCAACATCAAGCGGTAGGTCTAACGTTTCGTCGGTTTAGCGGCCCCCATCACCCGGGGAAGCTGAAGACGGAAGAGCCCGGCACTGCGTGTGCCGGGCTTTTTTCTTTCTATCTTTCGTGGCGGCTTCTGCGCGCGCCGGTTGCGGGCAGCAGGCCGGTATTAGGAACCTAAAAGCGAGACGTGCCGTTGACTCCTAGGAATGAGAACCTCGAAAGGAGGCGGCCTATGATTCTACGTCTGGTGTATTTCCCGATCATGCTCGCGACCATGAGCCTCGCCTTTGCGAGCTATGCGCAGGACCGCCTCAGCGACGCAGCGCCGGCGAGTGACATCAGCCTGTCGGGCAAGGTCGCCGCCATCGAGCAAGACGCCTTCGTGCTCGACTACGGCGCAGGGCGCGTGCGTGTGGATCTCGAAGACGGACTCGATTGGTTTCCCGCCGGCACCGCCGGACTGACCATCGGCGAGCCCGTGACGGTCAATGGCGTGATCGACGACGACATGTTCGACACCCGCGAGATCGAGGCGACGTCGATCTATCGCCAATCCATGCAGACCTATCTCTATTCCGACACGAACAACAGCCGTTTCTTCCCGCCGGTCACCATTGAGCGTCGGACGACGACGACCACCACGCCCAGCGATCTGAGCTATGTGAGTCTCTCGGGCACGGTCAAAGGCATTTCCGGACGGCAGTTCGTGCTCGACACCGGGGTGCGAGAGTTCACGGTCTCGACGGATGCCGTGAGCCAGAATCCAAACGCGCTGGCCAGGCTGCGTCCGGGCACGCGGGTCTCCGTTTCGGGCGTGATCAACGGGGACGACATCTTCGACCGCCAGGCCCTCGAAGCCACGCATGTGGTGGTCCTGGCCCAACCCTCGCGGCGGGTAACGATCCGCCGCGAATAGAATAACTGGCGTTGAAACATAGATCGGGCGCCGCCTGCGGACCGGCGCTTGCGCGCCGGGGTTCCCTCCACTGGATTCGACTCCTCTCTCAGGAAAGGCCATCGTCATGAAACCCATTACCATCGTCGGGATCGTGTTGATCCTCGGCGGTATTGCCGCGCTCGTATTCGGCGGCATCACCTACACGAAAAACGAGACGGTGTTGGATATCGGACCGCTGCAAATGGAAGCCGAGACGAAAGAGAGCATCCCCATCCCGCAGATCGCCGCGGTCCTTGCCGCGATCGTGGGCGTCGGCCTCGTCGTGGCCGGCGCGCGAAGCAAGACGTAAAATACGTTCCTGCGTTGTGGGCCCTCGCGCCGCGCGCGCCTATATCAGTTCCATAGAGATGGTCGTAAGTCTGAATCACAGCACGCAGACGAGCGACTGAAGAGCCGGGACAGGATGAAATAAACCTGTCCCGGTTTTTATTTCAGCGACGAACGCATCACGATTTGAATCTTTCCAAGCGGACCCCATATTCGGAGTAAGGACTGGGACGCAGGGTCGAAAGACCGGCAGAACGGTCTAGAAGAGCCGGAGCACGAGAGATCGCGCTCCGGCTCTTTTTATATCCCGCTTTTGAAATCGAGACCGAGGTCGAGGCAGGGCGCCGAGTGGGTGATCCAGCCGACCGAAAGAAGGTCGACCCCGGATTCGGCGATGGCACCGGCGGTGGCCGCGGTGATGGATCCCGACGCTTCGGTGATCGCGCGGCCGTTCACGCGACGCACGGCCTCGGCCAACTGCGCGGGCGTCATGTTGTCGAGCAGGATCTGATCTACGCCCTCGCGAAGGGCTTCGTCCAATTGATCGAGCGTGTCGACTTCGACCTCGAGCTTGACCCCCTGGCCTACCGCGGCGCGGGCGGCGCGGATCGAGGCCGCCACGCCGCCGGCGGCGGCGATGTGGTTGTCCTTGATGAGGATGGCATCATAAAGACCCATGCGGTGGTTGACGCCTCCGCCGCAGCGGACGGCATATTTCTCGAGGGCGCGCAGGCCGGGCGTGGTCTTTCGGGTACAGCAGATCTTCGCACGGGTATGCGCGACCGCGGCGACCAGTGCGGCGGTCGCGGTCGCGACACCGGACAGATGACCGAGGAAATTCAGGGCGACGCGCTCTCCAATGAGAATCGAAGCCGCGCTCCCCTGAAGCTCGAGCACGACATCGCCAGGGGCCACTGCCGCGCTATCGTGGCAACGTTCGGTGACCTCGAGCTCGGGATCGATGAGCTGAAAAACGCGCCGCGCAATGGGGCTGCCTGCGATGACGCCCGCTTTCCGCGCGGCGATCACCGCCGACGCCATGCGGTCGGCGGGAACGGTCGCACTGGTCGTGATATCGCCGCCGGTCTCGAGATCCTCGTCGAGCGCCGTGCGAATGAGCTCGTCGATCCGCTCGTTCGCGGGGAGGACGGGAATCATGTCGGGAAGGACGGCGCCTTGTTTACGGCTTCCAGCCGTTGAGCATGCGCTCGACCGCGACGCGGCCGCGGACGGCCACCGCCGGATCGATGATCACCTCGTGCCGCTCGGTCTCGAGCGTCTGAAGAATGTTGGAGAGTTCGATCTTCTTCATGAACGGGCAGAGATTGCACGGACGCACGAACTCGAGCTCCGGATATTCGGCCGCGACGTTGTCGCTCATCGAGCACTCGGTGATCAGGACGGTCTTCTGCGGCTTGTGCTTGGCGACATAGTCGACCATGCCCGCGGTCGAGCCGGCGTAGTCCGCCTCGGCAACGACCTCGGGCGCGCATTCCGGATGGGCGAGAACGACGACGCCGGGGTTGGACTCGCGCAGGCCTCGGATATCGGCGGGAGTGAAGCTCTCATGCACGACGCAGCGGCCTTTCCAGGTGATGATCTCGCATTTCACCTGCTTCGCCGTATTGAGGGCGAGGTATTCGTCCGGCAGCATGATGACGCGCGGCACGCCCAAACCTTCGACAATCTCCTTCGCGTTGCCCGAGGTGCAGCAGATGTCGCATTCGGCTTTCACGGCCGCCGAGGTGTTGACGTAGGTCACCACCGGCACGCCGGGGTACTGCGCCTTCAGCTGGCGCACGTCTTCCGGCGTGATGGATTCGGCGAGCGTACAGCCCGCCCCCATGTCGGGGATCAGGACCTTCTTCGACGGGTTCAGGAGCTTCGCGGTCTCGGCCATGAAGTGCACGCCCGCCATGACGATGATGTCGGCGTCGGTCTTCACCGCGGACCGGGCGAGCGCAAGCGAATCGCCCGTGATGTCCGAGACGCAGTGGAAGATCTCGGGCGTCATATAGTTGTGACCGAGGATGACCGCGTTCTTTTCGGCTTTCAGCCGGTTGATGCGCGCGATGATGGGCGCAAACATCGGCCATTCGATCTCAGGAATGACGGTCTTCACCTTGTCGTACAGATGCGCCGTGTCCCGTTCGACTTCGGACGTAAAGCGAAACTCGCGCACGCGGCTGATCGTGTTGACGACGTTCATGTGCCGATCCCTCTTTCCGCCCCAGATGACACTTCGGCGCGACTTGTGCTTAGTTTGAGCATATGTGGACCACTAAAAAAGCACGTGTAGGGTCCACGTGTCAGGTTCTAACCATAAGGAGCATAAGGGGGTGAGTCAAGAGGATGGGCGGGCGGCTCTGTCCCCACGGTGTAAAAAAGGTATCGCGCTCAATGTGATAGGCCCCGCGCCTGGGCGATCCAGCAGTCACCGGTCAAGGCCGGGCGAACCGCTATTTCCGCACCCGGACGGGCACCCGCACCCCGGGCGCCGGCCGCTCGTGGACGACCTCGCGCCGGAAACGGAAGAGCTCCGCCGGCCGGCCGCCGGTTTGAGCCGAGACCTGCCCCGTCGGCTCGACCAAGCCTTCGTTCGCGACGAGACGGCGGAAATTCTGTTTATGGAGCGGCCCGCCGGCAAGCGCCTCGACCGCGCGCTGCAACTGAAAGAGGGTAAACGTGGGCGGCATCAACTCAAAGATCACGGGGCGATACTTGATTTTCGCCCGTAGCCGCCCGAGCGCCGTGGCGAGGATGCGCCGGTGATCCTTGGTCAGCGCCGCACCGGTGAGCATCTGCGCCGCCACCACCGCCGGTTCGACTTTCTGACCGGAATCGAAGCTGGCTTCGAACACGAGCCCGGCTTCGTAAAGGAGTTCATAACGGTCGAGCACACGCTCGTTGTCCCATGCGGCCCCATCGATACCGAACGCCAGCGCCAAACGATCGCGCCGCCGCTGACGCTCCGGGCCCTTGGCTTCGTCGCGCCACGCCGAAAGCCGCGGCACGATCACCGAATCGAGAATAGCGGGCGCGCCTTTGCGGCCGTCCTCCCAAGGAAAGTGGCGATACCAGTCGACCCAGTCCGCCTTTGCCGTGCTCTTCACTTCAGTTTGGCGAACGAGGGCGAGATAACCGACCGACACGGGCCGCGCGCCGCCGGCGCGCTCTTCCGGATCGCGGAATTTATTACCAAAAGTATAAAGCTGTTCGACGTAGCCGAGCGCAATCCCGGTCTGTTCCGCGACCCAGGTGCGCAGACCTTCCTCGAGCGTGCGGTGGGCGATGGGATCGAAAGGGCCCGACGGCAAGCCCGCCCGCGCGGCGGTATCGGGCGGCTGAACCATGAGAATCTTAGGGGATTCGTCCGTGACCGCGGCAATGGCCACGGACAGCTCGATGACCACCCCCGACGACGCTGAATTCTTCATGGTTCGAAACTAGTGTGGCGGACCTGAAGTTCCTACGATTTCCGCCGCGGACTCGTATAGGACCTTCACATCCATAAGCCACACTGGACTCTATATATTTTCCGATGCCGCCTCGATTCCAAAGTTCGCCGGAGTGCCTGCCGGGACGTCTCGCGCATTTTGGAATCCGGCGGCCGCCCAAGATTCGGACAACCCGGCAAAAATTTCCCACTGTTAACCTGTTCTTCACGGCGCGGCTCATACGCTGCCGGCACCGGGGTGAGACTGTCCAGAATCTCCATAAGAGCCAGTGCCCTGGGACGACTGCGACCCGAAACGCGCACCCGTAACGGCCGAGAGGAACGAGACCTGTGAACCCCTTCGTCCAGCAGCTCAAGAACCTGGGACCGGCACGCCTGGCCGCCATGGGCGGCGTCGCCGTCGGTCTCATCGCCTTCATCATCTTCTTTGCGACCAGGTTCTCCACCTCGCCGATGACCGAACTGTACGGCAACCTGTCGGCCACGGACTCACGCGAAATCGTCAAGCAGCTGGAGCTGTCCGGGATCCCCTTCCAGATGGCCGACAACAATGCGCAGATCCTGGTGCCGGGCGAACAGGTGACGTCGGTACGCATGCAGATGGCCGAGCTGGGCCTGCCCTCCGGCGGCAGCATCGGGTACGAGGTCTTCGACTCCATGGACGCCCTGGGCGCCACGAACTTCATCCAGAACATCAACCTGGTGCGAGCGCTCGAAGGCGAGCTTGCGCGCACCATCAAGTCGATCGAAGGCGTGCAGAATGCGCGCGTGCACCTGGTGATGCCGACGCGCGAAATGTTCACGCGCGAGACCCAGGAGCCTACCGCTTCGGTCTATATGAAGATGCGCAGCGGCCGCTTGTCCGAGAACCAGGTGAACGCCATCCAACACCTGATTGCCGCCGCGGTGCCGAAGCTGAAACCTTCCAACATCTCGATCGTCGACGAGCGCGGAACACTGCTGTCGCGTTCGTTCGAGAACGACGACGCCATGGTCGCCGCGCAGCAAGACGAAGCCGTGCGCAACATGGAGCGCCGCCTGTCGCAGTCCGTGGTCTCATTGGTCGAAAGCTCGCTCGGCCCCGGCAAGGTGCGCGCGGAAGTGCGTGCAGAAATGGAATTCGACAAGGTCGTCACCGCTGCCGAGGAGTTCAACCCGGATCAAGCGGTCGTGCGTTCGTCGGTGACCGTTACCGAGAACAATACGCAGAATGAATCCGATCCGACCGACGTCACGGTCGGCAATCAGCTGCCGGACGCCCAAGCCAACACCGGCGGGGCGGCGCGCATGACCACGAACGAAGAGCGCACGGAAGAAACCGTCAACTACGACATCTCCAAAACCACCACCAATCGCGTGAAGGAGGCGGGCTCCGTCCGGCGCCTGTCGGTCGCGGTGCTGGTCGACGGCAACTACAACGTCAACGCGGAGACGCAAGAGCGCAGCTACGAGCCGCTCAACGAAGAAACGATGGAGAACATCCGCAAGCTGGTGAACACCGCGGTGGGCTACAGCGCCGATCGCGGCGACCAGATCGAAGTCGTCAACATGCCCTTCACCGGCTTCGACGATCTGCTCGGCGCCGAAGACGAGTTCAACCTCCTTGGCTTCAACAAGGAAGAGATCATGCGCATGGCGGAAGGCCTGGGCGTCGCTGTGGTGGCGGTGCTGGTCATCCTTCTGGTCGTGCGCCCGCTGGTCACGCGCGCCTTCGAGGCCATGCCGCAGGGCGACGAAGCCCTGCTCACCACCGACGGCGCGATGGCGCAGCTCACCGGTCCTGGCGGCGTGCCGATGCCCATGGGTCAAAAGGAGGAGGAAGAGGACCTCGACGAGCTTATCGACATCGACAAGGTGGAAGGCCGCGTGAAGGCCTCCAGCCTGCGCAAGATCGGCGACATCGTCGACAAGCATCCCGAAGAGGCGCTGTCGATCATCAGGACCTGGCTTTATCAGGAAAATTAACGCACTGGCGCGGTTGGGCGCAGAGACGAGCTAAGCGTATAATGCCGCGGGGCGTGCGGCGTCAGGGGACGAAGAGTTAGTTAGATGGCGCGTATTAAGGAAGACTATCGCAGTCTCACCGGCCCGCAGAAGGCCGCGATCATGATGCTGTCTTTGGGCGAAGAGCAGGCCGGCAAGCTGTTCGCCATGATGGAAGACGACGAGATCAAGGAACTGTCGCAGATCATGGCCAACCTCGGCACCGTCGGAGCCAACCTGGTCGAGCGTCTGTTCGTCGACTTCGCCGACGCCATTTCGAACACCGGCTCGCTGGTCGGTTCCTACGAATCCACCGAGCGGTTGCTCGTCAAATCGCTCGATAAAGAGCGTGTCGCGCTCATCATGGAAGAAATCCGCGGCCCCGCCGGCCGCACCATGTGGGACAAGCTGGGCAACGTTCACGAGCAGGTGCTGGCGAACTATCTGAAGAACGAATATCCGCAGACCGTCGCCGTCGTTCTCTCGAAGATCAAACCCGATCACGCAAGCCGGGTGCTTGCGCTGCTGCCGGAAGGCTTCGCAATGGAAGTCGTCATGCGCATGCTGCACATGGAAGCAGTGCAGAAGGACGTGCTGGAATCGATCGAAAAGACGCTACGCACCGAGTTCATGTCGAACCTCGCGCGCACGGCGCGCCGCGACAGCCACGAGATGATGGCCGAAATCTTCAACAATCTCGACCGCAACACCGAAGCGCGATTCCTCACCGCCCTCGAAGAGCGCAACCGCGAGTCGGCCGAGAAGATCAAACAGCTCATGTTCACCTTCGAGGACCTGGTGCGCCTCGACACCGCCGGCGCTCAGACCCTGCTGCGCCACGTGGAGAAGGAAAAGCTGGCGCTGGCCCTCAAGGGCGCATCGGATGGCGTCAAGGAGCTTTTCTTCGCCAATATGTCCGAGCGCGCCGGGAAAATGCTCAAAGAAGACATGGACGCGCTGGGCCCCGTCCGCCTGCGGGACGTCGAAGAAGCGCAGAACGAAGTGGTCACGCTCGCCAAGGAACTGTCCAACTCCGGCCAGATCGTCATCTCCGAAGGCAAGGAAGACGACGAGCTGGTGTACTAACGGGCACAATCCATGGCGCGCACTGCACCCACCCGCAAATTCCTGTTCGAACGTTCGTTCGACGACGCGTCGAAGCTTTACCTGCCCGGCGAACGCCGGCGTTCCGAGATCGAGGCAGAGGCAGCGGCCCAAGCGGCCGCAAGCCTCGAGCGCGAGATGGAAGAGAAGCTCGCGCGGGACTCGAGGCTTCCGCCGCCGGAGCCGGTGGCGAAGCTGGAGTTCACGCAGGCGCAGCTCGATGCCGCCAAGGAAGAAGGCTACATCCAAGGCCACGGCGCGGCCCTGGAAGAAGCAGCGACCGCACGCGAGCACTACGCCGCCGATGCGCTCAATCTGATTGCCCAGGGTCTCGCAGGGCTCGAGGAGAAGCAGACCGAAGCCAATAAGCAGCTTGCCAATCTTGCCATGCGCATGGTGTACGGCATCGCGCGCCGGCTTTTGCCGGCACACGCGCAGGCGCACGCGGTCGACAGCATCGAGGCCTTCGTGCGCCAGGTGCTGCCGCTGGCCGCGGGCGAGCCTCGCCTCGTTGTGCGCAGTCATCCCATGATCGCCGAGGATTTGGACGCGCGCCTCAAAGACGTGTTCGCGCGGGCCTCCTTCCAGGGGACTTATACGGTCGTCACGGACTACGAAGTGCAGCCGGGCGATTGCCGGCTGGAGTGGGACGGCGGCGGTGCGGACCGCGACGAGGCCCGCATCTGGGCGGAGATCCGCGAAGTCGTTGCCGGCACGTTTGGGGACGTGGACGTGGATGCCTTGGACAAGGCGGCTGACGCCGCGGCGCAGGCGCCGGAACAGGCATCTTAAGATTCTATTTCAACCGGCCGCGGTAGAGTGGCCACACGGCTTAGAGGATAAGCCGGCAGGAGCAAGAAGATGGCAGAGCAAGACAACGGCAAGAAGGGCAAGTCCGTCAGCGAACTCGCGCTGGACGAGATCGAAGCCGATGCCAAGTCCGCCAAGGCCGACGATGCGGACGATTCATGGGACGATCCGGCCGATATTCCGGACAAACCCCGCTCGGCGCAGGATCTTGAAGCGGTTTACGATATTCCCGTGCGCGTTTCGGCGGTGCTGGGCAAGTCGTCGATGCAGGTGAACGAGCTGTTGAAGCTCGGTCGCGGCGCGGTGGTCGAGCTCGACCGCAAGGTCGGCGAAGCCATCGATATCTATGTCAACGACCGCCTCGTCGCCCGCGGCGAAGTGGTCGTGGTCGATGACCGGCTGGGCATCACCATGACGGAAATCATCAAGACGCAGAAAGCTTGAACGCGCGAGGATCGACGTCATGGCAGAACAGGTCGAAAAGATTCCGCATCTCACGCGCCGCATCATGTTCGACGGCGCGACCGTCGCCGGTCTTGCCGGAGGCCTGCTGCTGGTCGTGATCGCGATCGGACTCGGCGGCTCGGCGTCGGCGTTCTTCAACGTCCCGGGCCTGCTGATCGTGGTCGGCGGCACCGTCGCCGTAACCACCGTCTGCTTCACGATGAGCGACGTTGCACGCACCGCCGCGATCATCGGTTCGACCTTCGTGGCACGCGACCGCGATCCGCGGGACGTCGCCTACACCATGCTGGAGCTGTCGGATTTTTCCCGCAAACACGGCGTGTTGCGGCTTCAAGGACAGCCGCTGCAGCGCTTCGCCAAGGAGCCGCTGTTGTTCAAGGCGCTGTCGATGCTGGTGGAAGGCCTTCCCGAGAAAGACATCGCCGACATCCTTAACGAAGACCTGGCTGCGACCACCGCCCGCGTCCAAAGATCGGCGAACGTGCTGCGCAAGGCGGCCGAAATTTCCCCCGCCATGGGCCTGATCGGCACCTTGATCGGTCTCGTGCAGATGCTGGGTAACCTTTCCGACCCGAGTGTGATCGGCCCCGCGATGGCGGTTGCGTTGCTCACCACATTCTATGGCGTCGTGCTGGCCAACATGGTGTTCAATCCGCTCGCGGCCAAGCTGGAACGCAACGCCGCCGAAGAACATCTCATCGGCTACATCTACACACTCGGCACGCTGTCGATCATCCGCAAGGACGCGCCGCGCCGGCTGGAGATGCTGTTGAACAGCGCACTTCCGCCGGAAAGCAAGGTGCGCTTTGCCGGAGAGCGGGATTAGCCGCGTTGACGCGCGGGACTTCCGCGCGTAACAAGCAAGAATACTGAGCTGGGTTTTCGCATGCGGTTGTTGATCATCGGATCGCTGGGCGGGCAGGTCGGCGCGGCTAGCCGCATCGCCATGCAGCGCGGCGCCAAAGTCATCCAGGCTGAAGGGATCAGCCAGGCGATGGATGTGCTGCGTTCCGGTCAAGGGGCCGACGTCGTCATGGTCGACGTCGCCTTCGATATCGACCAGTTGCTCGCGGCGATGAAGGCTGAGCGCATCAACCTTCCGGTCGTCGCCTGCGGCGTCGAGACCGACAGCCGCGCCGCGGTCGCGGCGATCAAGGCCGGCGCCAAGGAATATATTCCCCTGCCCCCGGACGCCGAGCTTATCGCCGCGGTGCTCGAGGCAGTCTCGGCCGATCAGGATACACTGGTTTACCAGGACGCGGCGATGGAGCGCGTGCTGCAGCTGGCGAAAAAGGTCGCGCCGAGCGCGGTTCCTGTCCTCGTCACCGGCGAGTCCGGGACAGGCAAGGAACTCATCGCGCGATACCTGCACCGCAACAGCCCGCGCAAGGACAAGCCCTTTGTCGCCGTGAACTGCGCGGCGATCCCGGGCGAGCTGCTGGAATCGGAGCTGTTCGGCCACGAGAAAGGCGCGTTCACCGGCGCGATCGCGCGCCGCATCGGCAAATTCGAGGAAGCCAGCGGCGGGACGTTGCTGCTCGACGAAATCTCGGAGATGGATCTCAAACTCCAGGCAAAGCTGCTCCGCGCGCTTCAGGAGCGCGAGGTCGTGCGTATCGGCTCCAATACACCGGTCAAAGTGGACACGCGCATCATTGCGACGTCGAATCGCAATATGGAGGACACGGTAAAGGCCGGAAAGTTCCGCGAAGACCTCTACTTCCGTCTCAACGTCATGAAGATCGTGATGCCGCCCTTGCGCGAGCGGCCCAAGGATATCGACGTTCTGGCCGCGCATTTCGCGCGCGAATGCGCCGAGGAGAACGGCCTTCCCTTCAAGCCGATCGCGCCGGCGGCCATGGCGGCGCTCAAAGCCCACAGCTGGCCCGGCAACGTCCGCGAGCTGGAGAACACGCTTCACCGCGCCGTGCTGCTCGCAGGAGGCGATGAGATCGACGTCGATGCCATCATGCTCATGGGCAGCGAAGCGGCCCCGGCGGCCGGTAGGGGAACGCTGGTCGGGCGCACCGTCGCGGACGTGGAACGCGACCTTATTATAGACACGCTGAAGCACACCCTGGGCAATCGGACCCACGCCGCGCGAATCCTGGGGATCTCGATCCGTACGCTTCGTAACAAGCTCAACGCCTACGTTCAGGACGGCGTAGCCGTCCCCTCGCCCGGCGCGGGGGAAATGGCTTAGACTGTACGGACCCCAACCTGGTCCGGATCCGCCTATGCGCCTTGGCTCACTTCTTCTCGCGACGTCACTCGCCGGTGCTATTGCCGTGCCCGCACAGGGGCAGGAATACTACGCCATCACCGCGATCAATTTTTTCACCTCGGCCTGCGTCAGCAACCTCGCCGAGCCGGACGCCATCCGCGAGCGCGCCAACCGCCGTTATCAGGCGGTCAAAGACCCCGCCGAGCTTGCCAACTACATCGGCAACGACCGCAAGGGCCAGGCCTGGCGCCTTCCCGGGCGCGGCGAGCGGCGCTTCGTCCTTGCACTAAATTCGGAAACCGGCGCTTGCACCGTTTTTGTCGAACAGGCCAACCGCGAGATCGTCGAGAAGGAGTTCCGGCAACTGGTCGAACGCGCCGGCCAGCCGGGCGTAACCATCAAGACCGAGGACGATCAAACGCTGCCGACGAAATCCGGTCCGGGGCTGATGCTGACGATGTCCGCGCTGGACGAAAAAACCAAGGAAGGCTACCTGTTCACGCTGATCGCCGCCAATGAAACCGGCGCGCTGTTCACCGGCAAGCCGATCCAGATCAGCATGCAGATGATGAAATACAACGCCAAGAAGGGCGGCCTGCGCTAGAGCCTGATTGTTTCAGGCTGAAGCATATCCAGCATTCCTGAAGTAATTGGCGCACTCCGTCGGGGTGAAGCAGGTGAGGAGCTGGCCGATGCGTTTCCAGGTTGCCTCGACGGTTCGCTC
>JBFWOJ010000019.1:0-71226 GCA_050250575.1 Rhodospirillaceae bacterium | reverse complement strand
TAAAATGGTTAATGGCCCTCTTGGTTTAAGTCGTTGATCCAGTTGGCAGAATTTGGAGCGGGTACGGGGAATCGAACCCCGGTCGTAAGCTTGGAAGGCTTCTGCTCTACCATTGAGCTACACCCGCATGAGGACTGTTTTACGCATCAGCCGACGAACTGAGCAAGAATTTTGTGTTTTTGCCCGATTTTGCAAGGAAAAGTGGGCTCCGCCGGTGTTCCTTTAATCGCGCGGACCACTCCATGATCGGAGGCGCCCGACCGCCTGGCTGCCCCGCTTTTTTTGGCAAAACGCGCCGCCTTCTCTTGAACGCGGCAGCAATGAGACCAATGGAATCAACGCCGGCCGCTCGGGAGATGCGCCGGTAAGAAATAACGCCGGGACCGCGTTCAAGGGCGCACCCGATCAAGAGCCAGTCAGTGGCCAAGATACTTATCATCGAACCGGAACCGGTCGCCGCGCGACTGTTCCAGATATACTTGGCGGACCATGTGGTCCACCTCGCCTACCGAGGCATCGGAGGGTTAGAACTTTTCGCTGCACACTCGCCCGACCTCGTCATCACCAACGCCGCGCTCAAGGACATCTCGGGCCTGAACATCCTGCGATCGATCCGCGCCCACGGGACAACGCCGGTCATCATCGTCGCCGATCGGCGCGATTGGCGCGACGCCGGCAGCTACGTGGCGACAGCCTTGGAGGCCGGCGCAGCAATTGTCCTGCGCAAACCCGTGTCACGAACCGCGCTTCTGTCCGCCGTCGACAGCTTGCTGGGTCGCGCCGCACCCGCGAGGAGGACACCGACGGCCACTAGCGATGATTGAATCAGTCCGGGAAAGAAAACAGGGGGCCTGTTGAACCCCCGCCGTGCGGGGGTCTGTTGAACCCCCGCCGTGCCGGTCTTGAAGAAATCCTTAGACCATGACTTCGCCGGCCAGGGCTCGACGATACGCCCTACGCCTTGGGACCGGCGGCGCGGTAGTAGGGCTCGACCTTGCCTTTGAGCGTGATGGTCATCGGATTGCCGCGCCGGTCGAGGCTCTTGCCCGCCGCTACTTTGATCCATCCCTCGGTGACGCAGTACTCCTCGACATTGTTCTTCTCGACACCGTTGAAGCGCACGCCGACGTCCTTCTTCAGAACCTCTTCATTGTAGTGCGGGCTCTGCGGATTGACGGAAAGGCGGTCGGGAGGTGTGTCGGTCATCGGGCTCTCTCGAAATGGCGGGGAAAACTGCCCCAAACATATGAGGCAATCAAGCCAAAGGATGCGGGAAGTGCATCCATCCGGTGATGATGTATTTCGTCCCGCTCTGCACGACTTCGCCGCTGTGCACATGCGTCCATTCCGCCGGCCAGATCATCGTTTTGCCCCTCTCCGGCTTCACCTCGATGCCAAAGTTGTGAAAGCGCGTGAGCCCGCCGTCATCGACATCGTTCAGGTAGGTCATCCAGGCGAAAGCCCGATGCATCAGGCCGAAGGTCATGCGCTCGCTGTGCGCCGCACGAAAATGCTGGCCGGGCGTGTAGCGCTGGATCTGGAATGGGACGAGATCGACCGCACTGAAAATCTCGCCGAGATGCGGCCACTGTAAGAGATAGTCCCGCATGCAGGCTTCAAGTTCCCTGAGATAAGCTGCGGCCGGCGCGAAGCTTGGGACCGACAGATCATTCGGATAAATGACGAGGTCCGTCGCGTCCTTGATCGCAGGGTCGATGCCCGCGCTCGTGCGCCCTTGGCGATGACTCGCGGGATTGTTTTCGAAGAAGGCGATCAGTCGATCACAGAGGCCAAGATCTTCGAGAAACCAAGCGCCGATGAAGTTCGGCTGTGCGCCGCCGAGCGGCGTGCGCCGCGCGGTGGCGGTCGTACCCTTCTCTCTAAGCGACAATCGCGCGAGACCCGGGCCGCGCGCGATCTCGGTAAGGCCTTGGGCATGGCGGCCCAGATCGTTCAGCGCGAGGCCAAGCGCGAGACGCGTGTCGCGGTCGTCCGGGTCAACTTCAAGCGCGGCGTGGAACAAGGACACGGCCTCATTCAGCTTGCCCATTGATATATATGTGCGGGCCAGCGCGACCGTGGCGCGGGGGTCAGCGCCCGCCGCGAGGACTTTCGCGAAACAATCGGCCGCGTCACTCCATTTTCCGGCCGCGTGGCAAGCAATGCCGAGGTTCATCTGCAATTCGGTGAGATGCGGGGCGGCGGCAATCGCTTTAGTAAAGGCCTCGATTGCGGGTTCGAATCGCCGCAAGGCCACCAAAGCACTGCCGAGGTTCGCGAGAACCACGGGAGAGTGCGGAGCAAGCGCCGCTGCGCGCTGACACATCGCGATGGCCTCGTTCAGCTCATTTGCCGCGCAGAGGGCGACGCCAAGTTGGCTCAAAACCAATGCGTCGTCCGGGCGCGCATTGGCCGCAAGACGAAAGTGACCCACCGCCTCGTCAAATCGCCCGGCGTCTTGAAGGGCGCGCGCATAGTTGGCGATCACGTCTGCATCGCCAGGGACGTCCGCAACCAGCTTTCGATAGACCGAGAGCGCTTCGTCACGCCGGCCCGCGGCATGGAGCGCGTTCGCCAGATTATTTCGGGCCTCCACGGAAGACGGCATCAAGGCGATCGCACATTCGAAAGATGCGATTGCCTCTTCATGCCGCCCGGCTTCGAGCAATGCACCGCCGAGCGTGTTGTGGAACGTGCCGCGATTTGGTTCGTGCGCGACGGCGCGGCTCAGGAGCTCGATCGCGACGGCGTTATTGCCGTTCTGATAGGCCAACAGGCCGAATTGATGGAGCGCATCGGGATGATGAGCATCGGCGTCAAGAACGGCGCGATAGTCGCGCTCGGCGTCGTGCCAGCGGCCCGCTTCATGCGAGCCGGTTGCGCGCGCGAATAGAGTGTCGAGGTCGGGTTTCATGGAACCATGATAGCCCTGCTTCGCTGAAGCTCGGCAGGGCGTGCTGCTTCGTGACGAAGTACCGAAGAGCCAGTGAATCCCGATCGGGAGCAGGATGGTGGAGGGGGAAGGATTCGAACCTTCGTAGACATAAGTCGGCAGATTTACAGTCTGCTGCCATTGACCGCTCGGCCACCCCTCCTAACCTATGGAAATCTTTCGGGAAGCCGGTCTCTCGGAAGGGCCTCCAAGTAGGGTTTTGGTCCTTCCTTGTCAACGTGAAAGAACATCGTTACGCCCTTCCCGGAAGGACGCTTCAAAAATGTCAAAACACAACCGTTCACAACGCTCTGGCCAACAGGCGCAGCGCTCTCGACCACCCGCCGACAGAGCCGGCGGCCGCCCCGAATCATCGCGAAACGAGAAAAGCGGAGGGCCAGGGCACAGGTCGGGCGAGGTTTGGCTTTACGGTCACCACGCGGTGGCGGCGGCGCTCGGTAATCCGTCACGCAAGATCCTGCGGCTGATGGGCACCACGGAAGCGCTGGCGAAACTGAAGGAGGAAGCCGGCGAGCTCGGCCAGGCGCGCGCGTGCTCGCGGCGCGAGATCGACGCCGTCGTCGGGGAAGACGCCGTGCACCAAGGCATTGCACTTTTGACGCGCGCGCTCGATCACACCCTCGAAGATGTGCTCGAGATTGCCGGCGCCAAAGCCAATGCGTGTCTGATGGTCCTCGATCAGGTCACCGATCCGCATAATGTCGGTGCGATCCTGCGTTCGGCCGCAGCGTTCGGCGCGAGCGCTGTCGTGGCGCCGGATCGCCACGCCCCCGAGGAGAGCGGAGCCATGGCGAAGTCGGCCTCGGGTGCGCTCGACAAGATCGCCTACGTAAAAGCGACGAACCTCGTACGCGCGCTTGAGCAGATCAAGGAACACCAATTCTGGCTGGTGGGCCTCGACGCCGAAGCGCCCCAGGCCATCGGCGACATCAAATTGGGCGGAAAGATCGCCCTGGTCGTCGGCGCCGAAGGCGAAGGCTTGCGCCGCCTCGTGCGAGAAACCTGCGACCATGTGGCGCGCCTGCCCATGACAGGGGATATGGAGAGCCTCAACGTCTCCAACGCGGCCGCCATCGCGCTCTACGAAAAAGTGCGCCAGGACACGCGCAGTTAGTTGCCCTTTAAGAGCCCCGGGCTTATTTTCCGGCCTCTTCGAAGGCGAAGCGCCGGATTAGCTCAGCGGTAGAGCAGCGGTTTTGTAAACCGTTGGTCGGGGGTTCAATTCCCTCATCCGGCACCAGCCTGCACTGTCGGCTCTGGCCGTGACTTCAGCCCGGCAAGCCCTGTCTACCCCGTCGCCTTGATGGCTTCGTCCCACAGCGTCGCGACCGCCGGCTCGATTGCACCGACATCGGTATCCTGGCCGCGCACCGCAGCGTCGAGCTGGGCCTGGACGGCACCTTCGACCACGCGCGCCGCGTGCCCGAATTCGTCAAGCTTGAACAGACCTGCCGCGCCGGCGAGCTTATGGACACGCATCAGTAGGCTTTCGGCGACCGGCCGCTGCCACTCGCGCCGGATGACGCTCCATTCCCGGTCGATTTCCGCCATCGTCTGCGGCAGGCTCGCCCGAAAACTCGCGGCCACGGCGTCAAGACGCGCGTCGCGCGGCCGTGTTCCTTCGCCATGGTGAAGGATCTCGGCCGCGATCGTTCTCGGGTCGAAGGGTTTCGCCAGCACGGCGGCCCCTTCGGCGCGCAACTTCGCCACCACCCCCGCGTCCTCGCGGGCGGTAAGGAAAATGACCGGCGGCAAACGAGGAAGCGCGGCCCGCAGGCCGCCGAGCACCGCGAGCCCGTCGGTATCGGGCATCGTGTAATCGAGAACGATGATGTCCGGCGCGACGATGCGGACCGCTGCGAGCGCCTCAGCCGCCGATGCAAAGCATTGCACGTGCACACCGGCCGTAGCGCCCAGCGCGGTGGACAGGACTTCGCGGATAAACGGGTCGTCGTCGACAACAACGACCGAGATCGTGCTCATCTCCCATCCTATGTTCGGCTGCGGCAGGCGCCTCTGACCATTTTTCGGCCTAAACGAGGGATAGGAAATTTCATCCTGGGTTGTATACTCGTTTCGCGAGGAAACCGTGGCCTTTCCGCACCGTCGCAGGCATCTCATTGATTTCGCGAGTGTTTTGATGAACGACCCGAAGGTTCAGCAGACCCCGCCCCGCATTCTAGTGGTCGAGGACGACCCCTTTGTCCGCGACGTGCTCGATATATACCTGCGCGGCGAAGGTTATGAAGTGACCCTGGCGGCCGACGGCCAGGATATGCGCCGGGTCCTGGCCGCCAAGCCCATCCATCTGGTCATCATGGACCTACGCCTGCCGGGCGAAGATGGTTTTGCGCTGACGCGGTATCTGCGCGAGCAGTACCCGGTCGGAATCATCATCCTGTCGACGCGCCACGAGATCATGGACCGCGTGGTCGGGCTCGAGTGCGGCGCCGACGACTATCTCACCAAGCCGTTCGAAGAGCGTGAGCTGCTGGCGCGCATCCGCAGCGTGCTTCGTCGTACCGGCGCCCTTGCCGCCGCGCCGCAGAGCGCGCGTCGCGAAGTGCCGCATGGGAAGCTCACGTATCAGGATTGGACCCTCGACCAGGATGCGGGGCTCTTCCGCTCAAAGAGCGGCGCGGAAGCGATGCTCACCGGCAACGAATGCCGTCTGCTCGCGCACCTCATCCGCAACGCCGGTCACGTCCAGACCCGCGAGGACCTGATGGCGCACGTGCTTCAGCGCGAATGGGATCCCATGGACCGCAGCATCGATGTGCTGGTCACGCGCCTGCGGCATAAGATCGAAGTGGATCCGAAGCGGCCCGTCATGATCAAAACCGTGCGCGGCGCGGGATATCTTCTCGCACCGGACGCGGCCTTTTCGGATAACGCCGCCTAGGCGTTCGCCGCGCGGCGCCAGTCGGCCGCTTCGTTCAAACCCGCCAATGCAAGATTGCGGACACGCGCGTATTCGCGGTTGATCTCGGCGATATCCCCGCCGTGCAGCGCGACCTCCAGCGCCGCCGCCGCCGCCGAAAGGCGGGGCGCTCCCGCGACGCCGGCGCTTCCTTTAAGGCGGTGGGTGGTCGCAAGCGCGCCGTGCCAATCGCCGGCAGAAATATTCACCTGCAAATCTTGCAGAAGATCGTTGATGGAGATCGACCATTGCTCGATCACCGGCGCGAGGCGCGTAGGATCGTTGCCGTAAACGATCGAAAGGCCGCGCAGGTCGAGGATCCGGTCGGGAGCTTCCTTGGCGCCCGCAGAAGCCGCGGTCCAGTCGACGAGCGCCCTGGTCGGGCCTATCCAGCGATTGAGCTTTGCCTGAAGCGCGCCGATCTCGATCGGTTTGGCGAGATAGTCGTCCATGCCCGCGGCGCGGCAGCGGGTCGCCTCGCCCGGAACGGCATTCGCGGTGACCGCAACGATGGGCATGCGCGGGCCGCTGCCCTCGTTGGTACGGATGAGACGCGTCAACTCGAACCCGTCCATTCCGGGCATATGGCAGTCGCAGAGAAGCAGAGGATACTTCCGCTCGGAAAGCGCTTTCAGGGCCGCATGACCGGTCGGTGCGATGTCGCAGTCGTACCCGAGGATGGCGAGCTGCTGCCGCAGCACTTCCTGATTCACCTTATTGTCTTCAGCGACCAGGACGACAAGACCATCGGCGCGCGCCGCTTGTACGGCATCGGCGGAATCGACGTGGCGCGTCTGGTGGCGTGCCACCACGGCGAAGCCGTCGCCTTCGCGCGCGCCGCAGGTACGTTCGACCGCGGCGAATAGATCGGCGCGCCGCATCGGATTGGCGCGCACCGGCCAGACACCCGAACGCACGGGGAGGCTGCCCGCGGCGCCGCGATGCAGCCAGACGATGGACGAGTGCCGTTCCGAGCCGATGCGCTGCAAAGCCGCCGCCGTGGCTTCGACGTCCTCGGCTTCCGTGTCCGCGCCGAGAAGGATCACCGCGCGCTTCGCTCCCGCCGCCGGCGGAGAGCGCCCGATCGCGCCAAGGTTATCGAGCCGGACGATGGTCGCACCGGCATGTTCGAGATAACGCAGCGCAATCGCAAGATTAGCCTCGCCCGTATCGACCGTCACGATCTCGATCTCGCCGAGCCGGGGAAGGTTTGCGGCGATGTGCAAAGCCTTCCTGAATGCAACGTCGACGTCGAAACGCGTCCCCTGCCCGGGACGGCTGTCGATGGAAATCTGCCCGCCCATGGCGTCGACCAACGTACGGCAGATGGCGAGGCCGAGGCCGACGCCGCCCATGCCGCCGAACGAAGCTTCGCGTCCGGCAAGCTGCCAGAACGGCTCGAAGAGATAGCCTTGCAGCTCGAGCGGAATGCCATGGCCGGTGTCGGCGACGCTGAAACGGAGGGTGACGTTCTCACGCGTCTCGCCGATCTGCGAAACCGAGAGCGCCACCGATCCGTTGTCGGTGTACTTGACCGCGTTGGCGCCGATATTGAGCAGCACCTGGCGCAGCCTCAGTGGATCGCAGATGATCTGCGGCAATGGCCCGACGGCTTCGCTGGTGAGTCCGAGGCGTTTCGAACGGGCGATGTTCATCAGGAGGTCGGCCGTACCTTCGACGACGGCCACGGGATCGGCCGGCGTTTCCTCGAGCTTGACCCGCGCGGACTCGAGTTTGGCGAAATCGAGCACGTCATCGATGATGCGCATCAGGGTGACCGAGGATTCTTCGGCGGTCGCGATGATTCGCCGCTGCTCATCGGTCAGGCTGGTGCGGTTGAGCACCTCGAGCATCCCCACGACGCCCATGAGCGGCGTTCGGATCTCGTGGCTCATGACCGCCCAGATCCGCGCCACATCGGCCGGCGCAACCGTTTCGTTCTTATCGGACATACCCCAAGCATAGGGGCTTTTCCGGTTGAGCGGCAATCGGAGCGCGCCTAAATTCTTAGCTCTTTTCATCCGCGAAGGTCAGGTCATGCCCCGTGACATGAGCGAACAGCAGCGACCGGCGAAGAACGTGCTCGGCGGGACGCTGCAACTGTGCTCGGCGAATCCGGTAACCGGATTCTTCCGCGACGGCTGTTGCAATACCGGGCCTTCGGACCTGGGCTCGCACACCGTATGCGTGGTGATGACCGACGAGTTCCTTGCCTTCAGCAAGCGCGCCGGCAACGACCTTTCGACGCCGATACCGGAATACAATTTCCCCGGCCTGAAAGCGGGCGACCGGTGGTGCCTTTGCGCGCCGCGCTGGCAGCAGGCGTTCGAGAAGGGACAAGCGCCGAAGGTCGTCCTTGCCGCGACGCACGAAGGGGCGCTTCAATACTGCGAGCTCGCGGACCTCAAGAAACATGCAGTGGATCTGAACTGATGAGCGCGCTTCTCATCGCGGCGTTTGCGTTCGTTGCTGCGCATGCCGCCGACATGCCGGACACGCGAAAGACACTCAACGCGACGTTCCCGCGCGAGGTCGAGATCGCGCTCGCGCTGTCGGGCGGGCCGGCCCACCTGCGCGACGGCGCGGCGGTTTACGTCTACGGCGCGAAAGGTTTCGAGAAGGTGAAGGACGGCACGAACGGTTTTACCTGCCTCGTCAATCGCGATGGGTTCTTCTACGGCACCGAGAATTTCAAGCCGACGTGCTGGGACGCCGAAGGCAAGACCAGCTACGTGCCGGTATGCTGCGCGTCGGCGAATTGCTGGCGGGCGGAAAGAACCTCGAGGAGATCCGCGCCGATATCGACGCCGGATTCCAAAGCGGAAAGTTCAAGCGGCCGGCCAGAGGCGGCGTAGCCTATATGACGGCGGGCGACGTGCGGCTCGATGCCGCGGGCAAAGTGACCGCGACCGCCTTTCCCGGCCACATGATGTTCTATGCGCCGGGCGTGACGACGGCCGACCTCGGCACGACGCCGCAGGCGCAGAAAACGGATCGAACCTTGCCCTTCGTGTTCGACCGCGGCGCAGGCGGCAGCGAGCTCGCGTATATCATCGCGAAAGTGCATCACTGAATTTCGGAGCCGTCCTAGAACGGCAGCGTGACGTGCTTGTCGACCACGACGGCGAGGAACACGCCGGCGAGGTACTGCATGGAGAACAGGAAGTTCCGGCGGGCGAGGTCGCGGGTCGGAGTCCGCACGAGCGCGACGTTCAGCCACAGGAAGCGCGCGCCGAACAGCGCCGAGATCACACCATAGAGGACGCCGAGTTCGCCGAAGACGAGCGGCAGCGCGGCCGAGATCACGAGCAGGATCGTATTGCCGAGGATCCATTTCGCGCACGCCGCGTCGCCCGCGATCACGGGCAGCATCGGCACGCCTGCCTTGGCGTAATCGTCCTTGATCAGGATGGCGAGCGACCAGAAGTGCGACGGCGTCCAAAGGAAGAGAGTGATCGCCATCAAAGTCGGCAACAGCCAGATGTTCGGGTCGACCGCGGCCGCGCCCGCGAGCACGGCAAAGCTGCCGGCGGCGCCGCCGATGATGATGTTGGTCCAGTGCCGGCGCTTGAGCCAGACCGTGTAAACCACGCCGTAGACAAAGGCGCCGAGGAACAGATGCGTCGCGACCACCCAGTTGAACGCGAGCATCGCGATAAGACATCCGGCGACAAGCAACACGCCGGCGAACAACAGCGCCTTGCGCGGATCGCCGAGCGTGCCGGCGGCGAGCGGACGACTTGCGGTGCGCGCCATCAAGCGGTCGATGTCGCGATCATAATATTGATTGAACACGGCCGAGCCCGACGAGCCGAGCACCATCGCAATGAACAGGACGACGAGCTGCCACGCATCCACATGGCTCGCGATCGCCGCATAGCCCGCCATCGCGCTGATGGCGATGAGGAAGCCGATGCGAAGCTTCATCAGCTCGATGTAATGGCGGATCTGAGTCACGGCGCTGGTCTAATCCTATGATCCGGCTTTGCCAATAACATTTTGCCGGCGAGAAAGATGAAGATGATGCCACCCGCGACCGCGATCAGGCCGCCGACGCCCATCATCGACATGCTGACGATCTTCCATGTGCTATCAAGCCCTTGGGCGGCGCCGGGCGTCTTGCGCAACACGCCTTCGAGACCGGCGAGATAAAGGCCGGTGGAATGCAGGAACTGCCCCCCGCCCAGCAATACGTACATCACCGTACGCAGCTTGCGCCGCGCGGTGCGCCTGCCCAGGAGGGGCAGGAACAGCGCGAAGTACAGCGCCATGAAGGCGAGCGACACCGCGATCAGCATGGCGTGATAGTGGCTGGGCGTACGTGTATCAATCGAGCCTTCGAAGAATCCCAGCACTCCGCCGTAAGCGAACAGCACGAACGCGATGACGACGGCCTTGATTTCGGGCGGACCGTTCATGGCGTCGCGCCAGCGGCGCATGAGCAAGAGCGCGACGCTGCCGAGCACCACCGCCGTGGGCAATGGCAGCGCGTACCAGTAAAGGCGGGTAAAGAGATCGCGCTGCGTGGCGCCGCCCGGTTCGTGAGTGAGGTAGAGCAGCGGCCCGGCGGCGGCGCCGGCCACCAAGACCAGCATCATGATCTTGAGCCATGAGCCCGGCAGCGGAGTCTCGCCGAGGGCGGCGCGCGCGATGAGGTAGAACGCGCAGAGCATCAGAGCCGTGTTGGCGAATTGCAGGACATGGCCGCCGCCCCACATCAGGTATTCATTCGTTCCCTGACGGCCGACATTCGGCGGAATGGTGAGCCAGGCGGCGAGCACACACGCGAGCGCGAGCAGATAGATCACGCCCGCGGCGGCGATGGCGAACACAGCGGCGTCGCATTTGCGCTCGCGCGCCAGGATCACCAGGAGCCGCACGACGGGCAGCGCCACCGACACCGCGAGGAGGAGCAGCCCCGCGTAGTAGACCGGATGATCAAGCACCGGCAGATAATTGTTGAGGGAAGGCTCACCGAGATCGGCCAACACCGGCGCGAGCAGAAGGATGAGACTGACGCCGGCGCCGTAAAGCCCGAGCCGACCGGTCAAGACATTGAAGAGGCCCGGCGGATCGCGGGCATCCTGCATTTGCGCCGTCATGATGACGGTGAGCGCGCCGTGGACACCCATGTACCAGATGACGAAGGCGAAGGTGACATGAGCGACGAGGCCCTTCTGGAAGAAGCTGTCGCCGGTCCAGGTGAGCACCTGCTCGGCGCCGGGAACGCGCGAGGCGGCGAGCAGAAGCGCAAGGAGCCCGGCGAGCGCGAGCGCGGCGAGCGGCAGGCCCGTCCATCCGCGCAGTTCATGCAGGAACGGCGGCGTCACCTTGCCGGCGAAATTGCCGTCCACGGCCATGTCCACCGGCGGCGGCATCGACCTCGCGAGGACTTCGCGTTCATCCATCAGGTGACACTCTCGGTGTCATCCGTGCGGACGGCAAACCGCAAGGACGCAGAGGTGTTTGGTATTTCGCGGAAAAAACAGATACGGGAAACCCCTGGATCCTCGGCCCTTCGGGCCAAGGATGACGATAAAGCGTTGGTGCTGCGCGCCAGGGATGACGAAGGGGGCGTCGGGTAGATGTGATACAGCGCGACGTAGATCATCACGCCGCTGACGGCGACATAGAGCCACACGCCGATCGTCCAACGCGCGATGGCGCGGTGGCGGTCGAAGGTGCCCTTGAGCGCGCGGTAGGCCGTGACGGCGACCAGCGGCGTCGCGAGCGTCGCGAGGATCACATGGCTGATGAGCAGCGCGTAGTACACCGGCCGCGTCCAGCCCGTGCCCTGAAAGACGAAGATGGGCGCCGTGAAATGATAGGTGAGATAGCTCACCAGAAAAACCGCAGACACGCTCAAGGCGGCGATCATCACTTTGCGATGCACGTCGCGCCGCCCGGCCCGGATCAGGATGAACCCGATGATCAGGAGAATCGCCGAGATTGCGTTGAGCGCAGCGTTGAGATGAGGAAGGACGGCGGCGGTGCTCATTGAAGCACCGCGCGGTCATCGGTGCGGCGAAGCCGCGAGGATCCAGCAGTTTTTGTTATATAAACCACAAAACAAACACCCCTGGATCCTCGGCCCTTCGGGCCAAGGATGACATCGGAAATGGGTAAGCCGACCTCGACCGCTCTCGATCCTCGGCCCTTCGGGCCTAGGAGGACACCGGACATTGGTAAGCCGAGCCCGATCCTTTCGCGGAGGCAAGACGGAGGAAGAAGTCGCGCGTCAGCGCGTCCGTCTCTCACGGTCCCCTCACCGCCGTTTTGACGATGAAGCTGACATACATGAAGAGAGAAATGCCCACGAGGATGAGGCCGACGACGATGGCGCGGCGGCGGGCGGCTTTTTGCCTGGCCTCTTCGGAACGATCGGACGGAGTTGCGTTCACCAATTACTCCTAACACGCGCAGGTCATGGACCTGCCTGTCTAGCCGACCGGGCGGTCGAGTTAAACCCTTTGCGCGTTGCCAGCGCGCACAGGTGACATCGCGAAAACGCGCGTGCGTCGAAAGGGTTAACAAGCCACTGTTTACACAGGGCTTTACCTTTACCTCCCATCACCGTTCGGCTAATGTCCGCGCGGGGCAGCGTGAGGGGATTCTTCGGAACCCATTGGCGCAGCAGGGGAATTTGCAAACGCCCAAAAAATATCGGTTGAACCACTTGGCGCAGGCGCTTAAACGGGGCCCGTCCGCTGGGTTGCAATGGAGACAGAGTGTGAGTCGAGTGACATTGGCGATCGCCGCCTTCGTATCGAGCGTCCTTTCCATGGGAGGCTCCGCGCTTGCTGCCGAGCCAATGCCCACCCCTTCCTTCCCGAAGCGCTGGCAGCTCAACCTTCAGACCCCGGCAACCCCGCAAGCGGAGATGCTCTACGACTTCCACACCCTTTTGATCTGGGTGTGCGCGGTGATCAGCCTGTTCGTGCTCGCGCTGCTGGTCTGGTGCATCGTGCGCTACAACGAGAAGGCCAACCCGGTGCCGGCGAAGTGGTCGCACAACACCCTGGTCGAAGTGATCTGGACGGTGGTTCCGGTGTTCATCCTGGTGTCGATCGCCGTGCCTTCCTACCGGATCCTTTATCACCTGGACCGCACCAACGAAGCCGAGATGACCCTGAAGATCACCGGCAACCAGTGGTTCTGGTCGTATGAATATGTGGACGCCGGCATCTCGTTCGACGCGATTGCGATCCCCGACGCCGAGATCGACGTCAAGGCGGGCCAGCACCGCCTGCTGGAGACCGACCGCCACGTCGTGCTGCCGATCAACACCAATATCCGCCTTCTGTTCACCGCCAACGACGTGATCCACGCCTGGACGGTGCCGGCCTTTGGCGTGAAGCTCGACAACATGCCGGGCCGCGTCAACGAGACCTGGACCCACATCACCAAGCCCGGCCGCTACTACGGCCAGTGCTCGGAGCTGTGCGGCGTCGATCATTCCTACATGCCGATCGTCGTCGATGCGGTGAGCCGCGAAGAATACCAGCGCTGGGTCGAGCAGGAAAAAGCCGGCCTCGCGCCCGCCGCCTCCGATACCAAGCTCGCGTCGGCCAACTAAGATTACGTTTCCCGGAGAAAGACTCCCATGAGTGCTGCTCATTCCGCCCCGGCAGGTCACGCCACGCACGGTGCCACCCACGGCCACGGCGACCACCACGACGATCACCACACGCCGACGGGCATCACCCGCTGGCTCTATTCCACCAACCACAAGGACATCGGCACGATGTACCTGGTGTTCGCGGTGATCTCCTCGCTGGTGGGCGGGGGTCTTTCGATGATGATCCGCGCGGAGCTGGCGACGCCCGGCCTCGACTTCATCACCGACAAGCACTTCTATAATGTCGTCGTCACCGCGCACGCGCTGCTGATGGTGTTCTTCGTGGTGATGCCCGCGCTGATCGGCGGGTTCGGGAACTGGATGATGCCGATGATGATCGGCGCGCCGGACATGGCCTTCCCGCGCATGAACAACATCTCGTTCTGGCTGATGCCGCCGGCCCTGATCCTGCTCGTCCTTTCCATGCTCTCGGGCGGCGCCGGCACCGGCTGGACGCTTTATCCGCCGCTGTCCGGAAACGCCGGCGAGCCTGGGCTTGCTGTCGACTTCGCGATCCTGTCGCTGCACCTGGCGGGAGCGTCCTCGATCCTGGGCGCGACCAACTTCATCACCACGATCTTCAATATGCGCGCACCCGGCATGACGATGCACAAGATGCCGCTGTTCGTGTGGGCGACGCTGATCACCGCGATCCTGCTTCTGCTCGCGATCCCGGTTCTGGCCGGCGCGCTGACCATGCTGCTGGTGGACCGCAACTTCGGCACCGCTTTCTTCGATCAGCGCGGCGGCGGCGACCCCCTGCTGTGGCAGCACCTGTTCTGGTTCTTCGGACACCCCGAAGTGTACATCATGATCCTGCCGGCGTTCGGCATCGTCAGCCACATCGTCTCGACCTTCTCGCGCAAGCCGGTGTTCGGCTATCTCGGCATGGCCTACGCCATGGCCTCGATCGGCGTCGTCGGTTTCGTCGTGTGGGCGCACCACATGTACACGGTGGGCATGAACGTCAATTACCGCGCCTATTTCATCGCCGTGACGATGGCGATCGCGGTACCCACGGGCATCAAGATCTTCTCGTGGATCGCGACCATGTGGGGCGGCTCGATCTCGTTCCGCACGCCGATGGTTTGGGCGGTGGGCTTCATCTTCCTGTTCACGGTCGGCGGCGTCACCGGCGTCGTGCTGGCCAACGCCGGCATGGATATCGTGATGCACGACACCTATTACGTCGTCGCGCACTTCCACTACGTGCTGTCGCTGGGCGCCGTGTTCGCGATCTTCGCGGCCTATTACTACTGGCACGACAAGATGACGGGCCGCGTGTTCCCCGAGTGGGCCGGCCAGCTTCACTTCTGGACGACCTTCATCGGCGTGAACCTGACCTTCTTCCCGCAGCACTTCCTCGGCCTTGCCGGCATGCCGCGCCGCTACATCGACTATCCGGACGTGTTCGCCGACTGGAACTACATCTCGAGCATCGGCGCGTTCGTCGCCGGCGGCTCGTCGGTCTTCTTCCTGGTGATGGCGGTGCACAGCATGTTCTGGGGCAAGAAGTCGGTGGCGAACCCGTGGGGCGAAGGCGCCACGACCCTCGAGTGGACCGTGCCCTCGCCGGCGCCGTTCCACACCTTCGAGGAGCCGCCTGTGCTGGCCCGCGCCGCCGCGCATCCGGCCGAGTAACCTGACGGCAAGGCACGAAAGGACATGGCCCAGCCCGATTTGAAACGCCGGAACTTCCGCGTCGCCGCGCTCTCCCTCGGGGGAGCGGCGGTGATGATCGGATCGGCGTTTGCGCTCGTGCCTTATTACGACGCCTTCTGCCGCGCGATCGGCATCGGCGGGGATCCGCAGATCAAAACCGAGAACACGACCCAGGCCATCGACCGCCCGATCACGGTGCGCTTCGATGCCAACACCGATCCGCAGCTGCAATGGCGTTTCAAGCCGGCGCAGCCGCAGGTGACGGCGAACCTGGGCGAGACCGTGGTGGTGCACTACACCGCCACCAATATCGGCGATACGCCCTCCACCGGCACGGCGACCTTCAACGTCACGCCCGACAAGATCGGGCAATACTTCAACAAGATCGAGTGCTTCTGCTTCCAGGAGCAGACGCTGCAGCCCGGCCAGACGATGCAGTTCGGCGTGACCTATTACGTCGATCCTGCGCTGGCCAGCGACGAGCATACCGAAGAAGTGAAGACGATCACGCTGTCCTACACCTTCTTCCGTTCCAAGGACGGATTTCCGGTGGAAGGCAGCGCCGAAGACAAAAACGAACCGATGAAGCGCGCCTCGCTCGAGGCCCGCGAGACCACAAATTAGCGCGAGACAGAGGGAATAGTTTCCATGAGCGCCCACGCCAAACATCATTTCCACATGGTCAACCCGAGCCCGTGGCCGGCGCTGGGCGCCTTCGGCGGCCTCGTCCTCGCCATCGGCGCGATCCTGTACTTCCACAAGGTGCCGGTGTTCGGCATGGAGCCGGGCATCTTCAAGCTGCTGCCGGGCTTCGTGCTGGTGATCCTGACCATGTGGATGTGGTGGCGCGACGTGGTGCGCGAGTCGGTGGTGGAGAAGGCGCACACCGAGGAGGTCAGCCACGGCCTGCGCATGGGCATGGTGCTGTTCATCGCCTCGGAAGTGATGTTCTTCGTCGCGTTCTTCTGGGCGTTCTTCCACAACGCGCTGGGCTTCTCGACCTCGACGCTGCAGTGGCCGCCGCAGGGCATCACCCCGCTCGATGCGTGGGAGCTGCCGTTCTACAACACCGTCATCCTGCTGACCTCCGGCGGTACGGTGACGCGCGCGCACATCTACATCGAAGAAGGCAACAACCAGAAAGCCGCGAAGTGGATCTTCATCACCGCGTTCCTCGGCGCGCTGTTCCTCGGGCTGCAGGCCTACGAATATGTGCACGCCTCGTTCAAGCTGACCGAAGGCGTGTACCCGTCGACCTTCTACCTGGCGACGGGCTTCCACGGCTTCCACGTGTTCGTCGGGACCGTGTTCCTGACCGTCTGCGGCTTCCGCGCGCTGAACAACCAGTTCCAGCCGCACAAGCACATCGGCTTCCAGGCGGCGGCCTGGTACTGGCACTTCGTCGACGTGGTGTGGCTGTTCCTGTTCGTGTGGGTCTATTGGCTCCTGGGCCTGCCGATCCGCACGTTCACAGCGGGCTGATCCTGCTCCGTTGCGCGGAGCTGCGCAGGACTTCGGTCCTGTGGATTGAGCGACAAGAAAGGGCCGGTTGATCCGGCCCTTTTTCTTTGAGGCGTCCGCGCATTCGCAATGCGGCGGATTCCGTGCGGCAGATTCCAGATTTCCCAGGATGGGCAACAGCTTGGCTGCCGCAAGAGCCATGCGGCACTCATGCGGCAGATTGCTGCAGATTTTTGCCGCCGGCGAAAATGCGCCAGCGCAACCCGGCATTGCCATGGGTCTCCGGCGCGGGCTTCAGCCGCTCGGCGAGGCCGAGCAACTCCATTTGGCGCATCGCACGCTCCGCGCTGGCGGACCGGCGCAAGGACGCGGGGCCTGAAGAATAAACCTCCCGCAACGTGATCTCGCGGCCGGCGTATTTGCGCTCAAGCCACACCTGAAGCGCGCCGATGATGGCGTCGCCCGCGGGCAGCGGGACCGGTACGTCAGCGAGCCGCAACGCTTCCATCGCATAGAAGCGCGCGAGCGCAATGCCGCGATCGAGGGCAGGCGCGTCAATCTCCTCGCGCGAGGGATCCTCGAGCAGCGCGGTGATCGCGGCAAGACGCACGGCGTGCTCGGCGAGATGGCCGGCAAGGCCGCGGATCGCGGCGAAGGCGCCGCCTTCCGCCATCGCCGCCTCGCATTCACGGGCGAAAGCAAACCAGGTTTCCTGCGCGGGCGCGGCCAGCGGAAGGACGCGGGTTTCCATGGCGGCCTGGCGTGCGTAGAGATCGGTGAGAAGCGCGTGCAGCGCTTCGAGCTCCGGCGGCGGAGCGCCGTCGCCCAGATGGAACGACCGCGCGCCAATGCGCGAGGCCGGGTACACGGTAAGGAGACGGCCCAAAAGGCCTGACTCGGCGACCTCGGGCGCGCGCAGGAGCGCAATCCCCTCGCCCGGCGTCGCGACAAGATGGAGGGAGAGGCGCGGTTCAAGGGAGAAGTTGTCGAGGCCGGCCCGGCCGTCCCACAGCGCGCTGAGGCTGACGGCTTCGTTGCGCCGTGCACAGGACGGCGTGAGCAGGTCCGCTGCGACGCCGGCGAACAGGCCGCTGCGGCGACCGAAGCGGGCGTAGCGATCGTAGCGGTCGTTGATTCCGGACCGGACCGGACACAGGAATATCTGGTCGAATTCGAAGGCCTTCGACGGTTTGGCGGCCGCGAGTTGAGGCGGCGGGCCAAGATGCCGGATGCGCAGGAAGGGTTTGTCCGGATTCCAGTCCGGATGGCCCGGCCAGACGGCGTCTTTATTGATGTCGATCGCCTTCATGCCGATGAGAGACGCGGCGGGGGGCGCAAAGCGTTGCTCCCAAAAGCGCACGGGCGCGACGCACATGCGCTCGGCGGCGCTGCGGCCCTCGCCCGCGCCGGCGATGGTGAGGAAATAGCAGGAGACCGGCTGCACGCCGCCGGTGGGAAGGCGGACGGAAACGAGGCGCTGGACCGGCATGGCGGCAAGGGTGAGCAGATGGTGCGCGACGAGTTCAAGCGGGGCTTGGGTACACGCGGCGACGGCGGAAGCCGCGCCGCCGATGTGGGGGCCAAGGGCGCCGGCGGGGAATTGGGAGCGCGGCACCGAGGGCGGCGCACTGGCGTTGGCGTGCGCCGATTGCGGCGACGGGGCGGGCTTGGGAATAGGCGCCATTCGATTCGGCCCCTCCTGGGCATTGACATCTAAATGGGGACATTGTATACCATATGGATACGTTGTCAATAGAGACGTGACGGAGGTTCCTGCGCCGCGTGTCGGGGCATGTCGCTGAGCCCGAGCACATCAAAGCGAATCAAGCACCCGGTCGCAGCGGATGCGAACACGCTCATCCGCAACAAAATGGATCCCCCGGTCTCGCCGCTCGGCTGCACGCCGCTCCTTGCCGGAGGATGATGAAAATATCGCGGCGCCCGTATGCCCCCTCGTCCGTCTTCGCCGTTGCCCGCTGGGAGCTACGCAGCGAGGGACAAGCCGGAGAATCTACTTCTTCGGCCGTATGCAGCGTCGCGCACGCGTCGCCTCCGGTTCATGGCGCGAGAGCCCATGCTCTTGCACACGCGGAAAGAGCCGCCACGTGCATAATCAATCCTGCTTCTGCTGGCTTTCGCGCTCGCGGGGATGCGCCGGCTGAAGGACGGCGCGCGCGGCGGGTCGATCGGGAGCCCGGCACCAGCGCCACGGGCGGCGCACAGCCGCCGCGCCGTTGACCCTCACGTCTCGCGGCTGAGCGCCGCCAAGATCGTGCGTAGAATCGCGTGCGCCTCCTTGTGCGTGGGCGGCGTTGCCGCGACCAAGTCTTCGAGGACGGCCTTTGCGCCGTCCCCAAATGCGCGGCGCAGCACTTGCGCTGCACGCTGTGCGTCGCTTTCGGAGAGCGTAGGTTCGTCCATGACAGCCTTACCCCACGTATTATGGACGGCCCAGGCCGGGATTCTATTCCCGCGCGGCGACTTCAATGGAGCCGCGACTCCCTTGCATGGCCCACACCCGCGAAGATTGGTGGCGCGCGGCAGCGCAAGCCGTTAAGCACACCGCTCCTTCCTCACTTCCTTTCTTCGGGGCATCGATGAGCGACAAAACGGCGGCGTTTCGCGAACGGGCGGATTATTTCCGGCAACTGGCCAACCGACAGGACGTCAGCCGGCTGCGGGACGATCTGCTGCGAGCGGCGCAGGAGTGGGACGAACTGGCAAAAAAAGTCGCGGAGAATCGCGGCGCCAGCGTGAAGGCCGGGTGAGCGGGATCAAGCGGCCTTAGCGGTCAGTCGCACTCGAAGTCATCGGCGCCCACGGGGCGGCACATGTCCGGCCAGCCGCGCGCGCGCCAGTAGTCGACGAGGCCGGCCTTGCGCATGAGGTCTTTGAAGGCTTCCGTCTTGCGCATCGGTGCAAGGGCGGGGTCGTACAATTATGTGGAACCGCCGGGGTTATCGTAACCGGCTTCGACGTTTCGCATCATCAAGCGAAAACCCGCGGCAGCGTCGCCAACGTTGACGTACACCCATTTCAGCTCCTCCAGGAACGTCCGGTCCTGCTCGGCGGCGCGCGACGGCGCCATGCGCAACAGGCTGGCCGCCCTGGCGGCCACGCCGGGGGATAGACCTGCGCCGGCGCGGCGAGAAGGATGGCGGCAGCGTCCTGAGTGCGTCCCATCCGAGCGTAAAGCCGCGCCAGGTCGGAGAAGCGCTGCAGAAAATCGGCGGGCAATGCTTCGGCCATGGCCAGCGCCGCTTCGGGCTGCCCGTAAACCGCCAGGAGCCTCGCCGTGACGGCGTTGAAGACGGAAACGAACGGCTCGACCTGGCGCAGCTGCTGCCGAAGGGCAAGGGCCTCATCTGGGTCTGCCGATCGCGGCAATATGTTGCTGTACAGGTGCAGAAGCTCGGGATCGAGGGCGTCCAGCTTCAAGGCCTGCCTTGCCAAGTCCTCGCTTCCAGGAAATTGGCTCCTCAGCGAACGCGCCGGCCAGGCCGCGCGCACTCAGATACCATCGCGGCCCAAGAACGCGCGATAAATCAAAGCTTTGCCCAGCACACGCTGGGCGAGGATGAGCCGCAGACGTGTTAAATCTGAGGTTATGGGCTCGCGCCCGCAGGGCGGCGTGCGCGGTGCATCGCGCAACGGACGTGCGGCGCGAGGTCCCTCTCCGATCTTGTCGGCTCGGGACAGCGGGAGCATGCTTTGTCCGTCATCGCCCAACAGCATGTCTGCCGGCCGACAGCCTCGGCCATCCGCGGAGGCAAACCATGGGCCGCGTCATCCTCATTCTCTATTCGCTCCTGACATACGCCGCGTTCCTTGCGGTGTTCCTCTATGCCGTCGGTTTCGTCACCGGGCTTTTCGTGCCCAAGACCATCGACAGCGGCCGCGAAGAGCCGATCGCGGTCGCACTGGCGATCGATCTCGCGCTGCTCGCCGTCTTCGCCCTCCAGCACAGCGTGATGGCGCGGCCGGCGTTCAAGAGCTGGTGGACGCGATTCATGCCCGCGCCCGCGGAACGCACGACCTATGTTCTGTTTGCGAGCCTCGCGCTCGCGCTCCTGTGCTGGCAGTGGCGGCCGATCCCCGCGGTCGTCTGGCAGGTCGAAGATCCCATGATGGCGCAGGCGGTGCTCGCGCTTGGACTTGCCGGATGGCTGATCGTGCTGGGTTCGACGTTCCTGATCAGCCATTTCGAGTTGTTCGGCCTTTCGCAGGCGGTCCGTCATTTCGGCGGCCACGGCGCCGCCCCGGCGGCCTTCAAGACTCCGGGTCCGTACCGCTTCGTGCGCCATCCGCTGTATGTGGGGTTCATCATCGCCTTCTGGGCCGCGCCGGTGATGACGGTGGGGCACCTTTTGTTCGCGGCCGCGACGACGGCCTACATCCTGATCGGCATCCAGCTCGAGGAGCGCGATCTCATCGCGCTGTTCGGCGAGGACTATCGCCGCTATCGGACGCGGGTGAACATGCTGCTCCCATGGATGCGCAGAAGCGGGCCGTAAAAGAGTGTGAACCCGCTCCGCGCCGACGGCGCCCCACAGTCATTCTTAATGGGGTCTGACCCTAATTAATTCTAATTAACTTTAATGGGGTCTGACCCTAATTAACTAATTAATCCCCTCAGCTCGACGGGGTGATGCCCTTGGTGGGCACGCGCATGATGCGGTTGGTCGAGCTCTGGTGGATCAGGAGGTCGCCGTTGCGCGCCGGGCGCATGTGGCGAACGATGCCGGCGTGGACGCCGCCCGAGGCGATCGGCCAGCTCTGGAAGGTTTCGCTGCGGGGATCGAAGCGCACGAGCATGTCCGGCCGAACACCCGATTCATTGTACCAGACCACGCCGTCGACGACCGCGAGGGCATAGGGGTGCGCGCTTGCGCCGCTCGGTGAATCCCATTCCTTGATCTCGCCGGTCTTGGGCGTGAGGCGGCCGATCTTCCCTTTGGAGGAATTGACGAACCAGATATCGCCGTTGGCCGCGATGTCGAGGCGGCGCACGGTGGTGCCTGGCGTCGGGAGCTTGATCTCGGTCTGCTCCATGGTCCTCGCGTCGACTTTCACCAGGCACGGCGCGCCGTTGCAGGCGTACCAGGGATTGCCGTCCGCATCGATCTTGACGCCGTAGGGCCGCGCGTTCGCCGTCTTGGCGGTGACAAGCTTGATGTCGCCGCTCTTGGGATCGAGGCGGCCGAACATATTGGCCTGCTGCAGGGTGAACCAGAGGATGCCGTTCTTGTCGAACTCGGCCGTGTGCGGATCGCGGGCCTTGGGATCGGGCATGCGATAGACTTTCACGACCTCGCCGGTCTTGGCGTCGAGCTTGCCGATGGTGCCGTTGGCGTTGCCGGTGTACCAGGGGTTGCCGTCGGCATCGATGGTGACGCTGTGGGGCTTGGCGTTCTCCGGCAGCGGGAACTCCTTCATCTCGCCGGTCTTGGGATCGAGCCGGCCCATGACGTTGCCGAACTGTCCGACCCACCAGATGGTGCCGTCGGGCGCTTCGACCGGATCGCGCGAGCGCTGGCCGAGCGTGGGCACGGTCCACTGCTGAAAGCTGATCTTGTGCGCGCCGGCGACGGCCTTCGAGGCGCGCTTTGTGTTGGGCGGGAAATTCGTGGAGAGGTAAGTGAGAATCGCCTCGCGGCTTGCCGCGTCGTCCAGGGCGATCATGGTGCCGGTGAGTTCCTCCCAGTGAGCACGGCTGTAGCCGGAACTGGTGAGGATCATGTTCACGGGGTGGCAGCCGGTGCACACCGCCTCGACCACGTCCTTGCCCTTGCCGTCGGGAAGCTGCGGCGCGTCGGCGCTCCATGCCGGGACGGCAAGCGCGCTGGAGCAAAGCAGGGCTAGGGCGGAAAAGGCAAAAGTCCTCATCGCGGTGGTCTCCGGAAAAGCGCGAACGACGGCCCGGCCAGCCTAGCAGGAGGGCCCCGGGCGGGCCAGTTCACCTGGGTAACAGCGCTAGCCCTGCGTCCGCAGCGCCTGGAGCGCACGCCAGTATTTTTCGAACACCGGGACGTATCTATTGTCGCCGAAGGAGGCCGTGTCGCCGCCCTTCTCGAGCTGGCGCAAATGCCAGAATTTCTTCACACCCGAGTTGCACCAGATGAAGCCCTCGGGCGTCTGGAAGTAATCCACCGAGCGGTCGTCGAGGAGTTTCACGGAGGGCGCCTCCCCCCGATCGCGCATATCCGCCCACACGGCGTACATGGCGAGCTGGTCGATGCCCCACCGCAATCCGTCCTGCTGGAAGAAGTGCGCCAGGTACATCGCGGTCTGGCGCAGATAGGCCAGGCTACGTTCGCCCGGCGCGAAGCCGACGAGACTGGCGTTGAATTGGTTCCACGGCTCGGTCCGTCCGGGCCGGACGCGCATCGCAACGTCATGGTCACCCATGCCGGCGAACAAAGGCGCGAGATCGCGGTTCACGACCGCGTCGACGTCGGCCATCCATAAAGGACAACGATAGACCTTCGCCTGCTCGTACAGCCGGATGAACCGGATGGCGTGATAGTAATTCCGCGCGGGCTGATTCTTGCCTCCGCCGAGACCGGGATTCTCCACCGAGAGCGCAATACGCAGTGGCGCCAGTTTCTCGATCAGCCGTACGGTGTTGTCGACGGTCTGAGGCGAGGCGTCCATGACATGGATATGTACCGGCGTCGCAGGTGCGTTCTCGCGCAGGGAGATCACCATCGGCAAGGCGAACATGTCGAGGTATTTGCCGTCGCACGATAGGAAGAGCACACCCGAGGGGTCAGGCACCGGCGCGGTTACGGTGTTCAGGGGCGGCAAGCCCTTGAACAACTCGGAGTCGGGCGCGCTGCGCAGCCGGTCATGAAAGCCGGGCGAAAACCGAATGGTGTCGAGGACATGCCCGGCGATCTTGTCGGGAAAGGCGTGGAACAGTTTTTCGGCGGTATGGCGGTCGTCGCGGCAAAAGCGCGCCGTGGCGAGACCGTTGGTGGCTGAGACGCTGTTCGGATCGGCCGCGAGCCGGGTCCGCTGCGCCGCCTCCAACTCGTCGAGCACCGGCGCGGCGTAGTGAAAGAACAGCTCGTCCATGCGGGTGCAATGATAAGGCATGAGCCCCGCCCGGATACGTTCCCACTGCTCGACCTGAGATACATAGGTCAAGAGGATCTTAGCCCGGGTGTCGATATCCCCGACACCTTCGAGGAATTTGCCGATGAGCGCGACCGCCTCGCCCGGCTCCTCGTTCCAAATGAGATCGGTGTATTTTTTGAGCGGTTCAAACGAGGCCGGTTTCAGATCGACGGCTTTCTGGTAGGCCGCACGCGCGCCGGGCTTGTCGCCGAGGCGTTCCTTGACGCCGCCGAGTCCGAGCCAGGTTGGATAATCGTTCGGCAGCGCCCGGAGCACATCTTCATACAAGCCGAGGGCGCGATCATCCCGCCCGACGCTTTCGTAGATCTTGGCCAGCAACAGGAAACTGTCCTTCCCATGCCCGAGCTTGATCGCCCTTTGCAGCAGCCGTTCGGCCTCCGCGAGGTCGTTCTGGCGATGGGCAATGACCCCCAGGATATGGGTCAGTCCGGCGTCGTTGGGGTGCACATCCAGCACCTGGCGCACAAGCGCGCCGGCTTGCGCCAGATCGCCCCGGTCAAAGGCTGCCTGCGCCTGCGCGAGAATGCGCTGGGGGTCCAACCGGGAGTCTATGTTTTCAGACATTTACATATATAAGTAGGAGGGCTGCTCGTACCGGTGCGCGCTGGGGCGTATATAGCGGGGCAGCGCCCGGCGGGCCAGCCATTCCAAAGGCGCCGGCGCGTCCCGGCCGCGGGGAGTAATCAATAATTTTATGAGGAATCCCCACGGCCTTTGGATAAAAAAAGGCCGTAAGACGGACGTCGTGTGGGCCGTCGCGACGACCGGAGCCGGCGATCGGCGCTTCCGGGGGGACAAGCCTTTAGGATTGGAGACTGGGCGATGAAGATGTGCACCCGGTGCGTAATGCCGGAAACCGCGGAATCCCTGATCTTCGACAAGTCGGGCTCCTGCTCGGTCTGCAAACAGGTCGATTTCAAGCATACCAAGATCGACTGGGAGTCGCGCGGCAAGGAATTCGACCGCATCATCGAGATGTACCGCGGGAAGTACGACTACGACTGCATCGTGCCGTTCTCGGGCGGAAAGGATTCGACCTTCACCCTGTGGTACCTGGTGAAGGTGAAGAAGCTCAATCCGCTGGTCGTGCGTTTCGACCATGGTTTCCTGCGCCCGACGGTGCAGGAGAATTCGCACAAGACCTTCCGCAAGCTGGGCGTGGACGTGCACCACTTCACGCCGAATTTCCAAGTCGTGCGCAAGCTGATGTACGAAAGCCTGAAGCGCCGCGGCGATTTCTGCTGGCACTGCCACACGGGCATCTTCAGCTACCCGATGTGGGTGTCGCTTTGGCAGAACATCCCGCTGCTGATCTGGGGCGAGCCGACGGGCGAGTACGCTTCGTTCTATACCTATGAAGAGATCGAAGAGGTCGACGAGCGGCGCTTCAACGCCTTCGTCAACCTCGGCATCAACGCCGAGGACATGCTCGGCATGCTGGACGATACCGTGTCGGACGTCCCGGTGACCAAACGCGAGCTCAAGCCCTACACCTACCCTCCGGCCGAAGCCTTGAAGAAGAACGGGACGAAATCGATCCTGCTCGGCACTTATATTCCCTGGGACGTGAAGCAGCAGGTCCAGATCATAAAGGATGAACTGGATTGGCAGGGCGACCAGGTCGAAGGCGTGCCGCCGGAATACGACTACGAGAAGATCGAATGCTTCATGCAGGGCGTGCGCGACTACATCAAGTTCCTGAAGAGGGGATTTGGCCGCACCACGCACCTGGCGTCGATCGACATCCGCAACGGCCGGCTGTCGCGCGAGAAGGCGCAGGAGCTGGTGGAGGAGTACGACGGCCGCCGGCCGGCGGCGCTGGACATCTTCCTCAAGTACCTGGACATGAGCGAGAACGAGTTCATGGACCTCGTGCGGCCGCACGTGGTCGCGCCCCATGTCATGCCCGAGGCCGCCGAGGTGCGACGCACCGACTGGCGCCCGGCCGACTTCGAGAAATGGAGCCGCATCAGCGGCAGCGCGAAGGAAAGCGCTGATTAGCGCCGCATGACATCGACATGAACGTCGGCATCGTCGACTACGGCGCGGGAAACAACAGCTCGGTCCGCAATGCCTTGCTGATGGCGGGGGCGAGCCCGCACATGGCGCGCACGCCGGAAGACGTGCTGGCCGCCGACCGCCTGGTGCTGCCGGGCGTCGGCTGCGCGCGAACCGCACTGGCGAGCCTGCGCGCGCGCCATCTCGACCAGGCGCTGAACGAATACGTGCACGAGCGCGCAAGGCCCCTGCTCGGCATCTGCCTAGGCCTGCAGATGCTGGCCGAGCGGTGCCACGAAGAAGGAGAATCGCAAGGGCTGGGCTGGTTCGCCGGCGACGTCGTCGACCTCCATCAGCTGGTTCCCAAAGCAGCGCGCGTCCCGCACATGGGATGGAACCAGGTGACGGTCGAAGAAAAGGCCGAGCCCTTTTTCCAGGAGGTGCGCGGCAAGCGCGAATTCTACTTCTGTCATACCTTCGCGCTGTCCACCGACGACCGCGACGGGGTCGCCGCCACGACCGACTACTTCGCCCCGATCGTCGCCGCGGTGCTGCGGGGTCCCGTGTTCGCGACGCAGTTCCACCCGGAAAAAAGCCAGCTCAACGGCCAGCGCCTGATCGAAGCCTTCCTCAAGTGGACGCCGTAATGCTGACCCGGCGCGTCATCCCGAGCTTGCTGCTGAGGAACGGACGCCTGGTCAAAGGCGTCGGCTACGCCGCATGGCGCGACGCGGGCAATCCGGCGACCACGGCGCGAGTCTATAACGCCCAGGGCGCCGACGAGCTTCTGCTGCTCGACATCGAGGCCTCGCGCCAAAACCGCGCGCCGGATTACGCCTCGGTCGCGGTGGTGGCCAAGGAATGTTCGATGCCGCTGACCGTCGGCGGGGGAATCAATTCGGTCGAGCGCGCCCATGCCTGCATGGAGCATGGCGCCGACAAGATCTGCGTCACCTCGACCGCGCTCGACCGGCCGGAGCTGATCGCGGAGCTGGCGCACGTGTTCGGACGCCAGGCGGTGGTGCTGGGGATAGACGTGACCCGCGCCGGACAGACGCGGGCGCTTTACGATCACAGGACCGGCAAGCCGGCGCCGGCGCGGCGCTGGCAGGAGTGGATGAAAGAAGGCGTGGCGCGCGGCGCGGGTGAAATCCGCCTGATGGCCGTGGACCGGGAGGGCCGCCGCACCGGGCTTGATTCGGCGCTCCTGAAGGAGGCCGCAGAGCTCGTCGACGTGCCGATCATCTTGGAGGGCGGCGCCGGATCCCTCGACCAGCTCGACGAGGCCATGACCGCCGGGGTGGAAGCGGTCGCCCTCGGAACCCTTCTCGTCTTTTCGGACAATAACATCATCAAGGTGAAGCGCTTCCTGTCGGGCGCCGGGCATGCGGTGCGGATTTGACCGGCGGGCCCGCGTTAAAAGGCGTTCAGCGAGCAAAGACCAGCGGTAAATCGCTGGTTTTACAGGAATTATCGAGCTAAGTATCTGCGAACCCAAAACGGGACTGCGGTATGGTCAAATTCGGAGACAGGATCGTCGGCGACGGGCAACCGTGCTTCATCACTTATGAAGCGGGCGCAACGCACAGTTCTCTTGCGTCCGCGATGCATCTGGTCACCCTAGCGGCCAAGGCGGGCGCCGACGCGGTGAAATTCCAGATCATCGATCCCGACCGGCTGGTGGCCGACAAGAAGCAGTTGTTCTCCTACGACGTCCTGGTGGACAGGGCGACGGGAAGAACGGAGACGGTATCCGAACCGCTGTACGATATCCTCAAGCGGCGCGCGCTCTCACGTGACGAATGGCGCAAGCTGAAAAGCCATTGCGATCAACTCGGCGTCGCGTTCTTCGCCACCATCGGCTTTGAGGAAGAGATCGATCTTCTGGTCGAGCTGGGCTGTCATTCGATCAAGATCGCCTCCGCCGACGTCAATCACCTGCCCCTGATCCGGCGCGCCGCGCGCACCAATATGTGCCTGCAGCTCGACACCGGGAACGCCACCCTGGGTGAAATCGAGATCGCCGTCGACGCGATCCGCGCCGAAGGCAACAACAACATCATCATCCACCAATGCCCGACGGGCTACCCCGCGCGCCTCGAAAGCGTGAACCTGCGCATCATCCTGACGTTGAAGCGCATGTTCCCATTTCCCGTGGCCTACTCCGATCACACGCCGGGTTGGGACCTCGACGTGGCGGCGGTCGCCATGGGCGCCAACCTCGTCGAAAAGACGATCACCACCGACCGCACCACGCGGAGCGTAGAGCATATCTTTTCGCTGGAACCTGGGGACATGACGCGTTTCGTGCAGGCGATCCGCGACGTGGAAAACGCGATGGGGTACACGCGCCGGATCCTGACGCCGCATGAGCTCGAACGCCGCCGCGCGATCCGCCGCAGCGTGTTCCTGGCCGGACCCGTCAAGGCGGGTCAAAGCCTGAAGTCGGCGCCAGTCGAGTTCCGCCGTCCCGGATTCGGATTGCGTCCGGACCAGTACGAGACCCTCCTCGAGCGCAAGTTCCGCACCGATCTCCCCGCCGGCCACCGCCTCGAGCTCGAGAATCTCGAGTAGTGCGATGCTGCGCTTTGCCCTGATCCCGGCTCGCGGCGGCTCCAAACGCCTCCCGCGCAAGAATCTCGCCGATTTTCACGGCCACCCGATCATGGCCTACACCATCGCGGCGGCGAACAAGTCGGAGATGTTCGAACGCGTCATCGTCTCCACCGAGGATGAGGAGATCGCCGCGGTCGCCGAGAAATACGGCGCGGAGGTCTCCATGCGGCCGAACGACCTGGCTTCGGATACCGCGCGGGTCGCCGACGTGTGCGCCGATTTCCTGGAGCGCGAGCGCGCAGCCGGACGAAGTCACGACGCCTTTGCGGTGCTTTACGCCACGAGCCCCTTGCGCCTGGCGAGCGATATCCGCGCGACGGTTTCGCTGCTCCATCCGGGCGTATGCGACTTCGCCCTCGCGGCCACCGACTACGACATGCCGCCGCACCAGGCGCTGCGGATGAACGCCGACCAGACGCTCGAGCCCATGTGGCCGGACCTCGTCAACAAACGCGCGGACGCGCTGGGCCGGCTGTGCGTGGACAACGGCAGCACCTACGCCGTCGCCGTGCCAGCGTTCCTGCGCCAGAAGAGTTTTTACGGACCGGGCCTGCGCGCGCACCTGATGCCGCGCATTCGCTCGATCGACGTCGATACCATCGAGGACCTGGACATCCTGCGTGTGCTGGCCGCCGGCACCGGTCTCGTTCCCGCGGATCCGACCCACGTTTACGTCAAAGGTTGAACCATGGACAAGCCGCTCAACCGTTATCACCGCAGCAAACAGCTGTTCGACCGCGCCCTCAAGGTCATACCCCTCGCCTCGCAGACCTTCAGCAAGAGCCATATCCAGTATCCGGAGAACGCGGCGCCGTTGTTCCTGGAGCGCGGCCGCGGCGGGCGCGTGTGGGACGTGGACGGCAACGAATACGTCGATCTGGTGTGCGGCCTGTTGCCGGTGGTTCTCGGCTATTGCGATCCCGACGTCGACCGGGCGATCACCGATCAATTGTCCCGCGGCATCTCGTTCAGCCTCGCGACCGAGCTGGAGACGCAGCTGGCGGAGCGCCTGGTCGAGATCATTCCGTGCGCGCAGGCGGTGCGGTTCGGCAAGAACGGCACCGACGCCACTTCGGCGGCGGTGCGCATCGCCCGGGCGCATACCGGCCGCGACCGCATCGCGGTCGGCGGATATCACGGCTGGCAGGACTGGTACATCGGCTCGACGACGCGCAACAAAGGCATCCCGGCGGCGGTTTGCCAGCTGACCCACAAATTCCCCTACAACGATCTCGGCGCGCTCGACCGCCTGCTCGCCGCGCACAAAGGCGAGTTCGCGGCCGTGATCCTGGAGCCGATGAACACCACGGCGCCGGCCGACGGTTACCTTGCCGGCGTCAAGGACATCGCGCACAAGCACGGGGCCCTTCTGGTGTTCGACGAAATCATCACCGGCTTCCGCTATGCCATCGGCGGCGCGCAAGAGCATTTTGGCGTCACACCGGACCTGGCGAGCTTCGGTAAAGCCATGGGCAACGGGATGCCGATCTCCGCCATTGTCGGCCGGGCCGATCTTCTGGCTGAGATGAACGAGATTTTCTTCTCCTCGACCTTCGGCGGAGAGACCCTGTCGCTCGCCGCGTCGATCGCGGTGATCGACAAGATGCGGCGCGAGCCGGTGATCGAGAGGCTCTGGGACACCGGCGAGCGCCTGGCGGCGGGCGCGTCGGAGCGCATCGCCAGGCACGGCCTCGCCCACGTCATCGGCCTCGCCGGCCTTGCGCCGTGGAAATTGCTGATGTTCAAGGACGACCCGCGCGCCAGCAAGGAAGCGATCAAGACGCTGTTCCTGCGCGAGATGCTGCGCAACGGCGTGTTGATCGCGGCGAGCCACAATGTGTGCTACGCCCACGATACGCGCGATATCGAGCAGGTGCTTACGGCGTACGACACGAGCCTTGCGGCCGTGGCCGCGGAGCTCGCGGGCGGCCGCCTTGCTGAAAATCTCGGAACGAAGCCGATCCAGCCGGTCTTCTCCGTGCGATAAGCGGACGCGATGCAGACGGTTGCGATCATCGACTATGGGCTTGCGAACATCCGCTCGGTCGTAAACGCCGTCGAATGCTTTGAGGCCAAGGTGAAGGTCGCTGCCGCGCCGGCGGAGCTGGCAGACGCGGACAAGATCATCCTTCCGGGGGTGGGATCCTTCGATGCCGGCATGCGCGGGCTGAAGTCCCGCGGGCTCGACCGCGCCTTGAAGGAGGCTGTCCACGATCGCGGCAGACCCTTCTTCGGTATCTGCCTCGGCATGCAGTTCCTGTTCGAGGGCAGCGACGAGGGCGCCGAGGCCGGGCTGGGATGGATCGGCGGCGGGGTGAAGGGGTTTCCCAAAACGCCGGGCGCGCCCAAGGTGCCGCACATCGGCTGGAGCGAGGTCGCACTGACCGGCCGCGGGCGCCTGACGCAGGGCATGGGCGCTTCGATCGACGTTTATTTCGTGCATAGCTATTACATCCCCAACGAGGGTGAAGCCGCCGCTTGCGCCAGCGGACTGTGCGCGCACGGCTTGACGTTCGTCGCCGCGCTGGAGCGTGAAAACGTCTTCGCCTGCCAGTTCCACCCCGAGAAGTCGCAGCTTTCCGGGATGAAGATGTTCGAGCAATTCCTGAGTTTGTAGATGCCCAAGCACCGGCTCATCGCCACGCTGCTCGTCAATGAGGGCCATGTCGTCCAGACGCGCAAATTCAAGCGCACCAATGTGATCGGCAACGCCTTCACCGCGGTCGACTTCTTCAACAGCTGGGCGGTCGACGAGATCATGGTGCTCGAGATTTCCCGCGATGCGGCGCACTTGGCCAAGTTCGTCGAGATCGTGGAAGGACTCTCGCGCCGGTGCTTCGTGCCCCTGACGGTGGGCGGAAAGATCAGGGACGTCGATATGGTGACGACCTACACGCGTGCGGGCGCCGACAAGATCGTGATCAACACCAACGCCGTGAGGACGCCCGAACTGATCCGCGATGTCGCCGACGCGTTTGGAACGCAATGTGTCGTGGTGTCGATCGACGCACGCCCCGACGAGAGCATGCCGTCCGGCTATCGGGTCGTGGTGGAGAACGGCACCGTCGATACGGAGCTCGACGCGGTGCGCTGGGCGCAGGCGGCGGCCGACCACGGCGCCGGAGAGATCATGGTGAATTCCATCGACCACGACGGCGACAAGCGCGGCTACGACCTCGCCCTCGTGCGACGTGTGGCGCGCCACATCCCCATCCCCCTGATCGCGATGGGCGGCGTCGGCAAGTGGGACGATCTGGTGGCCGGCATCACCGAAGGCGGCGCCGATGCAGCCGCGGCGGGCAATATCTTCCACTATACCGAGCACAGCACCAAGAAGGCGAAAGAGCATATGATGGCGGCAGGGCTGCCGATGCGGCGCTCGGAGTTCTATAAGGTCAATATGCCGCGCCGGCCGAAGTACCGGCCGTTTTAGAGAGATATCTCCATGCAGTACTGCCAAAGATGTTGTTATCCCGCCAATGCCCGCCCCGGCATCATTTTCGACGACGCCGGCGTGTGCTCCGGCTGCCGCGTGGTCGAGAGCCGCCCCGAGATCAATTGGAAGGAACGCGAAGGCTGGCTGATCGAGATCCTGAACGAACACAAGGCGAAGCAGCGGGCCAAGAACAATCCCTATGACTGCATCGTGCCGGTGTCCGGCGGCAAGGACAGCACCTATCAGACCTGGCTGATGAAGACGAAGTACGGGATGAACCCGCTGCTCGTCTCCTACAACCACACCTTCAACACGCCGCTGGGCGAGCGCAATCTCGCCAACCTGATCGAGCGCATGGATTGCAACAACGTCCGCTTCACGACCGCGCCCGGGTCGGCCAAGCGTATCGCGCGCTACATGATCCGCAAGGTCGGCGACGTCACCTGGCACTATCACGCGGGCATCCAGACCTTCCCGATCCGGGCCGCCGTGCAATACGACGTACCGCTGATCGTCTGGGGCGAAGAGGGCTACAGCGAACTCGTGGGCATGCATAACCAGGACGACTTCGTCGAGTTCACCAAGAAGAAGCGCCAGGAACACTCGATGCGCGGCTTCGAGCCCGAGGACCTGCTGCAGGAGCCGGACTGCCCGCTGACGCCCTACGATCTTGCGCCGTTCTTCTATCCGTCCGACGAGGAGCTGGAAGAAACCGGTGTGCGCGGCATCTATCTGTCCAACTACATCTTCTGGAACGCACGCAAGCAGACGGAATTCGTGATCGAGGAACTCGGCTTCGAGACCGCGCAGTTCCGCGAGCGCACGTTCAATCTTTACGACAAGCTCGACGACATCCACGCCAACGGCCTGCACGACTACCTGAAATACCTGAAGTTCGGCTATGGCCGTGCGACCGACGACGCGTCGACCGAGATCCGCCATGGCCGCATGACACGCGAGCAAGGCATCGAGATGGTCGCGAAGCACGACCACGTACGCCCGTCCGACATGGACGTCTTCATCAAGGCCTCGGGCATGTCCGAGGCGGAGATCCTGGCGCTTGTCGAACCCATGCGCGATCCGGCGATCTGGAAGAAGGATGCCTCGGGCGCCTGGCACGTGACGGATTCGATCGCCAACCACGTCAACGATCCCGGCGTCGCCGCGGCGCGGCGCCCGCTGATCGACAACGTGCGGCCGTTCATCCGCACACCGGAGAAAACCTCGCCGCACGCGCAGCGTGCGGGGGCGCAAACCGAGTACGTGATCATTTAGGACCGAAGATATGGATGGCGCCCGCCGCATTATCTATGTTCCGCTTGAGAATCGCGTGCGCGAGTTCGACGCGAGGTTGCTGCTCGCATTAAGGGCCGCCAGCGCGAACTTCCAGGTCCTGCTCGGCCCGAAATGGATGCATTCACTCAACGCGGAAGGCTATCCCCGTGGCATCTTCATCACTAAGACCCTCAACAAGATCGACGCCGCCGACCTGCGCAGGGCCGGCGGGGCCGGCCATGCTCTCGTCGCGTGGGACGAGGAAGGCCCAGGCCAGATCGTGCCTGAGATTTACCTCAAGGGTATCGACGACGAAGCCATGGGGCTGGTCGGCAGGATCTACGCGTGGGGCGGCCACCAAGCGCGCGCGCTCGGACGGAAATACCCGGCAGCGAAAGCCAACATCCAGACCTTGGGAAATCCGCGCTGGGATCTCTTGAGGCCGGAATACCGTGGCTACTTCGCGCCGGAAGCCGCGGCGATCCGAGCCCGTTTCGGCCGGTTCATCCTGATCAATACAAACTTCAGCTCCTACAATGCCTGGCACCCGGACGGCGCCAAGGAAATAGCCACACTCGCCGATGAAACGGGCGCCTTCAAGAAAGACGACGAAGCCGATCAACAGGTCCTCAGCGATATCATCGAGTTCGAAAAGCAGACCTTTCACCATTACGCCGAAATGCTTCCGGCCCTGAGCGCCGCATTCCCGGACCATTCGATCGTGGTGCGGCCGCATCCGACGGAAAACCACGAGCGCTGGCATGCGTTAACGGCGCCCTATCCGAACGTGAAGACCGTCTATGAAGGGACCGTCATTCCTTGGCTGCTGGCGGCGGAGGCGGTAATCCAGAACAGTTGTACGACGGGCGTAGAGGCGCTGACGTTGGGGCGGCCTGTCATCTCCTATTGTAAAACCGACTCCCCGCTTCAGGAGTGGCACCTTGCCAACCAAGTTTGCTATCGCGTGCACGACGAAGCGTCGTTGATCGAGTCCCTTAAAAAATTCATCGCCAACCCACCGATGTTCGGCGAGGCAAATGCGGCCGGCCGCAGGACACTCGCCAAGCATATTTCGTGCCTAGCTGGAGAGACCTCGACGGAGGCGATCGTCAAGTCGCTTATCTCTTATGCGAACAAATACGAGAAACAGGCCACAAAGCTGGCCCGGACGATGACCATGGCCGAGGGCTTCAAACCGTATCCGGTCAACAAGTATCGCCGGCTGAAATTACCGATCATCTCGGCCGCGGATGTACAAGAACGGGTAATCCGTATTACGAAACTCCACCCGGATATCGCGACTGTGACGATTTCCCACATTGCGGAGTCCGCTTTCTATTTCCGCCGCTGAACGCCCTCCTTTCCGTGAGCCCGACGATGCCTTCGGAAAAGCCCCGCGCTCCCCTCGCCGTCGCCGCCCTGGGCGCCCGCTGCCCACGTTGCGGACAAGGCAAGCTGTTCGAGGGTTACCTGAAGGTCCGGCCGGGTTGCAGCGTCTGCGGGCTCAGCTTCGCCGGCCACGACACGGCGGACGGACCGGCTTTCTTCATCATGATGCCGCTGTCCATCCTGACGGCGGTCCTCGCCCTGCTGCTCGAGGTGTTCGCCGGCCCGCCGGTATGGGTGCATGCCGTGGTATGGCCGGTGTTCATTCTGGCGTTCGCGGGGCTGGGGTTGCGGCCCGTGAAAGCGGCTATGATTGCGTTGCAATACAGGTTACGCGACATCGAACGGCAGACCCCGGGGGTAGAGTAGTGTCGCGGTCCGATGCTAAGCTAGGCCATACCATTGCGATCACGGGGGTGCGTCGCCATGAACAAGGCTTTCAGCCGTCGTAAGGCCCTTATCGCGGGCGGCGCGCTGTGCGTGCTTGGGCCCGTCGCGCGCGCCGCCGAGCCGCACTACCAGATCACGCTTTACCGCGATCCCGACTGCGCCTGCTGTCTCGACTGGGTGAAACACGCCGAGAAGCATTTTACGGTCGAAGTCGTTCATACGCACGGCATCATGGACATCAAGAAGAAGCTCGACGTACCGAGCGATCTTATGAGCTGCCACACCGGCGTGGTCGACAAGTACATCATCGAAGGCCATGTGCCCGCCGACGACATCGTCCGGCTGCTCAAGGAACGTCCGTACTTGGTGCGCGGCCTTGCCGTCCCGGGAATGCCGATCGGCGCGCCAGGAATGGAAGCGCCTGACGGCCGGGTCGATCCATTCACCGTGATCGCGTTCCGAAGCGACGGCGATATCCGGATCTTCTCACGCTACGGCGGGGCCTAGGAGACCCGCACGGAACGCACGCCGGCGCCCGGCAGGCTTGACATTGGCGACCAACTTGCCGCGAGGGTAAAGAAGCTTCCCGCAGCAGACTTACAGAGGGACGTGTCATGGACGGCGGCGGCCGCATCCTCTACGTGCCGATAGAGACCCGCGCCCGCGAATTCGACGCGCGACTCTTTCTGACCCTGAAAGCGGCGGCGGCGAACTTCCAGGTCATCCTGGCCCACAAACTTTTCCTGGCCGCCAATCTTAAAATTCTTCCGCCGGGCATTTTCGCCTTCAAGACGCTGAATGTTCTCGATGCCGAGGCGATGCGATACGCGCGAAAGCTCGGGCATACGATCATCGCCTGGGACGAGGAGGGACCAGGACAGATCATGCCGGAGATCTACCTCAGGAGCATCCACGATCACGCTATGCAGTACGCGCAAATGGTTTTCGCCTGGGGCGAGCATCAAGCCGCCGTCCTTTCGGAAAAATATCCTCACGCAAAGGACAACATCCGCGTTCACGGAAATCCGCGTTGGGATCTGCTTCGACCCGAGAACCAAAACTATTTCGAAGCCGAAGCGAACGCGATCCGCGCACGCTGCGGCCGCTTCATCCTCATGAATACGAATTTCGCCACATACAATGCCGTGAACGGGTTCGACCACATCGTCACGGTCGCCGATCAGGTCGGCGCCTTTAAATTCGGCAATAAGAACGACCAGAGAATCCTGAAGGACATTTATGCCTTTGAGAAATCGACGTTCGAGTCCTACGCGGCCGCTCTCCCCGCGCTGAGCACCGCATTCCCCGAGCATACGATCATCGTCCGCCCGCATCCGACGGAAAAGCAAAGCATCTGGCATGACCTCACGGCGCCATATGCCAATGTGAAGACGGTGTACGAAGGCGGCGTCGTACCGTGGTTACTCGCCGCGGAGGCGGTGATTCAAAATAGCTGCACGACGGGCGTTGAGGCCCTGACGCTTGGGCAGCCCGTGGTTTCATACTGCCGGGCGCAATCCCCGTTGCAAGAATGGCACCTCGCCAATCAGGTGTGCCCGCGCGCCGGCGACGAAAAATCGCTGATCGAACATCTGAGGAATTTCATCTCAGACCGGGCAAGCTTTGCCGCGCATCACGCGGCAGGAATGCGGACGCTTCGCAAGCACATCTCCAACCTGGACGGCGAGACCTCCGCGGCTGCGATCGTCAATTCGCTGGTCGCTCTGTGCGACAAACTCGAAAGCGAGGGATGGAGGTTCGCGCGCGGCTTCAACCTTCCCCACGGCTTCCTGCCGTACCAAGCGAACGATTACCAACGGACGAAACTGCCGCCGATCGAACCGGCCGAAATCGCCGCGCACGTGAAGCGCATTTCGAAGCTTCAGAACGACATCCCGGCGATTATGGTTTCCCACATCGAGGTGTCGTCCTTCTATTTTCGCCGCGGCAAGTAACTTCTGAAACGGCGCGACGCACCGACTAGCGCAATTCCTCGTCCGGGGTTGAGGAGATCTTGTGCAGGGACAAATCCGCGCCGTTGAACTCCTGCTCGTCGGAGAGGCGGATACCGACGGTGGCTTTCAAAGCACCGTAGATCACGAAGCCGGCGATCAGGCCGACGGCCACCCCGACCAGCGTACCGACCAGCTGGGCCATGAAATTCACGCCGCCCATGCCGCCGAAAGTCTCCGTGCCGAACACCCCGCACAGGATACCGCCCAAGGTTCCGCAAAGCCCGTGCAGCGGCCAGACGCCGAGAACATCGTCGATCTTGAGCCTGTTCTGCATGAAATTGAACGCCCAGACGAACAAGGCACCCGCCATCGCCCCGGTGGCAAGGGCGCCGATCGGGTGCATAACGTTCGAACCGGCGCATACCGCGACGAGCCCCGCGAGGGCCCCGTTGTGGACGAAACCCGGATCGTTGCGCCCGACCAAGAGCGCCGCGATGGTGCCGCCGGCCATAGCCATGAGCGAATTGACGGCGACCAGCCCGGACACCGCCTCGAGCTTCTGCGCGCTCATGACGTTGAAACCGAACCAGCCGACCGAGAGGATCCAGGCGCCGAGCGCCAGCCAGACGATATTGGACGGCGGCATTGCGACCGGCCGCCCGTCGGGCGTATAGCGGCCCTTGCGGTTGCCCAACATGATCACCGCGCCAAGAGCGATCCAGCCGCCCATGGCGTGCACGACGACCGAGCCTGCGAAGTCGTTGAAGCGCGCGCCGGTCATGCCTTCGATCATGTCCTGGAATCCGTAGTTGTTGTTCCAGGCCATGCCTTCGAAGGTCGGATACACCAGCGCGACGATGATGAAGGTGGCGATGAGCTGCGGGTAGAACTTCGCGCGTTCCGCAATGCCTCCAGAGATGATCGCCGGCACCGCCGCAGCGAAGGTGAGGAGGAAGAAATATTTGACGAGATCGTAGCCCTGCCCCTGATAGCCCGATCCTTCGGCGCCCGAGATCGCCGGCGCCGCCTGCAGGAAAGACATCCCGTAGGCGATCGAAAACCCGACGAAGAAATAGGCGATGGTGGAGCCGCAGAAATCCACCAGGATCTTCACCAAGGCGTTCACCTGCGCGCGCTTGCGCACCGTCCCGACTTCGAGAAACGCGAAGCCGGCGTGCATCGCCAGCACCATGATTGCGCCCATCAAAATGAAAAAGACGTCTGCGCCCATAAATCCTCCCCCTAGGCCAGATCCACCCCGAATGCCGCTTTTTAAGGCGGTCGCTTGCCTTGGCTACCCTTTAGGCAAACTTGCGAATCAGGAACCTAAAGTATTCCGCTTCCCGTGTCTCCTGTACGGCGTGGCCGTGGGCAGCACAAAAAGCAGGCACGTCCTTGCGGGCGGCGGGGTCGGTCGCGAGCAGGATCAGTTCGGCCCCTGGAGCGAGGTCGCGCAGGGCTTTGTTGAGGCGCAGGACGGGCAGCGGACAAGCCAGTCCCCGGGCGTCAATGGTCAGCGGCGATAAGGGGTGAGTTTGCGCCATGGAACAGGCACTGTAATGTGCTCATCGAAAAACAAAAACCGCTGGATCCTCGCCGCCTGACGGCTGCAAGGATGACGATGAATGCTCTCAGAAGCCCTTGAGTTATCCACAGGTCTTGTTCTCGGCGCCGCGGTGGGCGCAACCGTGCTGCTGACCAATTTCTGCGCCCTCGGCGGCATTGCCGACATCCTGTTCGCAAAAGATTGGCGTCGATTCCGCTCCTGGGTCCTGGCGGCCGGGATCGCGATTGTCGGCGCCCATGCGCTCGATGCCGCGGGCGCGATCCCGCTCGACCGCGCGACCTCCCTCGCCCCGTATATCCTGTGGCTGCCCGCGCTTCTGGGCGGCCTCATGTTCGGGTTCGGCATGGCGCTCGGCGGCGGCTGCATCAGCCGCGGCCTCGCGCGGATCGGCGCGGGATCGCTCAAGTCCTTGGCCATTATCGTCGTGATCGGATTATCCGCCGCGGCGACATTGACCCTGCTGGCGCCCCTGCAGACCGCGTTGGGCCGCACGGCGGTTCTTGAGACCTTTGGACCCGGCGGCTTGCACCGCATCTTCGGAAACCTTCCCTTCGTCGGGCCGGAAACCGTGCGCTGGACATTCGTGACGCTTCTTGGCGGCGGAGCCTTATGGTTTGCGCTGAAGGACGCGTGGTTCCGCGCGTCGCGCGACGCGCTCCTCGGCGGCTTGATCATCGGCGCGGTGATCGTGGCCGCCTGGTTCGTCGCCGGCCGCTTGTTCGAAGCGCGCGGAGGGGACTCCTTCACCGCCATCAATTTCGTCCCACCCCTGGGCGAAGCGGTGCTCGCCATCGGCGGCCGGGCCCCGGCGCTATTTCCCTTGGCGGTGACGCTTGGGGTTCCCATCGGCGCCCTCGCCGCCGCGCTTCTCACCGGCAATCTTGCGCTCGACCGATTCACGCAACGGGCGGACCTGGTGCATAGCCTGATCGGCGGCGCACTGATGGGGGTCGGCGGCACGGTCGGCCTGGGCTGCACCTTCGGCCAGGGGCTCTCAGGCGTCGCGACGCTGTCGCCGACCTCGTTCATCGCGGTCGCCGGAATCATCTGCGGCTGCATTTGGGGCATCCGCTACCATGAAGCCGGTTCCGTGTGGGGTGGTCTACGATTGGCGTTGAGCCGCGGGTGAGCGCTAAGATGCGTGCGATCCGGACATGTCTTCTTGCCAGTCTCGTGTTGGCCGCGCCGGCCCCGGCATTCGCGTGGAGCGCCGACGGTCACCGGGCCGTATGCCTGATCGCCTACGAACAGCTCACCGACGCCGCCAAGACTGGTGTCGGCGCGTTGCTCGACATCGCCGGCGACACAGCGTTCGCGGAAACCTGCACCTGGGCCGACGAGGTCCTGAAATCACGACCGGATACCGCCGGCTGGCACGGCATCACACTGCCAAAGGATGCGCGCGAATTCGACCTTGCCCGTGATTGCGGCACGCCGGCGAGCTGTGTGATCGCGCAGGTGGAGCGTCACGCTTCCATCGTCAAAAGCGCCGCGCCGAAACCCGAACGGGCCGAAGCCCTCAAGTTCCTGGCGCACCTGATCGGCGACCTGCACCAGCCGCTCAACGTAAGTTTCACCGATCATCGCAGCGGCCGGCAGATCTCGGGTATGTTCCACGGGCTGCCGTCCAACTTGCATGACGTGTGGGAGCGCGGTTTGCTCTCGACCCTGGTACCGGCGGGCAAACCCGCGGCGCCGATCATCTTTGACGCGGCGGCCTGGTCCGGCCGGCTGACCGGCGCCGACAGGAAGACGCCGCTCGCCTGGGCAAATGAAACGTTATGGGTGACGGTGGCGCCGCCCACCGGATACCTCGGAAATCAAGGCGGGGACTTTTTCGGGGAGCGCTATATCAGGCAGAATAGACCGGTCGCGCTCGAGCAGATCGACAGGGCCGGAGTGCGGCTCGCCGATCTTCTGAATGACGCACTGAGATAGAGGGAACAATGGGAAAAATCGTCAACGGGTTCGATGTCAGCGCCAAATGCGCCAAGGGCAACAAGGGGTGGCACTTCGAGATCATGCATGGCGCCAAAATCGTCGAGCAGAGCGAACCCGAGCATCGCGACTACGCCGCCGCGATGAAAGCCGGCACGATGCGCGCTCTCGAAATGGATGCGCCGGAGTAACGCTGGGGCCTGCGTCCATTTTTGGTGCCGCCGGCCTGCGCCCCCCTACCGCGCGACTTTGCGCAAAGCGGCGACGTCGGCGGCTATAGCTTTCCTGGTCATCCTCTCCATATTGCGGTAGCGCCCGAGCACCTCGCGCCCGAGGGCCGTCAATGCGGCACCACCGCCCCCGCCCTTCCCGCCTTTGGTCTTCGTCACCAGCGGCGTCTCGAACATGCTATTCATGGTCTCGACCAAAAGCCACGCCCGGCGGTAGCTCATGCCCATCGCCTTGCCAGCGGCGACGATCGACCCGGTTTGCCCGATAAGAGCGAGAAGGTCGGCCTTTCCCGGACCCATATGATCGTGGGGCGACAGATAGACGCGCAGTTGCGGGCCAATCGCGTGTTTCTTGGTTTTCTTCGACCGCGCTTTCATGTCCGATGAGTATACACACCGCGCGGGCGGTGAACTATTGTCTGGCGTAAGCGAAACGAATGGCGGAGCTGCCCATGTCTTCTGATCAGGTTTTCTTCGTCAGTCCCGCCGAAGTCAACGAGTGGCGCGCTGCGGGTGACGCCGTGATCGTCGACGTGCGCGAACAGAACGAGTGGGACCAAGTACGCATCCCGGGCGCCCAGCTCATGCCCCTCTCGACGTTCGATCCGGCGAAGATCCCGGACCCCGGCGCGAAGCATCTCGTCTTCCACTGCAAGAGCGGCGTGCGCTGCGGCCTCGCGGCCGAGAAGGCCCGCGCGGGCGGTTTCAAAGGCAATATCGCGCGCCTGCAGGGCGGCATCCTCAATTGGCTGCGGTCCGGCTACGAGGTCGAGGAAGGATGAGCGAAGGCCTATGAACGAAGCGGGCGCCAAACCGGCCGGGCGCAAGGCGGAGGACCATCGTCTCTTCCTCGTCGTGGTCGACGACTCGCCCGAACTTCCGGCGGCGATCGACTACGCCTGCGAACGCGCGCGCAAGACGGGCGGACGCGTCGCGCTTTTGTATGTCTACCAGGTCGACAACGAATTCCATCACTTCAAGTTCGTCTCGGAGCTGGCCGACAAGGAAGCGCGGCGAGAGGCCGAGGATGTCGTGCGGCTGCATGCCTTGCGCATCGTGCAGGAGACCGGCCGCACCCCGGATACCTATGTGCGTCAAGGCAACCGCCGCGCGGAACTGTTCAAGCTGGTGAAGGAGCATCCCGAGCTTTCAATCCTCATCCTTTCCGCAGCGCCCGGAAAGAAGCCGGGACCACTTGTCGAAGCGGTGACCGGTAAGTTCGCCGGGCGGATCGGGATTCCGGTGACGGTCGTCCCGGGGCTGCGGCGAACTTCAGGCTAAGCACCCCGACTCCGCGGATTGATGAGCCAAAACAGCGGGTTATCAATTCGGCTCGAATATTTTTGCCCAGAACTACCGATAGAGGGCGCAGCGGTTCCCCCGACGAGAGGTAGAAGAATGCTGTCACAAAACCCTGTTTTTGGGCCGATTTGTTGCAAATCAAACAATGGTCGTGGCGTTCCCGGCACTCTCCCCTTACTGGTTTGAGTTGAACGCGGGCAAAGAACCGCGCACCTGCTGCCCGGGGGGGGACAGCAGCAAAGGGTAGCCTGGGGATTGACGACGTGACCGGACAAGACAAGGTCGTTGCGCTGCCGCGGCTCAATATCCAACCGCCGCAAGACCTGCGCGCGCTCGTGGAAGATCTGGCCGAGTGGCGCCACAAGCCGGTGGCGCACACGCAGCTGTTCGTGGTCGATGCGAACGGGGCGGTGCCGGCCGCGAAACAAACGCCCGAAATGACGAATACGCTGGTGGGCGGGCTGTGCTACGTCGCCGCCCGCTACGGCGCGCGCGCCTACAAGGTCGCACCGACCGAGTATGCGCTGCTCGTTCAGGCCGAGGGCTCGAAAAGCCTCGAACTGCTGCGCGACGTGAAGATCGCCATGCTGCGGTCGGTGGAAAAACACGCCCCGGAGCACTTTGGCCACGTCAACCAGGCGCGCTTCGCGATGATCTTCGATCTTGCGCAGAACTTCCGCGGCGCGGCCGAACGCATCGCGAAATATACCGCCGATGCTCAGAGAGCGGCCGACCCGGATGCGAAGAAACACGAGTTGCGTCCGCTCTCGCCGGAAGACCTCGACAACATCCTGCACGCCTTCCGCAAGTTCGGGGCCGACAAGTTCCTGAAAGCCTTCATGCGCGACCAGATGGTCGTGCAGGCCAAACCCGGCCAAGAACCGACACCGCGGATGCACGAGTATTTCGTGAGCATGGACGCGCTGCGCAAACCGCTGTTCATCGACGTCGAGATGCGCGCCTCCGGCCCGCTGTTCAACGAGTTCACGCGCGTGCTCGATCAGATCGTGCTGCGCTCGTTCGCGCACATGAGCTCGGTCACGCCGATGCCCTTCTCACTGAATGTCAATGTAGTGACCACCTTCACGGCCGCCTTTGCCGATTTCATGGACCAGACCCACAAGGACATCCTGTCGCGCCTGGTGTTCGAATTCCGCCAAGCCGATATTGTCGAGCATTTCGATGAGTTCGAAGTCGCGCGCGGCATGATCAAGGCAATGGGCGCGAGCATCGGCGTCGACAAGATTTTCCCGCAGACGCTCGGCCTGGTCGATCTTGATTATATCGGCGCGCAATACGCCAAGGTGCACTGGCGCGCGGGCGCCGAGGATCTTCTGCGTGACCGCGGCAAGACGTTCAAATATATGCGCGAGTGCGGAATCGAGCCCGTGCTGATCCGCGTGGACAATATGGACGCCTTGACCCTCGGCGCCGAACTGGGCGTCGATATGTTCCAGGGCTTTGCGATCGACAATCTGCTGCGTCAGACACCGAAAGCGGCTTAGCGCCGGCGTTGTTGTCCTCCGGGCCGTCGCGCAGGGTCGCGCGCAATATCAGTCCTTACTCCCCAAGCCCCACTCCTTGCCCCACGTGAGGCCGCGCAGGGTTCCGCCCCGCGGGTTGTATTCGCAGCCGACCCAGCCGTCGTAACCCTGCGCGTCGAGGAAATCGAAGATGAACCGCCAGTTCACCTCGTTGAACTTGTCCGGCTCGTGGCGCCCGGGCACGCCGGCGATCTGGATGTGGCCGATGATGTCGAGGTTCTGCTCGAGGAAATCGGCGAGATTGCCTTGTGCGCGCTGCGCGTGAAAGGCATCGAAGAGCATTTTCAGATTCTTCTTGTCCAGTCGCCGGATGACGTCGGCGGCCTGATCGGGAAAGGTGAGAAAATAGCCGGGCATAACGACGTTCTCGATCACGACCTCGATCCCCTCCTCACGCGCCTTGTCGGCGGCGTAGGCGATGTTCTTCTCATAGGTCTCGAGCGCGCCGTCCGCCTCCGGATCGATCACGCCCGCCATGACGTGAATGCGGGGCGATTCCGCCGTATCGGCGTAGGCGAGCGCTACTTCGATGCTGTCCCTGAAATCCTGCACACGGTCCGGCAGGGCGGCGAGCCCGCGTTCGCCGGCCTCCCAGTCGCCGGGCGGCGCGTTGATCAGCGCGAGCTTCACGCCGGCGACCGCGCAGGCGTCGGCCATGTCGATCGCCTCGACATGATAGGGGAACTGGCATTCGACGGCTTTGAAGCCGGCACTCGCCGCGTTTTTGATACGCTCGAGGAACGGGACTTCGGTGAACATGAGGGAGATATTGGCGGCAAAACGAGGCATGAGATTATCCAAACGAGCGGCGGACGAGGTCGTCGATCCTGCGAGCGATGTCGTTCGCGGCATTCAACGGCGGATGGGGGCCAGCCCCCAAGCGATCCGACAAAGGCTGGGCAAAGCCGGCGTCGAACAAATGACGGTGAAGGCGCGCGTGTTTCGGAGCGACCATTCCTTCGGGCGCATAGATATAGACCGGCGCCGGCGTCGCGCAGGCCTCGGAGCACATGGACACCGAATCCCCCGTGACGATGATGGCGTCGGCGAGCGCGAGAAACCCGAAGTAGGGATTATCGCCCCCCTTACTCCATAAGAACGACTTGTGCGGAACAGTGAGCGTGGCTTCAAGGGCCTTCTCGGCGACGGAACCGGTGCGGCGCGAACTCGCGAACAAGATCGATCCGCCTTGCGCCGCCGCCAGACGCGCGGCGTGTTCGCCGAGATCGCGCGCGAGGTGGGCTGGAAAGGGTTTCCGGTGTGTAGCGCCGCCGACGATCAGGGCGATGTACGGGCGCGGCAGGCCAACGATCCGTCCGGCCCACGTATCGGCCGCGCTGGCGAGGCGCGCGTTCGTCAGCCGGTGCGGCGCGCCTGTGATCCGCAGCACGTTCGGCGGATCCCCGCCCGGCTGCTCGACGTCATGACGGGGGACAGCGATGAGATCAAAATCTTCCGCGCCGCGGCGGCCCGGGCTCATGATCTGCACAGCCACCACCGGCTTGCCGGCGTTCTTCTTGATCCAGCGGGCGATGGGCGCGGTACGGCGGCCGGCCGCAATGACGACGTCGGGCCACGGCGGGCCGAAGGTCATGCGCGTTTCCGGAGCAAGGCCGATCAGGCTGGCGCCCATGAGTGCACTCGGCAAGCGGGCGAGCGGGTTGTAACGGATGGCTTGCGTCTTGAAGTCGCGGCCGTACTCGCGCTGGAGCGCTTCGGCGACGCCGAGCGCCTGGGCCACATTGCCGGCACGGTCGTCGATCAAAACCCAGATAAGAGGCGGAGCGCGCATGGCGCGGGAGTTTAAACGGTCGGCCTCGGCGCGTCTTCGACCTTGAGGACCAATGTCGCGTCGTCGTTGCGGACATTCCCGACGCGCTTGTCCACGGGCCAGAGATGCATCTCCTCGGCGGGGAACGGGCGCAAAAGCCGTTTGAGCTCATCGAGACTGGCCGCCACTTCACCGAGCCACGCGGGCCAATCCTTCTCGTCGAGGATAACGGGCATGCGATCGTGCAATGGGCGCATCAGATCGTTCGATTCGGTGGTGATGATCGTGCAGGAAAGCACCACTTCGCCGGTGGGGCCCTCCCACCTCTCCCACAGGCCGGCCATGACCGTCAGACGGTCGTTGACGCAGGCTATGGCGAAGGGTTTCTTGTCGCCCTTGCGCCACTCGTAGAAGCCGTCTGTGATGACGAGGCAGCGCCGGCCCTCCTTCCATGCGTCCTTGAAGCTGGCGACGCTCTCGAGCGTCTCGGCCCTGGCATTGAAGGTCGCGAATTTCATCTTCGGCTCGGCCGACCAGCGCGGGATCAGGCCCCAGCGCATCTTCACCGGCGTGCGTTCGCCCGTGACGGGATCGCGTACGCAGCAGAGGATGTCCTGCGTCGGCGCGAGATTCCACGTCGGCATCAGGTTGGGCGGCGCACGATGCTCGCCGAATTTGATCTGACGCTTGATCTCGGAATAGTCCTGCGGAAGACGCGCACGGCCGCACATACATTTACCTCGGAAGCAGACAGTCGCCGGCCATCCCCCCGACGCCTGTGGATAACTCTACCGCTAGGCGAAAATCACCGAGAATAATTTCCCTCTCGGTGGGATTGGGGTACAACCTTAAAGCGCCGTACGCGGATCGGAGATCGACCAGGGGATGGGAATCGATGAAAACCGCAACAAACGCAGCGGTTTCACTATCACATGTCCATGTCCTGATCCTGGACGATGATGCGGGCTCGCGGGTGCGAATCCACCATGCCCTTCGGGTGATGGGCGTCATGCATGTCACCGAGGTGGCCTCCGACGGCACGGCCAAGTCGATCCCTTCCATACGCACCGTCGACCTCGTCATCACCGACCTCGCCCTCGGCCTCGGCAATGGGCTCGCGCTCCTCAAGGCGATCCGATTGGGCCGCGTCCCGGGAATCCGGGCGGATGTGCCGTTCATCTTCATCTCCGACGTCGCCTATCCGCGCATGATTTCGGCGGCCGCGAAGCTCGATGCCAACGGCTTCGTCATACGGCCGCTGCAGACAGAACGCCTCCGGACCATGATGCTCCGCGCCCTGAAGCATCATTTCAGGCTGGCGCCGGAGAAATACGCGAAGGTCGATATCGCCAATGCGATGAGGCTGTCGGCGATTGCCGAAGCCGGGGATGCCGCGGGGTCAGCTCTGGGTTCGGCGAATCCGAACGAGCGCGCACGGTTCTAGAATTGCCTGAGCTGATCACCCCTCGCCTGCGGCTCATCCAGCAATCGCGGGCGCAAACCTTGGCCATGGTCGACGCCATGACGCGCGAAGACCGCGCGCAAGTGTCGGACGCGTGGCTCGCGCTCGTGCGCGGCCCCGAAGAGCGCGCGCGCTGGGGCTTCAGCTTCGCCGCGATGTCGGCGACGGGCGAGACGATCGGAAGCGGCGGGTTCAAGGGACCGCCGGAGGACGGCGTGGTGGAGATCGCCTACGGCGTCCAACCGGCGCATCGCGGAAAGGGATATGCGTCGGAGATCGCGGCAGCGCTGACGGACTATGCCCTAAGCCGGCCGGAGGTAATGGTGGTCCGGGCGCATACGCTGGCGGAGGGAATGGCCTCGCAGCGCGCGCTGGCGCGCGCCGGTTTCGCGTATGTCGGCGAGGTCATCGATCCCGAGGACGGGCCGGTGACAAGGTTTGAGCGGAAGCGGACGGACCAAGGTAAGTAGTCCGGCGGCAGAGACGCGCTTAGTCCTCCAGCAGGCTCCTCAACATCCACGCCGTCTTTTCGTGCCACTGCAGGCGCTGGGTGAGCAGGTCGAGCGTCGGCTGATCGTTGGCGTCGTCGGCCACCGGCAAGACGGCGCGGCAGGTCTTGGCGACGCGCTCGTGATCCTTGACCAGGATCTTGATCATGTTCTTCGCGGTGGGAACGCCGGTCTCTTCCTTGACGCTCGCGTATTTCGAAAACGCCGCGTAGCTGCCGGGTGCAGGAAAACCCAGGGCGCGGATGCGCTCGGCGATCAAATCGACGCTCATCCACAGCGCGTTGTACTGCTCCATGAACATGACGTGCAGCGTCTGGAACATCGGGCCGGTGACGTTCCAGTGGAAGCCGTGGGTCTTGAGATACACCGTATAGGTGTCGGCGAGGACGCGGGCGAGGCCGTCCGCAATGGCCTTGCGCTCTTTGGCGCCGATGCCGATGTCGATGGCGATGCTGCCCATGGAAGCCTCCAATAATTTAGAATTTCTCTAATCTATAATGCCCGCACCGTCAATGCGCGCGGATCACCGAACCCTGAAGGAGATTACGGAATCCTAACGGGGTCTGACCCCATTAAAATCCTAACGGGGTCTGACCCTATTAAAAAGAATCAGAAGCTGGCTTTGACGAGCAGTTTGTCGTCGTAGAAGCCGACGCGCGCCTGGCGCTGGCCCGCGGGGATCCGGCCATAGACCGGGATGGAGACGTTGGTGTCCGGCGGCGGCGCGTTGTCGCGATAGACATGGCTGCCGCCGGTACCGTCGCCCCAGATCATCGTGCCGGCGGCATCGAGATAGAGATTGTATTCGAGGTCGGAGGGCCCTTGTTTCATCGACCGCGGATCGTAATTGGGGCCTCCACCACGGTTGATGGTAATGACGATCGGTTCGGACAGGGTGCAGTTATAGGTGATGGTGCCGGTGGTGCGAATGTCGGAGGACTTGAGTCCGTCATAGACGCCGAAAGCCACGGGCGTGACGCTGAGCGAACAGCGGTTCTGATTGGCGCTGGCGGCGCTTAAGGCGAGGCCTATGAACGCGCAGGCCGCGAGGCGGGTTACTTTTCGACGCATATCAGCTTGCCGAGCTCTACAAAACGTTCCGCCGAGGCCATGGCGGCGATGGTGAAGCGGCACGACCCGCCTTCATAACGAACCCGGGCGTCGTTGGTTTCCCCCGGAAGCATCTCGAGATAGAAATCGCCAGCGGCTCCGATGGGAGATGCGACCGTCGTGCCGCCCGCCGCGACCTCCAGGTCGCCATAGGCCGGCACGATCGTCTCGCCGCCTCGCATCACTTCGAGCGTGCCGACATAGGCTTGCAATTTTCGCACCGGAAATTCGACGACGGCCCCTCCGCGCGTGCGCGGCGCAACCGCACGTCCCGTCGAACCGATCGAATAATCGAGCGGAATATCCTGGTCGTTAATGCCGAGCTCGTTGCCGTAGTTGCCGAGGAGGTTGGGCACCAGAAGATCGCCGCGCGCATCGGTGACGCCGATATGCTGATGCGAGAGCGTGCCGGAAACACCGGCAACCCCCGGCACGCGGATCAGCGCGAAGGCGTCCTCGACCGGGCGTGCGGCGAACACCCTGCCGCCGATGAAAACCAGCGCGCCGGCGGCCGAGGCGCTGACCCGGGTCTCGCCGCCGACATGGAGCACATCGACGGTGTAGAGACCGGTGCGCCCCTGGTACTGCAGGTTCGCGAAGTTCGGGGCATCCTTGCCGACAGCCGCCTGGACGAAGTAACCCAGCCCCTCCCCGTAGGGCAGCGACTGCTGCAGCTGGACCGCCGCGTTGGTGCGCTCGCGGTCGGCATTCAAGGAGGCAGAGGCCGTTGTGCGCGTGCCGACCGGCATGGTGAGGGCGGCGAACACGCCGTTGTTCTCCGGCAGATTCGGAAAGCGCGTGTGCGAAACGGTCAGCGCGACCGAGAGGCGTTCGGTGAGGCGCGTGGAGCCGGTCAGCGCAACGCGGCGCGATTCACCGAGGTCACGGAAACGCGCGTAGCCAATATCGAGCGAGAGGTCGCTGCGGCTGCCGACGGGAATCCCGATGAACGCGTCGGCGCGCGACGTCGCCCGGTCGTCGCGCCTTTCAAGGCCAAAGGTCGCGTATTGCGCGCTCGTGTAGGTGTAGGAGGCGCCGGCGCTGAAGGTCGGCGATTGATAGGTATACTGCACGGCGGCGCTTTGGCCGTTGCGGCCCTCGTGGCGCGACGCGGCCGCGAACAGACCGACGGTGCCATAGGCGAAGCTGAACGCGAACTCCGGCCCGCCGCTGAGCTTATCGTCTTCGGCGGCGAAATAACCGCCCGCGGTGAGCGTATCGGTGAAGCCGTAACGATGGCGGGCGATACCGGCGGGATGCTCGTAGCCGCCGATGCCCGAAAGGCCCGGATCACGCACGAAACCCAGCGAGTAACCGAAATCGTGCAAACCGCGGCGCAGCAGCTGCGTGCCCATGTAATAAGGCGCGGAGAGTTCCTGCGACTGGCCGAACGCATTGCGCAAAACGACGCGGATGCGCCCTGCCCCGGACACGCCAGGCAGATTCTCCAGATTGAAAACGCCCGGCGGTACGTCGATCGTGCGCACCAGGCGGCCGTTGACATAGATGTCGGCGGTCGAGGGAGTGGACACCACCCCCGCGAAGCGCTGGTTGGGGAACGGGGTGACGTAGGGATTGAGCGCGAAGTCGGTGACATAGCTGACACCGCCGATGCGCCCCACCCCGCCCAGGGTTCCGCCACTCACAATGGCGTCGCCGACGATCAGCCGCGAAAAATTGCCGCGATTGTCGAAGGCGAGCGCCGTGTTGCCGCGCACGAAGCGGCCGCGCGGACTGACGGAAAAATTGTTGGTCAGCAGCGCCGCGCCGAACCGCGCACCCTGTTCGCTGATAAAGCCGGGCGTATGGCCATCCTCGGCGGTCACGGCGTAGTTGATAAAGCCGGAGGGGCTGTCGATGTACTCCAGGTTGGGCGGGGCGCTGGCCGCGAGATCGATGGTGGTGGGCGCGAGCAGCCGCGGATCGGCATTGAGCACAAGCGCGAGATTGTCCTCGTCATAGACGGCTTCGATCTCGGGCGTGAGACTTGCGAGAGCGACGAACAGCTGGCCCGCGATATCGACCCGGGCGCCCGGCACGTCCCGGAGGCCGGCCTGCTTCAAAGTCGCGACAGCGACGAAAATCTGATCGCCGCGCAGGATGACCCGCGCAGTACCCTTGTTGACGCCGTTGAGCGACAGTTCGAGCAGGGCGGCCGTATCGGCTTCGGCAGCGTGCGCCGGCTCGCCCCGGAGACCTGAGAAGACGAGCAACACGAGAAAACTTCGCGTGATCGTTTTCAAGCGCGGAAAGGCGTCGGCGGGCGGCACGCGCGGAAGATCAGGAGGCTGTTTTGAGGAAGCGCGATTCCGTCGCAGCGCCGCAGGCGGCCGGAGTTACGGGCAATCGCACCGCAAGAGGTTCGTCGCCGGCGGCGGTCACGGCAATCTCGGACGCGCGCCTGCAGTCGGCCGCATTGAGGGCGACCTGATAGCGGCGGCGCCCGCCGGCGAGGACGTACCAGCCCGCGGTCTTGAGGTTGAACGCCTCACCCGAAGCGCCGCGACCCTGGACGCTGAGCTCGCGGATAATGGTTCGGCTTGAACCTGCATTCACGACGTCGAAGCTGAGCACGCCGTTCTCGAGCCCGAGACCGGCGATCGCCGGCTTGGCCGTCGCGTTGCGGGGTGTGAGGAAAATGGGCAGGCTGATCTTGGCGAGGACCTGGATGTTGACCTGGCCGGTTTCGCGGTCGATCTGCGGCAGCTCCTGTAGAATGAGGCGGTAGCTGCGCTCGCTCGCCTGGGGAGCGAGCTCGGTGCCGATACGGATCTTTTTGGATTCGCGCGGTGCGAGCGTAATCAGTTTCGGAAAAACGATGATATCGGCGCTGGGCGTAAGCTCGGTCTCGCCCGCGGCGGACTCCGACCAGGCATTGAGCGTGGTCTCGAAGCGCGCGGGTGTGTCACCCTCGTTGGTGAGGGTCAGCAGCGCTGTCGTCTGGCCGGGGCCAAGCACGACGGTGGTCGGCGTGACGGACACAGGACCCGCCAGGACGGCGCCGCCCATAAAAAACGAGACAAGCGAAAGCGCAAGAGCGAAAAAAAACCCGGCCGGAGATGTGGTTCCGACCGGGATCTCACTCTGGTGTGTATTCGCACTCACGCTTCAGAAGGTCCGTTACCTAGAACGTCACAGTGATCGTGACGGTATCGTTGTAGCTGCCGGTCGCCGGGTTCTGGCCCGAAGGAATGCGGCCGTAAGCGGTCAAGGTGATCGGCGCGCCGGTCGACGAAATGGGCTGCGCGTTCGCCGCGTTCCACACCGTGGAGAAGCCGCTGTCGGTGTAGATCTCATAACCGAGATAGTTGGTGCCGTTGGCGAGGGCGCGGCTGCCGGCGGAGGGCACGCGGTTGTTGTTGTTGCCCTGGCTCAACGACACCGTGGCATTGGTGCCGTTCGTGCAGGTGACCTGGATGTTCGAGTTGGTGGTGCTGGCGGAAGCCGATGAATAGGCGCCGAAGGCCATGGCAGCGCCGCCGACGGTGCAGGCGCCGGCGATGCTGGCGGACACCGAGAGTGTCGCGGTCGCCGTCGCGGCCTGCGCGCCGGTGATGCCGGCGAAGGAAAGTCCGGCCATCGCGACAACCGCCGCGGCCGCAACCGTGTGTTTGAGAAGATGATCACGCATCATTTTGACCTTTGTTCAGGGCTTCAAAAATGGTGCGGATAATGTGGACGCATCGAGACCCCCGCCCCAACTGACGGCGGCACTGTGATGCAGAGGAGTCAAAACTGTCATGGCCGGCTGCATGACGTATCTGTAATTACAACTGTCCTTGGTCATGTGCGCCAGCAGCGCACCAAAGACGAGCGCGTATACCAAATCGATTGCGCGCGCTGGATGTTCGCTACGGTCAGTACTCGACCACGACACCAACAACGTTAGAACCTGCGGCGGCGTTCCCGCAGAGAGAGACGGAGGTTGGAGGGGACTCGAGCGTCACCCCACACTGATTCGTGGCCGACTCGGGATTTCCATCGAGATTCACGCGCAACGCCGCACGGCCACTGCAGGTGATGGCGACGGTAGCGCAGGTTTTTGGGGCCTGATCGGCAGGCGGAGATGCAGCGGACGTGTTTTGCGGGGCAACGCTTTCAGACGCCGCTGCGGCGGTTTCGGTCGGCGCCGTATCGGCAGGCGCCGTTGCCGCCGAAATGGATGCGGGTCCGGGGCCGACGCTGCCGCCGCCACGCGCTGCGAGTCCCGGAGGGCTGAGCGCCGCGGAGATCGAGGTCGAGACGATGACGAGCGCGGAGACGGTGAGCTGGCCTTGCGCTTCTGCGGCTGCGGCGCGCGCGGCGCACAGCGTCGCGACAAGCGTGATCGCAGCGGCGCGAAAGTGATATCCAGAGAGATCGCACGCTTTCTGCGGCATGTCCCTATCCCCAATTGTCGGCGGATGTAGAATACCCGCCATCAACGTTCGCGTAAAAGTAATCCTGCGTTTGATGCGTTATTTCGTCTTTGGGAGTTGCGGATGCGAGCAATTGCGCGCGCTGCGGGTTGTTATGGGGCCCTCATGGCCATCCTCTGGAGCGTTTACGCGGTCGCCGCGGACGATCCCCGCGCACTCGTCGAAATCGGCCCGGCCCCAGACGACCCGGTGACCAACCGCCTCAAGGAGGCCATCACCGATGCGTTCAAAACGTCCGATCAGCTGAGGCTGAGCACGGGCCTGCAACCGGGCACGCTCGTGGTCTCCATCCCGAATCCGGTGGAAGCGCGGGCGCACATGGGACGCACGGAGTATCTTTACAGGGTGGAGTTCCGCGCCGCGAACGGGCGCCTGTTCGAACGCGGCTTCGGCAGCTGCTGGTCCGATGAGCTGCGCGTGTGCGTGTTCAATGTCGTGAGAACCGCAAACAGGATTGCGCCGCGGTTGTGAAGCCCCTCACCCTCCCATCGCTTCGCAAACGGGGCCGGCCCTCTCGCGCAGGCGGGAGAGGGTTACTCAGACCGTCGTCAGAAGCCCGTGCTCGAGGCGAACGGTGCGGTCCATGCGCGCGGCGAGCGCGGGATTGTGCGTGGCGATGAGCGCGGCGAGGCCGTGCTGACGCGAGAGGCTGATGAGCTGGGCGAAGACGCCGTCGGAGGTATCGGGATCGAGATTGCCGGTCGGCTCGTCGGCGAGCAGCAGCGCCGGCTTGTTCGCCAGCGCCCGGGCGATCGCGACTCTTTGCTGCTCGCCGCCGGACAGCATGCCCGGACGGTGATCGGCGCGAGCGCCGAGACCGAGGGAGTTAAGGAGCTCCATCGCCCGCTCACTCGCGCGCTGTTTGGGCGTGCCGGAGATCATCTGCGGCACGACGATATTCTCTTCCGCGGAGAATTCCGGCAGCAGATGGTGGAACTGATAGACGAAGCCGAGATGGGCGCGGCGAAGCTCCGTGCGCCGATCATCGCCGAGGGCATTGCACGGATGGCCGTCGATGAAAACCTCGCCCGCGTCCGGCAGCTCGAGCAGCCCGGCGACATGGAGCAGGGTAGATTTCCCTGCTCCCGACGGGCCGACCAGGGCGACCACTTCACCGCGTTTGATCGCGAGATCCGCGCCGCGCAGCACGTGGAGCGCCGAATCTCCCTGACGATACGTGCGCTCGATCCCGCGCAGCTGGAGCGCAAACTCACTCATAGCGCAGCGCCTCGACGGGATCGGTCTTGGCGGCACGCCACGAGGGATAAAGGGTGGCGAGGAACGAGAGGCCGATGGACATCAGGAGCACGGCGATGGTCTCGCTCCACCGCATCGAGGCCGGCATCTGGGTGAGATAATAGAGCTCGGCATTGAAGAGCTCGGTACCGAGCAGCTTCTCGACGCCGCGGCGGATGGACTCGATGTTCTCGCACACCAGCACACCGAGACCGAAGCCGAGCAAGGTGCCGGTGAATCCGACGCTGGCGCCGGTCATGAAGAAGATGCGCATGATCATGCCCGAGGTGGCGCCCATGGTGCGCAGGATGGCGATATCGCTGCCCTTGTCCTTCACCAGCATGATCAGGCCCGAGATGATGTTGAAGGCGGCCACGAGGATGATGATCGACAGTATCATGAACATCACGTTGCGCTCGACCTGGAGCACGTTGAAGAAGACCTCGTTGGTCTGCTCCCAGGAGAGCACGCGGTAGCCCTGCCCCAAGGTGTCCTTGACCTGTTCGGCGATCTGCCGCGCGTTATCGGGGTTATCGACTTTGATCTCGAGGTTGGTGACGGCGTCGGGATAGCGGAAATAGAGCTGCGCCATGGGCAGCGGCATGAAGATGACCGAGCCGTCGAACTCGGTCATGCCGACGTTGAATACGGCGCCGACGGGATAGGTCGCCTGGCGCGGCACGGTGCCGAAGGCGGTGACGTTGCCGTTCGGCGAGATGAGGGTGAGGTCTTTTTCGGCCTCGATACCGAAGTGGGCGGCCATGCGGTAGCCGATGGCGATGGACTTGTTGTCGATCACCGGCGAGAGCGAACCTTCGACGATGTGGTCGGAGATCCAGGGCGTGTTGAAAAGGTCGAGGCCGGGCACGCCGCGCACCAGGGCGCCTAAGTGATAGCCGTTGGCGCTGGCCATCACCTGGCCGATGACCACGGGCGAGACCGAGGTGACGCCGGGGATTTTCTTTATGGCCTCGACCTTGGCTTCGTACTCGGTAATCGAGCGCGAAAGACTGGTGACTTCGATATGGCCGTTGACGCCGAGGATGCGCGAAAAGATGTCCTCGCGGAAGCCATTCATCACCGCCATGACGATAATCAGGGTGGCGACCCCGAGCGCAATCCCGATGACGGAAAAGCCGGCGATGACCGAGACGAACCCCTCCTTGCGGCGCGAGCGCAGGTAGCGCAGCGCCACCAGCCGTTCGAAGGGCCCGAAGATCATCAGAGCGTCACCGACAGTTTGGAGACGGCGCTTTCGAGGCTGAGCTCTTCCTTCGCCCCGGTGGCCCTGCGCTTGAGCTCGACCATCCCTTTGGCGACGCCTTTGGGGCCCACGACGATCTGCCAGGGGATCCCGATCAGGTCCATGTCCGCGAACTTCACGCCCGCGCGTTCGTCGCGGTCGTCATAGAGCGCATCGCAGCCTTGCGAGCGCAACGCACGATGAAGCTTCTCGCAAGCTTCGTCGCAGGCCTTGTCGCCGACCTTGAGGTTGATGATGCCGACATGGAACGGTGCGACGCTGTCGGGCCATACAATGCCATTCTCGTCATGCGAGGCTTCGATGATGGCGGCGACGCAACGCGAAACGCCGATGCCGTAGCACCCCATCTCGACCTCAACCTGGTTCCCATCGGGGCCGACGACCTTGGCGCCAAGCGCCGTCGAGTACTTCTTGCCGAGATAAAAGGTGTGGCCGACCTCGATGCCGCGGGCCTGGATGAGGTCGGCACCAAGCTCCTCAGCTTTCTTCGGATCGTGTTTGTCGTCGGCAGCGGCGTAAAGGCTGGTCCAGTCGGCGACGATCTGGGAGAGGTCCGCCTCGTAGTTCACATGCTCGGGGATCGGCTTATCGAGATACGCCTTGTGACAATAGACCGCGCTCTCGCCGGTGTCGGCGAGCACGATGAATTCATGAGAGAGCGTGCCGCCGATGGGACCGGATTCCGCGGCCATCGGGATCGCGCGCAGCCCCATACGGGCGAAAGTGCGTAGGTAGGCGACGATCATCTGGTTGTAGCTGTGACGCGCGGCGTTGTAGTCCAGATCGAAGGAATAGGCGTCCTTCATGAGGAACTCGCGCCCGCGCATGAGGCCGAAGCGCGGCCGCACCTCGTCGCGGAACTTCCAATTGATCTGATAGAGGTTCTTCGGGAGATCGCGATAGCTCTTGAGATTGGTGCGGAAAATGTCGGTCACGACCTCTTCGTGGGTCGGGCCGTAGAGCATGTCGCGCTCATGACGGTCCTTGATGCGCAGCATCTCGGCGCCGTAGTCGTCATAACGCCCGCTTTCCCGCCACAGGTCGGCCGACTGGATGGTCGGCATGATGATCTCCTGCGCGCCGGCGGCATCCTGTTCCTCGCGCACGATGCGCGCGACGTTCTGCAGCACTTTCGTGCCCAGCGGCAGCCAGTTGTAGATGCCGGCGGTGTGCTGACGGATCATCCCCGCACGCAGCATGAGGCGGTGCGAGATGACCTGGGCCTCGGTGGGATTTTCCTTCAGGGTGGGGGCGAAAAAGCGCGAAAGACGCATAGGAATCCTTAGTCCAATAGAGGGGCTGGACCATAGGGGATAGGGCTGACTTAGGCAATCGAGGGCCGGTTACAACGCTACTTGGCGCCTTCCGGTTTCGTCTCGGGGAGGACAATTCCTCGCGCGCGTAAGGAGGACCGACAGGCCTCGGCCATAAGGATCTCGTCCTGGGCCGCGAGCGGTTCGCCGTTCCAGAAGGCGTCGCTTCCCTTAATGGTGAGGGTTCCAAGGGCCGCCTTCCCTTCGATGCCGCGGCGCGAACCTAAAACGTCGGCGGGCTTGGCCGGCGCGCCCTCGCCGCGAAGGCGCCGCGCAACATCGACAGTGAGCGGGATGTCGATAAAGGCCGGCAGGTCAATGGCGCTGCCGGCGTTGAGATCGGCAGGGACAACGGGTTTCCCGCGCACGTCCACGCCGCCCTGATAAGTCACGTCGGCGCGCGGTGAATGCGCGACCAGGGCGCGGCAGTCGGCCGTGGAGATCGTGAAGGTTTCGGCGGCGGCCGTGGGCGTGCCGGCGAGCGCGATGAGAACGAAGGCGGCGCGGTGCATCGGCCGATTATAGGCGAAGCGCGGCCAAAAGTCGCCGCCACCGGGGTCCCGGAAGAGCGACCTTGACGAGCCACGGACAGGCGATACGGTCGATCTTGGGGCGGCGGCGCGTGACCCATTTCATGTGTCCCTCCTCAAGCAAGCAGGAAGCGCCATACAAGTCCGACGGCGGCCGCCGCAGCCAGGACCTTCGTGACGCCCACATGAAAACGCAGGAGCGCGAGCGCACTGCCCAGCGCGATCAAGAGGGAGACGGGGTCGATGCTGAGGAATTCCGGCGCCGAGAACCTGAACAGGCCGTCATCCACTTCGCGCACATTGCGAAACAGCGTGTGGACCGCGAACCAGACCGAGAGATTGAGAATGACGCCGACGACCGCGGCCGTAATGCTGGAGAGCGCGGCATTGAGCCAGCGGTTGCCGATCAGAGTCTCGATGTACGGCGCGCCGACGAAGATCCAGAGGAAGCACGGCGCGAAGGTGACCCACGTGGTGATGATCGAACCCGTCACGCCCGCCGCCAGCGGACCCAGCGCCCCCTCGAAGCGGGTGGAAGCAAGGTAACCCACGAACTGCACGACCATGATCAACGGCCCGGGCGTGGTTTCCGCGAGGGCGAGGCCGTCGAGCATTTCGCCGGCTGTCACCCAGCCATAGACCTCCACCACCTGCTGCGCGACATAGGCGAGCACGGAGTAGGCGCCGCCGAACGTGACGATCGCCGCCTTGCTGAAAAAGACCCCGAGCCGGGTGAAAAAATGCCCTGGGCCGAAGGCGATGGACGTCAACGCGATGGGCAGGACCCAGATCGAAAGCCAGAGCAAACCCGTGACGATCGTGCGCCCCGTATCCGGAGCGATATGGGGCAATCTGCTTTCGGAGATAAGACGATCGACAAGGTAACCCTCTCCGGCCTCCCCGCGCCGTAAGAGCGGCGCAGGGATGAGGTTCGGGGCGAAGCGCTGCGCGATCAGACCGAACGCCGCCGCGGCCGCGACGATGAGAGGAAAGGGCGCCTTCAGGAAATAGATCGCGACGAACGCCGCGCCGGCGAGCGCGATCATCACCCCGTTGCGCAGTGCGCGCTTGCCGATGCGCACGAGCGCCTCGATGACGATCGCAAGGACCGCGGCCTTCAAGCCGAAGAATACGGCGCCCAGCCAAGGGACATTGCCGAAGGCGACATAGACGGCGCTGAGCGCGAGGATGGTCACAAATCCCGGAAGCACGAACAAGAGGCCGGCGACGAGCCCGCCCGCCGTGCGATGCATGAGCCAGCCGATATAGGTGGCCAGCTGCTGGGCCTCGGGCCCGGGCAACAGCATGCAGTAGTTGAGGGCGTGCAAGAACCGCCCGTCGCTGATCCAGCGCCGCTGCTCCACCAGCTCGCGGTGCATGAGCGCGATCTGGCCGGCCGGTCCGCCGAAGCTGAGGATGCCGATTCGCGCCCACACACGAATCGCTTCAGCGAACGAGACGTTCGCAAGGCGCGGTGAATAAGGGACTGTGTTTCTCACGGTGTTCAAGCCATGCCCTATCAGCCAGGACATCACGCCTGGAGATTAGGACAGCACTTGGACGCGCGGGGCGTCTGAGAAAGCGGGGAGGCTGCCGGGGCCCCCGGTATGAAAAGTCTAGTATGGCCTGCAGCGGGATTGCAAGCTGCCGAGCGGCACGGACTTCAAGGACGGAAACGTCACGCCGACCCCTCGCGCGATTAGAACGCCATTCCCAGCTTCTGCCGGGTCCAGGCGACGATGCCCCGGCTATCGCGGGCGCCGGCCTCCTGCGCAATGAGTTTGCCTGCTTTGAGGAGCATGAGCGTCGGAACCGCCTGGATGCCGTAGCGCGCAGCGATCTCGGGTGCGTTGTCCATATTGAGTTTGAGCAGGCGCACGGACGGTTCGAGCTCGCGTGCGGCGCGTTCGTACATCGGCCCCATCGTGCGGCAGGGACCGCACCACGGCGCCCAGACGTCGACAAGCGTGGGGATCGTATTGGCGGAGGTGTGGCGCTCGAAGCCGGAAGGATCGACGTCAAAGGGCTTGGTCTGGAAGAGTTGGACGCCGCAGGACCCGCACTTGGGATGAGCGCTCAGGCGCTCGGCGGCGACGCGGTTGATCTTCCGGCAGGCGGGGCAGACGACGTGTTCTTTTGCGTCCGTAGACATAGGACATCTCCAACTCGCCCCAGTGCTCCCACCCCGGATCCCAAGCCTGCGCCCGGGACGACCCGAAAACGAATTAACGCTTTACCTCTTCGACCTCGACCAGCGTGCCGTTGAAGTCCTTCGGATGAAGGAACAGCACCGGCGTGCCGTGGGCGCCGATCTTCGGCTCGCCGTCGCCAAGCACCCGCTTGCCGGCCGCCTTCAGTTTGTCGCGGGCAACATAGATGTCGTCGACTTCGTAGCTGACGTGATGGATGCCGCCCGCAGGATTCGTATCGAGAAACTTCCTGATCGGCGAGTTGTCGCCGAGCGGATGGAGAAGCTCGATCTTGGTGTTCGCAAGCTCGACGAAGACGACGGTGACGCCGTGCTCGGGCAGCGCCTGCGGCGCCGAGACCTTGGCGCCCAAGGTGTCGCGATAGTTGGCCGACGCTGCCGCCAAATCCGGCACCGCGATAGCGACATGGTTCAAACGGCCGATCATCAAGTCCTCAAAACTGCTGCTATTCCACACCTTTAAGTGGGCCATCACGGGACGGCGCGCAAGACGGTCCGCACTTCAGATTTCACCAATAGTATGATAATATCATACTCTATTTGAGGAGAAGTCCTTATGTCGACCGTTCGCAAGACAATCACCCTGACACAACAACAAGATCAGTGGATCAAGGCTCAGATCGAAACGGGGCAGTATACGAACGACAGCGAATGTATTCGCGATCTCATCCGCCGCGAACAAGAGCGTAACGGCGTCATTCGCGCCGCGCTGATCGAGGGCGAGAATAGCGGAGAACCGATCGCTTTCGACGCCTCGTCCTTCAAGAAGAAGATGCGCGCCAAGCATGGCTAGCTTTCGCCTCTCGCCCGCCGCTGAACGGGATTTGGAGCAAATCTGGCTCTATACCCGGCAGCAGTGGGGGCAGATGCAGGCGGAACGCTACATCGACATGCTGGAGAGCGCCTTGGCGGAGCTGGCGGCGGCGCCGCAAGGAGCGGCAGCCTGCGACCACATACGCCGGGGATATTGCCGCCGTTACATCGAGCACCACGCGATCTACTTCCAAATCACGGCGTACGGAATTGCGGTTATCCGCATCCTGCACGAGCGAGCGGATGCGCCGCGTCACATTTGATCAAGACCTAAATATTTACTGCGCCGTCACGCGCCAGATGACGTTGCCGACATCGTCAGCCACCAGGAGCGCACCTTTGGGGTCGACGGCCACGCCCACCGGACGGCCGCGGGCGTTGCCTTCGGCGTCGAGGAAGCCGGTGAGTATGTCCTCGGCCGGACCGGCGGGCTTCCCGCCCGCGAACGGCACGAACACGACCTTGTAGCCGGAGGGCGGCTTGCGGTTCCAGGAGCCGTGCTGGCCGATGAACGCGCCGGCCCGGTATTTCTCGGGAAAGGCCGTGCGATTATAAAAGGCAAGTCCAAGCGAAGCGGTGTGCGAGCCAAGAGCGTAATCGGGCACGATCGCGTTCGCCGCCATGTCGGGCCGCTGAGGTTTCACCCGCGCATCGACATGGGCGCCGTAGTAACTCCACGGCCAGCCGTAGAAGCCGCCGTCGCGCACCGAGGTCATATAATCGGGCACGAGATCGTTGCCGATCTCGTCGCGCTCGTTGACGACGGTCCATAGGGTCCCGGTCGCAGGCTCCCAATCCATGCCGACGGGATTGCGGAGGCCCGTGGCGAAGAGCCGGCCCTTCCGGCTCGCAAGGTCGATCTCCCAGATGGCGGCGCGGCCCTCTTCGATCTGCATGCCCTTCTCGGCGACGTTGCTGTTGGAGCCGACCGCGGCGTAGAGCCTGGCGCCGTCGCGGCTGGCGACGATGTTCTTGGTCCAGTGGTGATTCAGGGGCAGCGCGGGCAGGTCGAAGATGCGCCGCGGCGCGCCGCCAAGGCTGGTGGCACCGTCGGCGTAAGGAAACGCAACAATGGCATCGGCATTGGCGACGTAGAAGGTTCCTTGCACGAGCGCCATGCCGAACGGCGAATAAAGCCGGTCGGCAAAGGTCGAGCGCGTTTCAGCGACACCGTCGCCGTCGGCATCGCGCAAGAGCGTGATGCGATTTGCGCTGGGCACGGCCGAGCCCGCCTTCTTCATGAAGAGCTTCATGAAGAAGCCCTTCAGCCCTTTGGCTTCGTCGGTGCCCGGCGCGGCGGACTCCGCGACCGCGACGTCGCCATTGGGCAGAACGAAGATCATGCGCGGATGATCGAGCCCGCGGGCGAAGGCGGTGACTCGGAAGCCGGGCGCGGCGGCCGGCGCCGCGCCATCGGGCCAACCGACCGCCGGCGCGATATCGACGGTGGGGATGAGGCTCGACTTCGGCGCGGGCAAAAGCGGCCTGGGACCGTATTGCAGGGCCGGATCCATCGCCTCGCCGCCCGCGCATGCGACGAGGCTTGCGGCGATCACAAGGATCGTGAGGGGTTTCATGGGAACAAAACGTGCGGTCCGCGCCATGGTTCCGAAGAAGCTGTGCTCTTCGCGGAATATCCCTGCGGAATAAAGTGACGCAGCGCTTCGTCTCAGATGCGCGAGATGTGAACTTTGACGACCGGCTTGCGGGCGGGCGCGAAGACCTTGCGCACGGCCATGCGCACGTTCTCTTCGACGACGTCATCGTCGCGGCGGGCTTTCTTCGGAAGCTTCTCCACCGCGTTCTGAATGACCCAGGACCAGTCGCGATCGGCGTCCTCCAACGGGTCGGCCATGCCGAGCACGGTGACCTGCGGATCGGACATCACAACGCCGGTATCGTCCAGCACGACGGTCGCGACCACGCCGCCGTCGTAGAACAGGCGCTTGCGGTCGCGCAGCATCGGGCTGGAGAACGGCACCAGCGTATCGTCCTCCCACGCCATGCGCCCGGACCATACGGTTCCCTTCACTTCCGCCGTTCCATCGGCGGTGAACTGCACGGCCATGCCGTTCTGGACCTGGACGGTATGCGGAACCTGGCACTCCTTTGCGAGATTCGCATGCTCGCGAATGTGCATCGCCTCGCCGTGCACCGGGATGGCGATGCGCGGACGGACCATCTGATACATGCGGCGCAATTCGTCGCGGGCCGGATGGCCGGAGACGTGGATGAAATGGTCGCGCGTGGTGACAACTTCGACGCCGATCCTGGCGAGCTGATTCTGGACCTTGGCGATGGCCTTTTCGTTTCCGGGAATGGCGCGCGAGGAGAAGATCGCGACGTCGCCTTCGTCGAGCGACAGCTCCGGGTGGTAGCCGAAGGCGATTCGCATCAGCGCGGCGCGCCCCTCGCCCTGGCTGCCGGTGCAGATATAGACGACCTTGTCGCGCGGCAAATGGGCGGCGTCTTCGGCTTTATAGAAGGTGAGATCGTCCGCGAGATAGCCGGTACGGCGCGCGGTCTCCAGGATGCGCCACAGCGAAGCGCCGACCAGGGAGACATGGCGGCCGTTGGCGGCGGCGGCGCGGGCGATGGAATCCAGGCGGGCGACGTTGGACGCAAAACATCCCACCACAATCCGCCCCGTGTAGCGGGCGAACAGTGTCGTGAGACTATCCTTCACTTCGCGCTCGGATCCGCCCTCGCCTTCGGTGAAGACGTTGGTGGAATCGCCGACCAAGGCGAGCACATTCTCCTCGCCCAGCTTGCGCAGGGCGGCGAAGTCGGTGACGTCGCCGACGATGGGGTCGGGATCGAACTTCCAGTCGCCGGTATGGAAGATCGTGCCGTACTTTGTGCGGATCGCGAGCGCGTTGGGCTCGGGAATGGAATGGGTCAGGGTGATGAAATCGACGGTGAACGGACCGAGCCTGGCCTGGCCGCCGAGGGGCACCACGTGCACGGGCACCTGTCCATCGAGCCCGGCCTCCTTCAATTTGTATTCGAGGAACGCCGCGCAGAACGGCGTGGTGTAGACCGGACAGCGCAGCTGCGGCCATAGATACGCGACCGCGCCCACGTGGTCCTCATGGGCGTGGGTGACAATCAGGCCTTCGAGCTTCTCCCGCCGCTCGGCGATGAAGCTGGGATCAGGCATGACGACATCGAGGCCGGGGACGGAGTCGTCGCCGAAGGTGACGCCGAGGTCGACCATCAGCCAGCGGCCGTCGCAGCCGAACAAGTTGAGGTTCATGCCGATCTCGCCGGCGCCGCCCAAGGGGATGAACCAGAAACCTCTGTCGAGGCCCTCGGGGAAATTGGCGGTCGTGCGGAGTTCGGCTTTGTTCATGCGGGCATAACGCAGCCGAGAATCAAGTGTTACGCCGGTGGACGGCAACCAGGCCGCGCAAGGTGAGATCAGGGTCGATATGTTCAATCACCTTGGCGGCTTCTGCGAACAAAGGCGCAAGACCGCCGGTGGCCACAACCTTCATGTCGCCGCCGCGCTCGGCTTTGATGCGCCCGATGAGTCCTTCAATCAGGCCGATGTATCCCCAGAACACGCCGGAGTTCATCTGGGCCACGGTGTTCGTGCCGACGATCGGCGCGTTTCCCGGGTTGCGTACCTGGAGCCGCGGCAGCAGTGCGGTGGCCATGTGCAGCGCCTCCATCGAGAGATTGATGCCGGGCGAGATGCAGCCGCCGCAGTAGGCCCCGGACCCGTCGACAACGTCGAACGTGGTGGCCGTGCCGAAGTCGATGACGATGAGGGGCCCGCCGTAAGTGGCATGGGCGGCGACGGCATTGATGATGCGGTCGGCGCCCACTTCCTTCGGATTGTCGACCTTCGGCGCGGGACCAAGGTCGACGCCTTCATCGCCGATGAATTTCGGCTCGACGTGGAAATACTTCTGACAGAGTTTCTTGAGGTCGAAGTTCTTACCGGGGACGACCGAGGCGACGATGGCGTGCTTGATGCCTTCGACCTTGATTCCGTCGCGCGCGACGAGCTGGGTCAGCCAGATGCCGTATTCGTCGGCGGTGCGGTCGGTCTTGGTCGCCGCGCGCCATTGCCCCAGCAGCCGGTCGCCGTCATACACGGCGAAAACGACGTTGGTGTTGCCGCAATCGATGACGAGCAGCATCAAGCTTCTCCAAACATCACGTCGCCGGCAAGAAGCCTGCGGCGGCCGGTCGGCCCGTCGAGCAAAAGCGCGCCGTCCTCATCGAGTCCGGCATAGGTGCCGGTGACGGCCCCTTCCGGAAGGCGCACGGAGAGCGGGGCGCCATCCTGAGGACCGGCCGCGCGCCAGGCTTCGCGCACGACGGAAAATCCTCCCGTGCGCCAGATGTCGAGCCATTTGGCGAGCTCGCGGCCGAGGATCGTCAGCGCGTGGGCGGGGCGCGTATCGACGTGCGCTTCGGACAGGGCACCCACGGGATAGAGGGGATCGGCGAGATCGACCGGGATGAGGTTGATGCCGATGCCGACAATGACCCAGGTGCGGCCATCGGGGTCGGTGACCAGTTCCGGGAGGATGCCGGAGACTTTCTTCCCGTCCATCAGCACGTCGTTGGGCCATTTCAGGCTGAGGGCGGGCGGCGCGGCGTTATGGCGCGGAAGGTCGAGGATGGCATCGCGGACCGCAAGCGCGGCGAGGAAGCCGACCTCCGGTGCATTGCGCGCGGCGTCGGGCGCCTTGATCAGAAAAGAAGCGTACACGTTGCCGGGCGGGCTGACCCAGGCGCGCCCCGAGCGCCCGCGGCCGCCGGTCTGAGTCCGGGCCCACACGAGGAGCCCTTCCTCCACCTCGCCGCCCTGCTCGGTGATGCGCTTCAGCGCCGCGTTGGTGCTGTCGAGCTCGTCGAACTCCATCGTCCGCCAGCCGGACGGCAGGTGAGGTTCGGGCGGCGCGTGGGAGGCCGAGTAGACGGTCATGGTAAGGACCCTTCCCCGCGCGGATAAATCTGGCTGCTTGTTAATCGCACAGCGACCGATCAGGATCGAAAGCCGCCCCCGCGCCCTTTTGAGGGCGGAGAGAAAAAGGTTTTAGCCTAAAAACAGGGCCCGGGCCGCGGATTCCGCGCCGACCACGAGGTCCGACGGCAGCACGAACAGGACCAGCATCAGGATGCTTGCGCCGGCCATGATGGCGCCGTTGACCATGTCGGGCTTGTCGAAGGCGGCCGCCGGCTCGTCGAAGTAAATCACCTTCACGATCCGGATGTAATAAAAGGCGCCGACGACCGAAGCGAGCACGCCGATGATGGCGAGCGGCACGAAGCCCGCGTTCACGGCGGCGACGAAGATGTAGAACTTGCCGAGGAACCCGGCGAGCGGCGGGATGCCCGCCATGGAGAACATGAGCGCCGCCAGGGCCATGGCGATGCCCGGGCGGTTCTTGGCGAGGCCGGACAGGTCGCTGATCTCCTCGACATATCGGCCGTTGACGCGCATCGAGAGGATGACGGCGAAGGTGCCGATGTTCATGAAGAGATAGATCAGGAGATAGAACAGGAGGCCGCGCGCGCCCTCCTCGTTGCCGACCACGAGGCCGACCAGCGCGTAACCGACGTGCCCGATGGAGCTGTAGGCCATCAGGCGCTTGATGTTGCGCTGGACGATGGCGGCGAACGATCCCCAGAGCATGGAGAGGATCGAGATCAGGATGATGACCTGCTGCCACTGTTCGATCATCGGCTCGAACGGGCCGACGAGAACGCGCAGGAACAGGCAGAGGGCGGCGATCTTGGGGGCGACCGAGAAGAAGGCGGTGATCGGCGTGGGGGCGCCTTCATAGACGTCCGGCGTCCACATGTGGAACGGCACCGCCGAGACCTTGAACGCGAGGCCCGCGATCACGAACACGATGCCCACGACGACGCCGACGTGGGCGTTGCCGGCGCGCATGGCGGCCGCCAGGCCTTCGAAGGCGGTCGTGCCGCCGAAGCCGTACACCAAGGACGAGCCGTACAACAGAAGGCCCGAAGCAAGCGCACCGAGCACGAAATACTTCACGCCGGCTTCGGTGGAGCGGGTGTTGTCGCGGTGATAGGCGGCAAGTACGTAGAGCGAAAGGCTCTGCAGCTCGAGGCCGAGATAAACAGAGATGAGGTCATTGGCCGAGACCATCATCATCATGCCCAGGGTCGCGAAGAGGACGAGGACCGGAAGCTCGAAACGGGCGGTCTTGGCCGCCTGCGCCCAGCTGTTGATCATGAGCAGCGTCAGCGCCGCGCCGATCAGCACCAGAATCTTGGCGAAGGTGGTGAAGCCGTTGACGATGAACAGGTTGCCGAATGCGACGGTGGCGTCCGGGCCGCGGAGGATGAGATAGCCGGTGACGGCCATCGCCGCGACGCCGAGCCAGGAGAGAAGTTGCGTCGAATCCTCCTTACGGAAGACGCCGAGCATCAGGAACGCCATGCCGAGGAGCGCCAGCACAATCTCCGGCAGCGCGGGCATCAGGGATGAGAATTCGAACATAGGAGTATCCCTTTAGCGCAGGAAGGCGATCAGCTGCTCGCCCAGGTGACCGATCGACCCCTGGCCGACCTGGGTTTCGCCGGCCGCTTTCAGCGCGGCCTGATAGTCGGTGACAAGCGCCTGAACGGATTCCGCCATGACGTCGAGGAAGGGCAGCGGATAGATGCCCATCCACATCACGACAGCGAGGATCGGCGCGAAGATCGCGATCTCCCGGCGGTCAAGATCGAGCATGGCTTTGACGTCGGCCTTGGTCAGCTCGCCCCAGATCACGCGGCGATAGAGGAAAAGCATATAGGTGGCGCCAAGAACGACGCCCGAGGCCGCCAGAAGCGCGACCCAGGTGTTGACCTGGAACACGCCGGTGAGGACCAGGAACTCGCCGACGAACCCGGCGGTACCCGGAAGACCAACGGAGGCCAGCATGAACACCATGAAGGCGAAAGCGTACTTCGGCATGTTGTTGGCGAGCCCGCCGTAGCGGTCGATCTCGCGCGTGTGGAGCCGGTCGTAAACCACGCCGACGCAAAGGAAGAGCGCGCCGGAGACGACGCCGTGCGAGAGCATCTGGAAGATGGCGCCCTCGATGGCCTGCTGGTTGGCCGCAAACACACCGACGGTGACGTAACCCATGTGCGCGACGGACGAATAAGCGATCAGCTTCTTCATGTCCTGCTGCACGAGGGCCACCAGAGACGTGTAGACGATGGCCACGATCGACAAGGCGTAGACCAGCGGGGCGAAGAAGTCGCTGGCCTCGGGCAGCATCGGCAGCGAGAAGCGCAGGAAGCCGTAGCCGCCCATCTTCAGGAGCACGCCGGCGAGGATCACGGAGCCGGCGGTCGGGGCATCGACGTGGGCGTCCGGCAGCCAGGTGTGCACCGGCCACATCGGCACCTTCACGGCGAAGGAGGCGAACATTCCGAGCCACAGCCAGTACTGGATGTCGCGCGGGAATTCGGCGTCCATGAGGGTCGGGATGTCCGTCGTGCCGACCTGGAAGTACATGGCGAGCATCGCCACCAGGAGAAGCACGGAGCCGGTCAACGTGTAGAGGAAGAACTTGAAGGCCGAGTAGACACGCCGGCCGCCGCCCCAGACGCCGATGATCAGGAACATCGGGATCAGCACGCCTTCGAAGAAGACGTAGAACAGAACCATGTCGAGCGCGCAGAACATGCCGACCATCATGGTCTCGAGGATCAGGAACGCGATCATGTACTCGCGCACCATCTTCTCGATCGCATCCCACGAGGCGAGGATGCACAGCGGCATCAGGAAGGTCGACAGGATCACGAACAGCATCGAGATGCCGTCCACGCCCATGTGGTAGCCGATGCGGTACTGGGGCAGCCAGTCGACGCGCTCGACGAACTGGAACTCGGCGGTGCCGGGCTCGAAGCCGAACCAAATGAAAAGCGAGAACCCGAAGGTGATCAGGGTCGTCCAGAGGGCGACATAACGCGACTGGCGCGCGACCACTTCGGCGTCGCCGCGCACGAACAGGAGGAAGAACGCCCCTACCAGAGGCAGGAAGGTGACGACGGAGAGGATGGGAAGGCCGGTAATGAAGGACATAGCTTATTCCCCCGCCATCACGAACCAGGTCACGATCACGGCGATGCCGACGATCATGGCGAAGGCATAGTGGTAGAGGTATCCGGTCTGGACCCCGCCCAGGCGCTTGGCGGCGCGGCCGGCGGCCGCGGAGATGCCGTCCGGACCGAAGCGGTCGATGATCCCGGCGTCGCCGCCTTTCCAGAAGATGCGGCCGAGAGCGAACGCGGGACGCACGAAGATCACGTTATAGAGCTCGTCGAAGTACCACTTGTTGAGCAGGAACCTGTAGACGCCCGGGAAGGCGGCGACGAGGCGCGCCGGCATATCCGGCCTCTTGATGTACATGAGGTAGGCAAGGCCGAAGCCGGCGATGGTCACAAACAGCGGCAGCCACTTCAGCAGGAACGGCGGATGGTGCGCATGCACGGCGCCGATGGAATCGTGGGCCGCCAGCGGGGCGATGGCTTCGCGCCAGAATTCGGCGCGTCCCTCGCCGACGAACACACCGTAGCCGACGAAACCGGCGATTACCGCGCCGACGGCGAGCACGCCGAGCGGGACGGTCATGATCGGCGGGCTCTCGTGGACATGCTCCATGGTGTGGTGGTCGGCGCGCGGCTTGCCGAAGAACGTCAGGAACGTGAGGCGCCAGGAATAGAACGAGGTCAGGAACGCGGCGATGATGAGAAGGCCAAAGGCGTAATTGCCGACGCCGGTGCCCGCGGCGTGCGTGGCCTCGATCACCATGTCCTTGGAGAAGAAGCCGGCGAAGGGCGGCACGCCCGTGAGGGCAAGATTACCGATGACCATAACAGCGAAGGTGAACGGGATGAGTTTATAGATGCCGCCCATCTTGCGGATGTCCTGCTCCTCGCTCATCGCGTGGATCACCGAGCCTGCGCCCAGGAACAGCAGAGCCTTGAACCAGGCGTGGGTCATGAGGTGGAAGATGCCGGCCTGGTAGGCGGAAACGCCGCAGGCCGCGAACATGTAGCCGAGCTGCGAGACGGTCGAAAAGGCGATCACGCGCTTGATGTCGTTCTGGGTGCAGCCGACCGTGGCGGCGAAGAAAGCGGTGGTGGCGCCGACGAACGTGACGACGGCGAGCGCGTCCGGGGCATATTCGAACACCGGCGACATGCGCGCGACGAGAAAGACCCCGGCCGTGACCATGGTCGCGGCGTGGATGAGCGCGGAGACCGGCGTAGGGCCTTCCATCGCGTCCGGCAGCCAAGTGTGCAGGAGGAGCTGGCCCGACTTGCCCATGGCGCCGATGAACAGCAGCAGGCAGGTGATGGTGAGGGCGTGGGCGTCGATGCCGAAGAAGTTCACGCGGGCGTCGGCCTTGGTGCCGACGGCGTCGAAAATGACGTCGAAGTTGACTGCGTCGAAGAGGAAGTAGATCGCGAAGATGCCGAGCAGGAAGCCGAAATCGCCGACGCGGTTGACGACGAAAGCCTTGATGGCGGCGGCGCTGGCGGACGGCTTCTTGTACCAGAAGCCGATGAGCAGATAGGAAACGAGGCCCACCCCTTCCCAGCCGAAGAACAGCTGGACGAGGTTGTCGGCGGTCACCAGCATGAGCATGGCGAAGGTGAACAACGACAGATAGGCCATGAACCGCGGCTGGCTGTCGTCGTGCGACATATAGCCGACGGAATAGACGTGGATGAGGGTAGAGACGATGGTGACGGTCATCACCATCACCGCCGAGAGCGTATCGAACCGCAGCGCCCAATTGGCCTCGAAGGTGCCCGACTGGAGCCAGGTCATGATGTTGACGACCTGATCGTTGCCCTGGAGGGCGACGTCGTAGAACACCGGGATCGACGCGAGGCCGGCGAGGCCGACGCAGACGCAGGTGACGATCTGGGACGCCCGGTCGCCGATGATGCGGCCGAAGAAGCCGGCAACGAACGCGCCCAGAAGCGGCAGGAAGACGGAGGCGACGAACAGCACGGCCCCTATCCTTTCATCGTGTTGATGTCTTCGACCTCGATGGACCGCCGGTTACGGTAGAACACCACGACGATGGCAAGGCCGATGGCCGCCTCCGCCGCCGCGACCGTCAGCACCAGCATCGTGAAGACCTGGCCCACGAGATCGTTGAGGAATGCCGAGAACGCCACCATGTTGATATTGACCGCGAGCAGCATGAGCTCGATGGACATCATGATGACGATGAGGTTCTTCCGGTTGAGGAAGATGCCGAAGATGCCGATCGTGAAGAGGATCGCACCGACGGTGAGATAGTGAGACAGGCCGACGCCGATCATGCCGGGTTCCGGAGTCATGACACGCCCTTTCCGGTCTCGACCTTGACGATTTCGAGAGTGTCCTCGACACGGCGGCTGACCTGCTTGGCGATATTCTGCTTCCGCACGCCGGGGCGGCGGCGCAGGGTGAGGACAATCGCGCCGACCATGGCCACGAGGAGCACGAGGCCGGCCGCCTGGAACAGGTAGGCGTACTCGGTATAGAGAAGATTGCCGAGCGCCTCGGTGTTGGAGAGGGTTGTCGGCGCAGGCGCCGGGGCGACGCGCAAGGATTGCGCCTCGGGGCTCATCGCCCAGCTGCCGAAGACGATGCCGAGCTCGGCGAGCAGGATGACGCCGATGATGGCGCCCGCCCAGAAATACTTGAGGAAACCTTCGCGGATCATGGTGATGTTGATGTCGAGCATCATCACCACGAACAGGAACAGCACCGCGACGGCGCCCACGTAAACCACAACGAGGATCATGGCGACGAACTCGGCGCCCAGCAGGACGAAGAGGCCGGCGGCGTTGAAGAAGGTGAGGATCAGCCACAACACCGAGTGCACCGGATTGCGCTGCAGGATCACGTTCAGCGCGGAGATCACCGCGACGACGGCGAAAAGATAGAAGGCGAGCGTGGCGACGATCATGCGCGCGTGCCCTTCTTTCCGGTGTTCAGTTCTTCACTCACTCTGTTATCCCCTCGTCCCTGGCTTCACCCCACCCCCGCCCCTCCCCATCAAGGGGAGGGGACCCGTCGGGCGGGCCCCTACCGGTACGGCGCGTTCAGTTCAAGGCGTTTAGCCAGCTCCGGCTCCCACCGGTCGCCGTTCGCGAGCAGCGTTGCCTTGTGGGAGAGCAGCTCGGCGTGCGTCTCGGTGGCGAACTCGAA
>JBFWOJ010000018.1:0-71623 GCA_050250575.1 Rhodospirillaceae bacterium | reverse complement strand
GAATTGGCTCATGTGAGCTTCGGGTGGGCGAAGGGGAACTGGTGAAATGATAGGATGTTGTCCCCAACATAATGGATCAAAGTGTACCAAAGCCATCGTGGACCGCAGCGACCGGGTAGCCCGAAAGAGCCCAATTGTCGCTTGGAATTGACGATGGACCTGTCATCGGCACTTCTCATTGCGGTCGGCCTTGTGATCGCAGGTTTACTGGCCGTGGGTTGGTACTTCGGGCCTGATTGAAGAAACGGCCATAGTAAGATCGGGTTCGTAACTCGTCGCGCGTTCGAAACGGTTTCGCCACCTGGGCAGGTAGCCGAACTAATTCTAGGGGGCGCGCTTCGGAGCATGGCCGTATCGGCCCAACTCAAGGAGACAATCACTTCCTAGGTTGGTCTCCGTGAAGCTCACTAATGACGGAATGTCGATGTAGGTAATTGAGCTTCGGTCGCGGCAATTGGCTGTTCAGCCGCTGCATCTAAGCGCGTGAACATACGAATGAGCTCCGCGAGGCGCGAGACTCGCATCTTTTCCATGACACGAGCTTTGTAAACCTCAATAGTTCGAACACTGAGCTTCAGACTTGCAGCTATCTCCCGATTGTGCCGTCCATTCAGAACAGCGTACAGCACCTCACGCTCACGGCCGGACAACGACGCCACGCGTTCATTGAGCGAAGATCTCTCTGCCCGCAAGGTGGCGTACCGGTCCGCAGTCGAGAGCGCCTCGTCCACGACGCGCATCATCTGCCCTTCGTGCACCGGCTTTTCAAGAAAGTCGAATGCGCCTGATTTTAACGCTCGGGTTGCCGCCGGGACACTTCCAAAGGCAGTCACAACGATAATCGGCGTTTGAAGGCCCCGAGCGCGACAGGCTTCAACGACCTCCAAGCCGCTAATTCCGCCCATCCTCAGATCGAGAATTAGGCAATCGAAATTGTTGAGTTCCGGCGAGGCAAGAAGTTGCTCTCCACTCGCGAACTCAACAACGTTGAGATTACGAAATCTCAGCAACACCGCCAGGGAATCGCGCAACGCCGCGTCGTCGTCAACAATAGCGATCGAACGTAATGTGGTCATTCTCGCCTCCTCCGTTGGCCGGCAGTGTAATTATAAACCTAGCCCCACCCAGCTTTGAGTCTCCGAGTTCAATCGTGCCGCCATGCGCCGTGACGACAGAGCGACTCATCGTTAGCCCAAGGCCAAGACCATCGCTCTTCGTGGTCACTAGTGGCTCAAAGATGTCACCGCGAACGTCGGTCGCTACACCGCCGCCGGAGTCCTCGACATCCAGTCTTATCTGATCTGCCAAGCGTGTCAGCGTCACAGATAGTTCGCGGGATTCCGGTTTAACTGATTTGAGCGCGTCGATGGCGTTGACGAGCAGATTATAAACCACAGCACGAAGCTGGACGTGGTCACAGTTTATGACCGGAGACCCGCCTTGCAACACTATGCATGGACTAATCCCGTTGTAGCCAAGGCGATCCTTCAACAGCACCATCGCTTCTTTAACGATGGCTCCCAAGTCAGTCCGTTCGAGAGTTAGCTTGCCGCTGCGAAAGAATTCGCGTATGCGCTGCAGAGTATCGGTAGCGCGCAAGATTTCTTGGCCGAGCTTCGCCGCGATTAACGTTGCATCGGCGTTGTTAGGCGCGACCTTGCGAAGAATATGGTTAAGAGCCGCGGCATAATTGGAGATAGCTCCCAACGGATGGCCCAATTCGTGTGCGAGAGTACCTGCGAGTTCGCCCGTGGTGCCAACGCGAAGCCCCGCGGAAATCTCTTCGTCACGCGCGCGGAGTTGCAGCGATACGGACTTGCTTTGATCGACAGCGAGACCAAATAAAATACCCGAGGCTGATAGCACCAGCACCAGCGCCTGGAAAAGCGTAGCATTTACGTCTTCGTGTTCCGCGAGCAGTAGGGAGGTTATCATGCCCGTCTGCACGAGCGCATTCATCGCTATCGCGCCACGTACACCAAAGCGAAGCACAATCCATATCATTGGCAGGAAGACAACGAACAGGTAACGGCTTGCCGTCTGAGGGTTTTCGCCGAACCCAAGCCAGACGGCTGCAATAACTACCGCGGCCTGAGCTAATGCCTCGAAAGTGCGAACGAACGTCAGCGGCTCTCTCGGGCCCGGAACCCAGTACATGGTAAGGAGTGGGACGAAAATCACGATAGCGACCACTACTCCCACCCAAAAGCGCATCAAATGTATGGCCATCTCGTCAGCGGCAATGATCCGCAAAATTGCCAGCGCTCCAGTAAAAGGGATGCCGACGAGGGCAACTATGAATGGTGATACCAGCATTACACTGACGACTCTGTTTTTCACCAGATAGTGCGACGATCTTCGGCTGACGCGGCGCGCCAATGTAGAAATCCCGCCGGTCAGTGCGGAAGCTACCAAACCATTGAGCGCCGCGAGCATCATCGAGATAGGAGTATGACTGGCGACCAGCCCACTGAGCATAGCGGCGGTAAACGCAAGCAAAACGCCACGTCGTCGATCGGCGACGGCTATCGCGACGCAAATGCCGACGAGTGGATTCCAGGGGGCAACGGGCTGAAGATGAATTGGCGTGAGAGTTGATAGTCGGTCGAGCGCAATAAGCGCGAGGAACAGCAAGGAGGTGGCAAGCCGGTTCGATGTGACTGAAGAGAGGTGCGGTCCGAAGGGTTCGGACGGAAGAACGCTGGTTTTCACCTGAAGAAATCCGTTTGCCCGGCGCCGTAAGGCCGACCGGTACGGCTCCGTGTGTTGAGCTTAGCGCGAAGACAGGTGGCCCCCCATAAGGAGATCCCTATCCCATTCAGCGCGCTCGGTGAAGAAAACAGGAGAATTACAGGTGTTTGCGAGCAGGACCGCTATAAATGCCAGCTGCCGTTGCTTCTGGTCGTCACTCCTGCAGTCACGCATGTCACGCGGACAGTGCATGCAACCGAGACGTCGAACGGCGCAGTCGAGCGGGGATCAAACCTCGACTGTCGCCGTTCCAACGCCGCGCCTCTTGGGGACAGACCCACCTTTGCTTGATGTCAAAGTGTCCGTAAGACGGGACTCTCTTACGGGAGTCCGCATCCATAACGCAAATAGAGCAGCTAACGTGTGCGCACCGTTCCTGCTGCGAGCTGCGCAAAGACAACCAAGGCACGTAAGAGGTCTCATTCGCGAACTAATTCGCAGTACCATTGGAGGTGTGGCCTTGCCAGCACCAGCACGGTGAGAAACATTATTCCTCATTGCTAGTGTGGCGAAGCACGATAGGTATTTTTGCGGGAATGGCTGGGGCTCTTAGTTCGACGAACGATGTATGTTTGTCCACGCGATTCCGGTGATGATCACCATAAAGGAAATCAGGCGAACGAGATAAACACCGCTCGGTTCTATTAAACTGAGATTAGTGAAACACAGGAGGCCATAACTCACCCCGAGCAACAAAAATGCGATGCTGCAAAACATCAGCATCGGCGCCTTGGTCCGTGACCAAAACCTGAGGAAAAAAGCTGCAGCAATAAGGTGACTTGCCGCAAAAGCTCCGTAAATCGCCGATTGCATAAGCATCCTCCTCTAGTCGCTCTCCCAGATCAGTCCGTAAAACAGGACGGTAATTGCAAAAAGAGTCGCCACATTTCTGGCTATTAACAAATTTACGTCGGGAAAGAGGACTACATCCAAGAAAAGAAACAGGTTGTTCACCGCATAACCAACGAAACAAAGCGCACTCCAGAATAGAAATCTCACCCCTGTCCGCAAATAGCCCCGCGTCAGTAGAAATAGACACACAAGGCTCGCGATCATGCATAAGAGATAGACGCTCGGCTGCAGCATCTTCAATCCTTCTTCAATCGGAATGCATCGACGAACGTATGGATCTTTTGATTGGGAGCCCTAATTACCTCCTTAATCAAGGCCACCGGCGTCTCCTTATAAATCCGCACAATTTCATAGACGATTTTATCTGTGCGAGGATCTTTGCAATCGTAGCGGTAGCCGTCGGACCCTGACCTGGCAGCAATGCCCCTCCGACCGAGCGTGTCGAGGATCTCTTCGACGAGCGGCACGGAAGCGCGTAATTCGGCTGTCAGCTCGGGCACCGACCAAACGCGCGGTGCGGTGGACTTCAACAGGCACATCAAATCAAGCGCCCAGGTAGACGAAATCGTAGTCGCAAGAAATTGTCGAATGTGCCGCGGAATCACGGCATGTAGCCAACTTATACCATTTGAAGATAGTGTCGCTGAGGTGCAATGGGTGGCATCTGGCAGAGCCGCGGAAGCAGCCAGTCGCGAAGCCACATTGAAGTCGTCTTGACATCCGCAATGCAGTATTGCGCCACAGAATCAGCTCGCTCCCCGACACGAATTGAAAGCCCGCCGCGGCGATTAACTTCCGCAAACGCCGCCTCATCGGAGACGTCGTCACCGATGAAAACCGGCGTTCGATTAAAGTAGGGCTCCTCCAGAAGGAATCGCGCCACCGCGATATCCTTACCGGTATGACACCCGACGGCTTCGAAAACGTTCTTTCCTCTAAGTATTCGAAATTCGCCGGGAGCAACCGCCAAACCGCGCTCCATCGCCAATAGCGCTTCGGCGGGATCAACGGAAGAGATACGGAAGTGCAGCGCTACGGACTGTGGTTTGATTTCGACGAAAATATTTTTCAGGCCAAACGTTTCTTCGATCAAGCGGCGCGCGATCCGTGCGACCAATGTTTGATCCGCCGCAGGAGGCGCTTCCTTACCGTTCAATCGAAACTCGGCCCCGTGGCATCCGGCGGCGTCAAACGCCCTCAGGCCAAATAGCGTGTCCAGGGTCTGCAAGCTACGTCCACTCACCAACGCGGTGGCTCCGCCGAGCAAATTTCGCAGTTGGCCAAGCAGCCCCGGGAGCTCTTCGGGTACGCGAACCTTGTCCGGATGATCGACGAGTTCCAGAAGCGTTCCATCGACGTCGAGGAACAGCGCCCACGGCCGGAGATGCGGTTGAGGCAGTGGAATCTTCTCAAGCACTGAGACGCACTCCATTTCCGGCACTCGCGATGGTGGACTCTAATTGTTGGCGCTTCCGAATCCTGGCGGCATCCAGCAGCATGCGTCCGGCCCAATAGTAAATGTTATTTTCGCTAACCATTTGACGCATCAGCTGCATACGGTGTTCCTGCTCCCCCACCGGCATTTGCATGGCTCGGTATATGGCTTCCGCTGAGACACGCGCGTCGAATGGATTTACGATGAGTGCTTCCATGAGCTCGCGCGACGCGCCGGCGAAGCTGCTGAGAATGAGTACGCCGCGATTGTCGTCCCGCGCCGCGACAAACTCCTTAGCGACAAGGTTCATGCCGTCATGAAGACTACTCACGATACATGCATCGGCGGCACGATAGAGCTCGAAAACTTGCTCCGGTTCGTAGTGACGGGCGACAAGAATGATCGGCTGGTATCCATGAGTTCCAAATCGCTGATTGACATCCGCGGCGACCTTAATGGCTTCACGCTGGATTTCCGCATAAGCCGCAAGCTTGCTTCGCGTAGGGGCGGCGACCTGCAGCAGCACGAATTTGCCGATGAGTTCCGGGTGCCTCTCTAGTAGAATCTCGACCGCCCGGAACCGGTCGGGGATTCCTTTAGTGAAATCGAAGCGCTCGACGCCGACGAGCAGTTGCACTTGGGCAGGTAATCCGTATTCCGCGATAATACGCTCGCGACACGTGGCAACGGACGCCTGTCCTTCCATGGATTCTGGAGGCCACGCTATTGATATTGGGTAAGGACGGATATACGCCGCCTTTCCCGACACCGACACCGAGGAATCCTCGCGGTCAATGTGACATTCGATGAATCGGTCGGCTGCTTCGATAAAGTTGTTGCAGTGTAGCTGGGTGTGAAAGCCGATAACGGAACTGCCGAGGAGACCATCGATGATGGCCTCCCGCCAGGGACAGATCCCGAAAAGCTCAGCATTTGGCCATGGTATGTGCCAAAAGGTAATAATCGTTGCGCGCGGCAATCGCTCCTTGATCATCCGGGGCAGCAGCGCAAAATGATAGTCCTGAACGAGGACAATGGGGTCGGGCCGCGCTGCCTCCGCCACTACAGCGTCAGCGAATTTTTTATTTACCGCATGATAGTATTCCCAATCGGGCTCTCTAAAAATGGGCCGAACAAACGTGATGTGGCACAGCGGCCATAATCCTTCATTAGCCAATCCGTAGTAATAGCCGTCCTGCTCCTCCTCGCTGAGCCACACACGCCGCAGCGTGTAAGAAGGATCATGCGGCGGAACGGCTACGCGATCATTGCTGTCGGAGACATCCCGGTCGGCGCTGCCGCTGCCATGGGCTATCCACGTCCCGCCGCATGCGCGCATAACAGGTTCAAGAGCAGTCACCATTCCGCTGGCCGGCCGTTGAAGCGAGACGCGGCCGTCCGCGCCCTTATTATGGATGTAGGGCTCGCGGTTCGACACCACTATCACTTGGCCTCCGGTCAGCTCCGTGGCGATGACCCTGCGAAGCGCTTCGGGAGACCAATCCACCCGTATATGAGTAGAGCCGGGACTCGAGTAATCTAATTCGCGGATCAGCTGACGGATCTCTCTGACCATCGGCGCGATCGCCGGGTCGTGTGACTCCTCCGCCGGGCCCGCGAACACAAGGTGGCGAACGCTCTTAAGCCAACCGCGAAGTGTCAACCTAGCCGTGATCATCGTGATGACCGCTGCGACCAAGCTGACGAGCCCCAGGAAGCCCATCAGGTACAATCCGGCGGTATCTGTCCGGCTCTCTACAAAGCTCAAATCATGCAGAACGACGAGCTTGCCAAGCGGCTCAGTGTCTTCGCCCATGCGAAACGTTGCGGAAAGAACAGTCCCAGACCCATTTTTGATGGATCTTGAGGTAGGGGCGTCGTCGCGGGCGGGGCATGCGATGCTCTCGGGCCAAGCTCTGCTAAAAACACGACGAGCCTCATTGTTGCCGCACCATGCTATCGCCAAGACGCGCTCATCCTCTGCGATAGCGTTAAAGAGCCTCGCGATTTGGTCAGTATCCTCGGTATTGAGAAGATGACGGAGGGACGGCTCAATCGCATTGAAGATAAGCCGAGACCGCAACTGCAGATCCCTCTGGAACCATTGGCTGATCAGATTGTCGGCGATCGGCGTCAGCGCAGCAGAGAGGGCGGCAAGCGCGACGAGAAGCGGAAGAGCAAAACGCACAATGAAACGCATATGTGGTCAGGCTCCATTCCCGCGCAACAGGATCTTGGACCGCGGCCACTCCAAGGTATCTTCGTCTCGCTGCCCTCGTTGATGGTATTCGGCGTCCATAAGTTCGACGCGCTGCCGCGGAAGGCTGTCGGGATATTCGTTTTGAAGGAAGGTCAGCATCTTTTCACGCACCTCGCAGCGAAGATTCCATGCGTCGCCGCTGGTCGCGGCGCTAACCAGCATGCGCAGTTCGACCGTGTTGTCCTTCATGTCCGTGACTTGCAGATTGACGACTTGCTTGTCCCATAGAGATGACGCTTGGGCTATTTCCTGAAGTTTCGCTCGTATGCGATCAACCGGAACGGCATAGTCGACGCGAAGATAGACAGCGCCCACCAATTGTGTCGATTCTCGGGTCCAATTCTGGAAAGGCTTTTCCATGAAATAGGATAAGGGCACGATCAACCTGCGCAAATCCCAGACTTTGATCACAACATAGGTGCTTGTGATCTCCTCGATAGTTCCCCATTCACCTTCCACGATCACGGCATCGTTTAGGCGGATAGGCTGGGTAATTGCGAGCTGGATTCCGGCTATAAGATTAGAGAGGACCGGGCGTGCCGCTAGTCCAACGACAAGCCCAGCAGCGCCCGCGGATGCGAACAAGCTTACGCCGAACTGTCTCACCGGCTCGAACGCCATCAAGGCGGCGGCGATCGTCACTATTCCGATGAGAACGTCGATAGTGCGCCGAAGCACGCGAATTTGCGTGAAGTGCTTTCGCGCTAGGATGCTGTCAGCTGTTTCGTTCTTGTATTGACGCAGATAGAGGTTGCTGGCCACGTCCACCGCGATCGTTGCCGCCCACCCGATAAGCAGAATAACGGCGACGCTGAGGAACTTGGACGTCAATGCGCTGACGCGCTCCGGAAAATAAGGTAATTGGACCGCGAGATTGATCGCTATCAGAATGAGACCAAGACCTACGATCCGCCGCACGCGATGAAAGACGGAATGTAGATATGTGGCGCGCCGTTTGGTCGCTAACGCGATCACCCTGGCGATTGTCAGGTAGACGAGAGCGGCGGTTGCAACGGCGAGAATGAAGATTCCGACACCGGCGGCCCAGTCAGGAATCAATTCCACGACGCGGATTACCTCGTTCATGACTGCCCGAGCCCCAGCGACGCGCAGCGTCGCAACGCACCGGCGGCTTCCAGTCTTGATTCAAGAGCGCGAGCATTGCTCTTCTCCCGCGCGATCTGCACGGTGAGTTGCTCGGCATGCGCACTAACCGCATGTATCCGGTTTTCGCACCGAACAACTTGATTGCTGAGCGTTGTTTGCGTCTGCCGGCAGTTAATGAGAGCCGCGCGCAGCGTGATGGCGTAAAAGGACACTGCAGTGAGAAAGGCAAGGCTGAGAAAGAATCCGACAACCGCGGAAATGCCTATGAGCTTGGGCACTTTGTGCACCTCCTTACGCTTCCCAATTTTGGGGCCCGACAACCGGGCGCTCGATAAGCCGCTCAGCAGCAAGAGGTGAGCGGATAGAAGCTTCTCGAGGCGGCGGTCACGAGTGGTGAGCGCGAAGGAGGAGCGGCGTCAGACAGGACGACCGCGGGCAGGCCAACGAGAAAAATACATTGACGATAAAAGGAAATTATCGGAGCACTACGCTGGAGTCAACGAAAACGCTTTGAATTTTCAAAGATCTATCTGCCAGCCGCGATTTATTTCTTAATTTCCCTAAGTATTTAGGATCGCTCGTTGAATTAAGTTGAGCTTGTCCATAGCGTTGCTTGCGAGCCTGGAGAAAGAATCATGGAGCCGGCAAACGCAGTGTTGGTCGCCCTGCGGCGAATAATTCGCGCGACGGACTTCAGCGCCAAGCATCTCGCCAGAGAGACGGAGCTCACCACGTCTCAACTGCTGGTCTTGCAGCTCCTCGAGCCCGATCGGGAGCTTTCCATCGGCGAGATCGCCAAACAGGTGAACCTGAGCCAAGCGACCGTCACGGTCATCGTCGACCGCCTCGAAGAGCGTCACTTGGTGAAACGCCAAAAGGGCAAGTTGGACCGTCGTCAAGTGTTCGTGAGGCTTTCGCCTCAAGGTAAAGACGTTTTGGACCAAGCACCAAAACTGCTTCAAGCGGTTTTTCTAGAAAACTTCAGCCGGCTTGCCGATTGGGAGCAGACGTATATTCTTTCGGCACTGGAGCGCGTGGCGCATCTGATGAATGCGGCTTTCCTGGACGCATCGCCGGTACTTGATATCGGCGCCGTCGACAGAACAGTAGAAAACCCTTCAGCGTCGTTGTTGCAGGAAGACAAAGATTCGAAGAGGTCTCTTGGCTAACTCCGACATCGGCGACTTCCTTCAACGCGAATCAGCGGCCGGCTTTGTCCTGATCGGCGCCGCCGCAGCAGCACTACTTCTGGCGAATTCGCCGCTAGGAGTGGCCTATTCCGGACTTCTGTCGGGACCAATCGCCATCTCCGTCGGCAAGTTCGTGCTTCCGAAAACGGTCATTCACTGAAATCTTGGAGGGCGAACTCAGCAGTATCCGGCAGGCCGCGTTACCGATTTTCGCCGTGCTCGGAGGCATGGCCGGCCCGGCCGCCATCTATGTGATTTTGAATCTGCAAGCCGGCGGTAACCTCGCCGCTGGGCGACCCCGACGGCGACCGATATTGCTTTGCCTTTGTAAACGCAGGCGTGCCGATAGCCGGTCTCTCCATGAGCACGATCATGGCTCCTGTTACGCAGGGAGTTGCCGCCGGGTTGTTCATAGGAAAACAGGCGGCAGTCATGCTCGCCATCACGCTGGCGCGGCTGCTTCAAATAGGAACGCTTCCGGCTGACGCAACCTTGCGCCAAGTTTAAGGCGTGGCGGTGATTACGAATTGGTTTCACCATGCGCCTGTTCATCGGAGAACTCGCTTTCGAAGACACCGAAGCGGGCCCGCCTTCAGACAGCCTATCGAGATAGCGATTGTCCAACCCTCGACCCAGGGATTCCCTGATCGTCTGCCGTCTGACGCCGAAGTAGCCTGTACTCGGCCCAGAACGGAGCAAACGTTATGCCTGCCCTTACCAAACAGAACCTGATCGGCGGTTTCTTGGCGATCGCGCTTGTTGCAGCCTTCTCCCACATAACTGCGCTTCGAGCCGATTTGGCCGCCGCAAGTGAAAAAATAATCGCGCTAAACGAAAAGATCGAAGCCTTAAGCACTTCGGCGGATCGTAGCAGCGTCTCCGAACCATGTTCGCTACCAGCGGCGAATTTCGAAGCCAAACGCGAAGGATAGATCGTTCGGGTGCTGGACGCTGAATTGCGGGTTGGAGCGATGGCATTATTCGTAGTTAGAGTGCGTGGGCCAAGTGCCGGATTGGTGAAAAAGCGGCTGGAAGTCTCGTGCGAAAACCCTCTTCTCCACGGGCTGTCCCCGCAGATCAACTCGGATAAGCCGCAGAACTCTCAGCGGCTTTTTTTCGCTTAGTTCCGTAGGGACGTCGATTAACCGGTTTCAACGAAATACCAAGCTGATGAGCCGTGGCACGTATCGCCACTTCGCTACGACCGTACTTAACGCCCACGACGCGCGTTGGCAAACGATAGGCAGACGATGACCTCGCACTGAAAACAACGCAGCCAACGTTCTGAATGGTTCACCGGCCGTTCGGCCGGCATGCGCCTCCGATGGCAAATCCTTCCGGATACGTGGAGCATCACGAGCACAAAGACACCTTTATCGGTTAGGGATTCGCTCTACGCGCATTCAAATGCGGGCTCGTCGGCAATCCGCGCGTACACTTCCGCAATTGACGGACTACTCTTGTTATTGCCTGCGGATCCCCGTCGCGTATCGTTTTGGCCCCATGCGCCCGCCACTCAGCGCCGTGACATCCGGCGGCGTCAGATCCTTCCCCACCGAGAAGACGGTCAATGTCCGCCAGCGTTGCTTCCGACACGACAGCAACAGCCCCACCAAGCTCATAACGAAGCGTGAGGAGCATCTGCGGCAGCGTCGACAGGACTTTAAAATCATTCCTGTTGACCGGCTTCCCACTAGGGCGGTCACGAAGGCAATTAGGGAGCGTGCCATCCATGTCTAGAAACAGCGCCCAGTCCGCGCAGGTCCGGTAATGGTAGAGGGTCGCTCACCTTCGTCTTTAGCCGACGATTTCCTTGATAATTCAAGGTCCGCAGCTGCGCGTTCGTACCGGAGCGCCAAGGTCTCAATCCCCCGCTTCGCCGCGCGATAGCGCATCAATCCAATTAATGCTCGGTAATTCAGGGCCTGTTGGCGCAACGCAGCCGGCTCGAACCGCCGCAGCGGTAGCTGACGCACTTGAATGTTCCTGTTCAAGGCAGGGATGACTCTGTCACCTCGCTTCGTCAATTTGCACGAGCATCCGCGACGGCTGACGGTTTTTCACCGACCGACGTGGCCGCGACGGTCCCCTCACCAGGTTCCCGGGTTCGCCAAGTGTAATCGAACAGATCACGCCATAAGTCGGCCGTATGCCGGGTTTGCCGCGCATTCTGTTCAACGCTTCGCAATTTCGCACGCAAGGCAGTATTTTCGATCTCGACGGCTGCGAGCTTCTGTTCTAATTGCGCCGTTTCCTCCGCACGGTCGGCAGGCCCGGCGATGGGAGCTTGGACAGCGGCGATCTTAGCTTGCGCTTCATTTAGATCTGCGCGCAGCAACTCCATCTGCCGGGCCGCAACGGAAAGGTCGTTCTGAGCCGCGCTCGCGTCTTCGCGCGCATCAAGTGCGACGAACACGGCGCCGGTGGTAATCAACAACGCTACGATAAAAGGGGCAACGATAGTCCACTTGGATGTCATAATTCCTCCTATGACGCATGGATCGCTGCGCAAACGTCGCAGCAGGCATTCCCCCATTTTCCGAACACTGTTCTACTATGCGGCGGGTGCCGAATCGGCTTGAAGCGAAGCGCACGTGGCGCGGGGCCGGATGGAAAAGTCTCGCGCGACGGCGCAATAACTCGCTAGGGATTGAATACAAATAAAGGTAAGCACCCGCCATCCGGGATTCCCCTAAATATTCATAAATTCGCCGTGATGAGGTAATGGGACATGCGCCCGCCCGCCGTTAGGAGCGTACTGTCACTCCGTGACCGGACGTTCGGCGCGTCAACGTCACAATCCATCTGACCGACGCAATCAAGAAGCGCCATCAGGCCGCGGGAAGCGCGAGGCCCCTCGACCTCCAGGCATGAACACCCTGCAGCAGCAGGCAAAGTTCGATACCTTCCTCGAGGAGTTCAACACCGAGCGGCCCCACGAGGCCATCGCCATGAAGTGTCCGGCCGAACTCTACACTCCTTCCGCAAAGCCCTATCGCGGCCTCCCCGACCTCACCTATCCTCTTCATGATAAGGATCTCTTGGTGACAGACTGCGGCCGCATCTGCATGCACAAGAAGAAGATCAACCTCTCCCTCGTCTTCGCCGGTCACCGCCTCGGACTCAAGGAAGTCGAAGACGACATTTGGCTCGTCTCCTTCATGCACTATGATCTCGGATACATCGACCTGGAGCAGAAGACCCTACAGCCCATCAACACCCCGTTCGGCTGAGGGTGTCACCCATGTCTCCGGTACAAGGTGTTACCCATGTCTCCGGGTCGGACATAGAAAGAATGGTGCCCAGGGCCGTCATCACATTCGGCCTCTAAGCGTTTGATTTTTAATGCGCAATTTTTCCCGAACTCAAGAGGCACCAACTCTCCTACCCTCGAATTGAGAGACTGCTGACGGACGACCACGGACTGCCTTATTCGTACCAACATCACACCACGCGGAAGTTGTACCGACAAAAATTATTTTTGTGCGAAAAGCACCTGGCCTTCATCCCACTCGCCGACTTGCGTCGGCAGGCGCAAAATTATCACCGCCAGCACCAATCGTCATCTCTCAGGGACGCTGCGAACGCGACTGCACGGAGTGCGCCCTGCGCGGGAAATAGATCTGATGCGTTTCATTCTCCCAACGTGACGAAATTCGTTACTTTGCGCGAATGCGTCCGGCAGTTTAAGTGTGGCGGAGAGGGTAGGTCCGCCACGGGCCTGCACCCCTGCGCCTAACAACCTGAACTCACTCTTTCAGCAGCTGCAAGCGCATGCATTTCCCGGTGGCGATCCCCATCGTGCCACTTTACCCGGTTTCTCCGGCGACTACATCGGCCTTGAGATCTACGGCTTTTTCCTGGCCACTAGCCATCCTAAAAGAGATTCCGAACCGTGTCTTTCAAGCAACGCCCGCAATTGGCTTGCCCCAATATCGACGGTGGACAGAGAATGCGTGGTCAACATCTGAAACGACGGATCCTCTTCAACGTTCAGCGTAAAGAAGATGTGGGCTATTTCGCCGAGCCAAGGACCGAGAGTCTGTTCAAGTTGAATTCGCGGCACTCCGATGGACTGCGCAAGCATTGCCTTTGCAACCTCTTCGTCAAGCGGCTCTAGAAGACTAGCTGTCTCGTCCAGATCGGAAGTGAATGGAGACGTAATACCTGTTGGAGGTACTGGAAGTGCAAGCAGCGCATGCGCATCAATAATTCCGGCACCGAACTTCGACGCGTTCCATGCAGGTGGCACGCGCGCAGATGTCCGCAGCGCCATCCGAAATGTTTCTTGGAGGCTCGAGCCGGCAGCGCGCCGCAAACCGTCGGCACCGTGATGCGATAACCATAGTGCAGCTACCCCGGCGGCGTTTGCCGCCGCATATGACGTACCATTGCTTGGTCCGACTCCTGTGTTGCTGTCCGTAGGCCGCCTTTTGATTGCACGCCAGACCTGTTCGCCGGGCGCCGACACATCAATTGCTTTGCCTCTCGAAGATCTCCGCCACGGAATGTCCTTATAGTTGGTCGCAGCTAAAGCGATGCATTCCGGGTATCTGGCGGGATATACAACCGTACGAACCTCATTTCCTGCAGCTGCGACAACAACGATGCCATCGGCGACGGCGTCGTAAATTGCGGCATGCAAGGCTCGCAGGGGCGTACCACCCATACTGATCGAGATGACGTGGCAATTACACTGGCGGGCGAAGTGTATGGCCTGAGCAATATGGCTCGAAAATATCCACGCGACGAATTTCGCGGTCCTTATCGGGATCAATCCTGCTTGAGGAGCGACACCCGTCACTTCTCCGGGCGGGGTCGTCCCACCCCCCGATATCGGAGCGGGCGTCACTCCGCCGCCACTCATGATGACACTGCCCGTCGCCGTTCCGTGCCCCGGTGACCCTTTATAGGTCAACGGGTCTAAAGGGTCCCACTTGTTGTCGATAAAGTCGTAGCCCTTCGAAATGAGCAAGCGCGCCGCATCGAGATCGTCATGCACCGTATAACCGGTGTCAGGATGTCCGATCACAATCCCGCTTCCCTGAGGAGTGAGACCGGCATTTTGGAGGGAGTACTTCCAAGCCTCGGGAACGCGCATGGTCCTAAGTGACCATGCGCGGTCTGCAATGGCTGTGGTCAATACGCGTGAGCGACTACCAATTTCGACAGCTTCATTGTCTTCATAAGGCAAATCGGGCTCGGCTGAATGCAGATCCAATTGCTGTCGAAGCTCATGAGCCAAGTCAAAGAGATTTCCCCCAGGCACGAACGAACTAACATCGAAAATCCTGAGCAACCAAAACTTCGCGAGATCAAAGTGCGGAGTCCTTGACGGCTCGTCCGCAGCTCCCCTAAAAAGAGGCGTGATTTCATGTAGAAAGTCCGGCCGGAGTCGCGCCAGGAATCGGTCCTTTAGGCCAGGGCCGTCGGATCTCTCCTTTACTTCAAGAATTATCCGAATCCCGTCTTTGACGGACTCTTGTAGATGCATATGCGCTTCTAGATCGCCGTTTTTGCGCTGACGAAGCTCTTCCAGCTGGCGCTTCGCGTTTAATACGAATCGATTGATGTCGAACGGCATCTCACTTCTTCCGCCAATGACTATCTAGTTACATATGTGGAATCGCCCGCCTGTTGCGTGTCACGACTGAAGTTCGACAAACGGGGAAACATCCTTTCTGCCTGGAACAGCCCAGGGACAGCTGATCTCAAAGCGCGTCGTCCCCGTAATCCAGTCGTAAAACCTGCTGGCGTTTGCACCGGCGAGATGAATGCATCCCGCGCTCGGTTGGTTGTAATTTGTTGCGATGGTGTCCGCCCCCAGGTGCACATAGATTCCGCGCTGGCCCATGATGAGCACGGCCCACTCCATCATCACCCCGTATTCGGTGCTCCATCGTTCCCTAAATTTGTCGATGCCCACGACACCAGTGATCGTCAGATCCTTCCGGTAGCCGAATCCCGGCCGTCCCAAACAAGGGACTGACGTCCCACCATAGGTGAGCGTACCTTCGCCGCTCGAGGTGAAAGCGATACGGACGTACTGCGGCGGCCGCATACCAAGAGGATCCAGGCCAAATAGATCGCGCGCTTTTCCGGCCTGCCAGCGCATGCCATCGGCGTCGCCGCGGACAGTGATGTGATGGATCTTTTTCTGCCGGCCGTCCGTGCAAGTGGTCATTTTTGACTGACCGACGATGACGTCCTTCTTGGCAACCCGGTACACCGGCCCGTCTGCGCATGGAGCGACATCTATAATCCATGCTTTGCCGTCAGTGTGAAGCTCCGCGAGAAGCTGGATGTCGCTGCGCGGCACCTCCTTCTGCGCGAGTACGGACGCGACGGCATCCAGCGCGATCCCCGGGCCGGATTTCCCTGCGCGCTCCGTTCGGCTTCCCGACGCACGGTGCGCGGTTTTCTGCTTCGTCATTTTTCTCTCCTGCTCTTTTATTTATTCCGCTGCTTGCGCGGCACTCTCTCCAGCCGATTGCGGGGGGAGGCTCTGTTGGACGTTTTGCGCAGCACTCTGGAGAATACGAAAGATCGGCACGGCAATTGAAAACAGCGCCGGCTTCTCGACATAGTAATCCGCGCTCGCCGGATCGGTTGTGGTCGCGAGATCCACATCGGGAATGTGAAGCTCCAGCTCGTCAATCTGCACGACGTATTCTATGTCACGGAGTCCTCCCGAGGGCGGCGCGAGGCAGTACAGCCATTCGAGATTGTCGCGGCCCGCACTGGTCGGTTCCGCGCGTGCGCGCACAAGGGCGTGGCCGCGCTTGTCGTAACCGACAACAGTGCCCGCCCGCTCGGGAAGCGCTCGCAACAAGCGGATTCCGAGCAGCGGCGTGTTGGTCTGCGGTCCGGCGGCGGAGGACCCGGTCTTGTGTGGATTGTCGGGCGCGCGCGCAGTGTAGGCGAGGCCCATGACCCTAACGGTGAGCGATTCGTCGCGGTTGACGTGGATCTCGACGGTGCGGCTCGCCGGAATCTGAATCGGATCGAGCGCGAGCGGCTGAGACAGCTCGAGCCCGGGTTCGGCGTAGGGCTGGTAATTCGCGATCGCGAGCCGGACCCAGGTCATATGCGCGCGAGGTACAATCGGGATGTCGACGTACCAGCGCCCGGTTTCCGTATCGAGCATCGGCTGGTAAAGCGCCACAGCCACTTTGGGTAGCTGAGCGTCGAAGCCATTTCGTCCTGCGCGCGCGCCGCGGCGCTCCGGCCCGGCGACCGGCAGGGGCAGTCCAAGATCGCGGCGGGTCCCCACCCACCCTTGGAAAGCCTCCGGCGCCATGAACGGTCCGACGGAACCGGTATTTATGACGGGATCGCGGCCCCAGCGGGCGACGTACTCTGCCACGTCCTTATATGTGGTCTTGAAATCGTCGGTGGTGAGATTTGAAAGGTCGGCGCCGTGGAACAGGTCGCCCGGGACGCATATCACGGCGATCTTCTCGGCGTTTCCGGAGGTGAAAACCGGCGATGAGAGCCAGAGGCGGGGATGAACCGACTTTTCGGCTACAAAAGCCGGCTGCGCCAGAATGCCGCACTTGCCGCGCGGGTCCGACTCCTGCACCTGAGTCGATTGTTTCTCCGGCGCCACCCAGCTGATCTTGTCGATAGCCGGCTTGGGCGGACGCTCGGTGGCTTTCATCAGCACGGTGCGTTGGTTACCCTTGATCTGCACGTCGAGGTCGAGCGCGGCCTCATCGAATTTTTCGCGATCCCGGCTCGGAGTCATTTCGACCTCGCCGTGTGGGCGGCTCTCGAGCTCGAACTGCCCCTCGGCGCCGGGCGGCCGCTCGATTTTGTCGGCATCAAACTCGTTCGCGAAGCGAGATGTACCGATCAGGCGGAGATGGAGAAGGCGCGCTGCAGTATTTCCGAATTCGTACGACGCACCCCGACGCAACGTGCGCGCCTCATCGCGGAAAAGATTGACGAATCTCTGTTCATCTCCCGCGAGATCAATCGGGATGCTGTCGACATCGAAAATTGTTCGGGTGATCTTTGGCCGCCGATGGACATAGTTTGGGCTTTTCTCCGTGCCCTCGTTGACGGGCGCCGCAGTCCAGTCAACCCATGTCGCCTCACACCTCGCCGCGGCGGTCGACATCCGGTGCACGAAGACCTGGCCGACAAAGTGAGCGTGGGTGGCCCCGCGCTCGGACGCAAGGTCGATGCCAATGGGCGAATTGGAGGTTGCGGCATAGGCGGCCCACTCGGTCTCCGGCGCCGGCCTTACCACTTTGAAGACAAGTCCGCCCTGCTCCGACCGGATGGCCGGCACCTCGAGAGGTTGGTCGACCGCATGAACGACGGTCAATTTGCCCCAGCCGGAGTTGCCCGCGAATGGCGTCGTGCGCGAGAGAGCAACCACCCTATCGAGCGCTCGGTCGAGCATCTTATCGTCGGCGTCGCCCTCGGAATCGAAGCCAAGATTCTTAGCTAAAGCGATTGTGTGTGCGCTCGAAGCCAACACCTTGCCAAGCCGACTGACGATCGCGCGCGTGCGCGCGCGTTTCGTTATGGTTTCGTTGGCGTCCGGTACCCAGTACCAGAGAGTCGCAAATTCGGCCGGCGCAACATTGATGACGTGAGCGGTGACCGGCGGCGTCCCCTTGCCCCCAAGAGTTGTGGAAAAGCCGGCCTGTACCTCCGCGCCCTTGACATCTTTGTTGGCGTAAAAGTCCAGAACCACCGGGCGCGCGTTGAAAGGTGTCTCGTCCGCGTTCCAGAAACTCATCTCGACCGGTTGGTCGGTGTAGGGCGTCGGAACGCGAAGATTGCGTTCGAACAGCATCATCGCGGTGCGCGACAAAGGATGCGGGTAATAGGCGGGTATTTCCGCTTTGGTCGGCTTGGCCACGGCAAGCACGCCACCGGCGACGGGGCTGCGATTTACATTGGTTTGGATCGCGTGATTTGCGACGTCGGGAAACGCGCCGGTCCCCTCGACCCGCTGATAAGCAAGAAAGGCGCTGGGCGGGCTAACATCGTCTGTGTCTGTGTACGGATCAAAAAGACCGAATTGCTCGGCGACATCCGGATTGACCTTGGGCGGAACAAGGATGCGCCGAATGTAGTTCGTTTGGCCCGATGATCCGCTGCGCAGCACGATGCGGTCGTCACGCGCCAGCGGCGGCGCTTTGATCGCGGGATTGAGGAAGGGATCGTTGTGCGGCAGAAGGACGATAGGGGACTTCAGGTCGCCCTGATAAAGGAAGGGGAACGCTGCCGTCGCAAAGCCTTCCCCTGCAAAAGGCGCCTGCGCCGTCTTATCATAGAGATCGACCGCCTTGTCGAACCCGATGTCGCCGCCGTGGGGCATGACGGCGCGCATGCCAAACTCGTATGAGTCGCCGACCCGCAGAACCGGCGGGGGCAGCAGACTGATCGGGACGTCGTAGGTGTGGCCGAGATCGAAGTCGTCGGCAGAGGCAGGCACTTCGTATATTTCGTTTCCGTCCTTATCGATCTGCGGTGCCGGCACGCCCAGAGGATCACCCATCCAGGTGAGGACGGTCTGCGCCGGCGAAAGCTGTTTGTCAGTTCCGTTGGGAACCAGCTTCGGAAGCGCGCGAGCGACGCCGTGATCGCGATCCTGGAACTCGGGATAGGGATGCCAGCCGTCATCCACGTCGGGATTGCGCCCATAAGCGCTGCGGATGTCGTGAAACGACAAGGTACGGATCATCAGCGGCAGGAACTCGTCGGCCACTGGCGTGGCACTCGCTGCCTCGGAGCGAGCTGGCGCGGCGGGCGTACGCGTGCGCCGAACGTCGGGCCTCACGCCAATGATGAGATCCTCGGCATAGTGATAAATCGTCTCGCCTTTCGTGCGACGAATGACGTTCTCGACCGCGCGCTGGGCGAAGGCGCTCGACTGAAAGAAGGCCTCGCGATAAAGCACATGGAGCCCGCGGTTCTGCACCTCGGGAAGCTTCGAAGACAGACTCTGCGGCAGGGCGCCGTTGGCAAGGGCCTCGCTCTCGGACATCATCTGCTGCGCGGTTGAATAAAGATGCATCACCGGATCGTCGGAACCGACGGTGAATTGCGATCCAACCGCCAGACCGCGTTGCAACGGATAGTCATTGCTATAGAAATTCAACAGGGGATTTCCGTCTTCGGCCGACCGCGGATTTTCGCGGACGTAAAACATTCCTTGCGCGCGATCGAGAGCGAAGGCTGTAAGTTCGCGCGCGGAACCCATATCGGGCGGCCGGGTGGTACCGAACGTGGCGCCGATGAATCCGCTGGCGGGGAAACTTGCCGCGTCCGCGGCCGATATCTCAACATCGACAATCATGCCGAGAAACTTGGCGACCGTGGGAAACGAGCGTATCCCGGCCAGCTTACGGCGGACCTGCTCATATTTGTCGGTAACCTTGACATCGCGCTCGTGCGACTGCTTCTGCTCGATCGGATTTGCCTCGCCGTGGGCCAGCAGCTTTTTGGCAAAATGAGGTGTCGCCGCCTTAAGACTGTTCGGCGTAAGCGACAATGATGTCAGGACGTTCGGTCGTTTCGTCTCCGCCAGCGTTCGCTGCAGGCTGCCGAAAAGCGCGGGGTAGTCGGCCTCGAGGCGCCGTGAGGTTCGGTCAACATTGATCGCGGCCTTGGACGCCTTGTCCAGATCGGCAAACAACAACGTGCGCGACGCATCTTCCACACTCGGCGCAACGAAGTGCGCGACCCGCGCCATGGAGTCGAACCGGCGTTCCGCGAACTCGAACAGCGGCGCAATGGCGCGGCGGAAGATCAGGCCGACATCGCGGAACGGCGCAGCAGCCGCGGAGGCAACGGCCGGCAACGACGTTAGTCCGTTGAGCGTATCTTGGTTGGCGCCTTTTTGAGTCTGCAATTCCTGAAGATGGCACGCCGCCGCGACGACGCCGAGACGCCAGGCGCTATCGGCCACCCTGACCTCTTCGAGATCCCGACTGATACCGGCGTGGTCATAGTGCCGGCCGCCGCGGACGGAAACCGCGTGTTTTCCTGCGAGGACAAAGCCGCGCGCGGCTGCGTCATTGCGATTTAAAATGTGCGCGCCGGCCGACGCAGTCCCCACAAGCGTGTCCCAGAGATCCTGAGCCTTGGCTTTAGGGAAGAGCCTAAGCCACAGAGCATCGGCTTTTTCGACGGTATTGTGCGGCCAGTTGTCGTGAATGACGACGCCTTTCACTGGCATACGGTCGCCATTGCGGTCGAAGACATAAATTGTAGGAGTACCCGCCGTGCGGACGGCGCTCGGCAATGCCTCGTTGTCCATGTGGAATGCTCCGGACGCCGACGGCTCAGGCATCACCATGATGCTGATGCGAAGGGTGCCGTCCGACTTCATGCCGTCGGCGAGCGGTAGACAGAAAAGATTTGTTGCTAGGGGCATGTCATGCTTTCCGATGGATGCGCACGCGCGTGGCATAGGCGCGCCAATCGTGGTGTTTGCTCGGCAGATTGTTGCGGATGACAGGTCCACTAGCGGAGGGGATTTTTCCTCCAGACGCGGCGGCCGCGCGTGACGAATCCCGCGCAATCCCCTGCGGCCTCATCTTTCTGGCGCCGTTGCCGCCCCCCTGGGTCTCGTATTGCGCGGTGACGCTGTAGGAGTAAGAGGTCAAGCCGAGATCAAAACTAAAGCCGTAGGTGGATGAACCTTGCATTGAGCTGCGTTCGGTCTGTACCGTCCGCACTTCGAGCAGAAAGGAAGCGCCGAAGCAGGCGACGTGCCCTTCACCAACGGCGTTGACAAACCCTTCGAAGCGGCGGCCGCCACCCTTGTAAGACAGCATATACAAGCCTGCACAGCACCTTCCTGAACCATCGAGGGGGCCGAACGAGACACCTACAACGGCGCCATATTCGAGCTGAATTTCAAACGCCAGGACGCCCCGAGCGTCGGCGCGGATGCCCACGAAGCCGCCACCTCCCCATACGCCACATGAAATCAGCAGAGGCCGTTCGCGGGTCGCGAATGAGACACGAAACTCGGCGTTGCGGTTGTCAAACGGAAGGTGCGCCGAAACCGCAAAGCCAATGTTCTGGAAAACCAGCGCGCCGAGCACGAGATAGGGCTTATTGAAACGGTATCCGACTTCGACCTCGGGGGGCAGCAGACGATATTCGTAATAAAATCCGTTCGCTGCCTTGTTGCCCCCGCCCCCAGAGGTAAGGCTAGCCAAAGCAGACAGGAAACTGAGCGCCTTTCCGATCTCGACCCGCTCGATGTCGGCAACAAAATCCGGGTTCTTCCCGGGGGCAGCGGTGAAGTGGGCCCCCTTGAACAGGATGGTGACGAGATCGGGCGAGTTGCCAAGAAGATGAACTTTGAAAGGACGTATCCGGCCTTCGGCGGAGACCGTGCGTGTCTGTTTGATGACGTCGATCTCAATCCTGGTGTTGATTACAAGGTCGTTGATCAGCGGGCCGCTACCGTCGGGGCTACTCGTGCGGTCGGAGATGGCGAACACCTCGTTACCGCTGGGATAGCCCGGAAGCTCCGCGTCGAAGTCATAGGTGAGCGAAATCTTCGCGGGGATAAGCTTCTCTATCTCCGCGCGCAGTTGCCTTTCGATTGCATCGACATCGATCAGTGCGCGGATGTTGCCGGTGGCGACAGCGTTGACGATGGATTCGACGAACGCGAGAGCGGTGACCAGGGCGGGCGGGCCCTGGCGCCAGGCGCGCATGAGATCCCGCGCGCGGCCGAAATTCTTGGCTTTGCCATCCGCGGTGAGGCCATCCACCAAGCCGCGATCCACCGTCAGCGCGTCCAGGGTCGCGTTCAGCCCAACTTTGACCTTCGGCGACAGGACGAGCTGCAAGGCCGGCAACTTGTCGATCCCGTCGCGCAGCGTAGTCACCACCTTGATAGCATCGTCGTGAATGCGCGTGAGCGCGGCGCCCATCGCCAGCAGCGTATCGGCGGCCCTATTCTTTGCTTCGGTGACAAGCCCGTCCGCGGCAAGAGAGGCTTGCAGGATGACCGCGGCCAGGCGCTTCTCCTGCTTGGCAGCAAAGTCGGTCAATCGGCGCATGTGGTCGGTCGCCAGGACAATATTGGCGACGTCCGCCGCAACGTTCTTTTTCAAACTGTCAAGATCGTCCGTCAGCCGCGCCGCTTCCTCGCGCATGACGCGAAGCTCTTCCGCGAAGTTGGTGTTGAGGTCGAACTCCGTGACGATAGTGTTGAACGGCGCGGCGGCTTCCGCCAGCGCCGGCGGCGTAAGGGTCGCGGCAAGCCTGCGAACGATAGAAACGTCGTCGAGGAGTTGAATCAGCTCACTTGCGAGGTCCAGCACCGCCGCATTGACGATTGCGGTCGCCAACTGCGGCGACTGCGCGATCACCCTGCGGATATCGGCGAGCGCCGCGACCGCAGCCGCCGTGGTGTCGAGAAGCGCGCGCCGAAGCTCGAGCGCCTGCGCGGTGGGGCCAAGGAAAGCGGCGGCGTCTATACAGACGTTCGCCGGCTTATGATTGACGACCGCCTGATGGGCGCGAACAAGTTTTTCGTACACCGCGCCGAGGCGCTGAACCGGCGTCATGGCTGCGGAAACAGCCTGCGACAGGCCGGCGCGAACACCCTCGGGCACTTGCGTTAGACCTTCAACCGTCAACGCGAATTCGGTGAATTTCTGGTCGATGCGTAGCACGGCCTGACCGGCGGCCTGAAGATCGCGTACTGCGCCGCCGGTGATCCACGCCGCGAAAGCGAGAAGCTTTGCCGAGAAGGCTTCGCACCCGCCGGCAAGTTGATTGATGAGATCGGCAGTCTCGGCGAGGAAACCGGAGGCGCTCGCGTGTTCGACCAGCGCCTGGCCGACGGCGGTGATACGCTTGGCAAAGCCTTCGGCCTGCGTTTTCGCAAAGGCAACCGCGGCGGCTTGGGCATCGCGTACGGCCTGATCCACAAGCGCGCGCAAGGCTCTTTCGAGTTCTGTCGATATTTTTTCGAGATTATCCGGCTTCGCCATAAGGTTGAGGAGCCGGGTGAAGGCCTCGATCCGGAGCGCCTGAACGTTGGCCTTCGCGACCTCCTTGTAATAGAGCTCATACATGTTGGCATCGGTGCCGGCCAGCGCCGCATCCGCCGCATTGCGATATTCAGCCTCCCGTTCCGCCGCCTTAGTGGTCGCTGCAGCAAGGTCGGTCTTCAGCTTTTCGACGATCTTTCCGAGATCGCCCTTGATGGCTTTCACTACCGCCTCGACATTTGGCGGACTCTCGCTCGTCGCACCGAGGAGCATGGCATCGATGAGCTCGGAGACGGCGGCGCCAGCAAACGCCAAGGCTTCCGCCTCGACTGCTGCTTCGCCCTGGCGCAGGACCGTGACGATCTTTTCGGCGAGCTGACGGCGCGAGACCGAGACCTGCTTGTCAGCATCGGCCTTCAGCGCTTTCAGAGTTTCGACCGCCCGGGCCAGCGGACCGCCAATCGTGGGATAGAACACCGCGCGCTCGAGACGCGGCATCACGTCCTTCGGATTGCGCAAGAACCGGCGGCAGGCGGCATGCCATTGCTCGTGTCTGGCGGCAGCCGCGTTGGGCGAAACGGAGGTATCGACCGGCGCCAGTTCGAGGAAATAGTCGATACCGCCGGGACCGCCCTCGACCTCCGCCGGACCGAAGATCTGCTCGAACAGGCCGGCCGTTATGGCAAAATCGCAGACCGTTGTGAGCACACCTTGCTTACCGAGGAAGTTCTCGAAGTAGGTGCGGAACGCCGCAAACGGGTCGCTGGTCACATCGCGAAGCGACTTCCAGATGACTTGGATCTGTTGGACCGCGTCGGCGAGGTTGCCGGGCATCGGGTCTTCGGCAAATTTGCGCACCTCGGCAATGGCGTCCCGAACGGCGGCATTGATGTTGTCGGCAAGTGCGAAAAGTTCGACGAATGACGGCGGTGGATTCTCCTTCAAATCCGCTGCCGTATGGGCTGCGGCGACCACAGCTTTGAAGCTGGTCCACAGCTCCGGATACATCTCGGCGGCACTGGATTGGCCACCAGCCATCTTGCGAAGGCCGTCGTCAAGTTGCGTCATTTCGGCCTGAACGAAATCCCGCACGGCCTGACCAGCGGCCTTCAGCCCCTTTGCAAATGCCGCCTCTGTGTCGTCGGCCAAGCCGGTGAGATATTGAGTTTTTTCCTTGAGCTTCGGCGCGAGGCCGACGGCAACCACTTTCAGAATGTCTTTGAGGGGGATGATACCAAGTAGCTTCGCCTCGTTGAGTGCGCTCCCGAAGGCTTCCATCGGGTCGAAGGATCCCGCCATGGCGCTTTGGACGGATGCGCTGCGCGTATGGTTCCCGCCCAGGACGAGCTGCTTGCGCGACGTCACATTGCGCGCCAAAGGCAGCGAACGGTTTTGCGGGTTCGGACGCGGCGGCCCGGCACGGCCGCCCATGGGACCGTTGCGCCGCGACAACGCCGCGAGGGCGATGTTCGGCTTGGCGACGCCGCCGGTCGACCGGCCATTCGCGGCGACATCGAGATGGATGATGGGTGCGAGCAGATCAAGATAGATCTCCGAGGGATTGCGCCCGGGATCAAACCCCTCGCGCACGTAGGTGGGGTTGAAGGCGACCTCGATCATCTTCTGGCGGTCGCCGATAAGACGATTGATCGGCTCGATCGAGACCGCGGCCTTGCTCATCACCGGGTAGAATGGCGGCTGATCCTTGCCTTCCATGAAGGCGTCCATGCGGAAGTCTTCGACCTCGTGCACAGGAACAGGACCGCCGCCGGTGGCCGTGCCGCGTTCGGGCAGGACGCGGCCGCGCACACTCATGAGCCAGGACGTGGTCTCGAAGGTACACTCACCGGCCTTAGTCTCGGCGGCATACCGGCGCGGCACACCCTGATGGTCCATGATGCGCAAGGTATCGGGATAAGCGAGCGGCCGCAAAAGCGAGAAATCGGGCGAAGTGATGATCTTGTCGTTATAATACTGGACGACCATTTTCATGACGTCCGGGTCGTGCGCTGCGGCGTTGTCGACAAAGAGCAGCGGCGAGCGCGCTGGGGTATCGGCGCCATCGACCTTGTATTCGAAAATCACCTCGCGGCCCTTCTGATCCGTCCCCGTGTGACCTGGGACGTGGAGCAGGACGGGCCAGAACACGCCCACCACTCCACCAGGACCGGGAGGCGGGCGGCACACATCCTTCTTGTATTCCGCTGGGTTTGGATCCGCGAACGCCCCTTCCGGCCAGCGCGGGTCGTCCAGATCGGGCGTTTGCGTGGTCAAGAGCTCGATCGACTTCGGCGAGAACTCGTGTGTGCGGAACGGCTGATTGTAGGCGGGGTAATGCTTCAGCGGTTTGCGGCAGACGATGTAGTAGTGCTGGATCAGGTAGCCGACGGGATCGGTCTTGTCCGTGTTCGCGGCCGGATGAATCTCGCGTTGCGTCACCTTGAGCAGCGCGGCGCGATGACCCAGCGGCAAGAGGAAGCCCTTGTAGGTGACTTCGACAAAGACATCGCGGCCCTCCCGCAATCGATGGAGATAACGCTCGATCGTGAACGAGGGCTTGAAGAATGGAGGCCGGAGGCCGTTGTCGTAACCCGCCGCCGGCTCGCCATGCCACGCGGCGTCAAGGGTCGCTGAGCGCGACAGGCTGAGGCGGGCGCGGGAAAACGGTTTCGGCATCATCACCGCTTCCTGGGGCACATCGGTGCCATCCGGCTTCGTCAGATACTCGTAAAAGTCCTTTCCCGGCGGCATGAAGACCATGCCGTTGGGATCATCGCCCCAGGTGCCCGCGCTGGCGTTTTGGACCAGCCGGCGCAGCGCGGCCAAGCCATAGAATGATGTGAGCGCCGCGAGCTGGCGGCGGTCGTCTGCGCTGAGGGAACTGGCCCACAGTTGTGAGGGCAGGGACGATACGCCATTGCCGGTGAGAAACCCGAGATCCATGTCGCGCGCATACAAGACGCGCATCGCGGTTTCGTCGGGATTGGCGAGATCGGTATGCCAAATTTCGGGGCTTTGCGGGTCCAGGCGCCGCCGGCTTTTCCACTTCGCCTGGGCGTCGGGCGACATCAGCATGCGGTAAACCGCCTCGATGGAGGATTCGTCAGCCGCCGGCGTGCCAATCGACTGGATTATTTTCACCCGCGCATCCTCGCGCGAGGTCTTTGGGTCGATCCCGACCAGCCGGAGTTGGTCCTCGAGCGTCGCCTTCCGGCTCAGTGCACGGCGGTTGACAATGAAAGCAAGGTCGGACCACTCGGTGAGGAAATCGACGGTGAAGAGGCGGTCGGTCCATGCACTTTCGGCCGACTTGTCTTCGAACACCAGCCGCGTTGGTCCGGCGACGCGGGTTTTTGCGAGCGCCGATGAGACCTCATGCCGCTCATGTGGCACGTAGCAATGGTTTGTCGGATCCGGCTTGGTGGTTGTTGCTGTATCGCTGGGCGGCTTGAACGCCTCTTCGAGGATACTCTGGGGCGGGAAGCGAACGATGATCCGCGGCGCGGCATGATCTCCCACTTTCTGCACTGGGCAGCCGACCGGGTGCGACCAACGCTGACGGATGCGAGTCTCGCCGCCCCGGACACGAAGGGCGTAGTGAAGGAAATTGAAGCGCAGATCGAACAGGTCGAGGCTGCGCCGCACGCGGACGTCGCCCGATTCGAGCGGAAGATCGAGCTGACTCGACTCGCCGATCCAGATGGACGTTGCGCAATCGTCTCGCACCCGCGGCTCGACGAAGTCATCGCGCACGACGATATCGCAGCTGGTCGGCGGGTACATGATGTCGGCGGTGACGGCGGTGACGGCGTCGGACATCGGCACGCTCGCCCCGATCAAAGGCAAGCGGAAGGTGATGCGCTCGAGCGGTGTGTTGGTGAAACGATAGTCGACCCGCTCGCCACTGCCCTGGAGCATCACCGAGAATCCGGACGTCTCTAAGCCGAAAGCGCGCCGCGCAACCTCCCCGACGATCTGCACGTCGCGTCGGCAGGCATCGGTGTCAGCGGTGAACTGGGGCTTCTCCAATTGGATGCGCGCGCCGGCCGGGCCCGCGCCGCGAGACTGAACGGCGATCACGCCGTCGGGGGCGCAAATATCAATCTTGGCAGTAGCTTTAGAGCCCTTACCCTTCGCGAGCACCCTGAACGACGGCGCCCACATGTCGGCAGTGATCCGCACGTCACGGCCCACCTCGCCGACGCGCAAGCCAACGCACTCGGCAACCTCGAGCGTGACCGTAGTGCGCGGATCGTCCGCGGCAGAGGGCATGAACGCGGCTGATTCGACGGCGATCGGAAGACCCAGCAGCCCTTCGGTGTCGAATCGCACGGGACCGAGCGCTTGCCCTTGGCGAAGCGTCACCCGGAAGTCCCCACGTATCGTGAAGTCAGGCCGCGGCGCGGTTTTCGGGACTCGCAGGGCCGACCGACCGATGCGGATTTCCTTGATGTTCGCCGCCAGTCCCGTCCGTGGGACCGCGGAGATCATCCACTCGGAGAGCGGTGCTTCGATCGGCGCCTGCGCGCTCTTAAAGAGAATCCTGATCATCCAGACGGAGCCGCTCTCGAAGAGTTCAGCATCGAAATCGGCACGCAGCGAGGTGCCCGGATAGGTGGCGCTGCGCAGCGACATCGTCTGTTTCTTCTTATTAAAGCGGGCTTTGGGGCTTCCAACAAACAGCCGCTGGTCGACGATCCAGCCTTGGCCGTCATATTCGAGTCTGAAACCGGTCCCGGTATCGACGAACTCCGGCGGCGCCGCGGCGGCGAAAACTTCAGGCCCCAGCACTACCGACGCGCCAGCGCCGCCCACGAAAGCACGCCGCGACATCTTGAACTGGGAATGCGTGGCGGAGTGCTGCCGGCCTGCGCGCGGCGCAGATGTTTTTCTCCATCGAGACATTAGAACGCGCCCCTATCGGAAGCGCGCCAATTCCCCAACGCCATGGACCCTGCGGCCCCCACCGCCAAACAACAGTTGGCATCGCGCCTGAAGGCGGACGCCAGTTAGATCGCCTGCTGTTCAAATTCCCACGTACGCCGATAGGGCTTTATTGATTTGGCCAGATGGGGCAGTTCAACGTACGCCGCGTGAGACTAGGTGATCGCCATACCGCTTGTAAATAGATGGCGAGAGTTTTTTTGAGTTTTCTCTCAGACGTAGTAAAAAAGCGATTCAGGCTCAGCACTATTCTGTTGCCAGCACCTGCGTCGGCAGCGCATCTCGAAGTCGATCGAGGTAGCCTGCCCACGCTTGCATCATTTGAACGCGTTCATCCCAGAACTCGGCAAGATGAATGTAGGCCTTACGAGCATCATTACCTTCGACGTGGGCCAACTGACGCTCAATCGCATCCGGATTCCACTTGCCCATTTCATTCAGCAAGGTCGAAGCCATTCCCCTGAATCCGTGGCCGGTCATTTCGTCGCCGGAATAGCCCATACGTCTGAGTGCGGCGGTGACGGTGTTTTCCGACATTGGCTGACCGTTGCTCCGGACCGAGGGAAAGAGATACCGGCTGTTGATTCCAATTTCCTTCACCTCACGAATGATTTCGCGCGCCTGTCTTGAAAGAGGGACGCGGTGCGGACGGCGCATTTTCATCTTCTCCGCCGGAATGCGCCATTCAGTTTCGATAGAAAACTCGGGCCATTCCGCGTGACGCAGCTCACCCGGACGCACAAAGACCAGCGGTGCCAGGCGCAGCGCTAGTTTCGTGGTGAATGTGCCGTCGTAACCATCGATGGCACGGAGCAGGCCGCCGATCTTTGCGGGATCGACAATTGTCGCCCGGTGTTTGACTTGAGGAGTGATCAAAGCGTCGCGAAGATCGAAGGATAGATCCCGCCCTCCCCGGCCAGTCGCGATCGCGTACCTAAGGACCTGCCCGCAGGTACTCCGGCAGCGCCGGGCACTCTCGTAGCGTTTCTTAGCTTCGATCTTCCGAAGCGAGGCCAGGAGCATGGGAGGAGTTATTTGTTCAATCTGGAGACTGCCGATATCCGGATACACGAGACTCAGGATCCAACGCATCTTTTTGATCGTCTTAGGCGCAGAGCCCTCGGTCTGGTATTTCTCAATAAGTTCCTCTGCGATGGTCTTGAAGCTTCGGTCAGCCGTGGCGAACAGCTTGTCCTCTTTCCGCTGGACAGACGGGTCAACGCCTTTCTCCAGGAGCTTCTTGGCGTCGTCGCGCTTGTCTCGCGCCTCTTTGAGGCTTGTCGCTGGATAGACCCCCATAGCCATCGTCTTTTGCTTTCCACCAAAGCGGTACGAGAATCGCCAAAGCTTATTGCCGTTCGGATTGATGAGGAGATGAAGCCCTCCACCATCTGCGATCTTGCGGGGCTGGGAGCCAGGCTTCTCGGCCTTAATGGCCACGTCCGTAAGCATTTCCTGCGACCTCGTGGTATGTTGGTAGCGCCGTACCAACACCCGTCTTCTCCGTCGCGGGTATGACTCCGAAACAGGGAGTCTGTTGGTATCGATTTCGGACACTGCGTCCGATACCAACGGCAATACCAACAAGTCGTCCGGCTGCCCACCAACGTGGGCGGGTAACTGCGAACGCAGAAAGGCCCGGTTTTATTGGCTAAGTTCGACGTCGGCGAACGACTACGGACGACTGCGGAAAGGAGAAATGGTGCCCAGGGCCGGAATCGAACCAGCGACACAGGGATTTTCAGTCCCTTGCTCTACCAACTGAGCTACCTGGGCGGTGAGGTCAGACCTCTTGGAGAGGCGCGCTTTATATTAGAGATGGCCGCGGGTGTCCAGACACGGCTTTTGCGACTAACAACTTGAGCATAAACGGCTTTTTGCGGGAAAAGCCGCCGGCCTCAGCGTTCGTCCTCGCCTTTGGGCGGCGCTTCGGGCGGGGCCTCTTCGGTGGCCACCCGGTAGCGCTCGCCGAACCAGGAGCCGAGGTCGATATCGGCGCAGCGCTGGGAACAGAACGGCCGGTAGCGCGCCTGCACGGGCTGACCGCACCGCGCGCACTTGGTGGCGGTCACGCGCACCGCAGGCGGCTTGTCGCCGGGGGAAGAAGAATCTGCGCTCATGGCGGCAATGTCGGGTTGGCGCGCGGCGGCGTCAAGCCGGGCGAATGTCAATCTGTTCGCGCCGGAACTCGGGCCGCGGCGCGACCTGGATCTCGGTCTTGGCGAGATCGCGCGCTTCGGAAAGGGCGCGGGCCAGCGGCCCGCGCAACGCGGCGGCCACGTCGGCGGCGGCATCGATCGTCCATTGGGGCACGCCGCTTCTCGCGGCCGCACGCACCACCGTCCGCAACGCGCGATAGCCCACACTGGCGGCGCTGAGCTCGCCCCTCTCCATCAATGTCTCCGCGAGCGAAAGACCGGTGCGCTGGCGCGTCATCTCCACCAGTCCGAGGGACGTGAGGCCGACGACCTGCGCCGGGTTCGGGTCGGGGGACAGGGCCTTGGTGAGCAGGCGCGGCAGCGAGGCGCGCGCCCGGGTGGGGATCGCATCGATCAGGATGTGGCCGGCGACATTGCGCCGGCGCAGCTCGAGGCCGATCGCCTGCATGGCCTCGAAGTTGGCGCGCGCGGGATCCGATCCGCCGGAATTGACGTCGATCACGGTCAGCGCGCGGGTGTGCTCGATGATGATCGAACCGCCGGAAGGCAGCTTGACTTCGGGCCGAAGCGCGGCCTCGATCGCCTCATCGACGCCGAAGGCGGCGAAGAGATCGGCGTCGGCGGAATGGGACTCGACTGGCGCGTCATCGCCGAGCAGCGCCCGCACCCGCGCGACCTCGCGCAACGGCTGGCAGATGATCGCGCGAATGGAGGCCCCATAGCGTCCCATCCAGTCGGCCACCGGTTCCGGCGCCGCCGCCGCGAGCATAGGAAGCTTCGCGCCGCTGGCGATGGCCGCCTTCGCCGGCTTGAGCTCGGCGCCCTTGCCCGGCCGCGGCGGTACCGCGACCGTGACGGCGACCGCGCTGCCTTCCGGAGGGCTTGATTTCACATACAGCACGCCCGGCAGCGCATCGCCATAATCCACGAACACCGCGCCCACCCCGGGCACCTGGGCTTTGACCCGGCCGTGGTAGACCGCGCCCGGCTGCACATCCGCATCGCGCCGGTGCACGATCGCGAGCATCGTTTCCTCCGCCATGAGAGCGTAGCGCGTTTCGCCGGGCGAACGGGCTATGAGAATGGTGTCGGGATGGAGGCTTCTCGCGTCGCTCTCGGACATCAGCGTTCGTCGTACGTGAAATAACGGTTCTGCTCGTAGTCGAAAGCGATCGTCTTGATGGCGGTGCGCTGCTTTTCGCCGATGAGGTGGGAAAGTCCCACCGCCGCGAGCTTCTTGGCGACCACCCGCTCGCCGAGCCTCTGGACGTCGGTAGGAATGATGGCGGCGTAACGCTGCAGGACTTTCACACACTCGTCGCGGTAGGCCTCCCGCCCGACCATCGCCTTGTTGGCGCCCTGGATGCGGTAGATCCCGAGCGGCACCGGCACGATGTGAAGGTCGGTCTTCATCATGAACCGCGCCCAGAGCTCGAAATCGCCGGCGAGCTTCAGCGTATGATCGAACGACGCGCCGCAGGAGTCCCACAGCGAACGGCGCCAGAAGGTGCAATCCTGGACGATCCAGCCGGTGGAAGGAAGTCCGAGCGTGCGGATATGCTCGCCGTTGAAAAATCCCCAGTTGTCGACGCCGGCGAGGATGGTGGTCTTGACCACCGTTCCGTCCTTGCGCGCCTGCATGGGGAAGCGCGAGGTGATGAACTGCACCTCGGGCAACTGGTCGAAGATGTCGAGCACCGTTTGGATTGCCCAAGGCGCAAGCTGATCGTCCGAATTCAACCACCCCATATAGGCAGCGTTGGACTTGGCGAAGCCCTGCTCGATGGCATGATACATGCCTTCGTCCTTCTGCGACTGCCAATGCGCGAGTTTGCCGTTGTAGCGTTTGATGATGTCGACGGAGTTGTCGGTCGATCCGCCGTCCATCACCACATAGTCGACGCGCTCGAAGCCCTTTGCGTTCACGATCGAGCGCATGCAGTCGTCGAGATAGGCGCCGTAGTTGAAATTGGTGGTGACCATGCACAAGCGGTTCGTCATGGGCTCACCGGAAAAGATCGTCGAGACGCAGGTATTTGAATCGCAGTCGCAGCGTCAGCACGTGCAACCACGGCGGCACGTCGCCCGACATATCGACTTCAAGCGCCGTGCCTTGGCTCGTCGTCGTGCGGGTATTGTCCGGGCCTGCTTCGGCATTCGTCCAGATGATGCGACGCGCGCCGTCCGAGAGCAAATCGACGACGCGATGCTCGCGCTCGCCGGCGAACGCGGCGCTGAAATGATCGAGGCTGAAGATGGCGCGCACACCCGGCAGTTTGAGTCGCAGGCGCTGATAGGCTTCGGCGTTGGCGGGCTTGACCGTCACTGCGATCTCGCCGCGCCCGAACGCGTTGACCGTCAGTGGCACCACGCCTTCCCGCCGCGCATCGAAACCAATTCCAAGGTCGGGCGTGATGGTCAGGGCGCCGAGCGCGGGGCCGGACGTGAGGTGATCCGCGGCGTAGGTTTTGCGCGCCCCGGCGGCGAGGACCTCGCCGAAAAACGGGGCCGCGGACGCGAAGGCCGCGGCCGGCCAATACACCTGTTGGCGGCCGATCTGCTGCAGCGCAGGCCAGCCTTGGTATTGGAGCGCCGCGGCGTCGAACGAAAGATCCTTCAGCCGCCGCAGATCGCTAAGGTCGAAGTTGGCTTCATGATGCCATGCGCCGATGGTATCGGCCTCCTGTGCCGTCGGGTGCAACAGCGCCGCCTGAATGATGCGCTCGATCTGGGCCTTGAGCTGCGGCTGGTCGGCCGGTGTGTCGGCAAGACCCCCGAGCAGCTTGTTGACCGCCGACACGCCTTCGAGAATGCCCATCTGCAACGCCTGCATCTGTTCGATCTGCGCGGCGCCGCGCTGGTTGGCAAGCAATACGGGAGCGCCGGCATCGTCGAAGTCGGCGAGGCTGCCTTCGGGGCACATACAGGCGTGCTCGAGCACGTCCGGCGTGCGCGACAGAAGCGCAGCCGTCAGGCCGCCGTACCCGTTCTCGTTCAAGTACGCGCGGATGTCGGCCCCTTCCCGCGTGTTATGGAGGCCTTTCTCATTGGCGGCGAGATAGAGCCCGGTGATCGCCGCGGGGAAGCCTTCGCGTTTCAGGATGCGCCCGAGGACCGCCTGTATGGTCGCCGCGTACCCGAGATCCATCAGGATAAAGGGTTTCTTGAGATCCACGCTCGCCGCGAGGCCCTTGAGGAGATTACGGCGCAGCTGCGCCGCGCGAATGACCACCTTGTCCTTGAGCTTCAAGTTCGCCGCGACGGCATTGGCGAGCCGATTGAGGCTGTCGGAGCGGCCGAAATCAAAATCTGGCATCACCGCTTTGATGTCGTCAACCGAGAGGCCGAGGCTGGCGACACATTCCTCGGGCGTGTGGCCGGGCGACAGCGAAATCGCATCGGGCAGGAAGCGCAGGCCGTCTTCGTAGACGGCAGCGCGGATCACGGCGCGCCGTGAAAGCCACAATTCGCGCACCTCGACCTTCTCGCCGAGATCGGCGGCGGTGCGGGCGAGGACGCGGCCCAGGAAGCGGCCTTCGCGCATGACGCCGTAGACCGTTTGCCCTTTGGCCTGGGACAGCACCCAGCGCGCGAACCCCGCGAAGACCGGCGCCAGCACGGCGGCGCCGTAGCTCCAATAGAAGTGAAGCCCCTCGCCGAGACTTTCGGGTGCGCGATGGAACAGCCGGCCGCGCAGGCCGGTCAGTCCGAAATCGCCGGCGCCGCCAATGAGCTGCGCGCGGAGCGCAAGATCGTCGGTGAACTCCTCGGTCTGGACGCGGGGCGCGAAGGCCCATTTGTCGTAGTGCGTGGTTTGCAAGCCGCGATGGCGCCCGGGATGAATGTCGGCATCCAGATTGTCGCCGACATGAGCGAACGCGGCCGGCGGCACGCCCGCATCCGCGAGCACGCCATCGAAGAGATCGCGGTATTTCGGCCGGCCGGCTTCGCAAGACACATAGAGCCGGTCGACAAGAGCCCTATCGCGGAACCCAGCCGCGGCGAGCAGCTCCCAGATCTCCGCGGCCGAGAAGTAGGTGTCGGAAACGAAGAACACTTTCGCGCCGCAAGCCTTCGCAAATCGCACCAGGGCCGCGAGATCCTCATCGAGAAGCAAGAACGTCTTTTCGAGGGAAAGCTCGGCCGCGATGCGCGCAGCCACATCGAAGTTCCGCACGAACAAGGCGTCGGGCAAGCCGGCGTAAATATCCGCAAGGCGGATCTCGCGATAACCCGTCGCAGCCTCCGCTTTGTCCCGTGCGGCGCGTTGCGCGGCGCGGCGCAGTTCGGCGAACTGGATGGACGAAACGTGCGACGCAAGCTTCCCGCCCTCGGCAAGCGCGCGGCCCAGCAGGAGGAACATATCCTCCGGTTCCGGCACCCGGCGCCAGACGAGCGTATCGAAGATGTCGACCGAGAGAACGCGGTAATGGCCGGCGGCGAGACCTGCGCGAAGCTGGCTCAGCCGGCGGTCTCGAATCTCGGACGGCGGTCTAGAGTGGGTATCGATAACGGTTCCCCCGAGGGCGTGATCAGGCAGTCTACGCGAAACCAGTCAATTGGGCACGCTTCAGACGGCGCGGGCGGTTGCGGCGCGCAATCGCGTCAAACCGAAGATCGCACGGGTCAGCGGCATGGGATGGTTTGCGGCCTCGCCGATCTCCACCGCCGCCTCCAGGATCGACCCAAGCTCCAGCGGCCGGCCGCGCTCGAGATCCTGAAGCATCGATGTGCGCACGAGCGTACCCTTCTGGAACTGCACCGGGTTGGCGGCGGTCTCGAGACCGAATTTCTGACCGAGAGTCCGAACCTCCTCGGCGATGCCTTCCTGGCATTCACGGACCAAGGGGTCGTCGTACATCTCGCCAAGCAGCGCGCCGGTCAAAGCGCTGACGGGATTGCCGCAGGCATTGACGACCAGTTTGCCCCAAATGTCCGTGCGAACGTTGGGGCTGAGGACCGTCTTATACCCCGCCTTCTGCACCACCGCGGCGATGTCGTCCAAATCCCGCATGCTGTTGTCGGGGCGGCCGAAGATCAGCTGCTGCGCGCGGGTGTGATCGATGACGCCGTCCGGACGTTCGATCACGCTGCAATTGACGACCGCCCACGCGACTTGCTCGATGCGAAACGTGCGCGCGAGCACGCCGTCCGGATCGATCGCCTTGATCGGACGCCCGGCAAGCGGACCGCCGAAGCCCTCGAAGAACCACCACGGCAGGCCATTCATCGCGAACATGACCTGCGTATGCGGACCGCATAAAGCCGCAATGTTCGGCGCGGCGGACACGAGGGCGTTGCTCTTCAAGGTGACGACGACAAGGTCCTGGACGCCGAGTTCCTTCGGGTCCGACGCGGCCGGCAGTGACGTATGGATCGTCTCTCCGCCGTACAAAAGGGTAAGCCCCTTGGATTTGATCGCCGCGACTTTCGCCGGCCGCGCCAAGGTCGAGACCTCGACGCCCGCGCGCTTGAGCAGCACCGCCATCATGCCGCCGACCGCGCCCGGACCGACGATACAAATCTTCCGAAAGGCCATTGCCTCGCTCCGTTATGCCCACATCTCGGAAGGCGATAACACCGCGCCGCGAAAGCGAAAAGGCGTTTTCGCACGTTCTTGGCGGCAAATCGGGCTTCTTTGTGATTTCGGCCGCCGCGGGGGAACTCTCCGCGTTCATCTCCCATTAGGAGGAAAGATGAACACCTCTTCGGGTTGTTGCCATGCCTCGTGACCACGGCGCCGAATGGTTCGCAGATGCGATCCTCAACGGGGCAAGCGCTGCGGTCGCGTTCATTGCCTGCCTGGTGATGGCTTATCTTGCCATACGACGGGCCCGCTGTATGGGCGACTGCCCGGAGCGCCACTTCCTTCCCTTGAGTCTTGCACTCTATGGGCTTGGACTCATCACGATGCTGATCTGCTCGACGGCGTACAATCTTTTCGTCGATCATCCGCAGCGGCACATCCTGCGGCAAATCGATCATGCCGCCATCTTCGTGATGATCGCGGGAACCTATTCGCCGCTGGCGCTCCTCGGCGTGCGCGGCACCGCAGGCCAACGCTTGTTCGCCGGGGTGTGGGCGGCAACGAACATCGGCATCGTCCTCAAGCTCACGGCGCCTGAGTACTTCGAGCAATTGTCGTTCATCGCCTATCTCGCCCTCGGCTGGGTCTTCGTTTTTGTGCGAGGCCCCTTGCGCGCGACAGTTCCGGCGCCCGGGCTTTGGCTGCTGACGGCCGGTTGCGTGCTTTATACGATCGGCGGGATTGTTTTCATGGGTCCGGCCATTCCCTACCAAATCCCGATCTGGCACGGCCTGGTCGTTGCGGGCGCTACTTTGCATTACGCCTCGATCGTCGGGTATGTCACCGGCCCGACCGCGCTCAAGCTGGCGCGGGCGTCGATTTCTAGAAATCCATAGCGAAATCAACGCGGTGCATTGCCAAAAATCCGGACAAATTACTACCTTGCATAACAAGGTATCATGCTATAACGTGTACCTATCAGTGCAAGGAAGCGTCCCTTCATGTCGGAATCACTTCAGGTTCAGTTGCGCAAAGGCGTTCTCGAGATGTGCGTCATGGCGCTTCTCGCGAAACGGGACGGCTACGCCTACGACATCGCCAGCCGCCTGGCCGACGACATCGGCATGGGCGAAGGCACGATCTACCCCCTGATGCGCCGCATGCAGACCGAAGGCCTGGTGAAAACCTACCTCGAAGAGTCGAGCAGCGGCCCGCCTCGCAAATATTACCAGCTGACCAAAGCCGGACATGCCGCCCTCGCCGCGCAGGCGGCGGAATGGCGGACTTTCTCGGCCGACGTTGCGCGCATCCTCGCCGACGCCGGGATCGCGGCAGAGGAACGAATTCTCGGAGTTGCCGAATGACCAGAAGTGAATTTCTCGAAACTTTGCGCACCCGGCTCCAGGGGCTTCCCCCGGCCGAGATCGACGACATCGTCGCCGACTATGCTGAATATTTCGCGGCGGGCGAATCAGCGGGCCGGAACGAAGCCGATATCGCCCGCGCGCTCGGCGATCCCGTGCGCCTTGCCCGCGAGCTCCGCGCCGAAGCCGGTTTCAAGCGTTGGGAGCGCCAGCGCAGCCCGGGCGCCTTCGCGGCAGCGGTGGCGGGCTTCGTCGCGCTCATTGCCATGGACTTCATCATCCTCCTGCCGGTGCTGGGCTTTCTCCTGCTCTTCATCGCCATCGCGGGCCTTGTCGCGGTCGTGCTCTTCTTCGTCGGCATCGCGATGCTGGTGTCGATCCTCGATCTCGGCGGTCCGGATCTGATGTTCAATAAGCTCGCAACCGGGCTGTTCGGCGTGAGCTTCATCGCCTTCGGCGTCGGTGGGGGCGCCTTCCTGATTTGGCTGGTGGATGCGTGCGTACGCCTTCTCATGAAGTTCGCGCGCCTTCATTACACGCTCCTCGAGCGCGGCGATGCCGCGCCGTCACACTCCTAAAAGAAAAAGGGACTTTCATGAAAACGCTTGGCTGGATCGCCCTCGGCGGCATCACGATCGGCGTCGTGACTTTCGCCATGGGCGCATCGATCAGCGATGGAAATCGCGACCTCGGCTGGTCGCACCGCCTCTTCAAAGACGGGTTCCGCGGCGACGATTGCGACGGTGAGGCTCCCAACGTAACCGGATCCGAAGGGCGAATCGCCTGGGACGGCAGCAGTAAAGTCGTCATTGCCGTTCCGGCGGAAACGCGTTGGCGCCGAGGTGAAGGCACCGAGGTCGTCATCAGCGGCGACGCAGACGATCTCGCGAACATTCGCCTTCATGACGGCGCGGTGCACGTGTGCGGCGATATCGACGATAAGATCGAAATCACACTGCCGGGAGTCGACTTCCGCGAAATCACCGTGGCCGGCGCCGGCGAGCTCAGCATGGAAGGCATCGAACAGGCCGATCTTGAATTGACCGTCGCAGGCGCCGGCAAGGTTGAAGCCGACGGCCGCATCGACAGCCTGAAATTGACGATTGCGGGCGCCGGGGAGGCTCGGGTCGGCAAGCTGGCTACGAAACGCCTCAAGCTCGCGATCATGGGCGCCGGTAAGGCCGAGGCCGCGCCCTCGGACGACGCCGACGTGACGATCATGGGCGCCGGAAATGTCGATCTTGTCACCCGCCCCGAGCGTCACGACTTCGACATCATGGGCGCCGGCAAGGTCAATATGCCGGACAGCATCTAGCCGGATACGATTGGTTGGGAGATCCCTATGGATCCCGGGATTACACGCATTGTTTCGCTCCTGATTGTCGGCGGCTTCTGCCTGATCGGAATGAATTCGTGCGCCGGCAGCTCGTGGGCGGTCTCGATTGGCAAATCAGAGCCCGCCGGGAGCATCTTCAATCTGGTTGTAAACGTCGGCGAGTCGGCGCGGCTGGAGCTGGTGGGCGCGCCTCGATCGAGCGACACCCCATGAACGGTCTTCGCGTCGGCTTTTTCAAGCTCGCGGCCGGGCTGTTTATCTTCTCGCACCCCCCTGCCTACGCGCAGGTTTATGACGAGCCTCGAATCAATGCCGCGGCACAAGCGTTCATGGAGCGCGCCAATGCGCCCGGCCTCGCGATCGGCGTGGTGACACCCGCCGGGCGGCAGCTTCTCTTCTATGGGGTTGCTTCGAGGGAGACGGGAACCAAGGTCAATGACCGCACGATCTTCGAAATCGGATCGGTCAGTAAGACGTTCACCGCGATCCTCGCTGCTTATGCCGCCGAAACCGGGGCCCTCCGGTGGGAGGACGCAGCGAGCCGACACGTACCGGAAATCAGCGGCACTCACCTCGATCATGTTTCGTTGCTTGACTTGGCAACACATACCACCGGCGGTTTTCCGCAAACATTGCCTCGTGATGTGCGGACGAACGACGATATGGTGGCCTATTTCCGCAACTGGGTGCCTGCATCGCCGACGGGAACCACACGCAGCTATGCCAATCCGAGCATCGGTTTGCTCGGTCTTGCCACAGCACGAGCGCTAAAGGGCAGGTTCTCCCGATTGGTCCGCGATAAGATATCCAGCCCCCTCGGTCTCACGCACACTTTTCATGATGTGCCGCAAGAAGAGGTGCAGAACTACGCTCAAGGCTACTCTCGCGACGGTCAGCCCGTCCCACGGATGCCGGCGTTGGAAGATTTCCCCCTTGCCGCAGAAGCGTTTGGCGTCCGCTCAACGGCCGGAGATCTTTTGCGTTTCGTGGAAGCAAACCTCGGACTGGTCAATACCGACCCCACGTTGCGACGCGCCTTAGCAACCGCGACTACCGGCCGTTTCCAGGCCGGGCCGATGAAACAAGCCCTGATCTGGGAGTGGTATCCGCTCCCTGTTTCCTCGCAAGCCTTCAGAACCGGCAACGGCACCGTGATGATCCGCGAAGCCACGCCCGTCACGCGTCTCGATCCCCCGCAGCCGGCACCCGACGCCGCGCTCGTCACCAAACAGGGAGCCACACCCGGATTCGGCGCTTACATCGCGTTCATTCCCGGGCGTCAGGTCGGCCTGGCCTTGCTCACAAACCGCGGCGATCCGCACATCGACCTCTTGATACTTGCTGAACAGGTCTTCGCGATACTCGGTGCGCCGGGTGTGGCTGATCAACCATAGGCTCTCAACATGCCGGACTGGACTTGAGGTTCCCTCCAATGCGCTTCTGGTCGTATCTGGGCTTGTTGCTGCTTCTTCTCGCGTCAATCGTCGTTGACGCGCAAGCTGCTGACATTCAGGCGCGCTCTCCGATTGACGGCCCGCAGATCGTCGAAGCGAATGGCTATGCCTTCAATGTCGTCGTAAAGGTTGGCGATCCCTCCTTACCGACAATCTTCCTCGAGTCAGGCGGCGGACACGATTCTTCTCAGTGGAAAGATCTTCAGCCGCGCATCGCGGCGGAAACAGGCGCGACAGTGATCGCCTACGACCGGCCGGGTTTCGGAAAAAGTCCGCTCCCCACGCGCGCATACGATATCGTTGCTGAAACCGATGCCATCCGCGCCGCCGTAAACTCCCTTGGTCTTGGCAAGCGCGTTCTCTTGGTCGGTCATTCGTATGGTGGATTTATCATCCAGACATGGGCCGCGCGCGATCCATATGCGGTGATAGGGCTGTTATTTCTCGACCCCAACACGCCTGCAACAATGCTCGCGATGGGCGCTGAAATGACCCCGAGGGCCAAGGCCAATCCCAAAACCCCACGCGATTTCGCCTTCAACAGGATGGATGAGACCGGCAACGCACCATTCGTTGCGGTCTACGCTCAACAAATTCCGGTCAAGATTCCGCTGATCGTCGTCTCCGCGGAAGTGCCGCCGTTCCGCGACCCGCGCCAGATCGACGTCTTCCGGCTCTCCCACGAACTGCTGGCGAAATCGGTGACAAACGGCAAGCACGTGGTCGCCGCCGGGGCCAACCACAACCTACACACACAAGCACCGGACGTGATCGTCGCATCGGTCAAGGAGCTACTGACTCCTCGGTGAGCAACGCGGAGATAGTGTTCTCGCGACCCCACCCGCTCCGCATCAAAAAAGGGCGGCACCTCCTCCGGGTGCCGCCCTTTTAACTTTTGACGCCGTGCAGCGCGTCTACTTAAACAGCTGCGCGAACTTGCGGGCCTTGCGCTTCTTCCAGTGACCGCGGTGATAGGCGTCGGACCCAATCAGAGGAACAACGCTTGTCGCTTCGGCAAACACCATCTGCTCGACCGAGCTGTCGACCTTGCCCCACGAGTTGGCCTCCTTGAGCGTCGAGGATGAGCAGGCGCCGTCGCGCACATCGGCCACGGTGATCTGTACCGCGTACTTATGCATCTCCGCTTCGATCCCGAGCACCTCGGCGCACACCACCGTGTCCTGGGCGAAGTTCTTCGGCACGCCGCCGCCGATCATGAACAGGCCCGTGCCGCCCGCCTTGATCTTGACGTCGGTGAGCTCGCGGAAGTCCGCGATCGAATCGATCGTGATGTGGTTCTTGGGATTGCGCACCTGGTGGAGCACAAGCCCGAAGCCCGCCGAGCTGTCCGTGAAGGCCGGGCAGAAGATCGGCACATCGTGATCATAGGCGAGTTCGACCAGCGAATTCTTCTTGCGGTTCTTCTGGGTCTTAAGCCAACGGCCCATCTCGCGAATGAAGGCGCGGCTCGAGTACGGCCCCGGCGGCAGGCTGTCGGCGATCTCGCCGATCGTCCGGTCGGTGCGCTGCAGCTCCTCCTCGTCGATGTAGGTGTCGTAGATGCGGTCGATGTAAAGGTCGCGCAGGTCCTTATCGTCGTTGAACTGCGAGCCCTGGTAATGGCGGTGACCCATGGCCTCGAAGAAGTCCATGTCGACGATCGACGCGCCGGTGGCGACGATGGCGTCGACCATGCCGAAGCGCACCATGTCGGCATAGACCTGCATGCACCCGCCGGCCGACGTCGAGCCCGCAAGCGTGAGAATCACCGCGCACTTCGGATCGGCGAGCATCATGTTGAAGATCTCGGCCGCGCGCGCGGTGTCGCGCGAGGTGAACGACATCTTGCGCATGGAATCGATGATCGGCCGCGCGTCGAAGGAGGTCATGTCGATGTGCTCGACCGGCTTCGACAGCAGCATGGCCTTGCGGTTGTCGCCCTTCTTGGAGCCGACCGCGGCCGGCGCCTTGGACGAAGATTTGCTCTTTTTCGCGGATTTCGAAGTCTTGGACGCAGCCATGGGTCGGCCATCCTTTCAGATGAAGGCAAAATGAAGGGGCGGCAAGCGCGCCGCCCCCCAGAACTTAACTTGGAACGGTGCTTACTTTAGCTCAAGGGATTCCGCACGGATGTTGCCGTCCGCGGCCAATTCATCCGCAGGCGCAGACCGCTGCGGCGCTTCCAGCGCGAGCTGGGCGGGCCCTTCGGCCGGTTGCTTCGGTACAACCCGCAAGGTCACCCCGCGGCGCGGACGCTCGGCGGCGAACGGGGCCGCCTCCGGCCACACCGTCGCGGTCGCCGAGGAGTGGAAACCGTTGAACCGGGTCTGCATGGTCGAGCCGTACGAGCCCAGCATGCCGATTTCGATCCAGTCCCCTTCCTGAGTGTCTTCCGGGAGCATGAAGGGACCCTTCATCTTGTCCAGGTTGTCGCAGGTCGGGCCGTAGAACGTGAAAGCCACAAGCTTCTCGGACGGCGTACGGGTGTTGGGCGCATTCGAGTTCTTGCCGGAGCGGGACAGCGGACGTACCAGCCGCACCGGGAAACGCCAATTGAGGGCCCCGGCGTCGAACAGGCTGCCGTAGGTGCCATCGTTGATATACAGCCGCCGGCCTTTGCGCAGGGTCACGCGCACAAGCATGGCGCCGCCGGCCGCGACCATCGCACGGCCAGGTTCGCACCACAGCTCGGTGCCCTGCTCCACCATCGGCTGGGCCGCCTCGGTGATCGCGGCGAAGTAATTCTCCAGCGCCGGCGGGGTCATGTTCGGGTAGGTGGCCGGGAAGCCGCCGCCCACGTCGAGGACGTCGATCTTCACGCGGGCCTTTGCGACCACTTCGATCGCCCGGGCGATGGCGAGCTTGTAAGCGGCCGGGTCCATGCACTGAGAGCCGACATGGAAGCAGACACCGACCTTGTGCGCGACCTTGCGGGCGTGACGGAGCAGATCGGCCGCCGTGGAGGGCGCCGCGCCGAACTTGCCGGACAGGTCGTAAGCCGCCGAGCCGTTGCCCGTCACCGCGAGGCGGATGAACAGGTTGAGGTCCTTCGCGCTCTTGGTCTCTTCCAGGATCTTGAGGAGCTCGCCCGCGGTGTCGAGCGAGAAGGTGCGCACGCCCAGCTTATAGGCGGTACGGATGGACTCGCGGCTCTTCACCGGGTGCATGAAGTGGAGCTGGGCGGCCTTGCCGAACAGGCCCTTCACCAGGCGCACTTCGTCGAGCGAGGCGACGTCGAACTGGCGTACGCCCGCGGCGAACATGTGGCGCAGGAACTCGGCGCCCGGATTGCACTTCACGGCGTAAAGGACCTGGCCCGGGAACTGGGTCAGGAACTTCTCAGCCTGGCTGCGGATCGACGCCGGGAAAATGCACTGCACCGGGCCTTCGGGCTTGAGGCGCTTGGCGACGTCGTCGACGGAGCGATAGAGGTGCTCCGGAGCGTCGGCGGTGATCAGTTTTGCGACGTTGTTACGCGACTTTTCTTCGTACATTTCTCTCGCTATTCCCCAGCATGGCCGTTTTCGACGGCGCAAATAACCTCAGTTCCCGGCGGGCACCCGCCCCGGGACCGTTCGATTGTCAGGATTGATTCTCAACCCCGGATCACGTCGAACCTGGAGATGACCACGAGATCGTGGCCGTCCCAGGCGATATGCCGGCAATTAACGAGGGCCGCCGGAACGCAGGCGGCTCGTCGAGGACGCTTCTGTACTTTCGGAAGGGGCATGCACGGCCTCCTTTATCAATCAGACAAACAACAAGTCCAACCAACTAAAGGACGCTTACGTCGTTGCTTAACGGCGATTTGCTTTAGGCACGTGCGCGTACGTCTGAGTTCGCATTTACGCCTTCTGTGCAGGAAATCAAGAAAAAATGTCCCGCAGCGCAATTTTTTTGACTCCAGCCTCCCCGCGCCGGAGAGTCGATGCGGCGCGCGAGCGCCGCGCGCGGCGTTTTGCCGCGCGCGCATCTCGGGGGAGACCATCATGATCGGGAGCTATCCGTACACCGCAATTGTGCTGTGTTTAGGGCTTTTCGTTTACTTCTGGGTCACCATGCGCGTTGGCAGCGCGCGCGGCAAATTCAAGATCAGCGCGCCGACGATGACGGGGCCGGTAGAGTTCGAGCGCGTGCTTCGCGTTCAGGGCAACACCCTCGAGCAGCTCGCCATATTCGTTCCGGCGCTCGTGCTTTTCGCGGCGGCGTGGGGCGATTCGCCTGCCGCGGCGATCGGCGTCTTCTGGCCGATCGGACGCGTGATCTACGCCTTCCGCTATTATGCCGGCGTGAACCGCAGCCTGGGATTTGGCCTCAGCTTCATCCCCACGGCGATCTTGCTGGTCGGCGGCTTCGTCGGCGCGGTCATGGCGGCGCTGAACAGCGCGCCGGGTTAACGCACCGTAACCTTTTAGAGTTCGCCGACGTAGGTGCCGAGGCGCCGCGCGGTACGAATCAGCTGACTGTCGCGCGCCACGAAGCGCGGGCCGGTCACGACGTCCGCGAGCGGCACGTCGGTGACAAGACCGCCGCGCCAAGCCACCATGCGCTGGTTCTGGCCCGCGGCAAGCACGTGGACGGCGCGGGCGCCCATTGCCGAGCCGAGCAAGCGGTCAAACATGGCCGGCGTACCGCCGCGCTGGACGTGCCCGAGGACCGTACAGCGGGCATCGAAGCCGGTGCGGGTCTGCAGACCGTTAGCGATGGCTATGCCGACGTTCGTGCCCTTGCGGCGCTCCTCCTTGGGCCTGGCGACGCCTTCGGCCACGACCACTAACACCGGGCTCGGCCGGTCGTGCGTGATCTTGCGCACGTGCGCCGCGACGGCATCGAGGTCGTAGGCGAACTCCGGCATCAAGATGACGTCGGCGCCGCCGGCGATGCCGCCGAACAGGGCGATAAAGCCGGAATCCCGGCCCATGACCTCGAGCACCATGATCCGGCGGTGACTGGCGGCGTGGGAGGCCAGCCGGTCCAGGGACTGGCCGACGATCTCCACGGCGGTGAAAAAGCCGACGGCGAACTCGGTGCCCGGCACATCGTTGTCGATCGTCTTCGGCACGCCCACCCAGGGGATGCCGACGCCGACCAGGAGCCGGTCGAACAGCCGCATAGAGCCGTCGCCCCCGATCACGACCAGAGCATCAAGGCGTAGCTTGCGGATGGCGGCGCGCACGTCCTCGGACCGGTCGGAGGTGGTCCCGTCGGGTCCCGGGAACTTGAAGGGGTCGCCCTTGGTGGTGGTGCCGAGCACGGTGCCGCCGGCGCGCAGGAGATCGCCGCGGACCGTATCGGCGGTCAGCGGCAGAATATCGGGCGGGTCATTGAGGAGCCCGAGGTGACCGTTACGCAGGCCGACCACCTCCCAGCCGCGGTTGGACGCCGCATCGGTCACCGCCCTGATCACGGCGTTGAGGCCGGCACAATCGCCGCCGCTGGTGAGGACTCCGATTTTGCGAATCGCGAACATGTTTCACCTAGCTCAATTCGGCTCAGAACGAAGATGCTAAGGTTCCCCCAGGTCGCGACCTCCTTGCAACCGGGCATAAAGGCTTTTGTTCCGCGCAGTCGGTTGTTGACGCGCGTCAAGGCGCGGGCGGGCAGCGCGCCTAAGCTCCGCCCCATGAGCCGGACGCACTATCCCGAGGCCTTACGCCGCCTGGCGCAGGACCACATCGACATACGCCTCGCCTTGAACGCGCTCGAACGCGAGGTGAATTCGGTGGCGCAATACCATGAGGCGAATTCGGACGTCCTGGGCAGAGGGGTGCAGTATTTCGCCCACTTCCCAAAAAGCTATCATCACCCGATCGAAGAGAGCCTTGTAACCAAACTCAAGCTTCGCGCGCCAGAAGCGGCCGCGCGGGGCGGGGGCGTCGCGCAGCACGAACGCATTGTCGAGGGTATCGGCGAACTCGCGATGATGATGCGCAATCTGTTTCTCGATCCGCCGAAGTGGCGCTTGCCGTTTTGCGCAAGCGCACGCAGCTTCATCACCTTGAAGCGCGACCATATGCGCGACGAAGAGACGGTGGTGTTCCGGCTGGCGCTCGAACATCTGGCTGAGGAAGACTGGACGGAGATCGACCAAGCTTCGCAGAAAACCCATAGCGCCTGGATGAATCATCCGGCGCGACCGGTGACCGGCCTCCTGGGACTTAGGAACGAGGGTGCAGTTCGCGCCAGCGCTGCTGCTCGTCGGCGGTAAAGGCATCAATCAGAGCACGATATACGACTTCGATCGTGGCGGAGTTCCCGCCCGCGGCGGCGGCAAGCCGCTTCGCGTTCTCGACCACTTCCTCGACCCGGTCGAGCACGATCACGCCCTCCATGGACGGTTTGAACTGCGCGGCCTGGGTGACATACGACAACCGCTCGACGAGAAGCGGCACGAGCTTGCAGTCGATGGCATCGATGGCCTTGCGCACCTCGGTCAGGGATTTGAAGCTTCTCGCCGTCTTGCCTTTTGCGCCGCCCGGTGCGGGTTTGCGCTTGCGCGGGGGGGGCCGCCTCGCCCTGATCTTTCGTTTCGCTTTCTTGCCGGCCATCGGAGGTGTCCTAGTAGCTGAAGGCCTGATAGGCCTTAGTGACGTCGCCCTGCCAGGCGCCGTGATAGAGATCAAGCATGTGCTCGGCCGGCGTTATTCCCGAGGCGGCGATTTCGCGCATCGGCGTGAGGAACTTCGCTTCATCCTGGCCTTGCGAATTCACCCGGTTGCGCGCTTTCAGGCCGACTTCGGCGAGATCGAGAGCGTCGCGCGCGAGGTCCTGCGCCGTGCGACCGGCCACGCGCGTCTTCAGGCCCTGCGTGGGCGCATCGCGGTAGAACGAGGCACGTTCCTCAGCGCTCCAAGCCTTGACCAGGTCCCAGGCGCCGTCCAGAGCGCTGGTGTCGTACAAAAGGCCCGCCCAGAAGGCAGGTAGGGCGCAGAGGCGTTGGCGCGAGCCGCAGTCCGCACCGCGGACTTCGATGTAATTTTTCACCCGGGCCTCCGGGAACGCAGTCGACATGTGATCGAACCAGTCCGCGATGGTCGGGATCTGCCCTGGCAGCGCGGTCAGCTTGCCCGCCATGAAGTCGCGGAACGATTTTCCTGCAACGTCGATGTGGCGGCCACGAAAGACGAAATACATGGGCACGTCGAGCAGGTAATCGACGTAGCGTTCGAAGCCCATGCCGTCTTCAAAGGCAAACGGCAGCAGGCCGGTGCGCGCCGGATCGGTGTTCTTCCAGATGATGCCGCGCAGCGACAGGGCGCCGTTGGGTCTGCCTTCGGTGAAGGGCGAGTTGGCCCACAGGGCGGTGGCCAGAGGCTGCAGCGCGAGCGCCACACGCAGCTTCTTCACCATGTCGGCTTCGGAGCCGTAATCGAGGTTGGCCTGCACCGTGCAGGTGCGGGTCATCATGTCGATGCCCATGGTGCCGACCTTGGGCATATAGTCGCGCATGATCTGGTAGCGGCCCTTCGGCATCCAAGGAATGTCCTCGCGTGTCCAGTTCGGGGTGAAGCCGAGGCCGAGCATGCCGATGCCGAGCTCATCCCCGACCGTCTTCACCTGCGCCAGGTGTTCTGCGATCTCGCCGCAGGTCTGGTGGATATTGTCCAGCGGCGCGCCGGAGAGCTCAAACTGCCCGCCGGGTTCCAGCGAAACAGTGCCCTTCCCCTTGCTGCGCAGGGATATGAGGTTGCCGTTCTCGGGGACGCCTTCCCAGCCAAAGCGCGTGAGGCCTTCGAGCAGAGCCCTGATTCCGCGGTCGCCGTCGTAGGGCACGGGCCGGAACGTTTCCTTATAGTAGGGGAACTTTTCGTGTTCGGTGCCGACGCGCCACTGGTCCTTAGGCTTCGACCCGGCCGCGAGCGTCTCGACGAGCTGTGCCTTTGACGTGATCGGATCGGCTTTTTCGGAACGGAACGACGTCATGTACGGGAAACGCCCTGAAGGAGGAGTGGCGGGTTACTTAAGGTATCGGCGCGCGGGCGGCTAGCCCTCGGCTAAGCCTGCCCAATCGCCGCGCAGCGCCTGCCAACAGGCCAAAGCCGCCAAAGCGGCCGTCTCCGCGCGCAAGATGCGAGGACCGAGGCTGACGCCCTTAGCAGACGGGACTTGCCTGAGAGCGTCAAGCTCCGATTCCGTGAAGCCGCCTTCGGGACCCACAAGAAAAGCGCACGATTGCGTGACTTCTTCCTGTAACGCGCGTGCGATGGGCGCGCCTTGTCCGGTTTCGTCCAGGAAATACAGCCGGCGCGCCGCCGGCCAGCCGCGCAGGAAAGAGTCGAAATCCTGCGCCGGTTGGATCACCGGGATGGACAGCCGCTCGCATTGTTCGGCGGCTTCGATGGCGATCGCGCGCATCCGGTCGAAGTTGATACGGCTGACATCCGTGCGCCGCGTCATCACCGGAAGCAGCGCCGCGGCGCCGAGCTCGCTCGCCTTCTCAACCACCGCATCGATGCGCTTCACCGGCGCGAAAGCGAGCCAAAGATCGGGACTTGGGGATTGAGGACGAAGCTGTTCCTCGACCTCGAAGACGACGTGTTTCTTCGAGGGCATCTGCACCTTCGCGCGCCATTCGCCGTCGCGTCCGTTGAATAATGCCACCGGATCGGACGAAGCGCGCCGCATGACATGAAGCAGGTAATGCGCCTGCGCCTCGCTTGCGGCTACGGACGCGCCTAGGGAAAGAGCGCCGTCGACGAAGAGGCGGATTTTTGGTGCGGCAGGCTTGGACATTTGCATAGTGTAGCCTCCATGAGCCCCACCGCTTCAAGTACAGACATCGTCCAGGGAGGTTGGATCGACCGGTTGCTGCCGCGCCGGTTGCGGGCGTACGCGCGCCTGATGCGCCTCGACCGGCCGATCGGCTTCTGGCTCCTGCTCATCCCCGGCTGGTGGTCGATCACGCTTGCGGGGCGCGGCGAGCCCAATACGACGCTGATGATCCTGTTCCTGGCGGGAGCCGTGCTGATGCGCGGCGCGGGTTGCACGCTCAACGACATCGTCGACCGCGACTACGACGCCAAGGTAGCGCGTACCCGCACCCGTCCGATTCCGGCCGGGGAGATCAGCGTACGCGCCGCGTTTGTGTTCCTCGCGGTGCAGCTTGCCGGCGGGCTCACCATCCTTCTCCAGTTCAATTGGTATGCGGTGGGCGTCGGCTGCGCCTCGCTGATCCTGATCGCGATCTATCCTTTCATGAAGCGAATTACCTACTGGCCGCAGGCGTGGCTGGGGCTGACGTTCAATTGGGGCGCCCTGCTGGGCTGGGCGGCCGCCCGGGGCACCATCCAGACAGATGCATTGATCCTATACGCGGGGTGTTTCTTCTGGACCCTGGGCTACGACACGATCTACGCCCACCAGGACAAGGATGACGATGCGCTGATCGGGGTGAAGTCCTCCGCCCTCGCCCTCGGGCAGGCGACACGGCCGTTCGTGGCGGCGTGCTATGTGCTCGCGTTCGCTTTGATCCTCACCGCCTCATGGCCGTTGATGGTGGGCCCGTGGCCCAAGGTGCTGGTGTGCTTCGCCGCCGGACACCTCGCCTGGCAGATCAAGGCGCTCGCGATCGACAGCCCCACGACCTGCCTTCGTATCTTCAAGTCGAACCGCGATTTCGGCCTTCTAATCCTGGCCGCGCTGCTCGCGCACAACCTTGCCTACCGCGTGCCCCGCTGGGTCGACGCGACGTTCTTCGGCGAAAAGCCCGCCTGCATCCGCTACGTCAACAATCCGGAAGAGCTGGTGTGCCCGGAGTAATGGTAAGGCGGTTCTGTGCCGACGACCTCCTCGCGTTGATGGAGGTGCGGCGGTCCGCGATCCGCGGTGTCGCCTCGCGGCACTACACGCCGGCACAGATCGACGCCTGGGTGGCAAATTCTCAGGACCCGATCGTCCAAGCGCGCCGCTTCGGAGAGACGACCTCCACATGGGTCGGCTTCGTGGGAGGATTCCTTGCAGGGTTCACCAACCTCGGCGCCGCCGGGTATGTGGACTGTATGTACGTCCACGCCGACTATCTAAGACGCGGCGTGGCCAGCGCCCTCTTGAGCGCCCTCGAGGAGGAAGCTCGGCGTCGAGGTGTCGCGAGTCTCCACTCCGAAGTCAGTCTTACGGCGCGGCCCTTCTTCGAAGCGCGCGGATTTGTCGTTGTTACACCGCAGAAGGTCACGGTCAGCGGACAGACCTACGACAACTTCAAGATGGAGAAGCGCCTCTAGAGGTTTTAATGAATCGCCGGGAGCACTTCGTCATGCTTGCGGCCGTCAGGCCGCGAGGATTCCGTTTACTCCGCCGCTTGCGCGGGTTTGGGCTGTGGCGGCTGGAGGTACTGGTTGATGTCCACCTTGTCGATCTGCTCGGGTCTCAGGAACTGCTCGGCGTATTCGAGGTAAGCCCCAGACCTTAAGAACAGTTCGAACAAATCCGGATCGACGTGTTTGTCCTTCTTCATGAAGGACAGGATTTTGAGGCTTTCCGAAAGCGTCTTCGCCTTCTTGTACGGGCGGTCCGCGGCGGTCAGCGCTTCGAAGATGTCGGCGACCGCCATCATCTTCGCCGGCCAGCTCATCTGATCGCCGGTGAGCCTGTTGGGATAGCCGGTGCCGTCGATCTTCTCGTGGTGGCCGCCGGCATACTCGGGCACCTTTTTGAGGTGCTTCGGAAAGGGCATCTCCTTCAGCATCTCGATCGTCAGCACGATATGATCGTTGATCTTGCGCCGCTCATCGTCATTGAGCGTGCCGCGCTGGATGCACATGTTGAGGACTTCGCCGAGATGGTATTCGGCCTCGGCGTGCTCCGGCAGATCGGCCATGAGCTGTTCCCAACCTTCCGGCGGCGGCGGAGCCTTGTCCAGGAGCTTGCTCTCGGTCCACGACAGACCGAGCCTACGGTCGAAGTAGCGGTAGTACTTCTGCCTGCCGATCTCTTTCACCTTCTCCTGCTTCTCGGCCGACATGAATTCGCCGCCGAGATTGTTCTCGGCCACGAACTCCCACTGCTTCTTCAGCTCTTCGCAGCGGTCCTTGAACTTCTTACGCTCGATGCGCGCGTTCTTTCCCTTGGCGATCGACTTCAGCATCTTGATCTCGGCGTCGCGGCGCAGGATCTCGAAGCGCGTACGGATCTCATGGATGCGATCGTAGATGGTCTGGAGCTTGGTCGCCTTGTCGACCACGTATTCCGGCGTCGTGACCTTGCCGATGTCGTGCAACCACGCGGCAACGTGCAACTCGTACCATTGCTGTTCGTCGAGCTTGAAATCCTTGAACGGCCCCTCGGTCGCGGCCTGCGCCTTGCTGGCCAGCATCTTGGTGAGCTCGGGCACGCGCTGGCAGTGACCGCCGGTATAGGGCGACTTGGCGTCAATCGCATGCGCCATCACCTTGATGAGGCTGTCCATCAGGGCTTTCTGCGCTTCGATCAGGTTCTGGTTGTCGATAGCGACGGCGGCCTGTGAGGCCAGGGCTTCGACGGTGCGCTGCACTTCCTTCGAGAACGGAATAACGTTGCCCCCGGCGTCCTGCGCGTTGATGAGCTGCAGCACACCGGTGACTTCTTCGGAATAGTTTTTGAGTGGAATGCACAGGAACGATTTCGAGCGGTAGCCCGTGCCCTGGTCGAATTTCTTGGTGCCGGAGAAGTCGAAGCCTTCGGCGGTATAGGCGTCCTCGATGTTGATGGCTTCTTTCTTGAGGGCGCAGGCGGCCGAGACGTTGCTGAAATTCGGCTCGTTGGTGTCGGCCTTGTACATGCGCACGGGGGGGAACGGTATGGGAATCCCAGTGGTGCCGCCCATAGCGATCTTCAGCGAGCCCGTGCGCACGATGACGAACTTCAAGGTGTTCTCTTCGGTACGCAGGTAGAGCGTGCCGCCGTCGGCGCGGGTGATGTCGATCGCCTCGAGAAGGATGCGCTCGGTCAGGCGGTCGTGATTACGTTCGGCCGAAAGCGCGAGCCCGATCTCGATCAGCCGCTCGAGGCCGCTTGCCGCACTGCGCCCACTATCGCCGTCCATTAACCCTCTCCGCCCTTCTCGCCGGCACGCCATATTTAAGGAGTGCGCGACGACCCACATTTCGATGACATTTCCGGTTTGGCCGGTGCTCCTACCGCCGCCGGTGTCATTTTTGGATCGCGTTTTTCGCGACCATTCAGCGGGTTATCCGAAAAATGCAAACGCCCGATTAACGGTGCGTATCTTAGGACTACAGCTCTCGAACGACAAGGCAGAGCAACTAATTCCCTTAGCGGTTGCGCGTCGATGCTGCCGGAACGCTTGCTTGACGGCTTCCAAACTGGATCGTTAAGTGGTTGGACAACCATCCCTTTCCTCGAGCCCTAGGCTGGCCCGCGCTCATGCCCTATCAGTCCCTTCGGGAGTTCATGACCCGCCTCGAGCGGGAGGGACGGCTTGTGCGCGTGAAAGCGGCGGTCTCCCCGCACCTCGAGATCACCGAAATCCAGACTCGAGTCCTGGCGGAAGGGGGGCCGGCCCTCCTATTTGAAAATGTGGTGGGACCGAACGGGCCGTATGCCATGCCGGTGCTGGCGAATCTGTTCGGCACGGTTGAGCGCGTGGCCTGGGGGATGGACCGCGAGCCGCACCAGTTGCGCGAGGTCGGCGAGACGCTGGCCTTCCTGAAACAGCCCGAGCCTCCGGGTGGTTGGCGCGAAGCGCTCGAGCTGTTTCCGCTGTTGCGGACCGTAATGGCGATGAAACCGAAGACGGTGGGCAGCGCGCCGTGCCAGGAGATCGTGCTGACCGGCGATCAGATCGATCTCAACATAATTCCGGTCCAGACCTGCTGGCCGGGCGACGTGAGCCCGCTCATCACCTGGCCTCTTGTCGTCACAAAAGGGCCGGGCGACGACAAACGGGACGTCTACAATCTCGGCATCTACCGGATGCAGGTGACCGGCCGCGATACGACGCTGATGCGTTGGCTGAAGCAGCGCGGCGGGGCGGGGCACTACGATCGCTGGAAGACGAAGAAACGCGAACCGCTTCCCGCGGCAGCCGTGATTGGCGCCGATCCGGGCACGATCCTCGCCGCCGTCACGCCGGTCCCGGACACGCTGTCGGAATATCAGTTCGCCGGTCTGCTGCGTGGAAGGAAGGTCGAGCTCGCCGACTGCAAGACGGTGCCCCTCAAAGTACCGGCCGACGCCGAGATCGTGCTCGAAGGCCACGTCATGCTCGACGATTACGGCGACGAAGGCCCGTTCGGAGATCACACCGGCTACTACAATGCGGTCGAGAAATTCCCGGTGTTCAAGATCTCGGCCATCACCATGCGCCGCAACCCGATCTACCTTTCGACTTACACCGGCCGGCCGCCCGACGAGCCAAGCATTCTGGGCGAAGCGCTGAACGAAGTGTTCATTCCGCTGCTGACGCAGCAATTCCCCGAGATCGTCGACTTCTGGCTGCCGCCCGAAGGCTGCAGTTACCGGATCGCCGTGGTGAGCATGAAGAAGTCCTACGCCGGCCACGCCAAGCGCGTGATGCTGGGTGTGTGGAGTTTCTTGCGCCAGTTCATCTACACCAAGTTCGTCATCGTGGTGGACGCCGATATCAACGCGCGCGACTGGAAAGACGTGATGTGGGCGATGGCCACGCGCATGGACCCGGCGCGGGACATCACCGTGATCGAGAATACACCGATCGATTATCTAGACTTCGCCTCACCGGTACCGGGCCTCGGCGGCAAGATCGGCCTCGATGCGACGAACAAGCTGCCGGGCGAGACCATGCGCGAGTGGGGCGAGAAGATTGCCATGAGCGAGGAGATCGTGAAACTCGTCACGCAGAAGTGGGCGAGCTACGGACTGCCGGGGTCGGGCAAGCCGATTTGGAAGTGACGCCAATGCCGACCCGGCGCCCCGTTCAGCGGGTTGCCATTGTACGCGCGCTCGACATCGCTCACTTCGCCGCAGCATCGCTCCGCGCGATATAGATCACGCGCTCGTCGAAGGCGAAGTATAGGCGAAGCTGCCTGAGCACCGACATGCCGACGATCACCGGCGGCAAAGCGCCGCGGCGATCGCGATCGACGCGCGAGCCGGTGGGCGCCCCTTCGCTTTTACCCCTGAACCCGGGCACGAGGAGGATCTGGGGACCGGCGACCGCGACGTCGCCGAAGGCGATGGATGTGAAGGGGCGGCTGTAGACCGTGCGGCCCTCGGCGGTTTGCGTGACGGCCTTCAGGTCGGCATCCGTGTCCTTGATGCGGAATGTTCGGCTCGCCGACCCGAAGTCGAGCGTCGTCGACGGCGAGCCGGTATCGAGCAGCGCCGCGAATTCCTTGCCGTCCAAGGTGATCGGGATCTCCAGGTACCCGTTGCCGTCCAGACTGAAGCTTACGCGCGCGACGGGCGACGCGCTCCAGTCCGCCGGTGCGCCGGCGCACTTTCCGCGCGCAATCAGCCGCGCGCCCCTTCCGGGAAAATCGAGATCGAAATCGAAATCGAACTGGCGGAAATTATTGATCGCGAAGGTGCCCGCATATTCCGAGAGCCGGCTGTCGCCGGTGGAGATGAGGAATTCCGTCGATGACGGGCTCTGCCCTTGAATGGCGAAGTCCGGAACGAGGACTTTGAGTTCCCGTCGTCCGCCCCCCGCGCCGCCGTACCGCGCGCCGGTTTCAGTGGGGCTCAGACCAAGTTCGTCGACTGTCTTTTGCGTCAACGTGCCGGCGATGCCGGTGTAGTTCGAGCGTACGGCGGTCATAGTCTCGAGGCCGCCAGTTACGGGCACGGACTTGCGCGCCGCATCGCCACCTTGCGCGACCGCGGTGGTATCGAGGACCAGAGCGCCCTGCTTCTCGCCGAAAGTCACGGGCAAACCCGCTCGACCATCCCGGAATGCAACGAGCGGCAAGCTGTGCAAGACGTCCGGCTGACAGGTGTCGCCCGCCGCGGCGGCGCCGAAGGGTGCGACGCTCGAAAAGAGAAACGAAACAGTGACGACCGCGTAGCGAAGATTCATTTGCGAACCTCCTCGGGGACGGCTGAACCCTAGCACACCACACCGTCCCGCCCATAGACAACACCCTGAAAGCGCGCAAACCTTGCCCTTATTAGCGCGCACGACCGCGGTCCGCGCGGCCGCCCGCGCCGGCTTAAAGCACGGATCGAAAGCGCGGTATGGTTCGTCGGCGCCGACTGCTGCGTTTGCGGAATCTGCGCCTGGAATCGCGAAAGAGCATCGACTGAAAAGAGGAAAACGTCATGCCCGGAACCGTCCGTCTCCACCGTGTTTTCACCACCTCGCCCGAGAAGCTTTACCGCGCGTTCCAGGAAGCCGACGCGCTTGCGAAATGGCTGCCGCCAAACGGGTTCACCTGCACGGTTCACCATCACGAACCCAAGGTCGGTGGGACCTACAAAATGTCGTTCCGCAACTTCACCACCGGCAACAGTCACTCTTTCGGCGGCAAATATCTCGAACTCGTTCCCGGCGAGCGACTGCGATACACCGACAAATTCGATGATACCAATCTACCGGGCGAGATGAGCGTGACGATCGTCCTCAAAAAAGTGGCGGTTGGAACGGAGATCGACATCACCCAGGACGGCATCCCAGACGTCATCCCGGTGGAAGCCTGTTATCTCGGCTGGCAGGAATCGCTGCAAAATCTGAAGCACCTGGTGGAGCCGGAGATCAACGAATAGTCAAAAAAGAGGCCCCGACACGAGGTCGGGGCCTTTCAGTTTCCAGGAGATCAAGGCGCGTAATTCAATAATTTGGCGCAAGGCCTACTGCGAAAAGCGGCATCGGCTTCTCGGGGCCGCGCGCCTAGAACCGGTAGGCGAGGCCCACGCGCACCGCGGGGTAGAACCTCGTCCACTTGAGATCATCACGAATCTGATCGCGTTCGCGCGCGAGATCGGCCTGGAAAGTCGGGCTGGAGGCGATCGGTCCGGTGCCGACCAGCGTGATTTCGGGACGGCCTTGGAACATGATGCCGGCGTCGGCGACGAAGGAGAGTCCGGGTTCACCGCGGTTCGTGGTGTAACCAATGCCCGCGTACGGCGTGAACTCGTTGAAGTCGGCGTCGCCGTTGAGCGAGCCGATCTGCGCCGGGGTGTAACTGGTTCCACCGATGTTGACGTTGCCCGTGGGCGTCGCGTTCAACCGGACGTGATTGTCGTTGTAGTAGGCACCGCCGGTGACGCGGAAACCGCTTTCGAACGGATAGAAGTCGGCCAGGAGGCCAAGCGACTTGAGCTTCAGCTTGCCGTCGTAATTGACGCCGTCCGACTCCACGTCCTTCGACAGACTGAACCAGTTGCCGTTGGCCCGCATACCGAACGCATCATTGAGGTCGTAACCAAGATCCAGACCAAGACCGGTTGTGCCGGCCGATACGCCGACGGATGTTTGTTGGGCCGAGGCAGCGCCCGCGAACATGAAGGCGGCGGCCGCAGCGGCCACAGCAAAGAAGCGTCGATACATGAAGAGTTCCTCCGAACGTTGTCCCTGTGTATCCGCGTCAGGCCCTTGTTGCCGGCGCCATGCCGCGGACGAGGTGACTAACCCCGGTCCACAAAACTCGTTCCGTGCCCAGTCGCAAGGGCGGCAGCGGCGTTCAACTTTTGCGGCGTGAAGGCCACGGCGCACCGCGCGCCTAAATCATGACGCGCCAATGTGTTGCGCCGGTGTGTTGCACGATTGCACGGCCTGACGAAAAATCTTCCGGCCCCGCGCGGCGCACAGTACAAGTGGTCTCCCGCCGCGGCTTTTTCCCTTCCGGACCTCGTAGAAATGGCAACCGATCCGCTTCTCAATCTTCTCTCTGACCTCATCGCGGACGCCCGTAGGGCCGGTGCGGACGAAGCCGATGCCATCGTCGCCGACGGTACCTCGGTCTCTATCACGTATCGGCTCGGCAAGCTGGAACAGCTCGAACGCTCCGAAGGCGGCGATGTCGGCTTGCGCGTTCTCGTCGGCAAGCGCCAAGCGATCGTCTCAAGCGCGGACCGGTCCAGGGACGCGCTCAAGGAGCTGGTGGAGCGGGCCGTGGCCATGGCGCGAACCGTGCCCGAAGACGAGTTCGTCGGTCTTGCGACGCGCGAGCAGTTGGCGACCGCCCTGCCGCAGCTCGATATCTGCGATCCGAGCGAGGTGAGTGCGGAAACTTTGATCGAACGTGCCAAGGCCTGCGAGGAAGCCGCGCGCGCGGTCAATGGCGTCACCAACTCCGATGGCGCCTCCGGCTCGTGGGGCCGCTCCAGCGTCGCCATCGTCGCTTCGAACGGGTTTCAGCGCAGCTATGCTTCGTCAGGCTCGTCGCTGAGCGTCTCGGTTCTTGCCGGAACCGCCGACGAAGGCATGGAGACCGATTACGATTACAGCTCCGCCGTGTACTTCGCCGATCTGCGCACGCCCGAGGAGATCGGCAAAACGGCAGGAGAGCGCGCCGTCAAGAAGCTCGGCGCCCGTAAGATGCCGAGCCAGAAAGTCCCGATCATCTTCGATCCGCGCGTGGCCCGTGGGCTTATCAGCTCCTTCCTGTCGGCGATCAACGGCGCCTCCGTTGCCCGCGGAACCACGTTCTTGAAGAACGCGATGAACACGGAGGTGTTCAGCAAGCACATTACCATCGTCGAAGATCCTCACCGGCATCGCGGCCTCCGCTCGAAGCCGTGCGATGCCGAGGGGATCGCCAACGCGCGCCGCAACCTGATCGACGCCGGCGTGCTCACCTCCTGGATCCTCGACCTGCGCTCGGCACGGCAATTGAAGCTGGCGCCGACCGGGCATGCGGCGCGCGGTACCGGCGGTCCGCCCAGTCCGTCGGCGACCAATGTCTACCTCGCCGCCGGCAGACACACGCCGCAGGGCCTCATGAGCGACATCAAACAAGGATTTTATGTCACCGACCTCGTCGGCCAGGGCGTCAATATGGTCACCGGTGACTACAGCCGCGGCGCCGTCGGCTTCTGGATCGAAAACGGCGAACGCGCCTTTCCCGTCAGCGAAGTTACCGTCGCCGGCAACATGAAGGACATGTTCAAGCAGCTGACGCCCGCAGACGATCTCGAGCTGCAATTCGGCATCGACGCGCCGACGGTGCGGATCGATGGGATGACGGTCGCGGGAACTTAGACAACCACCGGAAACGCGAGTTTCACAGGCTCAGGATCGAGGGAGATTCTCACCGGCAACGCGGCGATGATGTCGCCGTCCGCCTGTACGGCCTGACCGGCAGCGCCGTCGATCACGATCTCCCGCCCCGTAATCACCTCCACATCCGGCCACATCGCAACTTTGCCGAAGACGAGCGAAGCGCCGTAACGCGTAACGCTCAGCGGCCCGCGACCCTTCATGAGAATGATCTCGAAGCTGTCGTCGGCAAGATCGGCTTTGGGTGCGGCGACGAACGGGCCGCCGTAGCGCCGTCCATTGCACGCGACGACCGAAATGGTCGCGTAAGGCGCGCCGTCGATCATGACGGCGCAACGTGCGAACGGATCGCGGAAACCTTGCATGCCCGCGGTCCAAACATAGGCGAGCGGTCCCAACAACTTTTTGAGGTTGAGCGAAACACGGCTGACCACATTGGCGTCGAAGCCCACGCCCGCCATCATCACGAACCTGCGGCCGTTCGCGACGCCGACCCGGATTGAACGCATGTCCCCTTCCGCGAGCGTGCGGGCGACGAGGGGAATGTCTTTCCTGAGGCCGATCTCGTCGGCGACGACGTTGGCCGTGCCGAGCGGAATAATGCCAAGACCGATGCCTTTTCCCGAAAGGCCATTGACGACTTCATTGATGGTGCCGTCGCCACCGGCCGCGGCGACGAGATCGTAGTCCCCGGGGGCAAGATTGCGCACGAGTGTTTCGGCGTGACCGGGCGCCTCGGTCGCGCGCACGGTCACGGCGCAGCCTGCCTTTTGCAGGAGGTTCACCACGGCGTCGAACTTCTGACGCCGATTCCGGCCTGCGGCCGGATTGAATATTGCAAATATGTGACGGGGCGATTTGGCGGAATCCCCCGCAGAGCCGGCATTTTTCATGGGTTCCACGCCTTACAGTATCAAGACTCCACCAAGAAGTGACACTTCTGTTTCATCGCCGTGAAGAGATCATGAAGACAGGGGCTCGCCCCCTAGGCAGCCGAGGGGGCCTCACATAGATGGAGAGCGCGCATGTAACGTTTTAGGAGAATGTGTTGCGCGATATCGCTGGCCCGCTTCGGTACCGTACACTTTTCATCTCCGACATTCATTTGGGCACGCGCGGCTGCAAAGCCGATTTTCTCCTCGATTTCCTCAAGCAAACAGAATCGGAAAAGCTCTATCTCGTCGGCGACATCATCGACGGCTGGCGCCTGAAGAAGAACTGGTTCTGGCCGCAAGCTCACAACGACGTGGTGCAAAAGGTGCTCCGTAAGGCGCGCAAAGGCACTGAGGTCATCTTCATTCCCGGCAATCACGACTCTTTTGGCCGCGACTTCCTCGATCACGAATTCGGCCAGATCAAGGTGCTGCGCGACGACATCCATGTCACCGCCAGCGGCCAGCGCTTCCTCGTCATGCACGGCGACGAATGCGACGGCGTGATGAAATACGCAAAGTGGCTGGCGATCCTGGGCGATCACGCCTATGTTGCCGCGCTGACGCTGAACAACTGGTACAACGCGCTGCGCCGCATGATGGGCCTGCCGTATTGGTCCTTGTCCAAATACCTCAAGCACAAGGTCAAGAACGCGGTCCAGTTCATCTCCAATTTCGAGGAGACGATGGCGCGCATGGCCCATGACCGCGGCGCCGACGGCGTCGTGTGCGGGCACATCCATCACGCCGAGATCCGCTCTATCGAAGGCATTGCCTACCTCAACGACGGCGATTGGGTCGAGAGCTGCACTGCGCTTGCCGAGCACTACGATGGGCGCTGGGAGATCATCGATTGGGCCGAGATGCGCGGCGCACCGCTGACCGAGTCCGCGGTCGAGGAAGAGGGCCACAGCGAACCTCCGCGCCCGCTTCCCGATCTCACGGCTCTCATCCAAGAGACAGCGAGCTAGCCACATATGCGCATCCTTATCGTCACCGACGCGTGGCATCCGCAGGTGAACGGGGTCGTCCGCACGCTCTCGACGCTGCGCGAGCATCTGATGCACGGGGGCTATGAGCCGGTGATGATCACGCCCGACCAATTCAGGAGCGTGCCGTGCCCGACCTATCCGGAGATCCGTCTTGCGCTGTTTCCCGGCCGCAAGATGGCACGGACCATCGAGAGCTTCCGGCCTTGTGTCGTGCATATCGCGACCGAAGGCCCCCTCGGCTTTACTGCACGAAGGTACTGCGTACGCCGAGGGATTCCTTTCACCACCGCCTACCACACCAAGTTTCCGGAGTATGTGGAGGCTCGCACGCCGATCCCGGCGAAATGGACCTACAAAGGCATGCGCTGGTTCCATGGCCCGTCTCAGGCGGTGATGGTGGCCACGCAAACCGTCGAGAACGAACTCACGCGCAACGGTTTCTCGAACATCAAACGCTGGAGCCGCGGCGTGGATACGCAGCTCTTTCGCCCCCGCGACAAGAGTTTCCTCAACCTGCCCCGTCCGATCGCGCTCTACTGCGGCCGTGTCGCGGTGGAGAAGAACATCGAAGCGTTTCTCGCCCTGGCCGAACCCAAGAGCAAGGTCGTGGTGGGCGACGGCCCGCAGATGGCGGAACTTTCGAAAAAATATCCTGACGTGCACTTCGTCGGCATGAAGGAAGGCGAGGAGCTCGCCCGCTACTACGCCGCCGCCGACGTTTTTGTGTTCCCAAGCCTGACCGACACTTTCGGCCTGGTGCTGTTGGAAGCCTTGGCGTGCGGCGTACCGGTGGCCGCCTATCCGGTCGCCGGTCCGCTCGACGTGATCGGCGACGCGCCGGTCGGCTGCCTGCATCAAGACCTCGCCCTGGCCGTGCGCGAAGCGCTGAAGGTTTCGTCCGAAGCCTGCCGCGGCCACGCCGAGAAATACTCATGGGCCGCGAGCACCGCGCAGTTTCTCGATAACGTGCGGCCATTCCCCCCGGGGTCGTTTTTCCCTGAACGCACGATCGCGGCGACCGCCGCCCCCGCAGAGTAGCGCGTTACTGTTTCATCGGCGGCGCGACGTCCGGCGGCATCATCTCCGCCGGGTCCATGTCGGGCACCATCATGTGCGATTCATCCGCCTCTTTCTCGAACCGCCGCTGGGCCTCTTCCGCCTCCCGGGCGGTGAGCACGGCAGGGCTCGACATATCGGCAGGCGACATCACTTCGGCCTCGCGCGCGCGCCGCGGCGCGGCGACCGGAACTGGAGGCACCGGACCGGGTGCAACTTCCGCCTCCGGCGCCGAGACATCGACGGGGCCGGTGCGCAACAACGTCAGGGCGGCGATCACCACGCCCAGCGCCATCACGATCAGACCCAAAATTCGCGCAAAGCCCATATGTTTCTCGGGTGGCAGGACGACACAACGCCTAATATTGTCCTAGAGTACACTCTTACGGGTTTCTTTTGGGCAAACTTCTCAAACGCGTCGGCCGCAAACCCGCCGTGCAACGCATGGTCGGAGCAACCCTGGCGGCGCACATCGAGCTGGTGCGGCGGACGACACGCTGGCATGCCGTGGGCGACGACGCCGCGCGGGCGGCCTGGGCCGGCGATCGGCCGGTGATCGTCGCCTTCTGGCACAATCGGCTGGCGATGATGCCCTATTGCTGGCCGTCGCGGCAGCCGTTTCACATGCTCATTTCCTCCCATCCCGACGGGCAATTGATTGCACGCACGGTGAAGCATTTTGGCATCCAGACGGTGGCCGGCTCGTCGACGCGGGGCGGCAGCGAAGCCCTGCGCGCGCTGGTACGCCTGATCAAGAGCGGCGTGTCCGTGGGCATCACGCCCGACGGCCCGCGCGGGCCCCGCATGCACGCCTCCGACGGCGCGATCGCGCTCGCCCGCCTTTCCGGTGCGCCGATCCTGCCCGCTGCGGTTTCTGTCAGCCGGCGGGTGGTGATGAACACCTGGGACAAATTGATCATCGCCCTTCCCTTCGGCGAAGGCGCGATGGTGTGGGGACCGCCGATCTCCGTCGGCACGGGCGGCGAAACGGCACGCGCGCAGCTGGAAGCCGAGCTAAACCGCGTCAGCGCCGAGGCCGACCGCCTGGTCGGGCACGCACCCATCGCACCTGCCCCTCGGCCTAGGGAACTTGCCGATGCGCGCGCCTGATTTCTGGCAGACCGACAATCCGCTCGCGCGGTTCCTCGAACCCTTCGGTCAGATCGCCGGCAGCATAACCGCGCGCCGCGCCTTGCGGCCCCCGTCGGTGCGCGCCGGCATGCCGGTGATCTGCGTGGGCAATCTCACCACCGGTGGAACCGGCAAGACGCCGGTGGTGTCCTCCATTGTCCGGCGGCTGCAAACGCGCGGCAAAACACCTGCCGTCATCACGCGCGGCTACGGCGGTCAATTGAAGGGCCCGGTGCGCGTGGACCCGCGCATCCACACGTTCGAGGCGGTGGGCGACGAGGCCCTGCTTCACGCCCGCAACGGCGCGACATGGGTCTCACGCGACCGCAGCAAAGCGGCCGGGCCAGCCGTGGCGGACGGCGCCGACGTGCTGGTGATGGACGACGGCCATCAGCACGCGAGCCTTGCCAAAGACCTCTCGCTGATCGTGATCGATGGGCGTACGGGATTCGGAAACGGGCGGCTGTTTCCCGCCGGCCCATTGCGCGAGCCGATTCGCAGCGGTCTCGCCCGCGCACAAGCGGCGGTCGTCATGGGCGAGGATCGCCTCGGTCTGGCCGTGGAACTCTCTCGCGTCCTTCCGGTGCTGCGTGCGCATTTTGTGCCGGGGCCCGAGCGCGCGCGTCTCGCGGGCGAACGTGTGGTCGCCTTCGCGGGCATCGGCGATCCGGAAAAGTTCTATCATTCGCTGGTGGAGGTCGGCGCGCGGGTGAGCGCCTTCCATCCCTTCGACGACCACTATGCCTTCGATGTCACCGACATCCAGCCGATCCTCGACGAGGCGTATTCGATCGGCGCGGTACCCGTGACCACCGAAAAGGACGCGGTGCGCCTGGCGCCGGATCAGCGTCAGCAGGTGAACGTATTGTCGGCAGATGTAGCGTGGGAGAAGCCGGCGGAACTCGACACGTTCCTCGACCGTCTTTGGACACGCAGTTAACGACGGCCCGGGAACAGATAGCGCCGACAAATCTGATCGCCGCGCGCAATTCCGCACAGACCTGAGAGCCTAGCTATTTCTTCGCCGGCAAGGCGGCAAGCACGACCTCGGGGTCGATGCGTTCGTCGAACCAGGACAGGCCGAAGTGCAGGTGCGGACCCGTGACACGGCCCGTAGCACCCGCGGCGCCGATGACCTCGCCCTGCTTCACCTGCTGGCCGTCGGCCACGCTGATCTTGCTCAAGTGGATGTACGTCGACTTGAGACCATAACCATGATCGATCATCACGGTTTGGCCGGAGAGCACCATGTCGGGATCGACAAGCGCGACGACGCCGTCGGCTGCGGCGCGCACCGGCGCGCCTTCGTTCGCACCGATATCGAGCCCAGCGTGGAAGTTGGTGTGTTCACCATTGAGGACGCGGGAGTTGCCGAACTTTGCCGAGATCCCGCCTTCCGCGGGACGGATGAATCCGGTGCGATAGTGCGCTTCCTCTACAAGGCGCGCGCGCGCCTTGCGCAGCTGCGCGCTGTCTTCGGCAATCTGTTTGGCGGTCTTCGGATCGGGCGTCACCAGGTTCTGCGGGACTTCGTCGATCCGCTCCTGATCCCAGGCGCGCTTTGCGATTCCGATGGTGCGCGTCTCGGTTTCCCTGCCGTTCTTGATGACGATTTCCGCCGTCGCCGGCGCATCCCGGTCGAGGCCGAGGATAAAAGTCCCGTCCTGCGCAACAGGGATCGTGTGCTTGCGAAATTGCACCGTCGAGCCCGGGGGTGCGGTTCCCCGCACCAAACCGCCCTGCTCCAATCGCCCCTCGATGCTGACGTCAAAGGCAGAGGCGGGTGCAGAGCTGAAAAGAAGCAAAAGAGCGAGTGCTGTTCTCACGGGAGTTGTCCTCGGAAGGCTTTCTTACCTTTGAGATAAGCACCGGCCAGCGGAAGACAAACCGCGCTTCAGTCTTTCCCCGGCAGAAGCGCGAGGATCGTCGTGGGATCGAGGCTGGTGTCGAACCACAAGACCGAGAAATGAAGGTGCGGCCCGGTGACGCGGCCGGTGGCGCCGATGGCGCCGATGACCTCGCCCTGCTTCACCCGCTGTCCTTCCGCCACGTCAAGCCGGCTCATGTGGATGTAGCTCGTCTGCAGACCGTAGCCGTGGTTGATGAGCACGGTGCCGCCGGACAGCACCATGCCGGGTTGGGCGAGCGTGACGATGCCGTCGGCAGCAGCCTTTATCGGGGCGCCGGTCGGCGCGGCGATATCCAGGCCGGCGTGAACGTTGCGCGGCTCGCCGTTGAGGATGCGCTGGCTGCCGTAGACGCCGGAGATGCGGCCTTCGGCAGGGCGTATGAAGCCGGTGGCGTAGAGGGGTTCGGAAAAGAACTTCGCGCGGGCGAGCCGTAGCAGCTTGCTGTCTTCGGCGATTCTTTTTTCCGTCGCAGGATCCGGCGTGACCAGGTTCTGCGGCACACCGTCGACCTTGTCGATCTTCCATTCCCGCGGCGCCACGGCAACTGTAAGCGTTTCGCTCTCGCCGTTCGGCGCGGAGACTTTGACTTCGAGTATGGCCGGCGCGTTGCGGCCAAGACCGACCAGGAACGTACCGTCGGCGGCGGCGGGAAAACGGCGCTGACCCACGGTGATCGCCGATCCCGGGGGCGCCGTGCCGATGACCAGGCCGCCCTGTTCCAGCTTTCCCGCAATCGTGACATCGAGGGCGAGCGCCGGACTGGTCAGAAGAACGCCGAACAGCAGCGCAAGCCTCATAACAACGTCCCCTGGCCGGGATCCGGTTTGCGGGCCGGTTTGGTTTGCGGCCGTGCGCCGCCACCTTCCACGCGTGCGCCGACTTTGCCATCGCCGAACTCAATCTCGACGAGCGCGCCCGGTGTGGCCCCGGCCGTGGAAAGGATGGGAGCGCCCGCCGCGTCGCGCACCAAGGCATAACCACGTTTCAATGGGCTCAAAGGCGAGCTGGACTCCAAGCGTGCCGCGAGGGATTCGAGCTTGGCCGTGCAGTCGGTCACGGCACGGGCGCCCGCACGGGCGAAGCGCTGCGCCAAGTTCTCAATCTCCTGGCCATGGCGCATAAGGTCGCGCCCGAACCGGTCGAGATTGAGCTTGGCCGACAAGACGGCGAGCTCATGGCCCTTGGTGCGAATAAGTCCGGAGGGCCCCGTGACCAGCCGGCCGGCCATCATATCCAGGTCCTGCTGTTTCTGCTCAACCATGGCCTCAAGGCGGGGAATGCCCCGGATCAGGCCTTCGAGATGGATGCGCCGCTCGGTGAGCAGGCGCATCGTCGCTTGCACGAGACGGCCGTGGCGCTGCTGCACATTGGCCAGCAGGTCCAGGCGCACCGGGACGGCCATCTCGGCGGCGGCGGTCGGCGTCGGCGCGCGCCGGTCGGCAGCGTAGTCGATCAGCGTCCAGTCGGTTTCGTGGCCGACAGCGGAGATGAGCGGGATCTTCGAGGCGGCTGCGGCGCGGACGACGGCTTCCTCGTTGAAACTCCACAAGTCCTCGAGACTGCCGCCACCTCGGGCGACGATGATGACATCGGGCCGCGGGATCGCGCCGTCTTCGGTGAACGCATTGAACCCGGTGATGGCGGCTGTGACCTCATCGGCCGCACCCTCGCCTTGCACCCGTACGGGCCAGACAAGGACGCGACAGGCGCAACGGTCGCGTATGCGGTGCAGGATGTCACGGATCACGGCGCCGGTCGGCGAGGTGACGACGCCTATGATCCGGGGCAGGAACGGCAGCGGCTTCTTGCGGGCTTCGTCGAACAAACCCTCCGCCGCGAGCTTCTTGCGCCGGTCTTCGAGCAGTTTGAGGAGCGCCCCTTGGCCGGCGAGCTCAAGGGACTCGATGATGATCTGGTAGCTCGACCGGCCGGGATAGGTGGTGAGTTTCCCGGTGGCGATGACTTCCATGCCCTCTTCAGGACGAATGGAAAGGCGCGCGAGCGTCCCGCGCCAGATGATGGCGTCGAGGCAGGCGTCCTCGTCCTTGAGCCGCAGGTAGCAGTGACCGGAGCCGGGTACCTTGGGCTGGGAAACCTCGCCCTTCACCCGCACATAGCTGAAGCTGTCCTCGACCTTGCGCTTCAGGGCCGCCGACAGCTCTGAAACCGTCAAAGCGGGCGCATTGTGGTCGGATCCGGGGGAGTCCCGAAAGGATGGCATGTCGCTCATGGCTCTGTTATGCCACTGCCCGAAACGCAAGGAAACGGGGCGTAGATAATGCGAGTCTTGGTGGTCGGCGGCGGAGGGCGCGAACACGCGCTGTGCTGGAAAATCTCGGCCTCCCCGTTGTGCGACGCGTTATTTTGCGCACCAGGCAACGCCGGCATCGCCGAAGTCGCCACCTGCGTTCCCATCGGCGCCGAAGATCTCGACGGACTGGTCAAGTTCGCGCAGGACGAACATATCGATTTCGTCGTGGTCGGACCCGAAGCTCCGCTAGTGGCGGGATTGGTGGACCGCCTCTCGGCCGCCGGGATCAAAGCTTTTGGCCCGACCAAAGCCGCAGCGAGGCTGGAAGGCTCCAAAGGCTTCATGAAAGACCTTCTGGCCAAATATAATATTCCCACGGGGGCGTACGGACGCTTTCGCGACGCACGCACCGCGAAAAATTTCATCGATCAGCACGGCGCGCCGATCGTGGTGAAAGCTGACGGCCTTGCCGCGGGCAAAGGTGTGATCGTCTGTCAAAGCAAAGACGAAGCACATTCCGCGGTCGAGAGCATCATGACCGACCACGTTTTTGGCTCCGCCGGCAACGAAGTGGTGATCGAGGAATTTTTGCCGGGCGAAGAGGTAAGCTTCTTCGCTCTGGTCGACGGGAAGACCGCCCTACCGCTCGCCGCCGCGCAAGATCACAAACGTGTTGGCGACGGGGATACCGGACCGAACACGGGCGGGATGGGCGCTTACACGCCTACCCCGGCCGCAGACGCGGGTATGTCAGACCGGATTATGACGGAGATTGTTACGCCGCTTGTGGATGCCATGGCCAAAGAAGGCTACCCGTTCACAGGGGTACTGTTCGGCGGCATCATGATTACACCCACCGGCCCGCGGGTTTTCGAATTCAACGTACGCTTCGGCGATCCGGAATGCGAAGCCCTGATGATGCGGCTCAAGTCCGATCTTCTTCCGGCCCTCGTGGCCACCGCGGACGGCCAACTCGAACACTTCGACCTGCGTTGGTACGACGATGTCGCCTTGACGGTGATCATGGCGGCCAATGGATATCCAGGCACGCCGCAGAAGGGCACTGTGATCGGAGGCCTCGATGCAGCCGCCGAGGTGGACGGCGCGATGGTGTTCCATGCCGGAACCAAGGAAGACGGCGGCAAGATCCTTGCCAACGGCGGGCGCGTGCTCGCGGTGACCGCCATCGGCAAGACGGTGCGCGAAGCGCAGGCGCGCGCATATCAGGCGGTCGACAAGATCAATTGGCCGGAAGGCTTCTGCCGCCGCGATATCGGCTGGCGGGCGGTGGCGCGGGAAAGCAAAGAGCCCGGATGCTGACGCATTGATCCCTGATCGTTCTTCGCCGTCCGGGATCACGCGCGCCGGAGCGCGTCACCTACATTGCGATGAGAGCGTCTGAGAACGCGGGTCGAGGTTGGTGTTCGACTTCACCTCTTGCCCGTCCTTGCCTTTGGTGGTGGTCGGCAGCATCGACTGGTCGTCGAGGAATTCGACATCGGTGAAATAGCTCTTGTCGCTGTTGGCGATCGCCACCTCCAGCAGCTTTTCGCGCAACACATCGAGACGCTGTCCGGAGAAATCGGCCTGGGTGAGCTTCGCTTTGTGCAGATAGAGCAAGATCTTCTCGTGAAGGATCGGAACCATGAAGCAGGCCGGGCGTTCGGTTTCCGGATTAGGTGCGAGTACGAGCCGCAGCGACAAAACTTGATAGCGCGTCTCCTTGCCCACCTTATAGGGCGCCATCATCGGCATCATCTGGATTTTGGCGCCGCCGTAGCCGACAGGTCCTTCCGGCGCCGCGGCGGAGAAGGCCGGCGCGCTGCCTGCGACGATGAGGGCTGCGGCGAGGATGATATTCTTCATGTCCGCGATCCTAGCACTTCAGGCGATTACCGACGTACCGCAAAAAAGCCTTTGAGCATCTGTTCCGCCCGGGCGGCGCTGACGCCGCCGACGACCTCCGGCGCGTGGTGACAGGTGGGCTGGCTGAAAATGCGCGCACCGTGCTCGACGCCACCGCCCTTCGGATCATACGCCCCGAACACCACGCGCCGGATGCGCGCGAACGACGCCGCGGTGGCGCACATGGCACACGGCTCGAGCGTGACATACAGGTCGCATCCGGGCAGACGCGGTTCGCCCATCTTCTCGCCGGCGGCGCGGATGGCGAGCAGTTCCGCGTGGGCAGTCGGATCGTTGCGCGCTTCAACTTCGTTACCCGCACACGCAAGCACCTCGCCCGCCGGCGAGACTACGACCGCGCCGATGGGCACTTCGCCCCTGACCTCGGCGGCGAGGGCCTCGCGGAACGCCAGTTCCATATAATCGTTTGAATTCAACGACTTTCCGTGGGGTTAACGATTGCTAAGGACTTGATAACTACTGTGGGAAGACACGTTTATCCGGATGCGGGCCCATGGTCCAACCTTTGAATGACCTTGTGAAGATTGCGGGCCAGGCGGTCGAGCGTTCGACCCTGTCCGGCCTTAAAGCCGCGAGCGCAAAAAGCGGCGTGAGCTTCCAATACCTTGTGGCTAAGGCTGCACAGGAAAGCAGTCTTAATCCGGAAGCGCAGGCCGCGACCTCAACCGCGGCGGGGCTGTTTCAATTCACGCGCGGGACCTGGCTCGAGATGATGCATCGCTACGGTAGCCAGTACGGCTACGGGGCGCTGGCGGCGAAGATCGACGTCAGCGGGACCGGTAAGACCGTGGTCGCCGATGCCGCCGCAGAGCAGCGCCTGCTCGACCTGCGGGAAGACCCGGAAGCTTCCGGCCTGATGGCAGCGGCGTATGCCCAGGACAACGCCGCGAAGCTTGAGGGCGCTCTCGGCCGCCAGCCGGATTCGGCGGATCTGTATCTCGCCCATTTCCTCGGGGCTTCGGGAGCGTCGGCTGTCTTGAGCGCGGCGCAGGAAAGGCCCGAGGTTTCCGCGGCCAGCCTTCTGCCCGCCGCCGCCAAGGCCAATCGCGCCGTCTTCTATACGAAGGACGGTGAAGCGCGGAGTGCGGCCGATGTCGTCGCGCTGGTGCGCGAGCGGTTCACGGACCAGCTCGACCGTTTCGCCGAGGCTGGTGACGCTGTACCGGAGGCCCCGAGAGCAAGATCACGCGCCGCCAGCACGACCATGTCGCGCGGCTTCGAGCGCGTAAGCGCAAAGAGCGATGCTGTATCCAAGAAATTGATCCAGATGATGGTGCTGGAAGAGATGGCGAAGCTGATCGCCATGCGCCCGATGCACATGATCGAAGACGAGGAAGGCGACGGGCTTTACTCGACCTTGACCTCGCCCGCCGGGTTCCAAGGCCAGGACTTCGCAGCCGCGATGATGCGAACGAATGACGAAGCACCCACGGTCGGATTGCCGAAACAAAAGCGCGGGCCGACCGCCTACCAGGCCGCCTCGCCCTTTCCGATCAATCTCGACGATTTGCTCTGAACTTGGCAGCGCCGCGTCGCGCGCTGCCCATTCGTCCGCATCCTTTTAAAACGTGTTGGATGTTTCTGTCCGAGCGTTTCGCCGCCTGACGGGCGACGGCGTGTCCTACACTCCGCCTTTTCAACGATCGACGGACCGCCAATGGGTTGATGACGGCGCGGCCACAGATTGCTAATCGTTTATAAGAAGGCGGCGATGCTTTCGGGCGTCGCGGCCATCATGTTAAGAGAGCCCCATGAAAAAGCAGCCCATTATCGGCATCACCGCCGACAGCGAAGAACCGGGCGGATATTCCAAGTATCCCTGGTACGCCCTACGGCAAAACTATTGCTCGGCGGTCCGCGAAGCCGGCGGCGTGCCGGTCGTACTGCCGCACGAAGTGAGCCTGGTCGAAAACTACGCCAAGATGATCGACGGTATCGTGGTCTCGGGCGGAAACTTCGACGTCGATCCCAAGCTGTTCGGCGCCACCGAGCGGCATCCGAAGGTCACGCTGAAGGAAGGGCGCACGGATTTCGAGCTGGCCATGACCCGCGCCATGCTGGCGGCCAATAAGCCGATCCTGGGCATATGCGGCGGGCAACAACTGCTCGCCGTGGCCCTAGGCGGAACGTTGATCCAGCACATTCCGGACGAGGTCGACAATCCTCTCGCCCATGAGCAGCCGAACCCACGCCATCAGCCCGGTCACGAGGTGACGGTGAAGGAAGGCACGGTGCTGCACCGTGTCGTCGGGGAGATCAAGCTTCCCGTCAACAGCGCCCATCATCAGGCCGTGAAAAGCATGCCAAGGGAGCTGATGGTGGATGCCGTGGCCGCGGACGGGGTGATCGAGGGCGTCGAGGACCCGACGCGCAAGTTCTGTATCGGCGTGCAGTGGCACCCCGAATTCCACATCAGCCCGGCGGACGTGAAACTGTTCGCAGCCTTCATCGACGCTTGCCGCACATGAGCGAAACCAAAGCCGAGAAAGGCGAGCGCATCGCCAAGGTGATGGCGCGCGCCGGACTCTGCTCACGCAGAGACGCCGAAAAGTGGATCGCCGAGGGCCGCGTTTCGGTGAACGGCGAAGTGCTGAAGTCGCCCGCCCGCGCCGTCACGGAAGCCGACGAGGTGGTGGTCGATGGCGAACCTCTGCCGGTGGCCGACCGTGCGCGGCTGTGGCGCTTCCATAAGCCGGTAGGTCTGGTGACCACGCATAAGGATGAAAAGGGCCGCCCGACGGTGTTCGCCGCGCTGCCGTCGGACATGCCGCGCGTGGTAAGTGTCGGGCGCCTCGACCTCAATTCGGAAGGCCTGCTGCTGCTCACGAATGACGGCGACCTCGCGCGCGAGCTCGAACTGCCGGCGCGCGGATGGATGCGCCGCTATCGGGTTCGTGTGCATGGACGGGTGGATGGGAAGATGCTGGC
>JBFWOJ010000017.1:0-75175 GCA_050250575.1 Rhodospirillaceae bacterium | reverse complement strand
GGATAGACTTCGATTTCCGCCTTCAGTTTATGCTTGGCGAATTCATCACGAAGAATGGTCTTGGCGTCGGGCTGTTTCTCATCGTCGTTCTGCGCGACGGCGAACAGATAGGAGGCCTTCATCTTCGGCACGAGCAGATGCGGGCTGTTCGGTTCGTTGGTCACAAGGCCACCGCCATGGAACGACGCCGCGCCGCCGACGCGGTCCGGTCGTTCGGCGGCCGTGCGCATGGTGATCGGTCCACCCATGCAATAGCCGGTCGTGCCCATTTTCTTGGAGGTGTCGACGACACTTTGGGAGTCGAGCCAGCCTATGAAGGCTTTCGCATCGGTCACATGGGTTGCCGGGCTCAACGTACCCATCAGTTTCATGATCTGGGCGCGGTCGTCGGGCTTGGCAAAATCGAGGCCCGCCGGCAAAGCGGGAACCTTGGCCGTGCGGTAATAGGGGTTGATGGTCAGAACGGCGTAGCCGGATTCCGCCAGGCGCTTGCCCATTTGACGGAAGGCGGGGCGCAGGCCGAAAGCATCGGGCCACACCAGGACCGCAGGCGCCTTGCCGGCCACGGGATGAGCGAAGTGGGCTTCGGCTTCACCATCGGGCGTCTTCACGACGACGTCGGATTCCTTCACGTCGACTGCATTGGCCGCGCGCGGCAGCGCGGCCATGAAACCGGCGCCGATGGTCAGCGCTCCCAATTTCCGGCGGCTGATGGCATCGGCCATGTCTGTCATCGAATATTCGTCGCACATGCATCCCTCCTCACTGTGAATCCGCCTCAGAGGCGGCGGCGATCATATTAACCGACCGGCCACGACAGCCGCCATAACAGTCCGGTGCACGGTCGCGACAAGAACCCCTTGTTTCCATTTGGCCTATGGGGCAGCTACAGTGCGCTGGCTGGAGTGGAGGGGCATACATGGCCGAAGGCGAAGGCAAAGTCGCGATCGTCACCGGCGCGGGGTCGGGGGTCGGCCGAAACGCAGCACTGACCCTTCTCGCCCGAGGTTACAAAGTCGCCCTCGCGGGCCGGCGCCTCGCGGCCCTGGAGGAAACGGTCGTGCTTTCGAGGAATGCCAAGAACACTCTCGCCGTAGGAGCCGATGTCAGCAATCCCGCCGACGTAGCGAAGCTTTTCGACGCCGCGCTCGGTGCGTTTGGACGTATCGATGTCGTCTTCAACAACGCCGGAATGGGTGGACCAAAGGCTTTGTTCGAAGATATTACGCCCGCGCAATGGCTGGAGGTTGTCGGCGTGAACCTCAACGGCGCCTTTTTTGTCGCGCAGGCTGCCTTTCGCGCGATGAAGGCGCAGAACCCGCAAGGCGGGCGGATCATCAATAACGGTTCGATTTCGGCCGCCGCGCCGCGGCCGCATTCGGCGCCTTACACCGCGACCAAGCACGCCATCACGGGCCTGACCCGCGCCCTATCGCTCGACGGCCGCAGATACAATATCGCGTGCGGCCAGATCGATATCGGTAATGCGGCCACCGAGATGACCAAGGCGATGCAAGCTGGCATCCTTCAGCCCAACGGCGAGACGATGGTCGAGCCGACCATGCACGTCGACAACGTCGGTGAAGCCGTGGCTTTCATGGCGAGCCTGCCTCTCAATGCCAACGTTCAATTCATGACCGTAATGGCGACCACCATGCCGTTCGCCGGACGCGGCTGAGCCAAATGTCGCCGGAGACGCGCAAACGGATATTTGCGGGCGTCTCCGGCCTGATCCTTCTCTTCACCCTCGTGATGCTGCCGCCGTGGCGCGTCGGCATGCCTTCGAACACCCTCGATCCGTCGTGGGCGATGGTGATTCAACACGCCTTCAGCAAGGGTTGGCAGTTCGGCGAAGACATCATCTTCACCTACGGGCCCCTCGGCTTCATCATGGTGCCGCAATATCAAGAAGGGCTATACGCTCCTGCGCTCGTGTACTGGCTCGCGTTATATACAACGCTGGCGCTCGCTCTCTGCTTTCTGTATCGCACGGCCCCGCCGACGCTGCTTCTCATCCTCGCCTTGGCCATCGTCGTTCTGCCCCTCAATTGGGCGCACGACGGCGCATGGTTCGCCGCCTGTTTCATCGTGTTTCTGCTGACGGACAAAACCGAACGCACCGCAAGCTTCCTCGCCGTCGGCCTCACCGTCCTCCTTGCCGCCGCAGCATTGATGAAGACCACAAGCCTGCTGCTCACGTTGCCGACGGTGATACTCTGCGATCTGTTCCGCCACAGGAGACCGGACGCAACTCCCGTCCTGACCGCAACCTTCGTTGCATCGTTCGTCGGCTTTTATCTCATCGCGGGGCAGTCATTGCGCGAGCTCGGGACCTACCTGGTCACTGCCCTCGAAGTGGCCCGGGGATACGGCGAAGCGATGCAAATCTACGGCTCGATCCGCGAGATCGCCTTGTTTGGACTGGCGGCATCGGGTTTCTTTGCTGTGGTTGCGGTTCGTGAATTCCGCAGGAACCGCATCGAGGCGATGTATCATCTGGCGATGGCGGCGGGATTCTTGTTTGTCGCCGCGAAGGCGGGTTTTGTAAGGCACGACGTCGGTCACGCCATGATTCCGTGGGTTGCCCTCATGCTGGCCGCCACGGCCTACATCGGCGCCTTGTCGAACGAAAGGAACCGCTTCTTCAGCGCCGCTGTTGCCGCAATCATGATCGGCAGCACGTCGATGGTTTGCACGACCTATATGTCCGGCGCCCGGGAGACCGGACGCGCCAAAGCCGGCGCCGAGATCGTCCCAAGCGATCTCGTCGCACAGGCGCGTGACGATGCCGCGGCTTTGGCAAATGTGATCTTCGGCGACCAGATGGCGCGGTACAGGGCTGCCTATGCGCAGCAAATGAAAAACATACGCGCGCAGGTGCCGCTGCCGCCGCTGGGTGACACCGTCGATCTGTTCGGCGTCACGCAGGCGGTTGCTTTGGCGAGCGCCGCCGAGTACCGCCCCCGTCCGGTTTTCCAAAGCTATTCGGACTACACGCGGGAGCTGATCGAAAGAAACCGAAGGTACATCACGGGAGAACGTGCACCGGACACGATCCTGCTTGCCATCCAGAGCGTGGACGGACGGCATCCGGCCCTGGATGAAGGGGCGCTGTGGCCTGACCTGCTGCGTCACTACGACGTCACTCACTTTGAGAGCGGCTATGCCGTCATGCGGCGCCGCAATGTTTCACGCGCCGTGGAATTCCAGGATCTTCACCAGACCAGCATTGCCTTTGCCGAAACACTCGACGTATCGGAATGGGCGGTGGGCGGCCTGCTTTGGGTGGAAATGGACTTCCGCCCCAGCCTTCTCGGCAGGATCCGCAGTGTCTTGTTCAAGCCGCCGCTCCTGATGATGACGGTGACGACGGACGCCGGCAATACCCAGACCTTTCGCATTGTTCCTGGGATGACCGGCAGCGGGTTCCTGCTTTCTCCCCTTGTCGAGGCCGCCGATCAGTTTGCGCAATTGCCCGCGCGAGAGGAATCCGTCGTGCGCTTCTCGATCGCCGCCGTCGGCCGGCCGGCGGGAATGTTCGAACCCAACATCGGAATTCGCCTGCGCCGCCTGCATATCGCCGGGGAACGCGAACTTCCGGCGCATCTCGACATGGACGTCCTTGCAAGACTACGCACCATGAGGGCCCTTGCCGCCAGTGCGGGCACGGTCCCTGGCCAGACAAAGGCGCAGGTGCTGCCCGACGGGAGGGCGCTGGCCCACGCCCCGTCCCGTCTGTCTCTGCCGGTTCCCGCGGGCACGAGCACGCTCGCCTTCGGTTATGGAATTCGCGAGGGTGCGTGGGCCGATGACAACCAGACCGACGGCGCCTGTTTTCGCGTCAGCACGGGCGCGCGCGTTCTTCACGAGGCTTGTCTCGATCCCAAGAGAAACGAGGAGGACCGTCTGCCACAGACGGCGAACGTGGCCGTGCCCGCCGATGCGGCGCGCGTGACGTTCGAGACCTTGCCGCGCGCCAGTACCGACTGGGACTGGGCCTACTGGTCCGGCGTGGAATTCAGGTAAAAAAAAGAGAGGGGCCGTCGGCCCCTCTCTTCGTCTCATCCAGTTGTACGTCCGCGATTACATGCGGAAGCGGATGCCCGCGTAGAAGCGGCGTCCGACCACGTCATACATCTGCGGATTCACGGTCATGTACCAATAGGCGGAACTGGCGACCATCGGCGGCTTCTGATCCATGAAGTTCATGATGTTGAGGTAGCCGGACAGGTTGCCGCCGTTGTCCATCTCCAAGAACTTATAGGTGATCGACAGATCCTGATAGAAGACGCTGTCGATGCGGTTGTAGTCGATGGTCGGGGCGTAGCTGGTCCAATCAGGGCAGCTGCCGGGCTGACATTCGACGTAACGCTGCGTACCGCCGCCGTACACGCCCTTACCCATGTAGCGCCCGGTCCAACCGACCGAGATCGGATCGAGCGAGTACTGCGCCTGGAACAGCCAACGCCAGGAGAGCGGACCCTGACCGCTGTTGGTGCCGGCAGCGTCCACCGGCGGATTGCGGCGGTCATCGCGCAGCGATTCGATGATGTGCGTGCCAATGGCGCGCAGCGAAAGTTCGCCCGACCAGGAGTCGACAAACTCGTCCAGGTTGGAGGTGTAGCTGAACTCGAAGTCCCACCCCTTCTGGCTCAGGAAGGCGAGGTTTTCCGGCTGGCTGTTGATCACCTGGATCTGACCGACGCGGTAGCCCGCCGCCGCATCGGCGGCGGTGAGCGGGAATCGGCGGATGGCGTCGCAGAGGATCGAGGTGCCGCCCGAGTCGAAGCAGCGCTGCAGCACTTCACCCGGCGTTTCGATCGCGCCGTTGATGGTGATGTCGTAGTAGTCGGCCGATGCGCTGAAGCCGGGGAACCACGACGGCTGGTAGACGATCCCCATGTTGGTCTGATCGGCCTTTTCCGGCTCGAGCAGCGGGTTGCCCGAGGTCGAGTTCAGCCAGGTGTACTGCTGGCCCTGCGTGGGAGGCTGAGTCGGCGAGGTGGTGCGGAACGGATCGACAAGACCGGGCGACTGACCGCCGCCGCCGGCATTGTACAATTCGCCGAGGTTGCCGGCGCGGATGTCGCGCGAACGGGAGGCCCGCAAGCGGACATCGTCCACCGGGGCGTAGGTCACCCCCACCTTCCAGGTCGTGACGAAGCCGGAGGTCGAGTAGTCGGTGAAGCGCACGGCGCCGTTCAAGTCGAACAGCTGTGCCCATTCTTCGTCATTCGCGAGAGGCACGACGGTTTCGATGAAGGCTTCCTTCACATTGTACTTGCCGAGCGTGCCTTTGTAGTTACCCGCGGTGTAGGAGCTGGTGAGACACTTCGGGCAGTAGCCGGCGATATTGCCCGGCGTGACCGATTCCGTACGATACTCGGCGCCCAGGGCGAGCGAGACCGGACCGGCCCAGGTGTCGAACGGCTCGCCGGTCAGCGAGAAGGCGTAGAACTCCTGCGCGTTGCGCTGATAGAGCTGGGCGCGGCCCTTCACGTACTCGATGGCGGCGGCGCTGTTGACGCCGGATCCGAACGGGTTGAACGGCACGCAGAGCGGATCATCCGGGATCGCCGGATCGACGTTGCCGCGGCAGACGATCTGGCCGTTCGGCAGGCGCACCGAATCAAGCGCGTTGGTGAACGTGCCGCCGAGCGAACGCAGGCGCTGCAGATCGAGGACGCGGCCCGAGAGGTCGCCGCGGGTCAGGCCGTACTGGCCGTGGATCTTCCATGCCCAGTCGGTGCTGAACGCGGTGATCGAGCCTTCGGCACCGGCCTGGTAGGTCCACAGTTCGCGGTAGTTGTCCGTCTGGATGTACGGGACGTCGTGCAGGAAGCTGCCCATCGTGAACTGGCTAAGACCCAGCGCGGTCATGCGCGCAGCGATCGCGGGATCCAGGTACGCGTTGTCGATGCGGATGTTCAGGTTGCCGAGCTGGTCGTCCAGCTTCGAGCGGGCGTAACCGTACGAGTAGGTGTAGATCCAGTTGGCGTAGACCGTGGTCTCGTCATTGATGTCGTAGCTGACCCGGCCGAAGTAGGCCTGACGCGTGACATGGTTGGAGAGCGTCTGGTTGTAGAAGGTCGCATCGGACTGCTGCCAGTCGCCGCCGACGGTGAACTGGGAATTCGTCAGCGAACCGTAGTTGTACATGCCGGCCGCGCGGCCGCTGCGGTCGAAGGTCACCCCCTTGAGCGGACCGGCGGTGATGATGCCGTTCGGCGTGGCAAGGATCGAACCGACCTGGCTGCGGACCAGGAAACGCGGATTGGCGCGGCCCGTCGTGGTGTTCCACGCCGGATTTTCGATGATGTGATAGGTGTCGTAGCCCCAGAACTTGCCGCGGGATTCACCGGCGCCGAATATCCCCTTGTTCCAGGCGTGTTCGCCCGAGAACAGGATGTGACCGCGGCCGCCCGCGAACGGCGTGCCCGCCGTCAGCGCGACCTTGTAGCTCGGGTCGTCGCCGCGCGCCGTGATGCCGCCCTGGATTTCCGCCTTCACGCCCGTGAATTCGCGGTCGAGCACGAAGTTCACCACACCGGCCACGGCGTCCGATCCGTATGCGGCCGAGGCGCCGCCGGTCACGACGTCGACGCGGCTGATCAGCGGCGTCGGAAGGTCCGAAGCGTTGACTGAGCCGTTCACGTCGCCCGAGACGAAGCGGTTGCCGTCGAGGAGGACCAGGGTGCGGAAGGAGTCGAGACCGCGCAGGTTCAGGTTGTTCTGGGATTGGCGGCCGGTGGAGATTTCGTTACCGCCCGAGCTCGTGTGCTGCGAACCGGCGAAGGCCGGCAGGCGCATCACGAAGTCCGAAATGTGCTGCAGCGGCGCCTGTTCGATCTGCTCCACGCCGATGACGGTAACTGGCGTCGGCGCTTCGTAGCCGTCGCGCACGACGCGCGTACCGGTGACGACGATTTCGTCGGCGACCGCAGCGGCGTCGGTTTGCGCCTGTTGGGCCGGCGCAGTCTGCGCTTGGGCGGCGAACGATGCGGCAAGCATGGCCACGGTGCTCGCGGTGGACATGAAGCCGAAGCGCCGCAAATTGGCGGCCGCGTTTGTGTAAGACATGAGTTCTCCCCAATTGGTGTGGACGGCGAGGTTGCCGGCACGCCAGCGCGCTATGAACGACCGCAGTGGTGGTGGAAAACAGACCGGTTGGTCAGTCTGCCAACCAGGCCTAATGGCCCCCTCCCTGCACGCGCGGCAATGCCGGTCGTCATCACGACTCTGACCTCGCCGCGTCTCCCGCTCGTACGCGCCCGTGCAGGAATACTTTTCACTGAAACACGGCCGCCAAACAACGGGGATGTTGCAACGACGGCGTCGGAACGGAACTCAACGAAACACTGTTGCTTCGCGGCCACGTTTGCTGCGCCGCACACATAATAAAAAAGGCGCCTTAGGGCGCCTTTTTTGTGCGGTGCACACCGTTCCGGCGATCAGCGCCGGACCGCTTCCGCGGCAGGTTTCGAGCCGCTTTCAACCTCTGCCACCGACCGGTTTGGATGCTCGATGAAGGTCTGCACCAACTTGATCGCGATGGAGGAGGAAATGGCCGTGTTGGCCCCCTTCGCGTCCGGATATCCGTCCGCCAGACGATAAAGCACGCGATACAGCGACGGCTGCGAAAGTCCGCCGTAGCTCGAGTGATGCGTCGACCAGGAACGCACCAGTTGCTGATACCAGGTCTCGATATCGGCATAGCCGCCGAGCACACCTTCCGCGGACTCGCCGGAAGGCGCGAGCGTGACCTTCAGGCGCGCGCCTTTGATCTCGTAGTAGCCTGGACGGGCGATGAACACGGCCCACGGATAGTTGATGTCGACCGGCTCGGTGATCAGCACGCCGTTTTCGATCCGTCCCTTGGTGCGCGACATGAAGCGCTTGCCGAAGCGGTCGTCAACCCGCACCGACCCGCCGGCGATGATGTTGGCGCCGGTGGCATCGGTGATGAGTTTGTCCTTGCCGCGATACATGCTGACCGTCACGTCGCTATCGTTCTCAAGGCTATCGACGTCGGTAAGCTCGAACAGGATGCGGTTGTAGTTGAATTCGCGCACCCACATGTTCGTGAAGTGGGCGAAGGTGCCGTCGGGCGCGCGGAACAAGCGCGTGCAACCGATCGCGCGATAGAGCTGGTTGTCGATGCCCTTCTCGCCCTCGGTGCCGACGAAATCGGCGGCATCCGCCTTGCCGTCGAGATCAAGGCCGATGGCCGTCTTGCCCTTCACTTCGCGGTAGGAAGAGGAAAAGCTGTCGTCCTTGTCCAAGGGATAGCGTGAAGCGCTCTCGCGCTCGAGCTGCGTGCCGTCGACGGTGCCGCCGTTCGGATACAACGCCTTGAACTGCTCGCGCGGCCCTTCGTTGAAACCCTCGGGACATTCCGCCTTTCCGTCCGGCGTCTGGTGAATGCCCCAACGCGCACCGACGAGGGCAAAACCGATGGTGCGGTTCTTGAGGCCCGGGATGGACGCCTCATCGGCGAAAGACGCGCTCGCGCCGACAGCCGAAAACATCGCCGCCGCGCACAAGGCGCGCGAGGTGATGCGAGTCCATTTCTTGGTCTTATGACGTTCCATCTGCTCCTCCACACCTCAGTCGAAAAAGGCGCCACGGGGAGCGGCGCCTCTTTCACTCAAACCATCGGCGTCGCGTCAGCGGCGCGCCGGTTCCACGGCCGGGCGGCCCGCCGATTCCGTGACCGCAACCTTTGGCGCCGAATGCTCGATAAAGGTCTGCGCGAACTTCAAGTTGATCGACGACGAAAGCGCGGTCATGGCGCCCTTCTCATCGGGAGCGCCGTCCGCAAGGCGATGCAAGGCGCGGAACAGCGAAGGTTGCGACATGCCGCCGTAGCTGGAGTGGTGCGTCGACCAAGCGCGAACGAGCTGTTGGTAGAAGGTATCGATGTCGGCATAGCCGGCAATCATTCCTTCCGCGCGGTCGCCGTGCGGAGCGAGCCTCAGCTGAAAGCGCGCTTGCTTCATCGTGTAATAGCCCGGGTGATCGAAGAACACCGACCATACCCAATCGATGTCGGTCGGCTCCGTGGTAAGCACGCCGTCGACGATCTTTCCCTTCACCGTCTTGGTGAAACGCTTCGAGAACCGCTCCTCGACGCGGTTCGACCCGCCGGAGATGATGTTCTTTCCCGTGGCGTCGGTGATGAGCTTGTCCTTGCCGCGGTAGAGATTGACCATAACCTGGTCGTCGTTGGCGAGGTTATCGACGCCCGTGAGCTCCACCAGCACGCGGTTGAAGCCCATTTCGCGGACCCACATTTCAGTGAAGTTCGCATAGGTGCCGTCCGGCGCCCGGAACAGGCGCGTGCAGCCGATCGCGCGATAGAGCTGGTTGTCGATGCCCTTGACGCCGTCCGGCGAGGTGAAATCGTTGGCGTCGACCTTGCCGTCGAGATCCATGCCGTGGCTGACCTGGCCCTTCACTTCGCGATACGGAAAGTTGTCTTCCTTGTCCAACGGATAGCGTGAAGCGCTTTCGCGCTCGAGCTGCGTGCCTTCGACCGTGCCGCCGTTCGGGTACAGCGCCTTGAATTGCTCGCGCGGGCCTTCGTTGAACCCTTCGGGGCATTCGGCCTTGCCATCCGGCGTCTGGAAGAGTCCCCAGGCTGCACTGGTGAGCACGAAGCCGATCGTGCCGTTCTTCAAGCCCACGATGTCGGTCGACTGCGCGGATGCGGGCGCAGCGGAGATTCCGGTCGCCAAAAGCGCGGCGCCTGCGAGGAGCAAAGACTTCATATTTTGCATTTTTCGTTTCCTCACCCGAGCCGGTTAGCGCGCGAACTCGTCGCGCATAATGAATGCACGGAAGCCGTTGCGGTTGGCGATGAACTCGCCATTGCCGTGCCCGTAGAGACTGCCGGGCTCCTTATCCATGCGATTGGTGTAAAGCGGTTGGCCCTTATACGCCCATACGCGGATCGCGCCGGCCTCGCCGGGTTTTGCTTCATGCCCCGTGCGGGGATTGATCGAGACCACCTGCCAGGTCCGCGAGATGCTCTTGGCGCTCGGGCTGGCTTCCACATACGGCCAGTCGCGCAGGCAACGATCGACATTGCCGCCGCCGCAGATCGCAAGACGGTAAGCCGCGGGGCTGTCGAGCTGATCGCACGCCAGCTGATCGACGGAATCGTCGGCGCAGTTGTAGTGGTAGATCGTTCGTCCCTTGGAATCCGCGAGCACGACACCGGTGATCGAGTCCTGATACGTGAACTCCTTCGGCGGCTCGGGCGCCTTCTGGGTGTAGACGTTTTGCCAACCCGGGACGTCGCTGCCTTCCATGCTGCGGATGCCGCTGTCGAGCGCATGGGTGTACAGCGGCTTCTTGCGGAACGCCCACTGACGCACACCCGGGGACCGTTCGAAGATCGACCACTCGCCCTGCGCCTGCGCCGAAGCGGGCGCGACTACGGGCAGCCAATCTCGGGTGCATGCCGCATCGCAATTGGATTTATTGGGTCCGTCGCGATCCGACATATAGACCGAGAGGTTTTTGTCCGTCAGCAGCTGGCGGCCCAGAATCGTCGAGTAGACGAGGAAGCCCGGCGGAACCGCCGATGGCGCGGTCGCGACTTCACGCGCCGCGGGACCGTCCGTGCCGATATTGGTCGTGGTTGCGGCCATCACGTCGCCAGGCACCTTGTCGAGGTAGCTCGTGTACAGAGCGTGCTCGTCGTAGGTCCACTGCTTCCGGCCGTCTTTGCGCGTGATGATGCCGAACGCGCCGACCGGCTTTGCATCGTCGGCGGCAAAGAACGGCAGCCACGTCTCCGCGCAGCTCTTGCGTTTGTCGAGTTCCGGCAGCTCGAGACCCGGGGGATACGGGCTCATGAGGCCTGCCGTATGAGTCGTCTTCTCGTAGGTGCAGGCGGATTGGTTCTTGGGATCGGCGGTGACGCCGTTCCGCATCGTCGTATGCGGCCAATAATAAAGCGTCTTGCCTTCAGGGGTGGCGAACACCGGGCCATCCAGCTCGGAATATTCGACATGAACGACCGAAGGCATCGGCACCCGCGCATATTCTTCGCGCTCGGCCGGGATCAGCGCCCGCACCGCGTCGGCGGCGAGGAGCGGTGTTCCAAGAAGCGTCGCGACCGTCAACGCGCCGGCGAATGTGAAAATTTGACGCATTTCTTCTTCCCTTGAGGCCGCCTGCGCCCGCCGGAGCGGACGCAGGCGCCATGACCGCTTATACCAGCACTTCACCGATTTCCTTGGTGGTGCCGTTGGACTGGGTACCCCAGTTGGAGACGTCCAGGCCCATCACCTTCATGCAGGTGAGGCCGAGACGCGTGCCGGGGGTGCCGCCGCCGGAGAGATGGTAGCCGGTCTTCATCTTTCCGCCGGCGCGGCCGGCGGTGAACATCGGCTGGTTCTCGATCGAGTGGATGCGTGCGAGGGCCTGGTCGGTGGTCGCGTAAATCAGCACGTTGTCGATCAGGTGCCCGTCGCCTTCCTTGAACTTGGCAAAGGCTTCGACGAAGTAGGCCCATTCGATCATGGACTGCTTGATGAACCACGAGGTGTTCGGCTGATAGCCGAGCGCCGGGTCCACCGGCTCTTCGTGCGAGGCGGTGTGGTGCGGCTTGTCGTACCCTTGCTTGCTGGTCGCCGCGGCGGACTGCGAGTACGCCATGTTGAACACGCGCGCCTGATCGCAGGCGATCGCCATGACCATGAGGTCGGTCATCATGCGGTGACGCTTGCCGACGAGTGTGTAATCGAGACCGGCTTGCGGCTCTTCCTTCGGCGCCTTGCCGACGACGCAAGCGGGGCGCGGCTCGGGCTTGGTGAGCTGCTGGTCGAACTGGCGCTCGAGATCGCGCAGGCCCGTGAAGTACTGGTCGATGCGGGCCTTGTCCTCGGCGCCCACGGTCTGCTGCAGCTCCTTGGCGCTGTCCATCACGCCCGAGAGCACGCTCTTGCGCACCATGGCGCGCGGGTTCGGCTTGAACACCGCCGCGTTCGGATCCTGGAAGTCCTCGCCGAAGATCTTGGTGTAGAACTGGATCGGCGACCAGTCGGCGATCGTGATCGAGTTCGCGTTTTCGTACGAGAAGCTGTCGCGCACGTTACCGGTCGCGGTGGCCGTCAGATGCTGGAAGCGCGTCGAGGTGCCGATCTTCTTGGCCACCGTTATATCGATGGTCTCACCCGGGAAGTCGGTCTGGTTCATCGGCGCGATGCCGGCGCGCGCGACCACCCATCCGGTCTTGTGGCAGAGGTTCGGCGCCGCGTCGCGGAATCCGTTGAACTGCGTGAAGAGGTTGATGTGCTGCTTCACGTCCTTCAGGGAGGCGATTTCTTCCGGCAGGTCGAAATCCTTGCCGATCTTCTTCGGAACGAAAATCGATTCATCCATGCCAAGGCCCCAGGCCCAGGTGCCGAAACGCACCGGCAGCGGCGCGCCGTCGGCCAGCGCGGTGCCGTTGCCATTGAGGAAAACGTTCAGCAGCGGCAACCCGACCGTAACGGCCGAACCACCAACCAGACCGCGGAGCACACGGCGTCTATTGAGTTCTTTCATCAGAACCTCCCTTGAGTTCACTTCGCGGCGACAGCGTGGGCGGAAGCATCCGCCGTCTTCTGTTCGACCGGTGTTGCGACGATTTCGTAGAACGCTTCGCTCGACGCGATCATGCGCAGCAGATCCGGCAAGCGATAACCAGCTTCACCAAAAGCTTTATTTAGGGCTTCGACCGCCGGATTGTCGGCGCGCGTCAGCGGGCCGCCGGTGCCGTAGCTGTACAGACGGCGGACAAGGCACGAGGTCAGCGCCGGATGGTCGTGCATAGCCTGACCGAGGCCGTCGACGCTCGCGAACTGCTTGCCGTCGAGCGCGCCCGAGCTGTCGATGGTCGCACCCTTCTCCGTCGTGCGGAAACGGCCAGCGCCGTCGAAGTTCTCGAGCACGAGGCCCATCGGGTCGGTGATCTTGTGGCAGCCGCCACACACCGGGTTTTCGCTGTGCGCCTGCAGACGCTCGCGCGCGGTGCGCAGACGCGGATCGGGATTCTCGAGCGCGGAGAAGTCCACGTTCGCCGGCGGGGGCGGAACGCGCTGGCACAAGAGGCGTTCGCGCAAAGCCTTGCCGCGATAGGTCGGCGAGCTGCGCGCCGGATGGGCATGGAGCGCAAGGAAGCTGATCTGCGTCAGCAGGCCGACGCGCGGGCTGCCTTCCGGAAACTCGTACGGCACCCAGCCCGGTTTTGTCGGGACCTGATAAACCGTCGCCAACGCCGGAGACATGTAGGTCTTCCGCGAGGTGAAGATGTCGCGATAGTCCTTCTTCTCGACCAGGAGATGATCGACCAGCGTGCGCAGTGTCTGTTCGCGCGCATCCTTGATCACCGCGCCGGTCATCATCGGATAGATCGTCGGATCCTTGGCGAGGTTGCCGAAGTCCTCGAAACCGAACATGTCGTCGAAGAAGGCTCGCACGCCGTCTTCGACGCGCGGGCTGGCGATCATCATCTCGACGATCCGCGCACGCTTCTTGGCATCGAAGAGATCGCCGCGCTCGGCCGCCTTCAGCAGCGCGTCGTCAGGGCCCGCATTCCACAAGAAGAAGCTGAGGCGCGAGGCGAGCGAATAGGCATCGAGGCGTTGCTTGCCGGGGCTCTTGGGATCCGGCTCGGTCACGTCGGCGATCAGCAGCACTTTCGGATCGATCAACATGCCTTCGAGCACGGTGCCCAGGCCGGCGTAGAAATCCTTAAGGTCCGTCGCGCCTTTATGAGCGTTCTGAACCAGCTCGGTCACGCGTGCGTCCGGAAGCGGGCGGCGATACAGGAGGCGTCCGGTCTGGACGATGAATTTGGTGGCACAGGCATCGTCGGCGGCGGTCACTTCGGCGGGTTTGCAGGGCACGAGGAAGTCACGGCGCGAAGGCGTCTTCTGCTCGATGTTGCCCTTGTCGATGACCTGGGCGGCGATGGTCGCGGCACTGCGCTGCAGCTGCTGCAGCTCGCCCGTCGTCACGCCCGCGCTGGCTGCGCCGGCGGCGATCAAGCCGTCCGTACGGCGCAACGGCGCGAACGGATTTCCGACTTCGATGTCGCGGCCGAAAATATAGTGGATCGTGTTGGCATACTGCTCGGGCGAAATGCGGCGGACGTGCGCGACCGTGCCGTCGTAGTCGGCCGGCTGAGCGGTCGGAGCGCTGGCGACCTGGCGCGAACCGGCGCTTTCGGAGCAGCTCCCGAGTCCCAGGGCCAGGACGCAGGCGGCGCTGCCGAGCAGCACGCGATTGAAGAAGCCTTTAGCCCTCGAACGGATGGTAACAGACGTCAATTAAACTCTCCCTTACATCACTCGCCGCGCTTCTTTTGAGCGCATGTCGCATACGGGCTCCGTTCTTGGACTCCGTTCCGAGCCCAAAAGCGACAGCACGACGGCCGGTCGGCAAGCACCGAACAGCCTTCTCCTCGCAACAGGACTTATAGATATACTCTACCCGGCAGCGCCTTCACATGTGTTTTTGGAATTCGCCCCGCCCGGCCAATGAGTTACAAAGGTTTACATAACGAGCCGCCGCGGCACGGACCGTCCGGCGTGGGATTTGGGCCGTTTACGGGCCGTTCTGGCACTTTCGTCAGAAGAACAGCCGGCTATGAAATTGGCCGCCGGAACGGTGATATGTTTCGGATACATCATTACGGCGCCGACATCCCGTCTCAGCAGCACCTCTCCATCTTCGACTCGACCCGGTTATGAGCCACGTCCAACCAGAGATCGCCGAAGACCTGCTCGACACGGCCTGGGGTCTCCTGCTGGCCGGCCGCTCCGCCGATGCCGAGCGGCTGTACGAACGCGCCTCGCTTTTGCGGCCCGAGAAGCAGCTGCGCGCCTATTGGCCCCTCGCCCTCGGCGCGCCCGGCGCGGTCGGCGAAGAGTGGGCGACCGCCGAGCTGAAGCGCGCAGACCTTCACATCAATTATCTGCAGATCGAGCGCGCCTCGGACATTCTCAAGAGCGTCACGCGCGCCGACGTGCGCCCGCAGCTGCTGCTTGGGCATGCGCGCATCGCCTTGGCGCGCGGCGCGGCGGCGGACGCACTTGCCCTCGCCGGCCAGGCGCGGACGCTCGCGCCGCAATCGCCTTACGCTGCGGTGATTTACGGCACGGCTTTGCTCGCGGCCGGCCGCAGCGCCGAAGCGATCGCGCCGTTGCAGGCCGCGGCTGAACACGGCCGGGGAGGCGCCTGGTTTCTGATCGGCCTCGCATCGCAGCGCATCGGCAAGCCGATCGATGCCGCGGCGGCGTATCGCCGCGCTTATGAATTCGATCCAAGCGACTTCGGCCCGGCGAACAATCTGATGCCCGCGCTGATGGAAGCGCAGGACTACACGGCAGCCGTCGAACATGCCGACATGCTCTTGGCGGCAAAACCCGGTCATACGACGTCGCTCGCCTATAAATATGTGGCGCTTGCGGAACTGGGCCGGTCGTCGGAACTGCGCGCGTTCAACGATTATGATTCCTTGTTGAAAGCCGAGAGAATTGCGGCGCCGTCGGGATACAAGGATCTCGGGGCGTTTCACCGGGCTCTCGTCGCGGAAATCGCCGCCGAGCCGACGCTCGCCTACGAACGCAACACGACGCGCTTCGGATACCAGACCGACGATGTAGGCGCGAGCACCTCTCCTGCCATCCGCGCCTTGAACGCGGCGTTGGGCGCAGCGGTCGCGCGCCGCGCCGATCAGGCCCGCCGCGCGCCGATGCATGCCTTCGACCGCGCCGTGCCGCGCGACTTCCGTCTTTATTCGTGGGGCGTCATCATCCGCCAGAAGGGCCATCAGGCGCCGCACTTCCATCCGCACGGCTGGTTGTCGGGCGTCTACTACGTCGAAGTCCCGGATGACATCACCGAAACGGACCCCGCGCGCAGCGGCTGGATCGAATTCGGCCGCGGCGATGAGCGCTGGAACAAGCCGACCACCGAGATGCCGATACGCCAGGTGAAACCGGAAGCCGGCGTGCTGCTGACGTTCCCGTCGTATTTCTGGCACAACACGCGCCCGCTGCGCACCGACAAGCGGCGGGTCTCGTTCGCATTCGATGCGATTCCGATGTGAGAGAGACGCGCAGACGGTATCCGAACTCAGCAGTTATACGGGGTAAGGCGTTGAAACGCTTTTTTTAATGCGAGTCCCTGGGCACGGCCGCGCCGCTGCTGCCCACCAGAAAATCGAAATCGGCGCCCTGCTCGGCTTGAAGAACGTGTTCCACATAGAGCTTCGCGTAGCCGCGCTTGGGCACCTCGGGCGCCTTCCACGCCTGGCGTCGTGCCGCGAGCGTCGCCTCGTCGACCTCCAGCACAAGCGTGCGCGCCGCGACATCGAGGGAGATCATGTCGCCGGCCTGCACCAGCGCCAGCGGTCCGCCCGCGGCGGCTTCCGGCGAGACATGAAGCACGACGGTGCCATAAGCCGTGCCGCTCATGCGCGCATCGGAGATGCGCACCATGTCGGTAATCCCTTTGCGCAGGACCTTGGGCGGAAGCGGCATGTTGCCGACTTCGGCCATGCCGGGATAGCCGCGCGGCCCGCAGTTCTTCAGCACCATGATGCAGTTTTCGTCGATGTCGAGTTTCTCGTCGTCGATGCGGCGGTAGAAGTCCTCGATGTCCTCGAATACGACTGCGCGGCCGCGATGCTTGAACAAATGCGGGCTGCCCGCCGACGGTTTGATCACCGCGCCGTTCGGCGCGAGGTTGCCGCTAAGCACGGCGATGCCCGCCTCCGGCTTGAACGGGGCGTCGTAGGTATGGATCACGTCGCGATTCCAACACGGCGCGTCTTTCACATTCTCGCCGATGGACTTTCCGTTCACCGTCAGAGCGTCCGTATGCAGCAGCTTGTGCTCGGCCAATTCCTTCAGCACAGCCGGCAATCCCCCGGCGTAGTAGAAGTCTTCCATCAGGTGCTTGCCCGCGGGCTGAAGATCGACCAGGCACGAGACGTGCGAGCCGAGCTCGTCCCAATCCTTGAGGCTGAACGGTACGCCGATGCGCGCGGCAATGGCGATGAGGTGGACGACGGCGTTGGTCGACCCTCCGATCGCGGCATTGGTGCGAACCGCATTCTCGAAAGCTTTGCGCGTGAGGATCTTGGACATCTTCAGGTCCTCATGCACCATTTCGACGATGCGGCGGCCGGAGAGATGCGCCTGGGTCGTGCGCCGCGCGTCGACGGCGGGTATCGCCGCATTGCCCGGAAGCCCCATGCCGAGCGCTTCCACCATGGACGCCATCGTCGAAGCCGTACCCATGGTCATGCAATGACCCTTAGAGCGGCTCATGCAGCTTTCAGCGGCCAGGAAATCCTCGCGGCTCATTTTGCCGGCGCGCCTGTCTTCGGACATCTGCCAGAGACCTGTCCCGGAGCCGAGCGTCTGGCCGCGAAAGCGGCCGGTGAGCATCGGCCCGCCCGACAATCCAATCGTGGGCAGATCGCAGGACGCCGCGCCCATCAGCAAAGAAGGCGTCGTCTTGTCGCAGCCCATCAACAGGACCACGCCGTCGATGGGATTGGCACGGATCGACTCTTCCACATCCATGCTGGCGAGGTTGCGGAACATCATCGACGTGGGACGGAGATTCGTCTCTCCGAGGGACATGACCGGAAACTCGAGGGGAAATCCGCCCGCTTCCCACACACCCCGCTTCACGGCTTCAGCGAGCTCGCGAAAGTGCCCGTTGCAAGGTGTGAGTTCCGACCATGTATTGCAGATGCCGATCACGGGGCGCCCGTCGAAGACGTCGTGCGGCCATCCCTGGTTCTTCATCCAGGCGCGGTGCAGGAAACCGTGCAGATCTTCGCCGCCGAACCATGCTTGGCTGCGGAGCTTCTTCTTTTGACCGGTCATTGGCCTACTCCGCCGCGCTCTTCCGAAAAGCGACGACGCGTTGCGTCTGCTCACCGAGCTTGCTGATACCGAGGCGCATGGTGTCGCCCGGTTTCAAGAACAGCGGCGGTTTCTGTCCCATGCCGACGCCGGGCGGCGTGCCCGTCGTGATCAAGTCCCCCGGCCACAATGTATACAATCGGCTCAGATAACTGACGATCTGCGCGACATTGAAAATCATCGTCCGGGTGTTGCCGGTCTGCATGCGCTTGCCGTTAAGGTCCAGCCAGACGTCAAGTGCGTGGGGATCGCCGACCTCATCTGCGGTGACGAGCCAGGGACCCACGGGACCGAACGTGTCGAAGCCTTTGCCCTTGTCCCACGTGGCGCCATGATCGAACTGCCATTCGCGCTCGCTGACATCGTTCACGACTGCATAGCCTGCGACGTAGTCCAGCGCCTCTTTCTCCGACACGTGACGGGCGGGGCGACCGATGAAGATGCCGAGCTCGACTTCCCAATCGCCCTTCTTGGCATCGGGCGGCAGCATGACATCGTCGTTCGGCCCGGACAGGCAGCTGATCGCCTTCATGAAAACGACCGGCTCGGCGGGAATCGGAAGCCCGGCTTCCTGGGCGTGATCGGCGTAGTTAAGACCGATGGCGAGAAACTTGCGTATGCCGGCCACCGGCACGCCAAAGCGTTCCGGGTTGGCGACAGCTGGCAGCGAGCGTGGGTCGACCGCTGCGAGATTGGCGAGATTCTCGGGCGTAAGAACATCCGCCCCAATGTCGTTGATGAGTTTCGAAAGGTCGCGGACCACGCCGTCGTGGTCGAGAAGACCCGGCTTTTCGCGGTTCGGCGGCCCATAGCGCAGCAGCTTCATTGTCGTCCCCCCACGTCATCCCCGGTCTCGGGCCGGAGCTGAAGCCTATACGAAACCCGGAAAAGGGAACAGCAATCAGATCTTACCGATGCGCTCCATCACGCCGCGCAGCTCCCGCGTGCGGATCTCGTCGATCGGTTCCATCACCGGCTTGCAGGTGTCGTGCTCGATGACGCCCATCCACTTCAGCGCGCGCTTGTAGCACTGGGGGTATTGCAGCACGTTAGCGAACGCGATCGAATTCAGCGGCCCGACGAAATCGTGGAAGATCTTGCGCGCTTTATCGACCTCGCCCTTCTGGATCGTCTCGAACATGTCGCTTTGTTCGCGCGGCAGAATGCAGCTCGCCGCCGAGGTCATGCCTTTGGCGCCGTAAAGCAGCATCAGATAGTTCATCTGATCGTGACCGGCCCACGCCTGGAGCTTGCCCTCGGTCGCGGCGGCGTAAAGCGCGATCTTGCCGGGATAAGGCAGGAAAAGTTTTGAGCAGTGCAGCGTGGGGATATTGTCGGCCATGCGCTTGAGAAGCGGCAGCGAGAGCTCGATCCCTGCCCCGCCGTCGTAAACCATCAGCGGCAGCTCTGTGGCTTTGCCGATTTCCTGCACGTGCCGGAAAATTCCTTCGGCCGCGTGGGGATGGTAGTAAGGCGCGGTCGTGAAGATGTAATCGGCACCGGCGTCAGCGGCATGTCTGGCCATGGCGACACTGGTGTCGCTGGCGGAATCGATCACCCCGATTCCCACCGGCACGCGGCCGTTGGCATGCTTGATGACGACCTGGGCGAACTGCTTGCGCTCGTCGTCGGGCAGGCAGAACACCTCTCCGGTGCTGCCGAGGGCGAGGATGCCGTGCACGCCCTTTGCGATGACGTAATCCACGAGGCTCTTGGTCGATTCAACATCGATCGCGCCGGCGGGCGTCAACGGAGTGACCAGCAGGACGTGATTTCCGAAAAGCTTTGCCTTTCTCTCGGCCAAGGTCGGCATGGGAGCACCTGAAGAAGTTCTGACGGATGTGCGGAGAGTCCGCGGAGCTAGTCTTGATCGAACAAGGATCCGAAGCGTTCCCACACCTTTTCGATGTGGCGGCGCATCGCGTCCGAAGCCGCCTTCGGGTCGCGCGCGGCGATGCCGCGGACGATTTCATCGTGCTCGTCGAGCGCCTCGGCCGTCACCTTCGGATGATGCGGCAGGCGGAAAAGATGCAGATGTACATGCAGCTTCGCCAGCGTCTCGCGCATCAGACCGTTGCCCGCCGCGGCGGCGATGCGGTCGTGCAGCGCGGCGTCCTGACGCACGAACTGGCCGTAGCTCGAGCCGCCGTCGTCGAACCGCGGGCTGATCATCGCGCTTGAGTAATTCCTCAGCGCCTCGACGCTCTGCTCGTCGACGACCTCCGCCGCCTTGCCGGCGAGATAGGGCTCGAGCTGGAGACGCAGCTCGCACAGCTCGTCGAATTGTTTCTTGGTGAGCTGAGGCGCGGCGGTGTAGCCGACGAACTGGATCTTGGTTACGAGACCGTAAGCCTCGAGATGCCCGAGGGCCTCACGGATCGGCGTCTGCGAGACGCCGAACTCACGCGCGAGGTCGTCGATATTGATGGCGCCCCCGGGTGGAATCTTCAGGGACATCAACTGCCCCAGGATGGCGTCGTAGACGTCGTCCGCCAAACGTTGCGGACGGCCAAGAGTACCGATTTGCCGTTGGGCCACTTCTGAAGTCTGGCGACGCATGAGATCTACCCCACCTTGAACCCGGTCAGTCTAGCGCGATTCCGGCGCAAGCTTGAAGCGCTGGACGCGGTTGAAGTCGGACACATAGATATTGCCTTTGGAATCGAACGCGGCCTCGTGATTGCGATCGAGTTCCCCGCCCTGCGTGCCGTAATGGCCGAAAACGCCGATTTCCCTGCCGTCGTCGCGGCGCACGAACCGGACCTGATAGTTGCCGGGATCGTTGATCGCCATCACGCTCTGGCGCGCATCCGGCCAGAACGAAATCGTCCCGACCGAGCCGGACCCGAGCGTTTCCTTTGCATAGACAAATTCTTTGACGAAGGTGCCGTCCGTCTTGAACACCTGAATGCGGTTGTTCAGCCGGTCGCAGACATACAGCAAGCCGTCATTGGCCAGGCGCACGCAGTGGACGATGCGGAACTGCCGCGGCGGCGGCGCCTTCGGATCGTAAGCTCCGACATCGTCGTCCGTGGGCGGTTTGCCGTAGGCGCCCCAGTGGCGTTTGAACTTCCCGGTGTTCGCGTCCACCACGAGGACGCGGTGGTTGCCGTAGCCATCGGCGATGAACGCTTCGTTCGTCTTGGGATCGACCGCGACGTTGGCCGCGCCCCACAAATGGGAAGAATCCAGACTGCCGTCCTTGGCCTTGCCGCGGCCGCCGATCTGCATCAGGAATTTTCCGTCGCGCGTGAATTTGAGGACCATGCCGTCCGCGGGCAAACCATCGTCGGCGCGGGTCTTGCTGCCGCCGATCCACACGCTGCCTGTGTCGTCGATGTAAAAGCCGTGTGTGTTGGTCGGCCAGTCGTAGCCCTTTCCTGGCCCGCCCCAGGCCTGCACGACGTTTCCCGCTTCATCGAGCTCGAGCACCGGCGGCGCTGGGACACAGCATCTTCCGCGCGGCGGCGAGACGGCCGCATTCAAGACCGCCGGATCGAGCTGCGACGGCTTGTGGGAAATCCAGACATGATCGCGGCTGTCGACAAAAAAACCGGCGATCGGGCCCAGCGCCCAGTTGTTGGGAAGCGGTCGCTTCGGCCAGCTATGGTCGAATTGATAACGCGCGGGATCCGGAGCGTGCGGCAACGTCTCGGCCGCCGAAGCCGCGGCTGCGAGCCCGATCACAACAAGACACAGGAGTGAAGCAATGGCCTTGCCCATGGACCTATCCCCTGCTCCGCCGCCGCTGAAAAGAAGCGGGCGAACACCGTTCGCCCGCTTCGATCCTCTTACATCCGGAAACGCAGCCCCGCGCGGAACGTGCGGCCGATGCGATAGTCCTGATAGAACGCGCCGTCGCCTTTCTGGTAGACGCCGGTCGACAGGTTGCTCGCGACCCCGGGCGGACCGGCGTTCGTCAGGTTGTTGACGACAAAGAAGGTCTCCAGCTGCTGCGCCCCGTTGTCGATGACTTTGTAGTTGAACGAGAAGTCAAAGGCGTGGACGGCAGGAATACGGTTGTTGTTCAGGGTCGGATTGGCCGTGGTCGAAGCCGGGCACCCCGTTTGGCACTCGATGGCATTGGTCGCATACACGCCCTTGCTCAGGCCGCTCATCGTCAGTGTGGCACTGAACGGGTTGAGCGCATAGGTCGCCGACAGACGGTAAGTGAATTTCGGCGCCGCCAGCGGAAAGCCGGTCAAGCTTGCGGCATTGACCCCGGTGCCATTCAAAACGCGCGGCGTGGAGGCGTTGTTGATGGTCTGGATCCGCAGCACGCGGTTGGCGAGGAGCCGGAACGACAGGTCGCCGTCCCAGCTGTCGACCACCGAGGCGAGCGGCAGGTTGTAGCTGGCTTCGAAGTCGAGGCCCTTGGCCGATTGCGACACGACGTTCGCCGGCTGGATGTTGACGCGCGTCAGCACGCCGGCGCCGTCGCGGATCAAAAGCGGGCAGAGCGTAGCGACACCTTCAAAGCACTGGTCGATGATCTGCTGAGCGTTCAGGGTCGCGATAGCGCCGTTGATCTTGATCCGGTAGTAGTCCACCGAAGCGTTGAAGCCTTCGAAGAAGGTCGGCGAGAACACGACCCCCAAGCCCGTGGTGTTCGCCTTCTCGGGATCGAGGTTCGGGTTGCCGCTGGTGACCGAGAGGATGACCGGCGTCGTGTTCGTGAAACGGTCGATCTGCGTACCGGTGTTCGAACGGCCGCCGAGGAAAAGGTCACCCATGTTGGGCGCCCGAATATCGCGGGACTGCGTGGCACGGAAGCGCAGGTCGTCGACCGGAGACCAGGTGCCCCCGATCTTCCAGGTCGTCACATAGCCCGAGTTGCTGTAATCGGTCGCGCGCACGGCGGCATTCAGTTCGAGCGAACGCGCGAAGGATTCATCCTTCGCAAGCGGCACGACGGTTTCGAAGAAGGCTTCCGAGACCTTGTTCGAACCCTGCGAGTTCTTGTAGTTGCCCGAGTAGAACTGGCTGGTCTGGTCGAGCTCACTGGCGATGGCGCGCAGCGATTCCGTGCGATGTTCGACGCCGAGCGCAACCGACACAGGACCGGCCCACGTCGAGAACGGCTCGCCGTTCAAGCTCGCAGCCATCACGTTCTGCGTCAGGCGCGTCAGGCCGTAACCGTTCTCGACGACATAGTCGAGCGCGGCGGGCCCGTTGTTGCCGAGGCCGAAATAGTTGAACGGCACGCAATTCGGATCGTCGTTCGTCGTCACCGCGTCGGCATTGACGCGGCACACGGCGCGCCCGTTGACCATGATCGAATCGATGGCGCGCAGGTAATAGGTGTTCACCGTGTTGTCGAGCACGCGGATCGAATTGTGGCTCGTGCTGCGCTGGTAGTAGGCATCCCACCGCCATTCGGTACCGGCCGCATCGAAGCTGCCTTCCACCCCGACCATGTAGCGCCGGAACGTGCGGTCGTTTTTCGGCGACGCGATCGGAATGTCGAAGTTGTTGCGGCCCATGGTGAGGGTGGTCAGCCCGAGCGCGTCCATCCGGGCCCCGATCACCGCCGGAAGGAAGGCATTGTCGCGTCGGATGGTCTCGCTCGCGAACTTGAAGGGATAGGAGTTGTGCGAGAAAGCATCCGAGTGCGCCCAATGGAACTGGGCGTAAGCGGTGAGATAGTCGGCAAGGTCGTACGATGTGCGGAAGAACGCCGTCTGGCGGGCGACTTTCGCGCTCAGGTCGCTGTAGCGATCGGAGCGCGACTCGTTCCAGTCGCCGCCGATGAAGTAGTTGCCCGCGACCCCGCTGCCGTAATTCCGCTGCACCGGGTTTCCATCCGGGTCGAACATGATGCCCTTGAGCGGGCCTGCGGTGATGATGCCGCCCGGCGCAGCAAGCGCGAGACCGACGTTGCGCGCAACGATATACTGCGGCACCGACGGATTGGTCGTCGCGTTCCACGCCGGATTCTGCATCAGCTGGATATTGTCTTCCGTCCAGGGGCGGAAGAAGCTGCGCACGCCTTCGGTCCAGGAATGTTCGGCGGCCAGGAGGATGTGTCCGCGACCGCCGGCAAACGGCGTGCCATAGGCCAGCGAGCCCGAGTAGTTGGGCATGTCGCCGAAATTCGAGATACCGCCGTCGACCGTCGCCTTGACGCCGGTGAAGTCGCGATCGATCACGAAGTTGACGACGCCCGACAGCGCGTCCGAGCCGTAAGCTGCCGAGGCGCCGCCGGTCACGACGTCGACACGTTCGATCAACATGTTGGGAATGACGTTGGCATCGACCGCCCCGCCTTCCGGCGCACCGTTGGCCGTGGCGCCAACGAGACGCTGACCATCGAGAAGCACGAGCGTGCGGTTGGCGGCAAGGCCGCGCAGGTTCAGAAGGTTCGTCCCGACGGTGCCGTTACCGGTCGCTGAGTTGCCGGCATGCGGAGTCGAGCTGTTGGCGAACGACGGAAGATTGTTCACCGCATCCGCGATATTGAGCGCCGCTTGCGCGTTGAGTTCTTCGGCGCCCAGCACGGAGACCGGTGTCGGCGCTTCGTAACCGTTACGGACAATGCGCGAGCCGGTGACGACGATCTCTTCTTCGACCGCGGCGGCCTGCGCGACCTGCTGCTCCTGCGCCAGCGCCGGCAGCGCGACCAGCATCGCCAATGCGCTTGCGGTGCACATGCAGGAGCTCCGCGGCAAGCGAGAAGTCTGAACGCGCGCGAAACGATACTCCGACATGGGAAACCCCTTAACAGTGAGTGGTATATGTAACGTGCGCTTTTTTTCCCTATCGGCGGGTCAGGGCAACCCCCCTACCCTTCGCAGTGCAACTTTGCTGCTGTACTTAGGAGAAATTTTTATATGCCGCGCGGACGAGAGCAAATTCTACTGACTTGGGCGGATGCGGCGGGTATTACATAGCCGCGTTTCGCAATGGCGTAACGCATCGAATGGACCGGTTGCAGGCTGTATTCTCTTCCTGGTCGAGGCGGGAAGCGAGCGCGATGTGGCGGAACGAACCAGCCAGTCGTCTTGGCGCGCACGTTTGATCTATCGCGAAAGCGCGGCCGGTGACCCGGGAATACACACCATAAATTGCGTTGTTTTGCAGTTTATGCACTTCTAAAGTGTAGAAGGCGGCTGCGCCGCCGAGCGAACGAGCGGAAAGGATTGTTTCATTGGGCAGTGCCGCGAAGTCGTTGCATGAGATCCGGTCGGCCGCCTGCGACGCCATCCTTTTGACTTTGACGCTGCTTGCCGTCCCCGCCGTGGGCTTCTCCCTGTTGCGCGGACTGGAGCAGGGCTGGCGCCCGATCATGGGCGTTCATGTTGCCATGTTGCTGACGCTGGTTCTGACCACGGTCCGCCGGAAGTCGCTGAATCTGATGGTCCGAGCCGCCGTCGCCACCGCGGTTCCCTACATCGTCGCTACGTCCGGTCTCATTGCCTATGGCCGCGGTAACGGCGTCATGATGTTCTACATCTCGGCCATCGTCGTCGCCGGGTGTTTCTTCTCGCATCGCACCGCACTCGGCGTCGTTGGCCTTTGCGTTGCAACGATAGTCGCTATCTATGCGGCCTCTCAGTTGAATCTCCTTCCCGTGCCACTGACGCCGACGGCGTTCGACATGACGCCCCTGAGCTGGATCGCGTTCAGCGCCGGCTTCGTCGCAGCAGGGGTCGCCCCGCTGATCGGCCTTTCGGCGTTGCTGCGCATGTTGGATACCGAGCGTCGGCGCGCCGACGAAGCGGCGAAGGTCCGCTCCGATTTTCTTGCGAATATGAGCCATGAATTGCGGACGCCGATGACGGGCATCCTGGGCATGGCCGACATTCTCAAGACGACACCCCTTACCGCTCAACAGCAGAGCCTGATCGCTAACCTTACCTTGTCGGCGCGTAATCTCCTGGGCGTCCTCAACGATGTCCTGGAATTTGCCAAATATGAGACCGGCCATGTCCCGATCGAGGCGGCGCCGTTCCGCGTGTCTGAAACCGCGCAAAACGTCTGCGCCCTGTTCGAAGCCCAAGCGGCGCAAAAGGGCATCGGACTGCGCGTCGAGATGCGCGAGCTTATTGTCGATCAGGTCGTGGGCGACAGCCTGCGCATCGGCCAGGTGCTCACGAATCTCGTCGACAACGCGGTCAAGTTCACATCGCGCGGCGCGGTCTTGGTCCGGGTCGGCCAGGCGACCCGCATCGACGGCGACTTCGACCTCACATTTTCGGTCATCGACAGCGGAACCGGCATCCCCGCGGAACAGATGGAGCGCATCTTCGAACCGTTCATCCAAGCGGACATGTCGACCTCGCGCAAGTACGGCGGCACCGGGCTCGGCCTCTCCATCTGCCGACGGTTGACCGAAGCGATGTCAGGCACGCTCAGTGTGGCGTCGCAGCCCGCAAGCGGATCGACTTTCACCTTTACCGTCCCGGTCCGCCGGGCGCCGACGACGCCGGCCGCGATGACACGCGTTGTCGATGCGTCCACCCAGAGCGGCCCGCGACCCGCGAACGGGCTTTCCCTCCTCATTGCCGACGACGACAAGAACATGCGCACGTTGGCTGAGATCATGCTGGAGCGCCGCGGCTACGCCGTGACCCTGGTGGAGGACGGTGCCGCCCTGATTGCCGCAGCAGCGGCGCGTGCCTATGATTGCATCATTGTCGATATGCACATGCCGACGAAGAACGGCCCCGAAGCCATGCGGATCGTTCGGGACGCCGAATTCAAGCGCGCCGGTCCCCGTGCGCCGATGCTCGCCCTGACGGCCGACGTATTGCCGGAGCACGTCCGAAGCTTCATCGCCGCCGGAGCGGATGCGGTCGTCGCCAAGCCGGTCGATTGGAACATGCTCGACGCCAGGATCCAGGAGTTGGTTCGCACGCGCGTCGCTGCGAAGGCCTCATGATCCTGAGAAGGTATCGCACTGCCGCGGATCGCGGCTTTCATAGCCGCGCCTGAGCCAGCGCATGCGCTGCTCGGAGCTGCCGTGTGTGAACTTATCCGGTACGACATGACCTTGCGAACGGCGCTGGAGCGCATCGTCGCCGATCGCACGCGCCGTCTTTAATCCTTCCTCGAGGTCGCCGGGTTCCAGCGCCACTTGTCCGTTCGATGCCGCCGAGGCGTTCGCCGCCCAGACGCCGGCATAACAATCGGCCTGCAGCTCGAGGGCAACGGAATATTGGTTCGCTTCGGCCTCGCCGCGCGCGCGGCGCTGCGCCTGCTCGACTTTGTCGGTCGCCCCGGTCAGGCGCTGCACATGGTGGCCGAATTCATGGGCGATGACGTAGGCGCGGGCGAATTCGGCGCCTGATGCGCCAAGCCGCGTCTCCATCTCCCGCCAGAAACTCAGGTCGAGATAGACCGTCGCGTCGACCGGGCAATAGAACGGTCCCATCGCCGCCTGACCGAATCCGCAACCGGTGGAAGTGCCTTGTTCATAAAGAACAACACGGGGCGGCCGGTAGCCTTCGAGGCGCGGGGTCCAGACATCGTTGAGGTTCGCGGCAATCACGTCGACAAATTGACCGGCCTCGTCCTGCGGCGTTCCCTCAACGCCGCGCTCCGATCGTCCGCCGGTCTGATTGACGACTTGGGTCATCAGCTGCGGATCGATGCCGAAGACGAAATATCCGATGAGGGCCAACGCCAGCGTGCCGATCCCGCCGCCGGCTATTCCGACGCCGCCCATACCGCGACGGTCTTCCAATCCGCCGCCGCGACGTCCTCCTGCCCACCGCATGATCTATTTTCTCCGCGCTTCGACCGATGTTCAGTCAGAACGTGGCCTCGGCAAGCGAAGTTCCGGGCGGCGCGTGCACGTCGACCGCGTCTTCGACGTGGTTGTGCACGCGATCGCGCTGAGCGGTCCTACCGTCGCTCTGCCGCGGCGCGCGCGGTACCCGCGCTTGAGCCGCCGCCGTTCGACGCGACGGGCCGGTCGGGGTGCGTAATGTAGACGCGCACGAAGTTCATCTCGAGCGCGGCGGAGATCGCCGTATTGCGCCCGTTCTCATCCGGAAAGGCGTCGGCGAGCCGGTTGATCGCCCGGTACAGCGGCGGTGCGTATTCCTCGCCGTAGCTCAGGTGATGCGTCGACAACGAGCGGATGATCTGACGGTACCAATTCTCCGTGTCGGTATATCCGGCGAGCAGACCCGACGCCCGGTCGGGCGTCAGGTTCAACCGAAAGCGCGCATCGCGGAACCAACGGGTGGTGACGTCCTGGAAGGTATATTTGGCCGGCATGTACCAGTCCGCGACGGGATCTGTGGTCAGCACGCCGTCCTTGATGCGGCCCTTGAACGAGGTGATGAATTTCTTGCCCCACTTGTGATCGGCGCGGTTCGATCCGCCCGGCAGGAACTTCCCGGCGGCATCGATCATGATCGCATCTCGGCCGCGATAGGTCGTCACGGTCACGTCCTCGTCGTCCACCAGGCTGTCGACGTCGGTGATTTCCAACAGCACGCGATTGTAGTTGTAGCGCTGCATGAACGTGGTCACGAAGACCGTCAGCGAGCCGCCGGGCGCACGACGGTTCACGACGCATCCGAGGGCGCGGTAAAGCTGGTTGTCGATCCCCTTCTCGCCCTCCGGGCTGATGAAATCGTTGGGACCGGCCTTGCCGTCTAGATTGAGGCCGATGGCGACTTTTCCCTGGGCATATTTGAATGGGAACGGTTCATCCTCCATCGTGGGTCCCCAGATCGCAGCTTCGCGGGCGATCTGCGCATTGAGGAGTGCGCCCTTCGGTGCATCCTTCGGGAAGAACCGTTCGAAACGCTCGCGCGGCCCATCGTTGTACCCGTCGGGGCACTCGGTCTTGCCGTCGGGCGTCTGATAGGTCGCGAAATCGTAATCGGTGAGCACATAGCCGATGGTGCGGTTGGTCACGCCATCCGGCTCGGCGTGGGCAGGCCAGGCGCCGAAGGCCATCATCGCGACCACCGCGGACACAAGACGCTTCATCGAAATCTCCTCAGGAACGCCGATCATGGTCATTCGCCATTCCGGTCGAAATCATCTCGCAGCCAGAAAGCCTTGAAGCCGTTCTTACGGCCATTGAATTCGCCCCAGGCGTCGCCTTCGACGTCGCCGGGCTGTTTGTCGCCGGCGAAGGTGTAGACCGGCCGATTGCGGAAGGTCCAAACCCGAAGCGCGTCGTTCTCTTCGGGCTTCGCTTCCTTTCCAGTCGTCGGATTGATCCACATGATGCCCCAGGCGCGCGATGTGGGCTTCGCGCGAGCATCGGCGAGGACATAAGGGAAGGTCTTCACGCAGCGTTCGGGATCGCCGCCTCCACAAATGGCGAACCGGTAGGCCTGCGGCGCGCCGGGATGATCGCACAGCATCTGATCGTGCGCGTCATCGGTGCAGCTGTAGAGGTAAATCGTCTTACCGTTCGGCGAGGCCAAGACTTGACCGGTGTGCGTGTCTTGCACCGAGAACCCTTCCGGCGGTCGCGGCGCCGTCTGCATCCACACGTTATGCCAGCCCGGCTCATCGCCGCCTTGGTAGCTGCGCTCTTTCTCGTCGCGCAGGTGGGTGTAAACCGGCTTGCCCTTATAAGCCCACTGCTTGAGGCCCGGCGCGCGCTCGAAAACCGTCCAGTCGCCTTTAGCCTGCGCGATGACGCCGGCGGCGACGGGACGCCATGTCTTCTGGCAAAGCGCATCGCAATTCGACTTGTGAACGCCGTCGCGATCCGAAGTGTAAATCGAATATCCATTGGCCAGACCGACCAGGCGGCCAAGTTGAACAGTGAACACACCGAACGCCGGCGGGACGTTCGCTTTGGGCTGCACCGGGCGGCGATAGACGCCGCCGTCGCCACCGCCGGTCTGCCGTCCGGCGGAACCGAGCACATCGCCCGGCAATTCGTCTCGGGCAGAGGTGTAGAGCGGATAACCGTCATAGGTCCATTGTTTGCGTCCGCCCGGTCCTTCGACGATCGCCCATTTGCCGATCGGTGCGGCCTCGGGACCGGCGATCACCGGCGGCCATTCCTGGACGCACGACGGACGCCTGTCGAGCTCGGGCAACGCGAAGCCGCCGGGATAAGGACTCATGAAACCCGTCGTGACGCGCTCGACGACATCGCTGCAGGTCGGCGGCTTGTTCTTCACCTCGCCTATGTCGCCATTGCGGATCTTGTTGAGCGGCCAGGTGTAAAGCGTGCGCCCGTTGGCGTCGGCGAAGACCGGACCTTCCAGTTCGCTCGCCACCACCTGGAAACCCGGCGGCATCGGCTCGGACTCATAGTGGCGCGGGTCGGCCGGGGCAGCGCCGGCGGCGTTGCTCATAAGAATAAGGAGAAAGCCGCCGGCGGCGCAGCGCAGGAAAGGTCGCATGGTCATCCAGTCTGGAACGAAAGGGTCAAACATCTTATTATAGGAGTATCAGGCCTGTCGGCAGATTAACGCGCCTGACGCGCTATAGAGTGCTTTAGAAATCTTGATATGTGCCAAGCGATTATGGGCACGCCGGCACGCCTTTCGAACATTTAGGGGAAGAATCGGGCACGCCGCGTCCGTGCCGCCCTCTGAACGCCCAACGGCAACGCGGAGAGAACCCATCCGGAAAGTCACCCGTTGTTTCGGCGCGGGCCGCATTTCCAGCGACGCAAGCGCGCGAGTCGGCACCGGCGCGCTCCGTTCCTCCCCACGCGCGCGCCGCGTCCCACCTCTAAGGCGTTGTCGTTGCAGCGGGCGCGGCGCGGCGTTGACGCTGGGCGCAGGCGGGCGCAGACTTCTCGCGTCCGGACGAGGTGGCCACAGTGCATTGGGCCAGGTGGCCAAGATGTGGAGGGTGCCCAAGAAACATGACTCAACCGCAGCAGAGGCCATCTTCTTGAAGAGATGAGCCGAGAACAGCGGCGCGATAGGCCGCACCAGAGCACCTCAGGTGCACGCAGGGACGAAAGAGCCCCGCTTGATGGAAACCTCGCCGCCGTGAAGGGGCGAGGTTTCTGTTTTTGGACGTTCTAGAGTAGCGTAGATGTTCGGCCGTCACCGTTAAGGCTTCCGCGTGCCCATCCAGCGTCCACCGCATATCGTCTGCTTTGCACCGTACAGCACGTGGTCGATCCATAGCGCGAAGCAGGTCGCGATCCTGCAGGCGCTGCGATTGCGCGGATGTTCGGTGACGTACGTCACGTGCGACGGCGTCTTCAGCGATTGCGACGTCTTGCAGCCGGCCAACGGCGCTCCGGCGCGCAAGCCCGCCAACGCATGCCTGATCTGTCAATCGTCGGTGGCGGCGCGCATGGCGGCCTGGGGCATGCCCTATCGGTGGCTCTCGCGCTGGCTCTCGACCAAGGATTTCAATGACGCTGCCGCGTGGGCCCACAGCCTGCGCCCGCACGACCTGCCTGCAGCGGAATACGAAGGCTGGCCCCTCGGCGCATGGGCGGCTTCGAGTGTGCACAAGCATCTCCGCCACAACATCCTCGATTTCTCGAACCCGCAGGTGGCCGGCGTGTTTGCGAGTTATCTCTACGGCGGCCGGCTCGCGGCCGTGGCCTTCTCGCGTCTCATCGATGAGGAGAAACCGGATTTCCTTCTCCTCTTCAACGGCCGCATGGCGCCGATGCGCACCGCCCTCGAGTTGGGACGGCGACGGGGCATCAGAACGCTGGTCGAGGAACGCGGCATGATGCCGGGCCACCTCACCCTGCTCGAGAACCGTCATTGTGTCGACGCGCGCGACCTGGTTGCATTGTGGGACAGGTGGAAGGACGTCCCGCTGACGGGCGGGGAAGCCCAGGTCCTGGAAAAACTATTCAAGGAACGTTGGCGGGGCCAAAAGGATTCGATCGTTTTCATCAGCGGCACCCAACGCACGCAAGAGACCATGACCGCGCTTGGCCTCGACGCGGCGCGGCCGATCTGGGTCCTGTTTACCTCAAACCTCGACGAAGCCGGCGGCACCGGCCTCGCCGGCGGCGTATTCGACACCCACGACGCCTGGGTCCGGGCGACGGTCGACTTCGCCGGGCGCCATCCGGAAATCCAACTCGTGATCCGGGTCCACCCCAACAGCGGCAGCCAGCGCTCGTTTGCGAGGAATGCGCAGGAGCTGGCGTTCTACGACTCCCTTGCGCCCACGCTGCCGGAGAACGTGCGCCTCGTGCGCAGCGACGACAAACTCAATAGCTATAACCTCGCCTCTGTCGCGGCCGTGGGATTGACGTGGCATACAACCCTTGGCCTGGAGATGGCCGCGCTTGGCAAACCCGTCGTGCGATGCGGCTCGCTCGAGATCGGCGCTCAGCCTTGTCTACTGACGCCCGCCGACCCGGCTGACTACCGGAACATGCTGGAGGACATGGCGCGGGGCCGCACGCCCGATCCTTTGACCTTTGCGCGCGCGGCGTGGCGTTTCGGCCATCTCGCTTATTTTCGTTATTCATTCCCCTTCCCGCTTGTGAAGCAGACCGATTGGTACATGGGCGATCTCGCGTTCCAGGGTCTCGACGCGCTTGCGCCGGGGAAAGACGCCATGCTCGATCGCATCTGCGCTCATGTCATGAGCGGCGCGGCGCTCCACGAGGCGCCCCCGCCGCGCGGACCGGACGTCGCCGCGGCAGAAGCGGAGCATATCAGCCGATGGATCGCCTCGGCCAAGGAAGACCTGGCGGCCTAGCCACCATCCCATCATGAACGGAATCGGAAAAATGAGAAAAGCCTTCGGCCTCGTGAGCTTTCTTGCAGTCGCGCTGACGGGGGGCGCGTTCGGCCAGAGCGCGCCTGCGCCAAGCGTCGAGCTGGACGCTCCGTATGTTCCGACGCCGCCCTTTGTCGTGAAGGCCATGCTGTCCATGGGCGGCGTCGGCCCCGGCGACATTGTCTACGACCTGGGCTCCGGCGACGGGCGGCTGCCGATCGCGGCGGTGAAGGACTTCGGCGCGGCCAAGGGGGTCGGCATCGACCTCGATCCGGTGCGGGTGGCCGAAGCCCGCGCGAACGCCAGGAAAGCCGGCGTTGAAGATCGTGTCACCTTCCACGAAGGCGACATGTTCGCGTTCGATTTTTCCGAGGCGACCGTGATGCCGCTCTACCTGCTGCCTGACATGATGATCAAGCTTCGCCCGAAGATCCTGGAGCTGAAGCCCGGCAGCCGCGTGGTGGCACACGACTACGCGCTCGGGGATTGGGAAGCCGACAAGGTCGAGGCTCTGGATAAGCGTACGCTTTATCTGTTCATCGTTCCGGCCAAAGTCGCCGGAAAGTGGGAGTGGCGGATGAGCGGACGCACCTACCGGGTCGATCTCGGTCAGACGTACCAGAAAGTCGCCGGGACGTTGTACGTCGACGAGGTGCAAACGCCGGTGCAGATCCCGGTGCTGCATGGCGATTCCCTCAAGTTCGAGGCGCGCCTGCCGGGGCCGGGCGGCACCCAGCCGCTGGCCTTCGACGGCAAGGTCGCCGGAGACTCGATCGAGGCCGATGTCGTTCTGGCCGGGCGAACCACAAAAGTCACCGCCAAGCGCGTCCCATAATCCTGCCAATCAACTTCAGCGCGGACCACGCTGCACCTCTCGCGAAATCTGAAGTCGTGGACGCAACCATCTGACACGCGGAGGTGCAGGCGGAGCCAAAAGAATTCCGCGGCGAACGAAGTGAAAGCTTGTCCGCCGCCCGAATTGGTTTAACAATTTCCTCGCTTGGCTGGGGAATATCGATGAGTTGGGGTGCGTTACGTCGCACTGCGCACACTTTGCTGTGCGCCGTGCTTCTTCTTGGGGCAGCGCCGGTTGGCGCGCAGGCTTCCATTCTGGGCGAAGACAACCGCGAGGCCGATCACGGCCAGCAGCCGTGGACCGACGCCGTCGGTTACGTGATGCGGGCCGACGCCAAGAACGGCGTCCTGTCCGGTATCGGAACCGCCTTCCTCGTCGGGCCGCGGGTCATTCTCACGAATTGGCACAATGTTTTCGGCGACGACGGGGCACTTCAGGACGGCGACTGGGTGTTCGTCGCCGATGGCAATTCCGCCGGGCGGAAAATCAAGATCCTCCATCACTTCCAGTTCACGCCGGTGACCAAGACCGACGTGCCCCTGAAGCCGCGCAACCGTTCACGCGATGTCATCGCGCTCGTGCTTGAAGAGGCCGTTGAATACGCGCCGCTGACGCTCGCGCCGCCGGCCGCCGCGGACCGGGCCATCAGCGCCGTCGGCCCCGCGCGTTACACGATGGCCGGCGTCTCATTGACGTTCGACTACGACGGCGCCACGCCGCGCACCGTCCAGAGCGGCTGCTCATTCGCCTCGCTGGCCCGCAACGCCCAGTTTCCCCGGGCGCCTGGACTGATCGGGCATACCTGCGACGTGTGGCCGGGACATTCGGGCGCGCCCCTGGTGGAGACCGCCACCGGCAAGTCGGTGGTCCGTGCGATCAATGTCGCGCAGGTCTATCCGGAAATTTCCCGCGAGACGTACGAGCGGCGCAAACACGCCGGCGAGAATATTCCCCTCAACCTCGTCAACCACATCAATATCGCGATCCCGGTGACACCGGCGATCGTCGACATGGTGGCCCGCGCCAACGCCTTCGCCGCGAAGTTGCCGGCGACGGAGCTGGTTGCCGCGGCGGCACCGCGCTAAGGCGCGCTGGCTCCGGGCAGGTCTACCACCGCGTACCACGAACTGCGATTGACCTTCGTGCCGAAGGGCTCGGACAGGGTTCGAGCTTTCGCGAGGATCGCGTCCGCCTGCGGCCCGGTGACGAAATGAGGGTCGCCCGCCGACGTCAGCGCCAAAGGCAGAAGTTCCATGCGCCGGAAAGCGCCGCCGGTCGAAAGCACCATGCGTACGGCCATGCCTTCGAACAATTCGGGCTGTGACGACAGCCGCTGAACGGTCTTCAGGATGTCGGGAAAAAACTCGTAGGCGCCGGGCGGAAACTGAAAAGCGAAATTGCCGATACTGTAGAGAATCGGCTTGGACTTGTAGAACTCGATGCCGTTGATGAGGTGCGGACCGTGACCGAGGATGAGATCCGCGCCCGCGTCGATCGCCGCGCGCGCGATCAGCTGCTTGCCTTCGGGATCGATCTTTTCCAGATCGCCCCAATGAAAGTGCATGCTGACGGCGACCAGCTGCGCGTCCTTACGCGCTTGTTTGATCGCATTTTCCATGGCCAGCAGGTCGCCCTGCCACGGCGCGATGATCTGCGCGCCGTTCACGAGCCGCACCGCGGAGCCGCGCACCCATGCAACGCCCGGAGAGTCGGTCGTCGCCGCCGTTCCGATATCGAGACCCGGCGAGACCATCACCGATACCAAGGCCATTTTCAGGCCCTTCTTCTCGACCGTCGTGTGCCGCAAGGCGTCGCCGAGCGTCATGCCGGCGCCGGCGTGTTTGATCCCGTTTTCGCTTAAGACCCGCATCGTCGTCTCAAGGCCGCTCGGGCCGAAATCCATCATGTGATTGTTGGCGGTGGACACGAGGTCGGTCCCGGCCCAGGTGAACTCGGTGATGATCGAGGGGTCGGCCTTGGCGATGGCTTTCAAGGTCGGAAAGCCTTTGTCGGCCATCACCTGCTCGAAGTTGAGATAGGAGATGTCGCTGCGGCGCAGAACCTCGAAAAGCGCTTGAAGGCGTGGGTCGGGAATGGCCGAGACTTTGTGAGTCCAGATCGCGTCACCGACGGCAGTGAGGACAAGCTCATCGGCGCCGGCTTGGCCGAGTTCGGCGACGCGGCCGCGCCATTCGCGGTTCAGAGGCGCGACATCGGCCGCGCTCGCAGCAGCAGCGATCATCAACGTGGCTGCGCATAATGCCCGGGACCACAGTCGCATGACATTTCTCCATATGATCGAAAGTTATCCGAAAAGAAAAGCGGGACGGACTGCGACGTCCGTCCCGTCTCGTATCGGCGCGACGCCTTATTTCTTCAGCTTCTGAACGATCTCGAGAGACTTCAGCGCATGTTCGTCCGGAGCGACTTTATCGTCGGCGGAGGACAGCGTCGCAACGACCTTGCTGTCCGGCGTGATGACGAAGGTGGTGCGCTCGGTCAGAGCGTGGCTGACATCCGCCCCGCGCGTGTCCGTGACCTTGCGGTCAAGCGTCATGACGTTGAGCTTGTAAGACGAGGTGATCTTGCCGCCGGCGTCCGCCGCGACCGGGAACTTGCCGGCGCAATATTCCGGATCCGCGGAATAGTCCTTGAGCTTGGCGATGTTGTCCTGTGAAACGCCGATGATGGTCGCGCCGGCGGCGGCGAACTTCTCGGCGTTGTCGGCGAACGTCTTGGCTTCGATATTGCAGCCGCGTGTATAGGCGGCCGGATAGAAGTAAACGACGACCGGGCCCTTCTTCAGCGCGTCTTGCAGCGAGAACGTGAACTCCTTGCCGGCGAGCGACGCTTGCGCCTTGAAATCCGGCGCGGCTTCGCCTGTCGTGAGCGCGGCATAGGCCGGCACCATCACGGCGCCGGACAGAAGCGCACCCATCAGAAAACGTTTCATCGGATCCTCCTCAGACCTGCCTAGCGCCCCATGCGGCTCAGGCGGCGCGATTAGAGCACTGGTCCCCGAAAGCCGCAATCGTCCATCAGGTCATTGACAGGCCGTTCTTTTTCGGCCCCCGCGCGGACGAAACGGGGACTGCTGCGTCTAGGTCCGCTTCATCAGATAGTGAGCCGCCGACATGGTCCCCACGTAGTCGACGTTGACGAAGCCCAGCTCCCGAAGATCGAGGCCGTGCAACAGGCTTTCGCCGTGGCCAAGCAGGACGGGGCTGACGACGACATGCATCTCGTCGATGAGCCGAGCTGCGAGGTATTGGCGAATGACGTTGGCGCCGCCGCCGATCCGCACATCCTTGCCCTTCGCCGCGGCCTTGGCCTGCGAGAGCGCCGATTGGATGCCGTCGGTGACGAAGTGGAACGTGGTGCCGCCTTCCATCGTCAGCGGTTGGCGCGCATGGTGGGTCAGCACGAAGACGTCGGTGTGATATGGTGGGTTATCACCCCACCAGCCTTTCCAACTCTCGTCCAGCCATGGCCCGCGCCCCGGGCTGAACATATTGCGGCCGAGGATCCAGGCGCCGACGTTTTCCATTCCCCGCCGTGCAAAATCGTCGTCGATGCCGGTGGCGCCGCTCTCGTTCCCGAACATCTGTTGGAAGGTCTTGGTGGGATAGAACCACGTGTGAAGGGCCGTCCCGCCCACGCCGAGGGGGTTTTCCAGGCTCTGATTCGGTCCGGCGCCGTAACCGTCGAGCGAGATCGCGAAACTGTTCACGCGGACTTTCGTCATGTCACCGCGCCGGTTCGACGGCGGCGCTGGCCGGCGTTTCCTGCGAGAGCGGCGCCTGTTTCAGACGCGCGGCGGTGCCGCGGAAAATCACCGGACTGAGCAACAGGATCGCGATCAGGTTCGGGATCGTCATCATGCCGAGGCTGATGTCGATGATCTGCCATGCGGTCTCGAGGGTGAGCAGCGCCCCAAGCGTGACGGTGAACGGATACAGCAGCCTCACGGGCTTTGAGATGCGCTCTCCAAACAGATAAACCGCGGCACGCTCGCCGTAGAGTCCCCAGCCCCACAGACATGTGACACCGAACATGACGACGCAGACCGAGACGATCGGTCCACCCCAACCCGGCATCGCGGCGTCGAAGGCGGCGATGACCAGGGGCGCGCCGCTTTCACCGCTCTGCCACACGCCGGTAACGACGATCGTCAGGCCCGTGACGGTGCACATAAAGATGGTGTCGATGAATACGCCGACGATGCTGATGATGCCTTGCTGCACGGCATCGCCGCTGCGCACCGTGGCGTGGGCGATCGCCGCCGTGCCGAGGCCCGCCTCGTTCGAGAAGATTCCGCGCGCCACACCGTAGCGGATGGCGGCGGCGACGGTCGCACCGGCAAAGCCGCCGGCCGCGGCGGTCCCGGTGAAAGCGTCCTGCACGATCAACGCGACCGCTGCCGGCAACTGGTCGGCGAAAGCGGCGAGCACCACGAACGATGCGCCCATATAGACGAGCACCATGAAGGGAACGACCGCCATGCAGACCGCGGCGATCCGCTTCACGCCGCCGATCAGCACCGAGAAGATCGCGGCAATGAGACAGAGCCACGTCACCCAGCCGGGCACGCCGAATTGAGCGTTCAACGTGTCGGCGATGGTGTTTGATTGCCCGCTTGGTCCGAACGCCTGGATGCAGGCGAAGACGGCATAGAACACACCAAGCCAGGCCCAGCGCTTTCCGAGGCCGTTGCGGATATAGAACATCGGTCCGCCGTAGTAGGCCCCGCTCGGCGATACATCGCGGTAGATGATCGCGAGATACACCTCGGCGAAGCGGGTGGCCATGCCGAGCACGGCGCCCATGCACATCCAGAACATCGCGCCCGGGCCGCCAAGCGCAATCGCCGTCGCGACGCCGGCGATATTGCCGATGCCGACCATGGCGGCGAGCGCGGTCATCAGCGCGCCAAAGGACGACATCTTCCCGCTCTCGGCGCTTTGGGCACGGGCCGCGCGCCCGAAGCTGAGGCGCAGGGCCTCGAAGAACTTGCGAAGCGTCAGGAACCGCAGGCCGACGGTGAGGTAGAGTCCGGAGCCGAGAATGAGGACAATGGTGAATGGCCCGAAGGCCAGGTCGGAGAGAAACGAGACGATCGCTTTGAAATCCCCCATGACCCGAGTTAAGCGGGCGAGTGCTCTCTCGTCAATGCGTCCCGGGTCTCAATAGCCGAGCGCGCAGCCGTCCTTTCGCGGATCGGAGCCGCCGATCCAGCCCGGTCCGGCCTCATCGCGCATCACGCCCTGCCCGCCGCCGAGCGGTTCTGCCGCCGCGACGACTTTATGCCCCATGTCCGCGAGCGCCGCGCGCGTGGCGTCGGGCACGCCCTGCTCGAGGGCGAACTCCCCGTTGAACAAAAAGCCGCGCGGACAATCGATCGCTTCCTGGATGTCCATTCCGTAGTCGAGGATATTGGTCAGCACGTGGGTTTGGCCGACGGCCTGGTAGTCCCCGCCCATGACGCCGAAGGCGAGCCACGGCCTGGCGTCCTGGCGCGCCATGGCGGGGATGATGGTGTGGAACGGACGCTTGCCGCCGGCCAGCGCGTTCGGATGGCCCGGATCCAGCACGAAGCCATGCCCACGGTTGTGGAAAAGCACGCCGGTCTGCGCCGAAGCCAGGCCCGAGCCGAAGGCGTGATAGATGGAGTTGATGAACGACACCATCAGCCCATCGGCGTCGGCGACGGCAAGATAGGTCGTGTCGCCGCTGCGGGTCGCCGGCGCGGCGGCGCCGGCGCGGCGAAGGTCGATCTGCGCCGCGAGCGTCTTGGCGAAGGCCTTGTCCGCGAAGTGCGACACATCCACGCGCTGGCGCTCGGGATCGGCGATACACCGGTCCCGTTCGGCATAAGCAAATCGCGTCGCTTCGGCCTCGAGGTGAAAGCGCTGCGGGCCGAGGGCCGGAAATTCATCGAGATCGAAGTTCTCCAGGATGTTCAGCATAAGCAGCGCCGTCACCCCCTGCCCGTTCGGCGGGATTTCGAACATTTCGGCGTCGCGGTAGGTGGCGCGCACCGGCGCGACCCAATTGCCCTTGTGCGCGGCGAAGTCGGCGGCGGTGTGGGTGCCGCCCAGCGCGCGAAGACTCTGCACCATGTCCGCGGCGGCCCAGCCTTCATAGAACGCCGCGCGTCCGTGCCGCGCGATGTCCTCGAGCACGCGCCCCAGTCCGGGATTGCGAAAGAGCTCGCCCGCGGCGGGTGCGCGTCCCCCGGGGAGAAAAAGATGTGACGCGTTCGGGTCTTTTGCGAGCTTGGCGCGGCCGAGGGACCAGTCGTAGGCCACACGCTGCGTGACGGCGAATCCCTCCATGGCATAGGCGATGGCGGGCGCGAGCACCGCCGCACGGTCAAGCTTGCCGTGGCGCTCCAGCAGCGCGAGCCAACAGTCGACGGCGCCGGGCACGGTGACCACATGCGGAGAGTCGACCGGGATTCTCCTCAAGCCCGTGCCTTCGAAATGCTTCAGCGAAAGCGCCGCAGGTGCACGGCCCGAGCCGTTGTAGCCTTCGACGCCCGCGCCCGTCGCGATCAGGCAAAAAGCATCGCCTCCGACGCCCGTCGCCATAGGCGCGACGACAGCGAGCACCGCGGCGGCCGCGACGGCCGCATCGGCCGCGCTTCCGCCCCGGCGCAGCATGTCGAGCGCGGCGAGCGAGGCCAGCGGGTGCTCGCTCGCCGCCATACCCTGGCGGGCCCGCGTGGGCGACCGTCCGGGAAGATGGAAATTGCGCATATCAGTGCTCGTCGGAATCGACATCGACTTGGCCGGTCAGGCGCGCCCGCGCCTTCGACCAGGTGAAACCGATGGCAAGGATGGTGGCGATCCCAACGAGGACGATCCAGGTGACGGCATTGCCGCGGGCGACGTCGAGGATGCCGTAGTCCGCGAGCACCCAGATCACCGCTGCGACGAACGCGGTCAACGCCGCGGTGCCGAACACCCCCAGCGAATACCAGGTCGCGCGCAGGTAGACGGCGTAGACGATGACGACGACGATGGTGGCGAGCGCCTTCACGGAGATCGGTCCACCGCCGGCCGTCAGCCAGTTGAGGAACGAATAAGGCGTCGGATTGAATGTGCCGAGCACCAGGATCACGGCGATGATCCAGCGCCAAAAGAAGCCGCCCCACGTGGTTCTTATAGGGGCCATCCGCTAGTTCGCCTCGAGGAATCTGATCACGATATCGGCGAACGTGGGAGGATGCTCGAGGAACGGAAGGTGCGCCGCATCCTTCATCATCATGAAGTCCGCTCCTGGGATTTTCTCGCCGGCGACCTTGGCCTGCCGGATGTTGTCGGGATGATCGCTGTCACCCACAATGACGAGGGTCCGTACCGTCACTTGGGGCAGCCGGTCCACAATCGGCGTCGGAGGGGTGTCGAAATTCGGCTGGCCCTGCGGAGGGGCGAAGGTGCGCAATCCCAGCAGCCGAACGAGTTCCTTGTGCGCGGCGGCATTCCCACGCTTCACAAGATGCCCCTCCGCCGCCAGTCGGCGGGCCGTGCTTTCGTCGCCGTTTTGGGCGGCGCGGATGAACGGCATGACGGCATCGATGAAGTCTTTTGAGTACGTGACGCCCGGAATCGAAGGACCGACCAGGACGAGCGCCTCGACGGCTTCAGGATGATCGAGCGCGAAGGTCGCAGCACGGCCGCCGTTGGCCGATGCGCCGACCAGCACGGCGCGCTCGACGCCGAGACCCTTCATGACAAGGCCGATGTCCTCGACCGCGGAATAAGTCTCGATCGCATGGGGCGATTTGCCCACGCCGCGGTGATCGAACCGCACCGTACGGTACTTTTGACACAGGATCGGAAACACGCCGTTCCATACGGCCGAATCAAGCGTGCCGTCGTGGATGAGGACGACGGTGCGACGTGCGGCGGCCGGTGTACAGCTCTCGTAGGCGATCCGCCCGCCGGGAACCTCCAGGACTCCTTCGCCGGCCACGGCCGGCCCGATGGACAGCGCCGCGGCCAGCATCACCAACATGGATCGTGAGAGCATGTGCGCCTCCCCGCTGCGCGACGATAACGTATGCTGCTATGATCGCGCGATGGGGATTCCTATGCGAGCCTTGATTCTTGCCGCCCTGGCCTTCGCAGCCCCGGCCGCCGCCGCCGAATCGCCGTACGATCTCTTGATCCGCGGCGCGGCGATTATCGACGGCACGGGCGCGCCGGCGCGCAAGGGCGACGTCCTCGTCCGCGGCGACGAGATCGTCATCGTCGGCGAAGCTCCGGCCGGAAGCACCGCCGCCCGCGTGATCGACGCCGCGGGCCGCGTGCTGTCGCCGGGCTTCATCGATCCGCACGCCCATGGGCAGGCCTTGGATATGGCCCAGCCCTTCGAGAATTTCCTGGCCATGGGCGTGACGACGATTGTCCTCGGGCAGGACGGCAGCAGCCCGGACGGCGCGAGCATCGCCGGCGGCGCGCCGACCCTGTCGGAGTGGTTTGCGCGCCTGGAAAGAACTCGCCCGCCCCTCAATATGGCCGCCTTGATCGGCTTTGGGTCCGTGCGCACGGAATCCGGCGCGCCGCATGACGCCGCCGCAAGCACGATGCAGATCGCTGCGATGGTCGAGCTGATCGACCGCGGCCTTGCCGCCGGCGCCTTCGGTGTGAGTCTCGGCATGGAATATGTGCCGATGATCCATGCGACGCGGGACGAGCTGCGCGCCGTCGCGAAGGCTGCGGCGCGCCATGACGGCATCGTCATGAGTCACATGCGTAGCGAGGACGACGACCGGATCAAGGCCTCCATCGACGAGCTGTTGGAGATGGGGGCGTTCGCGCGCGTGCATGTTTCGCATGTGAAGGTCGTCTACGGAAAGAGCGCGGCGCAGGGCCGCGCCGTGCTTGATCAGCTGGCTGCGGCGCGCGGGCGCGGTGTGCGGGTGTCCGCCGACGTCTATCCTTATCTGGCGAGCCACACCGGGATCGCCATCCTGTTTCCGCAATGGGCCAAGACGCGCGCCGATTTCGAGCGCGCGCTGCCGGCGCGTCGCAAGGAGCTCGAGGCCTACCTGCGGGAACGCGTCTCGCGGCGCGGCGGGCCGGAGGCGACCCTCCTCTCGACGCCGCCTTATGTAGGCAGCACGCTCGCCGGCCTGGCGCGCGAGAAAGGCACCTCGTTCGTCGATGTGCTGATCGACGACATCGGTCCGCAGGGCGCGAGCGCGGCTTATTTCGTGATGGGCAAGGAGGTACAGGATCAGTTCATCATCAGTCCCGAGATCATGATCGGCACCGACGGAGCGCCGGGCATGTTCCATCCGCGCGGCTATGGCACTTACGCGCGCATCATCGAGACTTATGTGGGAAAAGAAGGACTGCCTCTTCCGCTCGCCGTCAAGAAGATGACCTCGATGCCCGCCGCTGTGCTGAACATACCGGACCGCGGCGTCATTCGCGCCGGAGCGAAAGCCGATCTGGTGCTGTTCGATCCTCGGAACGTGCGGGAGACGGCGACGTGGGACAGCCCGCAACAGCTGGCGCGGGGATTTGACGTCGTCATCGTCAACGGCAAGATCGTGCGCGAGAACGAAACCCTCTCTCCGGTCCGCGCCGGCAAAGTGCTGCGCAGACGCTAATGAGCGTCCGGCTTCGGATTGGCGGGCGCGGCGGGACCGGGGCGCATCTCCTCCGGCGGTTCGAGGTCGAGGATCTTCATGAGGCGGGCCCAGGCTTTTTCCCAGAGCTCGCAGGCCAGGCCCGCGAGAATCACCAGGGGCATGGCGAAGGCGCCCAGGATCCAATCCCGGAACTTCCACTTGCGGCGCACCATGCTGGAAATGACGAGGTGCGTCAGATAGAGGCCGACGATGAGATAGGCGGCAAGGGCGTAAAGGGCGTAGTTCATGGAAGTCCTTGCGGGCACCGGCGCCCGTTCGCACTATAGCCGGTCTTTCGCCCGCGTGAACCGCAATGACCGCTCTGTTTCGATTGTCCCGCGCGAACAAGCAGGATCCGGAAATCGACGCCTGGTTGAACGCCCGCGCGCCGGAGCTCGCCGGGCTCGTCCGTCCTTGGTTTGAAAAGATGCGCAGCTGCGGGGAGGATGTACGCGAAGTCATGCACGACGGCTGCCCCACCGCCTGTGTCGATGACGCCGCCTTTGCCTATGTCGGGATTTACCGTGCCCACGCGGCCGTCGGCTTTTTTCATGGCGCTGTGCTGCATGACCCGGCGCGCCTTCTGCGGGGAACAGGCAAACGCATGCGCCATGTCAAACTGGTTCCGGGCCTGGGACAGGCGGTCGACGCGGGCGCCCTGGATCGCCTGATCGCGGCGGCCTACCGCGATATCCGCCTGCGGCTGGCATCGGGCGATTGAACCAGCCCGGGTCCTTCGCCACCGGTGCCGGGCGCGAATCGTCGTTTTTCCTCAAGGAAATAGGGTCTTTTCCCGCGGGCTTGATTTCTCCCGCCCCAGCCGTTATCACACGCCCTCTTCAAGCGGCCTCGCTTTGCGTCCCCATCGTCTAGAGGCCTAGGACATCGCCCTTTCACGGCGGTAACCGGGGTTCGAATCCCCGTGGGGACGCCATTCTTGATGAAATAGCGAACACCTGGCGGCGAGATGTCAAACTCTAGCCCATCGCGGCGATTGAGCGACGCCGAGCCACTTTCTTGCCGAGCAATTCCGCGGCCATCCGTCGGCCCACGCAACCGCGGAATCAAATTCCTGTGCGCGTGGGGCCGCGTTGATCGTGCATCAAACCTCTACGATCTCCCATACCGAAGTCACGCACTGCCGATTAGGCGGGGAGCTACGATTTACACGCACTCGTGACTTTATTCCGCCCACCGCAAAAATAAGTGCGCTTGCCGGATGACGGGTCTGGGGCGTAGCGTTCCAACTATGTCGCTTTTGGCGTTCAGGCGGTTCGGCTTTGCTGCGTGGCTTGTTGCGATAGCTCTGGTCGCAAACCTCGCCGCGCAGAATCAGCTTGGCATCAATGTCATCGAAGCTACCTCTGAAGCGGCTGCCGTCGTGGCGCCGGCCGACCCGCACGCCCATCATCACCACGATCACGCAAAGCCGTCGAATGCGACGCCCGAGGTTGTGCTCTCCGCTCCCGGACACGCCCACGACCACAGCGCCCCCGACGGACATACGCACAAAGGCCATGCCGATTGCGCTGTCTGCGGCGCGGTAGCCGCGATGGCGGCCCTGACGCTTCCCGCTGCGGTCGCAGTCGGCATTCCTTCCGGCTTCGCGCGCCCCACCGATACATCGCGGACGGAATTCATCCGCTCCGCGGCGCGCTACGCGCTCTACGTTTCCCGCGCCCCACCCTCCCACATCTGACGCAGCAAACTTGAAGTGATGGCGGGTGGACTCTGTCCCCCCGTCGCAACGTCATTTGTGGGGAATGAGCCATGCAACGCCGAATCATCGGCATGTGCATCGCGTCGGCCTTCGCAGGGGCTGAGGCCCATGCGCAAGACCGCTCGGCGATGCCGGAAATTGTGGTGACAGGATCGCGCGAGATGCAGCTTCGTGCCGAGGTGCCGAGTTCCATCAGTGTGCTCGATCGCGACGTGATCGCGAACGTGCACGCCGCGCACCCGTCAGAACTCCTTGGTCGTGTGCCCGGCGTGACCATCCAGCAGACCAACGGCGAAGGGCATATCACCGGCATCCGCCAGCCGGTCGGCACGGCCGCCGTCTATCTTTATCTGGAGGACGGTGTACCGGTGCGCGCCTCGGGGTTCTTCAATCACAACGCACTCTACGAAGTGAATCTCGCCCAGTCGGGCAGCGTCGAAGTGATCCGCGGCCCTGGCACCGCCCTCTACGGCAGCGACGCCATCGGCGGGATCGTCAATGCCATCACCCGCGCACCGACCGCCATGCCTGAAGCCAGCCTCACCCTCGAAGGCGGCTCATTCAAGTGGCTGCGTGCACTTGGATCGGCCAGCAACACCTGGGACAGGTTCGGCCTGCGCGCCGACGTGAACATCACGCATAGCGACGGCTGGCGCGATACCACCGGCTACGATCGGCAGAGCGTTACGCTCCGCGCCGACTATGAGCTTCCCGACGGTCATCTGAAGGCCGTGTTCGCGGCCAGCAATATCGATCAGGCGACCGGCGCCAATAGCGCTCTCAGCCGCGCCGACTATGTGAATGCGCCGAAGACCAATTATTTCCCCATCGCCTTCCGCAAGGTGCAAAGCGCGCGTGGGTCCCTCGACTGGCAGCGCGAGGATGGAAACACACTCTACTCCGTGATTCCCTATTTCCGCTGGAGCACGATGGATCTCTTGCCGACCTTCATGCTCGGCTTCGATCCAGTGAACTACACGACCGGCTACAGCTCCGTCGGCATGCTGGCGAAAGTTCGCTATGACTTTGAGCCGTTCCGCTCCCGCTTCATTGCCGGGATCGATCTCGACTACAGCCCGGGCTCGCGCCAGGAAGACCGCATCGCGCTCACCCGGAATAGTTCCTTCGTCACTGGCTACACCACCACCGCTCGGATCTACGACTACGACGTCACCTTCTGGCAAGCGGCGCCGTATGCGCAGCTTGAATCCTCGCCGCTTCGGTCCCTTCGGCTTACGGCCGGCGTGCGGCTGGATGTGCTCGGATACAAGTACGACAATCTGCTCGCCGATGGTGCGTTCTCAACCCCGACACCCTTCGGTCCGCGCACCTACTTCCGCCCGGGAGACACGTCCGTCGACTATACTCGCGCGACACCCAGCTTCGGCGCCACTTACACTGTCTCGGACTCCCTCAATGTCTTCGCCAGCTACAAACAGTCGTTTCGCGTACCGCAGGAATCCCAGCTCTTCCGACAGGGAACCAACATCGATTCCGTTGGCCTCAAGCCGGTCATCGCCGACAGTTACGAAGTCGGGATGCGCAGCGCCGTCGGCGCGCGGTTAGGCTGGGATATCTCGCTCTATCGCATGATCAAGCGCGACGACATCCTGACGCTGACCACCGGGGCAGGACCGACACAGACGAACAACGGAAAGACCCGCCACCAAGGGATCGAAGTCGCACTCGCCTGGCAGGTGACGGATGAACTGAGGCTTTCGAGCGCGGCGAGCCTTTCCGACAACGCCTACACCCAGTGGATCACCAGCGGCGCGGTCGATCTCAGCGGCCGGAAGATGAGCGCCGCCCCGCGCACATCGGCGACATCCACGCTCGAGTATGCCCCTGCCTGGGCCGAAGGCCTGCGCGCCGAACTCGAGTGGGTGCATCTCGGCCGCTACTGGATGGATGACGCCAACACGCAACAATACGGCGGTCACGAGCTCTTTAATCTTCGCGCGTCGTATCGGATTTCGGACAGCATCGAAGTCTTTGGGCGCGTCTCCAACCTTTTGGACCGGCGCTGGTCAACATCCAGCTCTATCTCCAATGGCCAGCCGCAATACGCCCCCGGTTTGCCCCTCACGGTCTATGGCGGAGTCACGATAGGATTTGGAACATGAAGCACGTCATTTTCGCATGTGCGTATCTGGCGGCGTCCTCAGCGGCCGCGATGGATCACAGCGCTCACATGGCCCAGGAAAAGTCGAATGCCTGCGCCGATTCCGCGCTCGCTTGCTCGGACAAGGCGCAGCCCTTCTTCGACAAGGACGGAACCCTGTGGCTCGCATGGCAGGGCGGCGGGCGCATCGCCGTCGCGCAGTCGAAGGATGGGAGAGCGTTCACCGCGCCTGTGTTCGTAACGCCGCGGCCATTGCGCGTCGATGTCGGCGCCGACTCACGGCCGCAAATCGTGCGAGACGCGGCCGGCGTGATCTCCGTCATCTACAGCGTCATGCAAACGTCGGGCTTCAACGGGCGTATCTATCTCAGCCAGTCACAGGACGAGGGCAAGACGTTCTCGCCGCCGCAGCCGGTCACGGACGATCCTGCGAGCCAACGGTTCCCGGCTCTGTCCCTCGCCCCGAACGGCCGGACCTTCGCCTTGTGGATAGACAAGCGCGCGGCGCACGGCGCGAAGCTGCCCTATGACGGCGCAGCCCTCGCGTTCTCATGGTTCGACGGCAAGGGACCCGTACCGATGCAGGTCGCGCAGGACCATAGCTGCGAGTGCTGCCGCATCGCCGTCGCCTTCGATCCGCGCGGTAACCCCGCCATGATGTGGCGTCAGATCTTTTCCGGCATGGTGCGCGATCACGCCGTCATGACCTTTGCCGGCGGCAGACCCGGTGCGATGCACCGCGTCTCGGAGGACAAGTGGCACATCGAGGCCTGTCCGCATCATGGGCCCGCGCTCGCGATCACGGCGGACGGCGCCTACCACGCTGCCTGGTTCACCGAAGGCGAGGCGCGTCAGGGCCTGTTCTATGCCAGCTCGCAGGATGCCGGCGTGCGTTTCAGCACACCCGAAGCAATCGGCTCCCGGGCCAACAATCCAGGCCGTGCGCAATTGCTCGCGGTGGGAAACGACCTGTGGCTCGCATGGCAGGAGTTCGACGGTGAAACCGTGAGCATCCTTGCCAAGCGAAGGAGAGGCTCCGGCTGGACGGCGCCCCGCGTCGTCGCCACCACCACCGATGCCTCCGACCACCCGGTTCTGACCGCGCGTGGTACGCAGGCCTATCTCTCCTGGCTAACGACCAAGGAGGGCTACCGCCTTATCGCATTGGAGAGTGAACCGTGAGGCTCATGGCATTTCTCACCGCGCTTCTCATTGCGCAGGCCGCCGTCGCAGCCGACGCCCGGCCGTTCGGACGGGGCAGCTGGCAAGAGGTCCGCGCGCGGTACGAGAGCCAGCCGATGGTGGTGCATCTCTGGGGCCTGACCTGCGCACCCTGCCTCACGGAGCTTCCCCACTGGACCAAGCTGATAAATGCCTTTCCGGAGATGAACTTCGTTTTCATTGCCGCCGATCCCGCGCCGATGCCGACGGCAGAAATCACCGCTAAGCTCGAGGAGGCCGGGATCCGTCAGGTTGACAGCTGGAATTTCGCCGACAAGTTCACGCAGCGCTTACGTTTCGAGATTGATCCGGCTTGGAAAGGTGAGCTTCCCCGGACACTTCTCATCGATAGGCGCGGCGTTGTCACGACAATGCCGGGGGTTGCCAACTTAGACACAGTGCGTAATTGGATCAGGGCACAGTGAGTGCGGCGCGTGGCCGGTCCCCGTGTAGATAACGTGGCCGGATTTCTTGCGGCTATCGCAACCAACCTCCCTGGCGACTGGGGATGGTAGTAAGTAGAGGTAGCCTTCTCCAGCAGGCGACAGCCTTCGATGAGAAGGCGACGCGGGACTTGGCTCAGGCAATCAAGGACGTTGAGGAAGCTAAACGACGTTGAGCGGACTCGACACGGGTAGGGCCGAACAGAACCGGGCTCAAACTACACGGCCACAACCGCAATGACGGGGATCATCATGAAGCCGGATGTCGCCTCCTTTGGCACTGGGCTTTGGCTAAGCTATTGGCCGGTCCTAATTGCTCTCGGAGGACTGATTGTCAGCGATGAGGCCCTCGGGGCTGAGGCACCAGCGGTCATCTCGACGCCCGTGGCGCGCGTGCAGCTGGACCGTCTGCTTGCCTGCCAGAACGCTGATCTGGACAGGATCATGGCTGAAAAGCGCCAGGTCCTGGTGAGTATAGCCGATATCGAGACGCTTACGGCCTTACGCTGACGGGGCAATTCAACGCCGGCGATACCATGTCCGTCATCACCACTTTGCGAGAACTGTTCGAATTTGAAATCGAGGAATTGCCTCAGTTCTGGCAGATCAACACGACACGGCGCGCCAATCGAAAGGTGTGAGCTCGGTGTTAGATCCGGTTCCGGCCGCCGCGCACGAGGCGCAGCGGCGCCAGCAAACCGGCGCCGGAATAGGCGCGTAACGTGCCGCTGCGGAAATTGACGAGCCAGATCCGCCGGCGGCTGGTCCTGCTGCTCGTCCAGTAGATGAGAAACGGTTCTTCCAGGCCCGGAAACACTGTCTCGTTCAGCGCCGGCGTGCAGGTGCTGGAGATGAGCGTGTAAAGCTCGTAACGGCTCGGAACGCGCCAGCCGTCGCGCTCCAGCGTCAGCGCTTCGTCGAACGTCAGTCCCACGACCTCGCCCGTACAGCCCTTCTCCTCACTCCACTCCTGTCCGATGCTGCATCGGTGCCATTCCAGCCGCGTCACCTTATCGAGGGCGGTTGGTCCGCGGAGTTCATAGCGCGCCGTCGGTGGCCGCACCTCACCCTTGCGGCAAGCGGCCGCGACCGGCCCTGCGCACAGAAGTGCAAGGGCAAGGATCGTGCGGCCGAGCATGCGCCTTTAGACTTTGCGGAAGCGCAAGGTCATGCGATCGCTCTCGCCGATCGCCTTGTATTTCTCCGGATCCAGCTTTGCGTTCGGATCAAGCCCGGGCCAGTCGAGCATGTAAGGAAGCCGGCTGGTCGCGTTCGTCGGCGGCAGGGTCCATACACCGAGCGGATGATCCTTGGTGTCCTTAGGATTGGCGTTGATCTCCGACGAAGCATCCAATTTGAATCCCGCTTTCTCGACGGCAGCAACCAGGTAGTCCGTGCTGACGTACCCATCGCGTGCGTCGATGACCTGTTTGCGCGGGTCCGCGCGGTGATCTTCGACCGCAAGGATCCCGCCCGGCTTAAGCACGGCGTGGAAATCCTTCAGCGACTTTTCGAGCTGGCCCGGAAACCAAATGAAGTCATGGAGGTTGCGGGCGGTGATGACCATATCGGCGGAGCCTGGAGGTCCGAGCGGCGTGGCGTTGGAGGGACTCCAGGCCACCCAGCCGACTTTTCCGAGTTTCGCTTCGTCCGCGTAACGAGCCTTGAACGCGGTGACGTTCTTGCGCGCGGCCTCCGACATCTGCGGATTGGACTCGTCGGGCATGGTCGCCGTGTAGCGCCCGCCGCTCGCCTTGGCATAGGGCGCAAGAATCTCCGTCCAGTATCCGCCGCCGGGCGCAATCTCGATAACGCTCAGTCCGGGCTTCAGCCCCCAAAAGACCAGCGTCTCATAAGGATGCCGATGCGGATCGCGCACCGCATGCTCTTTCTGACGGAAGCTGTCCGAGATCGCGGCCTTCAGCGCCGCGTTCGGCGCGTCTGCGGCATCGGCGAAAGAAAAGACTCCGGCGATGAATCCAAGGATAGCGAACGAACACACGATGCGGCGCTTCATGGCGCTCCCTCCTGCACAGTTGCGATGGGTCGATTGCGAGTCCCCGGCCTGGCCAAGCTATTTTCGGAGACCTTGCCGTGCGTGTCGATGCCGATGCGGCCCGAAACACGCACCCGTGATGCCGGATAAGACTTGCGTTTTTGAAACGGCCCGCGCCCGGCGCCCCGACCGGCGGCGCGGCGAAGAGTAAGTCGCCGAGCAGCGCGCCTGGCAACGGCGAGGAGTACCAACACGGGACGAAGAAGAACGATTAAAGTTTATCTTCACTCTCGAGGAAGGGGCCGCCGCCGCGGCCGCCCTTTTCTTTTGTGCGTTCAAGCCTCCAGCGCCGGAAACCATTGCGCATCCGCCGCGCGCGCGTTAGAGACGCGAAGCCCTTCCACCAGTCAGGTGCGCGCCATATGACCCCTGTCTCGATCAGGCCTGGAACCGGAACCATCAAAGTTCGCGTCCGCGCGGCGACCGAAGCCGATATGCCGGCGGTCCAGGAGATCTATGCCTACTACGTCAGCCAGACGACCGCGTCCTTCGAAGAGGACGCGCCGACCGTCGCGGAAATGACGGCGCGGTTTCAGAAGGTCCAGGCGAAGGGTTTGCCTTATCTGGTGGCGACCAAGGGCAAGCAGATCATCGGCTATGCCTATGCAAGCCCGTTTCGCGATCGGTCCGGCTACCGTTACACCATCGAGGATTCGGTTTACGTCGCCAAGGAAGCGTTGGGGCGCAACGTCGGCAATGCGCTGATGAGCGAGCTGATCGAACGCTGCATCGCGCTCGGGTTCCGTCAGATGATCGCGGTGATCGGCGACAGCACCAACGCCGCCTCCCTCGCCCTGCACAGCCGGCACGGATTCTTCGTCGTCGGCGCCTTGAGTTCGGCCTGCTTCAAGTTCGGCCGCTGGGTCGACGCGGTGCTGATGCAGCGCATCCTTGGCGAAGGCGACACCACATTGCCGCCGAAAGTGCCCGGGAAGCGCAGCGCCAAAAAATCTCGGAAGTAAAAAAAAGGGGCCCGGCGGACCGGGCCCCTTTCCAAGAGCGTGCGAAGGGTTAGAAATCCATATCGCCGGCGCCGGCATGTGCCGGGGCGGCAGCCTTCTTGTCGGCAAGCTCGGCCACCATGGCCTCGGTGGTGATGAGCAGGCCCGCCACCGAGGCGGCATCCTGCAGCGCCACGCGCACGACCTTGGTCGGGTCGACGATGCCGGCCTTCACCAGGTCAATGTAGTCGCCGCGCTGGGCGTCGAAGCCCCAGTTTGTCTCCTTGGCGTCGAGCAGCTTTCCGGCCACGACCGCGCCGTCAAATCCGGCGTTCGTCGCAATCTGGCGCACCGGCGCTTCGAGGGCGCGGCGGATGATATCCACGCCCACCCTCTGGTCCGGATTGTCGACTTCCAGGTTCTGGAGTGCGCGCTTGGCGTAAAGCAGCGCGACCCCGCCGCCCGGCACGATGCCTTCTTCGACCGCCGCGCGGGTGGCATGGAGCGCGTCATCAACACGGTCTTTTTTCTCTTTCACTTCGACTTCGGTCGCGCCGCCGACCTTGATCACCGCGACGCCGCCGGTGAGCTTGGCCAGGCGCTCCTGCAGCTTCTCGCGGTCGTAGTCCGAGGTGGTCGCCTCGATCTGCGTGCGGATGTTCTGGGCACGGTTCTGGATATCGGTCTTCTTGCCGGCGCCGTCGACGACCGTGGTCTTGTCCTTGTCGATGGTGACGTGCTTGGCGCGTCCCAGCATCTGCAAGGTGACGTTCTCGAGCTTGAAGCCCAGGTCCTCCGAGATCACCTGTCCGCCGGTAAGGACCGCGATATCCTGCAGCATCTCCTTGCGGCGGTCGCCGAAGCCCGGCGCCTTGACGGCCGCGACCTTGAGGCCGCCGCGCAGCTTGTTCACGACCAGCGTGGCAAGGGCCTGCCCTTCGATCTCTTCGGCGATGATCAACAGCGGACGGCTCGACTGCACGACCGCTTCCAGCACGGGAAGCAGCGGCTGCAGGTCGGCGAGCTTCTTCTCATGGATGAGGATGTACGGGTCGTCCAGTTCGCACACCATCTTGTCGCCGTTGGTGACGAAGTACGGCGACGAATAGCCGCGATCGAACTGCATGCCCTCGACCACGTCCAGCTCGGTCTCCAGACCCTTGGCTTCCTCGACGGTGATGACGCCTTCGTTGCCCACTTTCGCCATGGCTTCGGCCAGGATCTTGCCGATCTCTTCCTGGCCGTTGGCGCTGATGGTGCCGACCTGGGCGATCTCGTCGTTGGTCTTGATCTTCTTCGAGCGCCTCTTCACGTCCTCGACCACGGTTTCGACCGCCTTGTCGATGCCGCGCTTCAGGTCCATCGGATTGACGCCGGCGGCGACGGCTTTCGCGCCTTCGCGCACGATCGCCTGAGCAAGCACGGTCGCGGTCGTCGTGCCGTCTCCGGCGAGGTCATTGGTCTTGGACGCGACTTCCTTGACCATCTGCGCGCCCATGTTCTCGAACTTGTCCTTCAGCTCGATTTCCTTGGCGACGGTGACGCCGTCCTTGGTGATGCGCGGCGCGCCGAACGATTTTTCGATCACCACGTTGCGGCCCTTGGGGCCCAGGGTGACCTTCACCGCGTTGGCCAGAATATCGACCCCGCGCAGCATCCGCTCGCGGGCATCGGCGGAAAATTTCACATCTTTTGCAGCCATTGTCGTGTTCTCCTCAACCACAGACCTTCGAAGCTAGGCCGCCTTCTTGGCTTGCTGGCGGTCTTCCACGATTCCCATGATGTCGGACTCCTTCATGATCAGAAGATCCTCTCCGTCGATCTTCACTTCGGTGCCCGACCATTTGCCGAACAGCACGCGGTCGCCCGGCCGCACGTCCAGCGGCGTCAGCTTCCCGTCTTCGGTTCGCACGCCGGCCCCGACGGCGATGACTTCGCCTTCCATCGGCTTTTCCTTGGCCGTGTCGGGGATGATGATTCCCCCCTTGGTGCGCTCGTCGCTTTCGACGCGCCGGACCAGAACCCGGTCATGGAGAGGTCTGAATTTGAGTGCCATGGTTTGCCATTCCTTTCCCAAGCAAATGACGTGCGGCCACGTCCGTGGCCCGCTTTAGAACAAATTGTGAAAACGGCCGCGTGAAACGCGACCGACACGCCAGCTAGGAAGGCGGCAAAAACTTGGCAAGAGGCCGCGATAAGATTTTTTACGAGCCGCCGCGCCGCTGCGGCACTTTATAAGTTTCTCCTTGCCCGGCCGCGACGGGCGCCCGGCCCGCGCGGCTTTCAAAACTGTAATTTCGCGCAGCCCTTGACAGGTTTTGGTCCGAATTTAATTCGCCGTTATCGGCCCATAAATCCGGAGAAAGACCATGTCATTGAGAGCTGTTCTCTTAGGTTCTGTTTTGGCGTGCAGCGCTTCCGCGGCATATGCGCAGTGCACGCACGAGCCTCGGATTCCCATTTCGCGTTACGAGATCAACGGCGCGCAGGTGTTCGACAAGGAAACCAAGTTGACCTGGCAGCGGTGCAGCATGGGCCAGAAATGGCAGGACGGCGCGGGCTGCGTCGGAACGCCCACCGAGATTTCCTGGGCGCAGGCGCGCAAGCTGGACGGCGCCTGGCGTCTACCGACCAAGGACGAGCTGCAGACGCTCGTTTCGGATGCGTGCTTGAAGAGCGTCAATGCCGAGGCCTTTCCCGGTTTCACGCTTCAGCATCCCATCTATTGGACGAGCACCGAAACCGCTCCGGGCCTGACCTGGACCGTGAATATGACCAGCGGCGCCGAATTCAACGCGCTTCAAAGCTCATCGAACGCGGTCATGCTCGTGCAAGGGCAACAGATCGCCGCGCGCGCGGCGCGGTAGTCGTCACCCGCTCCAAGACAGGGGTCCGCTCGCAACCGGACCCCTTCTCTGCGCCGCGCATCTATCCGGCCGCGGGTTCTGTGCGGCCGAAGTTGTCCATTCGCCGCGCGACGTCGAACGCGGCTTCCTCCGCAGCCGGCCGGCGGAACTTCGTGCTGCGCCCGAAGTCGGCAGACGCTTCGGGCGGTTCAGTGAAAGGCAGGTGGTGCACAGCGAACTCCCGCCAGTCCCTGCTCGGTGAAACGCAGATCGCGCCCATAACGCCGTCGCGTCGCAGGACGAGGCCGCCTTGCTTCCACAGCAGTTCCCAGTTGTGGATGTGCCCGAGGGCGGCATCGATCGCGCGCTGATGAACGCCGCGAAGAATGAAGGGGCGGATGACAATTCCGTACAGCAATATCCCCAACACCATCACCGCCGTGCCGATGAGCACGTTTGCCGCGAAGCAGAGCAACACCGCCGCGAGCATGATCGCGAGCAGCGGCGCGATGTTTTGCACGGGGTCCCACAGCGGCGAGCCGGGGTGGTTCAGCTTTGCGGCTTTGACAATGATCGTCACGCCGCCGGCCTTGTGAGCGCGTACAAGGTTCGCAAACAAAGCGCGATCTCTTGGCGTATTTGTGGACGTTGTCATGTTCGTCACCACGGTTGACCATTAAGTTTCGACTTAATACCAACGCGCGATCCTAACCTGACGTTGCACTCCTGTGCAAAGAATCTCTCGGCGCGCGAGAACCCCCTCAAGAGGCGTTGCTGTTCAATGCGTTACCTGTGCACCTGCACCAATAAAAAGGGGGCCGTCAGGCCCCCTCTCCAGCTCCTTTCGGCTGCTCCGGCTATTGGAGCTTCACTTTTTCCGAAACCAGCGCGGCAATGTCCATGTAGGGAAGGCCCGCGTTCTTGAGGCACACGTTGTTGATGGCGCCCGTGAGCTGCGGCTTGCTCTCCACCGGGACCTCAAGCTCCGGCTGAGTGAGATTCTTGTAGCCTTGAATGAAGGCGAACGCCCACAGCTCGGCGATGTCGGCGCGGTTCGCATCGGCGGCGGCGCCGGCCTTGGCTTTGGTGTGCTGCTCGCAGGTATATCCGACCGGAGAGAAATCGGCGCCCGCTTTGGCCGGCATCGCGCGATCGGCTTTGGCGAGGATTTCGAGCGAGACACCCAGGATGTCGCGCTGGGCCCATTCGCGGCAGGTCTGCAAGAGGCTGTTGTCGAGCGCCTCGCTGGTGGCGGTGTCGTCGACGAGGTTCAGCTTCTGCGATGCTTTGTAATAGCCCGAGAGATAACCATGGATCCAAACATGCGCGATAACGGACTGCAGCTTGCCCGATGCGTTTTCGCCAAGGCCGTTGGTGTATTCGAGGCACGTGAACTTCGAGCCGGTGAATTCGACGTCGGCGGACATCGCCGGCGCCGCCAGCATCGCAAGGCCGGTGACCGCGGCGGCCAAAGTCTTCAGAAAACGCATGTTCTTCCCCCTGTTGCGGCCGGCGCGACCGGCCAATTAACGGTCAAGCGTGACAGGCTCTCAGCGTCGCGTCAATTGTCGCCGCGGTCGGCAAACAATCACGAAATCAGGAGCTTAGTCGCACGTCCTGGTTCCACTTGGGCGACATTGCCCGCGGAAGCGGGCCAGCGATTTTTGACTTGGAACGAACATCGCCTGCCTCGGCGCTGAGGCCCATGTAGCCGGGGCTCTAATCGCACCGCGCGGCATCGTCGATCACCAGTTGCGCCTCGGTGCGGCCCTGCCAGGTGTCGGCGCGGATCGTGCCGGCAAGATGCAGTCGCCCGCCGCCCGCAGTGAGCAAGCCATGACCGAGATCGTCGTCGACGCAATTGAAGGCGATGGCCTTCAGGCGCCCGCCGCCGGCGCTGGTGAGTATGCAGCGCACGTGGCCCTGGCCGACGATGTCGGCTTTCACCACGCGCGCATCCACGACGGCGAAGCGGGGTTCGTCGTTGCCGGCGCCGAAGGGGCCGACACAGGAAAGCTCCTCGATGAAACGGGGCGTCACGGCCGATACGCTGAGGGCGCCGTCGAGACTCAAGGTCGGGACCATGGGTTCGCCTTTCAGCTGCGCGCTCACCTGCTCCTGCATGAACGCGGCGAAGCCGTCGAGCTTTTCGGCGAGCAGGGTGAAACCCGCCGCCATGGCGTGGCCGCCGCCGTTCATGAGGTAGCCGGCTTCCCGCGCGGCAAGCACGGCACGGCCGAGGTCGACGCCGGGAATGGAGCGCCCGGACCCCTTGGCCAACCCGCCGTCCACGGCGACGACGCAGGTCGGACGGTCGTAACGCTCCTTCAGCCGCCCCGCCACGATGCCGATGACTCCGGGGTGCCACTTCTCGCCGGCGGCGAAAATCAGCGGCGCGTTGTCGGCGCGGCTTTCGACTTGCTCGATCGCCTCGCGCAGGACCGCGGCCTCGATCTCCTTGCGCGACGCGTTGTATTCGTCCAGCCGCAGCGCCAGCGCGGCGGCTTCCTCGGCATCTTCGGTCGACAGCAAGCGCGTGCCGAGGTCGGCCTGCCCGACACGCCCGCCCGCGTTGACACGCGGCCCCAGGAGATAGCCGAGATGAAACGCCGTCGGCGCTGTATCGATGCGCGCAACGCGGGCCAAAGCCACAAGGCCGACGTTGCCGCCCTTGGCGAGGATGTTCAGCCCCTGGGTGACAAACGCGCGGTTGAGGCCGGTGAGCGGCACGACGTCGCAGACCGTGCCGAGGGCAACGAGGTCGAGCCACTGCTTGAGATCGGCCTCGGACTTTCCGCGAGCGGCGTACCAGCCGGCGTTGCGCAGCGCGCGATTGACCGCGACCACCAGCAGGAAGGCGACGCCCACCGCCGCGAGATGCCCTTGCCGGCTCGCGCAGTCGAGGCGGTTCGGGTTGACCACGGCGCTCGCGATCGGAAGCGCGGGTTCGGCCTTGTGGTGATCGACGACGATGATGTCGAGCCCCGCGTCCTTCGCGGCCGCCAACGGTTCGTAGGCGACGATGCCGCAGTCGACGGTGATGACGAGGTCGATCCCCTCGCTGCGCAATTTCAGCAGCGCCGGCGTGTTCGGCCCGTAGCCCTCGACCGCCCGGTCGGGGATGTAGACGGTGATCGCGACGCCGATGGCGCGGAAGAATCGCATCAGCAGCGCCGACGACGTCGCGCCGTCGACGTCATAATCACCGAACACCGCGATGCGTTCTCCGTTCTCGACGGCGCGCACGATCCGCGCCGCCGCGCCGTCCATGTCCACGAACAGGCTCGGATCGGGCATCAAGGCTTTTAAGGTCGGGCGCAGGAAATCCGCGCACCTGTCGGCGAGCACGCCGCGGGCGGCGAGCACGCGCGCCACCGCGTCGGACACACCGGCCTGGCGGACGAGGTCGGACACCAGCGCTTCGTTGACGCCGCGCAAATCCCAGCGCCGTCCCTGAAAGGACTTCGCTACGCCGAGAAACGAGGGCGAAAGATTGTTCAGGCGGCGTCGCCTTCGAAGGTGTGGTGGGCTTCGACGTAACGCACAGTGCGCGTCTTTGAGCGCATGACGAGCGAATGGGTGATGGCGCCGCCGTGGAAGCGGCGCACGCCTTTGAGCATGGCGCCGTTGGTGACCCCGGTGGCGGCGAACATGACGTTGCCCTTGGCAAGGTCGAGCAGGCCGTACTTGCGGCCAAGGTCGGTGATGCCCCACTTCTGCGCCCGCGCCTTCTCGTCGTCGTTGCGGAACAGAAGGCGGCCTTGCATTTGCCCGCCGATGCAGCGTAGCGCCGCGGCGGCAAGCACGCCCTCCGGCGCGCCGCCCGAGCCGACGTACATATCGACCCCGGAATCCGGCTGCGCGGTGGCGATCACGCCCGACACGTCGCCGTCGGTGATCAGCATGATGCGCGCCCCTGCGGCGCGCACTTTCGAGATCAGGTCGGCATGGCGCGGGCGGTCGAGGATGCAGACCAGGAGGTCTTCGACATCCGCGTTCTTCGCCTTGGCGAGGTTCTCGAGGTTCTGTTGCGGCGTGTTGTCGAGATCGACGACGCCTTCCGGCAGGCCGCCGCCGACGGCGATCTTGTCCATATAGACGTCAGGCGCATTCAGGAAATTGCCCGATTCCGCCATGGCGATGACCGCGAGGGCGTTGGCGCCGCCCTTTGCGGTGATGGTCGTGCCTTCCAACGGATCGAGCGCGATGTCCACCTTCGGTCCTTTGCCGGTGCCGACCTTCTCACCGATATAGAGCATCGGCGCTTCGTCGCGTTCGCCCTCGCCGATGACGACGGTGCCTTCGATATTGAGGCTGTTGAGGGCGCGGCGCATGGCGTCCACCGCCGCCTGGTCCGCCTGCTTCTCGTCGCCCCGGCCGACGAGGCGCGAGGCGGACAATGCCGCCGCTTCGGTCACGCGCACCGCCTCGAGCGCAAGATTGCGTTCCAACACGTTGGTGAAGGATGCGTCGAGTTGCAGCGACATGAGGCCCCCGAGGTAATGACAGTGGAAATGTGCGCCTATTCTAGGAACGGGCGCGAGATTGAATCAACGATTGAACTTCTCGATCCGCATCATGTGCGGCGGCTCGACCAGCGCGGCGTTGGCCTGCAAGCGCTTGAGCGCACGCAAAAGCGGCGCTTCCTGCGTATCGTGCGTGATGATGACGACGTTCACGTTTGCTGCATTGCGGCCGCGCTGCAGCACCGATTCCATCGACACCGCTTCGTCGCGGAAGGCCATGGCGATGTCGGCGAACACGCCCGGCCGATCGACCACCAGCAGGCGCACATAGTATTCGCCCACGTGCTCGGCGACGGGCACGTTCGGGATCGTCTTGAGCGAACCTACAGGAATTCCGAATGCAGGCACGCGGCGACCGGCGGCGATATCGATGAGGTCGGCGACGACCGCCGAGGCGGTCGGTCCGGCGCCCGCGCCGCGGCCCTCGTACACCGACCGGCCGACGAAATCGCCTTCCGCGACGACGGCGTTGAACACACCATCGACATTGGCGAGCGGCATATCCGGCGTGATGAGGCAGGGGTAAACCCGCTGCATCAACGCACCGTCTTGGTGCTTGGCGTCGCGGTCGAGCAGCTCTGCAACCCCGAGAAGCTTGATCACATAACCGAACTCTTCGGCATATTGCAGATCGAGGCTCGAGACGTTGCGGATGCCTTCGACATGCACGCTCTTGATGTCGACCGGCGTTCCGAACGCGACGCTGGCCAGGATCGCGAGTTTGTGGGCCGCGTCGGTGCCGTCGATGTCGAACGACGGGTCGGCCTCGGCATAACCGAGCGCCTGGGCTTCCTTCAGCACGTCGGCGAAGCTGCGGCCGCTGGCGCGCATGGTGGTGAGGATGTAATTGCACGTCCCGTTGAGGATGCCGGTGACGCGGCGGATCTTGTTGGCCGCGAGGCCTTCCCTCAGCGCCTTGATGATCGGGATGCCGCCGGCGACCGCGGCTTCGAAATTGAGCGCGAGACCCGCTTTTTCCGCCGCGGCGGCCAGCGCCACGCCGTGGTGCGCGAGCAGGGCTTTGTTGGCGGTGACCACATGGCGACCGCCGGCAATCGCCGCTTCCACGGTCTTGCGCGCGACGCCTTCCGATCCGCCGATGAGCTCGACCACCACATCGGCGTCGGACTCGGCCGCCATCGCCGCGGCGTCGTCGAACCACGTGACGTTCGACAGCGGAACGCCGCGGTCCTTATTCTTGTCGCGCGACGCGACCGCACTGACGACGATGGGCCGCCCGCAACGCGCGGCGATCTCCGGGGCGTTCTGATGCAGGATCTTGAGCGCACCCGCACCGACCGTGCCGAGTCCGGCGATGGCGACCTTGAGCGGCGGCATCACGACGCGGCGCGCTTGCGTTCGGCGCGCTCCAGCACTTGACCCGCGGAGCCGAGGAAGGCGCGCACGTTGCGCAGCGCCTGGCGGATACGATGCTTGTTCTCAACCAGCGCGATGCGGACGAAACCTTCACCCGCCTCGCCGAAGCCGGTGCCCGGCGCGACGGCGACCTTGGCCTCGCTCATGAGCAGCTTGGAGAACTCGAGCGCGCCGAGATGCTTGAACGGCTCGGGGATCGGCGCCCAGGCGAACATGGACGCCTCGGGGCTCGGGATGTGCCACTGCGCCTGCGCCAGTCCCTCGATCAGGATATCGCGGCGTTCCTTGTAGATCGCGCGCGTTTCCGCAACGCAGGTCTGCGGACCGTTGAGCGCCGCCGCCGCCGCCACCTGCACCGGCGTGAACGCGCCGTAGTCGAGGTAGGATTTGATGCGGATCAGCGCGTTCATCAGGGTGGGATTGCCGGCCGCGAAGCCCACGCGCCAGCCCGGCATGCTGTAGGTCTTGCTCATGGAGGTGAATTCGATCGCCACGTCCTTGGCGCCGGGGATCTGCAGGATCGACGGCGGCGGCTTGTCGTTGAAGTAGATTTCCGCGTAGGCGAGGTCCGACAGGATCCAGATGTCATGGTGCCGGCAGAAGTCGACCACCTGACCATAGAAGTCGAGGTCGGCCACCAGTGCCGTCGGGTTCGACGGATAGTTCAGCACCAGTGCGACCGGCTTGGGCGTCGAATTGCGGACGGCGCGATCGAGCGCGGCCATGAACTCCGCGTCCGGTGTGCAAGGCAGCGAGCGTACCGAGCCATCGGCGATGATGAAGCCGAACGGATGGATCGGATAGGCGGGGTTGGGCGAAAGGATGAGGTCGCCCGGATTGGTGATGGCCGAGGCGAGGTTCGCAAGCCCCTCTTTCGAGCCCAGGGTGACGCAAACCTCTTTGTTCATATCGAGCCCGACGCCGAAGCGCCGCTCGTAATAATTCACGAACGCCTTGCGCAGGCCTTTGATCCCCTGCGAGGCGGAGTAGCGGTGGGCCTTCGGGTCCTGGGCGGTCTCCGTCAGCTTGTCGATGATGTGCTGCGGCGTCGGCAGGTCGGGATTGCCCATCCCGAAATCGATGATGTCCTCGCCGGCGGCGCGCAGGCGCGCCTTCATCGCGTTCACTTCAGCGAACACGTAGGGCGGCAGACGTTTGATGCGGTTGAACTCGGTCTTCATCTGGAAAAAGCCTACGAGATTTGAGTGCCCTTATGCGGCAGCAGCCGCGGTTCCACAATGCCGTTGGTACACTCGATTTATGACGGCGCTATGCGCTCAGCGGGGCTTTTTGGAGTCTGCCCGCCTGCAGCTCCCGCCCCGAAGATAGCGGACTATCGGCTTCCGGTGGGGATCTTGTTGGCCGGCGCCGGACCGGCCGCCGGTTTTGCCGGAGCGCCGTCGGCCTCCACGGGACGCGGCGGCGGCGGTTCGTCGAGCCGGTTGGTGATCGGCGCGTCGGGCGGCGTCTCGGCGGCCGTGGGCGGCGCGGGTTGATCGCCGGCCGTCGCGACATAAGGACGGACCACCACGGGCTGGGTTCGGCCGCCGAACTCGCTGTGGCGCGCATTGGTCAGATCGGCGACCAGACCGCGGCGCGCTTCCTCCCGTTCCTCTTCGGTCGAACGGGGCGTGGGCGCTTCGGTCGGCACGGTGTTGACGCTCGGCGGACTTTGCGCGGCGGCGGACGGAATGGCAAAGCGCGGGGCCGGTGCTCCGAATGCCGACGGCGCGGGCGCCGGCGCGGGCTCCGGGGCCGCGGCAGTTTCCGTGGGGGCCGCTTCGGCCGCATCATCGGAGGCGCAGGCCCCGAGCGCGAGGGTCGCGGCGATGGCCACGACACCGGTTACGGTGCGGACCACATCTGAATTTTTTCTAATCTTTGCCATATCTTGTACGCCGTAGTTATAATCTAAGCTTAATTGCGTTGAAGGCACGTCAGCAAAGCTTTCCTGTACCTGGACAGCCCGTTCGGACTTATGCATACCCGAGGACCATATAAAAGTCCCGGGACGAATCCTCCTCCATGCCGAAGAACGCCAAGACCTCGCCTCAAGCGGGCAAAGACGCCGCGTCCACGGAGCCGCCGGCGAACGGTCGGCCGGACTCCGATTGGCCGGCGATCATGGCCGACATCGCCCAGCGCGCGCAGGGCCTGGTGCAGACCTTCGTCAATCGCAGCGCGGCGGAAGGCGCCGGCGGGGTCGGCATGGCGGACTTGGCGAATATCGGCGCCGCCTTCTTCGAGCTCACCGCCAAGATGATGGCGGAGCCCACCAGGTTGATGGACGCCCAGGTGGATCTCTGGCGCGGATACATGGAGTTGTGGCGCAACGCCACCCTCACTGCCCTTGGCCAGCAGCCTGCGACCGCGGTCGCCGCGCCCGAGGCCGGCGACAAGCGTTTCAACGATCCCGCTTGGCAGGAGAACCAGGTCTTCGACTTCATCAAGCAGTCCTACCTGCTGACCACACGGTGGATGCAGTCGACCGTCGCCGACGTTCAGGGGCTCGATCCCCACACCAAGCACAAGGTCGAATTCTTCACCCGCCAGTTCGCGGACGCCCTGGCGCCGACCAACTTCGCGCTCACCAATCCGCAGGTCCTGCGGGCGACTGCCGAGACCAAGGGCGAGAATCTGATCAAGGGGTTACAGAATCTTCTTGAGGATCTGGAGAAAGGCAAAGGGCGCCTGCGCGTCTCGATGACCGACGAGGAGGCCTTCACCGTCGGCGTCAACGTCGCCGCGACGCCGGGCAAAGTGGTCGCCGAGACGCCGCTGATGCAGCTGATCCAGTACACGCCGACGACCGACAGCGTGAAGGAGATCCCGGTCGTCATCGTGCCGCCCTGGATCAACAAATTCTACATCCTCGACCTCAGGGAAAAGAACTCCCTGGTGAAGTGGCTGACGGACCAGGGCTACACCACTTTTATCGTGTCGTGGGTCAATCCCGACGCCGCCCTCGCCGAGACCACCTTCGACGACTACATGATCAAGGGCGCGATTGCGGCGAAGGATGCGGTTCTGGCCGCCACCGGCGCCGAGCGGACTCACATGGTGGGCTATTGCATCGGCGGCACCCTGCTGGCCTCCACCCTCGCCTACCTCAAAGCCAGGAAGGACAAGACCGTCGCCAGCGCGACGTATTTCGTGACCCTGACCGACTTCAGCGAGCCGGGCGATCTCGGCGTCTTCATCGACGACGAACAGGTCTCGAGCATCGAAAGGCGCATGGAGGAAACCGGCTATCTGGACGCCGCCGATATGGCGATGTCCTTCAACATGCTGCGGGCCAACGACCTGATCTGGTCGTTCGTGGTCAGCAATTATCTCCTCGGCAAAGAGCCCTTCCCCTTCGACCTCCTCTATTGGAACGCGGATTCGACCCGGATGCCGCGGGCCATGCACGGCTTCTATCTGCGCAAGATGTATCTCGAGAACAGACTGTGCGTGCCGGGCGGCGTGTCGCTGGCGGGCGTGCCCATCGATCTTTCGACGATCGATGTACCGACTTACATGATCAGCTGCCGCGAGGACCATATCGCGCCCTGGAAATCCACCTTCGCCGCCACCCAGTTGTTCAAGGGGCCGACGCGCTTTGTCCTGTCGGGGTCGGGTCATATCGCAGGCGTGGTGAACCCGCCGGCGGCGCGGAAGTATGGCTATTGGACCAACGACAAGAGCCCCGGCGTCAAAAAGCCCCAGACTCCCGATGAATGGCTGGCGGGCGCCACGGAACACCCTGGTTCCTGGTGGACGGATTGGGATTCATGGCTGCGCCCCCAGTCCGGCGGCGACGTCCCCGCCCGCGTACCGGGCTCGGGCAAGCTCAAGGCGATCGAGGACGCGCCTGGCCGGTACGTAAAAACCCGCGCCGTCTGACCCCAGGGCATGAAAGTCGGCGATTGAAGGCCCCGGTTCTTTCAACCTAGTCTTACGCAACAGCCCGCATTTACGCGGGGCAAGAACCATTGGAGGGTCCGATGAAATCCGGCGTTGTGGCGCGCGGCGTGCGCGGAATCCTGACGAGAACTCTTTTGTCCGGCGCGGCGGTGGCGCTGGCCGGCGCCGCGATGGCGGCCGATGCCCCGACCAACAAGATGGACGCCGAGGTGCTCAAGCACTTCAGCGCCATCGTCCAGATGGACAGTTCGGACCCGCCCGGGAACGAGAAACCCGTCGCCGACTACCTCGTCAATGCGATGAAGGCCGAGGGCATCGAGGTCAAAACCTTCGCCGTGAAGGGCCAGGAGCATCGCCCCAATGTGGTCGCGCGGCTGAAAGGCAGCGGCAAGAAGAAGCCCCTGCTGCTGATGGGACACACCGACACCGTCAACATCGATCCCAAGAAATGGAAACACGGACCCTTCAGCGCCCACCGCGAGGGCGGCCACATCTATGGCCGCGGCACGGTCGACGATAAGGACAACGTCGTCGCCGCGCTGATGACCATGCTGGACCTCAAGCGCCGCAAAGTGCCGCTCGACCGCGACGTGATCTTCCTTGCCGAATCCGGCGAGGAAGGCGCCACGCAGTACGGCATCGAATTCATGGTCAACGAGCATTTCCCCGAGATCGAAGCCGAGTATTGTCTGGCGGAGGGCGGAAACGTCTCGCGCGAAGGCGGGAAGATCAAATTTGCGTCGGTCCAGACGCTGGAGAAGATCCCGCGCGCGATCGCGCTGAAATCCACCGGCGTCGCCGGCCACGGCTCGATCCCGCTCAAGTCCAACGCCATCGTCCATCTCTCCGGTGCCGTCGCGCGGATCGCGGACTGGCAGGCCCCCATCAAGTTGAACGAGACCACCGCGGCCTATTTCGAGCGGCTGGCGACCTTGTCGACGCCGGAGAACGCGGCGCGCTATCGCGCGATCCTCAAGCCGGACTCGCCGGAGGGCAAGGCCGCGTTCCAGTATTTCCTGGAGCACGAGCCCCGCCACGCCTCGGTCCTGCACACGTCGCTGTCGCCGAACATGTTCAACGGCGGCTACCGGGTGAACGTGATCCCGTCGGAAGCGACCGCGACCGTCGACACGCGCGTCGTACCCGATGAAGACCCCGAGTGGCTTCTCAACGAGGTTCGGAAGGTCGTCAACGATCCGTCCGTCGAGGTCGGTTGGGCGCCGCGCAATGTCCGCCCCGCCGGTACCTCGCGCCTCAACAACGAGGCCTTCCAGACCATCGAAGCCGCGTTCAAGAAGCATTACAACACGGTCGTGCTGCCGACGATGAGCACGGGCGCGACCGATATGGCGTACCTGCGCGCAAAAGGTATCCAATGCTACGGCGTCGGCGTCGCCATCGATGAGGAGGACGGCCCGCTCGGCTACGGCATTCACAGCGATCAGGAACGCATCGTCGAAAGCGAGCTGTACCGCTTCGTGAGGTGGCATATCGACGCCACCGAGCAGATCGCGCGGGCCAGGTAGAAGGCCGGCGGACAAAAAAGCGCGGCGGACCAGGCGTCCGCCGCGTTTTCGTTCTCAGGCAAAGCCGGCTCTGTCCTTGAGCAGCGCCGTGTATTCGGCGCCCAGGCCGGCGTAGCGATCGACCGCCATCGCGAAACTTTCCAGCTCTTCCGGCTTGACGTCGCGCACGTAGCGCGCGGGCGCGCCCGCCCACATCTGCTTCTGGAGGACGCGCTTGTTCGGCGCCACGAGGGCGCCGGCGGCGACCATGCCTTCGCGTTCGACCACGACGCCGTCCATCACGGTCGCGCGCATGCCGACAAACGATTTGTCTTCCAGCGTGCAGCCGTGGATCGTGGCCATGTGCCCGATCAGGACCTCGGCGCCGATGATGGTCGGATGCGTCTTGTAGGAGACGTGGACCACCGTCCCGTCCTGGATGTTCGTGCGGTCCCCGACGCGGATGTGATTGACGTCGCCGCGCAGCACGCAGTTGAACCAGACCGTCACGCCGGACCCGATTTCGACGTCGCCGATCACCACCGCGCCCGGCGCGATGAAGGCGTCGCTCGCGATTTTCGGGCTGACGCCGCGCCAGGGAAGGATGATCGGGCCTGAAGACATGGCGTCAGGCTATGCGAGGCCGGCCGCCTCCGGCAAGCCGAGCATGATGTTCATGTTCTGCACGGCTTGGCCCGAAGCGCCCTTGCCGAGGTTGTCCAGCAGGGCGACGAGCCGGGCCTGGCGCCCCTCGCCCGCGCCGAAGGCATACAGTTTGAGCATATTCGTATTGTTCACCGCCTCCGGGTCCAGCGACTTGGTGGCGCGGACGCTTTCCAGCGGCACGACCTCGACAAAACGTTCGCCGGCGTAAGCCGTCCGCAGCACCTCGTGCACGTCATTTATCGAAGGCGCGCCGGGCAGCAAGGACAGGTGCAGCGGCACTTCGACGATCATGCCCTGTTTGTAGCGTCCCACCGACGGCGTGAAGATCGGCCGCTCGCGCAAGCCCGAATGCTTCTGGATCTCCGGCACGTGCTTATGCTGAAGCTCGAGCGCATAGATCCGGTACGGGACTTTTGTGTAGTTGGGCGCGGCGGCATCTTCGAACTCGGCGATCATGGCCTTGCCGCCGCCCGAATAGCCGCTCACGGCGTTGATCGTGACGGGGTAATTCGCCGGAAGCAGGCCGCTGGCGACCAGGGGGTGAAGGAGCGCGACCGCGGCGGTGGCGTAGCAGCCGCAGTTCGACACGCGCTTCGAGGCCGCGATGCAGGCACGGTGCCCCTTGTGCAGTTCGGGAAATCCATAAGTCCATCCCTCGGCGACACGGAAGGCCGTGGACGCGTCGATCACCTTCACCTTGTCGTTCGTGATCAAGGTCACCGCTTCCTTCGCCGCCTCGTCGGGCAGGCACAGCATGACCATATCGGCGCGGTTCAAGAGCTCCGCCCGCGCCGCCGGGTCTTTGCGGCGCTCGGGTGCGATCGACAGGAGTTCGATGTCGGTGCGGCCGTTCAGCCGCTGGCGCAACTCGAGCCCGGTCGTCCCCGCTTCCCCGTCGATGAAAACCTTCGCTGCCATGACCCGCCCACCCCAAAGAACAAGGGCCCTACATAGGCTTGTAGGGCCCCGCTCTCAACAGGATTTGGCGCTTACATCACCGGCCGCATCAGGCATTTCGCCGTCATGTTCAAGACCAGCCCTGCGCCGTTGTTGTAAACAAAGTGCTGGGCGTAGCCGTAGAAGTCGTTCTCGATCACGAGGTTGTAGTGGTCGTGTCCGAAGTACGGCGTGTAGTTCAACACACGTTCGATGTCGGCGGCGCCGAAGGATGCGGCCGCGTTGGGCGCGATGGCGGGAACGACGATGCCGCCCAGGCGATCGCCCTTGCGGGCGTCGTAGACGCCGATCACCGCGTCGGACGCCCTGTTGGCCAGGTTATGGATCAGGATGACGCTCGGATATTGCGTGATCTGGGTCGTATGGACGTTGATCAGGTTGCTGACGTCATCGGCAAGGCCGTTGCTGCAGCCCGAGGCGTTGGTGAGGGACAGGCCCCCCTGATTCCAGATCACGGTCTGGACGAAGCCCTGGAAGTCCGGAGAAATCGTGGCGGTGTAGTTGTCCTTCCCGGCCGCGTTGATCGGCGGAACCGCCTGCTCTTCCATCTCCTTGACCAGGAACTGCTTCGAAGTGCGCGGCGGCAGCGGGGGACTTGTCCAGGTGCCGAGTTCCTGGCCGGTGGTGCCGTGACGGAAGGTCACGGCCACGCGGCCCGATACCAGACCCGGATTGTAGAACCGGAACAGCGACAGCGCGAAATTGGTCGAGGACGGGAACGTGAACGGGACGTTCAACTGCGGCCGCGGCATCTGCGGGGAAGACTGCCCCGGGCGCCATGCCGCCCATGCGCTGATCAGGGCTTTGTTGTCGCCGCCGAACCACACGCCGCCGGCGTAGTCGTCGCCGCCGTAGGAGACGATGCCGATGAACTTGCGCGAGGTGCCGTCGTAGGTCCAGATCGGACCGCCGATGGCGCCCGTCGAGACGTCGAAGCCGAATTCGCGCACCTGGATGGAGCGCAACAGCGCCGAACGGTTGGTTTCCGCGCCGGCGGCATAGAACATGCCCTGGTTGATGCCTTTGATCCCCGCGACCGAGGTCGGGTAACCGGCATGATTTCCGACGGCGTTCTCGGCCGCGTCGAAGGTCAGCGGCAACAGCGTCATCGGGTGGGTCCAGGGGCTGAGGAAGTAGTAGACCGCGTAGTCGGACCGGGCGTCGGTCACGAGAATCGATTCATCGCCCGAGATCTGCGTCCAGCGGCTGGTGGTCTCGACGTAATCGGCATAACGCGAAGGCGCGGCGACTTCGCTGACGATGCCGTTGGCGCCGTCCTGGCTCAGCCCCGGCGCGAACGACGTGCGCGCGGCAAATCCGCCCTTGCTGCGGTTATGGGCGCATTGGCCCGCGGTCAGCACCGCGTGCGGGCTGATCAGGGTTCCGGTGCAGATCGACTGCGTGCCGTCGCGCCAGGTGACCTGGAGCTGGCCGATGGTGTTCCACGGAGACTCGCCGGTGGCCGGAACGCGGGTGCGCTCATCGGTTCCGATGGCGGCGGTCCGCTCGCGCGGCACCTGCGCCGCGGAGACGTCGGTCGCGGCCGCGGCTTTCGCCAGCGGGGCGGTCCCGACGGGCGTCGTGCCGAAGCCGCCGTCGAGGATGGCGTAGTCTTTCACATTACCGATGTCGTTGAGGGCGTGGCCCGATGTCGCCACGCCGACGGCGCTGCCGTGCTCGAAGGTCGGCGCCAGCGGACCTTCGAGCGAAGCGGCGCGCTCGCGCGCGGCGGCGGGAGCGGCGCTCAATCCCGAGGACGCGGCCAGCAGCGCCCGTGCGTCCGCCGACGACAGCGCGCGCGGCTCGGGCGTCAGTTCGCTCACGCAGCGGATGTCCCGGCCGTTGGGGCCGGACTTCGACAGCGTGACCCATTCACGATAACGGCCGGCGATCACCTGTCCCGTGTGGTGCCGCTCGAGGCCGGCGGTGGATGCCGCGCAATCGTAAGAGGTGAAATCGGGAGCCGGGCCTTCAAGTTTTTCACCCGGAACGTCGGCCAACTGCGCTTGGGCTGGGAAGGAAAGAGAGGCGAGACCCGCAAAAATCGAAAGAGCGGTAATGCGCAACACCGCAACATGATCTGACATTCGAAATATCCCTAAAACACGCGCCAGGGTGCCCTGGATGCACGCTTTAAAGGGACTCGAGGTTGAATTGTTCCGCGGTTGAGCAAGCCGCAAAAAAAGAAAGGGCTCCGCGCAACCGCGGAGCCCTTATCGGAGTTGAAGCGAAACTGATCGGTTCGCTTAGCGCTTCGAGAACTGGAAGCTGCGGCGGGCCTTCTTGCGTCCGTATTTCTTACGCTCGACGACGCGCGGATCGCGCGTCAGGAAGCCGCCGGCCTTCAGCGCCGGGCGCAGGGCAGGCTCATAATAGGTCAGCGCCTTCGAGATGCCGTGACGGACCGCGCCGGCCTGGCCGGAAAGTCCGCCGCCGGTGACCGTGGCGACGACGTCGAATTCGTTGACGCGGTTGGTCGCGCCGAACGGCTGATTGATGAGCATGCGCAGCACCGGACGCACGAAGTACTTTTCGAACTCGCGGTCGTTGACGATGATCTTGCCCTTGCCGGGCTTCACCCACACGCGGGCGACGGCGTTCTTGCGCTTGCCGGTCGCGTAGGAGCGGCCCTGCTTGTCGCGCTTCGGCTCGGCCTTCGGCGCCGCACCCTGGGTGGCGGTCTTGAGGTCAGCCAGTGTTTGTCTCGTTTCGGCCATGTGACCAGTCCTTCCCTTACGGCTTGTTCTTGCGGTTACGGCCGGCGATGTCGACCGCTTCCGGGCTCTGGGCTTCGTGCGGATGCGCCGCCCCGGCGTAGATCTTGAGCTTCTTCATCTGCTCGCGCGCGAGCGGGCTGTCCTTGGGCATCATGCGCTCGATGGCGCGGTGCACGACGCGCTCCGGATACTTGCCCGCGAAGGTGTTCTTCGGGGTGTGTTCCTTGAGGCCGCCCGGATAACCGGAATACCAGTAGAAGACGCGCTGTTCGGCCTTCTTGCCGGTGAGCTTCACCTTCTCGGCATTGATGATGATGACGTTGTCGCCGGTGTCGATGTGGGGCGTGTACATGGCCTTGTGCTTGCCGCGCAACAGGCCGGAAACGATCGCCGCGAGGCGGCCGAGAACGAGCCCGTTGGCATCGATCAAAAGCCACTTCTTTTCGACGTCCGCGGGCTTCGCTGAATATGTCCGCATTTTTTTGGTCCTAATCGAGGGAGAGCCGGCTTGTTATTGGGTTTCCGGCTCGAAGGCGGCGCATTATCGCGATGCGCACCTTGAAGTCAACACTTAAGCCCGAAAAATAAGGGCTTTTCACATGCGGTATCATATTACCGCAACCGCGGCCGGCGTGCGTGGCCGCGCGGCCGGCCGGCCGGCGCCAAGCGTCTGAAAGGGGAGAAAATGGGGCGAACGACGGGGCTCGAACCCGCGACCCATAGGACCACAACCTATTGCTCTACCAACTGAGCTACGTCCGCCGCACGATTCCGGACCGGGATGACCCTGATCCGGCTCAAGCTTTTCCGTGGTGCGGGGTACCTAATCCCTTCCGCCGGGTCCGTCAAGCAAACGGCGCGCCCGCCCCGCGTCGGTCCAAGTGCCCAAGAATTGCGCACCTTGGTCCGTTCTTGAGCAGCGACAGGCGCCGAAGGACCGGGACGTCCTTGGAAACACAGCAATCCCCGCTTCGCGCGCAATCCCCGTAACTGGCACAAGTTTTGAAAGTGGGAGGTCACCGCGATTTCAGCTGACCGCCCGGCGCGAGGCCCGTCCTCTCGAGGAAGAGGCCTTTACGCTGTCGCACGCGGGGCGCATGGAGGGATGTTATGAAAAAGATCGAAGCCATCATCAAGCCGTTCAAGCTCGACGAGGTCAAAGAGGCCTTGCACGAGGTCGGTTTGCAGGGCATCACCGTGACCGAGGCCAAGGGGTTTGGCCGTCAGAAGGGTCACACAGAACTTTATCGCGGCGCCGAGTACGTGGTCGATTTTCTCCCCAAGGTGAAGATCGAGATCGTCATGGACGATGCCATGCTCGACCGCGCGATCGAGGCGATCCAGAAGGCCGCTCATACCGGACGGATCGGGGACGGAAAGATTTTCGTGTACGGGATTGAGGATGCGATCCGCATCCGCACAGGGGAACGTGGCGCAGACGCCGTGTAGTCTGGCCACTACGTCATCGCCGGACGAAAATCCGGCCAATAATCATCAATAAGAAGCGACAGCCCGGCGTTATCTGCGGGTTCACGCTTTAAACGGCAACCACAACGAAATGGCAGGAACAGGAACCATGGCCGACAAGAAAGCCAACAACGACCTGAAAAAAGTCCAGGACATGATCAAGGAAAAGGAAGTCAAGTACGTCGACTTCCGCTTCACCAATCCCGCGGGCAAGTGGCAGCACACCGCGCAGTGGATCGAAACCGTCGACGAGGAGATGCTGACCGAAGGCATCATGTTCGACGGCTCCTCGATCGCCGGCTGGAAGGACATCTCGGAATCCGACATGCAGCTGAAGCCGGACCTGTCGACCGCGACGATGGATCCGTTCACGGCGCAGCCGACGATGATCCTGTTCTGCGACACCTACGAGCCCGCCACCGGCCAGATGTACAACCGCTGCCCGCGCTCGATCGCCAAGAAGGCGCTGGCGTACATGGAATCGACCGGCGTCGGCGACACCGCCTATTTCGGTCCCGAAGCCGAGTTCTTCGTGTTCGACGACGTGCGCTACTCGACGCAGCCGAACAACATGTTCTTCTCGTTCGACAGCGAAGAGCTGCCGATCAACGACGGACGCAAGTACGACGAAGGCAACCCGGGCCACCGTCCGCGCCCGAAGGGCGGCTACTTCCCGGTCGCGCCCGTCGACCAGTGCCAGGACCTGCGCGCCGAAATGGTGTCGGTGCTCGCCGACATGGGCGTGAAGATGGAGAAGCACCATCACGAGGTCGCGCCGGCGCAGCATGAGCTGGGCCTGATGTTCGACACGCTGGTCAAGACCGCCGACAACATGCAGATGTACAAGTACGTCGTGCACATGGTGGCGCACTCCTACGGCAAGTCGGCGACCTTCATGCCCAAGCCCGTCTACCAGGACAACGGCTCGGGCATGCACGTGCACCAGTCGATCTGGAAGGCCGGCAAGCCGCTGTTCGCGGGCTCGGGCTATGCCGATCTCTCGGACACCTGCCTCTACTACATCGGCGGCGTCATCAAGCACGCGAAGGCGCTCAACGCCTTCACCAACCCGCTGACCAACAGCTACAAGCGCCTGGTGCCGGGCTACGAAGCGCCCGTGCTCCTCGCCTACTCGTCGCGCAACCGCTCGGCCTCGTGCCGCATTCCGTACGTCGCGAGCCCGAAGGGCAAGCGCGTCGAAGTGCGCTTCCCGGATCCGGGTGCCAACCCCTACCTCGCCTACGCGGCGATGCTGATGGCCGGCCTCGACGGCATCAAGAACAAGATCCATCCGGGCGACCCGATGGACAAGAACCTCTACGACCTGCCGCCGGAAGAACTCGCGCAGGTGCCGACGGTGTGCGGCAGCTTGCGTGAAGCGCTCGAGAACCTGAAAGCCGACCACAAGTTCCTGATGGCCGGCGACGTGTTCGACAAGGACTTCATCGATTCCTGGATCGAGCTGAAGATGGCCGAAGTGAAGCGTTTCGAAATGACGCCGCACCCGGTCGAATATGAAATGTATTACTCTGTTTAAGCGAATTTCGCTTAAACATCAGTGAGGTATTTGGCTCCGCGTTAGACTTTTCGGTGGCAACTAGACCCACCGAAACCTGCGTAAAACTGCCATTTCCTAATCTGCGTGCTAACGCCCCGCGAGGTCATTCGCGGGGCGTCTTTCTTTGCGCCGGGCGACCCGCGCTAGTTACTGAAGCGTGCGGTTTGGACACCGTGCGAAAATAAATCCAAAATATATCCCCTAGCGAAAATTCGGGCCTACCCCGCCTTGGGGCGAGCGAGGTCTATCTATGAGCAACAAGCACGTCCTTCCGTCGAAACTCTTCGCGCAATTGCGTCGCCTTGCGTTGGAATACACGCAGTCTAGCGACCGCGTACTGTTGGAAGTGATCAACGGCGGGCGCTTTCTGGTGATTGAGGAAACGTACTATCGCGACGGCTGGGATCCACCGTCCTGGGGCCATGACGTTCGCGTGTTTTTGCCCGCCGAGGTCATGGGGAAGATGCGTCTCAATCAGCAAAGGAAATTTGCCGACAAATTGAAGGACGATCTCAACACGGCTTCCACGATCCAGAATGAGTATTTTGAATCACTGGGTTTCGAGTTGGCCGACGAGGACGATCCTCAGTACCAGTCTGCCCGCCCGCTTTCCCAACGTCCGCAGGTCAATCCGGACAATTTGAGCATCTGGAAGTCGGGGCACCTGCGCCTGTTCATCAGCCATCGGGACGAACACAAGCTGGCGGCAACGAAAATCGCAGAAGGACTAGAGCCGTTGGGAGTATCCGGCTTCGTCGCTCACCACACAATTGAGCCAATGAGTACTTGGCGCAGTGAGATACTGAACGGCCTAGAGACTATGGAGATCATGCTGGCCTGCATCACGGATGATTTCCATGAGGGCTCGTGGACGGATCAGGAAGTAGGCTTCGCGTTGGGTAGAGGCATCCCGATCATTCGGCTGAAACTGCAATCGCAAGACCCGCGTGGCTTCATTGGCGATATCCAAGCGATGCGGGGAGATTTGAGCAATCCCGAAGCGTCCATTGACGACATATACCGAGTGCTATGCGACAAGCTCGGCCAAGGGAAGCGATTGAAACAGTCAATGATCGCCGCTTTTATTGCCTCGCCAAACTTTGACGAAACAAGGAGCCGCTTCGACAGGATGAACGCTTACGTGCACGATTTATCCAAGGATGAAGTGTTTCAAATAGTTGACGCCTTCGGCAAAACCGAAACGCTCTACCACGCGATTTGGCTCACCAACCACTACAATCGTTTGACCAAATTCATGGAGCGCAGCACGGGTAAGAAATTCGTGATTGAAGGGAAGAAGCTTAAGATCGTTGTCGAAGATGACGACGAAATGCCATTTTAACTGCTGGCGCGGTGGAATTGTCCTGTCCTAAGGAACGCAGCGATGTGGTCATGAACCTCTCGCTTCCAGGCTATCAGCGTATGTGTCGCGCTTAGGGAAACGTGATCCTTCATTCCCGTTGTTTTCGTCCGCTCGACGGAAACACGGCCATCATGTTTGTTGCGAAACGCTATGTTCCCTAAAACGTAGGGCCAACCTGTCGTCCCCGCGATTATGCCCAATTCATAATATGGTTCGCATACATGCCGATCATGGGACGTGGTTAACTCCTGTCCCGCAGGTCCAAAGTACCATTTGGCCAGCATCTCGATCACAGCCGGTCGGCGAATGGGCGTGTACCGATAACATCCGGCAAATCAGGCCAACGAAATGCTTGTGTGACTGGGCTTTCCGACGGCCAACCGGCGGGTACGGCAATCAACTGCTAACGGTACCCCTGCCCGATCACCCTGCCCGGCCTCGCTGGCGGCCTGAACCGCCCTCGGGCCGCTTAGAGCCTGATAGGCTTTAACTGAATCGGAAGGGGATTCCCAGGAGGGCGGAATTCTGATTCAAGATGCTGGCTGGAATTGGAGGCCAGCATCCATGGGATCTCCTTGTTCATTGGACCTGCGCAAGCGGGTGGTTGCGCGGGTGGAAGCTGGGGATAGCTGCCGCGCTGTGGCGGCCCGGTTTGGGGTTAGCGTTTCAAGTGTTGTGAAGTGGTCGCAGCGCAAGCGAGAGA
>JBFWOJ010000016.1:0-84120 GCA_050250575.1 Rhodospirillaceae bacterium | reverse complement strand
CCGCAAAAATAGGATCATTGCCGACGAGGCCCAGCAGCGCGGCACGGTCGATCACACGCCGGTGTATCCGCGCGAGGTGGTGAAGCGCGCTCTCGAACTAAATGCGAGCGCTCTTTTGATGGTGCATAACCACCCCAGCGGGGATCCGAAGCCGTCGCGCGCTGACATCGAAATGACGAAGAAGGTGAAGGACGCCGCGGCGGCCGTGAGCATCACGCTCCACGACCATGTCATCGTCAGCCGGGGCGGACATGTCTCCTTCCGCAGCGAGGGTCTCATCTAGCCGACCACGAACGGCGCGAATTCCCTGAACCGGTTGAAGCGTATCTTCGCGCCCATCGGGATCTGCCCGGCCAGGTCGAGGTGATGGCGCGCCAGTACCCCGATCACCGGGTATCCTCCGGTCAAGGGATGATCGGCAAGGAAGAGCACCGGCTGGCCGTTGTGCGGCACTTGAAGCGATCCGAGCGCAGTGCCTTCGGACGCAAGCTCCGCAGCGTCGCGCCGCGCGAGCGGAACGGCGCCGGTGAGACGCATTCCGGCGCGGCTCGTTTCCGCGGTCACTTTCCAATCTTGCGCAAAGAGCGCGGCAACGCCCGTTTCCGTAAACCAATCCGTGCGCGGGCCTAGTACGATGTCGAGCGTCACGGTGTCTCCCGGCTTCGGCAGCCGGCTTGGCGAAGGTCGGGACGGATCGATATCCGATGTGGCCTGCTCCTCCGGCACCAGGCGGTCGCCTTCTCTCACGGGCGCGGGTCCGATCTTGCCGAGCGTGTCCGTCGCCGCTGAGCCGAGGATCGTCTGGATACGGAAGCCGCCGCGCAAAGCGAGATAGCTGCGCATGCCTGACGACGGCGTCTCGAGCGCAATCTCATCGCCCGCCTCGAGCGTGACCGGCCGCGCGAACGGAGCCCACAGCCGCCGGCCGTCGCTTGTATGGATCGCCAGCGGCGTAGGTGCGCCCGTGACGGCGAGCGTGACCCGGCGGTCGGCCTTGAGCGCAAATCCTCCGTAAGTGACTTCCAACGCCGCGGCGCCGCGCGGGTTACCGGCGCACAGGTTCGCCGCGATCAGGCTCGTCCGGTCGGCGGCGCCCGACTCTCCCACGCCCTGGTCGGCATGGCCGGCGCGCCCCAAGTCCTGGAACAATGCGGGCCGGTCGGCGCGCGTGACAAGGAGGCCTTGCGCTGTCGGTTTCGACTTGCTCCGCAGCGGTTCTGAAACCACGGCCGCCTTCCCCGCATCCCGAAAACGAACCCGATCTCCCGGTGCAAACAAGGCCGGCCGCGCGCGCGCGGGATCCCACATTGCGATCGGCGTGCGCCCTATGAGCTGCCAACCGCCGGGACTGTCGGTTGGATAAATGCCCGCGAACCTGCCTCCGAGCGCGACCGAACCCGCCGGCACGCGGACACGCGGGCTTTTGCGGCGCGGGACGTCGAGCGTCGGGTCGTCGCAGGTGAGGTAGGCAAATCCCGGGGCGAACCCTGCGAAGGCGACCATGTAGGTCGCCGCGGTATGGCGGCGGATGACCTCGCCCACTGCGCAGCGAAGGTGGTCCGCGACATCCTGGAGGTCTGCGCCGTCGTAAGAAACGGGAATCTCGTGGGTCTGTCCGCGGCGCGCCGGCGGCGACGCAAGATCGATACGTGCAATGACGTCCGCAAGGCGCACGCCGTCCGTCAACTGGGGATCGAAGCGGACCATCAATGTCCGCGCGGCGGGGATGAGATCGATCACGCCCGCCGGTGCAGCGGCTTTTAGGCCGGCGAAGAGCGCGAGCGTCGCCTCCAGGCTGTCGAGCTCGATCAAAAACGCGTCTTCGCCTGCGGGCAAGACTTGCAGGCTCTTAGCCATTCACAAAAGACTTCAGTGCAATGCCGCGGTCTGCCAGCGTCTCACGCACCGTGCGCGCGATCGCAACGGCCGCCGGCGTATCGCCGTGAACGCAGATCGACTGCGCCTCCAGCGGAATCTCGGTGCCGTCAATCGCGGTCACGCGGCGCTCGACGACCATGCGCAGAACGCGCGCGGCGATCTCCCCCAGGTCGTGGATGACCGCTCCCTGGAGACGGCGGTTCACGAGGCTGCCGTCGGCGTTGTACGCCCGGTCCGCAAAAGCCTCGCAAACGACCTTAAGTCCGGCCGCACGCGCCTGGGCGACAATCGGCGCACCGGCGAGTGCCATCAACGTCAGCGTGGGGTCGACGGCCTTGATGCCGGCGATGACGTCGGCGGCTTGCCGGCGATCGTGCGCGATGGTGTTGTAGAGTGCGCCATGCGGCTTCACGTAGCGCACCGTCGTGCCGGCGGCTTTCGCCAGGCCCTGCAGCGCGCCGATTTGATAGATGACATCGCCGACGAGTTCGGCGCTGCTCGGCCCCATGCTGCGCCGGCCGAAGCCGACGAGGTCGCGATACGACACGTGCGCGCCGATGGCGACGTCGCGCATTGCCGCATCCTTGAGGACGCTCAAAAGCCCGGCGGGATCGCCCGCGTGGAAGCCGCAAGCGATATTGGCGCTGGTGACGATGGCGAGCATTGCCGAGTCGTCGCCCATCTTCCAAGCGCCGAAGCCTTCGCCGAGGTCACTATTGAGATCGATGCTTGTCATCTCTCGACTCTACGCAAGAGGACGTCCGCGCGTCTCCGGCAGGCACAAGGCTGCGAAGATCACGATCGCGTAGGCGCACCCGGCAACGATATAGATCGCCTGGCCAAGCGAACCGGAGGCGGAGATCAATCCCACCAGCGCCGGCACGCCGGCCGCGCATCCGCGGCCGAAGTTGTAGCAGAACCCCTGGCCGGTGCCTCGCACGCTGGTTGGGAAGAGTTCGGTATAGAACGGACCGAATCCGCTGAAGATGCCCGACGCCAGGAATCCCAAGGGAAAGCCGAGGAAGAGGATGAGGTCGTTCGAGACCGCCGCTTGGGTATAGCCCACCGTCATCAGCATGGCGCCGAGCGCGAACAGCATGAAGGTGCGGCGCCGGCCGAGATAGTCGCTGAGGTAGGCGCTGGTGACGTAGCCGGCGAAAGAGCCGACGATGACCACCGCGACGTAGCCGCCGCTGCCGATGTTGGACAGGCCGCGCTCCGTGCGAAGAAAGGTCGGCAGCCAGGTCGTGATGGCGTAATAGCCGCCGTGCGCGCCGACCGCAAGCAGCGAGCCGAAGAACGTGGTGTAGAGCAGGTCCCTCGAGAATATGGAAAAGACGCCGCGGTTTTGGCGCGGCTCTTGCTTTGCGCGCATATAAACCTCCGACTCCGGCACCATGCGCCGCACGAAAAAGATCAGCCCCGCGGGCAGGATGCCGATGAAGAACATCACGCGCCAGGCGATCTCCGGCGGAAGGACCTGAAAGGCGATGGTGGCCAGCAAGGCAGCGAGGCCCCAGCCCCACGACCACGCGCTTTGCACCATACCGACCGCCTTGCCGCGGTGCTGCGCCTTGGCGATTTCTCCGATCAGCACCGCACCGGCGGCCCACTCGCCGCCGAAGCCGAGGCCCTGCAAACCGCGAATGACAAGAAGTTGCTCGAAGTTCTGGGCAAACCCGGACAGGAAAGTGAAGAACGCGAACCAGGCGACGGTGATTTGCAAGAGCCGCACGCGTCCCACCTTGTCGGCGAGCATGCCGGCGAACCAGCCGCCGAAGGCCGAGATCGCAAGCGCCGCTGTCGCGATCAACCCGGCCTCGGTGTTGCTCATGCTCCACAAGCCGACGAGCACGGGCATGACGAAGCTGTAGATCTGAAGATCGAAGGCGTCGAGGCCGTAGCCCAAGAAACAGGCCCAGAACGTCTTCTTGCCTGTGCCGTCGAACTCCCGGTACCAGCCGAACATCTCCGCCCCCTTATTGCCGCGCCTAGATCGGCACATCGGTCACGATCATCCGGCCCGGCGCATGCGTAATCGCGAATTCCGGTTTCGCGGTCTCGATGGCTTGCTGCATCGTCACGCCGCACGCCCAGAACACCGGCACCTCGTCTTCACCTATAAACGACGGATCGCCATAGTCCGGCCGCTCGATATCGGCGATGCCGATAGTCTCGGGCTTTCCGAAGTGCACCGGCGCCCCGTGAGCTTGCGGGTAGCGCCCGGTTATCTCAATAGCGCGAATGGCGTCCGCCGGCTTGAACGGCCGCATGGAGACGATCATGGGCCCGGCGAATGGCCCAGCCGACGCACAGGCGATATTGGTCCGATACATGGGAACAGTCGTGCCGGCGTCGATGTGCCGGATGGAAAGCCCGCTCTGGAGAAGGCGTTCCTCGAAAGAGTGCGAGCATCCGATCACGAACGCGACCAGGTCGTCGCGCCAGTATTTCGAAATGTCCGTCGGTTGATCGATCAACACGCCGTCTTTCCACACGCAGTAGCGCGGCACATCGGACCTGATGTCGAGATCCGCGCCGAGGGCCGGGATATGCGGACTGCCCACACCCGAAACACCCATGACCGGGCACGGCTTGGGATTGTTGAGGCAGAATTCGCGGAAGTCCTTTGCGAGGGTTGCCGGGAGGATGGCCACGTTGCCCTGCGCAAAGCCCGGCGCATGTCCCGACGTTGGCCCGTCGAAAGACCCGGTGCGACAGGCGTGTCGCATGGCCGAAGGTGTCATCGCGCGGGCCGTCATTTTTGGAATCTTCTGTCGCTCCCTGGCGTCTTGGGATAGGAGAGGATCGGCTATATATTGTCCAATTATCGTTTTTGATGAAATTCGATAATGCATGCTTATCTGCACGGACCATGGCGGACTTCAAGAATCTCGAGACCTTTGTCTGGGTCGTAAGACTCGGCAGCTTCAGGGCCGCGGCGGCGAAGTTTCTGACCACGCAGCCCGCGGTGTCGCAGCGCATCGCGCAGCTTGAAACCGAATTCGGCGTTCAGCTTCTCAAGCGCAGGGGCAAACCCATCACCGCAACGAAAGAGGGGCGCGATCTTCTTTCTTATGCCGAGCGCCTCTTGCGCCTGCGCACGGAGATGGAAAAAGCCCTAGCCGACCGCAAAGCGGTGCGCGGCGTTCTGCGCCTCGGCGTTTCGGAAACCATCGTTCACACCTGGCTGTCGCGTTTCCTCGACCGCGTCGACAACAGCTATCCGTCCCTTGCGTTTGAGATCGACGTCGACATCTCGGCCAATCTGCGTGAGCGGCTGGTGGCGCAGGAAATCGACCTGGCGTTCCTGACGGGCCCCGTAAGCGCGCCTTCGATCCGTAATCGGGAGCTCTGCCGATTTGCACTCGCGTTTATCGCGAGCCCTTCGCTGGCCCTGCCGTCCGGCCCGGTTCCTCTGGCGAAACTCGCGACTTATCCCTTGATCACGTTTTCACGGCTCACTCAGCCGTACATGGCCGTGGACGAGTTGTTCTCCCGTCCCGATCTCCCGGCGATCCGCCTCCACGCCAGCGCGTCGCTCGCCCCCGCCGTCCGTATGGCGCTCGACGGCAAGGCCATTGCGGTGATCCCGCCGGCCATCGTCCGGAACGAACTCGCGGACAAGAGACTGCGCATCGTCGAGGCGGAGGCCGTGCTGCCCGACCTCAACTTCACCGCCAGCTGGCCGCACGATCCCGGCGATTCCATCGCGGAAATCGTGACGGAGATCGCGATCGCTTGCGCGAAAGAGGACGGGACGGGCTTGCCGAAACGGTAGCGTGCTTTTTTACCGGCGTTCCGTACGGCCGTAGGCAGCGTTGGTGCCGCGATCCTGCGCGACTTTGGTCGCGGCATCCCGGCGGCGCCGCTGAGTCACACCGTAAGCGAGCATCAGCCCAAGGATGATCGCGCCGCCAAGCACGGTCGTCAGCCATGCGTTGCCGCCGGACTCGGGTTCCTGCTCCTGGCCGGTCGGCTCCACCGTCCGCTGCTCCGCGGTCTCCGCCGGCGGCGGCGAAGCAGTCGGGACGCCGTCGCCTTCCGTCCGGTTGCCTTGCGCCTGGGCCTCGTACTGCTTCTGGATCTCCGCGCGCTCCGAATCGTCCTTGGCGGCGCTCATGCGGGCGGCGCATTGCTCGCGATCCGGAGCGGCGAGGCCCGGCGCGTCGCACGGGGTCACCCGCGCGGCCTCGACCTGCTCCTTGCCGGTCGCATCTTGGGCCAGCGAAATGGAGCTCGACGATACGCCGATTGCGAGTGCAATGCCGAAGACACGAACAGCGCGCATGCTCGGCCGGAAAAGTGACGCCATGTGTAAGCCTCCTGTGAGAGGCCAACGTCAGGCGCCGCGGAAGGGTTCCTGCACTCGAACTCACCTCTCTCTAACGAATGCAAGCGCCGCGGTCATGAATTGCCGCCGGCCCTTTTCCGGTTTGTCGAGCAGCAGATAGTGCGTCGCGCCGCGGATCAAGACTGTGATCGCTTTCGGCATATGCACCCGGCCGATGCCCGGCGCGTCCCCGTGGACAATGAGAGTCGGCGTCGTCAGGCGTGAAGGGTCCCACAATGCTCTGCCGCTGCAGATTTCCGCCAGCGGCCCGTTGGGAATACGGAGCGCCATCGGCGTGCGTGAATCGCTGGCGGGATCGAGGCGCATCGCGCGCTGGACATAACCTGCGGCCACCAGTTCGTCGCGCCAGGCGCTTACATTCCTCTCCGGCATCACGGCGTCCCACGGTGCGCGGAACGTTCTCGAATCGGCGAGCCGGTAGGCCCCGGCCGCGACGCTGCAGGTCGCCGCGCCGGGTCTGCCGGCGGGACTGAGCAGGATAAGATGGCTGAGGGAATCGCCGTGCCGCTCGGCGTAAGATCCGGCCCAGTGACTCCCCGCACCCCAACCCAGCAGCGCGACCTTCGCTTGGGACCGCCGGGCGCGGACCTGATTCACCACCGCATCGATATCGCGGCGCGCCTCGTCGTTACTCACCGCGGGCGCGCCTTCCTCGGGCGGCTGGTTGAGCGCGGCCGGCCGCGACGAGTTCTCCCAGCCGCGCACGCTCATGATGTAAACGGGATGGCCCGCGCGCGCGAATTCGGCCGCCACCGACGCATTCGGAAGGTCGAATGACACCAACCCGCCCGCCCCCGCGTCGTGCACGAGAAGAATGGGGGCGCGTGTCTGGTCTTTGCTCGTCACTTCGCGCACCGCGATCCGCACACCGCCATCGCTATCGACCATGAAGTCGCGTCGCGCAAGGTCGTCCGCCGCCGCGCCCGGCCGGTATTCGCGTTCCAGGTTGGCTTTGATCTCGCCCTCGCTGAACCAGATCGGCCGCAGCTGCTGCGCGGCAAAAATCTTGATCTGGTCGCGCGAGTGCGGCGAGTCCGCATTGCCGCTCTGGCCGTAAGCGAGCACGCCTTGGGCGGCCACAGGCTTCGTGAAGTTTGTCAGGAGGATCCAGCCGTCGCCGCCGCCCGTCGGCGGCCCGCCGTCGTCGGGGCGCCCCGCGACATTTCTAATCGGCACGGCAGCGGAATCCGGCGGCTCATCGTAGTTTTGCGCCGTGTAAAGCCCGAGCCCTTGCGGCCCGCCGTTGCCGGGCAAATCGATGCCGGGGAACTGATAGCGGTTGACATCGCCCCACGCCACATCGGGGGCGCCATGCCGTTCGCGCACCAGGCGTACGGCCGTCTCGAGCGCCGCCAACGCAGATCCGGGATCGCCGAGGCCGGTCGGCGTCTCGATCACCCGGTCGTTGCTCCAGTCTTCGCGATAGAGCGGCTTCGCGTCCTTCGCGTAGATGTTCCAGAAATTCTGGAAGAGCACCGCGCCGCGGCTGCGCGCCGCCGCGCGTTGATCCCAGCGCCTCAGGATTTGCAGCCCCGTGCGCAGATCGGCCGAAATCGATCTCGCCGCTGCCCCCGCGGCGAACAGATCCGGCAGGACCCTGCGCGGCAACAGCATGTCGGTGGTGTACTTCAGCTTTCGGATATCGTCCGGCGACCATCTCCGTTTCGCTTCCAGCATGGTCAGCGCCATTTGCGGCCTCAGACCGGGGGACCCTTGCTCCATGTATGGCGGAAAGGTCTTTGGATCGAGGCGTTCGCGCACCGTACCGAACCATGGCGGGTTGTTGGCGTTCTGGACGTAGCCGCTGGCGGGGTTCAAAAAACGCGGCACCTCGGCCAGCGGCACGATACCCTGCCAGAAGTAGCGGTCGTCATCACCCGGAACGATGCCGCTGTAGTCGATCTCACCGTTGTCCGACGGCGGCCGCTTCGGCACGGCGGCATTCCAGAGATACATGATGTTCCCGTCCCCGTCCGCATAGGTGAAATTGGACGACGGAATCATCTGCCGCGACATGACCTTCATGAAGCTGTCGAGGTTCTTCGCGAAATAAAGCTCGTAGTAGCCTTCATGGAAGTGCCACGCGTCCGCACCGTGCGAGCGTGAGACGACGGCGTGGGTCGCCGTGCGGTTCACCACAGGACCGAAATCAGTCGCCTCATATTCACGCGTCACCGTGTCGATGCGCCCGGTCGGCTGCAGCACTTCAACGCTGACGCTTTGCCTCAGAAACGGCTGCGTACGTCCTTTGAAGACGTAATGGTCCGGCCGTCCCGGCGCGAGGGGAACGGCGTAATGGTCGACGAGGTCGACATTGTTGTTGGTCTGGGCGTAACCGATATTCTCGCCGAAGCCTGCGCGCAGCACCGCGAGGCCGACCGTGAGCGATCCGTAGAAATTGATCTGGCCCGGCACGGTGATGTGGGCCTCCCAGTATTGCGCGGTCCAGCGCAGGTGCGGATTGGCCAGAAGGATCGGCGCGCCCGTCGTGCTGTGGGTCTTCGCAATGGCAAGCGCGTTCGAGCCGTCGTCCCCTTCGCCGCCACTCGTCTGCGGCGCCCGCACGGCAGCCTCCGCGGCGCCGCGCCGGCTGAACGCGATGATGTCCGCTTCGGTGACGGTCGGGAACCAAGCCGGAAGCTCGGCGCGATGCAGCTCAGCGTAGTGATTCACGCCGGTGACGAATCCGTGCAGCCAGCGGCGATAGCCCTCGCCGGTGCGCTCGAGAGCCCGGCGCGCGCCTTCCAGGTTGTCCATGCGCTTCATGGCAAGATCGTCCTCGACATGCACGGGCCCGAACCAGCGCGCCGCATCGCCGCGCGCCTGGAGATAGAGCTTGCCCATCTCCACCGCGTGATCCTCGGCCACGGCATAGCCCATGGCGAAGGCGGCAGCTTCATCGGTTTCGGCAATAATGTGAGGAACACCGAAGGTATCGCGGCGGATCACGGCCTGCGGAATGAGATCACCCGCCGTGGCAGTGGACATCGGTGCGGGACGAATGGCTTGTGCATCGGCCGGCCCGGCCACGGCCAGCATGGCCACGCCCCACAGCAGCGCCCGCTTCATCGACTGCCTCGCTCCCCATCCTTCGGTCCTGCCTATCATATGTCGTGGTGGGAAACCCCACAGCCGCGAATTGCGGCTTGTGCGCGCTTTTTCAGCGGTTCGGGGCGGGACGTTCAAAGGCCAAAGATGCTAGATACATCGCCTTCAGCAACCAGGGAGGGCGCAATGGCCTTACGCAAATACATCATCGAGCGCGATATTCCGAAGGTGGGCACGTTCGAACGCGAGCAATTCAAACAGGCGGCGATGACATCGAACAAGGCGTTGCGCGAGATCGGACCGGACATCCAATGGCAGGAGAGCTACGTCGCCGACAACAAGACCTTCTGCGTCTATCTCGCCAAGGACGAAGCGACCATCCGCAAGCACGCCGAGATCAGCGGCTTCCCGGCGACCAAAGTCACGGAAGTCAAAAGGATGATCGATCCGACGACGGAGATGCAGGGCTAGGCCGGCGACCGCCTAGCACTTGCCGATCAGATAATCCTGCCGGAAACGCCGTTCCTGACACATGGAGATGAATTGCTCCTGGGTCGGGACCGGCTTGCCGGGGTGCGTTTCCTTAAGATGCCGGACATAGGTCTCGTAGTCCGGGATATGCACGATCAGATGCAAGGTCTGCCGCAGGCGGGACATGAAGTCCGACGGCGCGGTATCGGTACTGGCCGTGCTCCCTTGCGGATCGCCTGTCACGGGGGCCTTCTTCAGATTCCATTACACCTGGGTACAAAGCGAGTCTAGCATAGGCAGGGGCAAGTCAGGAACTCGGCTAGGGGGATTTAGCGTGTTCAATCAACTTGTGACGCCGGTCGGCGAAAGCCTTTCCATGTCTTTCGCCGTCGCCGCGATCCCGATCGCGGTCGTTCTCATTTTCCTCGGCGTCATTCGGCGCCCGGCGTGGCAGGCCGCCGGCGCGGGTTTGCTCGCCGGACTCATCATCGCCATCACGGTCTGGCAGATGCCGGTGGGGCAGGCCTTCAGCAGTATCGCGAACGGCGCGGCCTTTGCCCTCATTCCCGTGATGTGGATCGTGTTCAATGCACTGATCCTCTACAACATCACCGTCGCCTCCGGTCGGTTCGACGCTTTCCGCGCCTGGATGATCCAGCATCTGCCCAACGACCGCCGCATCGTGCTTGTGGTCATCGGGTTCTCCTTCGGCTGTCTTCTGGAAGGGATCTCCGGCTTCGGCACGCCGGTGGCCATCACAAGCGCTCTCTTGATCGCGCTTGGATTTCCGGCGCTTGAAGCCGTCGTATTCACGCTGATCTTCAACACCGCGCCGGTAGCGTTTGGAGCGCTCGGCACACCGGTCACGACGCTCGGGGCTGTCACGCAGCTGTCCGACCAGACGCTCGGTGCGATGATCGGACGGCAGCTTCCGTTTCTGGCTCTCCTCTTGCCGTTCTACGCCATCGCGCTGTACGGCGGCATGAAGGCGCTCAAAGGCGTATGGCCGGTGCTGCTGGTCGCGGGGGCCTCTTTTGGTCTCGCGCAGTTCGTTACGTCCAACTACATCGACTATGCGCTCACCGATGTCCTCGCGGCGATGGGATCGCTGATCGTCACCGTCGCCTTCATCAAGGTCTGGAAAACGCCGGTCGATCCCGCTTACGCATTGGCTTCACCGGCGCCGTCCGCGGCAGCAAGCACCGGCAAGGACCTCGCGCCGTGGATGGGGTGGATGCCGTGGATTCTGCTCGCGGTCGTGGTCATCCTCTGGACACATCTGCGCGTCAACCTGGTTGGACAAGTCCCGGTCCAGTGGCCGGCGCTGCACAATCAGATTTTCATCACCACCTATGACCGGCCCTACGCCGCGGTCTGGAACTTCCAGCCCCTCGGTACGGGCACGGCGATCCTCGCAACGTCGATGATGGTCGCAATCATGGTGCGCCTTGACGTGAGTGCGTTCTTCGCGGCGGTCGCGCGGGCTCTTGTTCAGGTGCGCCTGCCGGCGCTCACGACCATGCTGATCATCGCTCTTGCCTATCTCATGAACTATTCGGGCATGACCTACACGCTGGGCGTGGGGGTCGCCTCCGCCGGGTTCATTTTCCCGTTCCTGTCGGCGTTCCTGGGATGGCTCGCGGTGTTCCTCTCGGGCAGCGACACCTCGGGTAACGCGTTGTTCGGGAATCTTCAGGTGGTAGCCGCGCGCGAACTCCAGCTCGATCCCGTGCTCATGGCGGCGACGAACTCCTCCGGCGGCGTGCTCGGCAAAATGATCTCGCCGCAGAACCTCACCACCGGAACATCGATCACCGGCCTCAAAGGCCGTGAAGGCGACGTGCTGGCGCGCACCTTCAAGCACAGCATCATCTTGACGGTGCTGCTTGGGCTCTTGGTGATGGGTCAGCAGTATCTCTTCCCGTGGATGATTCCGGGATAAGTACTCCTAAGGCGCCTTCACGAACTCGCTGACTTCACGCAGACGGAACGCGCCTGAATCGGTTGCATACTGGCGCAGGATGTGCGCATGTCCGGCGCCGAAGATGGTCAGCACGCGCGCATTTGGGTCGTCCGTGATCTTCACGAGATTCATGAAGATCTTGAGGTTGCGGGCGTACCAAGTCCCGATCCAGTTCGCGGCGGGTTGCGCGGCGGCATCATCAATCATCGCAACATCGAAATGGATGCGGTGCGCCTTGAGCAGCGTGTCCGGCTGGTTGATCGCAAGATAGTAAGGCACGAACGCCGTCTTTTCGATCGGCGGGAATGGCATCGGCGAGTTTCTCAGCTTCTGCAGGCGCGCTTCCGTTCCGTTTTGTTTCGCATAGGCAGCGAAGGCATAATTGGCATCGAAGTCGCCTGGCGGCATTCCATTCCAGTCGACTGCTATAACGCGATCGAGCCCGAGTTTCGCGGCGAGGCGCATGCCGATCTGTTCCTCCTCGTCGCGTTCGAGCACGCGCGTGCCAGCCCGGTAAGCACGATAAGCCTGGTCGATCTTGTCTTGCTCGCTCGCCACATGTTCGATGGCGACATGTGTCGGCCGATAAGCCGCGAGCTGATTGACGAGATCCTCGAGCTGGGCCTGTCGGGCGGCCATCAGGACATCGTCGACAACGACGTTCCTCGCGTCTCGGCCTGGGTTATGCAAGTGCGGCGACGCAAGAATGAGCAGTGAAGGCCGCGCCTCCGGCGCGCGGTCGATGAGGAGGTCCTGGGCCCTGGCAGGTACGGTTGCCAGCATCAATCCACACAACAGCATGACGATGTTTCTCATGTCATCCTCCTGTCTTAACGACCGGCGAGCGCGACGCCGGTAATCAGTACGCCCCTGAACTTATCGGCCAACACGGGCGAGGTGAACGCGCTTTCGTAGACGACACGCTCGGGCATGAGCCTGCGGAAAACGAAATCCGCGGCCATGGCCGGCAAGGCGGTACCCGCCAGCATCAGGAATAGCGCCAGATGTCGCATCATGGACCGCGACGTTAGACCGTCCACACGTGCGCGGCACGGTCGGCGGCGACGGCGGTTGCGGCCGTGCCCGTTGCCGTGAAGCCGGAGATAAAGACGAGGTGCAGGAGAATACTCGAGGCGATCGCGGTAAACCTATACATGATGACTGACTCCTTGTTTGGATATGAAAGGGGAACGTAAAGGTTATTCGTAGCGCAGCGCGCGGATGGGATTTTCATGCGCAGCCTTGAAGGCGTGACCGCCGACCGTGATCCACGCCACGAGCAACGCCATCAGGCCGGCCGCCCCGAAAATCATGGGATTGAGGTCGATGCGGTGCTCGAAGCCATCGAGCCAGTCGCGCATCAGCCACCAGGCCACGGGCCATGCGATGGCGTTGGCGATGATCACAGGCTTGGAGAAATCGAGCACGAGAAGGCGTACGACGTCTCTTGCCTTGGCGCCCAGCACCTTGCGGATGCCGATTTCCTTGGTCCGGCGCTCGGCGCTGAACAACGCAAGGCCATAAAGACCGAGAGCCCCGATGACGATGGCGAGCGCGCTGAACGCCGCGAACATGGTCGCCTCGGCCTCTTCCTGCTCGTACTGCGCGTCGATGCGCGTTTCCATGAACTCCGCGCGGTAGGGAAGCTGCGGCGCAAGACCCCGCCAAATCCTTTCCATCTCCGCGTTTACGGCAGCGCCGGACACCGGATCGGTGCGGAGGGAAAGATTGAACAGCCCTTCTTCATCACGTTCGTAGTACGTCGGCTCGATCGGATCGCGCGCCGAGCGATAGGCGACGTTGGAGACCACGCCGACAACCGTAACGGTCGCCTGCCGGCTGTCTTTTTCCGCCTGACCCACGCCGATATGGAACTGCTTGCCGATCGCCTCCTGCGGGGAGCCCAGTCCGAGGCGGCCGAGCGCCGCTTGGTTGATGATGATATTGGCGCCACGCGCGACCTTGTCGTCGTCGCTGCCGGTGAAGTCGTCGCCGCCGCGGCCTTCTTCGAAATATCGTCCGGCAAGCAGCGGGATCTTGTAGGTCTCGAAGTAATTGTAGTCGACCGTCCGGTTCGCGATCAGGATCGGGTTCGGACTCGGCTTCCCGGGAATTTCGAAGATGTTGTTGTTGCTGCCGTCGTCGGTCGGCCCTTCGCTGCTGAGAGTGGCGCCGATGACGCCCCGCAGCTTCACGGCCTCGGCTGCCAGCGTCGAACGGAGCGACCTGTATTCGTCTCCATACGGCGTACGCACGATCAACAGGCCGGTCCGGTCGAAGCCGGGATCCATATTCCGCGCAAAGACAGTCTGCGTATAGATCACGGTCGTGCATACGAGCAGACCGATGGAGATCGCGAACTGCACGACGACAAGTGCGGCGCGCAACCGGCCGGAGCCCTCGGCGGCGGCCGACTTGTTGGCCTTCAGGATGCGCGCCGGGCGGAAACCCGAGAGATAAAGGGCGGGATAAAGTCCGGCCGCCAATCCGACGAAAACGATCAGCACCGCCATCGACGGCACGAGCATGTCGCCGGCCAGGAAGTTGAGACCGAGCTCGCGGTCCAGAACCGTGTTGTACACCGGCAGCGCCGCATAGACGAACACGAGCGCAAGAACGAAGGCGATCGCGGAGAGCAGCATTGATTCTGAGAGGAACTGGAACACCAGTTGCGAACGCCGTGCGCCGAGCACCTTGCGCAACGCCACTTCGCGCGCCCGCTGGCTGGCGCGGGCGGTCGCCAGGTTTGTGAAGTTGATGCAGGCGATCAGCAGGATCATGGCGGCAACAGCCGTGAATGCGGCGATCGCGCGTACGTCGCCGGACGGGCGGTCCACGTTGGAGCGCTCACCATGAAGATGGACGTCCGTGACCTTCATCAGGCCCATGGTCAGGAACTGCGAGACGGAAATGTCCTTCCCGCCGAACGAGATGCTCGGGATGTTGCGTTCCTCGAACGCCGGCAGGCCCTTTTCGATGACCTGGGCGTTGGCGCCGGGCTTCAGCTTCAGATAGACGCTGGTGTTGAGCGAGGTCCACGACTCCAGCATCCACGGGCGCTCCTTCCAATCCGGCGGATTGATGGGCGCGATCATCCGGATGTCGAAATGGGTGTTGGTGGGCAGATCCTTGAACACCGCGGTGACACGGTAGTCGCGCTGAAGCCCGATGTTGGTGAAATGCAGCGGCAGCGTCTGGCCGATAGGCGATGCGGAACCGAAATATTTCCGCGCCGTCGATTCCGAAAGCACGATCGAGGAAACGTCGGCGAGCGCCGTGTCCTTGCTGCCGGCGACCAACGGCAGATCGAGAACCTCGAGCAGACTAGGATCGGCCAGCGCCACCGGCTCGCGAAACACGTCACTGCCGCGTGTGATGACGGGATTTTGTTCCGTCAGCCGCACCGCAGCCTCGATTTCGCTGAAGTCCTTGATCAGGGCGTCCATGGCCGGACCAGGGGCCTGACCGGCCTTGAACACTTCACGGCCGGGAATGTCGAACCGGCTGTGAACTTGGTAGATCCGGTCCGCGTTGGTCCACCATTCGTCGTAGGACGTCTCATGCCGAACATAGAGCATGATCAAGATGCAGCTCGCGAGACCGACGGCGAGGCCGAAGATGTTGATCGCGGTGTAGAGCCGGTTTTTGGCCAGATTGCGAAACGCAACCGTGAGATAATTCTTGAGCATGCTCGTCCCCTGCCTTCGCTTCGTTATGCGGCAGCCGATTTGAACGGTCTGGCGATCACATCGCCTTCCGGACGCAGCCCCTCGGCCACCACATGGCCGTCGAGCACGTTGATCACACGGCGCGCATGGCCGGCATCGGTGCGTGAGTGCGTCACCATCACCACGGTCGTGCCTTCCTTGTTGAGCTGCCTCAGCAGCGCCATCACTTCGGCGCCATGCTGAGAGTCGAGATTGCCGGTCGGTTCGTCGGCAAGGATCAGCGAGGGGTTCGACACGACGGCGCGGGCAACGGCAACCCGCTGCTGCTGACCGCCCGAGAGCTGCGCCGGCTTGTGGCTGGCGCGGTGAGCGATGCCCACCTTTTCCATCACAGCGAGCACGCGCTCGCGGCGCTCTTTCGCCGGAACGTCGTGGTACAGCAACGCGAGCTCGATATTCTCGAACACCGTCAACTCGTCGATCAGGTTGAAGCTTTGAAAGATGAACCCGAGGTTCTGCTTCCGCAGGTCGGCGAGCTGCGCCTCGCTGTAACCGGAGATTTCCTCGCCCTTGAAGAGATAGGAACCTGACGTCGGCGTATCGAGCATGCCGATGATGTTGAGCAGCGTCGACTTGCCGCAGCCCGACGGCCCCATGATGGCGACGAATTCGCCCTGCTTGATGTCGATGTTCACCGCGTTGAGAGCGGTGGTTTCGACTTCGTCGGTGCGGAACACTTTGGTGAGATTCTGAAGCGTCAGCATTTTCAATTCCCCTATGGTCAATTACTTGGCCGCGATCTCGAGGCGGTCTTTGTCCAGAAATGCGGTGTAAGGCGAGGTGACAACCTTCTCGCCGGGCTCGAGCCCGTCGAGCACTTCGATGAAGCGGGAGTTGCGCCGCCCCAGGCGCACGTTGCGGCGCGCGGCGGTATCGCCGTCCGGCGCGACCACGAAAATCCAGGCGCCGCCGGTATCCTGGTAGAAGGCGCCGTCCGGGATCAGCACCGCCTCGGTCGCGTCGCCCAGGGTGAGCTTGAGCTGCAGCGTCTGGCCGCGGCGCATGTCCGCGGGCTCCTCGCCCTCGAACACGAGATCGGCGACGAAGTGACCGTCGCGCACTTGCGGGTAGCTCTTGGCCACCTTGAGCGCGTAGTCCTTGCCGTTCCACGACAGGCCGGCGTTTTGCTCGACCTCGACCCGATTGAGATAGAACTCGTCGATCTCGGCGGCGACCTTGCGGCGGCCCGGGTCGTCGATCTGGCCGAGGCGCTCGCCTTTGGCGAGGCTCTGACCGACTTCGGCGTTGAAAGCCGTCAGGCGGCCATCGACCGGCGCCCGCACCGTCAAGCCGTCGAGGTTGAGGCGCGCGATCTCGAGATTCTCCGTGAGGCGTTTGGCGGTCGCTTTGATCTGGGTGAGCTGCGTCTCCTGAAGCTGCTCGGTGTTCGTCAGCGTCTCGGTCAGCAGGGTGAATTTCTTTTTCTGAAAGTTGTATTCGTCCTCGAGGTTCTCGAGATCGGCCTTGGAGCTGTGCCCGTCGGCGGCGAGTTTCCTGCGCCGCTCGAGCGCGCGGCCCAGCTTCTGCACCTGGTATTCCGCTTCAATCAGGTCGCGCCGGTTGTTGAGCCGGCTTTGCTCGAGGTTGAGCTCCAGCGTGCGCACGTTGTTGGTCTGCTGCGCGACCTCGGCTTCGCGGGTCAGCACTTCGAGACGAAGCTGGGTGTTGGAAAGGTCCACCAGCACGTCGCCGGCTTTCACCTCGGCGCCGTCTTCGACATAGATCCTTTCGATCCGCCCGCCTTCGATGGCGTCGAGGTAGACCGTCTTGAGCGGCGCGACGCGGCCGCGGATGGGAACGAAGTCCTCGAACGCGCCGCGGGTGACTTCGCCGACAGTGACGGTGGTGCTTTCCACCTTCACGGTGCGGCCGCCGGGTGCGGCGATCAGGTAAATCGCGAGAACAAGAAGCAAAGCGCTGCCGCCGGCCGCGGCAGCGAGCTTGGCGCGCTTGTGCCAAGCCGGAGCTTCGATCTTTCGATCCATAGCTCCGCCATGGATGACGCGAGGGGTCGCGTGTGGGTCAGGCGAAGTCATGGGCCGGAAGCTCTCCTCTCGGCGGTAGGGTCCGCCGACTTCCCCTAGAGCAAAGGCCGTGCCACAAGTTGTACGAGACTTAAGTCATTGATCCGCCGCGATTTATTTCGCGCAGGCTAAAAAAATTAGCGAAATACCAAATGAAAATGGCGGTTTTAGACATATGTTGTCTAAAATCGCCACTTCAGGTTCGTCATCCTCGCAAAGGCGATCCGGACCGGAAAGTCGCCGTGGGTGAACCCCGCCGGAACCGCTTACCTGGTCAATATGCAATTGACCCGGTTGAGGAAGAACTCCCGCAGCCCCGGAAGATGGGACAGCACCGGGAAATTCCTGATCGCTTTATACTCCAGCGAAACGACCTTTAAGCCGCTCTTCGCGATGATCCTTTCGAAACGGCGAATGGTCATTTTGTTCATCAGCGGCACGTAGGTGAGAAGCGTATCGTCGCGGTACAGCTGTCTTACCCTGAACACCGTCTTCTCAGGAAAAAGCACGTTCACCCAGGGGAGATCGGTAAAGAAGTTCATGTGCGACCCGTAGGGCGACAGCCAAGGCGACCCGAAAGTGATCAGGATCAGCCCCCCGGGCGTAATCGCCGCGGCGAGTTCGTCGAGGTTCCTATCCGGTTCGGGAAAGTGCTCGAAGGAGTTGAGGGAGATGGCGACGTCGAATTCACCTTCGATCGCCCGCGCGAACACGACGTTCGGGATTCCGCGCGCCATGCGCCGGGCGTGGTTCAGCCGCTGCTCGACGATGTCGACACCAAGGACAAAGGCCGCGCCCGCTTCCGCCATGGCGACGGCCTGGAAGCCGTCGCCGCAGCCGTAGTCGAGCACGCGTTTGCCCCGGATCAGCGACTTGAGGTGAGGAAACTGGCACAGGAGATCGGACAGCGCGGTCGAAGGCGTCCATTGCGCGGTCGGCTTGACGTAACCGCCGGCGACGAAGTGGTGCTCGGGGTTTTTCGAGAAACGGAACAAGAGCCGCTCGGACCATCCGAAACGGGCAATGATTGCAGCGTTACGCTGCGCGAGCGCATGGTTTTCCATGTTTTGTATCCTGCGACTTCTCGAGGCCCGGTTCCCGTCGGGCCACCCTTCGCAATGGCCGAACCGGAATGATGTTCCCGGTGGGCGGTAAACCGTTGCCGCACAACGATACTTTTCGAAGCGAATTTTCACGCTCCGCAACCGGGACTATTTGAGAACCGAAGGTCCGTGGCCTATACATCGGTGCACCCGCCTAAGACCGAGGAATGATCCGTCCATGATTCCGCGCTACGCCCGCCCCGCCATGACCGCCATCTGGGAGCCGGACAACAAGTACCGGATCTGGTTCGAGATCGAAGCGCACGCTTGCGACGCGCAGGCGAATCTCGGTGTGATTCCGCCGGAAGCGGCCAAGGCGGTCTGGCAACGCGGCAAATGGCAGATCGACCGCATCGACGAGATCGAGAAGGAAACCAAACACGACGTCATCGCCTTCCTCACGAACCTCGCCGAATACGTCGGGCCGGAGGCGCGCTTCGTCCACCAGGGCATGACCTCGTCGGACGTGCTCGACACCTGCCTTTCCGTGCAACTCACCCAGGCGGCCGATCTTCTCCTGAAAGACCTCGACGATCTCCTGACGGCGCTGAAGCGCCGCGCGTTCGAGCACAAGATGACCGTCACCATGGGCCGCAGCCATGGAATCCATGCCGAGCCCGTGACGCTTGGCCTCAAATTCGCGAGCTTTTACGCCGAGTTCGACCGCAATCGCGCGCGCCTGCGGGCGGCGCGCGAAGACATCGCCACCTGCGCGATCTCCGGCGCGGTCGGCACCTTCGCCCACATCGATCCCTTCGTCGAACAGTACGTCGCAAAGCAGCTTGGCCTTCACGTCGAGCCGGTGTCGACCCAGGTGATTCCGCGCGATCGCCACGCCTATTTCTTCGCGACCCTCGGCGTCATCGCGAGTTCCGTCGAACGCATCGCCACCGAGATCCGCCACATGCAGCGCACCGAAGTGCGTGAGGCGGAGGAATTCTTTTCCCCGGGCCAAAAAGGCTCTTCGGCGATGCCGCACAAGCGCAATCCCGTGCTGACGGAAAATCTCACCGGCCTCGCCCGCGTGGTGCGCGGGTATGTCATTCCTGCGATGGAGAACGTCGCGTTGTGGCACGAGCGCGACATCTCGCACTCCTCGGTCGAACGCTATATCGGTCCGGACGCCACCATCACGCTCGACTTCGCGCTCGCGCGCCTCGCAGGGGTCGTCGATAAGCTCGTGGTCTACCCGGAGAATATCGAGAAGAACCTCAACATGATGGGCGGGCTCGTGTTCTCACAACGCGTGCTGCTCGCCCTCACCCAGGCGGGCGTGTCGCGCGAGGACGCCTACGTCATCGTCCAGCGCAACGCCATGAAGGTGTGGAACGGAAGCGGCCAGCTGCTCGATCTTCTGAAGCAGGACAAGGACGTCACCGACCGCATCGCCATGAAGGACCTGGAAGCGCTGTTCGACATGGCGTTCCACACCAAGCATGTGGACACGATTTTCAAGCGGGTGTTCGGCGAGGGCTGAGGTCCGCGCACGAGGCCGCCCTGGGATTAAGCCCAAGGTCCTGCGCCGAGCGAGACTACTTCTTTTCGCCTGCAACCGCGGCCGCGGCCTGGCCGAACAGTTCTTGAAGCTTCTTCTTGAGATCGGCATCGGAGACTTTGCCGCCGAGGTCCTTGCTGACCTTGGCGATCATGTCGTCGTCGCCGGGTTTCTCGAAATTCGAATCCACCACCTCTTGCGCATAGGCGTCGGCGTCGGCGCCGGTCTTGCCCAGCTGGCCCGCGGCCCACTGGCCGAACAACTTGTCTCTGCGCACCTGCGCCCGGAACTGTTGCTCCTGATCGAGCTGGTACTTCCGTTCAAAACCTTTTTCCCGGTCGCCAAACGCGTCGCTCATGAAGTCCTCTCTGAAGGTGGGGCATTTGATATAGCGACGCGGGCGCGGCTAGGCAACTCCACGGACCTTTGGCCGTTCCGCGCCGAAGCGTGCCGTGCGATGTAAGCCGTCGGTTTCTCGCTTGTTTCGCGTGACAGGGCGACATCCTGGTATTCGGCCGCGATGGCCGCATAGGCTTGCGGCTTCCAGCTTGTCCGTGCCGACGTTGTGGCGCTGGAGCGATATGCCGCGCGGCGCAACGACGCCCCGGAACGAGAGAATCCGCCGGAGGAAGCCGTCCCGCTCGTTCGACAGGCTCTCGTCATCCGGGACCAGCGTGGGAGTGCTGTGTTACCGTTCGATACGAACCGCAATGAACTGACTCATGTGCACTGTCGTCCTCCTGCGCCGTCCTGGCCACGCCTGGCCCGTCATTCTCGGCGCCAACCGCGACGAGATGGCGAACCGGCCGTGGAAACCGCCGGCGCGGCATTGGCCCGAGCGGCCCGACGTGGTCGCGGGCCTTGACGAACTTGCCGGCGGAACCTGGATGGGGCTCAACGACACCGGCGTCGTCGCGTGCATTCTCAACCGCCATGGCTCCCTCGGCCCCGCGCCCGGCAAACGCAGCCGCGGCGAACTCGTGCTCGAAGCGCTCGATCACGCCAATGCCGCCGATGCCGCCGAAGCGCTCGCCGATTTGGATCCGCTCGCCTATCGACCCTTCAACCTTGTCGTCGCCGACAACCGCGACGCCTGGTGGCTGACATTGCGTGCGTCCGTTCCCGGCGCTTGGGTCGACAAACAGAAGATCCCCGACGGTCTTTCCATGTTCACCGCCTTCGATCGCAACGACCGTGCCGATCAGCGCATCGTCCACTTTCGGCCGCTGTTCGAAAGCGCGCCCGTGCCCGATCCCGATGCGGATATGTGGGACGGATGGACGCGCCTGCTCGGCGCCACCGAAGGCGGCAGCGAGGCGCGCGCCATGAGCTTTCAGATGGCGAACGGCTTCGGGACCTCGTCCTCCGCCCTGCTCGCGCTGCCGTCCGCCGAACAGGTTTTTAAGAAGGACGGCAAACGCCCGGTCTGGCTGTTCGCGGCGGGGCGGCCCGAGTCTGCGCCGTTTGAACCTGTGGATATCGGCGCCGGGGTCGTTAACCCCGCCGTTTAGGCCGGTTTTGGGGGGTTTTCGCAAGGCCAACGCCCGCGTTGTCTCGCGGGCATGGCTCCTGCTATAGGACCCCCATAAGCAGGGCGGTCAACGCCCGCCCAATACAGGGTCTAGTGGCCCACCTCGCAGGAAAAGCACCCCATGGCACGGCGCAAACAAGTTTACGAAGGCAAGGCCAAGGTGCTTTTCGAGGGCCCCGAACCCGGCACGCTCGTCCAGTACTTCAAGGACGACGCCACCGCCTTCAACAACAAGAAGAAGGGCACGATCACCGGCAAGGGCGTGCTCAATAACCGCATCTCCGAATACCTGATGACCAAGCTCGAGGAGATCGGCATCCCGACCCACTTCGTGCGCCGTCTCAACATGCGCGAGCAACTGGTGAAAGAGGTCGAGATCATTCCGGTCGAGGTCGTGGTACGCAATATCGCCGCCGGCTCCATCTCCAAGCGCTTCGCGATCCCCGAAGGCACGCGCCTGCCGCGGTCCATCATCGAGTATTACTACAAGAGCGATCAGCTCGACGACCCGATGGTCTCGGAAGAGCACATCACCGGCTTCGGCTGGGCGGCGATCCACGAGATCGACGAGATGCTGAACATGAGCCTGCGCATCAACGACTATCTCGCGGGCCTGTTCCTCGGCATCGGGATTCGCCTGGTCGATTTCAAGGTCGAGTTCGGCCGCCTGTTCCACGAGAACGGCGACGTACAGGTCGTGCTCGCGGACGAACTGTCGCCGGACAACATGCGTCTGTGGGACGCCAAGACCAACGAGAAGATGGACAAGGACCGTTTCCGCCGCGATCTCGGCCAGATCGAAGAGGCCTATCAGGAGGTCGCGCGACGTCTCGGCATCCTGCCCGAAAGCGGGCCCACCGACGTCAAAGGCCCGTCGACACTGCAATAGCGATCAATCCCGGGCCAAGTCCCGGGATTGAAGTCTTAGGAGCACGCTTTGAAAGCCAAAGTCCACATCACCCTCAAGAACGGCGTCCTCGACCCGCAAGGCAAAGCCGTCGAGCACGCGCTCCATGGTCTCGGCTTCCCGGGCGTCTCCGACGTCCGCCAGGGCAAGTTCATCGAGCTGAACCTCGCCGGCACCGATAAAGCGAAGGCCAAGGCCGAGGTCGAGGACATGTGCCGCAAGCTTCTCGCCAACACGGTCATCGAAAACTTCCGCGTCGAGGTGATGGACTGATGAAAGCCGGCGTCGTCGTTTTCCCGGGTTCCAATTGCGATCGCGACGTCGCCGTCGCGCTGGAGCAAAGCACGGGCAGAAAGACCGCGATGATCTGGCATCGCGACACCGAACTTCCGGACCTCGACCTCATCGTCGTGCCCGGCGGTTTTTCCTATGGCGACTACTTGCGCTGCGGCGCCATGGGCGCTCATTCGCCGATCATGCGCGAGATCAAGCGCCACGCCGAGCGCGGCGGCCGCATCCTCGGCATCTGTAACGGTTTTCAGATCATCACCGAAGCCGGGCTCGTGCCCGGCGTTCTCATGCGCAACCGCGACCTTAAATACATCTGCAAGGACGTGCACCTGCGCGTCGAGGATTCCCAGACCGCGTTTACCGCGCGTTACGAAGTGGGCCAGGTGATCCGCATTCCCATCGGCCACGGCGAGGGCAACTATTACGCCGACGAGGATACGCTGAAAGGCCTGGAAGATCAGGGCCTCATCGCCTTCCGCTACTGCACGCCCACCGGCGACGTCACGCCGGAAGCCAATCCCAACGGCTCGCAGCGCAACATCGCCGGCGTGTTCAATAAATCGCGCACCGTGCTCGGCATGATGCCCCATCCGGAACGGCTGTCCGATCCGAAACTCGGCGGCGTCGACGGGCGCGCCATGTTCGACGCTCTCGTGGAGACTCTCGCGTGACCTTGAAGAACGATCGCATCACGCCCGAGGACATCAAGACCCACGGCCTGTCGGACGACGAGTATGAGAAGATCCTCGAAGTGCTCGGGCGCGAGCCGAACCTCGTCGAGCTCGGCATCTTCTCGGTCATGTGGTCGGAGCACTGCTCCTACAAGTCCTCGAAAAAGTGGCTGAAGACCCTGCCCACCAAGGCGCCATGGGTCATCTGCGGCCCCGGCGAGAACGCCGGCGTCATCGACATCGGTGACGGCCTTGCCGCCATCTTCAAGATGGAAAGTCACAACCACCCGTCGTTCATCGAGCCCTATCAGGGCGCGGCGACCGGCGTCGGCGGCATCTTGCGCGACGTCTTCACCATGGGCGCCCGTCCCATCGCAAACCTGAATGCCTTGCGCTTCGGTTCGCCCGATCACCCCAAGACGCGCCATCTTGTCGGCGGCGTGGTCGCGGGCATCGCCGGCTATGGCAATTGCGTGGGGGTTCCCACCGTCGGCGGGGAAGTGAATTTCCACCCGAGCTACAACGGCAATATCCTCGTCAACGCGATGACGGTCGGCCTCGCGCGCCAGGACCGGATCTTCTATTCCAAGGCCGCGGGCGCGGGCAATCCCGTGGTCTATGTCGGCTCCAAGACCGGCCGCGACGGCATCCACGGCGCGACCATGGCTTCGGCGGAGTTCGACGCCAACTCCGAGGAGAAGCGGCCGACCGTGCAGGTCGGCGATCCCTTCACCGAAAAGCTCCTGATCGAAGCCTGCATGGAACTGATGGCGACCGACGCCATCCAGTCCATTCAGGATATGGGCGCCGCCGGCCTTACCAGCTCGTCCTTCGAGATGGCCTCCAAGGGCGGCATGGGTGTCGAGCTCGAGATGGAGAAAGTGCCTCAGCGCGAAGAAGGCATGACGCCTTACGAGATGATGCTCTCCGAAAGTCAGGAGCGCATGCTGATCATCCTCAAGCCGGGCAAGGAGGAGATCGCGCGCAAGATCTTCGAGAAGTGGGAGCTCGACTTCGCCGTCATCGGGCACCTGACGACGACGGGCCGCATGATCCTCAAGTTCCACGGCGAAGTGGTGTGCGATCTGCCGATCGATCCCCTCGCCCAGGCCTCTCCCGAATACGACCGTCCGTGGACGCCGACACGCCGCCAGCCGATCCTCGAGGCGAAGGACGTGAAGGACGTGCCTTGGGCCGATGCGCTCAAGACCCTCATGGGCTGCCCGGATATCGCCAGCCGCCGCTGGGTCTACGAACAGTACGATCACATGGTCATGGCCGACACCTGCCAGCGCCCCGGCGGCGACGCAGCGGTCGTGCGCATCCACGGCTCCAACCGCGGCCTCGCGATGACGACCGACGTCACGCCGCGTTACGTGCTCGCCGATCCCCTGGAAGGCGGCAAGCAGGCGGTCGCGGAGACTTGGCGCAATATCACCGCCGTCGGCGGGCGTCCGCTCGCCGTCACCGACAACCTCAATTTCGGCAATCCGCAGAAACCGGAGATCATGGGACAGATCGTCGATGCCATCCACGGTATCGGCGAAGCCTGTAAAGGGCTCGACTATCCGGTGATCTCGGGCAACGTGTCGCTGTACAACGAGACCGACGGCAAGCCGATCATGCCCACGCCCGCCATCGGCGGCGTCGGCCTGATCGATGACCTCGATACGATGTGCACGATATCCTTCAAGGCCGAGAAGGAGATCGTCCTCCTGGCCGGCCAGGAAGGCTCCGGCTGGCTCGGCCAGTCTCTCTATCTGCGCGAAGTCTGCGGCCAGGAGAAAGGCGCGCCGCCGCCGGTCGATCTCAGGCACGAGAAACGCGTCGGCGATTTCGTGCGCGCGATGATCCGCGGCCGCAAGCTCACCGCCTGTCACGATCTGTCCGATGGCGGCCTCATGGTCGCGATCGCGGAGATGGCGCTTGCGGGCGACATGGGCTGCGCGCTTCAGGGAGTCGCCGGCCATGCCCGACTCTTCGGCGAAGACCAGGGGCGTTACGTGCTGACGGTGAAGACCTCCGACCTCGCCGGCGTCAAGGCCGCCGCCATGGCGACCGGCGTGCGCCTCGAGGAGATCGGCGTCACGGGCGGCGACGCGATCAGCCTGGGCGGCGCAACGGTCGCGCTTGAGGAGCTGCGCGCCCTGCACGAAGGCTGGTTCCCAGGCTATATGTCGCGTCCGGCGGCGTAAGGAGATCGACGATGGCGATGGCGGCGGCGGAAATCGAACAGATGATCAAGGCGGCGTTCCCGGACGCCAGCGTCGAGATCCAGGACTTGCGCGGCGACGGCGACCATTACGCCGCGATCGTCACATCCGCGGCCTTCAAGGGTAAGTCGCGGGTGCAGCAGCATCAGATGGTCTACGCGGCCCTCAAGGGCAAAATGGGCGGACAATTGCACGCGCTCGCCCTGACGACGCAGGCGCCGGCCTAGTCAGCTGCTCGCCGCGACCAGGGCCTTTCCCATAGGAAGTCCCGCTTGCGCCCACCGGGATCACTGCAAGGCGACGCTAAACCGTGATGGTCATCCGGCAGATAAGACCCGAGGGCTGAAAGTCGAAGGTGGCCTCGCCGCCGCCTTTGCCCAACGCGCGCTCTATCAAGCTGGAGCCGAAGCCGCGGCGCTCCGGCGGTTTCACTTCAGGACCACCGCTTTCCCGCCACTCGGCCTCCGCGCGCCTGTCGGTGGGATCGTAGCTCCAGGAGAGCTGGACCCGGCCCTCCGGCACGGACCACGCGCCGTACTTGATGGAGTTCGTGGCGAGCTCATGCAGCGCAAGGGCGATCAGCAAAGACTTGTTGGCATCGATCGCCACGGCAGGTCCTTCGATGGACAGCGCGGCCGCACCCGGCTCCTTGAACGGGGAAAGACTGCGTCTTGCCAGCTCCAGGAGATCGACGTCCTTCCAATCGTATTTGGTCAGTGTGTCGTGCGCCTGGGAAAGGGCGTGAATGCGCGCGCTGAACTCCTTCGCGGCGCGCGGATCGGCGCGCCGCAACGACTGCGCCGCAACGGCGTCGATCGTCACGAGCATGTTCTTCACACGGTGCTTGATCTCGTGCAGCAACATTTCCTTGGTTTCTTCCGCCACCTTGCGACGCGCGATCTCCTGTTCCGCGGCACGGTGCAGCCGCGCGTTGTCGATCGCGATCGCCGCGTGTCCGGCGATGCCAAGCGCCAGCTCCTCGGCGTCGGCGTCGAACACGTCGGGGTCATGATGTGCGAAGAACAGGCCTCCGATCACTTCTCCGGTACGCGAAACCACCGGCACCGCAAGATAGCTGACCACCGGCAGATGTCCCGGCGGCTGCCCATAGTGCGGCGCGCTCTTGCCGTACCGCGGATCCTTGCGGATGTCTCCCGACCGCATCGGCCCCCTGCCGCTGAAGGTATGGTCGAACAGTTGGGTGTTGCGCGGCATTCCCATGCGCTCGAAGGACTGCCGCGGCGCGCCGTGCAAAGAGTAGAGCAGGTAGCGCTCTCCTTTGTCGTCGGTCACGTTGTAGAAGAACGCCCCGAATTTGGCCCCCGTCAGGCGCGTCGCGATCTCGGTCGTCACGTCGGCGACGCGCTCGAGGTCGAGGTCCGCCGACAGCATCTTGGCAATCGAATTCAGGGTCTCGAACCGGTCCTTGTGCCTGGCGATCTGCGCTTCGGCCTGCTTGCGCTCGGAAATATCGCGCGCGATCTTCGAGGCGCCGATGACCTTTCCCGTTCCGTCCTTGATCGGCGAAATCGTGAGCGCGACGTCGATCAGCCGGCCGTCCTTGCGCCGGCGGATCGTTTCGTAATGCTCGATGCGGGCGCCGGCCCGGATCTCGCCGATGATCCGGTCCTCCTCGTGCCGCAGGGACTGCGGGATCAGCATCGTCACGTGCTGGCCCACCGCCTCGCGTTCCGAATAGCCGAAAACGCGCTCGGCGCCGCGGTTCCAGCTCTGGATGATCCCATTCAGGTCCTTGCTGATGATGGCGTCATCCGAGGATTCGACGATCGCGGCCAGACGATACGCCATCGCGTCGGCCTTGCGTCGGTCGGTGACGTCCCGGGCGATCTTCGAGGCGCCGATGATGGCGCCGGCGTCGTCGCGGATCGGCGAGATGGTCAGCGAGATGTCGATGCGCCGGCCGTCCTTTCGGCAGCGCACGGTTTCGTGATGGTCGATCTGCTCGCCCGCGCGGATGCGGCGCAGGATCTCGATCTCTTCGTGCTGAAGCTCCGCCGGGATCACTTTGGTGATGCTTTGCCCGAGCATCTCGGCGGCCGAATAGCCGAACACGCGCTCGGCGCCGCGGTTCCAGCTGGTGACGATTCCGTTCAGGTCCTTGGTGACGATGACATCGTCGGAGGATTCGACGATCGCAGCCAGGCGATGGGCGGCCGGCGGCGCTACAATTTCGCTGTTGGTCATAGGATGGGTCGCCGCCATATCCACGCGGAAATCCCCCGCCAAAAAATGAGAACAAAACGCGGATCTTCGCGGAAAGCAAGACGCGGAATTTTGGTTTTCTACCGCAACTTTTAGCCCGTTGGGACATTGACGCTCATTGTCTCAACGAGTCCAAAAAAAGCGACCGAACATTGTCTTCGCCATCTAGGGCTGTCAGCGCCCTCGCCACTTCGTCGCGTCGGACGGTCCGGTTCCCGGTGCATTCGCAGGGGGAACCGGGCGGCGCCGCTGCGACCCAGCGGCCGAAGATTCTCATTGTCGAGGACAACGTCATCCTTGCGATGAACATCGAAGACCAGCTCACCGAGGAGGGCTTCGAGGTCGTGGGCATCGCCACGACGGCCGACCAGGCGATCATATTGGCCGAGAAACATAAGCCGGCGCTCGCGGTCATGGATATCCGCCTTGCCGGCGCCCGGGACGGCATTGATGCGGCCATCCAATTGAAATCCCAGTTCGGGATACGCTCTGTTATTGCCTCGGCCCATAGCGCGCCGGAGATGCGCGAGCGGGCGCACGCGGCCGAGCCCGCCGGTTGGCTTACCAAGCCCTACGTCGGGCGCGAACTCGCCGCGGTGCTGCGCGCCGCGCTTCAGGCGAAAAGCTGAAAAAGGAAACCGCGGGCCGCGCAACGCCGGCCGCGGCGCGTCAGAACCCATAAGGGGCGTATTTAACTTCATCACGGTCCTGGCCCGGCAGATGTGCGCGGCGTGGCCGCAACGAGGGGTCAATCGAGCGGCAACCGCCCGGTTTTGTAAGCGTTTTTGCTTATCAGGCAGGTAGGTGTGAGCGTAAAATCCGCCCGGCTAATGGGGCCCCTATGCAAGACCAGCGCAAAGACGCCGTTCGCGACCGCACGGTACTCAGCGGCAAGCGGTTCCTGGTGGTCGACGATCATAGCTACATGATCGAAGTGATCGCCGAGATCCTGAAGCACTTCGGCGCCGACGCGGTCGACCGCGCCGAGAGCGCTGAAGCCGCCGTCATCCGCGTGTCGCCGCGCGCTCCCTTTGATGTGATTGTCTGCGACTTCAACATGAAGCCCATCAACGGCATCCAGCTGCTTCAGGCAATCCGCTCCGGCAAGCACCGCGAGATCAAACGCGACCAGCGTTTCATCCTGCTAACCGGCCACGGCGAGATGGATGTGGTAAGGGCGGCGAAAGGTCTCGATGTCAACGGCTACGTCGTCAAGCCCGTCGCGCCCGACACCTTCGTCAAGACCGTCGAGCGCGCCCTCGGCGCTGCGCCTGTGCTCAAGCCACCGGCGGATTACGAGCGCGTGCCGACCGGCGAGCTGCGGCGGTTTCAGTGAGAGGCATTGCTCTTATCGTAACCCTGCTCGTCGGTGCGGCCGCATCCGCACAAAGCGTGCCGTCCTTGCCGATCCCCGGCACCGGCGCGCTCGATCCGTCGAAAGGCGCGCCGCCGGCCCCGATCAAAAAGCTGCCCGACGGTCAGTGCATCACCCCGAAGGAACGCACCTACCAGAACATCCGCAACTTCGTGCCGTTCGTCTCGCTCGGCGATTGTCTCAAGAGCGGCGGCCGGCCGGCGGTGCCCGGCCCCGCCATGGGCGCGCGGAGTCCCGCGAAATAAGGCTTTTGACGGGGCCTTGTGCTCCCCGCCCTACCCCCTATATTCCGCTCATCAGGGCGAGCGCCCGTTCCCAGGGAAGACACATGACCAACCCGGCTTTCGATCAGATCAAGAAGGACATCGGCGAGAACGATGTCGTCCTCTATATGAAGGGGACGCCGCAGTTCCCGCAATGCGGCTTCTCCGCCGCCGTGGTGCAGGTGCTCAATCATTTCGGCGTACCGTACAAGGGCGTGAACGTGCTTGCCGATCAGGGCATCCGCGAAGGCATCAAGGAATTCACGCAGTGGCCGACCATCCCGCAGCTCTATGTGAAGGGTGAGTTTGTCGGCGGCTGCGATATCGTGCGCGAGATGGCCGAAAGCGGCGAACTCGAGACGCTGTTCAAGGAAAAGCAGATCCCGACGGCGTAGTTTCCCTTCGCCTGCAGGGGCGGGAGAAAACCAAAATAAAAGGGCTCCGTCTTCGGAGCCCTTTTTGTTTTACCGCGAAGCTTCGACGCGGGATGCGCCGCCCGGCGGCGCCGCGGCCACCTTCGGCGCCGGGTGCTCGATGAACACCTGCGTGAAACTGACCAGAAGCGACGCCGAGATCGCCGTATTCTTTCCATCCGGGCCCGGGATGCCGTCCGCGTTGCGGAAGAGCGCGCGCGCCATCGACAACTGCGACATGTCGCCGTAGCCCGAATGATGCGTCGAGTAGCCGCGCATCAGCGTCTGGCGGAAGGTATCGATATCCGCGTAGCCGGCGAACAGGCCTTCCGCGGTCTCGCCCGACGGATCGAGCTTCAGCCGGAAGCGGCCCTGTTTGAACTGATAGTCGAAGGGGTCCGCATACCACGACGACCAGGCCCAATGGACGTCCGCCGGTTTGGTCGTCAGAACGCCGTTTTCGATCTTGCCCTCGAGACGTGTGGTGTACTTCTTGCTCCAGCGCTCGTCGATGCGGTTGGAAGCGCCGGGCATCACCTTCTTGCCGTTCACGTCCATGATCAGGTTGTCTTTGCCCCGGTACATGGAGACGACCACATGGTCGTCGTTCAGGAGGTTGTCGACGCCGGTCAGCTCGATCAGGATGCGATTGTTGTTGAACTCGCGCACCCACAATTCCGTGAAGTGCGCATAGGATGCTTGGCCGCGGAACATGCGAATGCAGCCGATCGCGCGGTAGAAATTGTTGTCGATGCCCTTTTCGCCGTCGGGTGAGGTAAAGTCGTCCGCGTCGACTTTGCCGTCGAGGTTCAGGCCGTAGCCGGTCTTTCCGACGATCTCGTGATAAGGAAAATTGTCTTCCCGATCGAGCGGATTGCGCACCCAGCTCTCATAGGCGAGCTGCGTGTCGACGACCTTTCCGCCTTCAGGGAACAGCACTTTGAACTGATCGCGCGGGCCCATGTTGAAGCCCTTCGGGCACTCCTGTTTCCCGTCTTCGGTCTGATAGATGCCCCAGCGGGTGCTGTTCAGCGCAAACCCGATGGTGCCGTCCTTCAGGCCAAGGATCGGCGTGGCTTCCTGCGCGGTGGCGCCGGAAACGGTGGACAAGAAAAGCGCGGCAGTCAGGAGGACAGGGTTCCGCACGGCAAGCTCCAGTTCGCGGGTTCTGCCGGAGAAGATCGGAAAAAAGTCTCCTCCGTTCAACCGCGTCGTGAGCCTATACCCGCGGGCGGCCGTCGCAAGCGAATAACACTCTCCCAAAGCGCTTGATTGTAGATCGATTTACTCCCCGGCAACAAAAAAGGGCCTGTTTCCAGGCCCCTTTTCGTCCGGATATCGGAGTTCTTAGCGCGAATAGAATTCGATCACGAGGTTCGGTTCCATCTGCACCGGGTACGGGACGTCCTTCAGCCCCGGCACGCGCTTCAACTCGCCGACGAACTTGCCGTGGTCGATCTCGATGTAATCCGGCACATCGCGCTCGGGCGATTCGGAGGCTTCCTTGATCGAGACGATCTCTTTCGACTTCCCGCGCACTTCGATCTTGTCGCCCACCTTCACCATGTACGAGGGCACGGTGACGCGCCGGCCGTTGACGGTGAGGTGGCCGTGGTTCACCAGCTGGCGCGCCGCGAACGGCGTCACGGCCAGCTTCATGCGGTAGGCGATGGCGTCCAGGCGGCTCTCCAGAATGCCGATCAGGTTCTCGCCGTTGTCGCCTTTACGGCGCATGGCTTCTTCGTAGTACTTGCGGAACTGCTTTTCGCTGATGTTGCCGTAGTAGCCCTTCAGCTTTTGCTTCGCCATGAGCTGCACGCCGTAGTCCGACGGCTTCTTGCGGCGCTGGCCGTGCTGGCCCGGGCCGTACTCACGCTTGTTCAGAGGGCTCTTGGGTCGTCCCCACAGATTGACTTGGAGACGGCGGTCGATCTTGTACTTCGACTCAGTACGTTTGGTCATTTCGGGTCCATTTATATCTTTGTTGTTGTCCCGGTAGGGCCGTGACGGCGGCCGGTATCCGACACGTTGGTCGGATACGCGTTCCCGGAAGTAAAAGCGGGCGGAGTTTAGGGATGGAAGGCGGCAAGTCAATCCATCATAACAGTTTGAAATTCATGATAATTTAATAAAATTAGACAGCTATAAATTATCGTATTGCAATAATTTATTTCTGCGCTATGCTCTTCTCCACGATCCGACTCCAAGGGGGAGCGCATGTCCGAATCGCCTGAAATTCCAGCAAATCCGCAGTTATCGCCGGGTTTCGACAAGGCCCGCCGCCTGTCCCGCATCCTGGTGTTCTTCCTCAGCGCGGGCTTCGTCCTCGGCGTCATCGCGATCCTCTGCTTTACGGTCTACATGGCCTCGCCGGAGTTGCAGGCGTTCATCGCGGGGATCTCGAAACACCCGATCGGCAAGATCGGTTTGGCCACTTATGTGTTCGGGGTCCTCTCCTCCATCCCCGTTTTCCTCGCGCTGTTCTACGCCCGTCGCCTGTTCCAGCGTTTTGCGGACGGGGACGTCTTCAGCCTTCCGACCATCGGCTTGATGCGTACCGCGGCGATGTGGATCACCATCGCCGGCATCGTTCCGCCGCGGCCCCTCACCCTGGTCATCGGCATGGCGACCTATGTCGCTGCTTACGTCATGGCCGAAGCGCGCCGCCTGGCCGACGACAGCGCGAGCATCGTGTAAGGGGACCGGCCATGAGCGATATCTCTTCCCTTGTCTCCGGTCCGCCCGCGTCGCCTGCGTTTGCGCGCGCACGCACTTTGAGCAGAATCCTCTCCGTCGTGTTCGCCATAGGCTTTTGGGTTACGCTCCTCTATCTCGTCTGCATTTCCCTTGTCGCCATATGGCCGGAAGGGTTCGAGCGTGTGAAGTCCGCGATCAAGGATGTCGCACCTCAGACCGTCGATTTCCCGGCCGGCAAGCGTCTGTTGGCGATCGGCATCGTCGCCACGGCCACGGTTCCGATCCTCGGTGTATTTGAAAGTGCACGCCGGGCCTTCCGCGGACTCGCGAACGGGGATGTCTTCTCGCTCGCGACCATTGGCGCCCTACGCACGACGGCCATATGGCTGATCATCGCCGGTGTCGTACCGCCGCGGCCGGCGCTCCTGATCATGGGCATCGCTGCCTATGTCGCCGCCTCCGTCATGGTCGAAGCGCGCCGGCTGGCCGACGACAGCGCGAGCATCGTCTGATGATCGTCGTGCAACTGGACGTGATGCTGGCGAAGCGAAAGATGCGCTCGAAGGAGCTCGCCGAACGCATCGGCATCACCGAGGCCAATCTCTCCCTGCTCAAGTCGGGGAAAGTCAAAGGCGTCCGCTTCGAAACGTTGGAGAAGATTTGTGCAGCGCTCGAGTGCCAGCCGGGTGATCTGCTCGAATACCGGCCGGAGTGAGTTTCGCGACCCCCTCAGTCCAACCTTCTTCCCGCTTCTCTTCCCGCGGGAAGAAGGTGCCGGTCACGTCAAACCTTGCTAGGATACCGCGATGAAAACTACCCGCGCTCTTTTGCTCCTCCTGGGCTTCTTCACGGCGGAGGTCCGTGCCGCCGAGCCTGCCGCGCGCTTCGACGAATCCGGTTTCGTCGAGATTGGCGGCATCGAGCAGTGGATCCGCGTCGTTGGCGAAGATCGCGGCAATCCCGTACTCCTCATGCTCCACGGCGGCCCCGGCGCCACTTCGGCGCCGTGGGTGAATTTTTTCCGCCCGTGGGAAAAGCATTTCACCATCGCCTACTGGGATCAGCGTGGCGCGGGCAAGACGTACGTCAGACACGGCCGCGGCATCGCCCCGACCATCACCATTGACCGGATTGCGAACGACGGACTCGAGGTGTCGACTCACCTCGCCAAGCGCTTTGGCCGGCAAAAGATCTTCATCCTCGGCCACTCCTGGGGTTCCCTGCTCGGTGTCGAAATGGCGCGGAGCAAGCCGCAGCTTTTCCACGCCTTCATCGGGACGGGCCAGGTGGTGAACACGCGCGAGCAGGAAGCGCTGGGATATGCCGAGGTGATGCGCCGCGCGCGCGCGGCAAATCACGGCGAAGCGATCAAGGAGCTGACCGAGATCGGAGCGCCGCCCTACGCGGCGACGATGACGCTCGCCACTGAACGCAAGTGGGCGTCGGTGTTCGCACATCCGTCGGAACAAATGTTCAGTTCTCCGGAAGAGCTCGTGAAAGTCTTCCCCGCGGATTTTCCGCCGCTCGAGCGCAAACAGCGGATGGAGGGTTTTTTCTTCTCGAACCTGATCGTATTCGGCGAGCATATGGACGGACCGATGATGGACGTCGATCTGGCCTCCACCGCCACCGAATTCGCGGTTCCCGTGTTTTTCGTTCAGGGCGAATTCGACGCCGTGACCCCGGCCGCGCTGGTGCAGGGCTATGTCGAGAAGATCAAGGCGCCGCAGAAGAAACTCGTGCTTCTTCCGGGTGATCACAATGCGCTTATGGCCCTCCCGGAGGCGTTCCTGAGCGTTCTTCTGAAGGATGTCCGCGGGCTCGCCGATTAGACGCCCTGCTTGTACGCCTGCATGTTGAGGCTGATCCGCTCGCCGCTGTGGGTCGCCTCGCTCGCGTCTTTGAATTCGCCGAAGCTCGATACACGCTCGATGTTCGTGAATCCAGCCTCGCGCAGCAGCGCATCCAGGAACGCCGGCCATAACCCCGCATAATGGAAGTCATGTTCGTCGGTCTGCCCTCCGAACATCATGCGCATCAGTTCGTAGCGGTCCTTGAACTTTGACTGCGGGCTGGCGAACAGGCGGCAAATGACCGAAAGATCGGGCACCGCCACGCGCACCCGTCCCCCCGGCTTCAGCACCCGGTGGATCTCTTTCATCGCCTGCGGCAGTTCGGTATCGTAGGCGAGGTGCTCCAGCACGTGACTGGCGTAGACCTCCGCGCAGCTCGCGTCGTCTATAGCAGACAAATCCGTTGCGCTGCCCACGTAGTCGACGCCGGGCCCCGGTTGAATATTGAGGATCGACCAACCGGCCTTCGCGGTTGTGCCCCCGATGTGCAATTTGAGTCCATCCATGAGGCGAAAGATTAGTGGGCCTGCTTGTCGCGCGAAAGCCCCGCGTGCTAAGCGACCTCATGACCGATCGCACCGATTATCAAGACGGCCTCGCGGCCCTGGAAGCCCGCGACCTCGAGCGCGCCGCCGCGGCGTTTGCCCGCGCGGTGGCCGCGGACCCTGCCGACAGCGAGGCCCGTACGCGCCTCGCCAACGCTTACCGCGATTTGCGCCGTCTGGATGAGGCGGAACGCGAAATCCGCGCGGTTGTGGCAGCACGGCCCCAGGACGCCAAAGCCCATTCGGCGCTTGGAGTGATTCTGACGGAAAGCGGACGGCCGGCCGAGGCCGTCGCCGCTTACGAAGCCGCCATGGCGGCCGATTCCACCTACGTCACCGCCGCCAGCAATTGGCTCAATGCCCAGCAATATGTGCCCGGTGCCACCGATGAATCGCTCGCGCGCGCCCACGCACGATGGGCGCAGTTGCACGCGCCGCCGACGCCGTCGCCCGCATTTTCCAATCCGCCGATCAAGCAACGCCCTATCGTCGTGGGTTTCGTGTCTCCCGATCTGGCGCAGCACCCGGTCGGGCGGCTCAGCGTCAAACTGTTGGAAAACCTGCGCAACAGCGGGCTCGTGCCGGTGGTATTTTCAAATCGCCCGGCGGAAGCCGAAGACGACCTCAGCCGCCGTATAGCCCGGCACTCGCGCTGGTCGTCGGTTTACTCACTGTCGGACACCTCGCTCACTGCCTTCATCAAGCAGGCGAAGATCGACATCCTGGTCGATATGTGCGGTCACACCGGCCACAACCGCGCGAAGGTTTTTGCCGGTCGCGCCGCGCCCGTGCAGGCCGCGTGGCTGGGATACCCGAGCACGACGGGAATCCCGGCGATGGATTACATGATTGCCACCGACGCCCTCGCGCCGCCGGGGTTCGACGATCATGCCGTGGAGAAGATCGTCCGCCTGACGGGCAGTCACGTTTGCTTCGAGCCGCCGCAGGACGCACCCTCCGTCGCGCCGCGCCCGGCGGAGAAAAACGGATTCATCACTTTCGGCTGCTTCAACAATCCCGCCAAGGTCAGCGATGACGCTCTCGCCGCGTTCGCCGGGATCCTTGCGCGCGTTCCGGACAGCCGCATCAGGTTCCACTATCAAACCATGAGCGCGCCCGGGCTGCAGGCGCGTTTTCGCGAGACATTGTCTCGGCACGGTATCGCGGCGGAGCGGATCGCCTTCGCAGCGGAAAGCACCCGCACCGATTTTCTGGCGGGTTACGGCGCGGTCGACATCGCCCTGGATAGCTTTCCCTATTCCGGATGCATGACGACCTGCGAGGCGCTGTGGATGGGGGTTCCGGTCGTCACGTTCCGCGGCCCGCTGATGGCCGGCCGCCAGTCAGCCGGCATCCTCGAGGCCGCGGGAGTCCGGGAACTGATCGCCGCCGACCGGAGCGGCTTCGAGGATCTGGCCGTGAAGCTCGCACAAACGAAACACCAGCTCATACTGCTGCGCACGGGCCTGCGGTCGCGGCTCGCGACTTCGCCTTTGTGTGACACGCCGCTGTTCACCCGGGAGTTCGTCGGGGCGTTGCGCGAGATGTGGACGGCCTGGTGCGAAAAACAGCCTGCTCAAGGCGGCTAACGTTCCGTCGTCACCCCGGCCGGAGTGCGTCGGCGCGCAGGGCACGGTCCCCTTCTCAGCGCGCAAGAGCAGATGCGTTTATATGTGCTGGACGATCGATCCCGGACCCAGCCTCGCTGTCGCTCGGCTTGTCCGAAGTGACGGAAGAGGATTGAACTAAGTTTCTTCCGTCACCTTATACCCCGGCTGGCGTTTCGGCCGGTCAGGCCGGCGGCCATAGCGCAGTTCCTTGATGATGCCGTGGAAGGTGCGCACTTCCTGCTCCGTCAATTCCGCGCGCTGCAGCATGTTGCGGATATTGACGATCATGCCGGGCAGCTTCTCCTCATTGCGCAGGAACCCGCAGATGACGAGCTCGCTTTCCAGATGCTCGAACAGGCCCAGCAGCATTTCCTTCGAGGCCGGCGTCGTACGGTTGAAGGTCATCATTTCCTGCGGGCCCGCGTAGGCCGCCTGGAACCACTCGTAACCGACGATCAGCACCGCTTGTGCGAGGTTCATGGAAGAGTGCTCCGGATTGAGCGGCACTTCGATGATGGTGTTGGCAAGCGCGATCTCGTCGTTGTGCAGGCCATCGCGCTCGCGGCCGAACAGGATGCCCAGCTTATGGTCGGCCCGCGTGTGCATATCTGCGGCTGCGGCGCGGGCGCTCATCAGCGGCTTGACCATCTCGCGCCGGCGCGCCGTCGAGGCATAGACCGTGTGCAGGTCGGCGATCGCGTCGGTCACCTTCTCGTAGCGTTTCGCGCGCTCGAGGATCCGCTCGGCGCCGGACGAGGCCGCGATCGCCTTGTCCGACAGCCAATCCTGTTTTGGATCGACGAGGCGCAATTCTTCCAATCCTGTGTTCATCATCGCCCGCGCCGCGGTGCCGATGTTCTCTCCCAGCTGCGGCTCCACCAGGATCACGGCCGGCGGATTCCGCGCGGTTTTGGCGACGAGGCGCGCCTTATCGGCGTACCCGCGCGGAGGCTTATCGTGCACGGTCATAGGGCGGCCGCGGGATCTCCTGGTGCGCCTGGCGCAAGGCGTTCGACCAGCGCGAACGCAGATCCTCGAAATATGGATCGCCGTTCTCGATCCGGCGGTTGAGCTCCACCTTCTGGCTGTCGCGCCGCAGCACCATGCAGTCCAGCGGCAGACCTACCGCCAGGTTGGATCGCATCGTCGAATCCATCGAGATCAGGCTGATTTTCAGCGCATCGTACAGATCGGTGTCGTAGTGAACGGCGCGGTCGAGCACCGGCTTTCCGTACTTATGCTCGCCGATCTGCAGGAACGGCGTATCCGGTGTCGCTTCGATGAAGTTGCCGGCCGCGTAGATCATGAACAGGCGCAGGCGCCGGCCCTTGATCTGGCCGCCGAGCAGGAGCGCGATGTCGAAGCGCATGTGATGGTCTTCGAGGCTCTCCCCGTCGATGCGGTGGATTTCGCGCACCGCCCGGCCCACCAGCTGCGCTGCCTGGAACATGCTTGGCACGTTGGCGAAGGTTTCCGGCTCGTCGGAGTTCGGGCCCAGGAGCCCCTCGCCGATCAGGCTGAGGACCGACTGGGTGATGGAGAGGTTTCCTGAGCTCGCGAGGGCAATGACGCGTTCGCCGGGCTGCTCATAGATATGGAGCTTGCGGAAGCTCGCGATATTGTCGACCCCCGCGTTCGTGCGCGTATCCGACAGCATCACAAGACCGTCTTTGAGCAATACGCCGACGCAATAAGTCATGCCGGTGGGCCTCGTCGATTGAAACGTGAACAGGTCCCTCGCCTGAAAAGGGAGAGACGAAAAAGGCGAGACGGCGCTTATAGCGCAGGCGGCTCGAACTCTCAAACCTGCAGGCCGCCTGATTGTTCGAATGAAAATGAGCCGGTGCGAACCCCGCCGCGGAACCAATTCTCCGGAATATGATTGTACTCCGTACCGCCACCGGCAGTTGCCGGAGTTCAAGAGAGGACACGCATGCCCACCGTGATGACCGTCGAAACGGCCCACGACAAAGCTACGCTCGCGCATCTTGCGCGCCTGGAGTGCCGGGGCAGCTTTACGATGGAAAGCGAAACCCGCAAGCGCCCCATCCTTGGCAAGCAGCGCATCACGATCGTTTTCGAGAGTGAGGAGGACCGAGTCACATTCCGCCGGGCCTTGCGTGACCTGCCCGAGCCGATTCCGGATGCCGTGATCGTTCAGTCGCACGTTCCCCGCGGCGGATTTTTCGCACGGTTGTTCGGCTAGCCATCCCCTTTACCCGCGTTCTTGTCACCCCAAGGCCTTCGCGGAGGCGGACGAAGAGCCAGAGCTTCATGTCTTTGGTTTTATTGCGGATTCTATTGAGGGGGCCATGACCGTAGCGGGTTCGCCGCAGCGCTCTACTTGACTTGCCCGATTGCCGGACGATGATTGACCTCGTCGATCCTCGGGGGAGGTCACATGCCGCGCATGGTCCCGCGCCTTCCGGCGCTCGCTTTGGCCCTTGTTTTCACGATCACTGCCGCCGACGCCGCCCAGCGGCGCGCAAAGCCTGAACCGCCGCCGCCGCCGCCGCAGTTCAAGGTCGACGGCCCGACCCGGCCGATGGCAATGGAGCGGATCGCGCTGACGGTCCCCTCGGGCACGGCTCTCGGTGAAATCATCATTCATCCATTTTGCATCACGAACTCATATCCATTGACGATGAATGATGCGTTTGGCGGCGCGAAGACCGACAGTTTCATCGACGCATTTATGCAGGAGGCGGATGCGGCCGGTTATGCCCTCGCCGGACGGCAGAATAGCGCAGACCTTTTCACGCCTGGCGGCCAGCAGCGGCCCGAGCTCATTGTGGGCGGTGCCATTGTTGCCGCTAAGCAGAATGGATGCGGGCAGAACATCTTCGGGATGATCAATATCACCATCGATTCCTCGGTCACGGTCGACTGGCAGGTGTTCGATCCTTTGGAAAAGAAATTGCTGTTTCGTGCGACGAAGGAAGGCACCACTAAACTGAAGAAGCAGTTGGCGGCGGATACTATTCCCACCGAGGCGGCGCTTGCGGCCTTTCGGGAGTCGGCAAAGGCACTGCTATCTGATTCCGGCTTCGTCGCAGCCCTGCGTCTGCCCGCGTCCAATGGCGCGGGCGGATCGACGACACCCGCGCCGCAGCCGCAATCGGCGCCGGATCTAGTGATTCCGCGCGTCCCTTTGCGCACGCTCGCATTCAAGGATCAAATCCCCGAACTGCGGCACCAAGTGGTGACGATTTTCACCGGTGATAGTATGGGCTCCGGCTTCTACGTCGCCGATGGCCTCGTTATGACGAACAACCACGTCATCGAAGGCCATAAAGCTGTAAAGATCCGGTTTTTCGGCGGGCGCGAGATTTCCGGGGACGTCGTTGCGGCGAACGCCCAACGCGATGTTGCGCTCATCCGCGCACCGGGAGGGGGCATGCTCGGCTTGCCGGTGCAATTTGATCGGCCGCAAGTGGGCTCTACGGTGTACGTCATAGGCTCCCCGCAGGTTCAACAGTTGGAAGGAACCGTAACCTCGGGAATTGTCAGTGCTTACCGCGTGGAGGATGGCAGACCGATCTTGCAAAGCGACGTCGCCGTCACCCATGGAAATAGCGGCGGGCCCATGTTCGACGACAAAGGCAACGTCGTTGCGCTTGTTGTCGCCGGGCTGGAACCGGAAGGTTCGCAAATCGGCCTAAATTTCTTCATCCCGGTTGATGATGCTTTCCGCGTGCTCGGCGTGGGCGTCGACGGCCATTCGCTTTCGCCCGCCGCCGCGAACCTCGCAAGCGCCGGCGGCCGGCGCATTCAGGTATCTATGTATCCGGCAAGCGGTCCGCTCCAGAAGACGGGCAAGACCCAGCCGATCACAGGCAATGTGGGCGGCGTTGGCACGAGCGGCACTTTCACGTTCACCCGTCCGGACGGAGTTAACTGCGACGGTAAATGGACGACGCTTCAGTCCAAGCCGGCATCGGGTTCTCTTTTGGACAAGCACCGCGACGTGGTGGGAATTAGCGCGAACCCTGAAGGCATGGTGGGGGGCCTTGCCATCGGCGCCTGCTCCAACGGCGGCAGCTTCCAGGCCGAGTACTACGTGGTGCCGAACATCGACAGCGGCTTTGGCGCCGCGACGGATTCCGATGGCAATATCTACAAGGTGATCTTCTAGATTTTCTGCTCATCCTTGCGCGCGCAAGCCCGCGAGGATCCAGCGGTTTTTGTTTCCGCATAAACTGAAGTATCACCTCGGGCGCTCATCCCGGACGCGCCGATCACTTTGGGAGCGCACCGGCCAAAGTCTCAGGCTCCTGCCCGGCGATCCGAGATCCTCGCTTCGTTCTATCTGCCCATCAAGGAAGGTCGGTCCATGACAACTTTATCGCCGCAACAATACCGGGGGGGATCGCATGAGCGTTTCGAAGATAGGAGAACAATACGCCTCCGATTCGTCCGACCAGCTCCGCATCAAGTTTCGCGCCATTCTTCAGGAAAAGTCGTCAGCGAGCGAGTCCCAAGTGTCGGCCATGCCCAACAGGTGCTTAAGCCTGCACGTAGCTGACGTTGTCAATTAGTCCTTGGATTTGACCGGCAGTGTCAGGACGCGCGCACCCTCACACCATACTTCCACTGAGGTGCACGAAGCGCGCTCCATGTGCTCGAGCGCGCGCGCTGCGGCTTCTTCTGGTCGCATCGCCAGAACCGAAATACCCGACCCGATGAGACGAGCCCCATCGAAAAAAAGGCACCTGTATCGCTTCAAGGGTGGCCTCCTGGGCGCGGGCGTATAGCCTCAGGAATGCAATTTTTCAATCCACCCGGAAGGTTGAAAACGTCCGGGCCTTTCGTTAACTAGCGCGTTCTTTTACGGGGGCGCTCATTTCTACGAACATCCGTGGCCAGATGTGCCACTTGTTCTTTAGTCATTGGCCACGAGTTGCGCTGCCTGACTGGTCGTTAGTCGAACAGTCGCTAAGCAGGGTCGCAAGCCTAGTTGAGTACGTCTCCGTGGTGTCTCTCGCGCGGGAACGCTTCTCGACTTCAAGATGTACGGGGCCGCGTGGGTTGAGTGGGGGGCGTGTGCCGTAATGCAGGCGAGCTATTCACACCGGAGCAATTACCGTCGTATCAGAGGTCATTGCAGGCCGCGGCGGCGCAACCTTGCGGCATCTATGGCGATATTCGTTTTCCCGATCGAGGGTCGGTATTTTAGCGGTGAGAATCTGTACCTTCCTTTCCGGAACCAGGATGGAGAGTTGGCGGTGTTGATTTTCTCTACGGTCAGCCCAGGGGCTGCTGACCGCGTTCCGGAAGGTTCGATTTTTGCAGCAAGCTGGCTGGACTTGGGCGCCGGCGTGCCGACCGGCACTCCGTTCGCAGGCATTTGAGCGTCGGTGCCACGCTCTCGCGCCGTGTCTATAGCCCCTTCGCCGCCGCAGGGTGGTGGAGTCCTTGCGCGCGAAAACGCGAGGACCCAGAGGTATTTTGTTTCCGCATGAAACTGAAGTAGGACCTCTCGGGATCATCGTGGACGTGCGGCGAACACGTTTGGGAGCAGACCGGTCCAGAAGCCTCGGGCTGGCGCGGCGATCCGACTCCCTCGCTTCGTTCTATCTGCCCATCAAGGAGGGTTGGCCAATTCTATCGTTGACATTTGTCCCTATATACGCAACACTGCCGGCGACTCGAAGCGTTCCAAGCGCTGCGAGCCGGCGTGCTCTTTGACATCGTGAATCACGATCACCTTTGCGCGGCGCGCCCCCGCCGCGCACGCCCTTTTATCGAAAAGACTCCCATGTCGCGCGACGTCGCATGATCAATGCGACATCGAAGCCATTGATGCAGCTCTGGAATTCGGAACATGTCGCATGTCGCGCGCTCTAAGAAGCGCGTTGTGGTTCCAGCGCTCGAACCTACTATCTACGGCGTCGCATGTTCAAAGCGTCACCACGTGTCACCGCGTGTCACCACCAGGGGAATCGATCTAACGTCTGGTGCGCCTCGCGAAATTTCCCGAAGTGTCACCAGTCACCCCTGTCGCCGCCCCCGCGCAGTCTGGAGCGACATCGTCCCGTCTACTTGCTGCGCCCGTCGTAAGGCATGCGCTCGATCTTGGTGAGATCGACGTCCTCCAGGCAGCGCACGTTGATCGCGCCCGTCGGATGACCCTTCGCATCCTTGCCCTCCGCGAAGGGCGCACAGCCGCAGCGCAGGCAGAAGTGATGCTGGATGACGTGTTTGTTGAAGGTGTAGGTCGCGAGGTGATGATCCGGCGTCATGTGGCGCAATTTATGCCGCGGGACGAACCACAGGAGATAACCCTTGCGGCTGCAGTGCGAGCAGTTGCACTCGATCACCGGGCCTTGCAGCGCGGCGTCCACCTCGAATCTCACATCGCCGCAATGACAGCTGCCTTGCATCATGCTGTGCCTTCCTCCCTCTTGCGCCGCGTCCGGCCGGTAGTAGGTCCGCCGTCCGCTCACCGTTTCATCACTCTCTCGTATCGCTTCACGAATTCCTTCACCGGAAGCTTCGCGACCGCCTTGCCGACCACGTCCAGCGGCAGGTCTTCCAGCTTCTTGAACCGGATACAGGACTTGCCCATGTCGAGCTTCAATCCGCGGGCCTTGAATTCCTTTTTCAGCCAGGCGGCGTCTTTCGGCTCCATGTAACAGCCCATCAGATAGAGCGACATGTGCCGTTTCTGGGAGGCGAGCCCCGCATAGGGCAGCGGCACACTGCCGACATGATAGCCCGGAGGATAGAGTTTCAGCGGCACGACCCAACCCATCATGCCGTATTGCATGGTTTCGACGTACCCTTCGGGCATATGCGCGCGCATGGCTTTGCGCACCGCGCTCATGGCCTTCTTGCGCTCCGGCGGCAGGCTCTTGAGATAGGCGGCGACGGTCGTGGCCTTGCTTTGCATGCCCGTCGCCTTCCGGTCAGCGCGAGATCGGCTTGAACTTGATGCGGTGCGGCTCGACCGCATCCGCGCCGAGGCGCCGCTTCTTGTCTTCCTCGTAGTCCTGGAAGTTGCCTTCGAACCACTCGACGTGGCTGTCGCCTTCGAAGGCGAGGATATGCGTTGCGATGCGGTCGAGGAACCAGCGGTCGTGGGAGATCACGACGGCGCAGCCCGCGAATTCCAGCAGAGCGACTTCGAGAGCCCGCAAGGTATCGACGTCGAGATCGTTGGTCGGCTCGTCCAGAAGGATCACGTTGGCGCCGGTCTTCAGCATCTTGGCGAGGTGCACGCGATTGCGTTCCCCGCCCGAAAGCTGGCCGACCTTCTTTTGCTGGTCGGCGCCCTTGAAATTGAAGCGTCCGACATAGGCCCGCGCCGGCACCGTGTGCTTGCCGAGTTTGATTTCCGTCTGCCCGGCGGAGATCTCCTCATAAACCGTGCTCTCGGCCTTGAGGCTTTCGCGGCTCTGGTCGACGTAACCGAGCTTTACCGTCTCGCCGATCCGCAGCGTTCCTTTGTCCGGCTTTTCCTGGCCGGTGATCATACGGAACAAGGTCGTTTTGCCGGCGCCGTTGGGACCGATGACGCCGACGATGCCGCCGGGCGGTAGACTGAACTCGAGATCCTCGATCAGCAGCTTGTCGCCATAGGCCTTGGTCAGCCCTTTGGCTTCGATCACCGTGCCGCCGAGACGCTGCTCGGTCGGAATGATGATCTGCATCGCCTCCGGGGTCTTCTCGGCGGCCTCCGCCACCAGGGCCTCGAACGCCGCAACGCGCGCCTTGCTCTTGGTGCGGCGGGCCTGCGGCGTCTGGCTGATCCACTCCATTTCGCGGTCGATGGTCCGCGCCCGTGCCGCTTCTTCGCGCTCTTCCTGCTCCAGGCGCTTCTTCTTTTGCACCAGCCACGACGAATAATTGCCTTCGTAGGGAATCCCCTGCCCTCGGTCGAGCTCGAGGATCCAGCCCGTCACATTGTCGAGGAAGTAACGGTCGTGGGTCACCGCGACGACGGTGCCGGGATACTCTTCCAGGAAGCGCTCGAGCCAGGCCACCGATTCCGCATCGAGATGGTTGGTGGGCTCGTCGAGCAGCAGGAGATCGGGCTTCGACAGCAAAAGGCGGCATAAGGCGACGCGGCGGCGCTCGCCGCCGGAAAGCTTGGTGACGTCGGCATCGGCCGGCGGGCAGCGCAGTGCGTCCATCGCGATCTCGCAGGTCCGCTGCAGGTCCCAACCGTTGACGGCGTCGATCTTCTCCTGCAGCTCGGCCTGTTCGGCGATGGTCGCGTTCATTTCGTCGTCCGAAAGTTCGGTCGCGAACTTGGCGCTCACTTGCTCGAAACGGTCGAGCAGCGCTTTGACGTCGCCGACGCCGTCCATGACGTTGCCGAGCACGTCCTTGTTCGGATCGAGCGCCGGCTCCTGCGCGAGATAACCGACCTTCGCGCCTTCGGCCGCCCAGGCCTCGCCGTTGAACTCGGTTTCGATCCCGGCCATGATTTTCATCAGCGTGGACTTGCCCGCGCCGTTTGCGCCGAGCACGCCGATCTTCGCGCCGGGCAGGAACGACAGCCAGATGTTCTTCAGGACCTCGCGGCCGCCCGGATAGGTCTTCGACAGACCCTTCATCACGTAGATGTATTGGTAGCTGGCCATGCGCGCGCGGGACCTCGAAAAGCTGGGAAAAGACAGGAAAACGGAACCCGGCTTTTACCCAATAACAGCCGGGCTCACAATGGGACGAATCAGCTGATTCTGCTTCGTTTTACGGGCAATCCGGGATCGAGAACATATCGCCTTCGGCCACATCCATGCGCACGCCGCCGATTTCCAGATCGCTCCATGGAGACGGCGTCGTTCGAACCTCGCCGGAACGCAGCAAAGCGCGCATGTCGTCACAGGCCAATCGGTGCGGGAGGAATCCGCCGTACAACCACCTATCGCCGTCGTGCCGCAAGACTGCAGCAGCCGTCCCGGCTTGCAAGAGGAGGATCTCGTCCGATCCATCGGCGGTGAGATCGAGCAAGAAGGCCTCGCATTTTTCCCCGGGTCTTGTCAGGCAAGCCGGATACACCGACTTGCCTTTCGTGGTTGCGGCCCAATCCTGTGCCAGGAAACTCTCGGGGAGCGCGCGCCCCCCTGCCACGGTTATGTTTAGAGGCAGGTCGTCTCTGCCAATCGGCGCGGATGCGAAACGCGGTGGAAGGTTCGCAGCCTGTCTGGCCCGGTCCGCGACCCCGGCGCGCTTGAATTCGCCCGCCTGCATGCGCGCAAGGACGGACGCGCCGTAACGGCCACCTTCGAAGCGAAGATAACGGTAGTCGAAGGCTTCCGGTGCCGTGCGGCCGTCTTCCAAACGCGCCACCTGGCTCGCAACCGAGATGCGTACCGGGTCGGCGACGGGGGTGAGCAGCGCGAGGATCACGGCAATCGCCGAAAAGGACGCAATCATATTCGTCTCTTCCAGGCGTTTCATCCCGCGGGCAAGCGCGGCGAGATAACCAACTCCGAAACAGCCGCCGATCAGAATGCAGGCGAAGGCGAACACACGCTCGGTCGTCCACCCATACTGGCCGACGCGCAGGAACAAGGCGTGGGCGGCAATGGCCACCAGCGGAGCCGGGAGCGCCATCGCCGCCATCATGCTCCACCGTTGCACACCGCGCGGTTGGTTCTCCGGCGCGCCGTCCTCGTACACGGCATTGATCAGGACGATCAGCGCCGCAGCGACTGCGAGGAGCAGGCCGGCGGCGAAGCGGGTATCCCACAGCGGCTGAAGTCCGGTGAAGGGCAGGCTCGCGAGGAAACCGAGCGTTATCAGAGTCAGTACCGGCAATAGCCAGGACAGCAACGCATGGGCGAGCGTGCGCAACCCGCGCACCAAAGTGCCGCGCATGTCGGTGACGTGCACTGCGATGGCGAGGCCCGTCGTCGAAATCGGTATGGCGAACCACGGCTCTTCGATCAGGTCCAGCAGGAATTCGAGCTTTATCAAATTGAACAGTGAACCGCCGAGGTACAACAGCACCCACAAAGCGCCGAGGAAGGCCACGCCGACGCCGAGCTGCACCGCGTGCTTTGAAAGGGCTTCGAAATAAGTCTGATACCGCGGAAGGCGCTTACCGTCGGTTTCGCCCGCCACGACGAGCGCTTCGCCTAGGAACAATATGAAGGCGACCCCGGCCAATAGCGGACCGGGTTCCCAGCCACGCGCATCGAGCAGGCCGCCGACGCGATAGCCCTCGAACGCCCCGAGGGCCGCGGTCAACACCACGACACCGCCGAGGCCGATCATCAGTTTGCGCGGGGGCAAATGGCCGTCCGCACGGATCGCCGCCAGCGGCGCGAAGAAAAGCGGCAATAGGATCGCTTGGAACGTGGCAAGATCCGTGGCCGGCCAGATTCTTGCCTCGTAGGTCTGGAACATCAGATAGAGCGCCAGTCCCTGAGCGAGACCGATCGCGAGCCGTCGTAAGCCGATCCGGGAAGCCGACATCTGCACGCTCCTTTGCCGAGAGGCCCCCAGAATACCCAACTTTTTGTATTAATTGAGGCATTTCCCGCGATTTTGTGACTGGCGCCAATGGTCGCTTTGGGCACAATACGCGTGAGGGAACCAAGGAAAATGACGATGCCTGGCATGGACCGGCACGCGCCATCTCTGATCTCGGTCGTTCTCCCGTTCTATAACGAGGGGCCGTCGGTCGATGCGCTGATGACCCGGCTGCTCGACGTACTCGACCGCCAGCCGGTCCCGTACGAAATCATCTGCGTTGACGACGGCAGCAAGGATCATACCTGGCTGCACCTTTCGGCCTGGCGCGAGCGTTGCGAGGCGATCACGCTCATCGGTCTGTCTCGCAATTTCGGCAAGGAGATCGCCATCACCGCCGGCCTCGACGCCGCGGAGGGTGATTGCACCGTGATCATGGATTCGGACCTTCAGCATCCGCCGGAGGTCATCGGCGGGATGCTCGAGAAGTGGACCGAAGGCTTCGATGTGGTGACCGGCGTCCGCAAGGACCGGACGAGCGACGGCTTCGTCCGTCGCACCTTGACCAGGCTTTTCTACCGCGCCTTCAACGCGCTTTCGCAAACGCCGATCACGCCCGACGCCGGCGACTTCCGTCTGCTCGACCGCAAAGTCGTCGACGCCATCCGTCGCATGCGCGAACGCGCGCGTTTCATGAAAGGCATCTACGGCTGGGTTGGGTTCAAGAACGCGACGATCCCGTTCGATGTCGAGGACCGTGCCCACGGACGCAGCTCCTTCTCGCCTCTTCGTCTGTTCGCGCTGGCCTTCGACGGGATCCTTTCGTTTTCGACCGCGCCGCTGCGGCTTGCCATGTACGCGGGCGCCGTCATCGCTCTGCTCGCCCTTGCCCTCGGCACCTTCTTCATCGTCCGGACGGCGGCGTTCGGCGTCGACGTTCCCGGTTACGCGTCGATTATCGTTTCCACCCTGGGCCTCAGCGGTTTCACGCTCCTGCAGATCGGCGTGATGGGTCTTTACCTCGGGCGCATCTACGATGAGGTGAAGGCGCGGCCCCTCTATCTCGTGCGGGAAATGGTGCTGCGGGAAGGCGCAGAGGCGAAGGTCGACCGCGCCCGCGCCGTACGGCAGCTCAAAGACCTGGTCTGACCTTGAGGGTCACGATCTGTGCGGACGACTACGCGCTCACGCGTCCCATCAGCGCGGCGATTCTCGATCTTGCGCGCGCCGGCCGTATTTCCGCCGTCAGCTGCATGACAACTTCACGGCTCTGGCCTGAGCTGGGTCCAGCCTTGAAGCCGCTGGCCGACAAGCTCGACGTGGGCCTCCATCTCACGCTGGTCGATGAGGCACCGCTGACGGCGATGCCGCGTTTGGCGTCGGCCGGCCGCCTTCCGCGGATCGGACAGCTGATCGCCAAGAGTTACCTTCGCCGTGTACCGCTCGACGAGATTTGGGCCGAGACGGACGCTCAGATCGCGGCGTTTACGGCGGTGATGGGCCGGGCTCCCGCACATATCGACGGCCATCTTCATGCCCATGTGTTGCCGGGAATCCGTTCCATCGTCCTCGCGTCCGCGGAAAAGCTGTCACCGCGTCCCTGGCTGCGCAGCACCACCGACGCTGCCGTGTCCTCGCGGCCTGCGGCGTTCAAGGCGGCTGTTCTTAATGCCCTGGGAAAGGGCTTCGCGCGTCACGCGCGCGCCCGCGGCTTCGTCACCAACGAGGGCTTCTGCGGCTTTTATGACTTCGCGCGTGCCGACTATGCCGAGGTGTTTCCGGCCTTCCTTGCGAACCTGGGACCGCGGCCGCTTATTCTTTGTCATCCCGGCGCGGCGCAAGACGACGTCGCCTGGGCGGCGGCCCGCGCCGCGGAGTACGAATTCCTCAAGCGCCAGACCCTTCTTCCTGCGGCCGATATCGTGCGATTATCTGCGCATTAGGTCGTCGGGGGGGCTGCATGGGAATCGCGGAGTGCCACAACATCGCCGACTTGCGCGCGCTGGCGAAAAAGAAGCTCCCTGCGCCCATGTTCCACTACATCGACGGCGGCGCCGACGATGAGATCTCGCTGCGGGGCGCAACGGCGGCCTTCGACGATTACGAACTGATGCCGCGGTTCCTGATCGATGTAGCCGAAATCGATACTCGGACGCGGGTGCTCGGCCAGGACATTGCCTGGCCTGTCTTCTGTTCACCTACTGGCATGTCGCGCCTGTTCCATCACGACAAAGAACTCGCTGTCGTTCGCGCCGCCGAGAAGTCCCGCACCATGTATTCGCTCTCGACGCTCGGCACCACCAGCATCGAGGACATCGCCAAGGCGTCAAACACCCCGAAGATGTTCCAGATCTACGTCCATAAGGATCGAGGGCTTACGGCCGAGTTCGTGTCCCGTTGCAAGGCCTCGGGCTTCGCCGCCATGTGCCTCACCGTCGATGCGCCGCAAGCCGGAAACCGCGAGCGCGACTTCCGCACCGGGATGATCATGCCGCCGCGTTTCGGCATCAGAGGCATCCTCAATTTCCTCTATCACTTCGAATGGACCTTCAACATCGTACGCAATCCGGACTTCCGGCTGGCCAATGTCGTCCATCGCACGGACGCGCTCGGCAAGGGGACGATGCCCCTGATCGAGTATATGAACAGCCAGCTTTCGCGCAGCGTCACCTGGGAGGACGCCGCGTGGCTGATAAAGGAGTGGGGCGGACCCTTCGCCATCAAAGGCCTGCAGTCGGCGGAGGACGCCAAACGCGCACGTGACATCGGCGCCAGCGCCATCATGATCTCCAATCACGGCGGACGGCAGCTCGACAGCGCGCCGGCGCCGGTCAATTGCATCACCGCCATGCGCGAGGCCATCGGCAACGATCTCGAACTGATCGTCGATGGCGGCGTCCGCCGCGGCACCCATGTTCTGAAAGCGCTGGCGCTCGGCGCGAATGCCTGCTCGGTCGGGCGGGCCTATCTCTATGGTCTTGGCGCCGGCGGGCAGCCGGGCGTCGAACGCGCGCTCACGCTTCTGCGCCGCGAGGTCGAACGCGCCATGGCGCTCTCGGGCTGTGCGAAGATTTCCGACATCACGCCGGACCTGATCTCGAAGGTGCCGCTGCAGCGGCGCTCCGGTTAGCGCTCGCGGAAGGCTTCCGCCTTTAACTTCAAAACAGGGCGGATCAGGTACTCCATCACCGACTTCGTGCCGGTATGGATATCGACCGTCGCGCCCATCCCCGGCGTGATGGCCAGGCCTTCGCTCTCCTCGCCGAGGTAGGGCTTCGCCGTGCGCACGACGACCTTGAAGTAAGGCATCGCGTTCTCGGGCACGGTGGAATCCGGCGCAACTGAAATGACCTCGCCGTCGATCCCGCCGTAGCGCGAGAAATCGTATGTGTCGATCTTCACTGTCGCCTTCTGGCCGGCGCGTACGAACCCGCGGTCGACGGGATTGAGTCTTGCTTCCACCACGAGATCGTCTTCCGACGGCACGATGTCGAGGATCGCCTCGCCCGGCCGTACGACGCCGCCGACGGTGTGAAACCGCGAGTTCTTCACGATGCCGGTGATGGGGCTCTTGATGGTCGAGCGTGTCTCCTGGTCGTCGGCCGTCGTCAGCAGCTCCTGCGTGCGGGCAATGTTCAGTTCGGTCTCGCCCAGGAATTCCTGGGCCTCGCGGCTAAACTTGAGGGAAAGCTCCCGCAATCGCTCCTGTGCCTCGCCGAGGGCGGCGCGTGCGCGCGGTGCGGCCTCGCGCAACGAAGCCGCTTCGCCGACCAGGGACTCGACCTGGCTCTGCAGCTGGCTGTGCTCGAGCTTCGACGTCAGTCCGTCTTTCAGAAGGTCCGCCGAGATCGCAAGCCGCTCGCGGGCCAGCGTGAGATTGTTCTCTGCCGACTGCAGGCGGGCGTTGGTCTCTCCGACGTCCCGCTCGCGCTGAACGACCTGCCCTTCGAGCACGGCGCGCGTCGCCTTCAGCTCTTCCTGGCGCGCGCGGTAGGTGTTCTCTTCCGCCTGCGCAAGTTTCGGCTGACGGCCCGCGATATCGGCCGGCGCGACGTACGGTTTGCCGCTGGCTTCGGCTTCCAGGCGCGCTTTCGCGAGCAGCAGCCCGTCGAGCCGGATCTGCAGTTCGTCGCGATTATTGGCGAGTTGCCCGAGATTGATCTGCACCAGCGGCGTGTCGGTGCGCACGATATCGCCGTCGCGCACGTAGATCTCTTCGATCAATCCGCCTTCGAGATGCTGGATGGTTTTGATCTGACCTTGCGGGACGACTTCCCCCGTCGCGACCGCCACCTCGTCGAAACGCGCGACCAAGGACCACAGCACGAAAAGGCCGATCAGGCCCATCAACGTCCACGAAACGGGCCGCCACGACGGCGCGCCATGAACGGCGGCGAGACTGCGGAGGCGGCTGAACGATTTCGGTTGGGGATTCATGCGCTACACCGCGTTCGAGTCCGGAATCGGCGCTTCGGCCGCGCCGCCGGACACCACCCGCACGACCGGGGCGCCCTCGGCGTGCGGACGCGGCCGCGCCGCGCCCAAGGCTTCCAAGGTCTTTTGGGTCGGCCCCGCGGTCTTGATCCGCCCGCGCTCGATGATGACCAGGTTCTGGCAGGCGTGAACCATGGGCGGGCTGTGGGTGACCAGAATGATGGTTTTCTCTCTCGCCATGGTGACAAGGCTTTGGCGCAGCTCCTCCTCGCCCGCGCGGTCGAGGCTGGCGGTCGGCTCGTCCATCACCAGAATGGGCGGGTCGCACAGGAGAGCCCGCGCGATTGCGATTCGCTGGCGCAGGCCGCCCGGAAGCTGCCCGCCGCCTTCGCCGACCGGCGAGCCGTATCCCTTCGGCAGGTTGACGATCAAACTGTGGGCGCGCGCCAGCGTCGCCGCGCGGATGATCTCGTCGTCCGTTGCTTCAGGTTTCACGAAAGCGATGTTTTCGCGGATGGTACCGGCAAAGAGCACACACTCCTGCGGCACGTAACCCATCCACCGCGCAAGATCACGACGCGCCAACTGGGTGATGTCGGCGCCGTCGATGAAGACCTTGCCGGTATCGGGCCGATAGAGACCGAGCATGACTTTCGCCAGCGTCGTCTTGCCGCCGCCGTTGGGGCCCATGATGGCGGTCATTCCCGTCGCCGCAATGTCGAGGCGGATCTCTTCGAGCGCCGGGGACGCTTCCGGTGCGTAACGGAAGCTGACGTTGTCCAGGGTAATGCGACCCTTCGGCCGTTCCAACTGGATCGGGCTTTCCTGTAGTTCCTCGGTTTCGGAGAACAGTTGAGCGAGCCGCTGAGCCGACTGTTTGAACGACGTGTAGGTCCGCCAGGTACCGACGAGTTGATTCATCGGCGCCAACAGGCGGCTCGACAGCATGTTGGCGGCGATCAGGCCGCCCATCGTTAGATTCTGATTGAGGATCGCCAGCGCGCCCACCGTCGTCATCGCCACCGTTGCGATGAGGGTGAGGCTCTGACCGGCGTAGAGATAAAGATCGTTCTGGGCTCCGCGATTGATGCTTTCGACGATGGAATCTTCCTGGCGTCGCTCCCACTCATCCTTCATGCGGTCGCCGAGCGCGAGGGCTTTCACCGTCGTCCGTCCGAGGATGATTTCGGAGATCAGGGAATCGCGGCTTAAGGTCCGCTACTTTTCCTTTTCCGCCGCGGTATCGACGTAGCGCCCGGCGTGCCACGCCAGCCCGACAAACAATGCGAAGATGATCAGCAGCACCCAGAAGACCGGCCATGCGATGACCGCAACGATGCCGAGGAAAAGGGCGCCGAAGATCAGATCGGTGGCGAGTACCGCCGTCGCCCCGGAAAAGACATTGCGAACCACGTCCGCGTCCCGGAAGAGAAGATTCCAGTAGGAGCCGGGCCGGGACTCGAGTGTGCGCAGCGGCAAGGCAAGGAGCTTGCCGACGAGGCGTGTCGAGATCTCAACATCGATCTTCACCGCGACGGCTTGGAGCATGCGCGCCCGCGTCCGCCGCAAGACGAAGTCGAAGGCAATGACCACCGCCACGCCGATCACAAGGCCCTGCAGGGTGCTCAGGCCGGCGTGAAACAGCACGCGGTCATAGACCTGCAGCACGAACACCGGCACGGCGATCGCGAGCAGGTTAATGAAAAAAGAAACCGTCAGCACTTCCTTGAAGAGCGGCTTCAAGGGTTCAAGCAGGCTCCGGAGCCAAACCGGAACGGGCTCGGCCGGGCTCGAGTCGAGATCATTGTGCATAGCCCGCAATTTACCTCATTGGCGCGACCTTGTGGCCGCTTTTTCGTTTAAATATGAGCCTTTTAGCCTGCGCTTCATGGACCGGCCGCAATGGATTGGGGTAAGCTTCGGCGCAGGGGACCGGGGGCTATCCAGTGCGCGATGACATTCATTCTGCAGGTGATTCCGGAGCGGTCGCCAACAGCCGTTGGCTAGGCGAGAAAGTCCGCGACATCCCCTGGCGCAACGCCCTCAGCATCAAATGGTGGGGCCGCTGGTTCCGCAGCTCGATGATGCAATCGGGCCGCCTGACTACCATCCTCGTCCTGCTTGGCCTGTTATTCGTGCGGATCGACGATCCGGTCGGACTCCAGATCATCCGCGCACGCACCTTCGACTTCTATCAAGTCCTGAAACCGCGCGAGACCCCGCCCAACAGTCCGGTCGTGATCATCGACATCGACCAGAAGAGCATCAACGAGCTTGGCCAGTTTCCCTGGCCACGCACGACGGTCGCCGATCTCGTCACTAATGCCACGGCGCTGGGCGTCAATGTCCTAGGGTTCGACGTCGTCTTCTCCGAGCCAGACCAGACCTCGGTCGCGAAGATCGCGGAATCGGTGCCGCCGGGACTGATCGAAGAGGAAATTCGCGAGAGGCTCAAGAGCGTGCCGACCAATGACGCGATCCTCGCCGACGCCATCAAAAAAAGCGGAAAGGTCGTGCTGGGACAGACGACCGTGCCCGACAAGCTGAGCTACCAGGGTATCCCGCCGCGAACTTCCTTTGCCGTCGTTGGCGACGATCCGAAGCCTTATCTCGCGCGTGGGGCAAGCGTGCTGCGCCCTCTGCCGGAGCTCGATCAAGCCGCCGCCGGCCGCGGCGTGTTCGCACTCTCGGACCGCTCGCTCGACGGCATCGTGCGTCAGGTCCCGATGATCGTCACCAACGAAGACACGCTCTACCCTTCTCTCACCTTGGAGATGTTGCGGGTCAATTTGCGCGGGCGCACCATCGGCATCTCCACCGACGCCTCCCTGGGAGGAGTCAGCCAGATTTTCATTCGACCTCCGCGCAGCCGCGACTCCTATGTCGTCAAGACCGATGCCTTCGGCGAAGTCAGGCCCTACTTCCGTTCAAGCCAGACCTGGCGCGCACAACACTATATTTCGGCAACGGATGTGATCCACAACCGCCTGCCGCCTGATGCGCTGAAGGGCAAGCTTGCGTTGGTGGGCATGTCCGCCACGGGATTGCTCGCCGACCTGCGCGCATCGCCCCTGAATTCCGTCATGCCGGGAGTCGAAGCGCACGCCAATATCCTCGAGAACATTTTATTCGACAGCCAGCTGAAATATCTGAACACCGCGCTCGCGGTCGAACTGCTCACCGCCTTGGCGATCGGTCTTATCATGATCATCATCACGCCAATGGTCAGCATCGCCTCGGGCTTTGCAGTTTTTGCTTTGATCGCGGGCGGTTACGGCTGGTGGTCCTGGAACGCGTTTGCGACGCGTCTCGAACTCTATGACCCGACCTTCCCGATTGCATCAGCCTTCCTGTTCTACGCGTTCCTTGCGTTTGCCGGATACATGCGCACGGAAGCCCAGCGCAAACAGGTACGCAGCGCTTTTGGTCAGTATCTCTCGCCGGATCTGGTAAAGCGCCTGGCGGAGGATCCGAGCAAGCTCACGCTTGGCGGCGAGAATCGCGAGATGACCTTCATGTTCTCGGACATTCGCGGCTTCACGTCGATCTCCGAGCTCTTCGACGCCCAAGGCCTTACGCGGCTCATCAACCGGCTGCTGACCCCGCTCACCAACGTCATCCTGTCAACCAACGGTACTATCGACAAATATATGGGCGATTGCGTGATGGCGTTCTGGAACGCGCCGCTCGACGTAAAGGATCATGCTCCCAGCGCCTGTAAAGCCGCGCTCGGCATGGTCCAAGCCGTCAAGGACGTCAACAAAGTGCTCGAAGCCGAGGCCAAGCAAGAAGGCCGCGAGCACCGCGTGCTCAACGTAGGCATCGGTATCAATTCCGGCATTGCCTGCGTCGGAAACATGGGCAGCGAGCAGCGGTTCGACTATTCGGTCCTCGGCGACAGCGTAAACCTCGCCTCGCGCCTCGAAGGTCAGTCAAAGTCGTACGGCGTGACGGTCGTCGTTGGCGAAAAAAGCGCGGAGCTTTCGCCGATGTACCCTCTGCTCGAGCTTGACCTGATAATGGTCAAGGGCAAGAAGCAGGCCGTGCGCATCTTCACCCTGATCGGCGATCCCGCGATGAAAAACCAAGGCTGGTTTGCGCAGCTCGCACGCGAGCATGATGCGGCACTCGCGGCCTATCGCGCCCAGCAATGGGATGAAGCCGAACGCCGCATGCAGGCGGCCCGAGCGATCGTCAAGACGCAATCCGGGCTTGTGAGCGAGATGCTCGGCTTCTACGACGTCATGGAAGAACGCATCGCCGGGTTCCGGATGAACCCGCCCGGCGCCGACTGGGACGGCGTATTCGTCGCGACCAGCAAGTAGCGCGCCGTCTTAGGCGAAAGCGTGTTCGGTCACGCGCACGTCGGGCGCCGTCAGGACGGCGCCCGGCTGAAGCGTCGCGAGCACGGTGTATCCTTCGCTTGCCCCGTTCGGATCGAAATAGAGCGCGTGATCGGCCACGCTGAAGATCAGCGCGCTCTTTCCGTTCGCAAAGCAGGCGTTCTCCCCGCCATTGGAGCCATCGTACGACCCGGTGATGGTCGAAAATGCCGCGCCTTCCGTGGTCAACCCGAACGCGGCCGCGTCGATCTCGATCTTATCGATACCGGACGTGAAGTCGGTGATGGTATCCCCCGCGTCGGCGATGTTCTGAAGCACGAACACGTCCTTGCCCTCGCTGCCGGTAAGGATGTCGGCACCGCCCCCGCCGATGAAAACGTTGTCGCGGACATTGCCCGAGAGAGTATCGGCGCCCAGCGAGCCAATGACTTTTTCGATCGAAACCAAGAGATCGTCGCCTATGTCGGTTCCCATCGCGCGGCCAGCGTCGAGGTCGACGCTCACCGGCGCCGAGCCGGCGTAATCGGCCGTATCGAATCCGTCGCCGCCGATAAGGGTATCGTTCCCTGCCCCGCCGGCAAGAACGTCATCACCGGTTCCGCCGTGCAGCAGATCATCGCCGGCGCCGCCGAGCAACGTATCATGACCGCCGCGGCCGACGATGACATCTGCGCCGCTGCCGCCCACCAACGTACCGGCCGCATCAGAGCCTTCATGCGTGACTGCTTTGGCCGTAAGGGTGAGAGAAGTGTCCGTGAACACCGGATTGAGAGCGACGCCCGCAAAACGGTCGAGGCCGCTCATCTCATGGAACATGCCCGAGCGGCTGCCGTAAGTGACAACCTCGAAGCTGTCGCCCGACGTCGGCGTAAAACCGCTCCAAGGCACGACATCGAGTGTGCCGCCCAGCACAAAGGAGCCCGCGACCTGCAGCAGGTCGTAGTTGGCGGGCGCGCGGCCGCCCAATTCAATCTGCGTCGTGCTGCGATGGCCGAACACGGCGTTGCCGTCGATGACAAGACGGCCCGGCGACAGGCCGGGAATGATCGAGGAGGTACCGTTGTTGGTGTAGGTCCCGCCGCCGAGCGTGATCACGCCGGTACCGGCGATGGTGCCGTCGTTGAGGAGATTACGGCCACCCATGAGCATGATCCCCGTGACGGTCAGGGTTGCGCCGCTCTGATTGTGGAACTTCGCAGCGCCGGAGCCGGAGAAGGTCACAGTCTTCAACAGTGCGACATTGAAGTTGCCGCCCGACTGGTTGACGAAGTCGAAGTTCCCGAGGTTGAAGGTTGAATTCTGATCGACAGAGACGGTGCCCGCATTGCTCACCGAGCCGTTCACGGTCCGTGTGCCGCCCGTACCGGTCGCGAGGTCCAAGGTCCCGCCGGAGAGGATACTGAGGGCTCCGCTGTTATCGAAAACGACGCCGTCGCCGCCCGAGGAAGTCGTAAGGCGCAGCGTCCCCGTCACGTTGGTCGGACCGGAGACGTTCACTTCCGTATTCGAGCTGTTGCCGCTGTTGTCCTGGACGAGGAAGAGACCGCCGCTGGACACGGTCGTTGTGCCGCTGACATTGACGATATCGAGGGAGTCGTCGACCCGCATGACCCCGCCGCTGCCGACCGTTATCGATGCGGAAACGGTTGCGCGTTGCAACCCGAGCGTTCCGAGAATTGTGGGCGTACCGCTGCCCGAGAGCGTCGTCCCGAAGCCGCCGCCCACGGCGCCTACCGTCACAACCATCGAAGCCGGGATCGTTCCCGCGGCCGCGAAATCCCAAGTCGATCCATCCGACAGGAACAAGGTACCGCTGCCGCTGTAAGTGCCTCCCGTGCTCTGCGACAAGGTGGCGCCGGTGTGGATAGCGAGGGTTGCACCGCCGGCGATGTCGATAGCACCTTGGTTGGTCAGCGCATAAGCGCCGCCATCGCCAAATGTCGTCGATGCATCGACATCAATCGTACCACCGTTAGTGAAATTCCCCGTGATCGCCCGGCCGCCGCCGGTTCCCGGCGAGATCAGCAGGTTACCGCCGGCTGCATTCGACGCCGCGCCGGTGAAGTTGATTTTTACCGCATCGCTGCCGCTTGTGGTCAGCAAGTGGATCGTCCCAGCGTTACTGATGCCGGAGACGGTGGTGGCAGTTTGCGTGCTGTCGCCGGCGCTGTCCTGAACCTTCAACAAACCACCAGTTTGGATAGTGGTTCCCCCCGTAAAGGAGACACCCAAGTTGGAATCGACAACCTGTACGATGCCGCCGTTCGCGATGGTGAGCGGAGCACTGAAAACGCCTTTGCGATAGTCGATGGTCCCGGAGACCGTCGGGCCTGTGCTGTTGGTGGTCTCGACATTGGCGCCCCCCCCGCCGAGCGTTCCGACCGTCACGACAAAGCCGCCTGGGACCGTACCGTTCGATGTGAACCGGTATGTGCCGAGATCGGCGATATGCAGCGTTCCAGTTCCCGCGTACGACGAGCCCGATCCGTGACGGAATATTGCGCCGGGCGCCACGGTGAATGTCTTCGTGGCGGCGACATCGAGGACCCCGGTGTTATGCAGCGTTGCGCTTTCGTAGGTTGTGTCCGTATCTATGTCCAGCATGCCGTCGTTGTTGAACGCGCCTTGCAGCACGCGCGCTCCGCCGGTACCCGGCGCTGTTTGAATCGTGCCGTTCGACGCATTCGTAACGAGCGTCGAGGCGACAAGACGAACCGTGTCGGTCCCCGATGCGGTGGTGAGGAGAATGGTTCCGTTGCTCAGACCCACGCCGTTGATTGTCAGCGCCGTCTGAGAGCTGTTGCCGCTCGTGTCCTGAATCAGCAGATTGCCGCCGTTTTGGATAGTGAACGACCCATTTATGCTCGCCTGATTGTTAGCTTCCATCACTTTGACAAGGCCGCCGCTGGCCACCGTCGTCGGCGCGCTAAGCACGCCCTTCTGCAGCTCCAGCGTTCCGGCGACCGTGAGCTGCGCGCCGCCGCTGTTGTCGATGGTGCCGTCGGCGGCGCCGACTGCGCCCATCTGGATGGTGAACAGCGAGGGCAACGTCGTGTTGGCGGAGATCCGCAAGGTCGACAGGTGATCGACATACAGCCGGCCACTGCCCGTGAACGAGCCGCCCGTGCTTGCCACCAGCATACCGCCGTTGTCGATCTCGAGGATCTTGGAGGCGGCCACGTCGATGACTCCTTGATTGGTCATGACGAAATTGCCCGAGGTCAGCAGCGTATCGGCGTTGATGTCGAACGTGCCTTGATTGGTCCAGGTGCCTTTGATGTGGCGCGCTCCGCCGGTGCCGACCTCGGTAACCAACACGCCGCCGGAGTTGATGGTGTGCGTTCCACCGGCGAAATCGAGCAGAACAGTGTCCGTGCCGCTGCTGGTCGTGAGGCGGACGGTGCCGGTTGTGCTGGAGCTCGACGTGAAGGTCACTTCCGTCGGCGTGCTGTTGCCGCTGGTGTCTTCCAGCAGCAACAGTCCGCCGGTCTGGATTGTCAGCGTACCGCCGTTGAACAGGATGAGGTCGTTCGTCTCCCTCGCCTGCATAACGCCGCCGTTGGCGATCGTCACATTCGCGCCGATCTGCCCGCGCCGCAGGTCGACGACGCCGGCGATGGTGGGCGTACCTGCACCTGAGCTCCAGGTCGCGCCGGAGCCGCCAATCGTTCCGAATTGCAGCGTAAGCCCGGACGGAAGCGTCCCGTTTCCGGTGAACTGAATCCCCGCGCCGTTGTCGATGAAGATGTTGCCGGTTCCGGCATATGTTCCGCCGGCGGCGTGTATCAAACTGGTGCTGGAAATCGTGAGTGTCGTGCCCGCGGCGACGTCGATGATCCCCGCATTGGTGAGGTTATAGGTGGTATAGGTCGTGTTCGCATTGATATCGAAGGTGCCGCCGTTGTTATTGATAGCGCCGCGAATGGTGCGCGCGCCGCCTGTACCAGGGTTCACTTGGATGATGCCGCCACTCTGGTTCGTCAACGTCGCACCCGCCGATGCCATATCGAGGATCACGGTATCGGTGCCCGAAGTCGTATCGAGAACGATGGTGCCCGCGTTGGTCGTCGTCGACAGATTGAGTTCGGTCGCGGTGCTGTTTCCGTTCGTGTCTCGCACCGTGACGGTCCCGCCGGCATTGACGGTCAGCGGAGCGGAGAAGGTGATGACATCGTTGGAATCGAACGCGGTGAGGTTGCCGCCGTTGCCGATGGTGAGGTTCGCGGTGACGCTACCCTTGCGCAGGTTCAACGTGCCGTCCACGGCCAAGGTATAGGCGCCTAACGAGTCGAGGGTAGTGCCGGCGCCGGTCGATCCGAAATTCACGACCGCGCCGGACGCGATCGAGGTATTGCCGCCAAGACGCAGGAGCGAGCCATCGTTGATGAAGATGGTTCCCGGCCCCGAAAGGGCGCTGGAGGCGTTCAGCCGCAAGGTACCGCTGTCGATGGTCAGCGTCTTCGCGGAAGCGACGACGATGGCGCCGGAGTTCGTCAGCGTTCCCGATACGAAGGTCGCATCGGTATTGACCGAAACGGTGCCGTTGTTGGTGAACGAGTTTCGAATCAGCCGGGCTCCGCCGGTCCCGGCGTTGATCTGGATCGAACCCGTGGCATCGTTGGTCGCCAGGACCGCGCCGCTAAAATCGAGCGCTACCGTATCGGACCCGGACGTCGTGGTCATGGTGATCACGCCGGAATTGGCGAACAGGCCTTGAATATTCAGTTCAGTCCCGCTCGCATTCCCGTTAGTGTCCTGGACGACCAGGGTCGATCCTCCGCCGATGCCGGTGCTGGCGCCGCCGCTGCCGATGGTCACAACGTCGTTGGAATCAGCGACGACAATCGAACCGCCCGAGAGCACATCGATATTTGCACTGACGGTTCCTTTATTCAGATTGGCAACGCCGTTCAGGGTCGCGATCGCACCCCCGATCTTCGACCAAGTTGCGCCGGAACCCGCGGCGGTGCCGAAATTGATCGTAAGACCGGACGCGATTGTCGCATTGGCGTCGATGCGGAACGTCCCGCCGTCCGCGACGGTCAAGACGCCGGTCCCGGTCGCGCCGCTGCCGGCGCCGAGGGCGAGGATCGAGCCGCTGGCGACGGTAAAACCGCCGAGATTTTGCGACGCCATGAGGACGTAGGCGCCACCGCCGAAGTTTATGTTGGCGAAACCGCTGATGGTGCCGTCACTGACGAGATCCCGGCCGTTCATGTTGAGGACGCCGTTCACCGTCAGTTGTCCGCCGCTGTTGACGCGGAACTGCCCGGACGCGCCGCTTAAGCTCGCGGTGGCGCTGCCCTGAACAGTGAAAGTGCCTCCCGTGAGAATGTCGATGTTCGCCGTTCCGATATCGAAGGTCGCATTGGTACCGACATCGACGATGCCGGAAACGTTCAGCTGGCCTTTGACCGTCCGACCTCCGCCGACGCCGGGATTGATATCGAGGATACCGCCGCTTTGGATCGTCAAACTGCCGGCGGACGCATCCAGCGTCACAGTGCTCGGGTTGCTGTAGGACGTCAGCCGTACAATTCCCGCGCTGGTGACGGCAGCATTGACGTTCACTTCCGTGACGGTGTTGTTGCCGGTCAGCTCGAATAGGCCCGTCGCGTTGATCGTGACCGCGCTGTTGATATTGAAGACATTGTTCGAGGCGTCGGCGCGCATGATCCCGGCGGCGCCGATGGTCAGCGGAAGATTGATATTCCCACGCTTTAGCTCAAGCGTCCCGAGGATGGTCGCGGTGGCGCTGGAGGTATTGCCAAAGGTCGCGCCGGCGCCGCCGGTCGTGCCCAGCAACAGCGTCATTCCATTGGGAATCGTCGAGTTGATGTCGAAGCGGAGAGTGCCGCTGTCGTTGATAAACAGCGTTCCGTTGCCCGACAAAAGGCTGCCCGCGCCCATGCTCAAGGTCGTGGCGACGTCGAGCGTCTTACCAGCGGCGATCCCGACCGTACCGGTGTTGGTCAGATTGCCGTTGGTGATGAAGGTGTTCTCGTCGACGGTGAATGTCGCAGCGTTGTTGAACGTACCGCGAATGACGCGGATGCCGCCGGCGCCGGCTTCGGCGTGGATAATCCCGCCCGTATCATTGTTCAGCGTTCCGCCGACAACATCGAAGGTGATATTGCTCGGATTGGATACGGAGGTCAGGCGGATCAAGCCGGTATTGGCGGTCGTGCCGGTCGCGTTGATCTCAGTGACCGTGTTGTTGCCGCCGATATGCAGGATCCCGCCGGTGTTGATCGTCAACGGGCCGGAGAAGGTGACGAGGTTATTGGTGGCCTCCGCGCTGACCAAACCGCCGGCGCTAATGACGATCGGCGTCGAGATGAGGCCGCGATAGAGATATACGTTGCCGGCGACAGTCGCCACCGATCCACCGTCCCAGGTCGCGCCGCCGCCGCCGGTGGTTCCAAATAGCACATTGAATCCCGTCGGTACCGTGCCCGGCGCCGTGAAACGGAAGGTCGATCCGTCGACGATGTTGAGCGTGCCCGTCCCGGTAAAGACGCTGCCCGCGCCGGAAACCAGAAACGTGCCGGACGTGAGGTGCAACGTTTGCGTGGCCTCGATATTGATCGTCCCGGTATTGAACAACGTGCCGCCGCGGAAGGTGCGCACTCCGCCAACGCCCGCCAGTACTTCAAACACGCTTTGGTTATTAAGTTGAGCGCCGGTAATGTCGAAGGTGATGTTGGTCGGGTTGGAATACGACGTCAGCCGGATAGTTCCGGCGTTGGTGACGTTCGCCGTAAAGTTGACTTCGGTGAATGTATTGTTGCCGGTGAACAACATGGTGCCGCCGGCCATGTTCTGGATCAGTCCGGTGAACGTCACGAGGTCGTTGGTGGCCTCGGCGTGGATCTTGCCGCCACTCTGGACCTGGAGATTGAGTCCAACGGTCCCTTTCTTGACGTCCAGAGTCCCGGAGACGCTGCCGATGGCCGCCGCGGTATTGGTCCAATCGGCGGCGGACCCGGAGGTCGTACCGAGCTGAACGGTAAGTCCGGTGCCGATTGACGTGAACGTGTCGGAGCGCAGCGTTGCTCCGTTGTTGATGAAGATCGTTCCTGTGCCGGACAGCGTGCCGCCCGACTGTATCAGCATATCGTTGATGGTGAGCGTCTGGCCAGCGGCGACAAAAATCGTCCCGCTGTTCGTCAGATTGCCGCCTTGGTGCGTAAGGCTCTGATTTACAGTGAGGGTACCGGAATTGTTGAACGTGCCCTTGATCGAGCGCGCCCCGCCGACGCCTGCATCAGAAAGAACCGTGCCCGCGCCGTTATTCGTCAAGGTGCTGCCGGTGGCGTCGAACGTGATATTGGACGGATTTGCGTTGGACGTCAGGCGGATCATTCCGCTGTTCTGCACAAGTCCGGCGAAATTCACATCTGTCGTCGTATTGTTGCCGCCGAGTTCGAGCGTGCCACCAACGCCCACCGTCAATGTGTTCGTGAAGTTGGCGATGTCGTTCGTGGCGTGCGCCTGCACAACGCCGCCGCTGCCAACGGTCATCGGCAGGCTGATGGTTCCGCGCTTGAGATCGACAAAGCCCGAGATATTGACCGCCGCCCCACCGGTGCTGTCCCAGAAAGCGCCCGTGCCGCCCGTCGTGCCGAACAGTATGTTTATGGTGTTGGGCACCGTACCCGCCGTGAGGAAACGGAAGGTCGCCCCGTCCTGGAAGAACAGCCAGCCGCCGCCGGTGTAGGTCGCCGGACCGGCATGGGTCAGGATCGTCCCAGAGGAAATGTTGAGTGTGTTGCCGGACACGACATTGATCGTGCCGGTATTGTTGAAGGTTCCGCCGCTGATCGTGCGCGTCCCGCCCACCCCAGGCTGAACGTCGAACACCGACAGATTATTGAAAGTCTGGCCCGTAAAGTTCAGCGTGGTCGGCGTAGGGTTGCTGACCGAAGTGAAGCGGAAGGTACCGCTGTTCGTCAGGTTGTTGGCAAGCGTCAGGACCGTTGTCGTGTTGTTCCCGGTCAATTCGACAAGGCCCCCCGCGGCGATCGTCGTTACGCCGGCGAAGGAATTGCCTGATCCGATCACCTGTACGATGCCGGTCGCGCCGATATTGAAGGACGTGCCGATGCTGGCGCTGTACATTTCAATAGTGCCGGCATTGGTGAGGAGGCTTCCTCCAACGACTTGGGCGCCCGACGTCGTGCCAAGTTGAAGCTTCAGCCCGGCCGAAATCAGCGTCGGCGCATCGGCCTGCAACGTCCCGCTATTGCTGATGAGCAGCGTACCCGTCCCGCTCAGAATCCCACCGAGGGCACCAACAAGCGTGGAGTTCACCGTGAACGTCGACGCCGCACCGACTGAAATCGTGCCCGTATTCGTGAGCGTGCCGCCGCTGAAAGTGCCGTCATAATTGACGTTGATGGCGCCTCGGTTCGCGATCGTCCCTTGAAGGCTACGCGCGCCACCCGCGCCCGCCTGGATTTCGATGGTACCGGCAGCTCGGTTAACCAGGTCTGTGAAGTTGAGAGTAATGTTGGAGGGATTGGAGAATGAAGTCAGACGGATCTGGCCGAAGTTATTGGCGACACCCGAAACCAGCAGGTTGCTGGTGGTGTTGTTGCCGGTAACTTCCAGGACGCCGGTCGCGAGGTTGACAAACATTCCGGAAATATCGGCGACGCCGCCATTCCCGAAGTGGGAGACAGTCCCAGTGTTGAAGACGCGTGTGGAAATCACGCCGCGTATGATACCGATGCCGCCCGAATTGATGAGCGTACCGTTGCCGCTGATGTTGCCGGACGCCGCGCCGCCCAGATTCATCGTGCCCGCGGCGAAGAACGGGCCATCGATCTCCAACACGCCACCGTCGAATAGATTGATGTTCGTTCCCGCCGCGGCGTTGCCGCCGAGCAACGCGTGAACCGAGGTGACAGTCGGCGAATCATCGCTGATGCTGAGGATCGTCGTGCCGGTGAGGCTCAAATAGCCGATGATGTTCGGGATATTGTTCGTCGGATGAACGGTGAACGAGGAAATGATGACGCCCGACGTATTGTCGGGCAGGCTGTCAGGGTTCCAGTTTGTTGCATCGGACCAGGATGTCGTCGCATTGTCGCCGTCCCACAGCACGACGTTCAGAACGCCGGTGTCGATGTGGGCGATTTGCGACGAAAGCGGAGAGGTCGGGCCTGTCGCCAGCGCGCCAAGCGTAACGCGCGTCTCCGTCGCGCCCGTGGCCGAGAAGCTGCCGGTGTAGCTGCCGTCGATGGAGCGAACGAGAAGGCTCGTCGGCACGCCGGTGAATCCACCGGCCGGGACGAACCTAATTTGGGTCGAGGCGGACAGCACAAGGCCCGTGGTCCCGTCGGTGACCGACCCGATAGCGAACCAGTTTGTCCCGTTCGTGGAGTACTGCCAAACCCCTTCCGTACCGGCGATGGCAGCATTTCCAACGATGGCTGCGCCCGCGAGCAAATCCCCGTTGGCGTCGAAAAAACCGGGCCCGAGCAGGTTGGAGATCGTCTGGCTTGGCTGCGTCGCGGCGCCCGGAAGCTGCGGCGGTACAACGCCACCGGCCAGCTGATTGGGCGCTTCGTTGACGGCCACGTCGGCAGAAATATTGCCGAGGGCGAAGTTGTCCGCGATCGTCGCACCGGACGGAGAATGGAGGTCTACGCGGAACAGTTCGCCCGGCTCATTGCCTGCATTCGCAAGGATCGGCACAGAGATCGTTTGCGATGTGACTCCCGGCGCAAAGGTCAGCGTTCCGCTCACCGGTGTGAAGTCCGTTCCGCCGGTGGCAGTCAGGGCGGTGGTGAAGTAGTTGACGGTGATCGGGCTCGTGCTCGAGCCCGACAAGGTTACGACGAATTGCGCATTCGTCGCGGCCGCATCAGAGACAGTCACGTCGGCGATGCTGATGGTGACCGGCGGCGGCGGCGGGGGATCGGCGAGGATCGTAACGGTCCCTCTGCTGGAGCCCAAGGTGCCGTTGACGGGATTGGTGAGAACGACCTGGAACTCCTCTTCCGGTTCGATGCCGGAATTGGTGAGGATAGGGATTGAGATCGTCTTGTTGAGCTCACCTGGCGCGAAAATAAGCGTGCCGCTCACATTGCCGTAGTCAGATCCGGCGAAGGCCGAGCCATTCTGCGTTTGATAGGAGACCGTCACCGTCCGCGTGGAGGGTACCGAAAGCGATACGAGGACCTCCGCGTTACCGGTTTCCGAATCGCCTACCGCACTCCCGGAGACGTTAATGGTCGGGAACGGAACGTCGGCCAGGATGTCGACGGTCGCCGTTCCTGCGGCGATGGTGCCGCCAATGGGGTTCGAGAGGACCACTGTAAAGCTTTCGGCGGGCTCGACCACGCTATCGGTCCTGGTGGCGACGCTGATGGTCCTTGATGTCTCTCCTGGCGCAAAGGTCAGGCGTCCGCTCTCAGCAGTGAAATCGCCCGCCCCAGCCGAACCCGTGAACGTTCTGAAATCGACCGAGACTTCGCCGTTTAAGTCGCCGGCGCGGGTCACGATGATGCTTGCCGTTTCCCCTTCCCCGACCGAGGCGTTGGCGATGCTGAAGATCGCGAGGCCGACCGCCGGATCGGCTGCAATGGTCACGGTGCCGACGCCGCCAGTGATGACGGCTTCCGTCGCGTCGGAAAGAACAACGGTGAAGACTTCCTGCGGCTCGCGCGTGGCGATCGTAAGCGGCGTACTGTTCGCAACGATATCGACGCTGATGGTCTTCGAGCTTTCGCCGATGCCGAACGTCAGGACCCCGGAGGCCGGGTTAAAATCGCTGCCGACCGTAGCTGAACCACCAACGGTCGCGTAGGCCACCGTCGACGGCGCGGTGAGATCCCCGGTGCGCGTGACCGTGAGTACGGCGGGCGACGGGGGACGGGCCGACGCCGTGACGGAGGAAATACTGAGAGTCGGAAGCGGCGCATCGGCGGCGATGTTGACCGTCGCCGACGTCGAGCCGCCAAGCACGGCATCGACGGGGGATTCGATGACGACCGTGAACGATTCCGCCGTTTCGTTCCGCTGGTTGGCGAGAATGGGGATTTGAAACGTCTTTGTGGTTTCGCCAGCGGCGAACGTGATCGTTCCGGTAGGACTGCCGAAGTCGGTAGCATCGGCGCTCTCTGGTACGGCCCGGTAGCTGATGGTGGAACCCGCGCTTGTATCGCCGCTCCGCGTCAGCGTGAATGTCGCGTTGCCCGCAACCCGGTCGCTTACGGTGCCGCCGCCGCTCAATGCGATCGTCGGCAGCGGCGGATCGGCCGCGATGTTCACAGTCGCCGTGGTGGTTTCGCCGAGAAGAGCATCAACGGGCGACTCAATGACGACGGTAAAAGATTCCGCCGCCTCATTTCGCAGGTTGGCCAGGATCGGAATCTGGAACGTCTTGGTGGTTTCGCCCGCTGCAAACGTTATTGTTCCGGTCGGCGCTCCGAAGTCGGCGCTGTCGGCGGTGCCGGGAACCGCACGATAGGTGATGGACGACGGGCCTGTGAGATCTCCGCTGCGCGTGAGCGTGAATGTCGCCTCGCCGGCGGGCCGGTCGATCACGTCGCCGCCGCCGCTCAAAGTGATCGTCGGCAACGGAGGATCGGCGATGATCGTACCTGTCGCCGAGCCCCCGGCGATGTTCGCTGCCGCTCCGCCGCCGGCGGTCGCGCCATTGAGTGAGACGGTGAACGTTTCTTCCGGCTCACCACGCTGGTTCGGGAGGATCGAAATCGAGATTTGCTGTGACGTCTGGCCGGGCGCGAAAGAGACGACGTTCGTGTTCGGCGTGAAGTCGGTACCCGATGCCGCCGAGCCGCCGCTGGTGACATAGTTGACCGAGGCGCTGACCCCCGTATTCCCGCTCCGGGTAATCGTGAAGGTGATGGAACTGGCCGTCGCGTCGGAAGCGCTACCCCCTTGGATGCTGAAAAGCACCGGCTGCACCGGCGTCGGCGGAGGCGCCGGCGGAGGCGTGACGGTCACGGGGTTCGTGACCGGATTCGTCACCACAGGGTTCGCCGTTCCCGCGGTCCCGCCGGTCGTCGTCGCGCCGGCTGTACCGGTGCCGGTTGTGCCGGTCGCGCCCGCGCCGGTCGTTCCCGTGGCGCCGACCGCGCCCGTCGCTCCCGTGGTGCCAGCAGCGCCAGTGGCACCAGTCGTGCCGAGGTTGCCCGCGACATTCCCCGTGTTGATCACGGGCGTTTGTGTCTGCTGGGGCGGCGGCGTGGTTGGAGGCGTCGCCGCAGGCGGCGTCCCCCCATCCGCAGCCGGCGGAGGCGCTGTTGCATCAGGCGCGGGTTGGGCATCCGCAGGAGGCGCCGCGGCGTCTGCCGCGGGGGCGCCATCGGCGGGCTGGCCCGCGGGCGCGGGAGTGCCCGCATCGGCCGGAGCGGCGGCAGCGCCGCCCGGGGTCACGTTCGTGCCTCCACCCGCCGGCGTCGGAACGAGGTTCGGCTGCTGCTGGATCTGCGTTTGCAGATTGTTGACCGTATTCAAGACGGCGCCGGCGATATTCTGCACCTGCTGTTCGGTGAGCTGCACAGGCGTCGGCGCCGTTCCGACGACCGGATTCCATTGCCAGCCGGCGTTACCGGCCGTGGCATCGCCAATGACGGTCCCGTTGGGCAGCGTCAATGTGATGACGCCCGCTGTCTCGTTCCCCGCCGCGTCCTGGCCGGTGGGACGGTTCAGAACCGTGATATCCCCGGTTTGAGGATCATACGAAGCAAAGACGCGCGTTCCGCGGATGCCGATGGTCGCGACCGGCGTTTGGAACGTCATATTGTCAGCGCCGGACTTCGCGATGCCGCCGGAGACGAATTCAGCGGCGCCAGAGACGAGACGCAACGTACCCTTGCCGACGGCCTTGCTCGGGTCGTAGACAAGTTCATCGAGTACGAGTTCGCCGTTTTCACCGAGCGCCAGCGTCGTACCGTCGATGAAGACCAGACCTACGTTGGCGCCCGCGTCGGATTCAACGATGTCGTCCTGATACAGAGGATCGCCGATCTTCAGCTCTACCTCCGAACCGTCGGACGCGCGGATGACGCGCACGACGCCGGTCAGCGAGCGAACAACGCCGATCACAGGACCCGGGGCGCCGCCGGCGGCGGCAGCGTACTGCTCCGGTGCAATCGAGCCGGCAAACTGTTTTGCCAGCTCGCCAGGGATGTGCGTGTCCACTCCGTCGCTCAGTGTTGGGAGCGTATCGTGAAGGAAAAATCCTTTGACGATGTATTTGATGCCCCCCGGCGTGTTGATGACAAGATCGACGCCCGATCGCGAATACATGCTCGTGAGCAGGAGTTCGCGGTCCGGAATGACGACCACGCCGTCTTCAGCGCGAACCACACGCGTGTCGAGCCATTGTGCGATGGGCGCGGAGGCCGAAGGTGCTTCGCCTGGTCTAAAGTCGGTGCGCACTTTGCTTACCAATGGTTGTGATGCGGGACGGAAAAGTGCGCATCCCGCATCTGTTCACGTCTAATTCTTTGCTGTCGTTCCGGGTGCGACTGCCTCGACCTCAAGCCGCCCGATCGCGAGCAACAGCTGATAAGCGGCGAGCCGCGCATCGTAGAGGGCCGACGCATAGTTGATACGGGCCGAGAACACTTCGTTTTCGGCATCAAGTACGTTGATGACGGTTTCCTTGCCGGCTTCCCGCAACTTCGTGCGCGAGGCGAAGACCTCCGAAGCGATGTTCACGGCGTTCTCGAGCAGAAGGACACGCTCGCGCGCCGTCTGCAGGGCAGACCATGCAAGACGCGTCTGCTCCTCGACCTTGCGTCGAGTCTGCTGATATTCCGAGCGTCGCGCATCGGTGTCATAGGCGGCCTGCGCGGCGCGGGATTGCGTGCTGAGGCCGCTGAACAAAACCCAGGTTGCCTGCAGCTTGGCGGACCTGTCGCGGCGGATGCCGGGCGCGCCGTTGAAGTCGCGCTCATACTTGCTCTGCAGCACGACATCGAGATTAGGGTAGTATTCCGCGTTGATGGCGTTGCGCTGCTCGTTGCCGATGTCAATGCGCTTGCTCGCGCTTTCCACCTGGGAATTTTCGGCCAAAGCAATGGCGACCGCTTCGTCGACCGTCTTTGGCAGAAGATGGTCGGGCGGCGGCGGCAGAGACAGGGTTTTCATCTCGGGGGGATGACTAAAGACCTGAAGGTATCGCGCTTGCGCATCTTCGAGCGCCCCGCGTGTTGCAACGTAACGCTCCATCGAAAACTGGAGGCGCGATTTTGCCTGGAGGACGTCGACGCTGATGCCCGAGCCGCGGCGTACGCGCTCGTCCTCAAGGTTGAGCTGCTTGCGGATCGTGTCACCATTCTGCGACGTCAGCTCCACAAGCTCGGCCTGACGCAGCACGTTGATATAAGCCGTCGCACCCTCATAAAGGATGTTTTGACGGGTATTCGTGAGGGACAGGTCGAGGACGCTAAGTTGAAGCCGCGCCGCACGGCGGTTGGCGAACTTCCGGCCCCCGTCGAAGAGGTTTTCCCGCAAGGTGACCGCATAATTCTCGGCGTCAGTGTCGAACGGTCCTTCGGGCGTGGCCCGGAATGCCGGCGTGCTGACCCGCTCGTAGCCATTTCCGCCGTTGACGTCGAGGGTGGGAAGGAACGGAGCGAGAGTCGCGCGCAAGCCTTGCTGCGCGGCCGAGACCTGCGCTTCAGCCGACTTGATCATTGGATGGTCGATAGCCAGACCGCGCAGCTCAGCCTCCAATGACTGGGCAAACACATCCGCCGCCGGCGTCCCCGCGGCAAGAACCGCGCTAACGGCAAAACAACACCACCGCATCGAACGAACGACCCCCGATCCCGTACTTCGTCTCTATAGGAAGGGTTTTATGGCGTCAAACGACCGCCCGACCAAGTCTCATTTATGGGCAAGTCTTTGGAAAAACGTCTCATTTTAGAAGCTTCTCGAAACCTATAGCCCACGCGCGAAGCGCAGCTATTAGCATGGGCTATCGAGACTCGCGCAACCACAAGTTAATAATTCAGGGCGCTTGTTTTCGCGACTCCGGTTCATCCGAAGTCGAAGACCGTTCCGCCGTAGTCGGCCTCCGCGGGCAGGTGCGCGAGGCGGCCGCGCGGACCCTGGGTGATCGTCGGTAGCACAGTGACGATCGGGCTCCGGCACGCAGCGGCAACTGCCTCATCGGTACTCCGGGAGCGAGCAAGCTTCTCAAGATTCCGGCGTGTCGCAAATTCCACGCGGGCCGCGCCGCTATCGCCGGCCGCAAGCGCCTGCGCGGGCGTCACCCAAAAGGAGTCCACCGCTTCGCTTCCGTCGTGCACGCCGATCTGATCACGCGGCGCATCGGCGAGAAAGAACATGGTGTCATAGCGTTTGGCATAGACAGGCGGCGTGATCCAGCGGGCGAAGGGAATAAGCATGTCGCTGGCGAGCGTAAGCTTTTCGCGCGCGAGGAAGCCGGCGAACTGGCCGGCAGATTCCGCGGTCGCCATGCGCTCACGCGAGAACGCCTCGGCCTCGCGGCCCCCGATCATAACGCCGTTTCGGCGGGCCAGGAGAATACCTGCTTCTTCAAAGGTCTCCCGGAGAGCGGCGACCCGCAAAGCAAGCGCGCCGGCACCGACGTCCGGCAGCGACCGGCAGAGCTTCACATCGGCCGCGACAACGGCGTCCGCGTCATCGAGCCGTCCGCCGGGAAAAACAAGCGCATCGCCCGCGAAGCCCATCAGATGGTGCCGCCGCACCATGAAGACTTCGAGACCGTCTTCGCCATCGCGCAGCAGAAGAACCGTGGCCGCGGATCGAACGGGCACGTCGGCCAAGTCGCCTACTCCGCAGGTGCGCTGCTCGCGGCGAGCTTCTTCGCTTCCACCGCCCGGTGGTCGGTCGCAAGCACCATGTACACCGCCGGAACGACGAACAGCGTGAATAGCGTTCCGATGGAGATCCCGCTGAAGATGACGAGGCCGATATTGAAGCGCGCCGCGGCGCCTGCGCCGCTGGCAACGATCAGGGGCACCACGCCGAACACCATCGCCGCTGTCGTCATAAGGATGGGACGCAAGCGGATACTGACCGCTTCCTCGACCGCTTCGAGTTTGCTCTTGCCTGCAAGCTGAAGCTCGTTGGCGAATTCTACGATCAGGATACCGTGCTTACTGATCAGCCCCATTAGGGTTACGAGGCCGACCTGGGTATAGATATTGATGCTGACGCCGAACATCCCGCCCAAGAAGATGAACAAAAGGGCGCCCGCGATGGACATCGGCACCGAGACCAGGATGATCACCGGATCCCGGAAGCTTTCGAACAGTGCCGCGAGCGCGAGATAAATGATGATCAAGGCAAAGGCAAAGGTGACCAGGAAGCCCGCGGATTCATTGAGATACTGCCGCGTTGGGCCGCCGTAGTCGAGGAAGTAGCCCTCGGGCAGCAGCCGTTCGCCTATCTCCTGCAAGGTCGCGATCGCATCGCCAAGGCTTACGCCTGGCATCGGCACCCCCTGAAGCGTTGCGGCGTTCAACTGTTGGAAGTGATTGAGCGATTCCGGAACGGTCTTGGTGGAGATGCTCGCAATGGTCGACAGCGGGACCATCTCGCCCGATTTGGTTCTGATCTGATAGGAGAGGATTTGCTCGGCATTGAGGCGCTCATGCTGCTGCACCTGCGGGATGACCTTGTAGGACCGACCCTCGATGCTGAAATAGTTCACGTAACCGCCTCCCAGCATGGAGGCGAGCGAGTTCCCAACATCGCTCATGGTCAGGCCGAGCTGCGCCGCCTTGTTGCGGTCGATATCGATATTGCTCTGCGGACGGGTGAACTTCAGGTCCGGCATCAGGAACATGAATTTCCCGCTTTTCAGGGCTTCCTGGAGAAATTGCGTGCTGATGTCGTTGAGCTCATTGAACGATTGTGTCGTGCCGATGGCCACTTGGATCGGCATACCTTGTGCGCCAGGCAGGGACGGGGGCGCAAACAGCGCCGGCTGGATGCCCGCGATCTGGCCTAGGTCCGCCGTCATCGCCTGCTGGAGCTGCGCCGCGGACCGCTCGCGCTCACCCCATGGATGCAGGGGAAATCCGGCCATGGAGAAGCCCGGAAACTCCATTTGGAAGATGTGCGCGACTTCCGGATATTTTACCGCGATCGAATAGAGCTGGTCGGCGTACATCCGCCGCTGTTCGAGTGTGGAATTGCTCGCGGCGGTGTTGAACGAGAGCAGGAAGCCTTCGTCCTCTTCGGGCGCCAAGGCCTTTGCTGACCAGGTGTAAAGGAAGAAAATTCCGACGAGGACCAGAGCGGCGAACATGATGGTCACCGGCACCGTCTTCAGGCTCGACTTCAAGGCTCTCATGTAACGAGCGTGCAGGCGTTCAAAGCGCGTATCGATGAAAGTCAGGACCCTCTTTTCCCATGGCGGCGCCTCTGCAACCGGCCGAAGCATGCGTGAGCACATCATCGGCGACAGGGTCAGCGCGATGATCGCCGAGATCGTGACGGCACCGACCAGCGTGAACGCGAATTCCGTGAAGAGCGTGCCCGTCAGTCCGCCCTGGAAGCCGATCGGCACGTACACCGCGACGAGCACTACGGTCATCGCGACGATGGGACCGCCCAGTTCGCGTGCGGCGCGGATCGACGCTTCCATGGGCTTCATGCCCTCTTCCAGGTGCCGGGTGACGTTCTCCACCACGATGATCGCATCGTCGACCACCAGCCCGATCCCCAGCACCATGGCAAGCAGGGTCAAGAGGTTGATCGAGAACCCAAGCGCCAGCATCATCGTGAAAGTGCCGATGAGCGACAGCGGCATGGCAATGGCCGGAATCGCGACCGCCCGCGGCGAGCCCATGAAGGCGAAGACGACGATGGTAACGATGATGAGGGCCTCGACGAGCGTTAAGGCCACCTCGCCGATCGCGGCATTCACGAAGTCGGTAACGTCGTAGATGACTTCGCCGGTAAGTCCTTCCGGGAGCTCGGCCACGATGCCCGGCCACACTTCGCGAACTCCCGCGACCACCTCGAGCAGGTTCGAGCCCGGAGCGACGGCGATCCCGAAGAACACAGATTCCCGGCCATCGAACGAAACCGACGTTTCGTACTCTTCCGCCCCGAGGCGGATATCGGCGACGTCCCGCAGGCGAACGATGGCGTCGCCCTCCTGCTTGACCACCAGCTGCTCGAATTCTTCCACCGTGGAGAGGCTGGTCGAAGCGGTCAGCGTCGTCTGCACCATTTGGCCGCGGGTATTACCGATACCGGCAATATAATCGTTCTGGGCAAGGGCGTTGGTAACGTCGGCCGCCGTCAGGCCCAGGGCGGCCATGCGCGATGGATCGAGCCATGCGCGGAGCGCAAAGTTCTTGGCGCCCAGGATTTCCGCCGTTTGCACGCCTTCGACGGTCTGGAGTTTCGGCTGAACGACGCGAACCAGGTAGTCGGTGATCTGATTCTGAGCGAGGACTTGGCTATAGAAGCCGATATACATCGCGTGCGCGCCCATAGTGATGCCGAGGGCGATGACCGGCTGCTGTGACTGCGGCGGCAAACTGTTGCGCGCGGCATTCACTTTAGCGCTGATCTCCGTCATGGCGCGGTTGGCGTCGTAGTTGAGGCGCAGGTTCACGGTGATCGTGCTGATGCCGCTCGAGCTCACCGACGTCATGTAGTCGATGCCGTTTGCCTGCGAGATCGCATTCTCCAAGGGCGTCGTGATGAAACCCGCCACCACGTCCGGGTCGGCGCCATAATACGCCGTCGTCACGGTGATGATGGACGCTTCCGTCTGCGGATACTGCTGGATCGGGAGGCTGAAGATCGCCCGAAGACCGAGCACAAGGATGACAAGGCTCAGCACCGTCGCCAGGACAGGGCGCTGAACGAAAATATCGGTGAATGATTTTTTCATCGGCGTACCGTCATTGCATGACAGGCTTCGGGGCGGGATTCATCGAGGGCTGCAGGGAGTTGTTCACGACGAGAGGCGTTCCAGCCTGCAACTTCATTTGGCCGGCGGTGACGACGACGTCCCCCTCCTTAAGGCCCGAGATCACCGCGATTTGATCGCCACGCGATTGGCCCGTGGTCACGAATGTCTGGCGAGCGATCAATTTTGGCTGCCCTTTTTCATCCTTGCCGTCTTCCATGGCGAGATAAACGGTACTGCCGTAAGGATTGAACGTGATCGCCGTCTGGGGCAACGTTAGGTGCCGCTCGACCTGGCCCGCATCGATGACGATTTCCGCCGACGCGCCCGGGAGCAGCTTATGCTCCTTGTTCTCCAGAGTAGCGCGAATCAGGACATTGCGGCTGTTGACTTCAACCTTTGGATCGATCGCGGAAATCGTGCCTTGGAAAGTTTCCTCGCCGGTGCCATCCGTCGTCAGACGGATTTTCTGCCCGACTTTCACGCGTGCGGCGTCCGGAAAGGGCAGGTAGAAGTCGACATAGAGCGAGTCGAGATTCTGGAGCGTGACGACCGCCGCGCCCGGGTTGACGTACTGGCCCACGTCAACGCGCCGCACTCCGAGACTGCCACTGAAGGGCGCACGCACGACCTTCTTGTTCAAGGTCGCGCGCTGCTGGGCGACTGCAGCTTCCGCACTCTTGAGATTCGCCGCGTCGACATCGAGCGAGGCGCGGCTGATGGCCTTCGCCTCAAACTGCTTGAGGTTGCGCTCGTAGGTCGTGCGAGCCAGTTGCGCCGAAGTCTGCAGAGATTCGAGGCGCGCCTGCTCGTCTTCAATCCGCATCTCGACCAGAACCGCCCCAGCTTTCACCTCGTCGCCGGACTCGAAGTGAACCTCGGCGACGATCCCGGGCACTTCCACCGAGAGGTCCGCGCCACGTTGCGCACGCAAGGTGCCGACGGCGGAAATAGTGGGCTGCCAGTCCTGCATCTTCACAGCGATCGTGGACACCGTCTGCGGCGGCAGGCTTCCAGGGTTCATGAACTTGGCGAGCATCATGTCCCCGAAAGTCTTGACGCCGAACAGCAACCCGCCGACGACACCGACCACGGCCAAGACGATCAAAGCGCGCTTCCTGGTAAGATCCATAACCTCAGTTCCCTCTCGTACCGCGGTAATCCGCCTTGCTCGATCAGTCTTTATTCGACCCGTGTAGTACGGGCGTCCACGGACTCCCGCTCACGTTCTTCCCAGCCCCCACCGAGCGCCACAAAAAGCGCTGCGGTATCGGAGAAGCGGCTCGCCTGGGCCTGTACCAAGGCTATACGCGCCTGTTGATAATTACGTTGGGCATCCAAAAACGACAAAAAGCTCGTGCCACCGGTTTCAAGCTGCAACCGCGCGATTTCAAAGTTTTCACGCGCCGCCGCTTCGGCATCGACCTGCGCGACTAAAGCCGCCGCGTCCAACTCCAACGCCCGGAGAACATCTGCGACGTTCTGGAATGCGCCCAGGACGGTGCCACGATACTGCGCTGCCGCGGCGTCGAAAGCGGCGATCACAGCACGCCTGCGGTGAAACAATTCGCCGCCGCGCCAGATGGGTTGCAAGAGCCCGGCGCCGATGCTCCATACGCCTGTGCCGGCGGTGAAGAGCTCTTCGAGCGCACCCGCCGAGCTGCCGTAGCTGGCGTTCAACGTGAGGCGCGGAAATATGTTTGCAGTAGCGACGCCGATATCCGCGCTCGCGGCATGCAGGCTGGCTTCCGCCGCACGAATATCCGGTCGCTGCGCGACCAGGATCGAGGGGAGGCTCACCGGCAAGTCGCGCGGTAAGGTCAGCTGCGCGAGGTCAATGACCTCGCCCTTATCTTCGCTCGGAAAACGCCCAACCAGCGCCAAGAGCCGGTGGCGGGTCGCCGATTGCGCTTTCTGCAGCGGTGCGAGCGTCGCGCGGGTCTGTGCGACAACCGTCAGCTGCTGCAGAACTTGAACCTCGGGAATTCCGCCAAGCTCGAGCTGCTTGCGCAGGACACCCAGCTGCTGATCTTGCGCGGCCAGGATGTCTGCCGTCGCGGCGACCTGGGCGCTCAGGGATGCATCTTCGATCGCCGTCAGTACCACGTTCGACGTGAGGGCGAGAAAGGCGGCCTCCTTCTGAAAACGCGCGTTGTCGCGGCGTGCGCCGAACCCTTCAACGGTACGGTGTGTCGCACCGAAAATATCGGGTGAATAGGAAACCGAGACTTGCGCGGTGGCGACGCTATAGGGCGAACGCGAAACGCCTGGGCCCTGGAAGCCCTGATAGCTTTGCGCACGATTGAAATTCGCGTCGCCCTGGATGTAGGGGAAGAATGCATCGCGCTCGGCGCGATAGATCGCCTCCGCTTGGCGGAGGCTCGCTTCAGCCGCTTCGAGCGAGGGATTATGGGCGAGCGCTTCTTCGACAAGTGCGTTGAGTACCGGCGACTGGAACAACGTCCACCATTCGCCGGCAACGCTCTCGCCCGGGACGAAACGCTGCGCGGCCCCACCGGCGCCTTTTACCGACGCAGTTTGCGCAGGCAGCGGTCGCGTAGAATAATCAGCGGTCGGAGCTTGAGGGCGTTCGAAGTCCGGGCCAAGCGCGCAGCTCGCGAGAAGAATCCCCGCAAGACCCGCCGCCGTCACCGTATATAGAGTACGCGTCGCGCTCATGATGTTCACTTTTGGTTCGCTTTCGCGGCGCCTTGAGTACCGTCCAGTAACACCGCCCGGCAAGCACAATATTGGAGGGTGGGGGGTCCCAGTTGCGAATATGTGCCGCATTGGACGTCAGAGGATATAGGCTCGCTCAAACTGTAATATTACCGTTGCAGATGAACCGGTTGGACGACCGTCCCTGCGACGGTCGTTACCTGTATGTTCCGCGCGCCCCGCATTCCCCGAGACGATCCTGTCTATGGACGATCGAACTCCGCTAAATCCGACATTTGGCGCCCTGATCTTGGCGGGGGGCCGCTCATCCCGCATGGGCACCGACAAAGCCTCCCTACCCTATAGGGGCGTGACTCTGCTTCAGCACATGCGTGCCCTCCAGGCCACGGCAGGAGCGGAGCCGATCCTCATTGCCGGGGGGCCCGACGCCACCCTCCCCGACCCCGTCCCATTTGCAGGACCTGTCAGCGGATTATGTGCGCTTACCCGCTTTTTTGTCGATTCGGTTCGGCGCTGGATCGTGGTTCCTGTGGATATGCCGCTGTTGCGCCCAAAGTTGCTTCAACGGCTCGCCGCCGCGCAATGCGGGGCCGTCTCGTTCAAGGACCATCCTCTGCCCCTCGCCCTAACCATGGACAATTCGGCCCAAGCCATTCTACAGCGTGCGGAGGAAAAGCTGAGGGCCGGCGAAAGCGTGGCCATCCACCAGGTGCTGGTCGAACTGGAAGCGCAGTTTCTGTGTCCAGATCCTGAGGAGAGCGCGCAGTTGGTGAACGCCAACACCCCTGAGGATTGGGCACGCATGACACGCGAGGATTAAATGACAGCGCTTTTGTCGCGCCGGATGGATCACGTACTGATCCTGACACTCAACCTTCCCGCCAAGCGCAATCCCATCACCGATCCTGTATTGATCGACGCCTTGGAAGCTGCGTTGAAAGAAGCCGACCGCGATCTTTCGATCCGCTCCGTCATCCTCACCGGAGAAGGAACCGCCTTCTCCTCCGGTGGCGACCTCGATCAAATGGCCGTAGGCAAAGGCCTGCGCGACGCGCTGCCCGCCCGTACCCGTGAGAATTACCGCAACGGCATCCAGCGCCTACCGCTGATTTTCGAGGCCTTGGAGGTTCCCGTCATCGCGGCGGTGAATGGACCGGCGATCGGCGCCGGGTGCGACCTTGCCTGCATGTGCGATATCCGCATCGCGTCCGACACGGCGCGATTCGCCGAAAGCTTCGTTCGCGTCGGACTAATTCCCGGCGACGGAGGCGCCTGGCTGCTGCCGCGAATCGTCGGATTCGCGAAAGCCTCGGAGATGGCGCTGACCGGGGAAACCGTCAATGCGCAGCAGGCCTTGGCGTGGGGACTCGTGACAGAGGTCGTAGCGGCCGAGGATCTGATGGACGCCGCGCTCCGCAAAGCGTCGCTGATCGCGGCAAATCCGCCCCATTCAGTGCGGATGACGAAGCGGCTTTTGCGGCACGCGCAGTCAGCGAGTCTGGCCGCGAGCCTGGAGCTGGCGGCCGCCATGCAGGCGGTGTCTCACGCCACAAATGATCACGACGAAGCGCTCGCCGCGACCAAGGAAAAGCGGCCGGGGACGTATAAAGCCGAGTAGGCTGGAACCGGCCTACTTCTTCTTTTTCTTTTTCTTCTTTTTGTCGCTCGCCTCTTCGTCGGGCTTGGCCGGCAGTCCTTTGCGGCGTTCCTCGCGGCGAGCCTGGCGCGCGGCATATTTGGCGTCGCGGTTGGCTTTTTGCCGCGCCTTCAGCTCCAGGGCTTCCTGGATCTTCTTCTGCGCCTCGGCTTCGCGTGCGGCCTTTTCTTCTTCGATCAGGCGCTGACGCTCACGTTCAGCAGCGGCCCTTTCTTCGGCGATGCGCGCGGCATGCGCAGCCTTCTCGGCTTCGCGTTCGGCGCGGCGCTGGTCGCGCGCTTCTGCGACAGCGATCCGCTCCTTCTGGCGCTGCTCGAATTCGGGCGATTTTATCGAGCGTTCTTTGGCTTTGGCGAGCAGCGCGGCCTTAGCGGCCTGCGATGCTTTCTGACGATCGAGAAAACTAGGGTCGTTCCGCGACATACGGCCGTTGGCTCCAATTAAAAGGGCGGTGCGGGCGTCGTTTATATTTGTCCGCGCGCCGCAGTTCCAGGGGAGATATGGCGGGTCCGCCGACTAGTTTGGTGCTGGCGAGACGCCCGGGATACTCTCGCCGGGGTCGCCGAAGGTCCTATTCAGAAGGTGGCCGAGCCGGACTCCGGCCTTTTCGATCTGATCGAGGACCGTCACCTTATTCTGGGTAACGTAGACTTCGTCGAAGGCAAGGCCGCCGGGATTGCCGACGTACCCGGTCGCCGGTGTGCGCATGATCCAATAACTCTCCGTCGCCCAGGCGATTGGCGAGGACTGCGCCCACCGCGGCCGTTCCAGGAAATTTGTTATAAGGCGCAATTCGAACCCGGTATCCAGGTCGGGCCGCGGCGGCCGGGGCGCGGCCAACAATTCGCTATGCCAAAGCCTATGCATTGTCGTCGGGCGGCCAAGGTAGGTCGCCTCTATGTCGAGCCCGTTCCGGTCCGCGGCATAGCCCACGGAGAGAGGCTGGTGAACCTCCCCCGTGAAGTGCGCGAGGCGAAGGATCGCCTCGCCGCGGTCGCCGCGTCCGGAATTGAGGTCAGCAACCGCACGCTCGATTTCGCGCACCGGACAGCTTCGTTGCTCGGGGCAATCCCGCTCGTACTCAATTCCCCGGGCGCCTGCGGGCAGGATCATCAAGTCTTTTTCAGTGATTTCGGCATGGACGCAAAGCGCTGCGAAGGCCTCTTTCGAGCCGAGCCGCAGTGCCTCCCGCACCCCACGCTCGGCGGCCGGCTGCAGTGCGTCCCAGGCAATTTCGCAAATCGCACGATGACCCGCCGTGTCCCAGGCCCTGGTGGACGGCGACACGACGAGCATCGCGACGATGAACAACAGGAAAGCCGGAAAACGCTGCGTCGGCGTCATCACACCGGAACATGCTTATAAGTTGGCGGCGGCAAACGGCCGAAGAGCTTCTCGACTTCGATCCCGATGCCGAGGATTTGCGTGTCCGCGCCCGGCATGCCCTGGAGTTGCATGCCGACCGGCATATCGAGCGCGAATGACCCCGACGGATTGGGTGTCGTATTCGACGCCAGCGCGACCGGCAGGCTGAGCGCTGGAGCGCCGAAACGTGATCCCCACCAGATATTGGTAAGAACCAGGTCCCACTCTTCAACCCATTTGTCGTTGACGAGAATCCTGGTCTCGCGGGTATTGAGGTCGTGTTTGATCAGCGGCGGCAGGATATTGATGGTGGGCGAGGCAAGTGCTGTGATGCCGTTATCCTTAAAGACGCCCGAATATTTCATCCAGGCGTGCTGCATCATCGCATTTTCTTCCGATCCCGTAGGCTCGGGCCGCGCCGGCGGCTTTCCGCTCGGCCGCCAGTAATTGACGGGCTCCGGGATGAAACCATGCAGACGTCGCGCCTCCTCGATGTCGTCTTCGGTCGCATCCGGGAAATTCTCCGCGAGCCATTCGGACATCGGCTTTTGCACACGGGTGACGATCGGGCCGAGCCGGTCCTGCGCCGAGAGCTCGACGAGTCCGTTGTAGTCGACCTCGACCAGCGATGCACCCGCGGCCCTGATCTTGGCAAAGCCGTCTTCTATGACCTTGCGCACGACGGGGTCGTGCGGACGCTTGTCCCAATAATCGGCGCGGGGAATGCCGATGCGCACCTTGCGCAAGCTCACCGGCGGCGTTTTTTCACCGGTGATCGCCGTATCGAGCAGCGCGACGTCGGCCACGGTCCGGCCCATGGGCCCCATCGTGTCCATCCAATTGGTGGGCGGCACCATGCCGTCACCGGAGTAGCGCTTACGGTCGGTCTTATTGAAATAGTTGTCGAAGGCAAAGGTGGAAGGACGTAGGCCCGCAATGCCGCAAAAAGCCGCGGGATAGCGCACCGAACCCGCCGAATCCTCGCCGATGCCCGCCGGCGCGATGCGCCCGGCGATCGCGGCGCCGTTCCCCGTGCTTGAAGATCCGGTGAGACGATTGAGGTCATAGGGATTGCGCACGACCGGGAAATAGCGGCCATTTCCACCAGTGAGGAGGTCCGACATGGCGGCCTTGGCCATCATCACCGCGCCTTGCTTGAGCATCGCATCGATGACGACGGCATTTTTCCTGGCGACATAACCTTTGAGAACGGGGCTGCCGACCGTCGTCGGGTAACCGGCGACGTCGATTTGATCTTTGACCACGAACGGAAGACCCGCGAGCAAACCGAGGCTTTCGCCCTTGGCGCGGGCCACATCCACCGCGCGCGCTTCGGCGCGGATTCGTTCCCGGTCGATATGCCAAATGGAATTCAGATTCTTGTGCGTGTCGTGATGGTCCAGAAGCGCGTTCAGGTAATCCTCCGCCTTCATCTCGCCTTTCTTGACCCGGTCGATAGCCTCGACCGACGTCAGCTCCGTCAGCGCGACGGATTGTGCGGCGGCAGGCGTGATGTGGGAAATAGCGGCGGCAACGGGAGCCGCCCAGGCTGCGGCCTTGAGGATGTCGCGGCGCGAGGCTTCATGAGAGGCGGGTTTGCTTTCCGTCATAGGTCACGCCTGAAAGTTGGAGGGCCAAAACGATGCTGCGGCGCCCATCGTCACAGGGCGCCGCAGCGACTCAATCGAACCGATTGTTAGTTACCGGCCGGCGGCGGCGCCACCAGCTTCGGCGGAACGCGCTTCTTCGAAGCTTGCTCATAGGCATAGCCCATCGAGAACAGCTCGGCTTCGGTCCAAGCGGCGCCAAGGAACGAGACGCCGATGGGGAGCCCATCGACCTGGCCGGCCGGCACCGAGAGGTGCGGATAGCCGGCAAGCGCGGCAAGCGCGGTCAAGGAAGGCGGCGCTTCAGGATTGCGCCAGCCGGCGGGGCCCGTCGTGCTCCCATCAGGCGTGATCTCGCTCGCCGGTCCGCCGGTGAGGCTGACGATGGCTTGGACGTTGTTCTCGCGCAGGACCCGATCAAGTCCGTCGACGGTGGCAAGGCGCTTACCTTCGGCGAGGACCTTCTGATACTCGGGGTTCGAGCGGCCGCCGACCGTGGCTTCGGAGTCCGTGAAAGCCTCCTGCGCGTGCATGCTCTCCCGCGGATCAGTCTTGTTGAATTCGATGACGTCAGCAAGCGTACGCACCTTCACCATCTCGGGATTCGTACCGGCGAGGTAGGCGTTGAGGTCTTCCTTGAAGTCCGCGATCAGGATCTGGCCCATCTGTACGCCGACATTGACGAGACCGTGGTTCGGGATCTCGACGAGTTCGGCGCCTTGCGCGCGCATGGTGGCGAGAGCTTCTTCGAAGACGGCCACGTTCTTGGCGTCTTCGAAATGGCGTCCAAGACGAATGACCCCGAGACGCTTGCCTTTCAATCCCTCGTTGGTGAGAGCCGCCACATAGTCTTTCTTGTTAGCGTCGGCGTCCTTGGACCAAGGATCGCCCGCGTCGCTCCCGGCGATGACGTTTAGGATCATAGCCGCATCGCGCACCGTGCGGGTCATCGGGCCCGCCATATCCTGCGTCAGGCTGATAGGTACGATGCCGGTGCGCGGCACCAGCGCGATGGTGGACTTCAGTCCAACAACGCCGTTGACGTTCGAGGGACCGACGATGGAACCCGAGGTTTCCGTGCCGATCGTGCCGGCGGCGAAGCTGGCGCTCGCCGAAATGCCCGAACCGTTCGACGAGCCGGCCGCGGTCCGTTTGACGTCGTAGGGATTATGCGTACTTCCGCCGAGAGTCGAGCCGTTGAGCCCCGTCGCGGTGCGGAAGCCTGCGAACTGGGAAGTATTCGCCTTGCCGAGAATCACGGCGCCGGCAGCCCGAAGACGCGCGGTCACGGGCGCATCCTTGGCCGGCATGTTGCGTTCGAGCGCCCAGGATCCGGCGGTGGTGGGCATACCGACGGCGTCGATATTGTCTTTCAAGAGGATCGGGACGCCATCGAGAGGACCGAGCGACTTTCCTTCCTTGCGCCGTGTATCGGACGCCGCGGCTTGTTGCAGCGCGTCCGGAGCAATCGCGATCACCCCGTTGAGCGGGCCGTCAAACATATTGATGCGGTCGATATACGCCTGGGTTACGGCAACCGCCGTCGTTTTTCCGGAAGCAAGGTCTTCGGCAACTTGACTCAGTGGCACTTCTTCGACGGCGTAGGGCGCCGGGGGTTGCTCGCGGCTACACGAGGCGAGGGAGAGAGATAAGGCAACCGTGAGAGCAGTAAGTGGGCGGTTCATATGCATGTACATTCTCCTTATGGCTTGACGGCGCCCGTCTGTTTATAGGCAGTCGGCGGAACGCGTTTCTTTGAGGCCTGCTCGTAGGCATAGCCCAAAGTGACGACGAGTGAGTCGGCCCACATCGGCCCGACGAACGAGAGGCCCACCGGCATGCCTTCCACAACGCCCATCGGAACGGTGATATGAGGATAGCCGGCAATGGCGGCGTGGTTGGTAAGGTTCACCGGACGAGAGCCTTTCGGCGCGTTGTCGACGACATAGCCGGTGTCGGTGCCGTCCGGAACGAGCGGGACTGCGGTGCCGCCGGTCAGCGTCACTAGTGCAACCGCGTTTGCATCGACGAGCGCCTTGTCGAT
>JBFWOJ010000015.1:0-85246 GCA_050250575.1 Rhodospirillaceae bacterium | reverse complement strand
CGATGGAGAACTGGGCCGAGTTCGTCAAAGCCTTCGCGCAGCAGAAGGAAGGGGACGGCACGCTGCTCGACAACGTGCTGATCTATGCGCTGTCGGACATCTCCTACGCCAAGATCCACTCGCTCGACAACATCCCGATGTTCACCGCCGGCACCGGCGGCGGGAAGATCAAGACCGGCTATCACATCCAGGGCAATGGGGATCCGGGCACCCGCCTCGGCTACACGCTCATGAAGACCATGGGCCTGGACATCAAGTCGTGGGGCACGCTCAGCAACACCACCTCGAAAGAGATCGGGGAAATCCTGGTCTAAGGGATGACGATGAAGAAGTACGGACTTGCTCTGATCGCGGCGGCGTTGGCGGCAGCGGGTGCAGCGTCGGCGGCCGAGGACTATGTCAAAGTGCCGATGCCGGCGGGCTTCAGCGTGCAGGCGAGCGAGCTTGAAGGTCCGGTGTTCGCCAATGCCAACGGCCGCACCTTGTACATCTGGCCGTTCGCGCGCATGCGCAACGGACTGACCGGCGACGCCAAGGGCAAGACCAACTGCGGCGACAAGGTGCTCACCGAGACGGCAGGGCTCGCGAGTCCGTGGCCGCCCGGCCTTTTGCTCCCGGATCTCGACACGCGCCCGGCCTGCACCGACATGTGGATCCCAGAGCTGGCGCCGGCGGACGCGAAGCCGGTCGGCGACTGGAGCCTGATCACGCGTCCCGACGGCAACAAGCAATGGGCCTACAACGAGCAGGCGGTCTACACCTCGAACTTCGACAAGGCCCCGGGCGATGTGCTCGGCGACCGCGGCAGCCGTTTCGGCGGCGGGGGTGGCTCGCCGGCGGCGCGTAAGCCGATCGGTCCGCCGCCCAACGTTCCGCCCGGCTTCGCCGTCAGAAGCGTCGCGACGGGAATCCTCGTCACGACCGCCGACGGCTATTCGCTTTATGCCTTCGACCGCGATACCGCGAACAAGGCCACCTGCACCGGCGCGTGCGAAGAGAAATGGCAGCCGATGATCGCGCCGGAGCTGGCGCGTCCGCAAGGCGACTGGGCAACGGTCGAGCGGACCAACGGCGTCAAGCAGTGGGTGTTCCGCGGCAAGCCCGTCTACCGTCACGCTGAAGATTCCTACAAGGCGAGCCTCGAAGGCGGGGACGAACCGGGCTGGCAGAACATTTATATGCAGAAGGCGCCGCCACATCCGCCGGGTCTTACCGTTCAGGAAACCAATATTGGTCTGACGTTAGCCGACTCCCGCGGCCACACGATCTATCGTTACAATTGCGGCGACGACAGCTTCGACCAGCTGCGCTGCGATCATCCGGACACGACGCAGGCCTTCCGCATTGCCATCTGCGGCGCCGGCAGCCAAGAGCAATGCCTCAAGACCTGGCCCATGGTCCCCGCGCCGCCGAACGCCAAGAGCGGCAGCCGCTCGTGGAGCGTGGTCGCGATCGATCCGAAGACGGGCAAGTACGCCGCGCCGGGACAGGCCGACGCGATGCATGTTTGGGCGTTCCGCGGCCGGCCGGTCTACACTTTCTCGGGCGACAAGAAGCCCGGCGACACCCAGGGCGACTCTTTTGGAGAGTGGATCGGCAACCGAAACGGGTTCTCCGCTTTCTACCTGCGCGACGACTTCATGAACAACGCGAATTGAAGCGACGGAGTGATGATGAACACGTGGTCTAAAACTCTCCTCGGCGGCGCAGCCGCTCTGGCATTCGCGGCGTCAGCGCAGGCCGCCGACACGGCTAATCCGGATGTCGCGAAAGTTGACATCTCCAAGACCCGCTCCATCGCCTATACGCTGACGTTCCTGAACTGGGCGTTGCAGTACACGAAGGAAGCCAAGGAATGCCCGAACGGCTTCAATGACGGGCCGCGCGAGCACTTCAAGATCCTGTTTCCCGAAGACGGCACCAAGCGCACCTATATCGATACGGTTCTGAAGCGCGAGATCACCGCTTTCTATCCCGACCAGTTCAAGGAGCCTTTCACGCTGAAGCAGGCGGTCGGTCCGATCGTTCCGGGCCTCAATCTCGACGGAAAGGTCGACGCCGACGACTTCACCAGTCCGACCGGCGAGAAGGGAATCGACAACCAGTTCTACCGCGGCCTCGGGTGCATCGAGAGCTATCGCGGTCCTGACGCGTACAACAATTTCTATGATACCCAGGAAATTCTCGAAGGTACGTATAACCGCATGCTGTTCGAGATCACTGAGCTCGACAGCCTCGAGAACGACCCTGAGGTCGTCGTGACGATGTATCGCGGTACGCATCCCGTACTGCGCGACGCCTCAGGCAACACGATCGGCTTCAAGGGCATCCCCGGCGGCACGCAGAAGCTCGACCTGCGCTGGGGCAAGAAGTACATCCAGAAATACAAGGGCAAGATCGAGAACGGGGTCCTGATGACCGAGCCCGCCACTTACACCTTCCCGTGGCAGACCTTCGGCACGGCCACGGACGAGACCATCTACGAAATGCGCATGCGCCTCGACCTCACCGCCGATTACGCGGAAGGCATGCTCGGCGGCTACCTCGACTTCGCCAGCTTCCACGACAAGAACATGCGCTCGGATTCGACGCACCATCAGAGCTATGGACGTCTGCCCTCGGCGCTCCTGTATCAGACGCTGCAGCAGATCGCCGACGGTCCCGTAAATCCCGAGACCGGGAAGCGCGACAGCGTCTCTTCGGCGCTCGTTTCCAAATGGGCCCAGGTGTACATCATCCGGCCGGACGAGAAGACACCGGTGGCGCAGGCGCCTGCGGCGTCGCGTACCACGGCGAGCGAAAGATAAAGAGATCATCACCCGGCCCCGAGCCGGGTGATGTGTTTTGAGGCTATTTCGACAGCCCGCCGAACAGCACGTATTTGACCTCGAGGTAGTCCTCGAGACCGTAGCGCGAACCTTCACGGCCGACGCCGGATTGTTTGACGCCGCCGAACGGAGCGACCTCAGTCGAGATGATGCCGTCGTTCACGCCCACGATCCCGCTCTCCAACGCTTCGGCGACGCGCCAGGCGCGGGCCAAGTTCGAGGTGAAGAAATATGACGCGAGGCCGTACTCGGACGCGTTGGCCAACGCAACCGCCTCGGCTTCGTCCTTGAAGCGATACAGCGGCGCCACCGGACCGAAGGTCTCTTCGTGGGTGAAGCGCATGGCGGTGGTCGCGTTCAGGATCACCGTCGGCTCGTAGAACAATCCGCCGAGGGAGTGGCGCTTGCCTCCGGCCGCGATCGTCGCACCTTTGGCTCTGGCGTCGGCCACGTGGGCTTCGACTTTGGCAACCGCGTCTTCGTTGATCAGCGGCCCCAATTCGGCGCCGGGCTCTGTGCCTGGCGCGACCTTCATTTTTTTCACCGCGTCGATCAGCCGCTCGGCAAAACGATCGTAAATCCCATCCTGAACGAACATGCGGTTGGCGCAGACGCAGGTCTGACCGACGTTGCGGTACTTCGAGGCGATCGCGCCTTTGACCGCGAGATCGAGATCGGCGTCGTCGAACACGATCAGCGGCGCATTGCCGCCCAGTTCCATGCTCACCTTCTTCACGGTGTCGGCGCTCTGGCGCATCAGCAGCTTGCCAACCTCGGTCGACCCGGTGAAGGAAACCTTGCGCACGTCGCTCGCGCGCATCATTGCGCCCACGACCGTCGGTGCATCACCGGTAATGACGTTGAGCACGCCCGGCGGCACACCAGCGCGTTCGGCGAGATCGGCCAAGGCAAGGGCGCAAAGCGGCGTTTCTTCCGACGGTTTGATGATCATCGTGCAGCCCGCGGCAAGCGCCGGGCCGGCTTTGCGGGTGATCATCGCAATCGGGAAGTTCCACGGCGTGATGGCGGCCACCACGCCCACGGGCTGCTTCAAGACTACGATGCGCGCATCGCCCTTGTGGCTCGGAATGACATCGCCATAGGCACGGCGACCTTCTTCGGCAAACCAGCGCAGGAAATTCGCCCCGTAGATCACTTCGCCCTTGGCTTCGGCGAGCGGCTTGCCCTGCTCGGCCGTCATGAGTGCGGCGAGATCATCTTTCTCCTCCAGCATCAGCTCGTACCAGCGCATGAGGACGTTGGCACGCTCGATGGCCGTCTTTTGGGACCATATCTTGAACGCGGCCGTAGCGGCGGCGATTGCGCGTTCCGTCTCGGCAACGCCCAGATCGGGCACCGACGCGATGTGTGCGCCCGTGGCGGGATTGGTCACGGCAAAGGTCTTGCCGTTGTCGGCCCCGATCCATGCCCCGTCGACGAAACTTTGGGTCTTGAGAAGTCGCAGGCCGCCGCCGGCATGGGGGCGGGCATGTGAATCGCGCATGTTCTTTGCTCGGAAAATTGGTGGTGCTGGTCTAATGGGCCGCGCGATGCCCAGACGCAAGGGAGTTCTCGCTCGACCTGCGGTGAAAATCTTTCACGGTGCCCCGCGGTTCGCCTGGGCATGGTCGACTTTCATGCCATTTGCTTGGCGAATGTGGCCTCCGTGCATCACCGGCATTCGACCTTCTTTTTGCAAAAAAGTTCATCGCGGTCCGGGACGAAGTCGCATCTGTGAGACCGCGAAGGACAAAAATTATGGTGTAGAATCAATAAATAGCGCCAGCGGCCGCGCGGCAGGCATGTGCGCCGCAGGATTGGGCACACGAGAAAAAGTAAGCACGGGCATGAGAATTATTCACCACTCGGCTTCCAATAAACTCCATTGCGAAGGTTGGGTGACAGTCGCAGCATACGCTATATACCGGACCAAGTTGTGTCGGCGCCCAAGCCGGTGCAGGGGATTACCGTGGCGGCTAAAGGGAGCCGCCACCATCAAAAATGGAGGGGATTCTGATTACCAAGTCATCTCGCGGCATCCGCGCGCGCGCGCTGTTTGCGACCGCCACCAGCGCAGTTGCTCTCATGGCCCTCGCTCCGGCGCACGCCCAGGCCCCGCAGTCCAACGCCGGCGCGGTCGATGAAATCATCGTCACCGGTAGCCGCATCGTGCGCGATGGTTACGAAGCGCCGACGCCTACGACCGTGCTCTCCGTCGAGCAGTTGCAGAATCAGGCCTCGCCCAATCTCATCGACTATTTGACGTCCATGCCCACCTTCTCGGGCAATTATACTCCGCAAAGCTCGACCCAGAACATCAGCCAGGGCACCGCCGGCACAAGCTCTGTGAACCTGCGTAACCTCGGTATCGAGCGCACGCTTATTCTGATCAACGGTCAGCGCTCCGTGCCCTCCACCGTCAGCGGCCGCGTCGACGTCAACGCCATCCCCTCGCAACTCATCCAGCGTACCGACGTAGTTACGGGCGGCGCTTCGGCGGCCTACGGCTCCGACGCGGTGGCCGGCGTCGTCAACTTCATCCTCGACACGCGTTTCACCGGCGTCAAAGGTGAAATCTCGGGCGGTGTTACTGACTACGGCGATAACGCCAATGGGAAAATAGGCCTTACGGCCGGAACGCCTTTCGCCAGCGATCGCGGACATTTCACCGTCTCCGGTGAGTTGACCGATCAGCAGGGCATTCTGATCGCCGATCGCCCGTGGAACGCCCGCGGTTTCGGCTTCATGGTCAATCCAGCTTACGGCACCGGGCCCGGCCAAACCCGCGACGTTCCGCAGCGCCTCCTGCTGGAGCAAGTGGGCCCGGCGCAGGCCACCAAGGGCGGTATCATTGTCTCGGGTCCGTTGAAGGGTATCGCCTTCGGCCCGGGCGGCGTTCCGTACAACTTCAACTACGGTGATCTCGTCTCCGGCGGCCTGATGCGCGGCGGCGAATGGAAGGCGCAGGACATTCACATCGACAACGGGCAGTCGATCGAGCCGCGTATGTCGTCGCAGAACTTCTTTACTCGCCTCAGCTATCAGCTCGGCGAACAGGTCGAGGTCTACGCGCAGTACAACTGGTACCACAATCACTTCTTCTCCAACGGCTATGGGATGGAGGACTTCGGTGGCGTGAACGTGCCGATCACCAATCCATTCCTCGACCCGTCGGTACGCACCCGCGCCGAGGCGCTTGGCCTCACCCAGATCACGATCGGCTCCAGCAACCGCGATATGGGCATGATCGGCCAGGATAACGAGCGTTGGACCCAACGCCTCGTCGCGGGCGTCAATGGCGATTTCGAAGCTTTCGATACCGAATGGTCGTGGGACGCCTACTATCAGATGGGCGTTTCGCGCAATTCCGAGCGCGCCATCAATAGCCGAATCGAAGGCCGGTACCGGGCGTCTCTCGACTCACTCCGCCACCCCACGACCGGCACGATCATCTGCCGCTCGACGCTCACCAATCCGAACGACGGCTGCGTGCCCTACAATCCGTTCGGCGTAGGCGTGAACAGCATCGCGCAGCTCGACTACGTGCTCGACAATTCCTATCGCTATCAGAAGTTCACCCAGGATGTGGTCGCGGCCTCGATCCAGGGCGAGCCGTTCTCGACCTGGGCCGGTCCGGTCTCCGTCGCGACGGGCGCCGAACATCGCAATGAAGAGTCGGTCGGCATTAATAGCGCGCTCGACCAGCAGCGCGTATTCTTCGGCGGGAACTATCAGCCGACCTTCGGGAAGTATCACGTCACCGAAGGTTTCTTCGAAACCATCGTGCCGCTCGCGCGCGACACCGGTTTTGCGCAAACCCTCGACCTCAATGCCGCCGTCCGTGCCACCGAATACTCGGCGGCGGGTTACGTCACCACCTGGAAGGCGGGCGCAACCTGGACACCGGTCGACGACATCACCATCCGCCTGACGCGCTCTCGCGACATCCGCGCGCCGAACATCGGCGATTTGTATAACGCCGGAACGGTGGTCGTGAACAACGTTAACAACACGATCGATGGCACGCAGGCCTCGGTGCAATACGTGGGGACGACCCGCGGCAATCCGACGCTCGTGCCTGAAAAGGCCGACACCACCGGGATCGGCGTGGTGCTCCGTCCATCGTTCCTCGAGGGCTTCGGCGCATCGGTCGACTACTGGAACATCAACGTGAAAGGCGCGATTACGATTATCAACGCGCAGCAGATCGTCGACCTTTGCGCGCAAGGCAACACGAGCTTCTGCAATGCGATCAACGCTGGACATCCGGTGGTCCGCCAGGGCACGCTTGATCGCAATCGCGTCGACAACACCATCTTCATCCAGCCTTTCAACCTCGCACGTCAGAACGCCCGCGGCCTCGACTTCGACGTCACTTACGCGCTACCGCTGTCGACATTCTCCGACGATATGGATGGCACGATTCGCTTGCGCGCCCTCGCTTCGCACTACATCAAGAACTTCCGCGACACGGGTCTCACCGCGCCGACCGATACGGCGGGTGAAAATAACGGCGGCGGTCCGGCTTCGTGGCGTTGGTCGGCTTCGGCCACGTACGATGCCGAGCCGCTCTCGGTCACGCTCACTGCACGCGGGGTCAGCTCGGGCACCTACAACAACGACTTCGTCGAGTGTCAGACGGGTTGCCCGATCTCGGCGGCGCCGAATTTCACGGTCAACAGCAACCACATCCCAGGCGCGATCTACTGGGATTTCGCGACGAGCTACGAGATCTTCACCGCTGACGAAGGCGACGGCAACGTCGAGGCCTTCCTCAACATCAAGAACATCACCAACAAGGATGCCGTGATGGTCGGCGGCAATGGCAATTTTGCAACCGACACCGTCACCACGAACACGGCCAACTACGACTCTCACGGCCGCACCTATCGCGTCGGCATCCGCTTCCGCATGTAGCCGCAAGCGACACGTAACGACTGAAAAGGGGGGGCGGACAACGCCCCCCTTTCTTCTTTATCGCGGATAATTAATCTCGCGCGGGGGTGCTGAAACCCTTGTTCCGTCGCAGTCTTTTGCACTCGTTTTAGTTCAGTTCAATATCGGGATGAAAAGCTTTCATGCCCGGACACGCCCGAAAAATCATATATCTAGAGGCGGTTATTGCCCCGGCTGAGGCCGGAAATGCCTGGGTTTTCGTTCGTCCCACGCTGGGCAAGACACCGAGTGGATGTGGTTCCCCACAGAGGGTTGAACGGTCCGCACGCGGTTTCAGTGTGAGTTTTTTTGTGCCCGGGCGTTCTTTGCCGGGCAGGGACGTGTGCGATGAGAGACGACGCGAAGGGTTTTGTGACGGGCAAGACGTGCGGCGAGGTGCTGGTCGAGCTTCTGGAGCTCTACGGCATCGATACCGTCTTCGGCATCCCGGGGGTCCACACCGTCGAGTTCTATCGCGGCCTCAACAACACCAAGCTGCGGCACATCACCCCGCGCCATGAACAAGGCGCCGGCTTCATGGCCGACGGCTATGCCCGTGCTACCGGCAAGCCCGCAGCCTGCTTCGTCATCACCGGGCCCGGTCTCACCAATATCGCGACGCCCATGGGTCAGGCCTACGCGGATTCGATCCCGATGCTGGTGATCTCCAGCGTCAATTACACGTTCGAGCTCGGCAAAGGCGAGGGACGCTTGCACGAGCTTCCGTCGCAGCAAAAACTGATGTCGGGCCTCACGGCCTTCAGCCATACACTGCGGCGGCCGCACGATCTCCCCGGCGTCCTCGCCGAGGCGTTCGCCGTGTTCCGCTCGAAGCGTCCACGCCCCGTTCACATTGAGATTCCCCTCGACGTGATCACCGCGGAAGCTTCGCATATCTCGCGCAAGGCGTTGCGCACGCCCGCGCGTCCGAAAGCCAAAGCCGCGAAGATCAACGAGGCGGCAAAGCTCCTGAAGCAGGCAAAGCGGCCGATGATGGTTCTCGGCGGCGGCGCGCAGGACGCCTGCGAGTCCGCCCGGCTCGTTGCCGAACGTCTCGGTGCGGTCGTGCTGACCACGGTTAATGGCAAAGGCATTCTGCCCCCGGCCCATCCGCTATGCATCGGCAGCACCATCAGCGTGCCGCTCGTTCTGGAAGAGATGGCGCGCGCCGACGTCGTGCTCGCTGTCGGCACGGAGCTCGGCGAAACCGACACCTGGCTGTTCGAAGGCAAACACCCTCGGTTCGACGGCAAGGTCATCCGCGTCGATATCGAAGCCGACCAACTTTCGATTAATGCGTCGCCCGACGTGGCCATCCAAAGCGACGCCGACACGGCGCTTCAAGCGCTGGCGAACGCTCTTTCGAATCACGCGCCGGACGCCGAAGGTCCGGTCCGTGCGAAGACGCTGCGCGAGCTGTTGCAGGCCGTGTTGACGCCGCAGCAGCGCATGCATCAGAAAGTGATGAACGCGGTTCAGGCCGCGCTTCCGGATGCCATGATCGTCGGCGATTCGACCCAGCCGATCTATAGCGCAAACCTTTTCTACGAGGCCGAGCGCCCGCGGACTTATTTCAACTCCACCACCGGCTACGGCACCCTTGGCTATGCGCTGCCTGCCGCTCTCGGGGCGAAATTGGGGCAGAAAAACCGGCCGTCGGTGGCGGTGATCGGCGATGGCGGCTTGCAGTTCACGATCGGTGAGCTGGCCACCGCTGTCGAACTGGCCTTGCCCGTGGTCATCCTGGTGTGGAACAACCGGGGTTACTTCGAGATCAAGAAATACATGGCCGAACGCAGCATTCCGCAGATTGGCGTCGATATCTACACGCCGGACTTCCTCACCATCGCGCGCGGTTTCGGGTGCAACGCCGTGCGCGCTGAAAGCCTCGATCATCTCAAGGCGCAGCTCGAGGCCGCGCAGTCCGCCAAGGGCCCGACTTTGATCGAGATCGACGAGACCGCCGCCACCGCCTGGTAGGCGCGGCCCATAAGGCCAGACCGAATGACCGATACCGGACTCCTCAAGCGCGACCGCAGTCTTTTTATCGCCGGCGCCTGGCGCTCGCCTGTGAACGGCGAGCCCATTGGCGTGATCGATCCCTCAACCGGCGCGGTGCTTGCCGCGCTTCACGGCGCGGGCCCGGCCGATGTCGATGCCGCCGTCGGAGCTGCGGTTGGCGCTTTTCCTGCCTGGTCGAAACTCAAAGGCGCGGAGCGGGCACGGTTCTTGCGGGACATCGCCGATCGTTTGATGGGCCGGCGCGAGGTGATCATCGACCTTCTCATGCTCAACAACGGCAAGCCGCGGCGCGAGGCCGAGATCGATGCCTCCGACGCCGTCGCCACCTTCGCTTATTACGGCGATCTCGCTGAACAGCTCGACAAGCGCCAGAACACAAGGGTTGCCCTGCCTGATCCCGCTCATTCCGGCAAGACGCGCTACGAACCGATCGGCCCCGTCGGCATGATCGTGCCGTGGAATTTCCCGATGGTGACCAGTGCATGGAAGGTCGCCCCGGCGCTCGCAGCAGGCTGCACCGTCGTGATCAAAACATCGTCCTTCACGCCGCTGGTCGAGATGATCTACGGCGACATCGCCGCAGAAATCGGTCTTCCGGCCGGCGTTCTCAATATTCTCACCGGCGGAGGCTCCACCGGCGCCGCGCTCACGGCGGACTCGCGCCTGCGCAAGCTCTCCTTCACCGGCAGCAATACCGTCGGGACGAAGGTCATGACCGCGGCCGCGCGACATTGCGTACCGGTCGCGCTTGAACTCGGCGGGAAGTCTCCGATCGTTGTAATGGGTGACGCGCCGGTGGAAGAGGCCGTCGATCTGATCATGGGCGGTATCTTCTTCAATGCCGGGCAAATGTGCTCGGCAACGTCGCGGCTTGTCGTCGACCGGCGGATCGCCGAGCCGGTGCTGGCACGTCTGGTTGAAAAAACCAAAGCCCTGAAGGTCGACTCTCCCTACGTCGAGGGCACCGACATGGGCCCGATGACGACGGAGAACCAGTTCCGCGCGGTTCAAAAGACTTTCGAGCGCGCCAAAGCCGACGGACTGAACTGCCTGGCCGGCGGCTACGCCTTGAATCGGGAAGGGTTTTTCGTCGCGCCGACGATTTATGATGACGTTCCCGTCGACAATCCCGTTTGGCGCGAAGAGATTTTCGGCCCGGTTCTCGCCGTGCGCCGCTTCGATACGGAAGCTGAAGCCATCGCGCTCGCGAACGATACCGAGTACGGTCTCGCCGCAACCGTGGTCGGGAGCGATATGGGGGCAGCCGAGCGCCTCGCGCAGTCCATCGAGGCTGGCCACATCTGGGTGAATACCCCTCAAGTGCCCTACGTCCAATCCGCCTGGGGCGGGTTCAAAGCAAGTGGCATTGGACGCGAGCTAGGTCCATGGGGTATGGACGCCTTCCTCGGGGTCAAACACATCACCACCCCGGCGAAATAAGCCGATAAAGCCGGCCAGGAGAACACCATGCCGAAGTCGAATGCCGATCTCTTCGCGCGTCGCCAGGCCGCCGTGCCGAGAGGCGTGGGCAACGCCACCGCCGTGATTGCCGCGCGCGCCGAAAACGCCGAGATCTGGGACGTCGAAGGCAAGCGCTACATCGACTTCGTCGGCGGCATTGGCTCGCTTAACACCGGTCATCGCCATCCCAAGGTGATGAAGGCGGTGCAGGACCAGCTCCACAACGTCACGCACTCGGCATTCCAGGTCATGGCCTACGAGCCCTACATCGAGCTGGCTGAACGCCTCAATGCCATTGCTCCCGTCGAGGGGCCGGCAAAGACTATTTTCTTCACCACGGGCGCCGAAGCGACCGAGAACGCGATCAAGATCGCCCGCGTCGCCACAGGCCGCAGCGCCGTGATCGCCTTCTCCGGCGGTTTCCACGGACGCACGCTTCTGGCCTCCGCCATGACCGGCAAGGTCGCGCCCTACAAAAAACATTTCGGTCCGATGCCGAGCGAAATCTATCACGTGCCTTTCCCGGTCGAATCGCGCGGTGTCAGCGTCCAGATGTCCTTGGATGCGATCGATCGCCTGTTCTACGCCGATGTCGAGCCGGAGCGTGTCGCCTGCATCATCATCGAGCCAGTACAGGGCGAGGGCGGCTTCAATCCCGCGCCGACGGAGCTGATGGTTGCGCTGCGCAGCCTGTGCGACCGGCACGGCATCCTTCTGATTGCCGATGAAGTGCAGTCGGGTTTCGGCCGCACGGGCAAGATGTTCTGCATGGAGCACTTCGGCGTGAAGCCGGATATCATCACTGTCGCCAAATCGATTTCGGGCGGTTTCCCTTTGTCGGGCGTGATCGGCCGCGCGGCGGTGATGGATGCGGCGCCGCCCGGCGGCCTCGGCGGCACCTTCGGCGGCCCGCCGATCGGATGCGCGGCCGGCCTCGCGGTACTCGATGTCATTAAAGAAGAGAAGCTGCTTGACCGGGCCAATGAAATCGGCAAGCGGATCCGCGCGAAGCTCGAATCCTTCGAAAAGAGGAATGACCTCTATCCCATCGCTGCGATCCGCGGCCCCGGCGCCATGATTGGTTTCGATGTCGTCAAGGCGCGCGGCAGCAGCGAACCGGACGCGGACGGCACGAAGAAGATCGTGGGCAAAGCACTGCAGGAAGGACTTCTGCTCCTGACCTGCGGCACCTACGGCAACACCATCCGCGTCCTCGTGCCGCTGACCGCTTCCGATGCGCTGGTCGATGAAGGCCTGGGCCTGATGGAAAGGGCGCTCGCCTTTCCAGCCTGATTCGCACCTCTCGCCTCTTGGTTAGAGGAGTTTACGCGATATAGTTGCGCATGCTTCGAGCTGACGGGGGGCCATGCGCCAATTCTTTAGACAGTTCTCGGTATCGCCCTTGCGCGCGGCGTTGGCGGTGCTGCTGGTGGCATTGCATCTGGGGGTCATCGCCGCCGCGCTCGCCGGATCGTGGAAAGACACCTTCGCCGCGCTTTTCGTCCCGGCCATGGACATCCCGTTCGGCGACTTCCGCGTCGTTACCAGCGCCGTGGCCAGCGCGGAGCAGGGGCTCGATCCTCTGCTCGCCAACCCTGCCGACCATCGCGGCCGCCCTCTGAATTACCCGCGCGTTTGGCTGACCATCGGCCGCGCGTTCCCCGGTGAAACCGGCGTCGTTGTCGGCGGGCTCCTGCTGGCGATTGCGTTTTCCGGAGCGGTGGGCTGGCTGGTTGCGACACAGAAATCCACGGCCGCCTCCCTCGCGATTTTCAGCGTCGCCGTGTCCAGCTCGACATGGCTGGCGTTGGAGCGGGGAAATACCGATCTGGCCATCTTCGTGCTGATCGCTCTTGGGCTTTTTATTCCTTGGCGCGCCCGAGCTGTCTTCTTCGGCGTGGCCGCCGTGCTGAAGGTTTTCCCTGTCGCAGCGGTTTTCGCGAAGTTGGCGCGGGATCGCTCGACGCTCAGCCTGTTTATGAGCGTTGCGGTCGTGATCTATCTTGCCGCCATCGTCAACGATCTTACGCAGATCGCGCGCACGACCGAGGTCGAAGGTTTCCTGTCGTTCGGCCTCAAGAGCGCGATCCTGCTTTTCGGCGGCGCAACACCGCCGATCGGACCGGAGCCGATCTATACCGCTTTTGCCCTCGGCGCCGTCGTTGCGATCGCTGCTGCCTTGCTCCTTCCGCTCCGCGGCCGGGTGGAGGTGCGGGACGAAGAAGCCGCTCTCATCGGCGGCGCGATGCTCTTGCTCTGTTATGTGGCGGCGAGCAACTGGGACTACCGGTTGATCTTCGCCCTCTTCATGATCCCCTACGTTTTGCGCCCCGGCCCCGCCGTCGAGCGCGCGCTGGGCTGGAGCGCGGTGGCGGCGATCGTCGTGTCCTGTAATTTCTCAGCTCTTATGTATGTGATGGGCGACATGGGCGTCGTCGTCAATGCGGCCGCTAAATTCCTGCTCTATTGTATGGTGGTATTCACCGTTACGCGGGTTATTCTTGCAGACCCGGTGATTGAAGGGCTGCGTGCGAAATTCCGCGCCCGCTCGCATCGTCCGCTGGAGAAGGGAAAGGAGCCATGACATCGATCCTGTCTCGCCGCTCGTTATTGGCCGCTGTTCCGTTCGCTGTCGCTGTGCCCTCGCTCGCGCAGGCGCAAAACGCCGATGCGGGCGACATCGTCAAAGCCGAGCTTGAGAAGGCGGCGGCCCAAGCCGCCCTTGCGCGCGCCAATGCCTTGCTGCGCGACCCTGGCTCGCCGGTCATCGGCAATCCTCAAGGCGACGTGACGCTGGTGAAGTTTACCGACTATCAGTGCAGCTATTGCAAGGCGGCCGACCCGCGCATCGAAAAGCTTCTCGCCGCAGACCCGAAAGTGCGGGTGGTCGTGAAAGAGTTTCCGATCCTTGGGCCAGTGTCCGTGGTGGCGGCCAAGGCCGCGCTCGCATCGCAGAAGCAGGGCAAATATCACGCCTATCATCAGGCCATGATGGGCTACCGCGGCAAGCTGACGAATGAGGATACCTTTGCCATGGCGGCCAAGGTCGGCCTCGATGTCGGCAGGCTCAAGGCCGACATGGAATCGCCCGAGGTCACGGACCAAATCATCGCGACCTTCGATCTCGCCCGCGCTCTGAAGATTTCCCTCACGCCCGGCTACATCGTGAATGCGACGGTGCTTTCGGGCGTTTCCGCGAAAACGTCCTCGGCGGCAATCGATTTTCCCAAGGAAATTGCCGCGGCGCGGGCAAAAGGGTAAGCCGCGACCGCGGTGCGTCCAGCGCAATCGTTTGAAAAGAATACAACCTTTTCGGGTGACTCGCGCGGGCGGTCTCGTTATAACTGACCAGTCAGTCATTAACGGAGACCCCGCGTGGTGGCCAAGCGCGCGCGCCGGCCTGAAGCCAGGCCCGACGAGATCCTCGACGCCGCGCTCGCGGTTTTCTCTGAGCAAGGGTTCGCCGGGGCGAGGGTCGAGGACATCGCTGCGCGTGCCGGACTCTCCAAAGGCGCCGTGTATCTCTACTTCGACTCCAAGCACGAGATGCTCAAAGCCCTCGTACGCCGGCTTGCTGACCGCGTGATGGGGGCCGCCGAGCTGTTAGTCAGCGCCGACCATCGCGATGCCGAACAGACCCTGCGCAATACCGTCGCCTTCCTGGGCGCGCAGCTGGCGGATCCAAGCATCTCGATGGCGCCGCGTCTCATCATCTCTGAAGCCCAGCGTTTTCCGGAAATCGCTGCGTTCTACCGCGACACAGTGCTGATCCGGGGACAAAAGCTCCTCGCGCGGCTCATCGACCTTGGTGTTGAACAAGGAACGTTCCGCGACGTCGATCGCGCCGTGGCCATGCGCTGCTGCGGCGGCGCGATGCTTGCCCATATGCTGCTCTCCACCGTTTTCTGCGATCCCAAGAATCCGGGTCCTTCGGGAGAAGTCATCGGCGCGGGCATCGCTGACGTCATCCTGCACGGTCTCAAGAAACGAGATGGAGCGTCGCCATGAAGCGCGCGTTGGTCCTCATTTGGGTTTTGACGCTTGGCGCTTGCGACAGCGGGATTCCTCACTTGAACGGCTACGCCGAAGGCGAATTCATCATGCTTGCGCCGGAGACGCCTGGCCGTGTCGCGGAAGTGAATGTCGTCGAGGGCGCCGAGGTCGCAGCTGGAGCAGTCTTGTTCCGTCTCGACTCCGCGACCGAGCAGTTGGCGGTCGGAGCGGCGCGCGCTCGCGCCGCGGCGGCGGACGCACGGTTTGATGACGCCGCCGCCGGTGGTCGGACACCCGAGATCGCCGCTGCGCGGGAACAGCTTGAGCAGGCGAGAGCCGTTCAAGTGCGCGCACGCGCTGACCGCGCGCGTGCTCAGGACTTGGCCGACACCGGCGTCATCCCCCGCGCCCGTCTCGACGAAGCCGTCGCCGCGGCCGAGACCGCAGACGCGCAAGTGGCGGAGGCCCGCCAACGCGTGACCCTCGCGGAACTTCCCGCGCGCGAGAATCAGATCAAGGCGCTGGCGGCTGCCGCCGAAGAAGCGGCGCAGCAGGTCGCGATCGCCGAAGATGCTCTCCGCCGCCGCACCGTCACTGCGCCCGCGCCAGGCCGGGTCGAACGCATCCTGCGCTACGCCGGTGATCTCGCCGGTCCTACGTTGCCGGCGGTGCGGTTCCTTCCCGAAGGGCGCGTGATTGCAGTGCTGTTCATTCCGGAGCCCGCGCTGTCGCAAGTCCCCGTCGGCACGCGCCTGGTCATTGCCTGCGACGGATGTCCGCAGAATGCCACCGCCGAAGTGGTATCCGTGGCCGGCGAGACGGAGTTCACGCCGCCGATCATCTACTCCGATGCCGAACGCGCACGGCTTGTCTACCGCGCCGAGGCCAGATTCACGGCCTTTACGCCGCCCCCAGGCACGCCCATCCGCGCCGAGGTGGCCCGTGCCGACTGAGAAGGTCATCGACGTTCATGGCCTGACCAAAAAGTTCGGCGACAAACTTGTCGTCGAAGATTTCTCGATCAGCGTGCCGAAGGGCACGATCTATGGATTCCTGGGTCCTAACGGTTCGGGCAAGACCACGACGATCCGCATGCTGTGCGGCCTCTTAAGCCCCGACGGCGGCGGTGGTACGGCGCTCGGCTATGACATTCTCACCGAAAGCCGCGCGATCAAGATGCGCGTCGGCTACATGACCCAGCGCTTCTCGCTCTACGAGGATATGACCGCGCGTGAGAATTTGACATTCGTCGCGCGCCTCCACGATCTGCCGGATCCACGGCGCGCCGTCGATGCTGCACTCGGCGAATATGAGCTTGCGCCGCGGGCGAACCAGCTCGCCGGGCAGATGTCCGGAGGTTGGAAGCAGCGCCTCGCCCTGGCGGCGGCGTCGCTGCATGATCCGAAGCTCCTCCTGCTCGACGAGCCGACCGCCGGCGTCGATCCGAAGGCACGGCGCGATTTCTGGGAGCGCATCCGCGGGCGCGCGGACAAGGGTGTATCGGTCCTGGTCTCGACCCATTACATGGATGAGGCTGTGCAATGCGATTACATCGCCTTCATGGCGTATGGGCGTAAACTGATCGACGCAGCCGCCGTCGACATTCCGAAAGAGGTGAAGCTCCAGACCTGGCGCATCGAGGGCCGCGACCTGCACCCTCTCTACGAGCGTCTGAAAGCAACCCCCGGCGTCGAACAGGTCGCCCGCTTCGGCTCCGCCCTGCATGTCAGCGGGCGCGACGGCGCCGCGCTCGAGCGGGCGGTCGCTCCGCTGCGCGGGCAGCCGGGTCTCGAGGTCGTGCCGGCAAAGACCGGCCTCGAAGAGGCCTTCATCTATCTGATGGGCGGCGCGGAGAGCAACTTCCAATGAACTCCGACCTCTTTTCCCTCGCGCGCGTGAAGGCGGTGCTGGCGAAAGAGTTCGTCCAGATGCGCCGGGATCGGCTTACATTTGCGATGATGGTCGGTATCCCGATCATGCAGTTGCTCCTGTTCGGCTACGCCATCAATACCGACCCCCGGCATCTGCCGACCCTGGTGGAGATGGGCGATTCCGGTCCGGCAAGCCGCGCCGTGGTCCAGGCCATGGAAAATTCGCTCTATTTCGATGTGCAGGGCACCGTGACGCGCGGTCAGGCTGAAGATGCGCTGAAGAACGGTGATGCGATTTTTGTACTGACGATTCCGCCGGGCTTCGAGCGCGCTTTTGCCCGCGGCGATCGAGCGCAGTTGTTGCTCGACGCCGACGCGTCAGATCCTGTCGCGGCCGGAGCGGGGGTGGGGGCGATCCAACAAATTGTCGAGCAGGCTTTGGAGCCCTTTACATCCCCGCATACGCCCGCGGTCGAAACGATCGTGCATCGGCGCTACAACGCGGCGAGCCGTACCGCCGTCAACATCGTGCCGGGCCTGCTGGGCGTGATATTGACGATGACGATGGTGATGATGACTGCGATCGCCATCACGCGTGAAACCGAGCGCGGCACCCTAGAAACCCTCCTCGCCACGCCGGCGCGCCCACTCGAGGTCATGGTGGGAAAGATCACGCCCTACATCTTCGTCGGGTTCATTCAAGTCAGCGTGATGCTCGTCGGTGCGCACTTCCTCTTTGATGTCCCGTTCGCCGGAAATCCACTGGCGTTCGTCACCGCGGTTTTGCTCTTCATCCTTGTCAATCTATCGATCGGCTTTTTCTTTTCGACCATCGCCCGTTCGCAGATGCAGGCGATGCAGATGACCTTCTTCATGTTCCTGCCGTCGATTCTGCTGTCCGGCTTCATGTTTCCGTTTTACGCCATGCCCGGCTGGGCGCAGGCGATCGGACAGATCCTCCCCAACACCCATTTTCTGCGGGCCATTCGCGGCGTCATGCTGAAAGGCGGTGGGTTCACGGACATTTGGATGAACCTGCTGCCGTTGGCGATCACGCTTGCGGTCGTCGCCGCGCTGGCGGTGAAACGCTATCGGCGCACGCTCGATTAGGACGTTCTGAAGCATTGGGGCGGCCGCCAGCTCGTGCTTGCCGGCGCGGCCGAGCGCAAGGGAACCCCCTGCGGCAGACCTCTCAAAACCTGCGGCGTTTCGCTGCGTCTTTATGGCCTACTCTTTATCGCCTTTACGAAGCCGACGAAGCCTTCCATGTAGGTCTTGAGCTGAGTGTGCACGGCATCGTCTTTCACGTTACCGTCAGGGTCGAAGTGATCCATCGCCTTCGACAGCGCAAGACGTCCTCCGCTCCAGTGCTCGGCGCCGATGTGACGCAGGACCGCGAGCCATGATTGCTGCGAAAGGAGGGTCCCCCACCCGCTTGGCGTGGCACCGATCACGCCGACGGGCTTTCCCCCGAAGACGCGTTTTACATCGCTCGCCGGCCGTGTGAGCCAGTCGATCGCGTTCTTGAACACACCAGGCATCGCATTGTTGTATTCGGGGGTGACCAGGAGCAGCGCATCGGCCGCAACGATAAGCTCCTTCAACTCCTTCACCCGCGGGGGCAATCCGCTCGCGGCCTCCTCATCGCCGTCGTAGAGGGGAATTCCGCGGATGGTTTCGATTTGCAGCACCGCACCTGCTGGCGTCGCGTCCTTCGCGGCCCGTAGAAGACCGGCGTTGTAGGAGGCTTTCCGCAGGCTTCCGGAAATCCCGATGATCGTGGTCATTCGAGTTGTGTCCCAATTAACCGACCGTGCGGTCGAAGAATACATTCGGGCGGGAATTATTTCCCTGGCCCTTGCCGCATGAGTTATGCATAGAAAACGCGGCGGGTGAAACCGTCTAGCGCATAGGTGCTTTGCCTGGAAATCCCTGTTCAAAGGCGAGGCAGCTCTGCAAAATGGCCGCAACAAAGAAGAAATAGAATCCCTAACGGGACATAGAGGGAGGCTCCCATTCTCGACTTCAATCTAGGTGAAACCGTCGAGGCGATTCGCGAGACGGCGCGCCGCTTTTCGTCCGACAAGATCGCTCCTCTGGCCGTCCGCATCGATCGCGACAATAGTTTTCCGCGCGAACTGTGGAAGCCCATGGGCGATCTGGGCCTGCACGGTATTACCGTACCGGAGGAAGACGGCGGGCTCGGCCTCGGCTACCTCGAGCATGTCGTCGCCATGGAAGAAGTCAGCCGGGAGTCCGCCTCCATCGGACTGTCCTACGGCGCGCATTCGAATCTCTGCATCAACCAGCTGCGGCGCTGGGGCACCGCCGCTCAGAAAAAGAAGTATCTCCCAAAGCTGATCTCGGGCGAACACCTTGGCGCCCTGGCGATGAGCGAGGCGGGGGCCGGCTCCGACGTTGTCGGCATGAAGCTTCGCGCCGTGAAGAAAGGCGACCGGTACGTCCTGAACGGCACGAAATTCTGGATCACGAACGGGCCGACCGCCGACGTGCTCGTGGTTTACGCGAAGACCGAGCCGGAACAGGAAAGCCGCGGTATTACCGCCTTCCTGATCGAAAAAGGTTTCAAGGGCTTCTCCACCGGCCAGAAACTCGACAAGCTCGGCATGCGCGGGTCCGATACCGGCGAGCTGGTCTTCCAGGACTGCGAAGTCCCCGAGGAGAACATCATGGGCCCGTTGAATCGCGGTGTCGAAGTGCTCATGAGCGGACTCGATTATGAGCGCGCGGTGCTGGCGGGCGGCCCCCTGGGCATCATGGCGAAGTGTCTCGACGTGGTTCTGCCTTACGTGCGCGACCGTAATCAGTTCGGCCGGCCGATCGGCTCCTTTCAGCTCATGCAGGCCAAGGTCGCCGACATGTACGTCGCTTTCAATTCCGCCCGGTCCTACGTTTATTCCGTCGCGAAGGCTTGCGACGCCGGCAAGACCACCCGGCAGGATGCCGCAGGAGCCATTCTGCTCGCCTCCGAAAACGCCGTGAAGGTCTCGCTCGAAGCCATCCAGGCCCTCGGGGGCGCGGGTTATACCAAGGAATGGCCGGTGGAGCGCTGCATGCGCGACGCCAAGCTCTACGACATCGGCGCCGGAACCAATGAGATCCGGCGCTTCCTGATCGGACGCGAGCTCATCGGCGGCTGGCCGTCCAATCAATAAGAACAGCGGAGAAGGGGAGCCGCGAGTGCCTAAGCTTCAAAGCCAGATCAATCTGTCGAGCGAGCTGTTCCAGAAGAACGCGGCGCATAACCGCGCGCTGGTGGAGGAGCTGCGCCAGCGCACGGCTAAAGCTGCGCTCGGTGGTCCCGAAGACCAACGCAAGCGCCACGTCGCGCGCAAGAAATTGCTTGCCCGTGACCGCGTCGAGCAGTTGCTCGATCCAGGCTCCCCCTTCCTGGAAGTCGCGCCGCTCGCCGCGTTCGGCATGTACAACGACGATGCGCCCGGCGCGGGCATGATCTCCGGTATCGGCCGCGTCTCGGGCCGCGAAATCATGGTCGTCGCCAATGATCCCACCGTCAAAGGCGGCGCCTATTTCCCGATCACCATCAAGAAGCACCTGCGGGCGCAGGAGATCGCTCAGCAGAACCGTCTTCCGTGCGTTTATCTCGTCGACAGCGGCGGGGCGAACCTGCCGCACCAGGCCGAGGTCTTCCCGGACCGCGACCATTTCGGGCGCATCTTCTTCAACCAGGCGAACATGAGCGCGCTCGACATCCCGCAGATCGCCTGCGTGATGGGTTCTTGCACCGCCGGCGGCGCCTATGTCCCGGCGATGAGCGACGAAACCGTGATCGTGCGCAATCAAGGAACTATCTTCCTCGGCGGCCCGCCGCTCGTGAAGGCGGCCACGGGCGAAGTGATCTCGGCCGAAGAGCTTGGCGGCGCCGAGACTCACGGCCGCAAGTCCGGCGTCGTCGATCATGTCGCCAACAACGACGATCATGCGCTCCAGATTGTGCGCTCCATTGTTGCCAATCTGAACACCGTCAAGAAGGTCGATCTCGACCTGCGCGATCCAAAGCCGCCGGCTTACGATCCGGCAGAGCTTTACGGTGTCGTGCCCACCGATGTGCGCGCGCCTTACGACGTTCGCGAGGTGATTGCGCGCATCGTCGACGGTTCGGAATTCGACGAGTTCAAGGCGCTGTACGGTACGACGCTGGTGTGCGGCTTTGCTCACATCTGGGGTCAGCCGATTGCGGTTCTTGCCAACAACGGCGTGCTCTTCTCGGAAAGCGCGCTCAAGGGCGCACATTTCATCGAACTGGCCTGCAAGCGCGGCATTCCGCTCCTGTTCCTTCAAAACATCTCCGGCTTCATGGTCGGGGGGAAATACGAGGCCGGCGGGATCGCCAAGGATGGCGCGAAACTCGTGACCGCCGTGGCCTGCGCCCAGGTGCCGAAGTTCACGGTTCTCATCGGCGGCTCCTTTGGGGCCGGAAACTACGGTATGTGCGGTCGCGCGTATTCACCCCGCCTTTTGTTCACCTGGCCGAATAGCCGGATCTCCGTGATGGGCGGGGAGCAGGCCGCCTCGGTGCTCGCCACCATCCGGCGCGACGCCATGGAGGCCAAGAAAGAGAATTGGTCGAAGGAGGAAGAGGAAGCCTTCAAGACTCCGATCCGTGAACGTTACGAAGCGGAGGGCAATCCGTACTTCGCAACGGCGCGCCTATGGGATGACGGCATCATCGATCCCGCGCAGACGCGCGACGTGCTCGGGCTCGCCATCAGCGCCGCGCTCAACGCGCCGATCCCGAAGACCACCTTCGGCGTCTTTAGGATGTAACGTCAATGCTGCGTTCTCTCCTCATTGCCAACCGCGGTGAAATCGCCCGGCGTGTCATCCGCACCGCCCGGCGCCTCGGCGTGCGCACCGTCGCCGTCTATTCCGACGCCGACGCCAACTCTCTGCATGTGCGCGAGGCTGATGCGGCCGTTCACATCGGTCCGCCGCCGGCGCGCGAAAGCTACCTCGTTCAGCAGAAGATCCTCGACGCCGCAAAGGCCTCCGGCGCCCAGGCGATCCATCCCGGGTACGGCTTTCTTTCGGAAAACGCCCAATTCGCCGACGCGGTGAAGGCCGCGGAGCTGGTTTGGGTCGGCCCCCCGGCCGCGGCGATCCGCGCCATGGGACTCAAGGACGCGGCCAAGAAGCTCATGATGGAAGCCGGCGTCCCCGTCACGCCCGGGTATCTCGGCGAAGACCAGAGTGAAAAGAAACTGGCGAGCGAAGCCGACCGTATCGGCTATCCGGTTTTGATCAAAGCCGTCGCCGGCGGCGGCGGTAAGGGCATGCGCCGGGTCAACGCGGCCGGCGAATTTTCGGCCGCGCTTGCGTCGGCCAAGCGCGAAGCCGCCGCTTCCTTCGGCGACGATCGCGTGCTCATCGAAAAATACGTCACCCGCCCGCGCCATATCGAAGTGCAGGTCTTCGCCGACCGCCACGGCAACGCGGTGCATCTGTTCGAGCGCGACTGTTCTCTGCAGCGCCGCCACCAGAAGGTGATCGAAGAGGCTCCGGCGCCCGGCATGGACGAAGCCACGCGCGCGGCGGTCTGCGGCGCGGCCGTCAAGGCCGCCCAGGCGATCAAATACGAAGGTGCCGGCACGGTCGAGTTTATCGCTGACGCATCGGAAGGCCTGCGCGCCGACCGAATCTGGTTCATGGAAATGAACACCCGGCTGCAGGTCGAGCATCCGGTCACGGAAACGATCACCGGGCAGGACCTTGTCGAGTGGCAATTACGCGTCGCCGCCGGCGAGCCGCTGCCGCTCAAGCAAAGCGAGCTCAGGATCACCGGCCACGCCATGGAAGCGCGACTTTACGCCGAGAATCCCGCGACCGGGTTTCTTCCCTCGACCGGGCCGCTGACGCATTTCCGTCTTCCCGGCAATGTGCGCGTCGATAGTGCGGTGGAAGAGGGCGGCGAGGTCAGTCCGTTCTACGATCCCATGATCGCGAAGGTGATTGCGTCCGGCCCGACCCGCGCCGAAGCCGCCGCGCGTCTCGGCGCCGCGTGCGGCGAGGTCGAAGTCTGGCCCGTGCGTACCAACGCCGGATTCCTCCGCCGGGCCCTCGCCGACGAGGATTTCATTGCCGGCAAGATCGACACCGCGTTCATCGAGCAGCGCCTCGAACGTTTGGTCCCGAAGACCGAACCGTCAGCCAACGTGCTGCAGGCGGCGGCACGTACGCGTATCGCCGCCAACCCGGGAGCGTCCAGCGCTTCCCCGTGGTCGCAGCTGCAAGGTTTCCGCATTTCCGGCAAGCCCCGCGCCACGGTGCGCCTGCGCGCCGGCGCGACCACCTACGACGTGGACGTTGAACAGCGTCAATCGACTCTGCACGGCCGCATGGTGGGCGACGACATGGTCGTGTTCGATGGCGGTGACGCTTTCGCGTTCTCGCTCGCGAGCGCGCATGCGACCGATGAAAGTGCCGCCGGCAGCGGCAGCATCATTTCGCCGATGCCGGGCCGCATCGTTTCGGTAAAGGTGAAAGCCGGCGACGACGTCACCAAGGGACAGGCGCTCCTGATCCTCGAAGCGATGAAGATGGAGCACACGCTTACGGCGCCCTTCGACGGCAAGGTCGCCACCATTTCCGCCAGCGAAGGCGGACAGACGGCGGAAGGCGCCGTGCTCGCCGTGATCGAACCGGATAAGTAATCAGCTCCAGCCGGCCGCCAGGCCGAGCACTCCGATGATGATCAGGTAGATCGCCACGACGTAATTCAGCAGTCGTGGAACGATGAGAATTAGTATTCCCGCAATAAGCGCGATAAGCGGCTGAATTAGAACGATGTTCGGGGTCATAGGCTCCTCGTGATCGATGATCGGTTATGCAACGTGGAGCTGTCCCCAATTGTTGCTATGGAGGTGCAATCTCCATATGATTGCGAGTCGCGACTGCATGTTGCGATAGGTGGCTGAAGGTCTGATGAGCGGTACGAGGGGGGCGGAGGCGTATGGATCGCGACGAAGCGGCGCGGGCTTTTCTCGCTAAAATCCATGGTTTGGTGAGCGACTATACCAGCGGCAATGCTCCCGCCGGGCCTCTGCGTTCAGCGATCCGACGGATGTGGGCCGAAGAACGCGTTCGCCGTGCGGCCACCGGCCTGGATACCGGCACCATCCGTCTTTTCGCGCTTCGCCAGTACGCCGATATCGACCTCTCCTGGCCCGTTGAGAAGCCGCCGAGCGTGCAGACCCTGCAGGGCGCCCTCAAAGAGATCCTCGAGCTTTGCGACGATTCGCGCTCCGGCGCAAACGGTTCGTCGTCTTAGGAACTTAGCCAATTCCAAGCCGTTATCTTCGCTGCGTCAGGGAAAAACGGCATGCCGGCCAAATCACGCTCTTCTTCGCATACACCGACACCGCGCCGCGCGCGCGATCCTGCTTCCGCGCTCAAGAAGTATCAGCGCATGCGCGACTTTTCGGTGACCGCCGAGCCCAGCGGCCATGAACGCGTGGGCGTCAAAGGCCATTCTTTCGTCGTCCAGAAGCATGCCGCCAGCCATCTTCATTATGACTTTCGTCTTGAGATGGACGGTGTCCTGCGCAGCTGGGCCCTCGCCAAAGGACCCAGCGTCGATCCCGCGGTGAAGCGGCTCGCCATGCAGACGGAGGACCATCCGCTCGCTTACGGGGGCTTTGAAGGGATCATTCCAAAGGGTCAATACGGCGGCGGTACGGTGATGCTGTGGGATCGCGGCACCTGGGAGCCCATCGGCGACGAGCATGAAACCTATCGATCGGGCCGGATGAAGTTCCGCCTCAACGGCGACAAGATGCATGGCCAATGGGCGCTCGTGCGCATGAAGCCGAAGCCGAACGAACGTAATCCGGCCTGGCTCCTGATCAAGGACAAAGATGAGTACGCGGCGCCCGGCGACGCGGACGCACTGCTTAAAGATGACAAGAGTGTGAAGACCGGGCGCGATATGGAAGATATCGCCGCCAGCACCAAGGACGTCTGGATCTCCAACCGGGCCAAGAAAGCCGACGAGATGCCCGAGCGTCCGGTGCCTAAGGCAAAAGGCGCGCCCCGACTGAAAGGCGTGCCGAAGCTCAAAGGCGGCCTGAAAGCCTCCGCCCTGCGCGCTCAAAGTGAAAAAGCGGCTCAAAAAAAAAGTCCAAGGCCAAAGCACCGCCCGAGTTCATCGAGCCGCAGCTGACGACACGCGTCGACGCAGCTCCGGCAGGCGACAACTGGCTCCATGAAATCAAGTTCGACGGCTACCGCCTGCACGCGCGCATGGACGGAAGCGATGTCCGTTTGCTCACCCGCCGCGGCCAGGACTGGACCGGGAAATTCGATCCCCTGATCTCCGAGCTGCGGTCGCTCGACGCCGATAGCGCCTACCTCGACGGCGAAGCCGTGGTGATCGGCGAGGGTGGGATCAGCGATTTTTCCGCCCTCCAGAACTGGTTCACGACTGGCAAGGGCCGGCTTGTGTTTTATCTGTTCGATCTTCTTTTTCTCGACGGCGAGGATCTCCGCGGTCGTCCGCTGCTGGAGCGGAAGAAGAGACTGCGGGATCTGCTGACGACAACACCCTCCACCCGGCTCATCTTCAGCGATCACCAACTTGGTCACGGCCCCGCCTTCTTCAAAGCCGCCGCGGGGATGAATGTCGAGGGCATCATCTCCAAACAGGTGGATGCACGCTATGTCTCAGGGCGCGCACGCAGCTGGCTGAAGGTGAAGGTCATCGAGCGCCAGGAATTCGTGATCGGCGGGTACATGCTCTCCACCGTTTCCAAGACCATGATCGGTGCTCTTCTGATGGGCGAGTATCTTGATGGCAAGTTCGTCTATGTGGGCAAGGTCGGCACAGGTTATACCAATGCGATGGCGGCGGAGCTATACCGCCGGCTCTCGAAACTTGAACGCGAGACACCGCCGTTTGAAAAGGTCCCCAGCGACACGCGCCGGGGCGCCGTGTGGGTTGAGCCGAGGCTCGTGGCCGAAGTCGAATTCGCCGCCTGGACCACCGACCGCATCCTGCGGCATGCGGCGTTCCAAGGCCTGCGTGAGGACAAATCGCCAAAAGACGTGAAACCGGAAAAGGTGGAAGCCGTGCAGACCGCCATCGCCAAGACCTCGACGAAAAAAGCTGGTGCACCGAAACGTGCCAAGAAAGGCGAGGAAGAGCGTCCGGAAGTCCTCGGCATCGGCATCTCGAGCCCCGAGCGCACGATCTTCCCGGACAATCGCATCACCAAGCTCGACGTCGCGGAGTATTTCGAGGCGGTCGCCGATGCGATGCTCCCGCATGTTGCCGACCGGCCGCTCGCTCTCGTGCGCTGTCCCGATGGCGTGGGGCCGGCATGCTTTTTCCAGAAGCACGCCGGTGCCGGTCTGCCCGAAGCGATCCGCGAGGTACCGCAGGGCGGCGGTCACAACGACACGGTGCTTCTGATCGATTCCGCCGAAGGCCTTGTCTCGCTGGTTCAGCGCGGCGTGCTCGAGATCCACACCTGGGGCTCGCGCTACAAGAGAATCGAACAGCCCGACATGGTCGTGTTCGATTTCGATCCCGATCCGGCGGTGAAATGGGCAAAGGTGGTGAAGGCGGCGGTCGATATGCGGGCCTTCCTGAAGGACCTCGGGCTCACGAGCTTCGTGAAGACCACTGGCGGCAAGGGACTGCACGTCGTCGTGCCGTTGAAACCGCTGCTGGAATGGGACGCGGTGAAGGAGTTCACGCGGCGCGTCGCGGACAAATTCGCCGCTACGGATCCGGACATGTATCTCATCAACATGTCGAAGAAGAAGCGCGAGGGGAAGATCTTCGTCGACTACCTGCGCAACGGACGCGGCGCGACTGCGATCGCACCGTATTCGACCCGTGCGCGGCCCGGGGCGCTGATCGCCACACCGTTGTCCTGGGCCGAACTCGAAGGCGGCGCGAAACCGTCCGATTTCCCGATGGACAAAGTGATCGCGCGCGTCTCAACCCGCTTCAAGGACCCGTGGAAGGATATGCTCCGCACCAGACAGGGAATCACCGAGAAGGTGATCAAGGTTCTCAACGCGATGTAGCCATGGCGGCGCGCAAGATCAAGGCGAGACTGGCGTACGAACCCAGCGATCCGGAAAGCCGGAATGCTTTGCTGCCGCATCTCGTTACCATCGTCCAGGAACGTGCTGCCGCGGCGGTCTGCAAGGCCTGTCCGCTCTGGCGGAATGCGACCCAGACGGTCTTCGGCGAAGGGGACGACCACGCAAGCTACGTCATCGTCGGCGAACAGCCGGGCGACAAGGAAGATCTTGCCGGCAAGCCCTTCGTCGGTCCTGCCGGCGGCATGTTACGCAAGGCGATGGATGAGGCAGGCCTCGACATCGACAAAGGCTACGTCACGAATGCTGTGAAACATTTCAAGTTCGAGCGGCGCGGCAAGCGGCGCATTCATTCGAAGCCCGGCACGAAGGAGATCAAGGCCTGTTATCCGTGGCTCAAGCGTGAACTAGAACTCATCCAACCGAAGTTCGTGCTCGTGCTCGGGAGCACCGCGGTGACGGCGGTGTTCGGCAAGGCGGGCACCATCGCCAAGCTGCGCGGCAAGGCGATTACGCTGGCGGGCGGCGTCAAGGCCATCGTCACCGTGCATCCCTCGTCGCTCTTGCGCATCCCCGACAAGCTGGCGAAGGAAGCCGCCTACAAAATGTTTGTGAAGGACCTCAAACTTCTGAAACGGCAGCTTGCGGCTTAAGACATGCCGCACGCGGCGTAGTGTGCAAAAAAACGGCGGCCCACCGGCCGCCGTTGAGTTGGGTAGGAGTTGTCGAAACTCGGGAGCTAGAAATTCGGCTGGATGTTGTGTTGTGCGCACAACAGCCGCGCCTTCAATGTCGGCAGGAATGGGTCGTCGCTCAGCTGACGCAGGACCACCGGCCCAGCGCTTTCGCGCATCACCACGGGCGAAGCTCCGGTGACGAGGCCTTCACGAGGAATGCGGAAGAGATCGCCTGTCCGTACGTCGACATACGTGCCGGCGTCGGTCACTTGATCCCATACGACTTCACGCAATTGACGGACGTTTAGGGCCTGGATCGATTGATTGCGGATCGTCGCTTCTTGTTGTGCTGCCATGGGTTCTCGCTCCTTCGGGGGTTAAGGGGAGCCCCTTCGCCCGTTGGCGCTCACGAAGCGGCGCCACAAGGCGTCCGGGTGGCACAAGTATTGTCCTCGCGTTCCACGCGATCAACATGGGCGCGCCGCTGCAATGTTGCGTTCCCGTTTCCGCCTCTTTTTTCCCCTCGTGCGGGCACGCGAGGTTGTGGATATCAGCGTCATGGTGTTGCGCGCGTGCGCAACGGTTGCGCTGCGTTGCGATGGTTCTGTCGTTCTGCGGGGCTTTCGTCGACTCGGGCCGGCGCTCAGTGAAAATCCCGGCTGTGGAATCGCATGTCCGCATCCTCGGTACTGACAAGGCCGAAGCTGTCCTGCGGCGCGATGTCCACCTCCACGCCGTCCTTGCTCACGTCGGTGAGCATATCGTTGAGACCGATGAGTGTGTCGGCGATGACGTGGATGATGTCCCCCTCGCGCTGCACTTTACCTGTGCAGCCCAGCATGTCCGCAGTCATGACCGTCGAGCGGAAGCGGTCGAACACGCTCGACCAGATGACGAGGTTGCCCACCCCGGTCTCATCCTCCAGGGTCACGAACACGATGCCGGTGGCCGTGCCCGGACGCTGGCGGACGAGGACAAGGCCGGCCACGCGCACGCGGTCGCCGTCCTTGAGGCGTTTGAGATCGGCCATCGATTTCCATCTTTGCCGGGTAAGTTGGGCGCGCAGGAAAGACAAGGGATGCGCCCGCAGCGAGAAGGACAATGTCGCATAGTCCTCTACCACTTCACCCGCGGCGGAAAGCTTTCGCAGCATCACCCCTTCTACGAGACTGTCCGCATGATCGAAACCTTCGTTTTTCTCTGCCGCGGCGAAAAGCGGCAACGGCGTATCGGACAGGGCTTTCACCTTCCATAACGCCTCACGCCGGCTATACCCGAGGCTCGCGAAAGCATCGGCTTCCGCCAGCTTCTCGAGCTGCGCTACCGCAACGCCGGTGCGGCGCCACAGGTCCTCGATACTGGTGTAGGGATATTCGGGGCATGGAAGCCGCTCCATCATCGCGTTCATGGCGCCCGGCACCATCCGGAAACCCAGGCGCACGGCGAATGAACCGTCATCCTGGCGCTCCAGGGTGCAATCCCAGCGGCTGGCATTCACATCAACCGGCAGCACGCGGACATCATGGTCGACCGCATCACGGATCAATTGCGCCGGTGCGTAAAAACCCATCGGCTGGGAATTCAGGATCGCGCACAAGAACACGTCAGGGTGCCGGCATTTGATCCACGACGATGCATAGACCAGGATCGCGAAGGACGCCGCGTGACTCTCCGGGAATCCATAGGTGCCGAAGCCTTCGAGCTGATTGAAGCAGCGTGTGGCGAAGTCCAGCTCATAGCCGTTTTTCACCATGCCGCCGATGAAGCGTTCACGGAACGTATGGATGGTGCCGTCGTTGCGGAACGTGGCCATGGCGCGGCGCAGCTTGTCGGCCTCGCTCGCCGAGAATCCCGCGCCGACGATCGCGATCTGCATGGCCTGTTCCTGGAACAACGGCACGCCCAGGGTTTTGCCAAGTACCTCCCGCAAGGCTTCCGAGGGAAGCTCGGCTTTTTCGATCCCCATGCGCCGGCGCAAATACGGATGCACCATGTCGCCCTGGATCGGACCCGGCCGCACGATCGCCACTTCGATCACAAGGTCATAGAGCTTGCGCGGCTTGAGGCGCGGCAGCATGTTCATTTGCGCACGGCTTTCCACCTGGAACACGCCGATGCTGTCGGCTTCGCACAGCATGTCGTACACCGACGGATCCTCCGCCGGCAGGGTGGCGATACTGTAGTCGAGACCCTTATGTTGGTTGAGGAGGTCGAACCCGCGGCGCAGGCAGCCCAGCATGCCGAGGCCCAGCACATCGACCTTCATCATCGAAAGGATTTCGATATCGTCCTTATCCCACTCGATGACGGTGCGGTCCTCCATGGTCGCGTTCTCGATCGGCACCAGATCGTCCAGACGCTCCTGGGTGATTACGAACCCACCGGGGTGTTGCGACAGATGGCGCGGGAAGCCGGTAATCTCGTTGGAAAGTTCAAGCAGCAGTTTAAGGCGCCAGTCGGCGGGATCGAGGCCGAGGGTGCGCGCCTGCGATTCCGGCACGCCTTCTTCGCTCCAGCCCCACACCGATTTCGCCAGTACCGCTGCGGTGTCTTCCGGCAGTCCCAAAGCCTTGGCCACCTCGCGCACGGCGCGGCGGGTGCGATAGTGGATCACAGTGGCCGTCAGCGCCGCGCGCTCTCGGCCGTAGGTTCTGTAGATCCACTGGATCACTTCTTCGCGGCGCTCGTGCTCGAAATCGACGTCGATGTCCGGCGGCTCGCCCCGGTCGGCGCTGATGAAGCGTTCAAACAGAAGATTGTGTTTGCCGGGGTCGATCCCGGTCACACCCAGGCAGAAGCACACGGCTGAATTGGCCGCGCTGCCGCGGCCCTGGCATAAAATGCCTTGCGAGCGCGCAAACTCAACGATGCGCCACACGGTCAGGAAATAGGGGGCATAGTTCAGCTCGCCGATGATCTTCAGCTCGTAATGGAGTTTCTCCTGAACTTTGGGCGGAATCTCATTGCCATAACGCGCGGCCGCGCCGGCCCAGGCCTGTTTCTCGAGGCCCTCTTGTGCGGACAGGCCTGGAAACAGCTTTTCGTCGGGATACTGGTACTTCAATTGATCGAGCGAGAAAGTGCAGCGTTCGACGATCTCCGCCGTCCGTTCCACCGCGTCGGGATAAGCGGCGAACAGCCGCGCCATTTCCTGCGGCGGCTTGAAAAAGCGGTCGGCCGACCATTCGCGGTCGTGCCCCAAGGTATCGATGGTGCGTCCCAAGCGAATGCAGGTCAGCACGTCCTGCAGCATGCGCCGTTCCGGCACATGATAGAGAATATCGTTGGTCGCAAGGGTAGGAATGCGCGCAGCCGCCGCCATCTCGGCCAGATCGGCAAGGCGCTCCACCTCGTTCGGGCGGAAACGCCGCGTCAGCGCCATATACGACCGACCGCGGAAGTCGCTGCGCAGTTTGGCCAGCAGCGCGCGCACGGCGTTGTTCGCCGCATCCCCGAGCGCCACCAGCATCTGGCCTTCACCATGCTCCACCACATCGTCGTAGGTGAGGTGACATTGGCCCTTCTCCGCGCGAAGTTTGCCTCGCGTCAGCAGCCGCACCAGTCTGCTATAGGCGTCGCGGTCTTGGGGATAGCAGAGCAGGCTTTCACCCCCGATGAGGTCGAGACGGCAGCCGGTCACCAGCCTGATCCCCGCCTGTTTTGCCGCGTCATAGGCTTTGACGATCCCGGCGAGGGTATTGCGGTCGGCGATTCCCACCGCGTTATGCCCCAGCGCCGCGGCTGCGGCGATCATCTCGCGCGGATGCGAGGCGCCGCGCAGGAAGGAATAGTTGGTGGTCACCTGCAGGTCGACGTAGCGAGTCATTAAGCACTCGCTCTGTCAGTGGGGAAAGCAGCCGTCACGCAAACACTCCATGAACGAACCACCGATACCTATTCTCCGCCGTCAATCTGCCGTCGCGATACAGCCAGAGGCGCTCGCCCGCTTCGTCCTCGATGCGGAAGTAATCGCGCACTTCGGCCACCTCCCGCGGATCCTGCCACCACTCGCCGAACACGCGCTCCGGCCCATCGGCGCGTTTGATCAGACGGCTCTCTCCGCGCCAGGTGAATTTCGCCGGGGGGTAGTCGGGCATCAGCGCCATCACTTCGACCGGCTCGGGCGAGGCGAACAGACGTATGGGGCGCGGCAGATGCGCCGGCCATGTGCCAACCGTCCTCTCCACCGCGTCCACATGTTTTTCCGCGCGCTCGGGGATGTCGCTGGCACGGGCAGCGACGCGATAGACATTGCGGACGCCGATTTGATTGGCGAGCGAGTCCACGAGGTCTGAGATATCCCCGGCCCCGCCCGCCAGCCCGCTCTCCACATCCGTTTGTTTCGGCCACAGCTGTTCCACCCGCCAGGCCGTCAGCACTGCGGCCTCTATGCCGAAGGCCGGGTCCACGGTCTCGACCTTGTCTGATAGCAGCTTCTCGAAATGTGCAGGATTGCGGGAAGGGCGCGCGAGGGAGATGCGGATCGTCTCGACCCGGTTGTCGGTGCGGAAGAACAGAAGATCGAGCTTCCGGGCGCCTTCCTGTGTTTTCTCAAGCTCGGCGCATAATTGCGGCGCCAGGATCCCGATGGCGCGCTTCAGATCTTCGGCCGTGCCGATCGGTTCGGCAAACGTAAGACGTTTGCGCTTGGCGAGCGGCGGCAGCACCGCTTCGATGGCTTCCGGGGCGTAACCGAGAGCCTGATCGAGCCGCGCGAGCAGCTGTTTGCCGAAACGCTTGGGCAGGCTTGCGCGCGGCATGCGGCGGACATCGGCGATGGTTTTGAGGCCGACGCGCCACAGACTGCGCACGATCTCGAGGTCGAGCCGCAGCGCCGTGATCGGCAGCGGGTTCACATCCGCCGGCGCGGTGCTGACGGTGATCGACTCTTTCCCGAAGTGTGAGAGCGCCCACGCCGCGCCCGGCGTCGTTGCCATGGCCACACGGGCGGTGAGGCCATGATCCGCCATTGCGCCTTTGATGGTCGTCAGCATCTTCTCTTCGCCGCCGAACAGATGCGCGGCGCCGGTGGCATCGATCCAGATGCTGTCAGGCGCGCAGGGCGAAACCAGGGGGCTGTAGCGCAGGCACCACGACGCCAGACGGTCCAGCGCCCGCGCGTCGTCGAGCGGCTGTGCGGGCAACGCGATCAGCGCCGGCTGCACCGCGCGCGCATGCGCCAGCGCAAGACCCGGCGTGATGCCGTCCGCAGCGGCGATCGCGTTCACCGCCAGCACCATGCGTTGTTGGTCTTCCAGATTGGCGATGACGACCGGCTTATCCTGCAATTCTGAGTCTTGCAGGCGGCGCAGCCTCAATTCCATCGGCCAATGCGGAAGGAAGATGCAGATAACCCTGCGCATCGGGGACTTCCACGTTCCAAATTCCAGTATGTCCGCTGCGCGAGCGCAGCAGTTCCAATGTCCAGCGGCCGCGGCCGGGAAGGGCCTTCAGGTGCGCAAGGCGATGCGGCGACGACGGCGCCGCGCTGACCTTCCACCGTGTCGCCGCGGCGATCGGTTCGAGTTCGGCGTCTTTCTTGCGGCGCCTCAAAGTAATCGCGAGGCTCGCCCCGCTCTCGGCCGCCAGCTGCAAACGCCGGCTGGTGGTGAGATTGAGCTTCGGCGTCTCGCCGATCACGCACCCCACGGCGGCGTGGCGCAACGCTTCCTCCATCGCCGCCAGGACCTCTTTCTCCGAACGGGCGCGCACCACGCACAGGCGCGTGGCCGGAAGGCCGACCTGAGCAAGGCCCGGCGCATAGAAATCGGGCCAGGTGGTGCACCACACCACCGGCTTTGACAGCCGTCCGGCGATCGCGGCGGCGAAAGCGGTGGCGGCGGCAAAGCCGCTCACGCCCGTGCCGTTGACTTCATGCAGCGCGCACGTCGGAAGACCACCTTCCGGCCACAGGCCGTCGAGTGCGGGAATCGCAAACGGCAGCGCTTCCAGCGTGCCGTGCCGTGCCGGACTCTCCAGCCGCTCAAGGCGGTGGATACGCTCCCGTAAGTCCTTGAGAACGGCAGTTTTCCTGCCTGTATCCATTCTCTGCGTCCATTATTCATCCTCTGGTTTGTTCTAGTTTTGTTCTAGTGGTCGCGGGAGTCAAGGCTGGCTGCCAAACGCCTGAATTTATTGGAACTTTCCCCCTAAGTGACCGTTGCCTTACCGGCATCACGGCAAAGGAGTCTCCCATATGCCCCGCGGCTCTAAATCCGCCTACACCAACAAACAGAAGCGCCAGGCCGAACACATCGAAGAAGGCTACGAGAAGAAGGGCGTCAGCCATAAGGAGGCCGAATCGCGCGCCTGGGCGACCGTCAACGCCATGGACGGCGGCGGCAAGAAGAGCGGCTCGGGCCGCGGCAAGAAGACCAACAAAGCCCCCGCGCGCAAAGGCGCAAAGAAAGCGGCGAAGAAAAGCGCCGCGAAAAAAGCCACGCGCAAAAAAGCCGCGCGCAAAGCCGCCGCCTCGCGCCGCAAGTAGAGTCCCAATCCTAAATGCCCTCTCCCGCATGCGGGTGAGGGCAGGGTGAGGGGCTTTTTTGTTTTGAAAGTCCTCCCATTAAAGCCTCCGGCCTTAAGTTCGGACCGCTGCCGGCCTCGACCATTCACCTCTGCATCGACATGCAGCGGCTGTTCGCGCCCGACGGCATTTGGCCGGTGCCGTGGATGGCGGCGTCCTTGCCGCGCATCACCGCCATTGCCGAAGCCATGGCGGCGCGCACCATCTTCACCCGCTTCATCCCGCCGGAAAAACCCCAGGACATGCCGGGCGCATGGCGGCGCTATTATGAGCACTGGCGCGAGGTCACACTCCAGAATCTGCACCCGGAGCTCCTTGAGCTTATGCCTGTGCTCACGAAACTCGTTCCGCCGGCGCGCGTCATCGACAAGGCGGGTTATTCCGCCTTCACCAATCCCAACCTGCATGACGAACTGCGCGGGCTGAGGGCCGATACCCTCGTGATCACCGGGGGTGAGACCGACGTATGCGTGCTCGCCACGGTCATGAGCGCCATCGACATCGGGTACCGCGTGGTCCTCGTCACCGACGCGGTGTGCAGTTCGTCCGACGAAGGCCACGACAGTCTGGTCGCGCTGTACGACAACAGGTTCAGCTACCAGATCGAGACGGTGGACACGGAAACGATCCTTAACGCATGCAACATCCCCTGAAATCCGCGGACGCGCCTACTATTGGCCCGGACAAGAAGTTTCAATGAGATCTACGGCGGCGAGCCCGCACGTCCTCCTATGTAACAAGCCGGAAGCCTCGATTAAGGCGTCCGTCGGCACCACCGCCCCGTGGACATCAGGCGTGGACCCTCCATAATCGAGGCCGTCCATCAGGGAAGGGGATCACGCATGACTCACATCACCGCGCGCAAAAAGATGCCTGCGGAAGCCGTCGAGCTTTATTCGCAGTTCATTCACGGCGAAATCACCCGCCGCGCCTTCATGGAGGGTCTCGGCAGGTATGCCGTCGGCGGTCTCACCGTCGCCGCCATGGTTCAGGCGCTGATGCCGGACTACGCCCTCGGACAGCAGATCCGCAAGGACGACGAGCGCATCAAGGCGAGCTATGTCACCGTGCCGTCGCCCGACGGCCACGGCTACATCAAAGGCTATCTCGTGCGTCCCTTCAGCGCCGACACGCGCACCGCGACGCCGGCGAAACTGCCCGGTGTTATCGTCATCCATGAAAACCGCGGCCTTAATCCGCACACCGAAGACGTTGCGCGCCGTTTCGCCCTGGAGAACTTCATGGCCTTTGCGCCGGACGCCTTGTCCTCGGTCGGCGGTTATCCCGGCGACGATTTCCGCGGCGGCGAACTTTTCAGCAAGCTGGACGCGGCCAAGCGCACCAATGATTTCCTTGCTGCGGCCCAGTGGTTAAAAGCGCGCCCGGATTGCACGGGCAAGATCTGCGCCACCGGCTTCTGTTTCGGCGGCGGGCTCTCCAACACCTTGGCCGGCATGATGGGTGACGAGCTCGCCGCCGCCGCGCCGTTCTATGGCGCCCAGACCAAGCCGGAGGACGTGCCCAAGATCAAGGCCGCGATCCTCGTTCACCATGGCGCGCTCGATAAGAACCTGATGGCGCTCTTCCCTCAGCAGGAGGGCGAGCTGAAGAAAAACAAGATCCGCTACGAAGCACACGTCTATCCCAACTCCGTGCACGGCTTCTTCAACGACGCGACACCGGAGCGCTACAACAAGGTCACAGCCGATCAAGCCTGGACGCGGACCATTGCCTGGTTCAACACCCACGCCCGGGAAGTCCCGGCCTAGCCGTCCAATCAGGCAAGCGACGAAGCCGCGGGGTCACACCCGCGGTTGTTTCATCTGGCGCGGCTGTAAGGCCTGCCGCCAGGTCGCGTGCTGGTAGCCTTTGGCCCGACTACACCTCGAAGAATCGCATAGATCGCGCCGCAGCACTGCGCAGACAGCGTGGGCGGGCGCGAGCGCATCTCGGCTATAATTTCCGCCTCCACGAACCGACGGGAGATAGCGTCCGGCTGGGGTTGATCACATCACGGAGGAGGTCACATGAAAGCGCTCGCGCTCTCGATTGTCTTTTCCAGCGTCCTGGTCCTTCCCTCGGAGGTCGCCGGCCAGGCCGAACCCGCCAACAAGGAACATCCTGGTGTTGTCGCCCTGTCCCAGGACGGGTCGACCGGAGAATGGGCTTACAAGTCCTTCCCTCAACTCACCACCTTGTACACCTCGCAGCGGGACGCGCGCGACCGTTCGAACTGCGACGCGCGCTGCAGCTCCGTCTGGCCTCCGCTGACAGCAGCGGCGCAAGACACCGGCAAGAAGGTCGGAAGCTGGACCGTGATCCAGCGGTCTGACGGCAAGCCGCAGTGGGCCTATAAAGGACAGCCGGTCTATTTGCGCTACCACGACTTCCCGGCCGATCCGCACGCGATCGAAGTCGAAGGTTTCCGGCCATTGAAGCCGTAAGCGGGCGTGAACGGCGACAGCCACGGCGTGCGCCGACAGCTCCGGAGGCAAGCCTCTGACCCGCTGCTCTTGGCTCAAAAGGCAAGGAGCAGCGCCGAGGCCGTGAGAAATAGTGGTGCCATCTCTGCGGCGAAGATCGCCTTAATCGGGCAATCTATCAGCGCGGCGGAGGTGCATGGAAGGAGCTTGAGACTATCGATCCCGGCTGCGCGATGCCACCGTCAGGCCCTCAAATTGGCGCCCACCTTTTGCACGCAGCGCAGGATCAGGGCCGCGGCGCGTTTCTCATTTATATTGTTCTGGCGCGCGGCGAATTCAGCTTCCAGCTTCTTGAGGATGTCCCGCTTTGAGTCTAGCGGCCGTTTCCCAAGATACGCGGCGATCCAATTGGATACGATGCGTGGGTCAGGGGTCGCGCGCGCAAGCGCCATCAGGTCTTTGACGGGATCGGCCACCGGCACTTTTCGATTCTTTGTTTCCCTACGTTTCCTATGAGATTCGCAAACCGCCGGTGTGTCAACCGCTCAAGGCTCGTGTCACCTGTCCCTAATTCGTCTAGATTTTGACGGGGACGAGGGAAATCGTGACCAGGCAAACCATACTCATTGCGCTCGCGCAACTGCTGGCCACGTCCTTGTGGTTCAGTGCGAACGTCGCCACCGGTGCGGTGTCGGCCGCCTATCTCGGCGCCATGACGACCGCGGTGCAAGGCGGTTTCATCTTCGGGACGCTTCTGTTCTCCTTTGGTGGTCTGGCCGATCGTTTCCGGCCCTCCCGCGTTTTTGCGGTCTCTGCCGTGCTTGGCGCCCTGTTCAATATTTGCTTCGTCTCCGCCGACGGCGCACCTTTCGTGCAGTTGGTCTTTCGCGTTCTCGTCGGCTGGGCGCTGGCGGGCGTCTATCCCATCGGTATGAAACTGGCGGTCGCTTGGGCGCCGGGACGCGCCGGCCAAACCCTCGGCCTGCTGGTAGGCATGCTCACCCTCGGCACCGCGCTGCCGCTCGGTGTCCGCGCCCTCGGCGACCTCTCGGCTTGGCAATCGGCGGTCCTCGTATCCTCGGCGCTCGCCGTCATCGCCGCCGCCATCGTTCTGAAGGTAGGTGACACCGCGGTTCCGGCTGCCGTCGTCAAACTGAAGGCCGCCGGCTTCTTACAGGCCTTCAAGATTCCGCGCTTCCGCGACACCGCCTTCGGCTACTACGGCCATATGTGGGAGCTCTACGCATTCTGGACTCTCGTGCCCCTGCTCGTTGCCGGCGCGGTCGACGGCGGTGCCTTGGACCAGCCAGGCACCATCTGGGCGCTCTCCTTCGCCGTCATTGCGGTCGGGGCGATCGGCTGCATCCGCGGCGGCAATCTCACTCGCGACATAGGCTCTGAACGCGTCGCCGGCGCCGCGCTCGCGATGTCGGGCCTGATGTGCCTCGGTTATCCGTTCCTCACCGATGCGCCCGTTGCAGTCAAGCTCGCCGCGCTCCTGATCTGGGGCGCCGCCGTGATCGCGGACTCACCGCAATTTTCCGCTCTCGCGGCGCGGCATTGTCCGCCGACGCTCGTCGGAAGCTCGCTCGCGCTGCAGACCAGCATCGGCTTTGCCATCACCATTGTTTCCATCCTGATCGCCACCAAGGCCTATCCCGCGCTCGGCGATAAGGTCGCCTGGCTGCTATTGCCCGGCCCGGCGCTGGGCCTCTTCGCCCTGCGCCGCATGATCTTCGTTCCGTTCGAGGAGATTTTGCCGCGCCTTGCGCCCAGCGCCGCTGCTCTTGCGGAAAGCCGCGAGGCGCGCGCGTCCTGGTACATGCGCAAAGCCGAAGATGCACGCGTGCAGGCGGGCAAGGCGGAAGGCGAAACACGCCGCGGCTGGCTCAGGGTGGCGGAGGACTGGGAACGCTTGGCGGACGCGGCCCGGCGCGAGGACGTCAGCGCGCCCTAACCGACCAGAGTGAACACCGGCGCCGGGGGAGGCACGGCGTCGCGGCTCGCCGCCAGCGACAGCCACTCTTCGGCCATCTCGAGGAAGGCGGCCTTGTCGTCTTCATCGCGGGCGCGGCGGGCCTGTTCGAGGCACTCGGCGGCGCGGAGACGATAGGTGTTCAAAATTACGGTCATGAGGTTGATCTACCTGCCGCGCAAATCGGGGGGAACAGCGAAAACGCCATGAATCCTCCTGAAAAGCGCTCCGCGGAAGGAATTTTCCCAGGCCTCTGGAAGAGCAAAAGAACCTTCTCCGAGACCTTCTTTAGCTTCGCGAGTTAAATCAGAACGAGCCCGCCACAACCTCCCCTCAAATGTCCGCCCCAGAACGCCTTTTGATCGGCATATCCCCCCGCATCCTGCGCGACCCGCCCGGGCGCCTGGGTTTCGCGGGCAAGACGCTCCAGTATCTGGAGCAGTCGGTCGCCCACTGGGTGATGTCTCTCGGCCATCTCGTGGTGATGGTGCCGACGGTCGAGCGCAAAAGCATCATCCGCCGCTCGCAGATCGACGTGGCCGACTACGCCAAGGCGCTCGACGGTCTCATCCTTCAGGGCGGCGCCGATATTCATCCCAGCGTGTACGGCGAGGAGCCGATGCCCGTGCTGGGTCCGGTCGACGCCGTGCGCGATTCTTTCGAGCTCGAGCTGCTACACGCCTTCGTCGCGGCCGGTAAGCCGATCTTCGGCATCTGCCGCGGCCTGCAGCTGATCAATGTCGCCCACGGCGGCACGTTGTTTCAGGATCTTCAGCATCAAGGCGCGGCCAAATATCCGCACACCACCGAAGCCTACGACGGTCATGTCCACGATCTCACGTTCGCGCCGAACTCCTGGCTTGGCGAGCTGTATCGCGACGCGCGCACGCCGCGCGTCAATTCGATCCATCACCAGGGGATCAAGAAGCTGGGCGACAACCTGAAGGCCGAGGCTTATTCGGACGACGGGGTGATCGAAGCCGTGCGCGGGACAGGCTCATCGTTCATTCTCGGCGTGCAGTGGCATCCGGAATTTCATGCCGTCGGGCGAGGGGAAACAGACCCCAATCTCCTGGCGCCGGACCCTCTGATGGAGGCCTTCTTTAGCGCCGCTTCCGCCGCCCGGCGGCGCGCGTCTTGAGCGGCACCTCATCGGCACCGGTTTCCGCCGTCGTCTTCATCAGCCAGTCGACCACGGCCCGAAGCGCCTGCGGACGGGTTTTCCCCTGAGCCCGCCGTTTTTCGTAAAGCGAAAGCTGCTCATCGGCGCTGGTGCCACGTGCGACGATGCGGCGCGCATGTTCAACCTCCGGCAGGCAGTCGAGAGCGACCGCATCGGTGCGGATCAGGGCGAGCAGCTGTTCCACCGCTTCGGCCACAGGGACCAGACGGGAATTGTCGATATCGATGAGCGAGCCGGCGACGCCGAAACGCTGCGCCCGCCAGCGGTTTTCCTCGACAACATGGCGGGTTACGGAATCGACCTGGGCGTTGAGCTCCGGAGTGCGCACCGCGCACCGCACGAGGCAACGGAACATCGCCGCCAGGCACAGCGAATCCTCGACGTAGGTGCAGCTATCGGTCACGCGAAGTTCGATGGTCGGATAGCGCGAAGACGGGCGCATCGCCCACCAGATGTGGCTCGCGTCCGGAATTGCGCCGGAGGAAACGAGGGCGTTGACGAAGATCTTGTATTCGCCGTCGTTGCGGAGGATCGGCGGCAGGCCGGTGCGCGGCAGCTCGTCGTACGCAGCTAGCCGATAACCCTTCATCCCTGTGCGCTGCGCCTGCCAAAACGGGGAAGAGGTGCTAAGCGCCAACAGGATCGGCAGGTACGGCAGCACACGGTTGATGATGTCGATGCGGCTCGTTCCCAGCGGAGGAGCGACATGGACGTGCATGCCGCACAACACATTTCGTCGCCCGACGATCTGCAGTTCGTTCTGCATTTTCACATAGCGGTCGCGCTCGGTCACGCGCTGTTCCTTCCACACCGCGAGCGGGTGTGTACCGGCGGCAGCAATGCCGAGCCCGTGGCGGGCGGCAATGTTGGCCAGCATGCGGCGAGCGCGGGTCAGCTCCTCTCTTGCCGTGGGCATATCGGACAGGACGGAAGAGGCGATTTCGATCTGAGACTGCAGCATCTCGCTGTTCACGGATGCGCCGAGAGTTTCCTTCGCCTCGCTCAGCAGCGTTCCTTGTGAACGGTCATCCAGCTGGCCTGTCTTCCGGCAGACGATGAAATACTCTTCCTCGATGCCGAACGTATATTCGCCCGCCGGTCCCACGCTTTGTGGCTTGAGGAAATCCGGGGCGACGAGATCCATGTCCAGAGCTTCAGGCCCGGGTGGGTTCATGACGGGCGGGGTCATCGCAATGCTTTCGTCCGTTGAGCCCCGCCGACGCGGGAGCGCACACGCAACGGTCGCCCCAGCATCAATGTTCCCTCGCGGGATTCACAGTAGGGATTCCCGGGTAGGAAAAAACCCGTGGAAGCGAAGCCTCCACGGGTTCTGCGGAGCTAGATTCTTGTTACGAGCGGCGCGGGTTACGCGGGAAACGATCCCAGCGGTTCGGGACGCGGTCGCCGTCCCAATCCCAGCGCGTGGGAAAGTAACGGCCATAACCGCCGCCGTAGTATCCGCCGCGGCTGCGGCCATACCCGCCGCTGAAATCGTTGGGATCACGGCCGTTGCGGATGCCGTCGTTGTCGCGGTCGCGATCGATACGGTTAGGAACGCCGTCGCGGTCGTAGTCGCTCTGTCGGTTATAGCCGCGATCGTCGTAGTGATAGCCGCGGTCGTAACCGCGGTCGCGGTACTGCGCCTTCGTTGCAGTAATCGATGCGCTGTGCGAGAACGCCTCGGCGGATGCCGCCGTCGCGAAGCTCGCGCCCATCGTCAACGCCAGAGCCGCAGTCAGTGTCTTGAGTGTTTTCATAAGCCCGCCTCCATACGGAACGTTAGGCTTGGAAGCTTGCTTTGCCTTTGCGGGCGGTTGATGACGCCTTCGGGGTAATTTGATGATGAAGCGAATTCGCGCGGCGCACACGCGGCGCGACTGTCACGGGCGCGTGAGCATGCGCCCTGAGCGTCATCGCTCACGTCAAAGCGTTGGTCGCCGCCGACGTCGGTTTGGAGCCGGAACAGGAGGTGCAATCCGGCACGATGACCGGCCGCGGCTGAGCGGCGATTGGGCGCAAATACGCTCGTCGCTTGGCGTGGGTATTCCATTGGCGTCGTTGCTTAACCCCTTGAAGCAAACGGAATCTCAACGAGCCGATCGGCTCACCGCGCGAAAAGGCATTGGCCCCCGGTAGGCAGGGGCCTAAAATAACGCTTCCTTATGGAGAGGCGGTGGTATGTCGCGCTCTGACGATATCAACGCGAAGGTCAAGGAGTGCCTACGAAAGGCGGACGTCGCAGGCACGGACGCCGAACGGCGCTCATGGTTGGAGATCGCTGAAGGCTATCTGCGATCTATAACGCCCACCACCGAACAGACGGCGGCGCGCGAAAAGTTCGATGCTGAGGTGAAGGCCCGAGAGACGGGCCAGCGCGCCTCCGAACGCGAACACTGAGGGCTCCGCCACAGGTCTCGACTACCTGTTTTTGTCGTCACGTTTGCCCGCGCCTTCCGCCATGCTCTTCCAGGTTTCCGACTGCTGGATCAACGAGCGCCGCGCGGTGTCGTCTTTCATCATCGCCGCGAGCGCACGCGCCTCTTCGGCGCGGTCGAGATAATATTTTACGCGCTCGGCAACCGGCGAGGTGACGTTAGGTTTGGTCATTTTGCCCCGTCTGTGAGCCCAATTCGGGCGGGGCGACAGGGGCCGTTTCAACGCTGCGCCCGTCCTGGCGCGCCAGGGCCTCCCAGGATTCAGCGATATTCAGCAAGTCATGTCGCTGCTTCGAGGATGTGCTTTTCGCCGCAAGGCTTCTGCAGCGCGCGGCAATTTTAAGGCACTCGGTGGGCGTCTTCATTGTGGATCTGGCGGCAAAACGCCGACTTAAACGAACGGCCGAGATCAATTGTTCCGAGCAATTTTCTTGCTTGGCGCGCTGTCCGCAAACGCCGCTGTCGCGCCGGATGAAAGCCCTTCGATAGGACAGGGCGGTGGGGGATAAGACCGGGCGGTGTCGTAGGTCCCGGCTCTAACGCGGCGAGCCGGGGCCCCCCAACCGTCACTGCGAATGCCATTATGATCAGCGAGACGTTTTCCCCCGTTCCGCCGCCATACAAGGCGTGACGGCGAATTAACCCACTTTCAGTGACGCCTGACCACCGTGCCTCGGTTCAGTCCGCGTGAAACTTGAAACCTGGGAGCGAAGGTGACAAACAAAAACCTGCTCAATCGCTCCGCAGAAGGTGGCTCTGTGCCAGACCCGCGCGGGCGGCCGCATATCTCCGCGCTCATCTTCGGGGTGCCGGCCGCGGCCCCGGGCGACGGCGTGAGCGGGAAGACTGCGGAGATGCAAATAATAGGCGTCGAACTCGGCGATCGCCGACAACTTGTCCCAATCTTTCACTGAGACTCTGCCGCCCTGCCATTCGATAGCGTTGGCATCGCGCAGCAACATGATTGTTCGATTGGTGTGCACGGGACTCAATCCCACCGCCTCGGACAGCTGCTCCTGGGTGATGGGGAAAGGAAAGGTGTGATCTGTGGTCAGCCGCGCGGCCTGACTCCGCACAAAAATCTCGCAGAACAAGTGCGCGACGCACGCGTGCGCCGGCAGCCTGCTGTTGCGCATCAACCATTCACGAAAAACGGCGGCCTGTACTAGGGTCTGGCGCCACAGCAGCTTGCGGATCCCCGGGCGCTTGTCGATCAGCTCGTACAGGTGGGCATGCGGGATGAGGCCGACCGTGCTGTCGACCGCTGCGCACAGGCTATTGTCCATGTAATCCATGTATAAGGTCTCGAGCGATGGTGCATCGGTCGGCACGTAAAACGAATGAACCTGGCGCGTTCCGTCCTTGCGCGCGGTGTAGCGTTGAAGCAGACCGCTCAAAACGATCACCGCGTCATGGGGGATTTCTCCTTCGCTTAGAACGTCGGTGCCGCGCCTGACCGTACGAACAGTGGCGGGCGCGTCGCTGAGGATCGTGCAGTCAGCGTCCGACAGTTCGCCGATGAGACTCAGATGAAACGCCAGCGTATCGCCTACGGTTTTCATTGACTCCCCTCTCGCGGTGACGTTTCGGGAAGCGGTCCACTCAGCACCGTGAGCGCGTCTTTGAATGGAACCACGATCACAACGCGTGAATCGTCGCCAGTGACTTCGATTCTTCCTCTCAAGTCCAACCGGCCTTCGAGCACTTCGGCACTGAGGAGCGAGCGTACGCCTTCGACGGCGATCGCGCGCGCTTCTTCAGTGTCGTCGCACTCGCGGCCTTCGTCATCGGGTGCACGCCCGAAGCCGTTGTAGATATGAAAGTAAAACCTCGGCATCCCTAACCTAGGCAACGTAAGGCCGTGCTGAAGGGTCCTGGGCGCGGCGCCTATTTTTCACGCGCCGGAAAGGCAAAACCCTCCGCCGGGGGGACGGCGGAGGGTGGATTGCTGCCGGCGAATTGGCTGGGGGGCTGGGCGCCGACAGATGTTCTTAGCGTGTGGGCTTGGAACGAAAGACACAACGGCGGACAGCGGCAAACGTTCCGGGACATTGCACGAGTTCGACCCGGGAAATTCGGCGGCGCCGCAACTGCGAGCTCGCGCGAAGGCTGGCAGAGCCTACGCCGAGGAGTCCTCGGTCTTCACCCCGCGACCGAACAGAGCCAGGACAATCGCCGTACCGCATCCGGCCGCGATTCCTGCCATAAGATCCACAAGGATGGTCGGAATAAACGTCGCTAGCAGCACGAATCCTGTGCGCCAATTTCTCAGCAACGCGATGAACTCGTGGCTGTCGGCCATGTTCAGACAAACAACGATCAGTACGCCGGCCAGAGCACTGAGGGGGACGAACGCCGCGAGCGGCGCCGCAATCAACAGAAAAACGAGTAGATACAACGCGTGGAGCAGGCCCGAGACGGGCGACCTCGCGCCCGCACGGATGTTCGTCGCGGTGCGCGCGATTGTCCCGGTGACGCAGATGCCGCCAAAAAGCGCCGAGGCGATATTCGCTGCTCCTTGCGCTACCAGTTCCATGTTCGAGCGATGTTTGCGTCCGCTCATCGAATCGGCGACCTTCGCTGACAAAAGGCTTTCAATGCCGCCGAGGACGGTAAATGCAAGGGCTGGCTCCAGCGCTGCGCGCGTGTTGGCCCAAGAGAGCTCGGGAAGGCGCGGTCGCGGCAAAGCGTTCGGAAGGTCGCCAAACCGCTCGCCGATCAGCTCGGCCGGCAGGCCGAACGCCCAGGCGGCAAGCGAAGCCGCCGCGATTGCCAACAGCATTCCCGGCCAGTTCGGCCGCAAGCGCCGCATGACGAGAATAATAGCCGCCGTGCAGATGCCGATGACAAGTGCGGCCGGCGCGAAGCTCTCGCGCGCGATCCACAGCGACTGGAGCTTGGGCACCATGTGCGCGGGTTCGGCAGTTAAGGTGAACCCGCCCAGGTCCTTCAGCTGGCTGGCGAAAATGGTTAGTGCGATGCCTGAAGTGAATCCCACCGTCACGGCGTGCGGTACATAACGGATCAAAGTGCCGATCCGCAGCCATCCGATGATGCATAGCATAGCGCCGGAGAGCAGGACCGCGAGCAGAAGGACCTCCAAACCCAGCTGCTGCACCGTTCCCGCGACGAGGACGATGAAAGCGCCGGCGGGTCCTCCGATTTGGAAGCGGCTGCCGCCGAGCAGCGAGACCACGGCGCCGCCGGCGATCGCGGCATAAAGCCCCCGTTCGGGCGTCACCCCGGACGCGACGGCGATGGCCATGGACAAGGGCAACGCCACGACCGCGACCGTCAATCCCGCCGCCGCGTCGGCGCGCAGGGACAGCCAGGAATAGCCCTCGCGGAACGTCGTCACCAGCTTAGGCAGATATCGTTGAGCTGTGGCTGTTCCGTCCGGCATGGGCCGTCAGGTTACTGCGCTGAAGGCGTTGCGCGAAAGCAATTTAGCGCCGGGGCTGGATCGAATTCAAATAGGCGAGCAGCGCCTCTATCTCGGACGGATCGAATTCGAACGCGGGCATCTCGGCGTGCCCGACGACGATGCCTTCCGCGAACGCCTCGGCCAAATGCTCGATCGGATAGCGCTCGCGGAAACGCCGGAACGGTGGCGCTGCCGGCAGCGGACTTGTGACGTCCCGCGCACTGATGCCATGACACCGCGCACAATTGGTTTGCGCTATCGCGCGGCCGCGCTCCTGCGCGTCGTCGTGCTGTCGGCCGCCTGCGGTTGCCGGCGCGAATGAAAGAGCAATAGCTGCAAGCACGAATACCCGGAACATAAACATGATCAATCCTGTGAACGAACTTCAGTCGCAATGTGCCGCGGCATAACGGCATCGCCATTGATTCCCGTCAATGCTCACCAGCTAAGGAAAGGTCAGTTTGAGCCAACTGCTTGAAATTCGCGGCTTTGCAAAGAAGTATCATGAATGAATCTGCTGTCTCCCGAGTGGGCTCTGCGCCCGTCCCGGGCGCCTTGAAGCTCAAACGCATTGGGGTTCACACGTTTGGCGAAAACGTCGCTTTTCTCAGCGCGCACGGCGAGGGTTACCATCCCGCCACGTTTGCCTCATTCAATAAGATCGAGGTCAATGGCGCCGGACGGCGCATCCTGGCCACACTGAACATCGTCGAAAACGGCGACCTGTTGGAGCGCGGCAGCCTCGGATTATCGCCCACGGCTTTTGACGATCTCGGAGCGCCTGAAGGCATTGAAGTCACTTTTGCACCCGCAGCTCCGGCGCGAAGCTTGGAGGCCGTCCGCCGGAAGATCATGGGCGAGGCGTTGTCCGATCCTGAGATGTCGCAAATCATCAAGGACATTGTCGCTCATCGTTATAGTAAGTCTGAACTCACGGCTTTCTTGGTGGCTTGCGCCGCATTTCTTACCAGCGAGGAAGTCTTAAGTCTTACGCGCGCTATGGCCGCGGCGGGAAACCGTCTGGATTGGACGCAGCCGCCGTTGCGGTATGCGATGGTCGTCGACAAACATTGCATCGGCGGGATTCCGGGCAATCGAACCTCAATGATCGTCGTGCCCATTGTTGCCGCTCATGGCCTGCCGATCCCCAAAACGTCTTCACGCGCGATCACTTCGCCAGCGGGCACGGCCGATACGATGGAGGTGATCGCCAACGTCGATGTGTCGATGTCGCATATGCGCGAGATAGTCGCGGCGCATGGCGGCTGCCTCGTGTGGGGCGGCCACGTCAATCTTTCTCCGGCCGACGATCTTATGATCGCAGTCGAGCGTCCGCTTGCCATCGACACACCCGAACAGATGGTTGCATCCATCCTTTCGAAGAAGATTGCAGCGGGCTCCACACATCTTGTCGTCGATATTCCTGTGGGACCGTCGGCCAAGGTGCGTACGCAGCACGAGGCCGCACGGTTGCGCAAACTTTTCGAGTACGTTGGTCACAACCTCGGCCTGCATCTGACGGTTCTCCAGACCGATGGCACTCAACCCGTGGGCCGCGGCATCGGGCCGGTCCTTGAAGCGCGCGACGTTATGGCCGTACTTCGCAACGCACCGGACGCTCCGCGCGACTTGAAAGAGCGTGCTATTCAGCTCGCCGGCGCCATCCTCGATTTCGACCCCGCTCTCAAAGGGGAGCAAGGCGAACAGCGCGCGCGCTTTTTGCTCGAAAGCGGCGCGGCCTTGCGCAAGATGGAAGACATGATGGCCGCGCAAGGACCGCCTCCTAAAGTGCCCATTTTGGGGGCGCTCGTGCGCGATATCACCGCGGCACGCACCGGCACAGTAGTGGGCATCGATTGCTTCCGCTTGGCGCGCATCGCGCGGCTTGCTGGCGCACCGTTGTCGAAGGGAGCGGGAATCGACCTTTTCAAGAAGGTCGGGGATCCCGTGAAACAAGGCGAAGCCTTGTATCGCATCCATTCGGAGCTCCCGAGCGACCTTGCGTTCGCCGTGGAAATGGCCGGTGAGGATAACGTCTATGCCATCGGATAACGCGTTGGTGTCCCGGCCGGATACAGTCCTTGGTTTTCCAGAGAACCAGAATGAGGCGCGGCGCCTTGCCGACCTCCTGAGGCTCGACTGCGGCGTCGTCGCGCTGCACCATTTTCCGGATGGCGAATCGCGGGTGACCGTGCCCGCTCACGGGCGCTATCCGCTCGTCCTGCGCTCGCTCCGCCATCCGAATGCCAAATTGGTCGAGCTGTGCCTTACCGGGGGTGCACTGCGCGACGGCGGGGCGCAGGCGATCATGCTCGTGACACCTTACCTCGCCTATATGCGGCAGGATATCGCCTTCTCAAGCGGCGAAGCGGTGAGCCAACGCATCATTGGCGGCATGCTCGCTGCTCATTTCGACTCATTCGTCAGTGTCGATCCGCACCTTCATCGCACGCCATCATTGGACAAGGTGTTTGCGGGTGCGCCCGCCCTTGCGGTCAGTGCCGCACCCGCGATCGTCGCGGCCATCAAGGCTGAAGATTATCCGGATGATACTATCATCCTTGGTCCGGACGAGGAATCTCAAGCGTGGGTCAAAGCCGTAGCGGAGCCATTAGGATTGCCTTGGGCCACGTCGACGAAACATCGGATCGGCGATCGGGACGTACGCATTTCCCTGCCGACAGACCTCGTCGTGCGCGGCCGGCGCGTTGTGTTGGTGGATGATCTCATCAGTACCGGCAGCACTATCACTCAAATCGCACGGATTCTGACGGAGGCTGGCGCAGGGTCCATTGATGTTTTTGCGACTCATGCTCTTTTTTCGCAGGAGGATCATCAGGCGCTGCACGACGCGGGTGTGCGATCCATCTCGTCGTGTAATACTGCCCTTCACCCCACCAACACCATCGATATCCTGCCCACGCTCGCGACCGGACTCGAACAATGGCTGTCACACTGACATTCCACGGCGCGTGCGGCGTCGTCACCGGTTCGTGCGTCGAGCTGCGGACGTCTCAAACCGCATTGCTCGTCGACTGCGGCATGTTCCAGGGCACAAAGACCGTCAAGGAGCTCAACTACGGTCCCTTCCCGTTCGATCCCAACACCATCCGCGGCGTCCTGCTTACGCATGCGCATATCGATCATTGTGGGCTTATCCCGAAGCTTGTGCGTGCGGGATTTCGTGGTCCGGTCGTCTGCACTCCTGAGACTGCCGACCTGCTCACTTACGTGCTTCCTGATTCCGGCTACATCCAGGAGCTGGAGGTCGAGCAATTAAACCGCCGCAACCGCCGCCGCGGCCGCGACGCTGTCGAGCCGATCTATACACGCGAAGATGCGGAAGCCGCACTGACCCACGTGACGCCGCGTGCCTACGGCAAATGGATCGACATAGCGGCGGGTGTACGCGCACGCTTCTGGAACGCCGCCCACATCCTCGGCTCGTCTTCAATCGAGCTGGAAGTGAGGGATGGGGGCGCCGATCCAATCACGTTGCTGTTTTCCGGTGACGTCGGCCCGGGCGACAAAGCGTTTCACAGCGAACCGGAAGGACCGATCGGCGTAGATTATCTTTTTGTCGAATCGACATACGGGGATCGCACGAGGGCCGTGCGCACCACGGCCGAGCGACGCGCATTGCTCGCGAAGGAGATCTTAACGGCGCTGCGTACCGGCGGTATTGTGCTTGTCCCAGCATTTGCGATCGAGCGTACGCAGGAGCTCCTGGTCGATCTTGATGAACTGTTCCATACCGGCGCTTTGCCGCCAACGGCGATCTTCGTCGATTCACCACTCGCGACCCGCGCGACGCAAGTATTCGCGAAATACCTGCCGCACAATGGCAACGGCCGCGATCCGTTTCAGCGCGCCGATCTTCATTATGTGGAAAGCGTCGAGCAAAGCCGCAGCCTCAACCGATTGCACGGGGGAGCGATCATCATGGCCGGTAGCGGCATGTGCGACGCAGGCCGCATCCGCCACCATCTCAAGAATCATCTAAGCCGCTCGGATACGACGGTGTTGCTCACCGGATACCAGGCGCCGGGTTCCCTAGGCCGGCTCCTGAAGGACGGCGCGGCGATGGTTCGTATCCAGGGCGATGAAATCGCCGTAGCCGCACGCATCCGCGCCCTCGATGAATACTCCGGCCATGCCGACCAGCCGCGTCTTATCGCCTGGGTGAAGGCGCGGCTGCCGGTCCACCGTGCGGCATTTTTGGTGCATGGCGAGGATGGAGCGCGCGAGACGCTCCGTGCCAAGCTGGCGGACGCCGGCATCCCAGAGGATCGTTTGCATGTCCCGGCGCTCGGCCAGACGATGCGGCTGACAGCCGGCGGCCCGCGGCTTGTTCGTATCCGCGCGCCCATCCCACACCACGCGACCACTGCCGACTGGCATAACACTTATGCGCAAACAGTCTTAAACCTGCGCCGGCAGCTTGAGGGTATGAAATCGGACCAGGCGCGCGAGGAATTCTTGCAACGAATTCAACAGCGGATGCGCGGTCGTGGCGCCGGCCGAAAGCGGCGCGCGCGCAATCGATAGACCTGCAGCGCCTAACGGGAAGGCAGGCGTGGCTTCGCCGCGACGCTGGCGCCGGTTACGCGGCTGGAGAGTAAGCTGATGGCGGCCTTCTTTATTCGCAGCTTCCAGGAACTCCCGGTCGTCGGCTTTGCAGCGGAATACGATCATACGCATGAGAAGGCGCGCTCGGACTTTGAATGGGTCAGCATAAGACGATGATCAAGAGGCCTTGAGCCCGCGTGCAGCGCCCTACGCCCAGAGCCCGAACGCGAAACCGGTGAGGTAAGCCCCGACCAGGACGGCCAGCACGCCAGCCGGCACATATAAGGCGCGCTTGTTCAAGATGCCGATCATGTGAGTCACCGCCGCGTTAGGCATCACGAGATAGGCGGTGCCTTCGATGACCATCAACCATCCGAAGAATGTCACCACAGCGGCGGGAAACGGCGCCCATACATTGTGTGCGAGAACAAGCGCAATTCCTGCCACGAGCTCGAAGATGGCCGCTACGCTGCGCAGAAGGTCTTGATCGGCGATCTCGGCGAAAACACCGGCGAAGTACGCGCGGCGTGCGATGAAAATTGGGCCGAGGATGATCAAGGTCACGCCTATCAGTCCGGCGAGGTATTGGGACGTTGTCATGGCGTCGGTTCCTTATGTCACGATGGGATCCCTTTAAGGCCTCCGGCCTTTGCGGCATTGACTGAAATCAACGTGCGTCTGCCCGCGGATGCCTAGCTTCCCAAGTCACAACGGGGGTGATGCCGAGATGCCGAAGAACATTGTCCTGATCCAGGCCCATCCAGATCCCGCTCCGGAGCGTTTTTGCCGGGTGCTGGCGGAAACCTATACGCGCGCCGCGCACCGGTCGGGTCACGACATCCAAGTCTTGAACCTCGCGACCATGAGTATCCCTTTACTGAGGACGAAGTCTGACTACGAGAGCGGTCCCGCGCCGGCTGCGATTCAATCGGCCCAGGCGATGATTTCCGCCGCCGACCACCTTGTGATCATCTTTCCATTATGGCTTGGCGACATGCCCGCGCTGCTCAAAGGTTTTCTTGAGCAGCTGCTGCGGCCGGGTTTTGCTTACGGCGGGTCCACGGAAAAAGGACTGCCGAAAAAGCTCCTTAAGGGGAAATCTGCGCGTATCGTCATAACCATGGGTATGCCGGCCGCGTTTTACCGGTTTTTCTTCCGCGCCCACAGCCTCAAGAATCTGAAGCGGAATATCCTCGCGTTTTGCGGCGTATCACCTATTCGCGACTCCTTGATCGGCCTGGTGGAGGGCAAGGACATGCGGCCGCGCCAGAAATGGCTGAATAAGATGGAGGAGTTCGGGCGATGCGCGATGTAATGCGGCTTCTCGCGGTCACGACAGCCCTTACCTTTTCCATCGGCGTCGCCCTTGCGGCGACTGCGACCGCACAACGCTCCGCCGGGACGCGGCTCCACGGCGACGCCGGGCGCGGCCAATTCATCGCCGCGCGGTGGTGCGTCTCATGTCACGTCACGAAAGGTCCCCCGCTCAACGATCACGTGCCGTCATTTGAAAGCCTCGCTGCCTCCGACCGCACCGAATCTGAAATTCGCGGTTTCTTGATGCAGCCGCATCCGCCGATGCCGCCCTTGGTCCTGGCGAACCAGGAGATCGAGGATCTCCTGGCCTTCGTACAAACGTTTAAACCGGGCTCCAAATAGAGTCCCAATGAGAACATTCCGTTTGTCACGTCTCAACGCGTTAGGCGGCCTGCCTGCGGCGATAATCCTTGGTGCGCGCGATACCGGCCCTTCGCGAGCGCAGCCGTTATATCGCTCCGAGGGAGGGCGGAGGGCCGTCCTCGATCTTTATGAGCGCAAACTTTCGGCGCTCGGATTTCCCCATCGAAAGAAGCCATAGCCCCGGCTTGGAGATTCGTCGACGCTGCGGGTTGGAAACCGGCGATGGCTGTGAGCGTCGCCGGCGCCTTGCGTTTTGAGCGCTACGATTTCTTCAGCAGCTGGATCGTCAAGCGGGTCGCCGCCGATCGCGGTCTCGAGATCGACGGCAGGAACGATATCGAATTCACCGACCGGAAGGTCCTTGAGCGATCGGTCGTTCGCTTAGTAAGCGGCATTTAAACGAGGGGCCCGAATCATGTATCTCCGAATCGCGCTTGTGATGAGTCTCTTGCCCTCGATGTTGGATCCGCTCCCATAGACAACATTAACATCTTGTCCAAGCGCTGCTCCAGTTCCAGCGCATTTCCCGGTGCCATCACTTTGTCGGTGTTGTCGAAGTAAATGAACACATCTCGCCGCGCGCGTTTGCGCGGGGGCTTCTTGGACACATGCCGGCCATCCGGGGATTCCTTGCCGTGCGCCCACGCCGCCGCACGTTTCGCCCAGCGCTGCAGCTCGTCGCTGCTGTAGTTGCTTTTGTAAAGCTCCCGCGAGCCATGCAGGCGGCAGTACACGAAGTCCGCCGTTACATCCATGAGCAGCGGCCAGTCCACCGTGTCGGCACAGACCAGGGCGATGTTGTGTTTGCGCAAAAGGGCGATGAAATCCTCGTTCGCAAAACTTTCGTGCCGGATCTCCACCGCATAGCGGATCGGCTGGTCCGTATCGGCCTTCGTCCAAGTTCCTTTGCGGATACGCTCGTCGTGCTTGCGTGAAAGCTTTGCCGCCTCCCTGGTCGAGCGCGGCAACATCTCCAGAAAGGGCTCGGATATTTCACGTCGGTAGATGAAGTTCGGCGGAAACTGCCACAGCAGCGGGCCCATCTTTTCGCCGAGACGCAGGACACCGGAAGCGAAGAAGTTCGCAAGCGGGGTCTCGACGTTCCGTAGCCGCTTCATATGCGTGATGAAGCGCGGGCACTTCACGGCGAATAGGAATTCGCTGGGGACTGCTTCTTTCCACCGCGCGAAGCTCTCTGGAGCCTGTGTGCTGTAGAATGTGCCGTTGATCTCGACGGTGCGGAACGTCTCCCCGACGTAGCTTAGCTCCCGCCTGTGCGGCAGCCCCTTCGGGTAGAACGTGCCGCGCCACCCTATGTAGAGCCAGCCCGACAGGCCGATCCGGACGTCGCCAGCGCGCACCTTCTAATGTCGGGTGCCAGCGCGCTTCTTGGGCCGCGCTTTCGTCGAAGCCGAACGGGGTTTGGTTCCCGACTGCTTGGACAGCACGCGCTTGGCGTGGCCCCGTCCGCCTCCGCCTTGGCCGGACAAACTCTTCTTGAGCGCATCCATGAGATCGATGACTTTCGTGTCCTCCGGCGGTTCCTCGGCGACGATCGGCTTGCCTTTTTGCTTCTGTTTGATGAGCTCGCGCAGGGCGTCCTCGTAACGGTCGACAAACTCCGCTGGTTGGAACTCGCCGACCTGCTGCTCGATGATCTTTTCGGCGATTTCGAGCATCTGTTTATCCGGCTTGCCGGTCGAGATATCGCCGAAGAAGTCCCTTTCCGCCCTGATCTCGTCGGCGGCGCGCAGGGTGGTCAGCAGCAATCCCTTGCCGCGCGGCTCGATTCCGACAATGCGCTCGCGGTTGTGCATCACCAACCGTCCCAGCGCGATCTTCTCGCTCCGCGCCATGGCTTCTTGGATGACGCCGTAGGCCCGCGTCTCTTCACCGCCCTGTGGCACCAGGTAGTAAGGGTTCTCCCAGTAGATGCGATCGATGTCCCCAGCCTCCACGAACTGCTCGATGTCGATGGTCTTGGTGGAAGGCAGGCGGACCGCTTCGATCTCCTTCGGCGTCACGATCACATATTGGCCGGGTTTGAACTCGTAGCCTTTGACGAGATCGGCGCGCTCCACCGGCCCCAATTCCGGCTCGTGCGGCACCATCTTGATGCGCCGGTGCGTATCTTTGTGCAGGAGATTGAACGAGACATTGTTGGTCGTGGTGGTCGCGTTGAACAGCGCGACCGGACAGGTGACCAGCGATAGGCGCAGGTGACCCTGCCATATGGGGCGTGCAGCCATGGAAATTCCCTACCTATTGAAAGGCTTGCTCTCAGGTTCGAGATTTAAACGAAAGCGGACTGAAGGGGTTCCGCCATCAGCCCACTTCAAGCGGCGGTTGCGGTCTCGCGGATCTTGGCCTTCAGCTGAGTCGCGGCGGCGGTGTATCCGCCGTCACCGCCGTCGATGAAATGCACGTGCTCATTCTGCGCGGGCGAGGTGACGAAACAGGTCATGACCGCATAGTCGGAGATGTGCATTCCATATTGCAGCTCGCCGCGTGCCTGGCGCTCGTCGAGGAATGCCCGCACCATCTCGATCCGGTCGCCGGGACAGTCGAACACGAGGCAGAGCGCCGCGCCGGATCGCGCGAAGTCGACCGCGTTCTCGGTGATCTCACGCTTGTATCGATCGGGGTGCCAGTTCCCCAGCGGAATGCTGAACCGGTAGCACAAGCCCACGAGCAAGGATTTGAATGCGATCCACGCGACGAGGACACTTACAGGCCAAGCGCCGTGCAATGCCTTGGCTTCGCGCATGATGCCCTTGGCCGGCCATTTGTCCTTTAGGGCCGGTAGCGAGGCGGCCTTCAGTGAGTCGACGCCTGTGAGGTTGCGCAAGCTCGCGTGCAATTCGCCGTGATCTCCGCCGCGGATCACCAGCGAGACCATCTTCCCGCGCGTCGACTGCAAAGGTTGCCACCGGCAGGACAGGCCCGTGAGGTCGGGCGGTTCGCCGTCGTCTTCATCGTCGCGGACCATGGCGAGTTCGGTTAGAGCCTTGTCGCCGCGGGCTTTCACTGCGAGCTCCAATTCCTCGACGCCGTTGCCGAGAAATACCGCGTAGGCGTTCCCGGGCGAAGGCTCGTACCGGCCGACAAGGACCTGAAAGCGGCGCTCCGAGAGGGCGCTGATGGGCACGAACCCGACACGCAAGTCGAGTTGGAACTCTTTCTTGGCGAAAGTGCGGGTGCGCGCGAGGATCTTGCGCGCTTCCGCCGCCGCCACTGGCGGGATGAGGGCGACAGCCCCGTCACCGCCGAACTGATAAGGGATCGAGCCGGCGAAATTGCTCAGCGCGGAGATCATGGCGGCGGCCGCGAAGTTGACATCCGAGTGACGGCCCGACTGCACCGCATGAGTCGAACCCTTTATGTCCGAACAGGCGATGAACCAATCGTCCGGCGCCTGGGCATAGCGGCTGGCGTCGAACGCCATCGCCGCCGTCGGCATCGGCGTCAGGGATTCGTAGAAACTATGCGTTGCCCGGGTGCTCATGCGCTGGACTTCCGCTTTGGCTCGCTCCTGTTTAGCATGTCGCTCGCGATGACGCGTCCATTTCTCGCTGTTTTATTGTTTTTCATATTCTTCGCGGGTCCAAGCGCGGAGGCCGGCCTCCAGCGCGACATGGATGCCCTCGAGAATCGCTGGGCCATCACGAAATATGAGATGACCGACAAGGCGCAGCGGATTGCAAATGTGCGGGCGCTTCACCTTGAAGCCGAGGGCCTAGTTGATCGCTACCCGGCACGCGCCGAGCCCCTCATCTGGCGCGCCTTGATCTTCATTCTAGAAGGCGAAGTTCACTCCAGCACCGCCTCGCTCTCGGCCTTGCGCAACGCGCGCACGCTGCTCGAACAGGCGGAAAAAATAGACGGCGCCGCCCTGAAGGGCGCCGTCCACGCCAATCTCGGTTCGCTCTACTACGAGCTTCCGGGTTGGCCGATCTCCTTCGGCAACAATACGAAGGCCGAGGCACATCTCAAACAAGCGCTTGCGCACGACCGCGAAGGACGCGATGCGAACTATTTCTACGGCGATTTTCTTCTGCAGCGCCGTCGCGCCAGGGAAGCGCTGCCGTATTTGGAGAAGGCGTTGAATGTCCCGATCGATCCCGCGCATGAACGGGCCGACAAGGGTCGTCGCCGCGAAGTCCTCGAAGCCTACGAAAAAGCAAGAGCGGCCGTCGCCAAATAAAAAACACCCGGTGTGGAACCACACCGGGTGTTGACAGGGAAAACGACCCCTAGAGGGACGGCGGCCTCTTAACGGCGCCTGCCGTCGTTAGCCCTCGCGTTGCGGTTGCGATCGAAGGCCGGTTCGACGTCGATGATCTTGCCGGTATGCTGGTCGGCCAGGACAAAGGCGTTGTCGAGGTGCATCCAGGCGAAACCTTCCGGCGGACGGCGCAAGCCCGCGCCGCGCCAGTCGTAGTGGATGTACCTGCCGCCCGAGCGCATTTCGGCGGGCACAACGCCGCCCTCGGTCCAGACCGCACGGCGGCCGCGGGCGTTCTCGACGTCCAGGATGTGCCCATTGCGCTGATCGGTGAGAACATAGCTATCGCCTATTCTCAGCCACTGGTAGCCGCGGGGCGGGCGTTCGAGGCCGACGCCGGCCCAGTCGTAGTGGATGTATCTGCCGCCGGAACGGAGTTCGTAGGGAACCGTGCCGCCGACGCGCCAGCGGCCGTCGCGGTCCTCGCGCCGGAAATCGCCGCGATCGTCCCGGCGGACGTCGCGGTCGCGGTCGCGTTCATAACGCGGACCGTCAACACGATCGCGGTCGTAGTAACTCTGTGCGAACGCACCGGAACTCATGAGCAAGGTCATCGCCACGGTGCCGAGGACGAGCTTTTTCATGTTCGTCTCCTTTTTTGTCATCCATTGAAAAACTAGGAGCCGATGATGGCGGTATTCCGGGACCAATCGTGGCGCCTTTGCCAGAGTTGAGGCAAAGCGAAGACGACTTTCGCGGGGACCGCGAGATGTGCGAAGGACTTCGCTAGGTGCGCGCGCGGGAACGAAAGGCCGTGAGCAACCGGTCGAAGCTATGGTGCAACGTCTCGGCGATGGCGGGATTGTTTTCGAGCGTGCTCATCACCAGCGCCGCCGCCTCGAGAGACGACAGGGCTTCTCGGCGTGCTTCGCGGCGCAGCTGGCCGTAGCGCGAGGGCCGCGCGGGGTTCAACGCGATGCGCCGTACCTTGAGAAGCCAAGGATTACGCCACCAAAGCGTTTTCACCTGAGCCCAGGTGCCGTCCAGGACGATCACTCCTTGAAGGTATTTCAGCGCTTGCTCCTGGTCGGCAGCAGGCTCGCCTTTCTTGTCGAGGGCAACGACGGTGCGCCCCGGCGGGAACGTCGCGGGACGCGCGGAACCAAGGTAAAGCACCGCCCAGCGCTTCGGATCGGCCTGCTCGCCGGGCTTCAGCCCCAGCGCCTTTGATAGACTTGGCCACGAAAGACCGATCCGAACGGCTGCATTCCTGAAATGAAGCGCCGTGAGCCGCGCGGTCCCGAGGTCAACATCCTGTTCCTGCGGATGTTGCAGGATGACAAGGCGGATGCGGTTCTGGATCGGGACGACCTCCGCACAAACGCACAGCGGCGGCATTTTGCCGCAGCGGGGACAGGCGCCGTCATCGGCCATCGCTGCCTAGCGCGCGTTCAGGATGTTCGACGGCGAATATTGATCGGTCAGGATCTTCGTATCCTTTTCCCAATCGCGCTCGGTGGAAGCCATGTCGAGCAGCCAATCGGGATGGAAGCCCCGCTTTTCGAAGAAATCTTCGAACTTCTCGGCATTCGTTTCCAGGACGGAGCGATCGACAAGCTTGTTCGCTTGCGCATAGATAATGCGGTTGCCGAGCTTCAGATTGTAGAACGTGCCGAACACGGACTCATATGTCGCCGATTCGTACGGATAGAGCCGATTGCTCGAGAAGGTGTTGGCGGCGACAACGCCGTCAGCAGTGAGGACCTGTTTTACTTCGAGAAGGAACTCCCGGGTCGACATATGCTCCGGGATGTATTCGTCCTCGAAAGCGTCGAGCATGACGATATCGTATTTTGTGCCAGCACGGAGCGCCTTCTTCACGAACACACGGCCGTCCTCTTCATGCACGCTCAACTTCGGATCTGGCTTGAAGTCGAAGAACTTCTCCGCGACGCGAGTCACGGCCGGATCGATCTCCACGACATCGATAGTGAGATCGGGAAACAGCTCGCGCAGTGTCATCGGCAGCGTGCCGCCGCCGAGGCCGACGATCAGCACCCGCTTTGGATCGGGTTTCACCAGAAGCGAGCCCAGCATCATACGCGTGTAAGGGAAGACGAGGTAATCGGGCTGGGACATGCGCTTGCAGGTCTGACGCTCGGTCGCGGCGGCGCGGCGGAAGGTCAGGCAGCGCAAGTCGTTGTCCTGGACGACAAAAAGGTTGCGGTAGAGCGAGCGCTCCGAATGAATTTGCGCAGCGCCGGCGGGAAGCGCCGCGGCGAACGCGCACAACGCGGCCAGGAGGCCAAGGCAACGGCGCAAACTCATGTCAGACCCTTTTGCGTGAAACGATGAAAGCCGTAAGCGCGACCGCCTCCGTGATCCCGAAGAGCAGGAGAAGGATTTGGTCGACGTCGAATATAAGGACAAACCAGAAGGATGTCAGAAGTGTGCCCGCGGCGCTGAAGAAAGTGGAGAAAAAATATTGCAGTCCCGCGTAGAATCCTGCGGCGTGCGCGTCGTCCACCAGAAGTCGGACCGCATAGGGCGTAACCATCCCCGACACCACCGCGGGGGCGGAGAAAAGAATCACGCTTGCAATCAGCGAGCCAAGACGCGGGTCCTGGGTCATCTCGAAAATGCCATCTAGCACCGGGACTTCGAACACCAAGACCGGCAGAAGCAGAGCTCCCGCGATGGCGTGGAGCAGGCTCAACTTTCCGAGGCTCGGCGCGCGCATCGAGACGCGGCCGCCCACGAGGTAACCGATCGACAATGCCAGCATGAAGACAGTGATGATCGCGCCCCACACGTAAATGCTGCTGCCGAAGGTCGGCGCCAGAATCCGTCCGCTGAGCATTTCGAAGCCCATGACGAGAAACCCGGACCAGCAGCTGACCGCGAGGATTGCAAACCGATGCATGGACCACATACTGATCGACAACCCTTTGGGAAAACAGTATTTTCTTGCAACAAACGGTTTTTTCCGTGCGGCGAGGCGGGCCCACGCGCCAGGAACCTTCGCGTGCGCCTTGGCTGACCCCCTCCCAGGGTATAAGTAACCGCCACACCACTGAAGAGGCGCAGTCTTTTATGAAGGTTTTACTGGCACAGCCGCGGGGTTTTTGCGCCGGCGTGGTGCGGGCGGTCGACATCGTGGAATTGGCGCTAAAGAAGTACGGCCCGCCGGTCTACGTCCGCCATGAGATCGTCCATAACAAGCGCGTGGTCGAAGACCTCCGCGCCAAGGGCGCCGTCTTTGTCGATGGAATCGCCGACATTCCGCCCGGCGCCGTCACGGTCTTCTCGGCCCATGGCGTTTCCCGCGCCGTGGTGCGCGACGCCGAAGGTCGCAAGCTCGACGTCCTCGATGCCACGTGTCCCTTGGTCTCGAAGGTCCATGCGCAAGGATACCGCTATTCCAAGTCGGGCTATGAAGTCGTGCTCATTGGACACGCAGGACATATCGAAGTGGAGGGCACTCTCGGCCAGATCGATGGTAAGGTCCATCTCATCGGCACGGTCGAGGAGGCTGCGGCCCTTACTGTCGCTCCCGGCACCAAGCTTGCCTACGTCACGCAAACGACTTTGTCCGTCGACGATACGCGCGACATCATCACCATGCTCAGGGCACGTTTCCCCGATATCGAGGGGCCCGATGTGAAGGACATTTGCTACGCGACCCAGAATCGCCAGCAAGCCGTGCGCGAGCTGGCACGTCATTCCGATGTCGTCTTGGTCCTTGGTGCGAAGAACAGTTCCAATTCCAATCGGCTCAAGGAAATCGGCGACGGCATGGACGTGCCGAGTTACTTGATCGATGATGCCACGATGCTCGATCCCGCGTGGGTCGCGGGAAAGAACGTTGTCGGCATCACCGCCGGGGCCTCTGCGCCGGAGGCGCTGGTGGAGGAACTGATCGCCAAGCTGCGCACTCTGGGCGCGACCGAGGTCGAGACTCTGGGCGGCGTCAGCGAGAGCATCGTGTTCAAGCTGCCGCATCAACTACGCGACATGGCCAAAGCGTCGTAGGAGTTCCCCTTGGGCGTTCCGTTGATTCAGGCCGTTCGCGTCGGCGCATATATTCTCAAGCAGAAATTCAAGGGGAATGCGCGCTATCCACTTGTGCTCATGCTCGAGCCCCTGTTTAGGTGCAATCTCGCCTGCGCCGGTTGCGGGAAGATCGACTATCCGGACTCCATCCTCAACCAGCGTCTGACGCCCGACGAATGCTTTCAGGCCGCCGAGGAGTGCGGCGCGCCGGTGGTCTCGATCCCGGGCGGAGAGCCGCTGTTGCACAAGGAGATCACGGAGATCGTCGAGGGCCTCGTTGCCCGCAAGAAGTTCGTATATCTCTGCACGAATGCGCTTCTTCTCAAGAAGAAGCTGGATCAGTTTACGCCGAGCCCGTACCTGACGTTCTCGGTTCACCTCGACGGTCTTCAAAAAGAGCACGACCACGCGGTCTCGCAGGAGGGCGTATTCGAGCGCGCCGTCGAAGCCATCCGGGAAGCGACGAGCCGCGGCTTCCGTGTCACGGTCAACTGCACGCTGTTCACCTCCAACGCGGTCCCTGAGCGTGTCGCCGAATTTTTCGATTACGTTGCGACGCTAGGCGTGGAAGGCGTCACCGTCTCGCCGGGCTATGCTTACGAACGCGCGCCCGTCCAAGATCATTTCCTTTCACGCCGGCAGACCAAAGAACTGTTCCGTTCCATTTTTCGCCTCGGAAAGGCGCGCGGGAAGAAATGGCGGTTCAATCAGTCCAGCCTTTATCTCGATTTTCTCGCAGGCAATCAGACCTACGAGTGCACGCCCTGGGGCAATCCGACGCGTAACGTCTTCGGTTGGCAGCGACCCTGCTATTTGGTGGGGGAAGGCTATGCAAAGACCTTCGCCGAGCTCATGGCTACGACGGCCTGGGAGCAATACGGCGTCGGCAAATACGAGAAGTGCGCCAACTGTATGGTGCATTGCGGGTTCGAGCCGACGTCCGTGATAGATACCGTCAAGCGCCCGCTTAAGGCGCTGCAGGTCTTCATGAGGGGCGTCGAGACGGAAGGCGCGATGGCTCCCGAAATCCCGCTCGATCGACAACGGCCCGCCGAGTACGTCTTCGAGAAACAAGTGCAGACGTTTGTGCGGGATTTGCACGAAGAACCGCGGCGGGCGAAGGTTGGCTAGGGGCCTGATGAATCCGGCGGATCTTTTCAGGCAGGCCACGCATCTGCACCGATCCGGCCAAATCGACGAAGCGGTTAAGCTTTACGAGGAGCTTCTCGCTCAATTCCCCGAGCACGGCGAAACGCTTCAGGTCCGAGGCGCCGCCGAGCTTCAGCGCGGGCGTTTTGAAGCGGCATTAGGCTGGTTTGATCGCGCCCTTGCCGCCGGTCCGCGGCTCGCTGCGGCTCATACCAATCGCGCGGCGGCGTTGATCGGTCTCGGGCGCTACGAGGAGGCTTTGGCGAGCGCCAAGCGCGCGCTCGAATTGACGCCGGCGTCGGTGGCCGCCGCCAACAACGCGGCGTCTGCGCTCAATAAGCTCGGCCGGCCGGCGGAGGCGTTGGAAGTTGCCGCGCGCGCCCTCAGGCACGGCGTCGAAGACGCTCAACTCCATATCCACCGCGCGGAAAGCTTTCTCTCCGAACATCGCTACAAGGACATGCTCGCCGCTTCGGAACGGTCGATCGAACTGAATCCGAACCTCGCGGAGGCGCACGGTCATCGCGGTCATGCCTTGTCGCAGCTCGGGCGCGACGATGAAGCTGCGGCAAGTTTTGCACGCTCGCTCGCGCTCTTCCCGGAATCGGCGGGCGGGCATTACGCGCAGGCCCTGGCTCTTCAACGCAGCCGCAGATTCGATCAAGCGATCGCGAGCTGCGACCGCGCGCTCGCCCTTCAACCTCTGTTTCCAGAGGCGCTCATCGTTCGCGCGGCAGCCAACGAGACGCTCGGGCGTTATAGGGACGCGATCGCCGATTGCGACAAGGTCCTCGGAATTCTGCCTGACTCCGCCGAGGCTTTCATGCTCCGGGGTCTCGCCTTCAAGGGTGCTAACCAGCCGGAGCGCGCGCTTGCGGACCTCGACGTCGCGCTCGAGCTGAATCCGGACTTTCCGCTGGTGCCCGGCCAACGGGCCTTCATCAGCCTTCAGATTTGCGAGTGGGATGGGCTCGAACAAAAGATCGCCGAAGTGTTGCAGGCGCTCGATGCCGGCAAGTACGCCGCCCAGCCGCTGGTGATGAATGCGTTCCCCGCGTCGGCGGAGCAGCAGCAGCGGTTAGCCCGACTTGCTTTTCTCAGCTTGATTCGAGGGCCTCGTGCCGACCTCCGCCCCCAGCAATTCCTCGACGGAAAACTGCGGGTCGCATATTTCTCTTCGGATTTTCATGACCATCCGGTGGGTCAATTGATCGTCGGCCTGCTTGAAGCGCATGACCGCACGAAGTTCGAAATCATAGGATTCGGCTTCGGCGGAGACCCGAATAACGTCACGCGCCTGCGCATCGAGCGGGCGTGCGACCACTTCGTGGACGTGATGGCGAAGAGCGTTCCTGAAATCGTAGCGATCGCACGCGCCATGAATATCCACATCGCGGTGGATCTCAACGGGTATACCGCGCATATGCGCGGTGAAATCTTCGCGCAGGGTGCGGCGCCGATTCAGGTCAATTTCCTCGGGTTTCCTGGTACCATGGGCACCGACCGGATCCATTACATTATCGGCGACGGTGTCGTGACGCCGCCGGAGCTCGCGCCCTTCTTCGACGAGCGCATCGTCACGATGCCCCACAGTTATCTTGTCTCCAACGAGATCAAACGGAACGTACCTTCGCGGGTCTCCAGTCGTCGGGACTTCGGGCTTCCGGAGGAGGGGTTCGTCTACTGTTGCTTCAATGCGCCGTTCAAGCTCACGCCGGAGGCCTTCGATGTATGGATGCGCCTGCTGAAGGAGGTGAACGGCAGCATCCTTTGGCTCGGTGATCATGGGCCGACCGCGACGCGCAATCTGCAGCGCGAGGCGAAAAGCCGCGGTGTTGGGCCGGACCGATTGGTCTTCGCGCCGCGGACCAGCGGCCTCGAATACCTGGCGCGATACCGCGCTGCCGATCTTTTTCTCGACACCTTCGATTACAACGCGCATGCGACGGCCAGCGAAGCCCTGATGATGGGGCTGCCCGTCGTGACGCGGATCGGGAACACCTTTGCCGCAAGAGTGGGCGCGAGTGTCCTCACAGCCATAGGCTTGCCCGAACTCATCGCCACGGACACAAATGAATACGAAGCAATCGCGCGAGACTTGGGGCGCAATGCTACTGCTCACAAGTCCTTGCGTGAAAAGCTGCGGCGCAATGCCGCGACTTACCCGCTTTTCGACACCGCGCGCTATGCGCGCAATCTTGAGGCCGCGTATCGCGAAATGTGGCGACGTCACGAAGCCGGTTTGGCGCCGGACCACATCACGATCAGCGAGCAGCGCTGAAGAAAGTTTCTTTCGTTCCCGCCCTCGCTATCTCTTCGAGCCGCTGCCGCGCCCGCGCGGTGGATAGGGCAAGCTTGATAAGGCTTGGAACTTGCCCCGGCGAGCGGGCAATCCGCCCCAACACTTCGGCTAGTCTCAGCGAGCCGTCAGGCGCCATGGCGTGCAGGGCGATCTCCGGAAGATTCTCGTCCGCCCGGTCGGCAACCACGCGCAGAGCCGCAAACGGAATGTTTGCAGCCGCCGCTGCCTCGGCGACGCCGTAGCTTTCCATGTCGGCGGCAAGGCCTTGGGTCGCTGCGCGCAACTTCCTCTTTTCGGCGCCCAGGGCGACGATTTGAGGCGCATGGGCAAGGATGCCGCGCCGAGCGGACGGAAACGCGGTCGAAAGGCGCTCGCCCCAGTCCGGGGTACATTCGATCGATGGCAGAGCCTGAGCCCTGATCGACGAGGCGAGAATCGTCGTACCGGAGGTAAGTGAAGGGTCGAGACCCGCCGCCAAACCGAAACTCAACAGCGCCAAGGCGTTGTCGGCGAGCAATTTCTCTGCCGCCGTCCGAGCGCGCTCCCGCCCCAGGCCTGCGCTGACGAGAATTCGGTCGGCGAGACCCTCATAACGCGCCCGCCGCGTCACGATTTCGGCCTCGAATCCCAGGCCGCAGACAACCCCGATTCGCATGCCGGGCCGCATTTATTCCGAGTGTTCCAAGGCGATGCGCCTCCTTGATCTTGCCCCAATCCTACCACCCGAACGCCACCGGCAGGGGCTATCTTTCCCCCATAAAGCGAAGGAGGCCTTCATGAAGAAAATTCTCGCAATCGCCGCGCTGACCGCGATGGTCGCGGGTTGCGCCGGCGGCGCCGATTATGCTTCGGGTTATTCGGTCACCGGCCCGCAGGCGCGGATCCATTTTGCCAATCTCGGCAATATCCGCGACTTCCATGCCATCAATGACGACACGGTCTTTCTGCAGACGCGGAACCGTCAGTGGTATCGCGCCGACCTGATCGGTCCGTGCTTTGGGCTCCCGTACGCCAACGTGATCGGCGTCGATTCTCGCCCGATGGGCACGCTCGATCGCTTCGGTACGATCATCGTCGATGGCGAACGCTGCAAGATCGGCTCGCTGACGCCGAGTGAGTCTCCGCGCCAGCAGTCGTAACCGCTACATTCCGTTGCGCACGCGCTTGGTGTTGCTCGTCTTTAGATCCCGGTAGCGGGCCAGCGCCCACAGCGGAAAGAATGCGGCGTAACCGTGGTACTTCAGGTAGAACACACGCGGAAAGCCGACGGCCGTATACCAGGGTTCGACCCAACGGCCGTTAGGCTCCCGGGGCGCGTTGATGAGATAGCTGATCCCCCGCCTGACCGCGGGATGGTCTACCTCCCCCGCAGCCATGAGGCCCAACACCGCCCAGGCCGTCTGCGAGGGGGTGCTTGTTTTGCATTCCGCGCGGCGTTCTTGCCAATAGGTTGCCCCGTCTTCTCCCCAGCCTCCATCTGCGTTCTGACGTTCGAGGAGCCAGTCAACGGCTCGCCGCACGTAAGGCGCCTGCAGGTCCTCGCCGGCGGCATTCAGAGCGCATAAAACCGACCACGTGCCGTAGATGTAGTTCGTGCCCCATCGGCCGAACCAGCTGCCGTCGGTTTCTTGCTCGGCTTTCAGAAATTCGATTCCGCGTGCAAGGGTGGGATGCGACCGGTCGTAGCCTATTTGGGCGAGAAAGCTTACGCATCGCGCCGAAACGTCCGCCGTCGGCGGGTCGAGAAGCGCGCCATGGTCGGCAAACGGGATGTTATTGAGATAGGAATCGTTGTTGTCGACGTCGAAGGCGCCCCATCCGCCGTTCGTGCTCTGCATGCCCGCGACCCACTCTGCCGCCCGTGCGATTGCCTCCGCGTTTCTATGGGGGTCGGCGCGGTGCAGCGCCATGCCGACCACGGCGGTATCGTCGACGTCAGGATAGTAGGCATTGTTGTACTGGAAAGCCCAGCCGCCGGGGCGCAGCCCCGGGCGCTTGAGCTGCCAATCGCCGGCCAAATCGAGGATCTGGCGATCCCTGAGCCATTCACAGCATTTTGCCGTCGCGCTGTAATCGCCGGCTTCCATCATCGCCTGGATGGCGAGGCCGGTGTCCCATACGGGCGAGACGCACGGCTGGACGAAGGCTTTGCCTTGTCCGGGTGTGATCAGTTTCTTGAGCGCCCGTTTCGCAGCTAACACCGCCGGATGATCTTTGTCGTAGCCCAGCGCTTCCAACGCCATCACGGCATTAGCCATCGCCGGATAGATCGCGCCCAAGCCGTCTTCCCCATTGAGTCGCGGGACAAAGAATTCGACGGCGCGCCGGATTGCTCGCTCCCGCATCCCCGCCGGGAAGCGGACACGCCGTAGAATCTTGTCGAGACCAAGAAATAGCTCGCCGCCCCAGCGGCCGGTTGGATTGTGCAGCCAGCGCTTGATCTTCTCCGGCGGTGTACGGAACAGTTCCTGGACGCGTACACCTTTGGGATTCTTGGCCCGGGGCTTGAGGGCAGCGAGCACCAGGAGCGGTACGATGACCGTGCGTGACCAGTAGGAAAACCGATAGATAGTTATTGGGAACCACGGCGGTACCAGCATCAGTTCAATGGGCATTTCCGGCACAGCGCGCCACGGAACATCGCCGAACAGCGCCAAGGCATAGCGCGTGAAGACATTGGCGGTCTCGGCTCCGCCACGCTCAAGGATCGCATCACGCGCATGGCGCATATGAGGCGCATCTATATCGTCGCCGACAAGTTTCAGCGCATAATAGGCCTTCACGGTCGCACTCATATCGAAATCGCCCGCGTGGAAAAGCGGCCAGCCTCCGTGTTTCCCCTGGATGCCGCGAATATAGTTGGCGAGCCGTGCCTCCACCTCTGGCTCAAGCTCATCGAGGTAGTGATTAAGCATGATGTATTCGGAGGGAATGGTGGCATCGGCTTCGAGGTCGAAGACCCAGTGGCCATCGGGCTTCTGCTGCACCTTGAGCGCGGCGGTGGTTTCACCGATGACGCGATCGAGCGCTGCAAATTCCGTATGCGTTACGTCGATGTTCATACTCTTACGCAGCCTTTAAGCGTGCCCGTCCGGAGATCGCGGCCTCCGCGGCCGTGAAACCCGATCGCACGGCGCCTTCGATAGTCGCCGGAAGTCCTGTAGCGGTCCAATCGCCGGCGAGCAAGAGATTGGCGAATCCGGTGCGCGTGTCCGGGCGCAGAGCGATGGCGCTCGGTGTTTGCGCGAAAGTCGCGCGCTTTTCCTTAACGACCCGCGACGGCGGCTCGGCCATCGACGGGTCGTTCAGCGCGAGCGCCACATCACGCCAACACTTGGTTGCGATGCTTTCGGCATCCTCCTCGGCAAGCGCGCCGGCGGCGCTGATCGTCACGGAAGCAAGCGCCCCGCGCAGGAACAGCCACTGCGCCAGCCCGCCGATAAGGCCCAGGATTTGCACCTGCTCGAAGGGACGGGGGAGCCGGTAGTGAACGTTGACGATCGCCTCGCCCGGCGGTGGGCCTTTGAGGCCTGGAACGAGAGTTCCGGCGACCCACGGCGGGACGGCAATGACCACGGCATCATCGGCGTCGAGGTCTACTGGTCCGGTATCGGCATCCAATCGATTTACCCGTCCATCTTCGATACCGAGGGCCCGGACGCGGCAGCCAAGGCGGATTTCGGCGCTCGCGCGGCCCAAAAACGCGAGGGCCGGATCAACCAAAGCGGCCGCGAGGCTATTCCGCGCGATCAAAGGCCGACAGGCGTCCGCACCTTTGAGGAAGCTCTCTCTCAGCACCGGCGCCATCAATGCCGCAGCGGCTTTATCGGGTGATGTATTGAGAGCCGCAACCGTCAGCGGTTCCCAGAGCTTTCGGTACAGTGCCGAGCCTAGTGAAACGATGTCCGCGACCGTCTGGGTCGGGGTGGCATGAAGCAATCGGAGCGCCGATAAATATGAGGAAGGCGTCGTTCCTGGGACGCGCCGTCCGGAATCCAGAATCCACCAGGGAATCCGTCCGCGACTCGGCTGCAAGGTCCACCGTGTTCCGGCCTGCAGATCGACAAATGGATAAGCGGCGCTGGTGGGGCCATCCAGCTCAAGGCGACTTCCGATCATTTCCAGAAACGTCATCGCGGCGCTGTTTCCGCTCAACAGCAGATGATTACCGTTGTCGATCATGCACCCGAGGTGGGAATCATGATAAGAACGGCATCTTCCGCCGGCGCGCGGTGCAGCTTCGTAGAGACTGACCGAGGCACCGCGTTTGGTGAGATGAACCGCCGCCGCCAGGCCGGCGAGGCCCGCGCCGATGATATGTACGCGCATGATTAGAAGAGCCCGTAGTGGATTGCGATCCACAATTTTTCGATTTTCGCGCGGGCGCCATCTAAGCCGGTTGGCGGCGGCAGCGGACGCCAGCCGTTGAGGCGCAGGCGCTCCAGGTGCCGGCGATAGACCATCATCATGACCACGGCCGGGCGCATCTTGGTGCGATCGCACATCGCGAGCGCCGTTTCGGCATCGGCAAAAGCCCGTTCGGCCATGGCGCCCATTTCGGCCATGATGAGAGGCAAGCGGGCATCACGGATCACCGCCGCCGGGGCAATGCCATCCAGGCCTTCGCGCGCAAGAAGTTCGCGCGGCAGATAAAGCCGGCCGATCGCGGCGTCCTCTTCGACGTCGCGGAGGATATTGGTGAGCTGAAGCGCCCGTCCGAGGCAATCCGCCACCTTCTGACCCGCCTCAGCCTCCTCGAAAATGTGCACGCACAGGCGCCCGACGGCGCCGGCCACACAGTCGCAATACAGGTCGAGTTCTCGCTGGCTTGGTGCAAGTATCGGACCGCGTGCGTCCATTTCCACGCCTTGAATAACAGCGACAAAATCTTTTCGCTTCAGTCCGAACGTATGAATCGATTCCATCAGGACCCGCGTAATGGCATCGGACGCACGGCCGAAGAACATTTCGTCGACTTTCTGCCGCCAGCGATCAAGCGCGGCGATCTTGCCTTCCCGGGACAGTTCCCCGTCGGCAATGTCGTCGACTTCGCGGCAGAAGGCGTAGATGGCGAACAAGGCGTCGCGCTTGCGGGCCGGCATGAAACGCATCGCCCAGTAGAACGACGAGCCTGCCGCCTGCACCTTGGCGCGGACCTCCTCGATGTCCGCAGCGGCGATGAGGGGCGTGTCGATGCGCGTCGTGAACCCCATGGCGCTAGCGCGATCGGCGGCGGCCGATCATTTCAACGTCGCGGTCCAGCCAGCCTTTGCCCAGGGCCGCGATACAGGTGGTGAGGATGTCGCGGGCGGTGAGGCCGGCATCGTCGTATTGCTCTTCCGGCTTGCCATGCCCAATCAGACGGTCAGGCAAGGTCATGGTTCGTACCTTGAGACCGTCATCCATGGCGCCTGCTGTCGATAGCAGCGTCAGCACTTGCGCTCCAAACCCGCCAGCCGCGCCTTCCTCGATTGTGACGAGCACCTCATGGTGTTTCGCCAGCTGATGGATCAGGTCCTCATCCAGCGGCTTGGCGAAGCGTGCGTCGGCCACGGTCGCGGTAAGGCCGCGTGCGGCCAGTTCGTCGGCGGCGCGCAAACATTCCTGCAAACGCGCCCCGAGCGACAAAAGCGCGACCGATGTGCCCTGCCGCATGACTCGTCCCTTGCCGACGGGAAGTACGTCGCCTCGCACCGGTAGAACAACACCCATTCCTTCGCCGCGCGGGAACCTGAATGCGGACGGCGCGTCGTCGATGGCAATCGCCGTCGCCACCATGTGCTTGAGTTCGGCTTCGTCCGCGGCCGCCATGACCACCATGCCGGGCAGGCAGCACAAGTAGTTGAGATCGAAACTGCCGGCGTGCGTCGGGCCGTCGGCGCCGACTAAGCCTGCCCGGTCCAACGCAAAGCGTACCGGCAGCCGCTGCAAAACGACGTCGTGCACCACCTGATCGTAGGCGCGCTGCAGGAAGCAGGAATAAATTGCTGTGACCGGCTTGAGACCGTCGGCCGCCATGCCCGCCGCGAACGTCACCGCGTGCTGTTCGGCAATGCCGACATCGTAGAACCGGTCCGGATATTGCTTTTGAAACAGATCGAGCCCGGTCCCTGACGGCATGGCCGCGGTCACCGCGACCACTTTGGGATCCCGCGCGGCTTCTTCCATCAAGCTGGCCGCGAAGACCTTGGTATAGGTAGGCGCGTTCGCAGAGGACTTAAGAATTTCCTTCGTCGCCGGATCGAATCGCTCCAGCGCGTGGTAGTTCTCCACATGAGGGCTAGCGAAGGGATGACCCTTGCCTTTTTCCGTCAGGATATGAACAAGCACCGCCCGCGAGCGCGGCGTCTCACGCACGGCGCGCAATACTGCGACAAGCTGCTTTACGTTGTGGCCATCGACGGGGCCGATGTAGGTGCAGCCGAACTGCTCGAACATCGTAGTATCGGCTGCGGTGCCGGACTTCTCCCCGGCCAGCGCTGTCGGCAGGGCTTCGATGCAGGCATCGCTGAGGATCGGCCGCCCCGCCGCAAGTTCCTTGAGATAGTCCGTGAGTCCGCCGACCGACGGTGCAATCGACATGCCGTTATCGTTGAGAATGACGGTCAGCCGTCCGCCGGCTGCGCCGACATTGTTGAGCGCCTCAAAGGCCATGCCGGCACTCATCGCACCGTCACCGATGACGGCGACGACCTGACGATCGCTGCCCGTCTTCTCGGCCGCAACGCACATGCCAATCGCCGCTGAGATGGAAGTCGAACTGTGCGCCGCGCCGAACGGGTCGAATTCGCTCTCGGACCGCAAGGTGAAACCGTAGAGACCGCCGCGCTTGCGGATACTGCGAATACGGCCGCGACGGCCCGTCAGGATCTTGTGGGGGTAGGCCTGATGGCTGACGTCCCAAATCAGTCGGTCATCGGGCGTGTTGAAGACATAGTGCAGTGCGACCGTCAACTCGATGACACCCAGACCCGCGCCAAAATGGCCGCCGGTAACCGCGGCAGCGTCGATCGTTTCGGCGCGTAATTCGGCCGAAAGTTGCTCCAGCTGCCCGACGGGCAAGTTGCGGAGCACCCGCACCGAGCCGACGGAATCTAAAAGAGGTGTCTTCGGTGGCAAGAACGTGTGGCCTTTCCCTGATCCGGTGCGCATGCCGCGGCAACGCGAGGTGGAGAACCTCTGCAACACTCGGGTTTTTCGAGCTCGACGTGTCGTCCGCGCTTTCCGACTCTCAAGGGCGCGCGGGCTACAATGACTTGTTTCTACGGCGATTCTGGCAATTGGCCAACCCGGCAGAAGGCTCCAATTTTAAGAACAAATGCACGCGTAACGGGTGAGGGGGTATGCGGGGACGCCGGTCAAAACCACAATCTGAGCAATCCCCTCAGGGCGGCGTGGGCGAACCCCGCGGAGCCGAGATCGACTCGCTCGGCCAGAGGATCGCGGCGCGCGAGGCGGTGCGTAAGCTTCTCCGCAATGGAAACGATCACCGCTGTTTCAGCCGCGAGACGCTTATCCTTTAACGCCCTCGGCAAGCGGCGCGCATCGGCAAGAAGGTCTTCCGTCGCGGCGAGGGTTCTGTCGATCACGTAGCGCATAGGCGGAGTCAGCGCTGGGAGCGCAAGGTGATCAGGGGACGCACCTTCGGCGTCCATCCACTCCATCGGCAGATAGACGCGATTGAGCGCGGCGTAATCCTTGCCGCAATCCTGCAAGTGATTGATCACCTGCAGTGCATTGCACAAAGCATCGGAGAGTGCATGCAGCGCCGGGTCTTCGCGATGAAGGTCGAGCAGGAACCGGCCGACCGGGGAGGCCGAGCGGTCGCAATAGCCGATGAGTTCGTTCCAGTTCGCGTAGCGCGTCTTTGTCGCGTCTTGAAGGAAGGCGGAGATCAGATCGAGTGCATGGCGATTCGGAAGGCCCCTGCGATCAAACATCGTCCGCACGGCATGGGCCTTCCTGTAAGCCGGATCGATGTTCTTTCCGCTGATCGCCGCGGCGAAACCCTCCAAGCGCGCGATCTTGTCGGTGGAGCCGAGGCCGGGATTGTCGGCGATGTCGTCGATGGCACGCGCAAAGGCGTAATAGGCCGCGACATCGGGCCGAAGCTCTCGAGGTAAAAGCCAAGACCCGACCGGGAAGTTTTCGTCTCCCGCGCTTTTGCCCGAGGGCGTCTCGATTTCGGCGGCGATGCTCATCGCCTTGGGATAGCAGAATCATTGACCAGGGTCATGCGCCGCGACAGTATGCGCGCGTGTCGCAGCCGCCGGTTCCTCCTACTCGGATCGATTTCTCCCCCGATGACCGGGAGTGGATTGCAGACCGCATTAAATCCGTGCTCGAGACGGGCCGTCTCACACTCGGGCCATTCGGCGACGAGTTTGAATCGAAATTTGCGCAGAGCATTGGCGCCCAGAACGCCGTTGCGGTGAACAGCGGCACGGCGTCGCTCGAGATCATGCTCCGCGCCGTCGGCATTGCGGGGAAGGATGTGCTCGTGCCGGCCAATACCTTCTTCGCCACGGCCGCGGCGGTCCTGGCCGCCGGCGGTCGACCGGTGTTGATGGACACGGACATCGCGACGCTCTCCACCTCCGCGGCCGAAGTTGAACGGCGCATCACGCCTAACACCGTGGGTGTGATGATCGTGCATATCGCCGGCGTGATCACTGCGGAGATGCCGGCCATCGTCGCACTCACGCGGGCGAAAGGTCTGTGGCTGATGGAAGATGCGGCCCACGCCCAGGGCTCTACGCTCGATGGAAGGTTCGCCGGCACATTTGGGCTCGCGGGGTCTTTCAGCTTCTATCCGACCAAAGTGATGACCAGCGCCGAAGGCGGCATGATCGTGACCGACGATGCAAAGCTCGCAGAGGAAGCGCGCATCTATCGCGACCAGGGCAAAGCGGGCTTTTATCAGAATGTGCACATCCGCATGGGCTATAACTGGCGCCTGTCGGAGCCGCACGCGATCATTGGCCTGCGTCACCTTCATAATCTTCCGTCGATGCTCGCGGCCCGGCGCCACATTGCCGCGCGCTATGATGCAGCTCTATCAGAGCTCGTTGCGCGACGCCCGGATGCGCCGCGACCGCTTGCTGTTCCAAAGGGATGCAGGCCGAATTACTACAAGTACGTGGTGATGCTTCGCGATAGCGCGGCGCGCGGCGCATTGAAAGCGCGCCTCAAAGACGAGTTCGGCGTCCACTGTAGCGGCGAGGTTTACGAAGTTCCGTTGCACAAGAACCCGGTGCTTATGCATCTTGACACCGGCGACCTGAAAGGCGCGGACGCCGCGTGCGGACGTCAGCTATGTCTGCCTATTTTTGCGAGCATGACTGATGCTCAGGCAGATCGTGTGATCGCGGCGCTGAAAGAGATCTACGCGTCGTAGCCTTCCGGAACAATTTAGCTGCTCCGCACCGCGCGGAACGTGCGCGGGACTGTGCGCCGCAACCCTGCAACCTCGCCACGAAATGATCACAATTGCCCCTGAAATGCCCTGACACCGTCCTAGGATAATCGCAGTTCGGAAGTTGAATGTAGGAGTTGAAAGAGCATGTACGCTTCGAGGCCCCTATGGAAAACATCGACCGTTTCTTTGAAGCCTATGATCGCGTGATCCCGAACTGGTTCGGGGATGCCTTGGCCGCCGTAATCGTCTTCGGGCCGATCCTCCTCTTCGCGCTCTAATCCTGTTGCCCCGGCGACGGCCGGGCTTTCCGTCTTCATACGTTCCGGCCATGCTATGATCCTCTGATGCAAGAGGACTGCCGATGGCCTTTCGTTTCCTTCCCGTCTTGATCCTGCTGACCGCAGCGACGGCTGTCGCCGCCGCGCCGGCGTCAACCCCCGGGGCCGACGAGGGCCGGTTCGTGCCGGGCGCGGAACTCGACGGCACCTGGGAGGGCATCCTCTCGAACGGCGGCATGGGCTTGCCCCTGATCTTCGTGATCAGAACGAGGCCCGGCGCCGGGACAACGGCCGTCCTGGATATCAGCGACCCGTCTGCCAAGGACATCCCCGTAGCCGGCTTTCGCCGGGAAAAAGATACGGTTTTCATGGAGATACCGGCCGTGGGCGGGACGTTCGACGGCCTAGTTGCCGCCGACCTCGCTTCGATCTCGGGAAGGTGGGTCCAGGCGGGAGCCACCGGGGCACCTGTCCCCCTGATCCTCAACCGCAAAGCACCCTGACCTATACGCCACGGATCGGAACAAGCCTCGGGACTTTTTCTCATCTGTACTGTATAATACAGTACAGAGGTGGACCGATGGGCCTGCAGCCGGACAGCGTCTCACAGGAGGAATCTCGAAAGCCCTCGCGCGGCGCGCTTCGCCGGGCGGCGATCATGGCCGCGGCCCGGGAGGTGTTTCTCGAGCGTGGCTTCGGTGCGGCGACCTTGGACGAGGTCGTCCGGCGTGCGGGCGGTTCCCGGGCGACGCTGTACGAGAACTTCGGCAGCAAGGAAGGATTGTTCGCGGCAATCGTCGCCGAGCAGTGCGATCTGGTCGTCGAGCCGCTGCAGGTCGTTCCCCATGCGAGGGGGAGGCCGGAGGATGTCCTCTACGCCGTCGGCAAACGCTTTCTGGGCGTATTGATGAACGCCGGCGGGCTCGGCCTCTACCGCCTTGTCAGCGCCGAAGGCGCGCGCTTCCCTGAGCTCGCCGCCCGGGTCTTTGAGTCAGGACCGAGGGCCGCGGCGGATCAGCTCGCCGGGTATTTCCGCAGCCAGGTCAAACAAGGCACGCTGACCCTCGAGGATCCGGATCTTGCCGCCCGGCACTTCCTCGAAATGGTGAAGGGTGATTTGCATACGCGCGCGCTGTTCGGTGTTCCGCCGCCGCCCACGGACGGCGAAATCGAGGCCTGTGTGCGCGGCGCGGTGACGATCTTCCTTCGCGGCGCCCGCACCGGGAAGTTCGATGCCTGATACGAATTCGCCGGTGATCGCGATCGAGCGGCGGCCGTTTTATTTCATGCGCCACGGAGAAGCGGATTGGAACGTCGAACGCATGTGCATAGGGCAGCTCGACCGGCCGCTCACGGCGCGCGGCCGTGCGCAAGCCGAGGCAGCGCGCAGGCATTGCGCCGCACTTGAGATTTCCGCGGTGTTTCACAGCCCTCTTTCGCGCGCCGCCGAAACCGCCTTCCTCGCCATGCGCGGCCGGAATATGGCGCTGAATGCAGATCATGGACTCTTGGAGGCGTGCCTCGGTGTGAAACAGGGCGCCCGCGAAGACGATGCGGCTGATCCGTTCCTCAGGAGCTGGATGGGCGGGGCGGCCATCGACCAAGCGGAAACCTACGCGGATTTTCAGAAAAGGGTTTGCGAGGCAGTGAACCGCTGTTCAGGGGCGGCCGGACCGTCAGGGGTCCCGCTGATCGTAGCTCATGCGGGGGTTTATCACGCTTTACGCGATGCGCTCGGAGCGCCGGCCGGGCGGGTCTTCCACTGCGTCCCTTATTTTCACCAGCCGGTGGGCGCCGACTGGCGGATCGAAGTGGTCGTTTGACCACGGCGCTCCGCTGCCGGATTAGCGCTGAACTCCGTTTTCGACGCGGTCGAAGATCGCTTTGACTTCCGGGGTGATGACTTCGCCGAAGTCCTCGAATTCATACAGCGGACGAATTTCGATCTCACTCGGCCCCGGCATCGGGTTCGGGCACTTCTTCACCCATTCGACAGCCTCGGCCATGTCCTTCACTTCCCACAGCCAATAGCCCGCGACGACGTCCTTGGTTTCCGCGAAAGGCCCATCGGTGACGAAACGTTTCGGACCGTCGAACAGCACGCGCTTGCCTTTGCTGGACGGCTGCAAGCCGTCCCCGGCCTTCATGATGCCGGCCTTGACCAGCTGCTCATTGTACTTGCCCATGGCTTCGAACAGTTCGGTGGAGGGCATAATTCCGGCCTCACTGTCGGCCGTCGCTTTAACCAGTACCATCACGCGCATTTTCGATTCTCCTTGACTGATCTGCGGGCCGCCATGCCGGCCTCGCTCAAAGGACGAGCACGCCTGGCAAGTTCCGACACTTGCCGTCAGCTATATTCCGGGGCCGAAAGAGGACGCGGAAATCGAGATTTAGAGGATGCGGCTGTACCACAGCAAGGACAAGGCCGCCGCCGCCACGGCGAACAGGGCGGCTGCGGCTGCGAAGAACGAGGTGATCTCGGTCTCCTTGCGCTCCATCACGAACTGAGTGTTGAGGGTCTTATAGACCTCTTTCAGATCGGTGCCGGACCCCGCGAAGAAATACTTGCCGCGGGTCAGGTCGGCGATGGTCTGCAAGGTCTCTTCATCGAGCTGGACGCGCATCGATCGTCCGCCCCAGCCGACAATTTCTCCGCTCTTGGTGCCGAGGCCGACGGTGAAGATGCGCACACCGCGGTCGGCCGCAAGGCGGGCAGTCTCGATCGGATCGGGACCGGTGGTGGCCTGCCCGTCGGTGAGCAGAATCACGAGGGCGTTCTCATACGATCCTGGCGGGACCGGCGTGAAATTCTCTTCGGCCTTTTGCGGCTCGCGGTCGAGCGACGAGCCCATGGAATCCCGGCCCCAGCCGCGCTGGTATTCGGGCAGGCTGTTGTTGAAGTTCGCCTGCGGGAAAATTGTCTGCAGCGAGACCATGATGCCGCTGCCGATCGCGGTGCCGCGCTGCGGCTGGAAACGGTCGATGGCCTTGATCAGGTCTTCGCGGTTCAGGGTCGGCGGCTGCACGAGCAACGCCGCGCCCGCGAACGCGACGATGCCGATCTGGGTCGTGCTCGGTTGTTCCTGAATAAATTGCTTCGCGGCCGTCTGCGCCGCAACCAAGCGATTGGGCTCTACATCCGCTGCGCGCATGCTGGCCGACACGTCCATCGCCAGGATCACCTGCGAGCGTTGCGAAGGCAGGGTTAGCATCGCCGCGGGCCGCGCCACCGCCGTCAGCATCAGCGTGATTGCGATCAGGAAAAGGGCCGCCGGGACATGGCGCCGCAAGGTCGCGCCGGCGCCGATGGCCTCCTTCACCATGCCGATATTGGCGTAACGCAGCGCCATCTTCTTCTTGCGCCGCAGGACATGGAAATAGAGGGCGACCAGCGCCGGAATCGCCAGCAACAGCCACAACATAATCGGGGAAAGGAACTTCATACCGGCGCTTCCAAGTGCTTAGGCAGGCTCCCGCCGCCCGAGAGGAGGCTACGCCGTTTGCGTAAATCGGCGAAGCGAAGAATAGTGTCCACCAGATTATCGCCGGTTGAAAGTTCCAAAGCATCGACTCCGGCGCGACTGAACGCGGCCCGCAGTTCGCGTTCACGCCGCTCTGCAACGCCCGAAAAACGCTTGCGAAAACGCTTATCGTGAGTGTCGACGAACACTTGTTCGCCGGTCTCAGCGTCTTGCATCACAACGAGCCCCAAATCGGGTAGTTCCCGCTCGAGCGGATCGAACAGACGAACGGCCAGGGCTTCGTGCCGCTGTGTGAGGTAGCCCAACGGCTCGTCCCAGCCCGGCTGGCTGATGAAGTCCGAGATCACAAAGATAAGCGAACGCCGCTTGATCACCTGAAGCGCGGCCTTGAGAAACGGCGTGAGGTTGGTGGCGGGCGCCGCGGGCAACTCCGGCCGGGCCAGGAGAGTATTCAAGATCCGAAGAACGTGTTTGCGTCCCGTCCCGGCGGGGATCATGAAATCCACGCCGCCCGAAAAGAACATGGCGCCGACGCGGTTGCCGTGGCGGGTCAGAAGTCGCGCCAGGACGGTCACGAATTCGGTCAGGATCGCGCGCTTCTTGACCTCGACCGACCCGAAGTCGACGGACGGCGAAAGGTCGAGCAGGAACCAAGCCGTGATCTCGCGGTCTTCGTTGTACTGCCGGACGTGCGGAATCTGAAGGCGCGCGGTCACGTTCCAGTCGATGTGACGGACGTCGTCGCTCTCCTGGTATTCGCGCAGGCCGGCGAGGTCGATCCCGAAGCCGCGGAACAGGGTGCGGTAGTCGCCTTGAAGCGCGCCATCCAAGCGGCGGATGACGGTCCACTCCAGCTTGCGTAAGAGCGTCTCAGCCTTGAGCTGCGATGCGGACATGAGTCTCCAGCGGCTTGTCGGGCGCGGCGATGTGCTGCATCAGGCGCTGCACGATCATGTCCGGGCTGACGCCTTCAGCGAGCGCTTCGTAGGTCAGCACGAGGCGATGACGCATCACGTCGGGGGCGAGGTCGACCAGGTCCTGCGGCAGCACATAGTCTCGGCCGCGCAGGAACGCCAGCGCGCGGGCGCCCTCGATCATGTTGATCGAAGCGCGCGGGCTTGCGCCGTACTGGATGTAGTTCGCCATGCCGGATACGCCGTAACGCTCCGGATCGCGGGATGCGGCCGTGAGTTTGACGGCGTACTGGATCAGGGCAGGGTCGACATAGGTGTTGCGGCACTCGCGCTGCAGCGCGACGAGCTGATCGGTTGTCGCCACGGCGGCCAACGAAGCCGCGACGCCCGTCACACGGCTGACGATGACGAATTCCTCTTCCTCGCTGGGATAGCCCACCAGCACCTTCATCATGAAACGGTCGACCTGCGCCTCGGGCAGGGGATAGGTGCCTTCGGTCTCGATCGGGTTCTGGGTCGCCATCACCAGGAACGGCTCCGGCACTTTGTGGGTCTCGCCGCCGATCGTCACCTGCCGCTCCTGCATGACTTCCAACAGGGCGCTCTGCACCTTGGCCGGCGCGCGGTTGATCTCGTCGGCGAGGAGGAGATTGGTGAACACGGGACCCAAGGACGTCGAGAAGTCCCCGGTCTTCTGGTTGTACATGCGCGTGCCGACCAGATCGGCAGGCACGAGGTCGGGTGTGAACTGGATGCGCTTGAACGTCCCGCGGATCGTGCGCGCCAGCGTATTCACCGTCAGCGTCTTCGCCAGGCCCGGGACGCCTTCAACGAGGAGGTGGCCCTGGGCGAGGATCGCGACGATGACCCGTTCAAGAAAGTGGTCCTGGCCGACGACGACCTTTTTGATCTCGTAGAGAATGCGCTCCATGAGGGAGGCGACGTCGGTGTTCCCTGGGCTGTTCCCTGGCGCCATATCGTTCATTTTCCGTGCTTTGCTTGCTTGGTGATTCTGAAATTTAGAAGGGCGACATGCCGGCGCCGGCGGCGGCGTTTTCGATCGGCACGGCAAAACCGATGCCGATGAAGACGCGCTGTTCGGTGGGATTGAGGATCGCCGTGACGATGCCGACCACTTCGCCGTCCAGCGTGATGAGCGGTCCGCCGGAATTGCCGGGGTTGGCCGCTGCGTCGAACTGGATCAGGTTGGTCAGGACGCGCTTGCCTTTAGGATTGACGTAATCCCGGCGGAGGCCTGAGACCACGCCCGCGGATGTCGAAGGACCGATCCCGAACGGGTGGCCCACGGCCACCACTTCGTCGCCCGGCAGCAAGCCCGCGGTGGAGCGCATCGTCGCCGGCTTCATATCGTCGGGAAGGGTCTTTGCCTGGATGATGGCCAGATCGTGCTCCGGCTGGACCCCCGTCACATCGGCTTCCGAGGTGCTGCCGTCGAAAAACTCGACTTCGACGCGGTCGGCGCCCGCCACGACGTGCAGGTTGGTGAGGATCGTGCCGTCCTCCTGGATGATAACGCCAGTTCCGACGCCGACATCGGGATCGTCTTCGTTCTTCCCCTTGCGCGTCACCCGCACCACGGAGGGGCGGATGATGGCCGCGGCCTTTGCGGTACGCGACGGAAGCATCTTGTTTTCGAAGGTGTGCATAACCGCATTGTCGATGTCCTTCTGTGTCAGGACGCGCGGCGGCTCCTGCATCTGGGCATAGACGAAGATCGCGCCGACCGAGATAAGGGCGCTGATGGCGACCAGGACCGGGCGTTCGTAACGCGTGAAGAACCTGCGGACCCGCCCGGGTGGCTTGGGGGCAGGCGCGGGCGCCGCGGCGGGGTTTTCAGTCTCGGATTCAGGGGTTTGGGGGGCCAACGGAATCCCGCGGCCCTTGGTCGAACGACGAGAGCTGCTGTAGAGCGAGACTCTTTTCATACCCGTCCTTTACCGGTGCAGAGCAGCAAGCGTTAACCAAAATCCGAGCCGAGACAAGGAGATTCACCGATTTCGGGCGCGAGATTGCCGCCTTGTGAGCGTAGGGTAACAACGCTGCTACTCGCCTTTGCGGTCCCTCAGATTGAACCCCGCATAGATTAAAAGCCCGACACCGGCCCAGAACAGCTCCCGACCGCGCCGGATCAGGGCCATGGCGAGCCCGATTTCATTCGAGCCGGTCAGCGCCCGGCCGACCATGGTCAGCGCGCCGTCCTGCACGCCGATATGCGCCGGAACGAAAAATGTGGCGGACCGGACGAGGACAATGACGGTTTCCACGATCCAGGCGTCCGCAAAAGTGATCGGCGCGTCCAGAAAGATAAAGACGAAATAGATCTCCACCGCGCCCAAGACCCAGCTGACGAACGCGAACAGAAGCGCCGCGGCGGAGCGGCCGGGTGTGTTGCGGACGAAGTGAAACAGGCGCTCCTCGAGATCGGTAAAGAAGGTTATGGCGCGCGTCAGCTTGGCCGCGGACTCATCGTCCTGCATACGGGCGGGAAGCTTTGCCAAGAGGCGGCTATGCAACGCGACATATACGAACACCATGAACGCGGAGATGACGGCAGTCGCCGCTAGAATGCCGGTCTCGAGCGCGTCCGGCAGAATGTCGGCGCGCACCATCAGAACCGCGCCGATGACGGCGAACGGAACTTGAGCGAGGCTGTTGACGGTCTGGATCAAAACAAGAGACGCCGTTCCCTCGGTGTAGGAGATGTCATAGTGGCGCTTGAGAAGCAGCGCCTTGAACGGTTCGCCGCCGAAGGCGCCGAACGGCGTGAGCATGTTGAAAGCTTCCCCCACCATCAGGACCAGCCAGAGCCTGACGGACCAGGCGGCTGAAAGCGCGACGCTTCTGAACATCAAAGCCCAGGAGATCACATCGGACACCATGGCGACGCCGAAGGTCGCAAGGATGACCGCTGCGCCGTATGTCCCGAGGCGCGTCATGACCTGCGTCACCGCGCCCAGATCGGCGCGGCTGAGAATCCACGCGAATATCGCCACGCCGCCGATCAACGTCAGGAGTTTGAAGAGACGCATGGATGAATTAAGCCGCCGATCCGCGCCGCGCAGCAACGAGCGCCTGCTGCCGGACCCACGCAAGGGTGCGTGAAAGGCCTTCGCGCAGGTCGACCTTCGGATCAAACCCCAACAGCTCTTTTGCGCGGTTCATTGTGGTCACCGAGCGCCGGATATCGCCGGGCCGCGGCGCCTCGTGGCGCACGGGCGATCGCGACCCCGTCAGCTCCAGTATGGTGCGGGTGATCTCATTCACGGAGACTTCAATACCGGTGCCGATATTGATGATCGCGCCATTTCCTGCATCGGTCAGCGCCGCAGTGACGACGGCATCTGCGACATCGCTCACGTAAACGAAATCGCGCGTCTGCTCTCCGTCATCGAAGATGGTGATCGGCTGGTTTGCAAACGCCCGGTCCATGAAAATCGAAATGACGCCGGAATAATAACTGGAAGGGTCCTGCCGGGGGCCGTAGACGTTCATAAAACGGAGCGCGGTGAAGGCGAGTCCATGATATCGCGCGTAGTAATCGAGATAGAATTCGACGGCGAGTTTATCGATGCCGTAGGGAGATGCGGGCCGCGCTGTTGACGCTTCCGAGACGGGAACTGTCGCGTCGTCGTCGTAGATCGCAGACGAGGACGCAAAGGCGATCTTCCGGACCTTATGCCGCCGCGCATACTCCAGAACCCGCACCGTGCCGGCGACATTCACGCTGATATCGGTGATCGGGTCGTCGACGGACAGCGGTACCGCGGTTTGCGCGGCAAAGTGCGCGATGCGCTCGATGGGCCCGAACCGCCGCGCCGCGCGCTCGAGCGCCGGCGCAAAGTCCTGCGTGATATCCGCTTCGACAAAGTCATAGTCCGGACGGCCCTCGCACTGCGCAAGGTTGGCGGCATACCCTGTCGATAGATTGTCCAGCACGGTCACGCGGCAGCCATGAGCGAGAAGAAGGTCGACGGTATGACTGCCGATGAATCCTGCGCCGCCGGTCACGAGCACGTGGGCGGGAGCGGGCCGGAAATTCGAGCGCGGGCCTGGGTTCACAAGGTCACTCCCGGCAGAACCGCACCGCTTTGCCGCGGCACGATCCGTCCATCTTTAGTCAATCCGAAACGCAGCCCGCGCCATACGAAGCTGCGGCGGGTGATGGCGATGTACCATGAAACCAGTGCAAACAGGTCGCGCAGGGGAAGCAGCCACGCGGCGCGCTGACCCTCGCGGTCCCCCAACAAGTGCGTGATCACCTCGGCCGTGCCAAACCGGATCACCAAAGCGCCGAGGAAGACGTTCAGTCCAAACTCATCGAAGCCGCGCACCGCGCCGAACAAGAGCGCGAAGGGGACCGAACGGGTGAGGATGGTGAGTACGAAACCGGTTGGATTGGCCGCCCAGGTATTCTGGTCCCAATAGATCTGGTGCTGCCACCAGCTGCGGAAGGTCGGATAGTCGGCGACGATCTCGATCATGTGCGGTAGCAACACCCTGCTCTTGCCGAGATGCAGCAGCCGTCGCCCGAGTTCGTGGTCTTCAACGAGGTAGTTGCCGAGGTCGGCCATGCCGCCGATCGCGATGAGGTCCGACTTCCGGAAGGCGACCGTCGCGCCGATGCAGAACTCCGCCGCACCCGTGACGGCGGAAAAAACAAGGCTCGGGACGAAATCCGCGTTCAGGCCGACGAGCTCGAGCTTTTCCTGGAGGTTGTGCGCATCGACCGACCGATAAAGAGTGCAAACGTAGCCGACGTTCGCAGATTCGAGCGGAGCGACGATGGTCTTCAGGTAATCGGGCCGCAGGCGGGCGTCGCTGTCGCTGATGACTAGAATTTCGTGCCGGGCGGCGGCAAGGGCGTTGACCAGGTTCTGGACCTTGCCGTTAACCACAGGCTCACTCGACTTCACGACGAGGCTGATGCGGTCGGGGTATTCCGCGGCGAGGCGGCGCAGGACCGGAAGCGCCGGGTCATTCTCCCGCTGTACCGACATCACGACCTGATAGTCGGGATAGTCCTGCGCGCAAAGGCTGCGCAGATTGTCCTCAAGACCCTTATCGAGGCCGTAGATGGGCTTCAGCACCGTCACCGGCGGCATGAAGCGGGATGGCGGCGTCGACTGCCGCATAAAACGCGCCACGGCCCAGACGCACAGCAATGAGAAGATGCTGCCGCCGACCACCGGCACCAGCAATACGGCCTCGATGATGTTGAGAATGAGAGTCACGCCGCGCTCTGCTCGCGGTCCTCCCGCTTGGTCAGGAACCTCATGAATTCCACACCCTCGCGCAGCCGGCGCTTCATCATCTCCCAATCGGTGAGCATCTCGGACGTTATTTCCCAGATCTTGCCCGGCCGGAAATAATACTGTTTGTAAAATTCGCCGAGGCTTTCGAAGATTTCCTCGTGGGAGAGATGCGGGTAACTGATGGAGCTTACCTGGATGCCCTCGTCGGCGACCAACCGTCCGCCCTTATCCTCTTCCATCAGCCAGCCGTTCTGCCTTGCCTGATTGTAGAGGTAGGTGCCGGGATAGGCGGCTGCCAAGGACACCTGGATCGTCTTTGGATTCACGTCCTTGGCGAACTGGATCGTCTCTTTGATGGTTTCCTTGGTTTCGCCCGGCAAGCCGACGATGAACGTGCCATGGATGTCGATGCCGAGCTTGCGGCAATTGGCGGAGAATTCCCGCAGCCACTCGACGCGCATACCCTTCTTGATGTTGTGAAGGATCTGCTGGTTGCCGGATTCATAGCCGCAGACAAACAGCCGCAAGCCGTTGTCCTTGAGGACCTTCAACGTATCCAGGGGTACGTTCCCCTTGGCGTTGCACGACCATCTGATGCCGAGTTTACCGAGCCCCTTGGCGATCGCCTCGGCGCGCGGCAGATCGTCAGTGAAGGTGTCGTCGTCGAAGAAAAACTCCTTCACCTGGGGGAAATAGACTTTTGCCTTCGCCATTTCGGCGACGACGTGTTCGACGCTGCGGGTGCGGTACACGTGCCCGCCGATGGTTTGCGGCCAAAGGCAAAAGGTGCAGCGCGATTTGCAGCCGCGGCCGGTGTAGATCGACACATAGGGATGGGCGAGATAGCCGATGAAATAGTCTTCGATCGTAAGATCGCGCCTATAGACGTCCACTACATGCGGCAGTTCGTCCATGTTCTCGAGCAGCGCGCGCGGCTTGTTGCGTACGATCTGGTCCTTGACCCGGTGGGTCAATCCGTCAATCTCCGCAAACGATCTGCCTTCGGCGACTTCTTTCACCGTAAAATCGAACTCTCCGCCCGCGACCCAATCGAGGTGCGGGGCGGATTTCATGGATTGATAAGGATCGACCGCGACATGGGCGCCGACCATGCCCACTTTCAGCTTGGGATTCCGGTCTTTCAGCGCGCGGGCGACCTTGGCATCGGAACGGAAAGAGGGCGTTGAGGTATGGAGAACTGCGAGTTCGTAATCGCCCGCCAGCGGCAGGACGTCGTCGACCGTCATGTTGCGCGCCGGCGCGTCGAGAAGCCTGCTGTCCGGCACGAGGGCGGCGGGCTGGGCGAGCCAGGTTGGATACCAGAAGGAGCGAATTTCCCGTTTGGCCTGGTAGCGCGAGCCGGCGCCGCCATCAAATCCTTCGAACGAGGGCGGATTGAGGAAAAGAGTCTTCATCATGACGGATCACCCTCAACTCAAAACTTCAGCAGCCACGGCAGCTCTTCCAGCACCGAGCCGATGGAACCAAGGTTGCCTTTTCGTGTCAGCGCTTTGACGCCATCTCCGACACGCCCGCGTTTGAACGCTTGATAGGAGTCGTGCAACGACACGCCGATATGATGCATCACGCTGGAGTCGCGATAGCAGTCGATCATGCATTTGGTGCAGCCGTCGCGCACCAATTTGGTCTCGTCGAAATCCCGGATGTGGCACAGAGGCTGCGCCCAGTTGTGACAGCGCCACATCATCAAATCCCAATCGAGATAGAAGTACCGGTAGCCGCCGAGGCAAGGATACTTCTGCTCGCCGCCGGTGGCGAAGCGCTCCATCTCTTCGATCGACGCCGTAGGGTTCAGCACTTGCATGCGAGATTTGAGCTTCCTGACCTTTGCGAACGCGGCGAGCAAGTCCTCACGGCTGTAGTTGACGAGCTCCGATGTCGAAAAGCCGAGGAAGTTCGATTCAAGTCCCGTGAGCGGATAAGAGAAGGTAACGGCGTTGAACCCCAGGCTCTTTAGAAAGTCAGGCAGCGCCTCGTAGTCCACCAACTTGCTCATGGTGACCGAAGCGGTCGAGTGGACTCCCAGCTCCTGGATCT
>JBFWOJ010000014.1:0-90015 GCA_050250575.1 Rhodospirillaceae bacterium | reverse complement strand
TTTTTTGTTCTGCATGATTCGTCTGCGGCCTCGGTTCCGCGTTCGGTGTTTGAAGGCCTGGTCGCCCTCAGCTTCGGCGCCTCGCTCATCTCCATCTTCGCCCGTCTCGGCGGCGGCATCTTCACCAAGGGAGCCGACGTCGGCGCCGACCTCGTCGGCAAGGTCGAAGCCGGCATTCCGGAAGATGATCCGCGCAACCCGGCCGTGATCGCCGACAACGTCGGCGACAACGTCGGCGATTGCGCCGGCATGGCCGCCGACCTGTTCGAGACCTACGCGGTGACCATCGTCGCCACCATGCTCCTGGGCTCCATCTTCTTCACCGGCGAAGACAGCCTGCGCGCCATGATGTACCCGCTGGTCGTCGGCGGCGTCTGCATCGTCGCCTCGGTGATCGGCACGTTCTTTTCCGGCATCGGTGCGTCCGGCAAGATCATGGCGGCGCTCTATCGCGGCTTCATCGTCACCGCGGTGATCTCCTTCGCATTGATCTACGGCATCACCACCCAGCTCTTCGGTGAAGGTGTGACCACCACCGCCGGCGTCGTCTACTCGTCGATGGATCTCATCACCTGCGCGATCGTTGGGCTGGTCGTTACCGGCCTCATCATCTGGATTACCGAGTACTACACGGGCACGGGCTTCCGTCCGGTGCGCTCGGTCGCCGCGGCTTCGACCACCGGCCACGGCACCAACATCATCCAGGGCCTTGCGATCTCCATGGAAGCCTGCGCGCTTCCGGTGCTGGTGATCTCCGGCGGCATCATCGTCTCCTACATGACCGCGGGGCTGTTCGGTCTCTCGGTCGCGGCGACCACCATGCTTGCGCTCGCCGGCATCGTCGTGGCGCTCGATGCCTACGGCCCGGTGACCGACAACGCCGGCGGTATCGCCGAAATGTCGCACCTGCCGCCCGAAGTTCGTAAGGTGACCGACGCGCTTGACGCGGTCGGCAACACCACCAAGGCGGTCACCAAGGGCTACGCCATCGGCTCGGCCGGCCTTGCTTCGCTGGTGCTGTTCGCGGCCTACACCGAAGATCTCAAGCACTACTTCGCAGACCTCGATGTGCAGTTCGCCCTTGAGAACCCGTTCGTGGTCGTCGGTCTGTTCATTGGCGGTCTGCTCCCGTACCTGTTCGGCGCCATGGGGATGCAGGCCGTCGGCCGCGCGGCCGGCGCGGTCGTGAACGAAGTGCGCCGTCAGTTCCGCGAGATCAAGGGCATCATGGAAGGCACGGCCAAACCCGACTACGGCCGCGCTGTCGACATGCTGACGCGCGCTGCGATCAAGGAAATGATCATTCCCTCGATGCTGCCGGTGCTGTCGCCGATCGTGCTGTACTTTGCAGTGAACGCAATCGCCGGCCAGGCGCAGGCCTTCACGGCGCTTGGAGCGATGCTGCTCGGGACCATCGTCACCGGTCTGTTTGTCGCGATCTCGATGACCTCCGGCGGCGGCGCATGGGACAACGCCAAGAAGTACATTGAAGACGGTAACCACGGCGGCAAGGGCTCCGATGCCCACAAGGCCGCGGTCACCGGCGACACGGTGGGCGACCCGTACAAAGACACGGCCGGTCCCGCGGTGAACCCGATGATCAAGATCATCAACATTGTCGCGCTGCTGCTGCTCGCCGCTCTGGCTGCGAACTAGGCGGTCGGGATAACCAGGTAGAAGCCCGGTCCCAAAGGACCGGGCTTTTTACTGGGCGATGGTATAGAATGGGCGTATGGGGGGCCGGCTGCGAAGCGGTTCGCGGCGGACTCGACCGATCCCTGTTCAAGGGAATCGTTGTCAACAAAGAGGGGGGAAATATGTCTGGTTTGATCTGTGAAATGCTGCGCTCCAAGTCATTTTCGAGCGGAGCGAAACGGCGCGCGTTATCGACGGCTAGCGCGACGACAATCGTTGTGGCGGCATCGTTTGTCGCGCCGCACGCGGCTCTCGCTCAAGCGCAAACGGCCCAGGCTCCTGCAATCGTCGACGAAATCGTCGTCACAGGCACTCGCGTGGTCCGTGACGGCTACGAAGCGCCGACGCCGCTGACGGTCCTCAACGTCGATGAAATCGAAGCGGTCGCCCCGGCGAACCTTGCCGAATTCGTCAATCAGATCCCGTCCGTTGTGGAAAGCACGACGCCTGCGGGCGGATTGTTTGCGCTGAGCTCCGGCCAAGCGGGCATCAGCAGCGTCAATCTGCGCGGCATCGGCAATAACCGGACTCTCGTTCTTCTCGACGGCCAGCGCTCGGTGGCCTCGATCCTGAACGGAACTGTCGACGTCAACAATTTCCCGCAAGGTCTCGTGCAACGGGTCGAGGTCGTTACCGGCGGTGCGTCGGCGGCCTACGGTTCCGACGCCGTGTCGGGAGTCGTCAACTTCATCCTCGACCGGGAGTACACCGGCGTTAAAGGTGAAGTGTCCGGCGGCCTCACGACCTACGGCGATGACCCCAGCTGGAAGACGACGTTGACCGGCGGTTTTCCGTTCGCCGGTGGCAAAGGTCATGTGCTCCTCAGCGGCGAAGCCTCGATGCGCTATGGCATCTTTAACGTACCGCGCGACTGGAACAACAATGGCTGCTACCAGATCAATAATCCGAACTACACCGCCACCAACGGCTTGCCCGAGCGCCTCGTGACTTGCGGGGCGGGGCTCAGCAACGCCACGCCGGGCGGAATTATTGCGTCGACCGCGCTGCGCGGTATCGCGTTTGGCCCCGGCGGCGCGCCCTATAATTTCAACTACGGGCTTACGCTCGATCCCTGGATGATCGGCGGCGAATGGAGGTCTGTGCAGGCGAACAGCGGCCAGGCGCTGCAGCCCTCCGAGGAGCGGCAGGTGGTGTTCACGCGCGTCAGCTATGAACTCGCCGAGGCCGTCGAAGTGTTCGGCATGTTCTCGTGGAACTTCACCGACTCCGAAGGCCTGCCGGGGATACAGTTTAATCAAGGAAACGTGCTGATCCGCGCGGATAACGCCTTTCTACCGGCCGACATCCGGGCGCGCGCGGCCGCGCTTGGAATCAGCCAGTTCAATCTCGGCACGATGAACGAGGACCTGCCCGATCGGCGCACGGATAACGAACGTTTCGTGACTCGGTATGTTTTCGGTGCCGACGGCGCCTTCGACGCCGGCGGCACGGAGTGGACCTGGGATGCCTACTATCAGTACGGCCATTCAAGGGCGTCCGAAAATCTGCTCGACATCACCAACAACGCCGCACTGGCCGCTGCGCAGGATGCGGTATTCCATCCGACCACCGGATTTATCGTCTGCCGCTCGTCCATCGCAAATCCGGGCAACGGTTGCATTCCGATCAACCGCATGGGGCTCAATGTGAATTCCGCGGCGGCGATCAAGTCGATCATCGGCAATCCGCAGCGCAATCAAAAATTTGTCCAGCAGGTCGGGGCGATCAATCTGGCCGGCTCTCCGTTCGAGATCTGGGCCGGGCCTGTTTCGCTGGCGCTCGGCGCCGAGCACCGTACCGAGGAAGTCTCGGGCAGGGTCGAGACTATTTATCAAAGCGGATGGTTCGTCGGGAACTTCCTGCCCAATTTCGGAAAGTACAATGTTACCGAAGGCTATCTCGAAACCGTTGTGCCGCTGATGACAGGGCTTGAATTGAACGCCGCCGCACGCGCAACGGATTATTCGACGTCGGGTTTCGTGACGACCTGGAAGGGAGGGCTCACTTACGCGCCGGTCCCGGATATCCGCTTCCGCCTCACGCGATCACGCGACATTCGCGCACCAAATCTCCAGGAGTTGTTCGCCGCCGGCACGTCAAACACCAACAACGTCATCGACCCCTTCCGCGGCAACCAGAGTACGCAGTATCGCGGCTTCAATACCGGCAATCCGAACCTGCTCCCCGAAAAGGCCGACACGCTCGGCCTCGGGGTCGTGGTGCAGCCAAGCTTCCTTTCGGGCTTGAGTTTTGCGGTGGACTATTACGACATCAAGATCAAGGACGCCATCGGCACGGTCGGCGCGCAGGTCATCGTCGATCGCTGCTTCGAAGGAAACCAGCAGTTCTGCGCCGCCATCACGCGAGGGCTCGATCCCTCGGGGGCAAACGTCATCGAGCGAATCTCGATCAGCCCGTTCAATCTCGTGCAGTCGATTCATCGCGGCATCGACTTCGAGGTGACTTATCAGATGTCCCTATCCGACATCGTCGCCGATTGGGAGGGCGATCTGCGTTTCCGCGCCTTCGCCACGCGTTATTTGAAAGACTACCGGAACAACGGGATCGATCCCCCGACGGAGGAGGTCGGCCAGTCGCCGCGCAAACTGCATTATCGTGGATCGATTACGTATGCGAGCGATCCGATCACGGTGACCTTGAGCGGCCGCGGCTTCACCTCCGGCGTGTATGACAACTCCTTCGTGGAGTGTCAGACCGGATGTCCGCGATCGACGGTGACAAATCGCACCATCAACACCAACCACGTTCCGCCGGCGTTTTATCTCGACCTTTCGCTGCAATACGGTTTCGACATCGGCGAGTTGCAGAACGAGGTGTTTCTCAACATCCGCAATATCCGCAACACCGATCCAGGCCTTTATGCGCAAGGTCCGGGCGGCAGCGCGTATGGGTTGCCGCAGACCGATACCGGGCTTTACGACTACCTCGGCCGCACATTCCGCGCGGGCATACGCTTTCGTATGTAGTGCGGCGGACGCTTAGGCCATCGGCGGGCGTTTCAGGTGATAGCCGGTCGAGTCCTGAAACGCCTTGCCGAATGTGAGGAGCTCGGTTTCACCGAAGGGGCGTGCGAAGAACACCACGGCCATCGGTGACCCCGTTTCATTGAGGCCGAAAGGCACCGCGAGCGCGGGATAGGTCGCAAGGTTGGCCATGGTTGAGTGACGCTGGCTGGGGGGTGGAGGATTGTTTCCCGCCCCTCCGCCGCCGCCTCCGCCGCCGCCCGCGCCGCCGGGATTGGGCGGGCCGAAATACACATCGACGTGCCGTGTTGCCTTGTCGAGTTCCATCATCATCATGGTCCGAATGCGCTGCGAGCGCAGGTATTCCACCGCCGGCACGACACGCGCCACCCGCAGGCGGTTCCGGCGGGACTCGACGGCGAGAAGTTTCGCCTGTCCTGCGCGCACAAGTTCGTCGAAGAACGTCGCCGATTCCGGATCGGTAGCCGAAACGTCGCCCGTGAAGTCCGGCACCATGACCGGAACCGGCTCGACTCCCAGGGCGCGCACCTCTTGGAGAAGCCGGTCGTTGCGCTGCCGCGCGGCGGGATCCTTCGCTTCGTCGAAGGCCTGTTTCAAATATCCGACCCGCAGTTTGCGCGGATCGCGCCGTACGTCCCAATTGAAGGGAATATCCACGACAGAGAGGTCGCGCCCGTCCGGCCGCGCGATGGCGCTCATCACGACGGCGCAGTCTTCCACCGAACGACAGAACGGTCCGACGCGGTCCTGCGACCATGAAAGGACCATGCCGCCGTAGCGGCTTGAACGTCCGAAAGTGGGACGTAAGCCGGTGTTGCCGCAGCGCGAGGAGGGCCCAATGATGGAGCCCGACGTTTCCGTGCCGATCCCGAAGCCGACCAGGCCCGCGACGGCGGCCGCTGCCGGCCCGCCGGACGAGCCGCTGGAATCTTCGCTCAGGTTCCAAGGATTTTTGGTCGTACCGCGATACCAGATCGCACCGCCGGCCGCGAGTTCCGTGGTCGAGAGCTTCGCAATCAGCACGGCGCCGGCCTCGCGCAGATTTTCGACGACGGTCGCGTCATAGTCGAAGACCTGGTCCTTATACAGTTCGCACCCCCACGTCGTCGGATATCCCTTGACCGTGAACAGGTCTTTGAGCCCGTAGGGGATTCCGTGCAAAGGACCGCGGTACTTGCCGGCTTTGATTTCGGCGTCGGCCTGCCGTGCTTCCGCAAGCGCGTGATCCTCCATCAAGGTGACGAGGCAATTCAGTTTTTCGGCGCGGCCTTGGTCCTTGAGCCGCGCGATGTACATTTGCGTGAGTTCGGTCGAGCTGACCTCACGGCTGCGGATCAACTGCCCAAGCTCCAGAACGGTCCAGTAGGCGGCGTCTTCGAGGTTCCGGGGGCGTTTCGGTCGCGGCTGGCTGAAACGCAAGGGCGCGCGCGTACGGTTCACCTCCATCCCGGGCACGAGCGCGGTGAAGTGCTGCGCTGGCGGGACGTCGTTGGGGATCTCGATCTTCCGCAGTTCGTCGTAGCGCGCGAGGTTCTGATTCAAGCCCTCCATGATGACGGTCTGGTCTTCTTCGCTGAGATCGAGGCCTGCGACCGCAACGGCGCCCTTCAACATTTCCTTCGTCACGTGGGGCGCGCCGGCTTCCTGCATCTGCGCCCACAGGACGCCGGGCAGGAGCGTAGCGCCCGCCCCCGTGCCGGCGAAATACGCCAGGAATCGTCGCCGAATCATGACTGTGTCGTTCATGGAGTTCCCCCTTGCATGAGCTCTGAGCTTGGGCTCATGGTTTTGCACGGTCAACGCGGATATTTGGACGGGAGGGTCCCAATGAAGCTTGCGATCGTCAATTTATCTGTCGCAGTTCTGCTTGCGGTCGGCACTGCGATTGCCGCCGATCCGCCGAAGTCGGCGCCGATCTTCGAGGTCGATCCGTTCTGGCCGAAGCCGTTGCCCGATCATTGGGTCACCGGTTCGACAATCGGACTGTCGATCGACGCCAATGATAATGTCTGGACGCTGCATCGGCCGGAGTCTGTTCCGGACGATCTGCGCGCAGCCGACCTTACCGTAGCCAGCGCCGTCGACGACGAAGCGCTGCCCGGTGCCAAGGGTCCGGTCAATGCAAAGGAGCCGATCGGGGCCTGCTGCAAGGTCGCGCCGCAAGTGCTCGTCTATGATCAGGTCGGCAATGTCGTGAATTCCTGGGGCGGGAAAGGCGCGGGCTATGAATGGCCGGAACGCAACCACGGCCTTACCGTCGATCACAAGGGCAACATCTGGATCGGGGGCAACGGCGAAACCGACACGCATGTCCTGAAGTTCGCTGCCGACGGAAAATTCCTGCTTCAGGTCGGCCGGCAGGGCGTTCACAAAGGCAGCAACGATCTTGCGAATTTCTGGAAGCCGTCGAAGATCTTTCCCGATCCCGCGGCGAACGAGGTCTACGTCTCGGACGGCTACGGAAACCGCCGGATTGTCGTGCTCGACGCCGACAGCGGAAAATACAAGCGTCACTGGGGGGCTTACGGCGCGAAGCCTGACGATGCGCCGTTGCCCCCGTATAATCCCGATGCTCCGCCGGCCAGGCAGTTCTCGACCGTCCATTGCGTCGTCGTTTCTAACGACAACTTGGTTTACGTGTGCGACCGCGTGAACGATCGCATCCAGGTCTTCCGCAAGGACGGTACTTTCGTAAAGGAGGCGCGCGTCGATCCGCGCACCTATCGCTCCGGTTCGGTCTGGGACATAGCCTTCTCGCGCGATCCGCAGCAGACCTACCTCTATGTCGCCAACGGCATTGACGAGAAGATCAACATTCTCTTGCGCGAGACGCTCGAGGTTCTGACGTCATTCGGCGACGGCGGCCGCCAGCCCGGACAGTTCTTCGGAGTGCACAATCTGGCGACGGATTCGAAAGGCAATCTCTACGCGACCGAGACGTATACCGGCGCGCGCATTCAGCGCTTCCTGTTCAAGGGCGTCGGACCCGTCGCGAAAAAAGACCAGGGCGTGGTGTGGCCGAGGGCCGCCGGGAAGTAAGCTTTAGCGCGGTCCGGGGCCGCCGCCGGGGCCTGGGGAGCCGGAGAGGCGGCCGAGGTTGCCGATGAGCTGCTCGATCAGGCTGAACTCGCGGCCCTTGGTCGGAGTTTCCCGACCGGCGATGTTCACGGTCTGCCCGTCTTCGAGGCCGAGCTTGCGCACGTCTTTGAGAATGCCGCGCTCGTCGAAGCTGATGGCGTAGACGGTGCGGTCGAGTTCGTGGTTCGGATAGAATGCGTACTGCGTCGTATGCGCACTGATGTAGTACCAGGTCTCGTCGTCGAAAACCGCGGTGGTCGCCGGTGTGCCAAGCAGGCCGCGCACGTCCTGACGGGTCTGCTCGCCTACGGACAACTGCGCCAATGCTTCCGGCGGCGGCAAATTACCGCGCGCATCGATGTCCTTGGCGCAGCCCGACAGCAGGCCGGCGGTGGCGGCCAACACGGCCAAAATCGCGGAATGTCTGGTTTTCATGGCTAGCCGTATTATATCAGGCTCCGTCCCAAGCCTAGCCCCTTGTTGTAAGCCCGGGATTCATTACAACCTCGCACTGTTGCAGCCCGGAAAAAGCGACCGCGCCGATGCCATTCAGTTTTTTCAAGCGGAGAGAAGCGCCGCCGGATCCGGTGGACGCCTTGTATGCGGCGCTGGTGAACAAGGCGCGCGATCCAAAATTCTACATGGAATACGCTGTCCCTGACACCGTCGACGGCCGCTACGACATGGTCGTGATCCACGCCATGCTGGTGATGCGCCGTCTGCGCGACACACCGGCCGAAGTGCATACCACCGGCCAACGGCTGTTCGATCTCATGTTCACCGACATGGACCAGTCCCTGCGGGAGATGGGCGTCGGTGACATGAGCGTCGGCAAGCATGTCAAGAAAATGGCGAAGGCCTTCTACGGCCGTGCGGCGGCTTATGAAGCGGGCCTCGACGGCACCGCGGAGGAACTTGCTCAGGCGCTGACGCAAAATCTGTTTCGCCATGGCGAGCCGCCGGCCGGTGCGGTCGGCGGCATTGCGTCCTATCTGAAGCGCGCGAGCGAACATCTTGCGCGCCAACCGGTCGCAGACATCGCCGCGGGCAAGATCGATTTCTCAGTGGCCGTCTAAGTGCATGAACGCTCCGCAGTCCGAGTTCTCATTTCCTGTCGATGCAACGACGCTTCCGCCCTCGGGACGTCACTACGAGATCACCGCCGATGAGGCCGAACGCGCGCGCGTGGCGCAGCGCCTGGGGCTTCCGGCGATTTCCGCGCTGAAGGCGCGCTTCGACCTGACGCCGCGGGCGGGTGGCATCGTTAAGGTCACGGGAAGCGTGCAGGCTTCGGTCACCCAGACGTGCGTTGTCACGCTGGTTCCGGTGCCGGCGGAGGTGAGGGAGGACATCGAGGCGCGATTCACCCTGTACTCGCCGGTCAAGCCCTCGCCAAAGGCGCCGACCAAGAGCGGTGGAAAGCCGGAGCGGGACGAGGAGGAAGATCTCCTCGATTTCGGCGGCGAGGAACCGGCGGAAGAGGCGATTGGCGGCCAGATTGATCTCGGGGAGCTCGCGGTCGTTCAACTCGCTCTTGGGCTCGATCCCTATCCCCGGGCGCCGGGGGCGGCTTTCGACGCTGCCGTGTGGGGCGAAAAGGACGAAAAAACCGTGGCGGAGAGCCCATTTGCGGTCCTTGCGAAGCTCAAGGCCAAAAGCCCGCCGACGCGGGGCAATTAGGGGGTTTACCTGCTTGCGCCGCCGAGGCTTTTTCGCTATTTAGGCGCGCTTTCGGGCAGCCCCACGGTGGTTTGGCATAGCCCGACGCATTCACATCACGAAAGATTCGACCATGGCGGTCCCTAAAAAGAAAGTATCCAAGTCACGTCGCGACATGCGCCGGTCGCATCATGCGCTCAAGTCGTCCACCCGCCAGGAGTGTCCGAATTGCGGTGAGATGAAGCGCCCGCACCATATGTGCGTCTCTTGCGGCCATTACGACGGCCGCGAGGTCGCTTCGCAGTCCGAGACTGTCGCTTAACCGGCGTCCTATAATCTCTCCCCATGGGGGAGGACTTTGACATCGTGATGCGTCTCTCTCGGGGGGTCAGGGTGAGGTGAGCGCACCACTTATCATTTCGTTGGACGCGATGGGCGGTGACTATGCGCCCGAAATCGTCGTCAAGGGTGCGCGGCTGGCACGCGTCCGCTATCCGGACGCGCGTTTCCTGTTTTACGGCGACGAAGCCAAGATCGCGCCTTTCCTTAAAGCCGATAGCGCTCTGGCGTCGTGCTCGACGGTTCACCACACCGATCAGGCTGTGGCCGGCGACGCCAAGCCGAGCCAAGTGATCCGCTCGGGCCGCCAGACCAGCATGTGGAAGGCGATCGAAGCGGTGAAGAACGGCGAAGCCGCGGGCGTCGTCTCCGCCGGGAACACGGGCGCGCTCATGGCCATGGCGAAGTTGATCATGCGTCCGCTGCCCGGCATCGACCGCCCGGCGATCTGCGGATTGTTTCCCACCAAGCTCGGCGAGACCACGATGCTGGACCTCGGCGCCAACACCCAGTGCGATGCCCGCAACCTGGTGGAATTTGCGGTGATGGGCGAATGCTTCGCCCGCGCCATCCTGGGCATGGAGCGCCCCAGCGTCGGGCTCCTGAACATCGGCACCGAGGATGCCAAGGGCACCGATATGCTGCGTCAGGCCAATCAGGTGCTGCGCAGTTCACACCTCGACATGGAGTTCAAGGGCTTCATCGAGGGCGACGATATCGCCAAGGGCACCGTGGACGTTGTGGTCACCGATGGTTTCACGGGCAACGTTGCCCTCAAGACGGCCGAGGGCACCGCCAAGATGTTCTCGGGCTTCCTCAAGAACGCGATCAAGAGCTCGATCCTCGCGCAGATGGGAATGCTTCTTGCCAAGCCGGTGATCGCGCAAGTCATGGCGCGCACCGATCCGCGCCGCTATAACGGTGCGTTGTTTGTAGGGTTGAACGGCGTGGTCGTTAAAAGTCATGGCGGGACTGATTCGGTGGGATTTGCGAACGCCATCGGCGTTGCGGTCGACATGATCGCGCGCGATCTCAACACCAAGATCGCCGAGCAGCTCGCGCATATTGCGGCCCAGGAAGCGGTGATGGCCGAGGCGCCCGTCGAATGACCATCCGTTCTGTGCTCGCCGGCGTCGGCGCTTATCTTCCCGAAAAGGTCATCACCAATCAGGAGCTTGCGAAACGGGTCGATACCTCGGACGAATGGATCGTCGAGCGCTCCGGCATCAAGAAGCGCCACATCGCCGCCGAAGGCGAAAAAACCTCCGATCTTGCGATCGCGGCGACGAGGCAGGCGCTCGCCGCCGCCGGCCGCGACGGGCGCGATGTCGATCTCTTTGTCGTTGCGACGGCGACGCCCGACCAGACGTTCCCTGCTACGGCTTCACGCCTCCAGGCGGCGCTCGGCCGCCCTGGCGCTCCCGCGTTCGACGTTCAGGCGGTGTGCTCGGGTTTCATCTACGGGCTCGCGGTCGCCGATAATTTCATCCGCGCGGGGCAGGCGAAATGCGCCGTCGTCGTCGGCGCCGAAACGTTCTCGCGCATTCTCGATTGGAACGACCGTACTACCTGCGTCCTGTTCGGCGATGGCGCCGGCGCCGTCGTTCTCACCGCGCAGGAAGGAAAGGGGACCACCGCCGATCGGGGCGTGCTCTCGACGCATCTTCATTCGGACGGCCGTCACCATGACATGCTGTACGTCGACGGCGGCCCATCGTCGACGCAGACGACGGGACACGTGGTGATGAAGGGCAAGGAAGTTTTCAAGCATGCCGTGGTCAACCTGGCCGACGCGGTGCGCGAAGCGCTCGCGGCCAATCAGATCGGCATCGAACAGGTCGACTGGCTCGTGCCGCATCAGGCCAACAAGCGCATCCTCGACAGCACCGCCCAGAAGCTGGGCCTCGACCCGGGGAAGGTGATCATCACCGTTCAGGAGCACGCCAACACGTCGGCGGCGTCCATCCCACTCGCGCTTCAGGCCGGCGTCGCGGACGGGCGAATCAAGCCGGGGCATCTTGTCCTGCTCGAAGCCATGGGCGGCGGTTTTACCTGGGGATCGGCGCTCGTCCGTATGTAGCGGACGAAAAACTCCCTGAAAATTCAGCCGCAAGGCTGATTTTTGATCCGGAAACCGCCATTTCCGCGCTAAAGCCTTGTTTCTCATAGAGAACCTGTATTGACGGAACCCGGGGGCTTCTTTAACCTCTTGTTTTCACGCCTTTTCTTTTTAGGGGAGCGCGTTCGATGGGCGAGACCATTACCCGCGCACAGCTCAGCGAGGCCATCTACCAGGAAGTTGGTCTGTCTCGGAATGAATCGGCCGATCTGCTCGAGCTGGTTCTGAACGAGATCACGCAGGCGCTGCTGCGCAACGAGACGGTGAAGATTTCCTCGTTCGGAAGCTTCTCCGTTCGCCAGAAAGGCCAGCGTATCGGACGCAATCCGAAGACCGGCGAGGAGGTGCCGATTCTCCCGCGTAAAGTGCTGGTGTTCCGGCCGTCGCAGCTCCTGAAGGCGCGGATTCGCCAAGGCCATTCGGCGCAGGCAAAGCCTCAGGCGGCCGCGCCCGCCGGCACCTAACATCTCGTGACGAGCGAAGACTTCTTCTCATCGGAAGACAGGGGCGAGGGCGCCGCGCGTGCCGGCAAGTCCGACGCCGCGTTCCGCACCATCAGCGAGGTCGCCGAAGAGCTCGATGTTCCGCAGCATGTCCTGCGCTTCTGGGAAACCAAATTCGCGCAGGTGAAGCCGCTGAAGCGCGGCGGCGGCCGGCGTTACTACCGGCCCGAAGACGTCGCGCTGCTCAAGCGCATCCGCGCGCTGCTCTACAACGACGGCATGACGATCCGCGGCGTGCAGAAGCTTCTGCGCGAAACCGGGGCGAAAGCGATCGCGGCCGAGACGCCGCCGGCGCCCGCGCCCGCGCGCGGCGACATGGCCGCGCTTCTCGGTGAACTGACCGCGATGCGCGACGAGCTGAGGGCCGCACTGCGCTGATCTGCGATGCAGAACAGGCGTTGTTTTGAGGACGGGCCGTGTCTATAGTCCGGCCGCGCCGGAAAGCCCCCTGATTTCAGATGCTTTCTCGCGCCGTCGGGGCGTAGCGCAGCCTGGTAGCGCACCAGACTGGGGGTCTGGTGGTCGTGGGTTCAAATCCCGCCGCCCCGACCATTTTTCCTTTTTTGGAATCGATCCCGCAACGCGAATCACTCGTTCGGTGGACGCTGCGTGCCGCCGGTGCTCGAGGCGCCTGCAGGACCGCCGGAGGCCGGGGGCTTGCTGCTCAGCTTGGTGTTCAGGTTCTGGATCACTTTGCTGCGCTCCTGTTCGCTCGCGGCATTGCGCATCTGAGTCCGGCATTCGTCCTGTTCCTGGGCCGACAGCCGATTGTCGGCGCAAAGGATCTCCAGCGCTTTGGTATCGGGCGCCGCCGTCTGACCAATCGCCGGGTAGGACATCGCGGCTGCGACGAGGGTGGCTCCGACAATTTGCATCTTCATGATCGATCGTTCCCTTTCAGGCCGAGACATGTTCGCTAATGCGCGGGCGCTCTCGATTGTTTCGTGATCACGGGATTTTCATGCGCAGTTTGCACGCCGAGGTTCGACGCCCTGGATCCGGTGCGTGATGAGGCGCGCTCCGAACGGGCGCTCAATGGACAGGCTGGGCTTTTTCAGCGTGCTCGGCCATGCGTTCCCATTCCTCCGCGACTTTCTCGAACGCATCGCGAAGCCACGGCGTGGTGACCGTCACCAATTGCTGCCGCGTCTCCTGCGCATAGCGGCGGTACGTCTCAGCCGGGGCGCATGTTCCCTGCGTGTTCGCCATATGCTTAACTCATGTTAAACTTGCAGCAACAACTTCCTCATTCTGAGTAAGTTCCCGGCATCGCTCTAAAATCGTGCAAGGCCTTAGAGGCTCGAAATTCACTCAGGTTGGCATCTGCGGCCGCCGCGAACGAACGGGGAACCGCAACACGTGGTGCACGCGCCGTCTCGTCCTCGCGTGCGTGCGGACACGCGGGGATGGGTACGCCGCTCCCGGACTCGCGCGGAGCGCGCTTAGAGCGGCGTGGAGTCTGCTTTGCCGGCCGCACGGTCGGCCATGCGTTGCCACACCCGCGATTGGTACAACAACGACTGCCGGGCAGTCGGATCCGACACCATCGCGGCGATGGTGCGAACCTCTTCGGCGCGTTCGAGATAATATCGCGCCCGCTCTTCGGCCGGCGCATCAGCCCCAATTTTACTCATGCCCAACGTGCTCGCGTACCCCAGCTTTTTTTGCCCCGCACCCAAACGCAGCAGTCGCCGCATTGGTTCCCCGGCACCACTGCCCAAATTTCGCCACACGCATTAAGGGAACGTTCCTGGTTGTGCGGCATTTCGGAGGTTGGTCTGGTTTCTGAACTCCGATGACGAACGACGCCGACAAGCCTCAACCTCTCGCCAATCCGGTCTACATCGCCCGGGCGCAATACTGTATCCGCGCCGCCCACGCCGCGAGCACGGTGCAGGAGAAGGAGAGTTGGCTCGACGTCGCCGAGCAATGGCTGCGTCTGGCCCTGCCTGCGCGGAGTCGGGAGCAAAAGGATTTTCAGGACGCGCTGGTCGCCAAACACACCGGGCAGAAGGATTCGGACTCCGTCAACTGAGCGATCGCATCGGTGCGCCGGCATTCAGGCGCGTTCAAGGGGCGTTCGATAAGGTCGGTGGTCCGCTCTCTATTTCGGATCATCGGTGCGCGCGGCCGGCAATGCCTCGGCATAACGTTCGATGCGCGCGGCGAGCTCCAGCAGCTGTTCGCGGAACGGGGATTCCGCCGTGAGTGCAAGGGCGCGGCACTCTTGCGCTTGCAGCGCCAAACGCTCGCGTTGGCTCAGGCCCTCGAGGATGTGCGCGAATTGATGAGACAAGCAGCCCGCGTTTTTTTTTCGTCTCGGCTGCGGCATGGATATCCCGTCGCCTGCAGCTCACGCGGCGTTTCTACATCAACCACGTCCGTGCCCCGCTAACATGCATTAATGACGAGCGGCAAGATCGCCGCGAGCGGCCACCGGACGTTGTGCATTCGGCATCCGGAATCACCGTCGCGTGCCGTTGCACTCTCGCAATGTGCGTTTCTTGGCAGTGACTTTTCGACGGACCCATCCGTTGAATTCCCATGCATACGGAAATGATGAGTTCATCGGGCGCCGCGAATGTCGAGCATGACAAGCGTCGCGCGGGTCGTTCTTCTCGGCGTTGCGTCCTCGTGGTGGATGACGATCGGCTCGTTTGCGCGCTCACCAGCGAAATGCTGCGCGAGCTCGGTTTCGAGGTGCACGAAGCTTATTCGGCGGCTGCGGCGCTGAAGTCCCTGCGCGCGGGGCTGAAGGTCCACATGCTCGTCACCGATATCCGCATGCCCGATATGTCGGGGGTGGAGCTCGCTGAGTTGGTTCAGGCGGAGAACGCAGCGATGAGGGTGCTTTACGTCAGCGCTTACGCAATGGAAACGCGGAATGCGCACGAGAACCGCCTGCGCGGGGAGCTTCTGACGAAACCCTTCACCTTCGCGGAGCTTGAACGGGCGATGTTGCGCCTGAGCCGCCGCGGTCACTGAGGAACCGCCGATCAACCAACGGTTTCGCAGCCTTCGTTGTGAGGTCGGAGACAATCGTTTATAAATGGTAAAGGCGGCTAGGCCGCTTCATGGGGACGTTTAGGGGACCATGCCGATCAGCGCCGACATTCTGATCACGCCGCAGCCGGTCGTGGTGCCCGTGCCGCCGTCGCAGCCGCGGCCGGCCGTAGCGCCCGCCGCCGAGCGCGAGGGCGCGCAGAACCAGCGCCATGCGTCGTCGAGAAACCAGAACGGCCCGCTGTCGTTTCGCGCGGCGCTCAGCGCTGCGACGTTCGCGGGCGTCGCGCGCGCGGCCTCGGCCTCTGAATCGCTCGCGGCGCCGGACGAGGGGACCGGCCACGCCGCCCGCGAAACGCGGATTCCCAGCGCGGCGGCCATCGAACTAACGAGTGCAGAAGCGCGCGATCTTTTCACGCCGCCGGCCGCGGGCGATGCCCGCAAAAGCCGCGCGCCCGCCTTCGCCGCGGCAGCTTCGCGCTATGCGGCCGGCTATTTCGCCGGCTCGGCCTTCTACGCACGTCCGGGCGCAACCCTCGAACTGACCGCCTGAACGCCGCTTCGGAAACAAAACCGAAACACGGCCGTTCCTTTCGCGGTGACCATCATCCGCGGAGCCGTCATGGCGGTCGAGCCGCTGCGACATCCCAAGAACGCGCCGATCGAAGAAGATCTCCGGTTTCAGAACGGCACGTGGATCGTCGAACGTGCCGGTTGGCTGCTGATGGCCGCGGTCGTGCTCGCCGCGCTGCTCGGGGCTTTCGGCGGTCCGACCGCCGCGACCCACGCCCGTGACGGCTCGGGTCGTCTGCAGGTCGATTATCAAGGCAGGCAGCGCCTGCTCGCGCCCACCGAGTTCAAGGTGCAGGTCGATGCGCAGACCGATGCGGTGCTCGACCTCGTGATCTCGGAAAACCTCGCCGGCGCGTTCGAGATTCGCACCATATCGCCGCAGCCGATGGAAGCGCTGGCGCACGAAGGCGGCGTTCTTCTCCGGTTTTCGGTGAGCGGCGAGAACAGCCGGCCGGCGCAAATCGTCGTCATCGCAGTTCCCGGCAAGGCGGGACGCATCTCCGGCCACATTGGACTGCTCGGGCAGGCGCCCGCGCCGCTCGATATCTTCGTTTATCCTTGAGAAGGAACTCCGCCCGTGGACATCGTCCTGCGCGCGCTTGCCATTTACTTTGTGATGCTGATCGCCGTCCGTCTGTCGGGGCGGCGCACCCTTTCGGAGATGACGACCTTCGACTTCATCCTTGTCCTGGTGATCAGCGAGGCCGTGCAGCAAGGCTTGATCGGCGAGGACTACTCCTTGACCACGGCGGCCATCCTCGTCGTCACGCTGGTGCTGATCGACGTGGGGATTTCCTTCGCCAAGGATCGCTTCCACCTGATCGCCAAGATCGTCGACGGCGTGCCCACGGTCCTGGTCGAGAACGGCAAGCCGCTGCGCGAGCGCATGAGGAAGGCGCGGGTGAGCGAGGACGAAATCATGGAATCGGCGCGCGAGCTTCAGGGGCTCGAGCGCATGGAGCAAATCAAGTTCGCGGTTTTGGAAGTCGGCGGCCGCATTACCATCATCCCCGCGCGGAGCGGGAAGGGCGCTTAGGCCCCGAGCGCGCTGCGCCCCGACTTGGTCAGCTTGCACACCATCCAATCGAGCTTGAGCTGATTGGCGAACCAGGGTTCCGCCCAGCCTTCGTCGAGGCACTTCTTCACGACCTGAAGATTGATCTTGCGTCCGTCCTCGTCGAACAGCGGCAGCTTGCCGCCGGGCTGCGTCAAGCCGCGTTCCAGCCACTTACGCTGCGCCGGTGAAAGCTTGGAAATGGAGCGCTCGCCGCCATCCATGGTGCCGTCCCACACTGAACAAAGACCGCGCGTGTTGCCGCGCTCCGGATTTGAGGCCTAATCTGCAGTCCGACAGGTGAATATTTTCTGAAGCGAAATCTAAGGATTCATGAGGACGGCGGCAAATGCCCGAGCCCAAAGCAACCCATTGTATGCTGTACGTCACCGCCGCCTCTAAGGATGAGGCGCTCAAGATCGGCCGTGCGCTGGTGGCCGAGAGACTCGCCGCCTGCGCCAACGTGCTTGACGGGATGCATTCGGTCTACTGGTGGCAGGGCGCGGTCGAGGAGGCGCAGGAGGCGGTTCTCATCCTGAAGACGCGCGCGGAGCTCGCCGGGCGCGCCATGGAGCGCGTCAAAGCCCTGCACAGCTACGATGTGCCGTGCGCGCTCGTCTACGACGTGGCCGGGGGGCTGCCGGCCTACCTCGATTGGATCGATGTCTCTACGAGCCAAGTGTGAACCCGCCGCGCCTTTCGGAACTTTCGCGCGAACCCGAGCGTTGGATGGCGCGTCTCGTCCGGAGGGAACCAAAGCCATGGCGAAGGCGAAAGCCAAACCCAAACGCAAGGCGAAAGCCGTGAAGAAGACGGCGCGGCCCCCGGCCAGGACGCGAGCCCGCCCTGCAGCCAAGAAAGCCGCTCCGCGCCGCCGCGCGGCAAAATCCTCGCTCGCCGCATCCTCGCTCGCCAAGGAATTCGGGGCGCTGGCCGATCAGATCACCAGCTTCGGCAAAGCGGTGATCGAGCAAGGCACGGAGCGGGCCGGTGAAGTCGCACGCGCCGGCATGAGCGCCCTCGGGCAGGGCGGCGAGAAAATCGCCAGCGAGATCGCGGCGATCAAACGCGCGGCCTTCACCCGCAGCCGTTCCTAGCCTGAATGGATGCGGCTGGCGTCATCGGGACACTCGCGGCCCTCGCCTCGATCATGAGCTTCACGCCGCAGGCGTGGAAGATCATCAAGTCACGGCATACCGGCGACCTGTCCGCCGGCACGTACATGCTGACGTGCACGGGGTTCACGCTGTGGACGGCCTACGGCCTTTTCATCGGCGCTTGGCCCGTGATCATCACCAACACGGTGTGTCTCTTGCTCGCGGGCTTCATCCTGACGATGAAGCTTCTGCCGCAGCGGAAGAAAGAGAAGGTCGCCGACGCCCTCGATCCGAGCGCAAAGTAAAAAGCCGCTTTCAACGCGCTAGATTTGAACGGTGGCCAGCGCCTGGGCGGCGATTCCTTCCTGTCGTCCCGTGAATCCGAGGCCTTCCGTCGTCGTCGCCTTGACGCTGATGCGCTCGCGCGCAACGCCCAGGATCTCGGCCATCTTCTCGATCATGGCCTCGCGGTGCGGGCCGACCTTCGGCCGTTCGCAGATGATGGTCACGTCGAGATGGATCAGGCGGCCGCCGCGGCCCGTCAACAGCTCATGGGCGTGGCGGAGGAAGAGATGCGAGGGCGCACCGCGCCACTTCGGATCGCTCGGCGGAAAGTGAAACCCGATGTCGCCCGCGCCGATCGCGCCGAGGATGGCATCGGTCGCGGCATGAAGCGCGACGTCGGCGTCCGAATGCCCGAGGAGTCCATGGCTGTGCGGAACGCGCACGCCGCACAACATCACCTCGCCGCCCGGACCGAATTTATGGACGTCGAAGCCGCTGCCGGTGCGGGTTTCGCTGAGCATGGCGGTCAGGCGTGCAAGATCGTCCATCGTCGTCACTTTGATGTTGGTGTCTTCGCCGGGCACGGTCATGACCTTATGCCCGGCCCGTTCCATCACGGCGGCATCGTCGGTCAGCGCCGCGCCGGCGGCGGCGCGATGCGCGGCCAGGATCGATGCGAAGCGGAAACCCTGCGGGGTCTGTGCACGCACCAGTTCGGCGCGATCGACCGTTGCCGTCACCGCGCCGTCCACGACCCGTTTCAAGGTGTCCACGACCGGCATGGTCGGAAGGATGCTTTCTGCCGCGCTCAGGCCGGCGATGACGCGCTCGATCAGCGCGCGTGACACCATCGGGCGGGCGGCGTCGTGGATCAGGACGAGGTCGGGGGCCCGGGCGGCGAGGGCTTCCAGCCCCAGACGCACGGACTCCTGGCGCGTCGCCCCGCCCGGCGTGGAAAAGACCCGGGGGAGGCCGCGGGCCGCCTGCGCAAAAAGGTCCTCATCGTCGGGATGGATGGCCACTGCGGTCTCGCTGACGCCAGGATGCGTCGCAAAGGCGCGCAGGGTGCGGCGCAACAGGGGTTCGCCCTTCAGGGGCGCGTATTGCTTGGGTCCAGCGCCGCCAAAACGCCGGCCGCGGCCGGCGGCAACGATCAAGGCGGCGCAAGTCACGGCGGCGGGATTCCCCTCTGGAGCCTAAGTCACGGGAGCCACAGTAGAAATCATTGCAGCGCCTGGCAAATTGTGTTTTCTGCGCCCCTGTTGCCATTCTGCGGTGCGAACCTGCAACACCGGGCAAAAGACCTTGATTTTGGGCCATATTCCTGGGCAAATGCCTAAGTTTTAGCCAACATCGCCAGAGTGTTAATGAAAGCTGCGCAAATCCGCATCGGGAATGTCATGTCGGCCGGGATCGTCTTCCTGGCCCCGATGTCGGGTGTGACCGACCGGCCCTTCCGGCGGCTGGTGCGCCGTTTCGGGGTGGGCCTCGCCTACACCGAAATGATCGCCAGCCAGGAGATGATCAAGGCCCACCGCCAGTCGCCGCGTATGGGCGCGGACTGCCGCGACGAAAGCCCGCTCGTGGTCCAGCTGGCCGGCTGCGAGCCCGCGGTCATGGCCGATGCGGCCCGCCTCAACGAGGACCGCGGCGCGGCGATCATCGACATCAATATGGGCTGCCCCGTGAAGAAGGTCGTGAATTCCTGGTCGGGCTCCGCGCTGATGCGGGACGAGGAGAACGCGGCCCGGATCGTCGAAGCGGTGGCGAAGGCGGTGAAGATCCCCGTGACGCTGAAGATGCGCATGGGATGGGATCACGACAGCCTCAACGCGCCGTCGCTCGCCAGGCGCGCCGAAAACGCAGGCGCGCAGTTGATCACCGTCCACGGGCGCACGCGCCAGATGCTTTACAACGGGGTCGCGGACTGGGCCTTCATCCGCAAGGTGAAGGACGCCGTCACGATCCCCGTCATCGGCAACGGCGATGTGAATACGCCTGCCGACGCGCGCGAGATGCTGCGCCTGTCGGGCGCGGACGGCGTCATGATCGGCCGCGGCGCTTTCGGAAAACCCTGGATGACGTCACAGGTGGAAACCTATCTCGCGACCGGCGTCGCGCCGGCCGATCCGTCCGTCGGCATGCGCCGCGAGATCGTCCTCGAGCACTATGAGGCGCTCCTGTCCCACTACGGTGTCGACAAGGGCGTGCGGATCGCGCGCAAGCATCTCGCCTGGGCGGCCGCGGGCCTGCGCAGCGCGAATGCCTTCCGCGCCGCGGTCAATGCCGAGAGCGATCCCGATAGGGTGAGAGGGCTCATTCGCGGCCTGTTCACCGGGGATTCGCCCGTGCGGGAGGCCGCGTGATGTCGTCCCCCGTCGCCTTCCTGCGCCGAGATTCCGCGTGCCAGGGCATCGCTCTCAACGCAGAGTCGATTCTCGGCGCCTTGCCTGCGGCGACCCTCGTGGTCGACGAAACCACGGCCATCAGATACGCGAACGCCGCGGCCGAGCAGCTCTTCCAGGCCAGCGCGAGCATTCTTACCGGCGGCGCGCTCGCGGATATCGTTCCGCCCACCGGCCCGCTGCTGGCGCTGGTCGACCAGGCGAGGGCGGCGGATGCGCCGATGTCGGCGCACGGCGTCATTCTCGATACGCCCAAGACCGGCATTCGCACCATGTCGGTGCATGTCGCGCCGATGGTCGATACCGCCGGCTGGCTCGTGGTTTCGCTGCAGGAGCAGACCCGCGCGCTCAAGATCGGTCAGCAGCTCGAGCATCGCAGCGCCGCGCGCTCGATGACGGCGATGGCCTCCATGCTCGCGCATGAGGTGAAGAACCCTTTGTCGGGGATTCGCGGCGCCGCGCAGCTGCTCGGCCAAGGCGCCGGCGAGGAAGATCGCAAGCTCACGCAGCTGATTTGCGACGAAGCCGACCGCATCGTCGCCCTGGTCAATCGCATGGAGGTGTTCTCCGACGACCGCCCGCTCGAGCGCGGCCCGGTCAACATCCACGTCGTGCTGGAGCGCGTACGGCGCCTCGCCGAGAACGGCTTCGCCAGGCATGTGAAATTCCTCGAGCGCTACGATCCGTCCTTGCCGTCGGTGGACGGCAATCAGGACCAGCTCGTGCAGGTGTTCCTCAATCTCGTGAAGAACGCGGCCGAGGCCGTCTCCGCGAAGGAGGGCGCCGAGATCGTGCTGTCGACGGCCTATCGCCCGGGCGTGCGCATTTCGGTGAACAGCTCGCGCGAGCGCATCCACCTGCCGCTGGTGGTCACCGTCCAGGACAACGGCCCCGGGATCCCCGAGGACCTGCGGCCTTATCTTTTCGATCCGTTCGTGACCACCAAGCCGAAGGGCAGCGGCCTCGGCCTGGCTCTGGTGGCGAAGATCATCGCCGACCATGGCGGCATCGTCGAATGCGAGAGCGAGCGCGCGCGCACGGTGTTCCGGATCATGTTGCCGGTGGCGAAGGACTGACCGCATGAATGCTGCGACCGTCCTTGTCGCCGACGACGACCATGGGATCCGCACGGTCCTGACCCAGGCGTTGGGCCGCGCCGGCTACGACGTGCGCACCACGGGCAACGCCGAGACCTTGTGGCGCTGGGTGTCGGACGGCGACGGCGATCTCGTCATCACCGACGTCGTCATGCCCGACGAGAACGGGCTCGACCTCATCCCGCGCATCAAGAAGGTGAGGCCGGACCTGCGCATCATCGTCATGAGCGCGCAGAACACGCTGCTGACGGCGGTGAAGGCGGCGGAGCGGGGCGCGTTCGAGTATTTGCCCAAGCCCTTCGACCTCGGCGAGCTCGTGGCGGTGGTCAACCGCGCGCTCGCCCTGAAGCCGCAGGAGCATTCTCCCGCCAACGATACCGCCGAGCGCTTGCCCATCGTCGGACGTTCGCCGGCGATGCAGGACATCTACCGCGCCGTGGCGCGGCTGATGAACACCGATCTGACCGTCATGATCACCGGCGAGTCCGGCACGGGCAAGGAGCTCGTCGCCCGCGCGCTGCACGAATTCGGACGCCGGCGCGGCGGACCGTTCGTCGCCGTCAACATGGCCGCGATCCCGCGCGAGCTGATCGAGAGCGAGCTCTTCGGCCATGAGAAAGGCTCCTTCACCGGCGCCGTGAACCGCGTCACGGGCCGGTTCGAGCAGGCCGAAGGCGGAACGCTGTTCCTCGACGAAATCGGCGACATGCCCCCGGAAGCGCAGACGCGGCTCCTGCGCGTGCTCCAGGACGGACGTTATACGACCGTCGGCGGCCGCACGCCGATCAAGGCCAACGTCCGCATCGTCGCGGCGACGCACCGCGATCTCACGCAGCTGATCAAGCTCGGCATGTTCCGCGAGGATCTGTTCTATCGCCTGAACGTCGTGCCGATCCGCATCCCGCCGCTGCGCCAGCGCGCCGAGGACATCCCCGAGCTCGTCGGCCACTTCCTCGCCCAAAGCGCGGCCGAAGGACTGCCGCCCAAGTCGCTGGCGCCGGCCGCGCTGGATCGCCTCAAGACGCACCGCTGGCCCGGCAACGTGCGCGAGCTCGAGAACCTGGTGAAGCGTCTCGTGGCGCTCTACGGCGAGCCCGTGATCGGCGCCGACGTGGTGGAGATGGAGCTCGCCGGAACCGCGGCGCCGGAAGGAGCCGGCGACGCTGGCACGCCGGCGACCCTGGCCGGCACGATCGAGCGCCACCTGCGGGATTATTTCGAGGGCCACAAGGGCGCGCTGCCTCCGCGGGGCCTCTATGACCGCGTGCTGCGCGAGCTCGAGCGGCCGCTGATCACCCTCACATTGCTCGCGACCCGCGGCAACCAGGTGAAGGCGGCCGACGTGCTCGGGCTCAACCGCAATACGCTGCGCAAGAAGATCCGCGAGCTCGAGATCGGCGTGGTGCGCGGGGTCAACAAGTGACGCAGAATGAGTGCTGACGCCTCGATCGCCGGCGACGCGGGCGCCCATCCTTCGATGGTGCAGCGCCGGTTTGCGCGCCTCGTGCCGGGACGGATGACGGAGATCCTTGCCGTCGTCCTCACCGCCGCCGCCGCGATCGCCGGCATGGCCACCTTCGTCGCGGTCTGGGGGTGGGGCGAGCAGGGGCCCAATGCGACCGCGACCCAGATCCTGCTCATCATCGACCTCTTGATCGTCCTCGGCCTCGCGGCCCTCGTCGGCGTGCGCTTGGTGAAGTTGTGGAGCGCCCACCGGGCGCGCACCGCCGGCTCGCGCCTGCATATCCGCCTCGTGCTGCTGTTCGCCGTCATCGCCATGACGCCGACGCTTCTGATCGCCATGTTCGCCGCCGTGTTCTTCACCTTCGGCGTGCAGAATTGGTTCGGCGATCGCGTCAAGACCGCGGTCGAGGAATCCGCCGAGGTCGCCAAGGCCTACGTCCGCGAGCACCAGCGCGCCGTCGGCGGAGAAGCGCTGCAGGTGGCCGGCGACGTCAACCGCAACTGGTTCCAGCTCGCCGGCAACGAGGAGCGGCTGAACCAGTTCCTTTCGACCCAGCTGACGTTCCGCGGCCTGGACGAGGCGATCATCTTCAACGCCGACGGCCAGGTGATCGCCAAGGGCGGCTATACCTTCGTGCTCGAGCTTTCGGGCGAGACGATCACGCAGGATTCCCTGGACGCGGCCGACCGCGGCGACGTCGTCCTCGCCATCAGCGAGGATGCGCGCCGCGTCCGCGCCCTCGTGAAGCTGGCCCCATTCCCGACCATGTACCTCCAGGTCGGCCGCTACGTGGACGTGCAGGTGCTCAACCGCCTGAGCCGCACGGAGGAGGCGGTCTCGGAGTATCTCCGCCTTGAGGGCGAGCGCCTGGACTTGCAGCTCACCTTTACGCTCCTCTTCGGGATGGTGGCGCTGCTTCTGCTCATGGTCTCGGTTTGGTTCGGGCTTCAGCTCGCCACGCGTCTCGCCAAACCCGTGATCGAGCTCATCAACGCGGCCGAGAGCGTGCGCGGCGGCGATCTGTCGGTGCGCGTCAGCGAGAACACGGGCGACGACGAGATGGCCTATCTCAGCCGCGCCTTCAACCGCATGACCAAGCGCCTCGCCGAGCAGCAGACGGCGCTGCAGGACACCAACGCGCAGCTCGACGCCCGCAGGCGGTTCACGGAAACCGTTCTCGAGGGCGTCAGCGCCGGCGTGATCGGACTGGACCGCGCCGGGAAGATCACGCTTCCCAACAGCTCCGCGTCCGGGCTTCTGGGCGCCGACCTCGCGGCGATGATCGGCACCCCTCTTTCGAAGGCGGTTCCGGCCTTCGGCGCGCTGCTCGACGAGCTGCGGCAGGCCCGGGGCGACGTCATCCAGCGGGAAGTGGAAATGTCGGTCGACGGCTCCATGAAGACCTTCCTCGTCCGCGTTTCGGCGGAGCAGGGCGATGACGCCGACGTCGGTTATATTGCGACCTTCGACGACATCACCGCGCTTCAGGCCGCGCAGCGCAAGGCGGCGTGGGCCGACGTCGCGCGCCGCATCGCCCACGAGATCAAGAATCCTCTCACGCCGATCCAGCTTTCGGCCGAACGGCTCAAGCGCAAATACGCCGGCAAGATAAAGGACGATACCGACCTCTTCGCCCAATGCACCGATACGATCATTCGTCACGTCGGCGACATCGGGCAGATGGTGGATGAATTTTCCTCCTTCGCGCGCATGCCCGCGGCCGTCATGCGGCCGGCCGATCTTTCCCAGGTCGTGCGCGAAGCCTTGATGCTGCAGCGCACCGCCTATCCGCGCATCGTCTTCACCAACCGCATCGCGCGCGACTGCTGGCTGAGTTGCGACGCCCGCCAGGTGGGCCAGGCGCTCACCAACGTGCTCAAGAACGCCGTCGAAGCGGTCGAGGCGCGCATTGCCGGCAAGGGGCTGCCCGACGGCGAAGGTCGTGTGACGGTCGGTCTTGCCGAGGACGAGCACGAGATCGCCGTCACCGTCGCCGACAACGGCGTCGGTCTGCCGGAAGCCGAGCGGGCGCGCCTGACCGAGCCTTATGTCACGACGCGCGCCAAGGGGACGGGTCTTGGCCTTGCCATCGTCCGCAAGATTCTCGAGGAGCATGGCGGACGCATTTCGTTGAAGGATGCGGCCGAAGGCTCCGGTGCCCAAGTTACGCTACATTTTCCAGCCACTCTGAAGACCGAGCCAAGGTCCGCCGCTCCTGCGCGCGGCCCGGTGGCTCTTGCAGGGGAATAACACATATGACTCACGTTTCAGTGCCGAGTGCGCCTGACATCCTTATCGTCGACGACGAAGCCGACATCCGCCTCATGGTCGGCGGCATCCTGCAGGACGAGGGCTACAGCACACGCGAGGCTGCGACCGCCGAGCAGGCGCTGGAGCAGGTCAAGGCGCGCGCCCCCTCCGCGGTGATCCTCGATATCTGGCTCGAAGGCAGCCGCCTCGACGGCCTCCAGGTGCTGGCGGCGATCAAGGCGATGCGCCCCTATGTCCCGGTGGTGATGATCTCCGGCCATGGCACGATTGCCACCGCGGTCGAGGCGATCAAGCAGGGCGCCTATGACTTCATCGAAAAACCGTTCCAGGCGGACCGCCTGCTGCTCGTGCTCGGCCGCGCCATCGAGGCCGCGCGCCTCAAGCGCGAGAACCTCGAGCTGCGCACGCGCGCCGGGGCGCCGGAACAGCTGATCGGCACCTGTCCGCCGATCGCCGCGTTGCGCCGGACCATCGAGCGCGTCGGGCCGACGGGCTCTCGTGTCCTCATCTCCGGCCCCGCGGGATCGGGCAAGGAAATCGTCGCGCGCCAGATCCACCTCCATTCGTCCCGGGCCAAGGGTCCGTTCGTGGTCGTGAACTGCGCCTCGCTTCACCCCGATCGCCTGGCGGAAATGTTGTTCGGCGGGGCCAAGGCGCAGGGTGAGGATTCGACCGGCTTGCTCGAGCGCGCCGACGGCGGGACCCTGCTCCTCGACGAGGTCGGCGATATGCCGCTGGCGAGCCAGAGCAGCATCATCCGCATCCTTCAGGATCAGAAGGTCGAGCGCATCAATGCGCACGGGCCGGTCGAAGTGGATGTGCGCGTCATCGCCACGACCAACCGCGATCTGCGCGCCGAGGTGAAAAAGGGACTGTTCCGCGAGGAGCTGTTCTACCGTCTCAGCGTCGTTCCGGTGCAGGTGCCGTCGCTGACCGATCGCCGGGAAGACATCCCCGAGCTCGCCCGCTACCTCATGGAGCGCGCCGCGGCCGCGGAAGGCCTGCCGCGCCGCGTCTTGGGCGAGGACGCCATCACCGCGTTGCAGGCTTATCCTTGGCCCGGCAACGTGCGCCAGCTTCGCAACGCGATAAATTGGCTCCTGATCCTCGCTCCGGGCGGCGTCTCCGATCCCATCCGCGCCGACATGCTGCCGCCCGAGATCGGCAGCGAGACGCCGCAGATGCTGAAATTGCAGCGTTCCGATGAGATCATGACGCTGCCCCTGCGCGAGGCGCGCGAAATGTTCGAACGCGAATATCTGATGGCGCAGGTGATCCGTTACGGCGGCAATATCTCGCGCACCGCCGATTTCGTCGGCATGGAGCGCTCGGCCCTGCACCGCAAGCTGAAATCCCTCGGCGTCAACACCGACGCCCGCCGGCGCGAACAGGCGCCTCCCCTCAGGGAGGTGCGGAGCGAGCCCGTAGAGACGGCCCTGCGGCCGTTGCCGCTGAAGCGGCCGGTCCAGGCATCGTGACCTGGGAAGGGCCGGGGATCGCCGATCCTCGCGCCCTGACGGCCGCGCGAATGGCATGACGGAATAATTCGAAACCGAGATAAGAGCTCTCTCACATGTCCCACATCGCCTACGTCAACGGCATGTACCTGCCGCATCGTGACGCTACCGTGCATATCGAAGACCGCGGTTATCAATTCGCCGACGGCGTTTACGAAGTCGTGTCGGTCTGGAACGGGATCCCCGTCGACTACGGTCCGCATATGGTGCGCCTGAAGCGCTCGCTCGAGGAGCTGCGCATGAAGATGCCGATGAGTGCCGCCGCGCTCACCGTCATCGTGCGCGAGGTCGTGCAGCGCAATCGCTTTCGGACCGGCATCGTTTACATCCAGGTGAACCGCGGCGTCGCGCCGCGCGCCCATACGTTCCCTGCCGCGCACGTCAAACCCAGCGTCGTCGTCACCGCGAAGGCCTTCCCCGGCTCCTCGGACGCCATGGCCGAGCAGGGCGCCAAGGTCATCACGGCGCGCGACATTCGCTGGGAGCGTCGGGACATCAAGAGCGTCGGGCTGCTGGCCAATGCGATGGCCCGCCAGAGCGCCGCCGAACAGAAGGCCTACGAGGCGATCCTGGTGAAGGACGACGGCGTGGTCACCGAGGCCAGTGCCTCCAATGCCTGGATCATCACCGCCGACAAGACCCTCGTCACCCATCCGACCGGCAACGCCATTCTTGGCGGGATCACGCGATCCACCGTGATCAGGATCGCCAAGGATGCCGGCTACAAGGTGGCCGAGCGGCCTTTCACCCTCGACGAAGCCAAGAACGCGAAGGAAGTCTTTCTCACCGGTACGACGACCTTCGTCATGCCCGTGACGCAGATCGACGACCATATCGTCGCCAACGGCGCCGCGGGCCTGATCTCGCTGGACCTGCGCAAACGTTATCGCAGTTACATGGACACGCTCGACCCGGCGACGGCGTGGAATGTCTGAAGCGGCGCGGGCATCGTTCTTGCCCCGCCCGCGGGCGATACTCTTCGATTGGGACAATACCCTGGTCGATACATGGCCGTGCATCGGCAAGGCCACCAACATCACGCTCGAGGCCATGGGCCTGTCGCCATGGAGCGATGCGGAGATCCGCGCCCGCGTCGCCGGCTCCTTGAGGGATACGTTTCCGGGCATTTACGGCGAGCGCTGGGAGCAGGCGCGCGACATCTACTACAAGGCCTTCGGTGACGTTCATCTCGAGATGCTGCAGAGCCTGCCGTGCGCCGAGGATGTCCTCTCCGCATCCGCCGGTCTCTACCTCGGCGTCGTCAGCAATAAGACCGGCCGGTATCTTCGCGCCGAGGCCGAGCATCTTGGCTGGGGGCGGTATTTCAGGAAGGTCGTCGGCGCGCAGGACGCGCCGCGCGACAAACCCGATCCGGCGCCGGTCCACCTCGCGTTATCCACAGGGAACATCCCGGCCGGACCCGACGTCTGGTTCGTGGGCGATGCGCCCATAGATGTGACCTGCGGCCGGGCGGCGGGATGCACCACCATTATCGTCGGCCCCGCTCCTTTGGATGGATGTGTTACGGAGCGCGCCCACGCATATGTGAAGGACTGCGCCGCGCTCGCGGACCTGATTCGGGGCCATCTCGCCTGATCCCGGCGGGACGACCCGGGTTGACCGGTTTCCTTGAAAAATTCTAGTGTCGCCATTGATGCGGGTACCCGCCAGCCGCGATCAGCAAAAAGGGGATACCGGTTTTTGCACCCGATCGCGGCTCATTTATTCCTGCGGGACTGCCCCATGAGTCGAGAACCGTAACGATAACAACAAAATAGCGACAGGGTGCAGACTCCAATGGCCAACGAAAAGGCACAGAACGTTCAAGACGTTTTCCTCAATGCGATCCGCAAGAACAAAACCCCGGTGACCGTCTTTTTGGTAAACGGCGTCAAGCTGCAGGGAATTGTGACCTGGTTCGACAATTTCTCGATGCTTTTGCGCCGCGACGGCCACACCCAGCTCGTCTACAAGCACGCCATATCGACGGTCATGCCGTCGGCTCCCGTGCAGTTGTTCGAGCCAAAAGAGGAGGCGGCGGGTTCAGGAGAGGGCGCCCACTAGCCCTTTCCGGCGCACCGTCCGCGACCACGGTTATTGTACGAAACCCGTAAGACTGCCACGCGCACCGTCATCGTCCATCCGCGCCTCAAGACACGGAGCAGGGAAGATGAATATGGCGAACGCTCGCGCCTCGATGAAGCGCGCGGCCTCGCGGCCGCCATCAATCTCGACGTCCTCCACGCCGAAGTGGTGAACGTCGTCAAGCCGAACCCTGCGACGTATCTCGGGGACGGCACCGTGAAGCGCCTTGCCGACGGCATCAAGGACATGGGCGGCGAACTGGTGATCGTCGATGGACACCTTTCGCCCGGCCAGCAGCGCAATCTCGAGAGGGCATGGAACGCCAAGGTCATCGATCGCACCGGGCTGATCCTGGAGATCTTCGGCGAGCGCGCGCGCACGCGGGAAGGCCAGCTTCAGGTGGAGCTTGCCCATCTCACCTACCAGAAGAGCCGCCTGGTGCGGAGCTGGACCCACCTCGAGCGCCAGCGCGGGGGCTTCGGCTTCCTCGGCGGGCCCGGTGAAACCCAGATCGAAATCGACCGCCGCCTGATCGGCGACCGCATCTCGCGCCTGAAAAAAGAGCTCGAGACCGTCACCCGCACCCGCAGCCTGCACCGCGAGGCGCGCCGCCGCGTGCCTTATCCGATCGTCGCTCTGGTCGGCTACACCAACGCCGGCAAGTCGACCCTGTTCAACACGCTGACCGACGCGTCGGTCGTCGCCATGGATCAGTTGTTCGCGACGCTCGACCCGACCATGCGCCAACTGCGTTTGCCGTCGGGGCGCACCGTCATCCTGTCCGATACCGTCGGCTTCGTCTCAGACCTGCCGCATGAGTTGGTCGCCGCGTTCCGCGCCACCCTCGAAGAGGTTCTGGAAGCCGACGTCATCGTCCATGTCCGCGACATTGCCCATCCCGAGAGCGAGGCGCAGTTGCGCGACGTCGAGGACGTGCTCCAGCAGCTCGGCATCGACGTCCATAGCGACGATCCGAAGGAGCGCCGGCCGCTGATAGAAGCGCTCAATAAGATGGACCTTCTCGATGAGGTCGCCGCACAAGCCGTCGAGGCGCAGGTCGCGCGTAACCCCTCTCAGATCGCGATGTCCGCGCTCAACGGCGAAGGCACCGGCGTTCTGCTGGCAAGGATCGAGCGTGCGCTCACCCAAAAGCGCCGCCCCACGAGCGTGGTGATTCCCCTGGAAGACGGGGAGACCCTGGCCTGGCTCTACCGCCGCGGCGAAGTTCTGCGCAGGTCCGACGACGACGTGCAGGCGCGCCTCGAGGTGCTTCTCGACGATGCCGACCTCGCACGCCTCAAGAAACGCGGCTTGCTGCCGGGCGGGGGCGACGTTGAAGTCCCTCGCGGCGCATGAACGCGGTGAGCCCGCGCGGCGTCGGATTTGAACCTTGCGGGCGCGGCGCGGACCGGGCGGCCGGATGAGCGATTTCGGCGCGCGCGATCTGGTCCACGGCGTGATCGAGGCCATGCGCGACGTCGCCGATGCGGTGATCGTGCCCCGGTTCCGCCAGCTCGCCGCCCATCAGATCAAGTCGAAGACCTATCCCGGCGACGTGGTCACCATCGCCGACGAGGAAAGCGAGCGCACGCTGGGACCGCGCCTCAACGCGTTGATCGAAGGCTCGCGCGTCATCGGCGAGGAGGCGGCGTTTGCCGACCCGACCTTGTTCGACCTGCTTCAGGGCAAGGATCCGGTGTGGATCATCGATCCCATCGACGGCACCGCCAACTTTGTGAACGGGGTCGCCGCCTTCGCCGTGATCGTGGCCCTGGTGCACGACGGCGAGACCAGGGCGGGATGGATCTACGAGCCCCTCGAAGGGCGCACGCTCTGGGCCGTGACAGGGAAGGGGGCCTGGCGTACGCCGCCCGTGCAGCGCGGTCACGAGCCGGAACACCAGCGCGTGCGCATCCCGCCCGGCGGCGATGACCTCAAGCAGATGGTGGCCGCGATGCACAACAAGGACCTCGGGATTCTGCGCGGCAAGTTTGCCCGGAATATCCGCCTTGGCAGTGCCGCGCATGACTATTGGGCTTTGGCGGAAGGGCGCTCGCAGGTCCTGGCGTACCGCAGGCTGAAACCATGGGATCACGCCGCCGGACTGCTCATCCATGAAGAGGCGGGTGGGTATAACCGGCTGCTGTCCGGCGAGCGCTACAATCCCACCGTCGGCGGCCAGATGGGCATCCTCTGCGCGCCCAACGCTGCGATCTGGCAGCGGATCAAGGAGATGGTGAAGACGGTGGAGTATCCGCGTCAACTCCCGCTGTTCGGCGCGAAGCCGTAAAGGCGCATTTTGCGCCTTTATTCCGCCGTAGTGGACATCGATATTCGTGTCCATGGGCCGGGTATCATTCACAGTATCGCTTTTAGCCGCGCTCGCCGTTTCCACGGCGGCGCAAGTCCCACTCGCGGCGCAGGAGTACGCTTACGATCCTGTGGCCGCGCAAGCCGAGCGGCTGTCGCCGCGGGAGCTCGACTCTCTGCTCGCGCCGATCGCGCTCTATCCGGACCAGCTCCTGGCGCCGATCCTGATGGCCGCGACCTATCCGCACGATGTCGAAGCCGCGGCCGGCTGGACCTCGACCGCCGTGAATGCATCGCTGCGCGGCGACTCGCTCGCCTTCGCCTTGGAGACCTACGAATGGGATCCGAGCGTCAAGACGCTCGCGCAATTCCCCGACGTCCTGCGCATGATGGACGACGAATGGGATTGGATGGTCCGCGTCGGCAACGCGTTCTATCTGCAAGAGACCGACGTGATGGATTCGATCCAGCGCCTGCGCCACCAGTCCTACGCCGCCGGATACCTGCGCTCCAACGAATTCCAGCGCGTACGCTTCGAGAACGGCGCCGTCGTGATCGATATGATCGACCCGGCAAGCGTCTACATCCCGCGCTACGATCCCATCCGCGTGTACGGATTCTGGTCGTATCCGGATTTGCCCCCGTACTACTTCCACCGGCCGATCGTCGTGTCGCGCTATGCCGTCGTCCCCACGCTCTGGGGCTGGTCGTCATGGGAATGGCATCGCCATCGCATCCGCGTCGACCTGCCGCGCTACCGTTATTTCAGCCGCCATCATCCGTGGCGTTATAACGACGACACCTGGCGCCATGACCGTAACCGTCGCGACGTGAATTTTCGCCGCGACGGATCGCGCGGCGATTGGCGCGGCAACGACGGGCGCGGCTTCAGCGGACGCGGCAACGACCGGCGCGAGGGTGCGTGGGATGGGCGCCGCGACTGGGACCGTCAGGACCGCGGCGCCGGCGACGGGGAACGCGGCAACCGTGAAGGCCGGCGCGATCGCAGTGGCGATCGCCGCGCCGATGTGACCCCCGGCCCCGATGTGACCCCGGCGCCGTCGCAGCCCCAGGGCGGCGATGATGAGCAGCGCGCGCGTCGCAGGTTCCGCGGCGACGGGGATCAGAATGCCGGTCGCGGCTTCGACGGCCGTCCGGCGTTCCGCGAGCGCGGCCAGCGCCAGAGCTACGCCGGTCCGCAGCTGACGCCGCCGACCCCTATCGCCCCGATGCCGCGGGAGCAGGGCTTCCGCCGCGAAGAGCGCCGGCAGCAGTTCCAGGAACGCCGTGAATCGCGCCGCGAGTTCCGCGCACAAAACTCCGGCGGCGCGCCGGATGCGAATGGGGGCCGTTCTCGCCCGCAGTTTAATGGAAACGCCGGCGGCGAGGGCGGCTTCCGCGGCCGGCCGGAAGGCAACGGCGGCGGCAACCGCGAATTCCGGCGCGGCGGAGGCGGCGGCAGTAACGGCGGCGAAGGCGAAGGTCGTCGCGGCAACGGCCGCGGGCGTGGGAACGGTAACGGCAACGGCCGGGACTAGCTTAACTATTTCACTCCCCCTGAAAGGGGAGGAGAAAAGCGCGCCGCCCGGGCTTACTTTTCCGTGTCCACATTCACCGCGCCGCCCCGATAAGCCGGCACGCCGGTGCGCGGATCGACCGCGAGCCTTGCGATGAACTTGGGCGGCGGATCGCGGAAACTCCGGATACGCCAGTCGTACTGCGTAAAGCCCGGCGTGCGTGAGGCGCGGATGAAGGTCGCGTTGTGGTCCAGGACTTCCGCGTCCGTCACGATCCGCACCAGGCCTGCGCTCCGCAGGCCGATCTCCTCGAAGCGCGCGGCGTAAAGCTGCCCCTGGCCCGACCCATTGACCTGGACGAGGCCGTCCTCGGTCGTGCGGATGCGGAAGATGGCCTGGTTGCGCGTGGCGAAATTCACCATCTGCATCGCCCCGCCAAAGCGCCCTTCGCGTTCGAACCGCACTTGATAGCGCCCGCGGCCCAGCGATGAGACCTCCTTGAAGGCGGTGTCGCGCTTCAGCTGCTCGAGGATCATCCGCTCGTTCTCTTTGGCTTTTTCTTCGGAGATCGTTCCCCGCGCGATCTGGCCGAAGAGGGGGGCATAGGTCAGCTGCCCGATGTAGGTCACGCCATAGCCGCCGTCTTTCGTGAGGCGGATCTCGGCTTCGAAGCGGTCGGGAAGGTAGCAGCTCGCAAGCATCGCAAGCGCTGCGGCGGCGGCCGCAAGTCTGCGCCCCGCCCGACATGCTCTTGGGAGAATGCCTCCGTGCATTCGGTTCTCGCCCCCAGCCCTTATCTATATCTGATAGTACCTTGGAGATTCTCTTGAATCTAATTTATTAAGTAGCGCCGCGCTCTTCCTGCTTGGCGCGGACCCACAGGTCCTCCATTTCTTCGAGGCTGGCCTGTTCAGGCGACTTTCCCGCCGCCCGCAGCAGCGCTTCGACGCGGCGGAACCGGCGTTCGAATTTCAGGTTGGTGCCGCGTAAGGCCATTCCAGGATCGATCTCGGCCTTGCGCGCCAGGTTGACGCAGGCAAACAGAAGATCGCCGAGTTCATCCGTGAGCCGTTCGGAGCTGCGCGGTGCGCCGGATGTCCCGACTTCGGCGCGCACTTCGTCGAGTTCCTCCTGGATCTTGCCGACGATGTCCTTGGCATCGGTCCAGTCGAAGCCGACGCGCGCGGCGCGCTTCTGGAACTTCTCGGCCTGCTTCAGCGCCGGGAGCCCCGCGGGAAGGCCGTCGAGCACGCTCGGCGGTGCCGTCGGATCGCGCGCGGCGGCGCGTTCGGCCGCCTTCAATTTCTCCCAGGCCTCGGTCTGGGCGGCGGCGGAGTCCACTTTCGCCGACCCGAAGACGTGCGGATGGCGGTGCACCATCTTGTCGCAGATGGCCCCCACCACATCGGCGAAGTCGAACAGGCCGGCTTCCTCGGCCATACGGGCGTGGAACACGACCTGGAGCAGGAGATCGCCCAGTTCCTCCTTCAGCGCGCCCATATTCCCGCGCGCGATCGCGTCTGCGACCTCGTAGGCTTCTTCAATCGTGTAAGGGGCAATGCTCGCGAAGGTTTGCTCCACGTCCCACGGGCAGCCGCCCTGCGGATCCCGCAGGCGGGCCATGATGGCGAGCAATTCCTGGATATCTCGATCGTCGCCGGCGGCAACCGGGCGAGGGGGCGCTTTCGGCGCAGAAGGCATGGGATGGCACACCGGTTCTCGGACTTGACCGGGCCACCTTACGATGAAGGTCTGGCGTGTGAAAGCGCCCGCGCGCGCCGCCGCCGGAAACGGGTAACCCGTCTCGGCGAGGGCCGTGCGCAAATCAAAAGATCAGGGCACGAAGCGCTCTAGAGGCCGACCCGTCGCCGCGCATGCGCCGATCCCGCGCCGGACGGCCGCACGCCTCCCGCAAACGCGTTTGGCGTGCGGCGCGGCAGCGGCGGTGGAGGGAGAGCAGTCTGTGCGGATGCCAGGGGATCGCGCCCGTCCGTGCCGTCCGCCGCGTCCCGCGTTTCGCCGAGGGCGTCCCAGGCCCGCGGCGTGGTCTTCACCAGCACCAGCACGTCGTCGTCCCAGACTTCGACGCGGTCGTAGTCGCCCGCGGTGATCGCATTGCCCGCGGCGGTGATGGCGTGGGCTCCATCCTCGGCCGTCACGTTGATCGTCGTGTTGCCGCCGGAGTAACTGAAAACACAGCGATAGCTCTTCATGCGAGACCTCGCAGCGTTTTGCATGAACAGGAACTCTAAGCCGCCGGCCGTGCGGGGCAAGGCCGGGCCCTGAAAGTACGCGCGCTTTGCAACCCGCGTTGCGCATCCCGCGAAAATTCAATGACGCGGCGCGCGGACGGTGCCTCGAACGGTGTCCTTACCGTTGCGTTTGTCCCGGGCGTTTCGGCGGGGAGTTGTCGCGCCCGGCGTTGCGCCCGACTCCGGAGGTGTTTGGCGGGGTCAGGACTTGCGCGGCGGTGGCTTGCCGGACTCCGAAGGAGACCCTGATGCCGGTGAGGCGGTTCCATCCGCGCCGGCGCCGTCGGCGGCGGCGTCGGTGGGGCTGAGTTGGCGGCCTTCGAAGAATCGCCAGCAGACTTCCGTGGTGCCGTCGAGGCTATTGAGCACGCCGACCACGACCCGGCCTTTGTCGCGGGAGACGAGCTTTCCCAGGCCGATCGCATGCGGGGCGCGGTCGACCGTTGCAATCAATTCGCCGGAATCTTCGAAAAACAGCGCATACATGTCCGGTGGAAACCCCCAACGTGCCCCGCGCCATAACGTCATTAACCTGGGTATAGTTCCGAGCTAATAAACGCATGGAGAAACAAGAGGGGAACATCGAAGGAAACCGGCGGAGCAAGGCCGTCCGCGGAGATCGGATTGTCGCATAATATATCTTATGGAAAGAAACCGGGCGATTATATACTTGACATAAGTAACCCCTAAAGGTAGGTTTTGGACCGAGGAGTTAAGCCCATGACCGACCTTCTAAACCCCGTTTTCACCGATGCCGATAAGGCCCGCGAAGCCCTTGAAGCCGTCCGCTGGCCGAACGGTCCCGTGTGCCCGCATTGCGGCTGTTCCGAGAAGATCGGCAAGGTTCAGGGCAAGTCACACCGTCCCGGCCTGTACTACTGTGGCGACTGCACGGGCCACTTCACCGTGACCGTTGGCACCGTGTTCGAGCGCTCCAAGATCCCGCTCAACAAGTGGTGGCTTGCTTGTCACCTCCTGGGCTCGTCCAAGAAAGGCATGAGTGCACACCAGCTCCACCGCATGCTTGGCGTGACCTACAAGACGGCATGGTTCATGGCCCACCGTATCCGCGAAGCCATGACGCCGGCCAAGGGCTCCGTCGGTCCGATTGGCGGTGAAGGCAAAACGGTCGAGGTTGATGAGACCTATCTGACCCGCTCCAAGAAAACCCGCAAGCCCAAGGGCCACATTCCCCACCAGCGCCACGCTATTCAGGTTGTGAGCCTGTTAGAGCGCGGCGGCGAAGTCCGCTCCACTATCGACCATCGCACCGTCCGCGCCGCGATTGCCGAACACCTCGAAGTCGGCAGCCGTCTCGTGACCGACAAGGCGCAGGCTTATATCCGGCTGATGCCGAAGGCCGACCACGCTTCCGTCGATCACTCCAAGGGTGAATACGTTCGTGATGACGTTCATACGAATACCCTTGAAGGCTACTTCTCGATCTTGAAGCGCGGCCTCATCGGAACGTACCAGCACGTTGATAAGAAGCACCTTGGCCGCTATCTCGCGGAGTTCGATTTCCGCATGAACAATCGCGCCGCGCTTGGCGTGAACGATGCCGATCGCTCCAAAGTCCTTATGAAAGGCATCGAAGGAAAGCGCCTCACGTATCGGCGGACTAACCGGCCCGAAGCCTAAGCCTTCCGGCCTTTCGGCGGATGAGATTTTGGCGCGTCTTTTGGCTTTGAAGCGCGGGACTCCCGAGACTTCTTAGGCATATCCTTGTGTTGCTGCGGCGGCAGCGATGCAAGGCGTCCCATAATTTCGGACGCTTCTTTCGGGGGGCGTTGTGTCATGCGCTTGCGATTATGCCACTAAATCCAGCTTTTGATAGATGGCCGAAGGAGGGCGCTTTGATCGGCCGAATGCTCCTCAACTACGGGGAGTTGGAAATGATGCTTGGGACAGCGCTTGGCTATGCGCTCAACAACCAATCCAGAACCGCACTCCGAGTGCTGTTCAGAGTTACCGGTGAAAGCGCGCGACTTTCTGCTGCGGATGCCCTTATGCGCGACTACTACATCAAGAATGGAAAGGGAGCGGAATACGCCGATATGCTCGGCGCGTTTCGCTGGTGCACGAAGCTAAGAAATCAGTATGCGCATTGCCACTGGGCCGATCATCACCATGCAGGGCTATTTTTCACCGATCTTTCGGAGCCGGCGAAAGCGAATGACACCTTTGATTTTTGGTTCCGGCACGTAGATCTTCAACTGCTGGAACAACAGAAGTCTTTCTTCGACTATACGGGCGATTGCCTCACGCATCTCGACTTTGAAGGGGAACGGCTTCATGGAATGCGACCAGGCCACGTCTTTCCAATGCCGTCAAAACGGAAGCGACCGAGTCTGCATAATCCTCCAGAGCAACATATCCCCCCGTGGCTAACTGAAGAGCAGAAGCAGCGGCACATAGCACGTGCTCAGGCACAAAAACCGAGCGCTGACCCACCGAAAGACAAAGACTGGATTGTTCGATTTCCGACGACATAGCAAGGCACCTCGCGTATTGTGTTCACGCGAGGCGCGTCATGCCTTAGAGATTTCAAACCGCTCGGGACTGCCATCCTGGGCGGTTTTCCATTTTAACACGTCGGCCTGTCACGGTAACTAAATACCGCGTTAGTGCCGCTTATCTCAAGTATATAATCGCCAGAACCGCTTCGATGAGGCGAGACCTCAATGATTGAACCTCGTCGCGCAACTTTGCCCGTGACTATCGATCTTCCCTGGGAGATCGCGGAGCTTGTAGTGCAGCACGGCCCTGCGCTGATCCAAGCTCTAGAAACGGCTGTGCGCATTCGCCAAGTGGTCGTTATGACGCGCGCCGCTTCAGAATCTGCACATGCAGCGTCACCAAGCGATCACGCAACTCGCGAAAGCGAGATTTGTAGGTGTTGATCTCGGATGACGTATATCGGTATTTGGGCGAACCATCCGGTTCATAGTCTTTGTGGCGGTAGACTGCCGGCACCAACATGTATTCACCTCTCCCAAGCGCGTCGTCGATATTCCGGGGGCCAAGGTCGTCTTTGTCCCAAATGAGCGATACGACGCCATGGGCAATGTCATTCCGTCGTCTGGCGAATCTCTGCATATCCTTTGAGAGGCCGCTAAATAGCCCTTCAAGACCCTGGTCATGGATGCGGTGAAAAAACCTTTCAGCCTCATCCTCGATTACTTTGATGCGCTTTGAAAACATCTTTGCTTCGACGTACGCTGTTGAGGCGCGCGCTGAAACCGGAACCACGCCAAGAAAAAGGCCGTAAATACGAAGCAAGTAAAGTTCTGAGTTTTCCCACTCACTCAGCGCCTCGCCGACGGCCACGTACAATGTGTTAGCGTCGGGTTCTCCGGCCATCGCGAGTGGTGCCCTGTCCCAAGGATTGCCCATTGCCACGCTTCCCCAAACCCAGCAACCCCGCGCGCCAGATCATGGAGCGCCTTGTGCAGCTCCCCCGGAGCCGCACAAGGATAGGGTCAAGAAGGACCGCGCTTCAAAGCCAAAAGACGCGCCAAAATCTCAGCCGCCAAAAGGCCGGAAGGCTTAGGCGAAGTGCCGGCGTTTAGATTCGTGACGTTGCCAAAATTGGCTGTGATCGCGTAGTCGCCGCCTTAATCAGCTCCTTTATCAGCCATCTCAGTAACTTGCTTCCGTTTGTCCCCATAATATTCAGGAAGTCCCTATTAAATTGACATCCGAAGTGTGTCGACGTATGATCCGGAATCGCGCATGCCCAGCCTCGGTGCGCGGCTCTTTGACATCGTGAATACAGTCATGAACGGCACGGCGGCGCGCCGGCGCGCGCCGCACCGCGCCAACTGTTCGTACCCCGTCGATTTTTGTGCCGCAATGTGCCGCATACTGCCGCACGATCTAATCGTCTCCGAAGTGCTTACGGCATATGACGAAAGTGCGTTTCTGCCGCACGATTCTGCCGCATCAGCCCCATGACGGCCGTCCGCTTGTAATCTTTTCGCCCGGGTCTGAAGGACGCCGCGCAAGTCATTGCGGATGCGGGCTTTCGAAGGATCAGCCGCAGGAATCCGGGCACAGGCCGAACACGACGGTGAAGGGCGTGACGATATCCCTAAACCTCTATCACCATCCCGTCGTAGGCCGGCTCCACATGGGACGGAAGGTGAGCCTTGAGGGTCTCGTAATCGATCGCATTGCTCATATGGGTAATGATCGCGCGCGCGGGTTTCAGCTCCGCGATCCAATCGAGCACTTTCGCGACATGGGCATGGGTCGGATGCGGCGTCAGGCCGTAGGCGCCCACCAGCCACAGCTTGGCGCCCCGAACAACCGCGCGCGCATCGTCCGGCAGCGCGAGGATGTCGGTCGAATAGACGACGTCGCCGAACCGGAAGCCGAAGGTCATGCAGTTGCCGTGATCCTGAAGAAACGGCCGCACCGGGATCTGGCGGATGTTGAACGGCGTTCCGGGCTCGACCACTGTAGGTTCGAGCCATGGGCGGAAGATCGGCGCGCCGGGTGGAATGCCTTTGAAGGCATAGGCAAAACGGGTCTTCAGCAGTTCAAGGGTTTCCGCGGGCGCCAGCACGGCCAGAGGCTTTCCGGTGAACCGGTTGACCTCGCGCAGTTCATCGAGCCCTTGAACGTGGTCGGCGTGATCGTGGGTGTAGACGACGGCATCGAACGAGCGAACATCGGCATCGAGCAGTTGCTGACGAAGATCGGGCGAGGTGTCGACGAGAATGCGGGTGGCGCCCTCCTCCACCAGGATCGAGGCGCGCGTGCGCCGGTTGCGCGGATTTTCAGGATCGCAGGCGCCCCATCCCGACGAGATGGTCGGCACGCCGGGCGCCGAGCCGCAGCCGAGGATGGTGACTTTCATCGCGCACATGCACCGCGCTCCTCGGGCCGCGAATACCTAGGCGGCCTTGGCCTTCGCGAAAAGGCGAAAGAAATTTTCCGTCGTTTGACGCGCGAGTTCGTCGCGCGAACACCCTTTGATCTCGGCGACGGCGGCCGCCGTGTGCGCAACGTAGGCCGGCTCGTTGGTCTTGCCGCGGTACGGAACCGGCGCGAGGTATGGACTGTCGGTCTCCACCAGGATCCTGTCCATCGGCACGATCTTGACCACCTCGCGCAACGCCTCGGCTTTCTTGAACGTGACGATGCCCGAGAGTGAAATGTACAGACCCAGATCGAGCGCCTTTTCGGCGAGCTCGCGCCCCGAGCTGAAGCAGTGGATGACGCCGGTAAATGCGCCCTTGCCCATTTCTTCGGTCAGGATCGCCGCCATCTCGGGATCGGCGTCGCGGGTATGCACGATCACGGGAAGTTTGTTGTCGCGGGCGGCGGCGATGTGCGTGCGGAAGCTGCGTTCCTGCTCGGCCCGCGGGCTGTGCTCGTAATAGAAATCGAGTCCGGTCTCTCCGAAGGCCACCACTTTGGGATGCCGCGCAAGGCTCGTCAGCTTCTCGACGTCCGTTTCCGGCTCGACCGCCGCCTCGTGCGGGTGGATCCCCACCGAGCATGAGACGTTGTCGAAGCGCTCGGCCATCGCCAGCACACCCGGAAAGGCGGTGATCTTGGTGCCGATGGTCAACATGTGGCCGACACCGGCATTTCGCGCGCGGGCGACCACGCCGGCGGCGTCGCTCGAAAGCTCCGGGAAGTCGAGATGGCAATGGCTGTCGACCAGGAACGGCTGGGCCATTACGCCCCCTTCCCTTCGGCCGGAGCGTAGCGCGGGAAAACGCCCTGCGGCGCCGGCAGCTGGACGCCGGCCTTCAGCGCGTGGGCTTCGCCGAGAAAAGCGAACGTCCGCGCGTCGTCCGGCACGGCCAGCTGGTCGAGCAGCTTCGCCGCCGCCGCGGGAACGAACGGCTGCATCAGGATCGCAAGATGGCGCGTGGCTTCCGCGAGCACGTACAGCACGGTGTTCATACGCTCGGGATCGGTCTTGCGCAGGGCCCATGGCGCCTGCTTGTCGACGTAGACGTTCGCCGCGCGCACGACCGACCAGATCGCATCGAGCGCGCCGTTGAACGCCTGCACGTTGATCGCCTCGCGGCATTGGTCGAGCAGCAGATGGCATGCGTTCAGCAGCGCGTTGTCGTCTTCGTTGAACGCGCCGGGCGCCGGCAGGATGCCGCCGATGTTCTTGGCGATGAACGACAGGAAGCGCTGCGCGAGGTTTCCGAATTCGTTGGCAAGCTCGCCGTTGATGCGCTGGCCGATGGCCGCTTCGGCAAAGTCGCCGTCATTGCCGAACGGCACTTCGCGCAACACGAAATAGCGCAGCTGATCCAGGCCATACCGCTCGACCAAGGCATGCGGATCGATGGCGTTGCCCAGGGACTTCGACATCTTCTGCCCTTCGACCGTCCACCAGCCGTGCGCAAACACGCGTTTGGGCGGAGCGAGGCCCGCACCCATCAGGAAAGCCGGCCAGTACACGCAGTGAAACCGGATGATGTCCTTGCCGACCATGTGAAGGGATTCCGGCCAGAACACATTCATCTCTTCGGTCTCTTTCGGATATCCGAGACCGGTGATGTAGTTCGTCAGCGCGTCGATCCACACGTACATGATGTGGCGGTCGTTTCCCGGCACCGGGATGCCCCAGGAAAAGGTCGTGCGCGAAATCGACAGGTCTCGCAGGCCGCCGGCGACAAAGCTGCGGACTTCGTTGAAGCGCGACTTGGGTCCGATGAAGTCGGGATGGGAATCGTAGAATTCGAGCAGCTTGTTCTGCCAGGCGGAGAGCTTGAAGAAATAGCTTTCCTCTTCCACCCATTCGACCGGCGCGCCCGTGGGTGCGAGCCTTTTTCCGTCCGCCGTTTGCGTCAGCTCGCTTTCGTCGAAGAACGCTTCGTCGCGGACGCTGTACCATCCGGCATACTTGTCGAGGTAGATGTGACCATTCTCTTCCAGCCGGCGCCAGAGGGCCTGGCAGGATTCGACATGGCGTTCTTCGGTCGTGCGGATGAAATCGTCATTCGTGGCGCCGAGCGCCTTGGCCAGGTCGCGGAAGTAGGTCGAGTTCTGATCGCAGATCTCGAGCGGCGTCACGCCCTTGTCGGCCGCGGCCTTTGCGACCTTCTGGCCGTGCTCGTCGGTGCCGGTGAGGAATTTGACGCGAAAACCGTCCAGCCGCTTGAAACGCGCCATGACGTCGCACGCGATCGTCGTGTAGGCATGCCCGATGTGGGGCTTGTCGTTCACATAATAGATCGGCGTCGTGACGTAGAACGACGGCTGTGGGACGGGCGTGATCGCCAAGGCTCAAGGCTCCGAAAAAAGGGTGCCTTGATATAGTCGTTTACCCGGCGCGGGGAAAGCCCGCGCCGGGGATAACGCGTCCGAAATCAGTCGCTTATTCGATCTTCAGCAGCTGTATTTCAAACAGCAGCGTCGAGCCGGGCGGGATCGGGCCCACCGGGCGGTCGCCGTAAGCGAGATTGGCGGGAATCGCGAAGTTCCAGGTTTCGCCCACGCGCATCATCGGCACCGCTTCCTGCCAGCCGGGGATGACGTTGCTCAGCGGGAACGTGATCGGTTCGCCGCCTTTTGAGCTGTCGAACACCGTGCCGTTGGTCAGCTTGCCTTCGTAGTGAACGGTGACGGTCGAACTCGCCGTCGGCTGCGAGGCGCCTTCCGTCGCGCGCTCGTCCGGCGTCTTGAACTGGAGACCGGTCGCGGTCTGGCCCCATCCGGGGTTCTTGAGATTGTCGGCGAGGAACGGATCCTGGGCTGGCGCCACGGCTGCACTTTCTTGGGCTGGGGTTGCGGTTGTTTCGGCTTGGGGCTGCGCCGCCTGCTCCTCGGCGGGTTTTCTTTCGCACGCGGCAAGCGCGAGCGCGCTCACCACCATGGCCGCGGCCGCGATCTTTTTCATTGGGGCTCTCCTTATTTCAATCGCGGCGCAGCTTACGCGGCAGCGGGGGCTTTGGCCACAGCCTGTTCGATGGTCCAAAGCATGATCATGAGGCTGCGCTTCTTGTCGAGATTCACGGCCTCTGTACGTCTTGCGAGTACACCGATCTTGTCCCACACGTCGGCCCACGCCGCCGGCGGGGCCGCGGTCAACATCCGGCGCGCAAGCATGCGTTCTCCCGGAACGATCTCCGACATGGAGTCCAAAAGGCCGCGGGCGCCGGCCGCGACGACCCGGGCCAGCCACCACGCGAGCAGGCCGGACAAGGTGCGGAACGCGTCGCCCCGCATCGCTTGATCGCCGAGGGCGTGCAGCTTCGTGGCGTTCAGCTTCGGCATGTCCCCCAGCAGCGCCATCAGGTCCTTGAACAGCTCGACACCGCCCTCGTCCGCCAGTTCCAACGCGCGGCCGATGGACCCGTCGCCGAGCACGGCGAGCGTGGCAACGTCGGCCGGCGGAAGCTCCGGGCTATAACGGTTGAGCAAACCCGTGACCTGGGCCTCGCGCAAAGGCCGCAGATCGAGCTTTCGGCAGCGCGAGCGGATCGTCGGCAGGAGACGGTCGGCGTTGTGAGCCACCAGAAAGAGAAGCGCGCGCTCGGGCGGTTCTTCCAGCACCTTGAGCACCGCGTTCGCGGCGTTGACGTTCATCTCGTCGGCGGCATCGATGACGATCGCGCGCCATCCGCCTTCCGCCGGCGTCATCGAAAGAAAGCTTCCGATCTCGCGCACTTCATCGACGCCGATCACCGTCTTGCGTTTGGTCTGCTTGCTGTCGGACCAGGGACGCTCGATCGCGCGAAAGTCGGCGTGCCCCATCGACGCGACGCGCCGGAACACGGGATCCTCCGGCGACATCGCAAGGGAGTTCGGTTTCACCGGCGCGCCGAAGAGATCGGAGTCCGAGGATGTCCCGCCTTGGGCCAGGGCGTAGCGCGCCATGCGGTAGGCGAGCGTCGCCTTGCCGATGCCGCGCGGCCCTGCGAGCAGCCAGGCATGCGCCAGGCGGCCGCTGTCCCATGCCGCCAGGAATTCGCGCTCGGCGCTCTCATGTCCGATGAGATAGGGGTTGAGGCGCGGTTCGGGGATCGGAGGTGCTTCGGCGGCCATGCTCAGCGCTTGTCGAAATGCGTGCTGACGACGCGCACGATGTCCGCGTGGACCGTTTCAATATCGCGGTCGGCGTCCACCACCTTGCAGCGCGCCGGGTCGGCGGCGGCGATCTCCAGGAATCCTTGGCGAAGGCGTTCGTGGAAGGCCACCGCCATCGACTCATAGCGGGTTTCCGCGCCCCCGCGCCCCGACGCGCGCGCAAGGCCGGCGGCGGCCGGCAGATCGAGGATCAGCGTAAGGTCGGGTTTGAAATCGCCGAGCGCGATCCTCTGCAGGCCGCGCAGGCTCGCAAGGTCCAGGCCATGCCCGTAACCCTGATAGGCGATCGTGGAATCGAAGAAGCGGTCGGAAATGACGGTCTTGCCCGCCCCGATCGCCGGCCACACGGTCTTGGTCAGATGATCCCGCCGCGCCGCGGTGTGCAGAAAGGCTTCGGTCATTCCATCCCAGCGACTGCTCGCGCCTTCGACCAGGAGTTTGCGGATCGCTTCGGCGCCGGGGGCGCCGCCGGGCTCGCGGGTGAGCACCACATCGTGTCCCCGCGCGGTGAGGAAATCGGCAAGTTTGCGCGCCTGCGTGGACTTGCCGCCGCCCTCCCCGCCTTCGAGGGTGATGAACCTGCCCTCGCTCACCGGCTTTACTGCGCCGGCGCCGAGGCCGGAGCGGCCGGCGGTCCGAACACGATGTACGAGGCCGCGGCCTTCAGGCGGCCGACATAACCGAGACGGCCCACGTCGCTTGCGGCCTGCAGCGGAACTTCGATCGGCTCGAGGTCCTTGCCCTTGATCACGACCTTTGCGACTTCCGCGCCCTTGGCGATCGGCGCCGGGATCGGGCCTTCATACACGACCTTGACCTCGAGGTTCTGGCTGGCGGCGCGCGGCACCGTCACCATCACGTCGCGCGGAATCACCAGGTTCACGCTGCCGGTATCGCCCAGCCAGACTTCGGCGTCGGTCACGACTTCGCCGGCGGTGAACAGCGAGCGATTGGTGAATTCGCGGAAGCCCCAGTCCATCAGCTTGGCGGACTCCTCGTCGCGGTCCTTCATGGTGTCCATCCCGTTTGCGACCAGGATAAGGCGGCGCCCGTTGCGGATGGCCGACGCCGTCAGCCCATAGCCCGCGATCGCCGTATGGCCCGTCTTGAGCCCGTCGGCGCCGCTGCCGACGCGGTAGAGCAGCGGATTGCGGTTGCCCTGGGTGATGTTGTTGTAGGTGAACGATGTCTCGCTATAGAGCGAGTAGTACTCGGGAAAATCCGTAATGATGCGGCGCGCAAGGATGCCGAGGTCCCGGGGCGACATGTAGTGCTCCTCGTGCGGGAGTCCCGTCGCATTCATGAAATGACTATTGGTCATGCCGAGCTCTTTGGCTTTGGCATTCATCTGCTCGGCGAAGGCTTCCTCGCTGCCCGCCAGCGCTTCGGCGAGCACGATGCAGGCGTCGTTGCCGGACTGCACGATCATGCCGCGCAGCAGGTCCTCTACCTTCGCGCGCCCGCCGGGATTCAGGAACATCGTCGAGCCGCCGCTCGCTGCGCCGCCGAGTTGCCAGGCATTGCGGCTGACCGTCAGCTCGTCGTCGAGCGAGATCCTGCCGGACTTCAGCGCGTCGAAGGCCATATACGCGGTCATCAGTTTGCTCATGGATGACGGCGGCATCGGCTTGTCGGCGTTCTTCGCGCCGAGGACCGCGCCGGTGTGGAAGTCCACCAGAATGTATTCCCGCGCATTGATGTCGATCGACGCGCCGCCGGCCGGAACGGCGGTCAGTGCAGCAAATCCAAATGCGGTCGCGAGCAAGATGCGCTTCATCGGTGTCCCGAACGTCCAGATAAAAAAGGTGGAGATGGTTAGGAGAGTCTAATCCCGAACGATCTGCGCGTCATCATACCCATACGACTTTACGCGTGTGAGCAGCGTCTCCGCCTGGCTTTGGTCCACCAGCGGACCCATGCGTACGCGGAAGACTTGTTTTTCGCCCGAAGCGACCGGCAGGACGAGCACGCTGCCGATGCCGAGTTCCTTCAGCTGCTGCTCGAGGCGCTGGGCATTGGAAATCTGAGAGAAGGCCCCGGCCTGGATGAACAGGCTGGTGGCCGGGCCGTTGGCCGGGATTGCGACCGCCGGTTTAGGCGGCGCCCCGGGCGCCGGGGCTTTCGCCTGCGGCGGCTTGGCGGGCGCGGCCGCCACCGTCTTGATCTCGCCCCTTACGGCCGCCGGCGGAGGCAGTGCGGAAGCGCTCACCGTTGCCCGCGGGACCGCCGCCACTTGCGGCATTTCACCGGGATTGCGCTTCAGGGCGACGTTCTTGAGATCCATGCTCTGCTGCGCATCGATTTCGACGCGTACGCGCGCGGTGCCGGCTTCATAGAAGCCCAGCAGCTGCGCGCCGCGGCGGGATAGATCGATGATGCGCTTGCTGTGAAACGGCCCGCGGTCGTTGACGCGGACTTCAAGGACGCGCCCGTTATCGAGGTTGGTGACCTTGACGATGCTCGGCAGCGGCAGGGTCGGATGGGCGGCGGAGATCGCGTTCATGTCGTAGCGTTCGCCGTTGGCGGTGCGCTTGCCGTGGAAGTCCTGCCCGTACCAGGAGGCAATGCCTTCTTCGATGTAGGTGTAGTCCTCGGAGGGGTAGTACCAAGTGCCCGCGATCTCATACGGGTTCCCGACCTTATATGTGCCGCTGTCGGGCAGCGCCGCGGCGTCGGAGCGCGGAAGGGGCGCAGGCGCCGTCACGGGAGGATTTCCCCCCGCGCATCCCGCCAAACCCAGCGCCATGCCGATCAGCGCCGGGCGAAGCCCCCGTTGAAAAGTGTTCATTACTAGCGTCTTAGGTGTCCAAGCCCCACAAGTGCTTGTATCCTACTGGAAACGCTGGTTTCCGGCAAGTTGAGGCCCCCTAGGCGCCCGTCACCGCGGCAATGAGGGCCTGATCGGCATAGCCGTCCGGCGGCAATCCGCGCGCCCTCTGGAACCGCCGGATGCCTTGGCGTGTCAGGGCGCCCATCACGCCGTCGGCCGTCCCTTCCAGGAACCCTTCGGCGATGAGGCCTTCCTGCAAGGCGACGATTTCCTGGCGTCGCAGCGGTTCGGCCGCCGGCAGAAGCGTGGTGAATGGCGGCCCGCCCTCCAGCCGGTCGGCAAGATGGCCGATGGCGATCGCGTAGAAGGCCGAACGGTTCCAGCGCAGGATCGTGCGGTAATTGTCGTACACCAGGAACGCCGGACCCGAGGCGCCTTGCGGGAGGATGAAGGATGCGGCGATGTCGCGCCCCGGCAGCGGACCGCCGTCGGCGCGCCGCAGTCCGAGCCGCGCCCATTCCGGTAGTGGACGCATGTTCTCCCTGGCTTCGACGTCGAGGCTCGCCAGACCCACGTCGAAACCCTTCGGCATCTTGACTTCGCGTCCCCAGGTACCTTCGCCGTCCCACTTCATGCTGCGCAGATAATTCGCGGCCGAGGCCAGAGCGTCCGGAACGCTTCCCCAGATGTCGATGTGCGCGTCGCCGTCGCGGTCGACCGCGTGACGCAGGAATGTCGAAGGCATGAACTGGGTATTGCCCATCGCACCGGCCCACGAACCCTTCATGCGCTCCAGCGGAATATGGCCCCGGTCGAGGATGGTCAGGGCATTGAACAACTCGGCCCGGAACAACTCGTCGCGGCGTCCGTCAAAGGCGAGCGTTGCAAGCGAGGTGATGACCGGGAAATCGCCCATCACGCGGCCGTAATTGGTCTCCGCTCCCCAGAACGCGACGAGATACCTGGCCTGCACGCCGAAGTCGCGCTCGAGGCCCGTCAGCAGCGACGCACGCTGCGCCAATTGCGCCCGTCCCTCGTTGATACGCCGGTCCGTGACGTAATTATTGAGATAGCGCGTGAAGGTCTGGCTGAATTCAGGCTGGCGGCGGTCGAGTTCCACCACCTTCGGGTTCGGTTCGAGGTTCGTGAGCGCCAGCTCGATGGTCTTCGTTCCGATACCACGCTTCGCCGCCTCGGTGCGTGCTCCCTCCAGCCACTGTTCGAACTTCTGCGACGAAACCACGAATGTCGTCGTCGGCTCGGGCGGCGGCGCCGTTGGCGAGGCGCCTGCGGCGGCGGGGGCTTCGCCGATCGGCTTACCCTGGCAACCGCCCAAAACGGCGCCGGCAATGACACCGAGAGCTGAACGCCGCGGAATTCGCTCCTTGAAAATCATCCTGAAAACCTTCGTCTAAACCCCAGTCATTCGCCAAGAATCGGCCGATTGAGCGCGACCCGCAACAGTGGAAATGCGCCTTTCATTCCGTTAAACTTCCCGCGCTTCCGGAAGAGGGACCGGATCAGAGGGGTAGCGCACATGGCCGATCAACCGTTTTCCTATACAACAGAACTCGCCAAGGCCGGCGATGCGGCGAAGGAAACCGGATTTTTCACCGAGTGGTTCCTGAACATGTTCGCCGGTGCGATCGACATCCAGGCGAATTCTCCGATCCTTTCCGTCATGTACTGCGGTGTGCTGATCACTCTCGTGATCCTGCGGCTTTATACCGAAAATCCCGTCAAATCGCTGGGCTGTTTCGGCCTTTATATTTATACCACGATTCAAGCCTATTCGCTCTACAGCGCGTCGACGTTCGTCATCGACTACACCCCTCCGGGCTGGCAGGTGACGGCGAAGACTCTCGTCTTTGCGGCCCTGTTCACCGGCGTCTGGGTGTGGGGCGTCTCGCGCGTGCTGCAATCCTTCATTGTGGCGCTGGTCACTATGGGCCTCGGCCGCCTGCTCGCGCCGATCAATCCGCTTCGCCTCCTCGATAAATTGCGCAAGAGCGACAAAGACCTCGAAGCGATGGAGGAAGGCTCTTCGAAGAATCCGAAGCGCCAGCTCACCGCCATCATGTTCACCGACATCGTCGGCTATTCGAAGCAGATGGGCGCCGACGAAGCGGCGATGGTCAAGAAGCTGTCCATCCATAACGAAATCATGCGCAACCAGATCGTGCGCAACCGCGGCACGGTCATCAAGACGATCGGCGATGCCTTCATGGTGCGCTTCCGTTCGGCCGAAAACGCCGTGCAGTGCGCTCTCGACTGCCAAAAGGCGATCGGCGAATACAATAAGGGCAAGCCGGCCAACGACCAGTTCCATATCCGCATCGGCGTGCATATGGGCGAAGTGATTCACACCGGCACGGACGTGTTCGGCGAAGGCGTCAACATCGCCGCACGTATTGAACCCCAGTGCGATCCCGACGGCGTGACCGTTTCCGACGTCGTCGCCAATGCGGCTCGCAACAAGGTTCCGGCGCACTTCATGTCGATCGGCGTGAAACCGATGAAGAACATCGCCAAGCCGCCTGAGCTCTTCAAAGTGTTCGCGATCGAAGAGCAGCAGCCGACGAAGGTCGCCAAGCAGGGCGTGCAAGCCGCGCCGGCCGCCGCCGGCGCTCCGGGCGGCGTATTCAAGATCTGATGAATCCCCGCCGCGGGATCTTGTACTGCGCCGTCCTCGCGGCGGCGTGGCTCGTCCCGTTTTGCGCGTCCGCAGCCGACCGCGTCAGTCTCGGCACGGACTGGCGCGCCCAGGCCGAGCACGGCGGTTACTACCAGGCGGTCGCGACGGGCCTTTATGCCAAGGCGGGACTTGAAGTGGAGATCCGCCAGGGCGGGCCACAGGTCAATCATTCGCAACTGCTCGCCGCGGGCCGCCTCGATTTCAGCGCGGTGCCCAATTCGTTCATCGCCCTGAACTTCGTTCAACAGAACGTTCCCGTTGTCGCGGTCGCCGCGATCTTCCAAAAGGACCCGGCGGTTCTGATCGCACACGCGGGCGCCGGCAATGACAGTCTCGCCCAGCTCAAGGGCAAACGCATCATGATCTCGCCCGACACGCGCATCGGGTTCTGGCGCTTCCTCAAGTCGAAGTACGGATACACCGACGATCAGATTGCGCCTTATACCTTCAACCTTGCACCGTTCCTCGCCGATCCGACTGCGATCCAGCAGGGACTTCTTTCGAGTGAACCGTTCCAAATTGCCCGTGCCGGCAAGAAGCCGGTGGTCATGCTGCTCGCCGACGCGGGCTACGCGAGCTATTCCTCCGTCATCATGACTTCGTCCGCGCGGGTCCAAAAGGAGCCGGACCTGGTTCAGCGTTTTGTCGACGCCAGCATAGCCGGCTGGATCAGCTATCTCACCGGCGATCCCGCGCCGGCCCACGCTCTCATCAAGCGGGATAATCCCGACATGACCGATGACTTGCTCGCGTTCGGCCGCGGCAAGCTCATCGAGCATGGGATGATCGTATCGGGCGACGCCGAAACTCTGGGCGTCGGCGCCATGACGGACGCGCGCTGGCGCGCATTTTTCGATGTCATGGCGGCGGACGGCCTTTATCCGCGCGCGATGGATTTCCGCAAGGCTTATACGACCGCATTCATCGGCAAGCCCCGACACCGCACAGGTGGACGTTGACCGAGACCGCGTTTCGGCTCAACGGACTGACGAAAACCTACCCGAACGGAACGGCCGCTCTCGCCCCGACGAGTTTCGAGATCGCCCGCGGCAGCTTCGTCAGCTTCGTCGGGCCCTCCGGCTGCGGCAAGTCGACCTTGCTTCGCCTCCTCGCCGGACTCTTGCAGCCGAGCGCAGGCGAAGTCGCGCGTATCGGAATTGCGGAGACAGGCTTCGTCTTCCAGGACCCGACGTTGATGCCCTGGGCGAGCGTCGCGGCCAACGTCAGCCTTCCGCTGCGGCTGAAAGGCGCCGGCCTCGCGCCCATCGATGAAGCCCTTACCCGGGTTGGCCTTGCCGGTTTCGCGAAGGCTTATCCGCGCGAGCTGTCCGGCGGAATGCAAATGCGCGCATCCCTCGCCCGCGCGATCGTCACCAATCCGCAAGCGCTGCTCATGGATGAGCCGTTCGCCGCGCTCGACGAGTTCACGCGCTTTCGCCTCAACGACGATCTTCAAACGTTATGGCGACAGAACGGGTGGACGGTGGTCTTCGTCACGCATTCGATCCGCGAGGCGGTGTTCCTGTCGCAGCGCGTGATCGTTATGTCACCGCGGCCCGGGCGTGTGATTGCCGATCTGCCCGTCCGCCTTCCGGAGCACCGCGACTCCGAACTTCGCAACACGCACGCTTTTGCCGATCAATGCGCCGAAGTTTCAAACATCCTGGAGCGTGCCATGAGCGGCGCAAGAGTCACCGCATGACGCGCGCGGCCGCGCCCTTGGCTTTCGGAGTATTCCTGCTCGCCATGTGGGAATTGTCCCTCGTCGCGGCGGACATTCCCGCCTACATCATGCCGCGGCCGAGCGAGATTGGAGCAGCGCTTGCGTCGAACGCCGCCGAGCTTGCGGGTGCCTTGAGCGTGACGCTGGAGGTCACAGTTGTCGCGCTGCTGCTGGCCGCGGTGTCGGGCGCTTTGATCGCGATCGGCCTCGCGCAGTCCCCCCTCGCCGAACGGATATTCTTTCCCTACGCGATCTTTTTGCAGGTCACGCCGATCGTCACCATCGCGCCTTTTGTCATCATCTGGGTGGAAGACGTGTTCTTCGTCCTCCTCATCCTTGCCTGGATGGCCGCCCTCTTCCCGATCATCTCCAACACGCTGCTCGGCTTGAAGAGCGTGGATGCCAACTTGAAGGATCTCTTTCTTCTCTACCGGGCGACGCGATGGCAAACGGTGCGCCGGCTGCTGATCCCGAGCGCGCTGCCGTATTTTCTCGGGGGTCTGCGGATCGCAGGCGGCCTCGCGCTCATCGGCACGGTCGTCGCCGAGATGGTCGCCGGCACGTCCGGGACTCGCTCAGGTCTAGCCTCCCGGCTGGTGGAGGCCAGCTATAGGCTCGATCTCGCGCTTGCGCTCGGCTGCTTCGTGCTGCTGAGCGCGTCGGGCCTCGGGCTTTACCTGGCGCTCGATGCGCTTTCGCGGCGCCTCTTGCGCCACTGGCACGAAAGTGCCCGCGCTTAGAAGCGCGGAACGCCGCCGAAGCGCAGCTCCGGGTCGTGGTCGCTGTCCTGCTTGCCGTAGGACTTGAACAGCTCCACGACCCGCGCCATCTCGACTTCGCCGAGAAGCTGCGGTGTTCCCGCGGCGAGCGCCGCGCAATATTGGCTGGCAAGATTCTCGACTTCGCCGGCGAGGCGCAAGGCGCCGGAAAGATCCGTTCCCGTTGCGATCACGCCGTGATTGGCAAGCAGGCACGCTTTGCGGCCCTCGAGCGCGGCAAGCGCATGATCCGACAACGCCTGTGACCCGAACGTGGCGTAGGGCGCGCAGCGGATGTCCGCGCCGCCCGCCACCGCTACCATATAGTGGAAGGCCGGGATTCCCTGTCCCGTGCAAGCCAACGCGACCGCGTATTTGGAATGCGTGTGCACGACGGCGTTCACGTCCGGACGCGCCTTCAGGATGTCGCGGTGGAAGCGCCACTCGCTCGATGGCCTGCGCGAACCGAACCAGCGGCCCTCGAAATCCATGATCGGGATGTCGTCGAGTTGTTCGTAGGGAACGCCGCTCGGGCTGATGAAAAACGTCTCGCTATCCCTGCGGACGCTGACGTTTCCCGACGTGCCGTGGGTGAGACCGCGCTGGGCGATGGCGCAGCAGGTGACCATAAGCTCCGCCTTCAGGCGGACGTCCTCGGGCGTGTGTACGATATTGTCCATCAGGCCGCTGCGCGCGTTCGTTCCGGAAAAAGAGCAAGTAACCCCTCCCGGCTGGCGGGGCAAGTTCCGCGCTCGGTGATCAGGCCGCTCACGTAGCGCGCCGGCGTGACGTCGAAGCCGACGTTCAGGACTTCGCTCCGCGGCGGGTAGATGGCAACGGTTTCCAGCGCGCCGCTCGCGGTGCGTCCGGTCACGTGCGACAGTTCCCGGGCGTCGCGTTCTTCGATCGGAATTTCCCTTCCGTCGGAAAGCGACCAGTCGATGGTCGTCGACGGGAGCGCGACGTAAAAAGGCACCTTGGTGTCAAACGCGGCCAGGGCCTTGAGATAGGTTCCAATCTTGTTGCACACGTCCCCATTGGCGGTGGTGCGGTCGCTGCCGACGATGACCAGGTCGACACGCCCGTGTTGCATGAGGTGGCCGCCCGTGTTGTCGGCGATGATGGTGTGCGGTACGCCGTGGGCCCCCAATTCATAAGCCGTGAGCGAGGCGCCTTGGTTGCGCGGCCTTGTCTCGTCTACCCAAACGTGGATCGGAAGCCCGGAATCATGCGCCTTGTAGATCGGCGCGAGCGCGGTGCCCCAATCGACGCAGGCAAGCCAGCCGGCGTTGCAGTGGGTCAGGACGTTGAGCGGCGCTTTGCTGCCTTTCGACCCAAAGATCTTTTCGAAAACCGAAAGGCCATGGCGGCCGATGGCCTCGCACTGCGCAACGTCGGCATCGCAGATTTCGCTCGCGCGGCGGAAGCCGGCGGATTGGCGTTCATGAGGTGGATACGGCGCGAGTGCCGCGGTCATCTGTTCGATCGCCCAAGCCAGGTTGACCGCGGTAGGTCGCGTCGACCGCAGAAGGTCGGCCGCCGCCGCAAGGTGGCGGTCGCTTGGGTCGGCGCGCATCGCCAGGGCTATGCCGTAGGCCGCGGTGGCGCCGATCAAAGGCGCCCCCCGGACCATCATGCTGCGGATGGCATGCGCCGCGTCGTCCACGCTGGAAAGGGTCGCGATCGTAAAGGCAAACGGCAGGCGCGTCTGGTCGATGATCCGGATATCGCCGTCCTCGTCGCGCCAAATAGTCCTGTAATGCCGGTCGAAAATTCGCATCAGGCAGCCCGTTTTCCTTCCGCGCATTGTAGGTCACGTAACGCGGGTTGGAAGAACCACGGGGAGAAAGCTCCAACCCCCGGGTGATTTCGTAACGCACGCAAAATCCCGAAACGTTAGGAGTGAATACTGTAACGGGTTCGTGAGAGGTTAATAATTGCGACTATTAACTATGTGGATTACCATCGTAAACCCAATTATGCGGGTAATCAGACCGTGCGGGCCCTTCTAGGTGTGCGGCCCAGCAAGGAGGCTTGTGCGGGCGTGGCATTCGCGGCGTGGCGATTGTGGTTACCGATAGGGGTGTTGCTGGTTGGCGCTGCGGGGTCGCTCGCCGCGTGGCAGATCACGCGCCAAAGCGGCCACGCCCCCGCCGAATTGGCCCGCTGGCTCCTCCTTGCAAACCTCCTTGTCACGGTACTGACAACGATCGTGGTTTGGCAGTGGAGGCAGCTCCGCCTGCGCGATTTTCAACTCCGCGCGGCGCGCAGCGAAGGCACCGGCCAGGATTTCCACTCCCCCTCGCTTCGCCGGTCTGCTCAGGTCGAGCCGCAGGTCCCCGAATCCATCGTTGCGCCTGCACGCCCGTTCGGCAGGGCCCTAGCCGGGAAAAAGGTGCTCGTGCTGGAAGACCGCCTCGTCGACCAGACCATCGTCCAGCGCCAACTGAGGCAGCTCGGCGCCATTTGCACGCTTGCGAGCGACGGCAACACCGGTCTCGAGAAGGTGGGCTCCGCGGTGTTCGATTGCATCCTCTGCGACTGTGCGATGCCGGACATGGACGGATTCGAATTCACGCGCAGACTGCGGGAACGCGAGCGAAAGATGGGAGGCCGCATTCCGGTCATCGCGATGACGGCTCACGCTTCGCGCGCCGATATGCAGCAATGTTTTGCCGCCGGAATGGATGACTTCGTCAGCAAACCGGTGACCCTGCAACGGCTGGCCACCGTACTTTCCCAATGGCTGGCCAGCAAAGACGAAACGATTCACATCGGCGATGCCGCCGGTCCCGAGGTGCTCGACCTCAAGATCGTTCAGCAACTCCTTGGCAGCGAGGACGAAAAAATGATCGCCGACGTCGTGCAGGAGTTTGCGACGGCGGCAGGGGAATCGTGGACCGACGTGCAGGGCCATTTCGCACGGCGCGATTCCTATGGCCTGATCCGCGCGGCGCACGGCGCCAAGGGTGAAGCGCGCAATCTCGGCGCCGCCAGTCTTGGGGGATTGTACGAGAAACTGGAGTACATCGCACAACGCGACGACTTCGAGGCCGCCGCGTCGGTGATCTCTGAGATTTCACTCGAGCTGAGCCGTGTCCAGAATTTTGCGGCTCGATTTTCGGAGAGGGTAGCGAGGTAATACGAGGCGGTTCCTGAGGACAGGTGCTGGACCATGAATCTAATCAACCGAGAAATAGTCATGAACGTCGAATTAAACCGCCAGCTTCGCGTCCTCGTCGTCGACGACAAGGCATTCGTGCGCACGATGGCCGGAAAAGTGCTGCAGACCGCCGGAGTTGAGAACGTCGCCTACGCCGCGAACGGCAAGGAAGCGATCGCGCAGATCAAGGCGAATCCGTATATCGGCGTCGTGTTCTGCGACCTCATGATGCCGGACATGGACGGCGTGGAAGTCGTGCGGCACGTCGCCGAGCTCGAGCAAAAGCCGGCCTTTGTTTTTGTCAGCGGCGCCAACGCCGCCCTTCTCAGCACGGCCGTCGACATGGCGCGGGCCCGAGGACTGCTCGTCCTCGGCGCCATAGAAAAACCGATCAGCATCGAAGCCGTCCGCATCATGCTCTCGAAATTCGACGGCGCCCGGCCGGCAGGCGCCGCACCGAAACGCCTGTCCCTGACGTCCGAGGATTTGAAAAGAGGGATCGAGCTCAATCAGATCACCCTGCACTATCAACCGAAAATCGACTTGCGGACGCGCGAACTCGAGGGCTTCGAGGGCCTGGCGCGGTGGCAGCATCCCGATCACGGCCTCGTTCCGCCGGCGCAATTCATCGCCCTGTCCGAAGAGAGCGGCCTTATCAAGCCGCTCACCGATCGTGTCTTGAGCCTCGCCCTCAAGCAGTGCGCGGCATGGAACAAGGCGGGACTCTTCACCAAGCTGAGTATCAATATCTCGGCGCACCTTCTGGTCGACCTGGGCATGCCGGATCGGATCGCAAGGGAAGCTTCCGAGCAGGGTGTTGATCCTCAACAAATCGTGCTCGAGATCACCGAGACCGGAGTCTTTAGGGACGCCGCCGACACGCTCGATATCCTGGCCCGCCTTCACATGAAGGGATTTGCCCTTTCGATCGACGACTTCGGGACCGGATACTCGTCGATGGAACAGTTGAGGCGTGTGCCGTTCGCCGAGCTCAAGATCGACCGCGCCTTCGTCAACGGGGCGGGTCAGAACCACAAGGCGAAAGCCATTCTTCAATCAAGTGCCGCCCTCGGCCACAATCTCGGTCTGTCTGTGGTCGCCGAAGGCGCGGAAACCCAGGACGATTGGGATCTGCTCGCAGGGCTCGGCGTGGATGTGGTGCAAGGCTACTTTGTCGCAAAACCAATGCCGGTCGATAGCGTGCTCGCGTGGTGCCGGCAATGGGCCGGTACCACGCTCAAGGCTTAAGACTTACGTCCCAGGGCACGGCTGAGGATGGGGCCAAGTTTTGCGACCACGGCGGGGTCACGTGCCTGTGGCGCGGTGATGAGCGCCGCATCCAGGGCCGTGTGACATCCTCTTTCGCAAGGGCTTGCGCGGTTTGTTAAACCCGGCACGGCCTCCTTCACGAGCGCCTGCGCTTTGTCCGCGTTGGCGAGCAGCACTCCGATCACCTGGTCCACCGTCACGGCCCCATGATCTTCGTGCCAGCAGTCGTAATCCGTCACCATCGCGACCGTGGCGTAGCAAAGCTCCGCCTCACGCGCGAGCTTGGCCTCTGGCATGTTAGTCATGCCGATCACATCGCATCCCCAGGAGCGGTAAAGTTTCGATTCTGCGAGCGTCGAGAACTGCGGGCCTTCCATGGCAAGATACGTGCCACCCCGCGCGTAAGGAATGGCGAGGCGCTTTGCCGCCGCCTCGAGGCGATCCCCGAGCCGGCCGCACACGGGATGAGCCATGGAAACGTGGGCAACGAGTCCCGGCTCGAAGAAGCTTTTGACGCGCGCGAAGGTACGGTCGATGAACTGGTCGACGATGACGAACGTTCCGGGGGCCAGCGATTCCTGGAGAGAGCCGCACGCCGACAGCGAGATCACTTCGGTCACGCCGAGGGATTTCAAGGCGTAGATATTGGCGCGGTAGTTGAGGTCGGATGGTGATCTCCGGTGTCCGCGGCCGTGGCGCGGCAGGAACACCACGGGTGTATCGCCGATCTGACCGCATAAGAGATCGTCGGAAGGCGCGCCGTAGGGTGTCGAGACGGATCGCCAGCTTTTGCCGGTCACGCCTTCCATGTCGTAAAGCCCGGAGCCGCCGATAAGGCCGATCACCGGCCGCGCGCTTGTATCGATCATCGATCCCCCCACCCTCGTTGCAAGCCTCTATGCCACGATTGGGCGGTCGCCGCAGCCCAGGGAGCGATAAAAAAGCTCAGACTCTTAAGGCAGTCTTGTTATAAGGCACGCCGTCCCGGGATGGGTGGCCGAGCGGTTGAAGGCACCGGTCTTGAAAACCGGCAGGCCCGCAAGGGTCTCGTGGGTTCGAATCCCACCCCATCCGCCATTATCCTTCGTGTCCGACCCGGAGACATGGGTAACACCTTGTACCGGAGACATGGGTGACACCCTTGAGCGAAGGTGGTGTCGAGAGGCGCGTCCGCACCTCAGTGAGGTCCTAAATAGAGTTGTATTCCCAGCAGGTCTCTTCGCAACGCTACTTCTCTACCGCGATCGGCGCGCCGCGCATCAGCTCCAACACCGCCCGTCCAATTTCATCGAAGCCGCCGCGATTCGTCATGAGGTACACGCCGAGCTTCGCGTTCACATCGCCGGCGAGAAGCGCGTTGAAGCCGGGGGTGCCGCCCGAATGGATGATGATCTTGTGACCGTCGGGGGCCGTCATGATGGCGAAGCCGAAGCCGTAGGGGCTGTCAGGCGTCGGCGACTGGTTCTTATGCATTTCGGCCACGGACGCGGCCGACAGGATGCGCTTGCCGCCGAACACACCGCCATTGAGATGGGCGCCCAGATAACGTGCCATGTCGGTGGCCGTCATATACATGTCGCCCGCCGGATAGACATCGAAGAAAACCTGGCGCGTCGGCTCGGGCTTGCCATCCTTGCCGCGCTCGTAAGGCTGCGCCATGAGGTCTTCCATCAGGGCCGTCGGCCGCACGGGGTTCGAGGTCTCCGCGCCGACCGGCTTCAGGATATTCTCGACGATATAGGCTTCATATTCCTGGCCGGAAACCTGTTCGATCACATAACCAAGAATGCCGTAGGCCGCGTTGCAGTATTCGTATTTCTCGCCGGGCCTGCGCACCGAGTATGTGCGCGCTGTGAGCTCTGCCAGTGTCGGCGGCAAGGTGCGGGAGAAAACCGGCGTGGTGCGCACATCGCACGTAAGCCCGGACTGGTGGCTGAGCATTTGGCGCACGGTCACCGGCGTGTCGACCTGAAGACGGTCCTGCACGCGCGCGCTGAGGAGATATCGATTCACCGGCGCGTCCAGTTCGATCTTGCCCTGCTCCACAAGCTGCATCACCGCGGTGGCAGTAACGCTCTTGCCGGTCGATCCGGTGCTGTAGACTGTCGCCGGTGTTGCCGGCGTGTGGGTGGTGGCATTGGCATCCCCGTAGGCGGCGGTCCAAACGACGCGATCGCTCGCGACTAGGGCAATGGAGACGGACGCCGTGCCCTTCGCCAACTCTGCCCGAATCAACTGCTCGATCTTGGGTTTGATCGCGTCGAGCTGGAAGGTGGTTTGGGCGGAGGCTCCCGATGAATGCGCTAGAAAGGTGAAAGCGACGATCGTCCGAATGAAACGTTTCATTGCGCCCTCTTATGCCGACGGGCCGACGATCACGGCCGCGCAGTCTGAAGCGGAGCTGGGGGCACGCGGGCCTTGGACGCCTGTTCATAAGCGTAACCAAGTCTGATCAAATCAGCTTCGGACCACATCGCCCCCGAAAATGAGATGCCAACCGGCAAACCGTCAACCAAACCCATGGGCACAGAAAGGTTCGGGTAGCCGGCAACCGAGGTGTAGGTCGTCATGTCGGGCGGCACCGACCCTTTTGGATATTCGGTGAGCGGATAGAACGGCATTCGCGTGCCTTCCTTGGGATGGGCTTCAGCCGGCCCGTTGGTCAGCGAAACCAGCGCGCGCACTTGATACTCGCTGAGCGCCCGGTCGATGCCTTCCGCACCCGCCCGCCGCTTGGCGTATTCCAGCACCTTGATGTATTCCGGATTCTGACGGCCGCCTTCGAGTTTCTCCGACAATTCAAAAATGTCGATGGCGTGCATGCTTTCGCGCGGGTCAGAGGTGTGGAAGGCGATGAGATCGCTGAGCGTACGCGACTTCACGCTCGGCGGCGTCGAAGCAAGATAAGCGTTGATGTCTTCCTTGAAATCGTAAAGCAGGATGATGCGCTGCTCCTGCGTCAGATCCTCGAACATCGAAATCGGCACCTCGACGACCTCAGCCCCCTGCCCGCGCATGACGTCGAGGGCTTTGTCGAGCACCGCATCGGTTGCCGGTGTCGAGCCGGCAACGCCGCGCACGACGCCGAGCCGTGCGCCCTTCAGCGCATTCGCATCGAGGACCGTGACGTAATCGGTCTTGTGAGCATCCGCATCGGCAGACCAGCGATCCTCAGCATCACTGCCCGCCATTACAGTCAGCATCATCGCCAGATCGCGGACCGTACGCGTCATGGGCCCGGTCGTGTCCTGGGTCAAACTGATGGGTACAACGCCGCGGCGCGAAACAAGGGCGATCGAGGGCTTGATTCCGACCAAACCATTCATCGACGCGGGGCAAACAACCGAGCCGGAGGTTTCCGTCCCGACCGTCCCTGCGGCGAAGCTGACGGCGCCCGCGATGCCGGAACCCGAGCTCGATCCGCACGCGGACAGACCGGGACGGTAGGGATTGTTGACCCCGCCGCCGACCGTAGATGCGTTGATGTAATTGATCGTGCGCATGCCGGCGTATTGGTCGAGATTGGTCTTGCCGAGCATGACGATGCCCGCGGCGCGCAGCCGCCGGCCGACTTCGCTGTCACGCGCCGGCATATTTTGCTCCAGCGCCCAACTGCCGGCGGTGGTGGGCATACCCTGCCAGTCGATATTGTCCTTGAGCAAGATTGGCACACCGTCCAACGGTCCAATGGCCTTGCCGTCCTTGCGGCGCGCATCGGAAGCCTCGGCCTGTTTCATCGCGTCGGGCGCGATGGCAATCACAGACCTGAATGACCCGTCGTGCGCGTTGATGCGCGCGATATAGGCGTTGGTCAACGCGACCGACGTGACCTTACCAGCTGCGAGGTCGTCGGAAATTTGAGACAGCGACTTCTCCACCACATCGTAAGCGACCGGTTCCTCGCGCGAGCAGCTGGCGAGAACGACTGCAGCCGCGAGCGCTAGTGCAGTTCTTACCGTATGCATCGTCATCGCTCCTTCACATCTGGAAGCGCACGCCGGCGCGAAAAATCCGTCCGAGGCGATCGTAATTCGAATTTCCCTGCCCCGAATAGAAGGTAAAGCTTGTCGGTCCTGCGATGAACGGCGGGGCGCGGTTGAACGCGTTCTCGACGACAAAGAACATCTCGGCCTTGCGATCGAACAGTTGATAATTGAGGCCCAGATCCCAATACGTGACACCTTCGATGTCATTGATGTTCATTGTCGGCGCCTCTGCCGTCGAGGCGGGACAGCCGCTCTGACAGGCGTGGATGGCGTTGTTATAGACACCCTTCCCGGTCCCGCGGGCGGTAATGGTGCCCGAGAAAACGTCGAGGTCCAGCGTTGCGGAGAGGTGATATCGCAGGTGCGGAGCGAACAAGCCCGAGATTGAAAGACCCGCGGCGTCAGCATTGACGCCCGCGCCTTCAACCACGAGGTCCTCGTCTATCGTCTTGAGCGAGAACACGTAGTTCCCGAGGGCGCGCAAGGTAAGCTCCCCCGGCAGACTTTCGGCGATACCGGCAAGCGGAAAGCGATAGCTGACTTCGAAGTCCAAACCTTCGGCGGTCTGGTTGAGGATATTGGCGGGCTGGATGGCAACGAAATTGATCAGTCCGGCGGCGTCGCGCTGGATGAAGGGGCAGAGCTCGGTCTGGCCTTCGAAGCAACGGTCGACATACTCCTGATCGCCGAGCGAGACGATCGCACCCTTGATATCGATGTAATAGTAATCGACCGAGGCGCCGAAGCCGGTAAGGAATGAAGGCGTCAACACGACGCCGATGCCGGTCGTATCCGCCTTCTCGGGCTCGAGATTCGGATTGCCGCGCACCCGTGAAACGATCGAGGTGGTGATGCCGGTGGCCGGGTCGGTGACGGCGCCGGTGCCCGAGCGGCCGGTGTTGAACAGGTCGCCGAGGTTCCCGGCGCGGATGTCGCGGCTCTGCGTGGCGCGAAGGGTGACGTCGGTTACGGGCTTGTAAACGGCGCCCACCTTCCATGTGGTGACGAAGCCGGATGTGGAATAGTCGGTGAGGCGCACGGCCCCGTTCAAATCCAACGCCGTCGCCCAACTCGCGTCGTTGGCGAGAGGCACTACAGTCTCGACGAATCCTTCGGTGACGTGGAAACTTCCGTTTGTCGCGGTGTAATTGCCAGCAAAGAACTTGGCAGCTGCATCCAAGGCGCTGGAAATACCCTTCACCGACTCTTTGCGATGTTCGATGCCCAGCGCGAGCGATACCGGCCCAGCCCAGGTGCCGAACGGCTCCCCGGACGCGCTCGCCGCGATGACGCTCTGCCCGATATGAGTGTATGCGTAGCCCGTTCCGGTCACGTAATCGATCGCCGGAGCCGAGTTCACGCCGATGCCCATCGGATTGTACGGCACGCAGCTGGGATCGTTATTGCCTGGATCGGCGTCGATATTGACGCGGCAAGCGATGCGTCCGGCGGCAGGATCGACGACGGAATCGATCGCCCTGTTGTACTCCTCGATCAGCATGTCGAACGGGATGTGCGCCGATACGTGTGTGCTCGAGTGTCCGTAATAGGCATCCCACTGCCAGGCCGACCCAAAAGCGTCGAAACCGCCGTCGATGCCGGCCGCGTAACTCCGGAAGATGCGCTCATTGTCCGGAATGAATCCCGGCATGTCGACATTGTTGGTGCCGAGGGTGAAGGAAGGAATTCCGAGTGCCGTCATTCGTGACCTGACGCTCGCCGGAATGAACGGGTTGTCGGCCATCACCGTGACGCTACCCAGTGCGAATTGCGGCACGCCCGATTTCATAGTGGCGCGCGTGTGAGCCCACATGCCTTCAGCCCAAATCGTCGCGGCCTCGCCGAGGGTATAAGAAAGCCGCGTGAAGGCGTTGCTGCGTTGAATCGGAAGGTTGAGGCTCGGATCGTTGTCGATGCGCGACAGCTGCCAATCGCCCCCGGACATCATGAAGCCGTTGTCGATGTCGCCGAAGCGAAAGGTCGCCGGAGTGCCGCCGACGCCGAACATCGTGCCGCGCAAGGCCGTGTCGAGAACAAGCCCGCCACGTGTCGCGATCGACATCGCGACATCCTGCAGGGCCAAGTACTCCGGCTGGCCGTTGGTCGGCGTGTAGTTCGGATTATTGATGATGCCGTAGGTACGCTCGCCCCACCGACGATTGTTATGAGGGACGCCTCTGTTCTCCGCGTGTTCGCCGCTTAACAGGAAGTGTCCGGCGCCATTGGCGAAGGGCATGCCCGACGCCAACGAGACTTGGTATTGCTGATCATCCCCATAGGTCGTCACACCGCCCTGGAGCGTTCCCTTTACCCCGCTGAATTCCTTGTCGAGGATGAAGTTTACGACGCCCGCAAGCGCGTCCGACCCATATACCGCCGAAGCCCCGCCCGTGACGATGTCGACGCGGCTGATGAGAGCATTGGGCAATACGTTGATGTCGACCGCGCCGCCATTGTTATTGACCCTTGAATCGTCGAGCCGACCAACCGACGACCGTCCATCAGCACAAGAGTTCGATCCGGATGGAGGCCCCGCAGGTTGAGATTGTTGATCCCGGTGTTGATGTCGTCGGCCGACTCATTTTGCGGCCGGGAGCTTCCGGTGAGCTGCGGCAGCCGGTTCACGGCGTCCGCTATGTTGGTTTGCGCCATGTTGTTGAGCTCGTCGGCCGAAAGAACAGAGACCGGCGTTGGCGCCTGATAGCCATCACGGACGATACGCGTGCCCGTGACGACGATTTCCTCAACACCTTCGGCGGTTTGCGACCGAGCTTCGTTCGCCGTCATTGACTGTGCCGCTAACAGCGCCACCACGGCGGTGCCGGTGCGATAAAACGTCCGTGCTGTCATGTTATCTTCCTGCAAAGAAATTGAGCGCGTACGGGCGAGACCCCCGGGGTTACAAGCCACATATGAGGATAACGATCGACGAAAGGCCGAGACGGAGGGCCGGCAAACACCGGCGTTCGACGGCGAACATCGCCACGTGCGCACAGGCCCAGCGCCGCTGAAACCCAAACCGCATCCCCCGAAGCCCCTGCTCTAGGATGATGGATCATCATCCCACGCCATAGAGATCGTTGCGAGTCAAAAAAACCAAGAATGCGACTGCCGGGGCTTGACGGCATCGTTCGGTAATGTACCGCCGCTCATCGCAATTTCCTCAATTCAGCTCGCCGTCCGCATCGGCGTCTTTTCCGCGCGATCACACGGTCCAGGTTTGCGACGAGATCGAGGCGCTGCGCTGCAAGGTCGTTCACTCGCTGATGTCCGCAGCTTCCCGTCGCCGCTTTTCACCGCCTTCTGCCCCGTGTCGGGAAATCGGCGCGCCCTGCAGAGGATGCGGGCCGTGGATCTGGGATTAGCCCGCAAGAATGGAGCGCTTCAATTCGTTAAAGAGGCTCCCATCCCGCCCCCGTAGACATAGCCGAGGATACGGACCGATTTAGAAAGGTCGGGCATATCAACGTGATACGGCGCGTTGAGCGCGGCGATTATGTCACTCTACATCTCCGGTTATGTACATTTGGCGTCGCCGAGGTCGGCCCGCGGAAAGCAACAAGGTCGAACGACCAGCCCCGCTTATTGAAAAGATGCTTTCGCGCTCTCGCATTGTTGAGTGCGGCCGACAAATCGCCGATTATTGAAGCTGATCCGACCGCTTTGGCACAGCCAGTACGGCTCCGTTAAGCATGCCAATTGACGGGGATCATTCAATGAGGGGGGAACAAGATGTCACTCAGCGGGCCTGCGAACCATCGGCGTACGCCGTTTCTGAAACGTCACGCGCTGACGACGGTAAGTGCCGCGTCGCTTGTTCTGGGGGGCGCCATAACCGGCTTCGGCGCTAAGGCCGCCTACGCCCAGGCCGAGCAGGAAGGATTTGAAGAAATCATCGTCACCGGAACGCGGATCGTACGTGACGGTTTCGAAGCGCCGACCCCGGTTACCGTGATGAACGTCGAGCAGATCGAATCTGCGGCACGTCCAAATATCGCTGACATGGTGAACATGCTTCCTGCATTCGCCGGGGGCACGACGCCCCACTCGGGAGGGGCAGACGTAAGTTCGGGCCGACAGGGCCAGAACAATCTAAACCTACGCGGCTTGGGCGTGAATCGAACGCTGACTCTTCTTGATGGCCATCGCATTGTTTCGGGAGATACGAACGGTGCGATCAATGTGAATGACTTCCCGCAGCAGCTGATCTCCCGCGTCGACGTGGTCACCGGAGGAGCTTCGGCCGCGTACGGATCTGACGCGGTGTCAGGGGTCGTCAACTTCATCCTCGACAAGACCTACACCGGCATAAAAGGTGCCATCGAGGGGGGTGTGACGACGTACGGAGACGATCGTACGTACAAAGGCAACCTGACCTTCGGAACGCCCTTCGCGGCCGGCCGAGGACATTTCCTGATAAGCGGCGAATATAGCAAGGTGGAAGGCCTCTTAGGCACGCCGCGAGACTGGAACAAAGAAGGATGGCGCCGTATCCAAAACCCCGCATACGGCACCGCGGCGGGCCAAAGCACAAGTGTTCCGCAATTTCTCGTCCTAGACCGCGTAGGCGCGAGCGTAGCTACTCTCGGCGGCATCATTGTCTCCGGTCCCCTTAAGGGAATCCATTTCGGCCCCAACGGCGAGCCGCTTACCTTCAATTACGGCCCTATCGTCAGCAATCCATTCATGCAAGGTGGCGACTGGCGATACTCGGATGCGAGCCAAGATGGTGCGCTCGACAATCCAGTGATGCGTCAAAGTTTGTTCACACGTGTGAGCTACGGCGTCACTGAAAGTGTTGAGGTGTATGCCCAGCACACTTACGGCTGGTCGACCGCCTACGGCCAAGCGACCACCATGTTTGACCTGGGCAGCCGAGTCATTCGCGCCGACAACGCATTCATTCCCGCGTCCGTCCGCCAGCGCATGACTGAACTCGGCCTCACCTCGTTCACGATGGGCACACTCAATCCTGACCTTCCGCACCTCAGCACCTGGAACAAACGTCTGATGCATAGTTATGCAGTTGGTGCGACGGGAAGCTTCGATGGCGGGGGGTCGACCTGGAACTGGGACCTTTATGGCCAACGCGGCATCAGCCGGAGTATGCTGTCGGCGGAGGCGTTTGTCGCATCTCGGCTGGCAGATGCGGTCGATTCAATTCGCGGGCCAAACGGCCAGATCATCTGTCGCTCTCAGCTCGCTGCTCCGGGCAATGGATGCGTGCCGTACAATTCGTTCGGCATAGGGGTGAATTCGGCGGCCGCCGTGGATTATGCCGTCGATAATTCCACGCTCTATCAACGTTCTACTGAGACAATTTTCAGTGCCGCCCTTACGGGTGAGCCATTTGCACTTCCTGCGGGGCCAGTATCGCTGGCTGTCGGCGTCGACTATCGAAAGCCGGGAGTGTCCGGCGTATCAGACGCGATGTCACAAGCGCGTGGCTACCTGGCCGGCAACTTCCAAGGGACGCGCGGATCTTACGACGTTTGGGAAGGATACGCCGAGACTGTTGTACCTCTGGCGAAAGATGCATCCTGGGCCGAGGCGCTCGATCTGAACGGCGCCGTTCGTGCGACGGACTACAGCACGTCCGGGTTTGTCGTAACGTGGAAAGTAGGTGCGACTTACACTCCAGTGAGTGACATTCGCTTGAGGGCGACGCGTTCGCGAGACATCCGCGCGCCGAACCTCTTTGACGCCTTCCTCGCGGGCTCGGGCTCTTCGACGCCGAACCTGCGCGATCCCGCGACAAACCTGCAAATTCCCACCGTTCTTACGAACACGGTCGGCAACCCGAACTTGGGCCCAGAGAAGGCTGACACGCTGGGCCTTGGTCTTGTGTACCAGCCGTCCTGGTTGGAGGGGTTTAGCGCGGCCTTTGATTATTACGATATCTCGATCAAAGACGCGATTGCGACGATCGGCAACCAAGCAACTTTGGACCGCTGTTTCCTCGGCAACCAAGCCTTTTGCGCCAATATTGCACGCAATGCGCAGGGCGTGATCACCATCGTGACCGTAGCCCCGATCAACTTCGTGTTGGAGAAGACCAACGGGTACGACATCGAGGCGAGCTATACAACGCCGCTGGATCGGTTCGTGTCGGATTGGAATGGAAGCGTGACATTGCGCGCGCTTGGTACGCACGTCCTGAAGTTAACGCGCGACGACGGAGTAGCGGTGCCTACCGATTCCGCTGGATCGAACGCGGGTAACGGCCCGCCCGACTGGCGCTGGCTTCTTTCCGCGACCTACGACAATGATCCGCTTAACATCAACCTGACGGCCCGAATTATCAGCGACGGTACTTACGACAATTCCTTTGTCGAATGCACGACTGGGTGCCCAGTATCGACCGTAACGAACCGGACCATTAACAATAATCACATCGACGGCTACTTCTATCTCGATGCAGCGATCACTTACGTCCTGCCCGAACTGGCTAGCGGTACCGAGATCGAAACGTTTTTGTCGATACAGAACATCATGAACAAGGACCCGGCGATGGTGGCCAACAATAATCACTATGGCCAAGCGTCGAATCCGAATCTGTACGACACTCTCGGGCGGCAGTTCCGCGTGGGCCTTCGATTCCGTCGGTGATCTCCAACCAGGAAGGCGGCGGGAACCAAATGTTCCTGCCGCCCTTGCCGGTCATACGCCGTTCCGATCAAAGCCGAGTGAGCACCTAGCGCGACCGAGAAAGGCATCAGGCCAATCGCGTACCGGCTCAAGACGTCGCGTCCGGGTCTTCCTCGACGCCGGTTCTCCCCGGTTCTCCATCACGCAATCAGCGCGATTATGCCGCCCGCAACGCGGGCGCCGCGACCGGACCGAGCACTTGCTCGACTTCTAGACCGAGGGCAAGGATCCTGCTGTCGTCGCCGGGCAGGCCCTGCAGCTGCAAGCCAACCGGCAGGCCTGACGCGAGGCCGGACGGCACATTGAGTCCCGGCGTTCCGAGGCGCGCACCCCAGAACAGATTGTAGATGATGGTGTCCCACTCATCGATCCACCTGCCGTTGACCATGATCTTCTGGCCCGGCGTGTCGCCGTTGGAGTTCACCAGTGGCGGGAGGATCGAGACCGTCGGTGCGGCAATGGCGACGATGCGATTGTCGCGAAACGCGGCGGCATAGGTCGCGGCGGCGCTGGCCATGATCTTTTGCGCCTCGTCCGCCGGGAAATACTTGGTCGGCGGCGCGCCGGTGGTGGGATAGGAATCCCGCAGCCGCGTCACGTCGGCGGCGGTGACCCCGGGCAGATGCTTGCCGAGCCAGTCCGCGAGATCGGTGTTGGGCTTGGCGATGGCGGTGCCGAGACGATCATCGGCATTGAGCGCGATGAGCCCCGCATAATCGATCTCCACCAGTTGGGCGCCGGCAGCGCGCAACTTGGCGAACGCATCTTGCGTCACCTTGGCGACCCTCGGATCCATCGCCTCCATCTGATAATAGTCGGCGCGCGGAATGCCGATGCGCGCGTCCTTGAGCACAAGTCTAGGCACGGCGTCGCCGGTGATGATGGTGTCCAGGAAGGCGACGTCGGCGACGGTGCGCGCCATCGGGCCGAAGGTGCCGGTCATGCCGGTGGGCAATACGGCGCCATGGTACGAATAGCGCTTGCGGTCGGTGCCCTTGGCGAAATTCTCAGGGGTGTGGGTTGATGGGCGCAGGCCGGCGATGCCGTTGAAGCACGCCGGCAGACGCACCGAGCCGCCGCCGTCCTGGGCGATTCCGGCGGGCACGATGCGCGCGGCGATCGCCGCGCCGTTGCCGCCGCTCGATCCGCCGGGGCTGTAAGCCGGATCGTAGGGATTGCGCACGAAGCCGAAATAGGGATTGGCGGAGGTGACGCCGCCGGGCCGCACCTGGCCGACGAGATCGGCGCAGTTTGCCTTGGCGAAGACCACCGCTCCCTGCTTGACCATGATGTCGACGACACGCGCGCTTTCTTTCGGTACGTAATTCTTGAGCGCGATATTGCCCGAGGTCGTGGGATAGCCGGCAACGTCGATCTGGTCCTTGACCATGAAGGGCAGTCCGGCGAGAGCGCCCAGCTTCGCGCCCTTGGCGCGGGCCGTGTCGATGGCGCGCGCCTCTTCGCGCACGCGCGCTTCGTTCATCGTGATCACGGTATTGAGATGCTTCTGCGTCTCATAATGAGCGAGCAGGCGCGAGACATAAGCTTCAGCCTTGAGGTCGCCTTTTCGGATGGCGTCGGTGGCGGCCCGGACACCCAATTCCAACAGGTCGTCCGCGGCAGCTTGGGCGCTCGACGTAAGCGCGGCAGGTGCCAGTGCGGCGGCGGGGACAACCCAGGCGGCGGCCTGGAGCAGGCGGCGGCGCGAGGAGCGGAAAGCCTTTTGCGGTTTCATGTCGTCCTCCTCTGAAAGCTGGCGCTCGTGGTACACGAGCAGCGGAGAAATCAGCGTATCTGAACCATCATCCTTACGGAAGGCTCTCAGAAAGCGGGTGGTTCGGAGTGGCGGTCGCGTGTCTCGTTATGCACCTGAATCTCGACGGCTTGTGCGAGTTAGACTCGCTCCAAGAACGCGGCGTGCTCAATACGTGTACTTCACGGGACATCCGGAGCTTCATTCGTGCAACGGCGCGCTCGGTCCATACGGCTGGCAATTCGCGCCACCAAGCGGCGGCGCTGCGATGAGCGCCTTCCAGGGTCGTCTGGTGCTGAGGTCTCCCATATAGAGAGACCACAGCTCCCCCCTTGCCCGCGCACCTACATCCTAAAACGAAGACCGGCCCGGAAGACCCGCCCAAGCGTGTCATATAACGCGGGGCTTGCGGGAGGATGCGAGAACGCGACGCTTCCTGGGCCGTTCGGCGCGACCGCCGGATCCTTGTTCGCAATGTTGTCGACGTTAAAGTACATATGCACATCGGTCTCGTGCTCGGCGATGCTCAGGAGCTGGTAGGTGACTGAGGCGTCAAAGTAGAGCGCTCCCGACATTCGATTGCGGTTGATGGTGCGATTTGCCACGGTAGACACTGGGCAGTTCGTGGTGCATTCGATAAAGGAGTTATCGAACTTGCCGGCACTCAGTCCACGCGCTGTAACGACGAGGCCAAATGCTTCGGTGTCATACGACGCAGTCACGATATAGCGCCAATTCGGCACACCGCTGCCGGTAAAGGCACCATAGTTCTGTCCGGCGGTCTCGATAAGAATTCCGGTATCCGTACGGTTGGTGATGAAGTGGGTCACCAGGGCGCGCAAGGTAAGATTCCCATTCGCGCCGGAAAGCAGAGATTCCATCGGTGTTCGATAGCTCGCTTCGAAATCAATGCCTTTCGCGATCTGAGTGACGAAATTCGTCGGTTGGACACGGACCAACGAGAGAGTGCCCAGCGTCTGGCCCGGGACTGGAGAATTGCGCTCCAGCGCCACGCAGAAGTTCTGCTCGCCTCGATAGCACCGATCTATGACGGCCTGACCGCCGACTGTGCCGATGGCATCCTTGATGTCGATGTCATAATAGTCGACGGACGCGCTGAAGCCCTGGAACCAGGACGGCTGAAGCACGACACCAATGCCCGTCGTATCGGCGCGCTCCGGCTTCAGGCCGAGATTGCCGGTCGTAAGGATGTTAACGTTAACCGGCTCATTGTTGCGGAAAGGATCTATATACGTATTTCCCACGAACCGGCCGGCGGCAAATAGCTCCAGCCGGTTAGCCGCCCGAATATCGCGCGAGCGCGTCACACGCAGACGCACGTCCTCGACGGGGGCGTAGGTGGCGCCCAGTTTCCAAGTCGTGACGTATCCCGTTATGCTGTAATCGGTAAACCGGACCGCGCCCGAGATATCGAATGAATCAGCCCATGATTCGCCGCTGGCAAGCGGAACGACGGTTTCGATAAATCCTTCCGTGACGGTGTAGCTGCCGATTGTTGGAGCAGCATTTCCAACTGCCGCCTGATTTGCGGCTGCAAGCTCGTCCTGCGTTCCTCCGCCGCCCTCCTTGCGGTGTTCTACACCGAAAGCCAGGGAGACGGGCCCCGCCCACGTAGAGAAGGCATTGCCGGAAACCGTCGCCGACATCACGTCCTGGGTGTAGGTTTCGTAGTTGTAGAACCAGTGTGTTACGTAGTCGATTGCAGCCGGGCCATTCACGCCGATGCCAAAAATGTTGAATGGCACACACCCGGCAGAGCCGGCGCCGCCTTGCAACGCGGCGCGGCAGACAATGTTATTCGTGGCGGGATCGCGCACAGCATCGATCGCGCGCAAGTAATTACCGATCACCCGGTCATGAAAATAATATGACCGCCTTGTTTTGCCCTTTTGATAGTAAGCCTCCCAGGTCCAATCCTGATCGAAGGCACCGAAACTGCCCTCGAGGCCGGCTACGTAGCGATTGGTTGTGCGTTCAACCGGGCCGGCCGTAATGGGATAAAGGTCCGCGCTCATGGTGCCCATCACGAGCTGCGTCAGGCCGAGGGTCGTCATCTGGCTGCGTATCTCTGCCGGTATGAAGGCATTGTCGGACCGGACAGTAAGGTTGCCTTGATTAAAATGCGCTGCGGCAATCGAGTACGCCCTGTTGTACGCCCATGAGATCTCCGCGAAGGCCTGAAGATTGTCCGAAACGTCATAGCTAAAGCGAGCATAGACATTACGGCGCTTTTGCTTCGGGTTCAGAGTTACGGTCGTCGCCGTGACGTCGTTTGCGCGCCAGTCGGTGCTGCCATGTGTCCACGGATCGCGCGTGATCGTGCCGTAATTGAATGGATAGGGAATCCCGCCTGGTCCAAAAGCCGTTCCCTTGAGCGGGCCCGCGCTGATGATGCCGCCCGGCGTCATGTTGCTAGAAACCACTTTATCGAGCCAAAGGCGCTCGGGAACACTAGTCGTCTGCCCAGGGCCAGTCCCGTACGCCGGGTTATTCATGACCCTCCATCCCAACATCGCCCAGTCGCGTGGATGGTCGAGGATCCCAGAGATATAAACGTATTCACCGCTCAATAAGAGGTGGCCGCGTGCGTTCGCAAAAGGCGTACCAGCAGTTAGCGATATCTTGCCGCTTTCATTATCACCGTACGTGGTGATCCCGCCCTGAACATCGCCTTTGACGCCGGTAAAAGTGCGGTCGAGGATGAAGTTTACGACGCCAGCCAGCGCATCCGAGCCGTATACGGCGGACGCCCCACCGGTGACGACGTCGACGCGAGAGATTAGACCTTGAGGAAACGAATTGACGTCAACCTCATTGGTTGGGCCCGCTCCAACCGACCGCTTACCGTCGAGAAGCGCAAGCGTGCGCGTCGTTCCCAAGGTTCGCAGACTCAGAATGTTCTGACCGCCGCCGCCTGACGTCACGCTGGTGCGGTTAGATTGTGGTGTGCTTTGCGCTAACAGTGCAGGCATTCTGTTGACGAAGTCTGCGATATTCGCCGGCGCGGCTTTTTGCAGATCCTCGGCACTCATGACCGTTAATGGAGTGGGGGCTTCATAGCCGTCACGGATGACACGTGTACCAGTGACGACAATTTCTTCGAGATTTGCTCCTTGTGGTTCCTGGGCCCAGGCAGGATCTAATCCACCCGTTGCAGAGATTGCACAAAGGAGTGCAACTACACTGACCGACGTTCTGTGGATCGAACGACGGCTGCGGTTAAAATCGGAAGCGCCACTCATGGTTCGTTTCCCCCCGATGATTAGAACACAGTAAAAAAACCGACCGGTGCACACGCTACGAGCGAGGGCGAATGCATTCCCTCCGCCAGGTTCAATGCTATTCGTATTTGCAGATCGCTTACAGTGCGAAAGAGGGAAAGATAGACGCGCCGAGCGCGACACTGAACATCGTGAAGGCTCTGCCAACGATTTCCGCACTCGGTTTTTCGGTAGCGTTAGGCGCACGCCGCCTTCCGTAAGGCCAAGAAGACGCCTTCCTCGCTGCAGGTCCGATAAATTGGCATCTCAGTGAGTGATCCCGAGGTTAGGTCAACAGTGACCTTTGGACCGGACCGCGGGATACCCATGATTCATGTCAATACACTCCGCAACCTCTTCATCGCTGTCCGTTCCAAATCTACGCGATCGATGTCTCGTAGAAAGCGTGGAACGAGAAGAACCCGCGCGTGCTTTTGTTACCATTACATCCTGAAACGCACACCGGCTCGAAACTGGCGGCCGAGGACGTCATACATCGAGGCATTGGCTGGCGAATAGAGGAACGGCACGTTCCCTGGTCCGCGGGCAGCCACGGCCGGATCCTTGTTCATCAGATTCTGGATGGTAAGGAACGCTTCGGATTCAATTCCCGCACTTTCACCATCCGCGAATTCGTAAGTTAGCGAGAGATCGAAGTAGGTCGCGCCCGGGATGCGGTTGTTGTCTATGGTCATATTTGTCGTCGTCGACGGGGGACATCCCGTGGTGCATTCGATGAAAGCAGTGTTGTACACACCGGCGCTCACAATGCGTGCCACCAGGGATGCCGACAAGGCGTTGCGGCTATAGTTGGCTTGCAACAGCCAGCGCCAGTTCGCCGGGCCGGCGCCGAAGTTACTGCCTGCCGAATCCGTCACCGCTGTTAACCCGTCGTTACGCGTCAGCCGGATGGCGTGCGTCGCCAGCGCGCGGAGCATCAAATCTCCCTCCCAACCGGATACAAAAGTGTCCAGTGATGCCCGGTAACTGAGGTCAATGTCGATCCCGCGAGTGTTCTGTTTGGCCAAGTTCACCGGGGAAGTGACAATGCGCGTGATATTGCCCGCCGCATCGCGCGTGACGCGTTCGCACATCAAGCTGTTGCCCTCGAAACAACGGTTCAGGGTCTCCTGCGCCGAGATTGAGGCTATGACGCCTTTGATATCGATATTGAAGTAGTCGACCGACCCACTGAATCCGGGAAACCACGAGGGCTGATAAACGAGGCCGATACCGGTCGTATCACCTTTCTCGGGCTCGAGGTCGGGATTGCCGATAGCGAGGCCCTGGTAGTTCGTCGTGATGTTATTGCGAAACGGATCGACCACGTTGTTGGTGTTCGACTGTCCTGCCGTAAACCCATCCGCGAGATTCGGAGCGCGTATGTCACGAGAGCGCGTCACGCGGAAGCGAAGATCGTCGACGGGGGCGTAGGTCGCGCCCACTTTCCATGTGGTGACGAGCCCCGACGTAGAGTAGCTCGTGGCACGTACGGCGGCGTTAACATCCAACGCTCGAGCCCATGCTTGATCCTTAGCGACAGGCAACACCGTCTCGACGAACCCTTCGGTAACGTCGAAAGCGCCCGTGGAAGCGCGGTAATTGCCGACAAAGAAGCCGCTGATTTGCGAAATTGGATCGTTGATGCCCCAGGTCGCTTCGGTGCGGTGTTCTGCGCCCATCGCCAGCGACACCGGCCCTGCCCAATTGGAGAATGGCTCGCCCGTCACGGAGGCCGAATAAACGTTCTGCTTAAAGCGCTGCGCCATACGCGAGGCGCCTGATATCCAATTCCGCGCAGCGTCCGAATTCACGCCGACGCCGAAGATGTTGTAGGGAACGCACCCATCATTCGGGTTCGTAAGAGTCGAGCGGCACACGATCAGGCCCGTAACCGGATGGCGCGCCGCGTCGATGGCCTGGCGATACAACGTGGTTACGGTGATCTTGGGCGCCTTGATCGAGTTGCGTACCCAACCGTGCTGGAAATAGGCTTCCCACGACCAGTCGGAGCCGAAGGCATCGAAGGTGCCATTGAGTCCAACGACGTATCGATTGAGCGCGCGGCCGTTCACGGTCTCCAGCAGGCCGAAGTCGCGGTTCATCGTCCCGAGTGTGAAACTGGTGATGCCAAGAGCCGCAGCGCGCGCCGCCACTTCAGCCGGAAGAAACGGATTGTCCGCGCGCATGCTGAGATTTGCGATGTTGAACTGCGTGCAACATTGATTGTAGGCATCGGAAAAAGCGTAGGATCCCTGTGCGAACACCTGAATGCCGTCCGTAAGATCATAGCTCGCGTGCGCGAACAGGTTGTGACGAACGATGCGCGAGTCGAGTGAGACGTTCATATTAGTGCGGGTATACTGCCAATCGCCGCCTTGCATGAGAGGCGGCGAGACCACCGGACCATAATTAAGCGTGCCAGGAACCCCGCCCTCACCGAAGTAAGTGCCCTTCAAAGGGCCCGCCGTAATGATTCCTCCGGGCGTCGCGTCGCTGAGCGCAACCTGGTTTCGCAGGATTTGGCGGGGTAGCCCGTTGGTCGCCGTGTAGGCCGGATTGTTCATAATCATCCAGCCTTCCGCATTCCAGCGCCGGTCATTTCCCCGAATGCCCGCGACGAAGCCGTATTCGCCGCTAATCATGAGGTGCCCGCGGCCGCCGGCAAAATTTGTCCCTCCGGCGAGTGCGATTTTGTAGTTCGCATCGTCGCCGTAAGTCGTAATACCGCCCTGAACCGTACCTTTGAGCCCCACGAATTCGTGGTCGAGAACGAAATTGACCACGCCCGCAAGCGCGTCCGACCCATAGGCAGCCGAGGCTCCGCCAGTGACCACATCGACGCGGGTGACCAGAGCGTCCGGGAAGCCATTCACATCCACGGCGCCGTTGAGCGCTGCGCCGACCACGCGTTGTCCATCGAGAAGCACCAGCGTCCGGTTCGTCCCCAGACCGCGGAGGTTGAGGTTGTTCTGGCCGGCGGTGCCTCCTGAGAACTGGATGCCGGTGTCATGGGCCACCGTGCTGCCAGCCAGCGTGGGCAAAGTGTTCACGAAATCCGCGATATTCGCCGGTGCCGCCGCCTCGATCTCTTCCACACCAACCACGGTTAAGGGCGTCGGGGCCTCATAGCCGTCGCGGATCACGCGCGTGCCTGTGACGACGATTTCTTCTACGCCGGTCGCTGCCGGTCCGGTCGGTGGTTGCTGGCCGAAGGCAGGCCCATAAGCAAGGACCGATGTTGCGGCTACCAGCGAAGCAGCGAAAGACGTGCGACCCTGACGCCGCGCAGGCCGTCCACAGGAATTGGTTTCCACGAGCGCCCCCCGGATTTCGCTATGAACTGCATGCATATCACTACACTCGTGCAGGTGTCTCCTGGTGAGTCCCGACCGTCCGGTCGGATGGTAATAACCGTGGTGTCGTTTGCGCGCGGCTTATGGTGTGCACGGCCGCTTATGCGGTCGGCGTTATCTGCGGCGCTCTTTGAACGAGAGGCACGCCAGCGCCTTCTGTCTCGTCGTCCGCTTACGCTTCGCTGAGTGCTCGGTTTTGCGGCGGCCAGTGGCAAGACCGATCAACCAAATTCCCCCGTTGCGCCCGACACACCGCCCACCCCGCCCGCCGCCGCCGAAGCCGCAATATCCGTAAGCACAAGAAAGATTTGGCTTTTAGGCTTTACACTCACTTCACGGGCTTCCCGGGCGGGGCCGATACTCGCCTATTGCGATTAATCATCGAAGCCATCCAATACCCTGCGGTATATTAACCCACGACGGGCTTGGAGGATGGCCGCTCGGGCGTGTCAGGGAGGGGACCTTGGATTTCGCGCAGTTGTTTGCAGGTGCAGGCGAAGCCGCTCTGGCCTTGCCGCCGAGCTACGAGCCGTCCTTGGTTCTTCTTTCTTATTTGATCTCATCGCTCGCCGGTTACGCCTTCCTCCGCCTCGCTGCGCGTATCGCCGAGCTCGTCGATTCCCCGGCGCGTTTTGTTTGGTTGGCCGGCGGCGCGCTCACCATGGGGCTCGGCGTGTGGGCGATGCACTTCGTGGGTATGCTCGCCTACCGCCTTCCCATCCCCGTTTCTTATGACGCGTTGGTAACGGCCGTTTCGGCGATCCCGGCAGTCCTCGCGAGCGCCGTCGCCCTCTACATCGTCGCGCGGCCGACGATCACCATGACGCGTCTGCTTCTCGGCGGCACCTTCATGGGCGCCGGCATCGGGGTAATGCACTACACCGGCATGGCCTCGATGCGCGTCGATGCGTTCGTACGTTACGATCCAATTCTATTTGCGACGTCTATCGTCGTCGCGGTCGCTCTCGCCATTCTCGCGCTTCAGGTGACGTTCTGGACGAAGCGACGCACGGCGGCGCAGCCGACGCTTGTGCATGATCTGCTCGGCGCCTCGATCATGGGGCTCGCCGTCTCGGGCATGCACTATACCGCGATGACCTCGACCTTGTGCATTCCGGGGGGGGAATGCAGGCCGCGGCGTGCTCGGCCTCGACCCTCAGGTGTTCGCCATCGTTACAGCCGCGGTTGCCAGCATCGTTCTTCTGCTGGCGATCATCGCCGTGATCTTCGACCGGCGGCTCAGCCAGGAAATCGGCAAACGCCAGCAGGCTTCGGCCCGGGCACAGCGCCTCGATCAGCAGATGATCGACGCGATCGAGACCATGCCCGACGGCCTCGCCATTTTCGACAAGGACGACAGGTTCGTCCGCTGCAATTCGCATTTCCGGGAGACGTTCACGGGTAACACCGTGGCCCTGGAGCCGGGGACGACATTTGAAGCTATCATCCGCGGCCGTACTCAATTCCTGTGGCCCAAGGATTCCGTCGAGGCGCAGGAAGAGCGCGTCCGAGAACTCTTGCGGCAGCACCGGGCGCAGGATGCGCCGCTTGTCAGTTCGACGCCCAACGGTAAATGGACCCTCACGCGTACGCGGCGTACCGCCGATGGCGGTACGGTTATGGTCGTCACCGACATCACTGGCGTGAAGCAGGCGGAAGAATTGCTGCGCCGGCGTGAAAACCGTCTGGCCTTGATCATGGACAATGTCGCTGATGCCTTGATCACCATCGGACCCGGCGGAACGATCGCCTCGTTCAATCGCTCGGCCGAACAGATCTTCGGATATACAAGCGCCGAGGTGATCGGACAAAGATTCGTCTCCTTGTTCATCGATGAGGAAGGCGGCCCGCAACAAGGAGAACTGGCCCGCTATATCCTGCGAGGAGAGTCCGCGGTAGTCGAAAAAGGACCGCTCGAAGTCGTCGGGCGACACAAGAACGGCCGGCCCATCAACATCGAACTGGTAATGACGCGCGCCGAAGAAGGCGGCAAGGCTGTGCTCATCGGCGCGTTGCGCGATACCACGGAACGGAAGGCGATCCAGGCGCAGCTGCAGCAGGCGCAAAAGATGGAAGCGGTCGGCCAGCTGACCGGCGGCATTGCCCACGACTTCAACAATCTTCTCGGTGTCGTTATCGGCAACCTCGACCTTCTCAAGGAACGCGTGGTCGGCCGGTCGGACGAAGCCTCACTCGTCGACGCTGCGCTCGATTCCGCCCTGCGCGGCGCCGATCTCAACCTTCGGCTGCTCGCCTTCTCACGTCGGCAATCGTTGCAGCCTGAGCGGATCGATGTGAACGACGTCGTCAGGGGGATGCGCGATCTCCTGCAGCGGGCCATCGGTGAGCGGATTGTCATCTCCATCTCGCCGGGCCGGGGGATCTGGCCGGTGGAGGTCGACCTCGCGCAACTGGAGTCCGCCATCGTCAATCTCGCCGTGAATGCACGCGATGCGATGCCGGAAGGAGGTAACCTGACGATCGAAACCCACAACATGATCGTCGACGCCGATCACATCGAAAGCCACCCGGGCGGCGAGATCGGCGAGTACGTCTGCATTACCGTGTCCGACACGGGCTCCGGCATGAGCCCGGAAGTGCAGGCGCGCGCCTTCGAGCCGTTTTTTACGACAAAGCCTGTCGGCAAAGGCAGCGGTCTAGGGCTGAGCATGGTGTTCGGATTCATGAAGCAGTCGAATGGCTTCGTGAATATCTACTCAGAGGTCGACCGCGGCACGGTTGTACGCCTGTACCTGCCGCGCACGGATCAGCCCGTCCAGGTGTCTGAACTGCAGCAAGTCGAAGCGGGTGCGCCGACGGGCAACGAGCGGATTCTGCTGGTCGAAGACAACCGCGCGATGGGGCGCGTCGTGATGAGGCAGCTCGAGGAGCTGGGTTATCAAGTGACCGAAGCCGCCGATGCCAACCAGGCGCTCAGCATTCTTGAACGTGGAACACCGATCGACCTTCTCCTTACGGACGTTGTAATGCCGGGCGAATTGGACGGAATCGGACTTGCACACAAGGTTCTCGGCATGCGGAGCGGCATCAAAGTCCTGCTCGCCTCGGGCTTTACCGCGCGGACGGATCTCGCGTCGACACCGCTGCCTGGCCGTTTGCTCGCGAAGCCGTTCCGGAAGTTCCATCTCGCCCAGGCGGTGCGCCAGGCGTTGGACGAAGCACCGAATTAAGCACCGCGCACGGCGGTTGACTGCGGCGCCCCCGGCCGATGACGCTGATGACTGGTGACACGTCGACCCGCGAAATGAGGACTTTTTCTACGGGCCGGCCCAACCCGCCACGGCGCCAGGGACGCCAAACCCGAACACGCGCGTTCTTGCATAGTCATCATGCGTTTGCCGCAGTGCGGCCCCATTGCGGCCAAGAAATTAGGAAAATATTTAAGATGTGGGAGGAACCTAACAACCACCCGCGCGTTAGTCTCGGTTAGCACGCGGGCCACTGTGCTGGGCTGTCGCCATGACCGACACCGTATTCCTAGGGCGCCACGCGGCGCAAAAGCAGTTCGACGAATACCTCCGCAAGCTTAGAGACGGCTATCTGCCCGTGCAGTATGCCGCAGTTGATCTCGCTGACGCGTATGGTTTTGCTAAAGGGCCTCTCAATGAAGCCCTGGACATTGCTTACCGGCGCGTCTTTGAGATCTATGTTAGCTGGGTGAGAGCCGGTCGCCTCTCCTTCGAGGAGAACGCGCGCGACTTGGCGCAAGAGCGCGGATACTCGATGGCAATTGTCGACGAAGCCGTCGCCCGCGGGAAGCCCCGAGCGCTGTCGTTGGAGGCTAAGATCGCGAAGATGACTTCCTCATATCCTGCTTATTGAAGTCTAGAAGCACTTCGCGAACGGCGATGAGCGTTCCCGTCGCCCGAGGCAGGTAGGATTCCTTTTTCCCGGCGTTCCCATTCATCGGGTCAAACGGGTTCGTTAGGTCGAGAAGGTTGTTCGTGTCCTTGTTGCTGTGCGTCACTTTGCCGCGAATCCGCTTCACCAGATGATCGAGCGTATGCTTGAGCGACGACTTCTCTAATTTTTCCCCAAGTGCCGCTCCCTTTTTGGACAGCGGCAGGATGCTCATAAGCCTGCCGACGTCCGTCTTGCGCGGCTGCTCGCTAGACCTCTCCCCCAGCTTCTCGATCAAAAATCTGTCGGCGCTGGCCTCGACCTCGTCTTTCTCGTCAAGCTCCAGACAGACCGCGATCGCGCGCTTACATTCGTCCTCGAACGCCCTGAAGAGCCACCGCCAATGGTCTCCTGCTTGTCCTAGGTAGCGCTCCCTTTTCTCTGTGTCTTGGGTGCCGTGAGCGAGCACCCAGTACGCATAGAATGAGGTGATCTGCCTTCTTGCCTCCCGCCGGTGCGAAAGAGTCGGGGTTTCGACCTGCTCTGACCAATGCTCAGCGCAGATATTGAACAGCCGGGTGTCGTTGACGCCCTTCGTCGCCTTCAGAGCTTCTTCGTCCACTTCGCCAATCGCGCGGTGGAACGCCAGCAACACATCATCCGAGTCAATATTGGCGATGGCCTCCACTGACTGATTCAGGAGAAAGTCCAAGACGTCCATCGACCGGGTTCCCACGTCGAAGCGCATCGAGTTCGCCTTCGATCTTTTGGACTCCGATATCGCTGAGATTTCTTTACAGATGGCGTCGCACCTCTTTATGGGGGCGACCATGTCGAGCCAGAAGTGGAAGTAGCCCTCGCCGTCGCCCTCCTCGACTTTGATGCGAAAGATAGATCTGATTTCCTTGATCGGGGCAAAGTGCCGCCTGACGACATCTTTCTCGTACTCGCGAACGGCGCTCTCGTCAGCCTTGAGGGAGATCATGATATAGCGTTGCCGCAGCGCCCCGTTCACGATGCTGTCTGTTGGATAGACATGCTCCTGTTCTGGGAGGAAGACGTCAGCCAGATCCTGCTTCTCCGATTGCAGATCCGGGTCATCCCAGTTTCTCGCCAAGCGGCAGATCGTCTTGAGCGTCGAACTTCTCCCGTCCCCCGGCAGCCACCCTATGACATCTCTAATCTTGCTTTCGACCGCTGCCCATTCCTCTGCCGGCGGAATTATCTGCGAGCGATATTTGATCATGCGCTTGGGCTCCACGACGATCTTCACTCGCCTCTCTTCCGGGAAGAGTTCATTGAAGTCTTCAGTTTTCAGCGCCGTGTAAATGGTGTCCGAGAGCTGGTTATCCTCGTCGTTGCGCTCGTATGTTCTAACAACCAAGTCATGCTTGCCGATGACGCCCACCCCAAACACTCGCCGGAAGTCCTGGGCGAAAGTCTTTTCCACGCGGCTGTATTGGCGCGTACCGAGCAAGTGAATAACGAGCCTGCGCTTTGCGAGCTTGAGAAACGCCGGGTGCCAGATACCCCGCAACTGGGCCTGCTGGTCACTGACGAGCCCAATACCTTTTTCTTCGGGAAGCTCAATGAACTTCACTCTATCGGAGCCCTCCAGCGCGTGTACGCCACCCTCCTCGTCCAGCACGTAGGACTCGATATTCTCGATGGGTTGCGTGGTTTGGACATCCGGGCTCGTCTTCTGCACTCCCATCGGAAGTTGGAACTTGGTATCCGTAACCAGGATGCCTTCCTCCGAGCCCGGCAGCCGCTCAACGACATCGCCCAGCTGCTGCGCGCGCATCGTCGATGGACCAAGGAATGCAGTGCCCGCCGAGACGTTTCGCTCAACGCCGATGCCCGAGCAGTTACAGAGCGCGACTACCTTACCCTTCCCCCACAGTCGCCGGACCTCGAAGGCCGCCTGTGCCTCGAAGAGCGCCGTACGGTCGCTGCACATGACAACCAGGCTCATGCCTGGATACTCCCAATCGAGCTCCGACACCGGCCGGGCGTCATTGGTCATTGGTCCGGAAAAGGGAAGTAAGTAGTCCCTGCAGAGAAAGATCCTGATCGCAATTTCCGTCCGAAGCTCGGCGGACTTCCATTGCAACCGCGCCACGTTGGGAAGCGTGCTCGTTCCGAGGCAGTGAGCTTCGTCTCGGTACGGATGCTTCTTGACGATCACTACGGGCTCTTGCCCGGGGATATATATCTTGCAGACGTTGCTTCGGAATGTATCTAGCTCAAGAAAGCTGTCCTCATAGTAGGAGCCTGCGACAACAATGCACCCATGCTCGTCGGCGTATCGCCGAAGGAGCTCATGGCAGGCTTTAGGCACGGCATACTCGGGAAAGGCGATGACCGTGCGCCCCTTCCTGAGATGCTCTTGCAGTCTCAGGGCGTCCAGCAGGCCTGCGACTTTTGCCTGGCGGCGCTCGACGTGCCGATCATTTGTCCACTGATAGATGTAGTGCGCGGTCCCAGGCTTTTTGAACGGCGTGATCTCCCCGCCATCGACGCCGAAGGGGGAGCGGAGCTGAATCTGTATGAGCCGGAGGCGCGAGTCCTGAAAGACGTCGTCTATGCGTCTTGGGAGATCGACACGCAGCAATTCAGCCTCGCGAGGTTCCCTATCCAGCCTCGCCGCCTTGCGACTAACCGGCCAGTGCGTGAGTCCGTTCTTCTTCGTTTGCGCTGCGGGTTATTGCCGACCTTTGCCAGTCAGCGGCCACCTGCGAGTTCCAGGCGTCTCCGACCTGGTCAAATAGCTGTCGCGCGAAGCCGAAGCATAGCTGCGCATATTCGAGATTGTTATCGCGGTAAGCGGCCGCACCTCTCTCAAGGAGGCGATCGGCAGACATCTTGAGATCCGAGCGCACGACAATCTTGTCGGGTACAGCGAGTACCCGCCGCTTCACGCTAGTGTTCACGCTCGTTCCCCCACGGCTCAAAACAGACGCGGAGCGCGCTGTCCGCGTTGGCCATGGGAATTGTCCGTATGCCTAGGCCGCGCATAATGCAAGCAGGAATTGCATTTTTCCTGCCGGTCGCCGTGCTTAGCCGTTGATTGCATGTATTTTAGTGACCAACAACCGGACCGGGTTGCCGTTCAGGCGCCGGCGATGGAACCGGCGCCTGATCAGCCGCCCGCGTCAAGCAATATCGAACCTGTCTAGGTTCATGACCTTGTTCCACGCCGCCACGAAGTCGCGAACGAATTTCTCCTTCGCATCGCTCTGGGCATAGACCTCACTCAAGGCCCGCAACTGCGAATTCGATCCGAAAATCAGATCTACCCGGGTCCCGCTCCACTTGGGTTTGCCGGTTTTCCGGTCACGCCCTTCGAAAACCTCGGCGGCGTCCGATACGGGATGCCATACGGTATCCACGCTCAAGAGGTTGACGAAAAAGTCATTGGTGAGCTGACCTTCGCGCTGCGTGAAGACGCCGTGTTTTGATCCGTCGGCATTGGCTCCAAGCACGCGCAGCCCGCCGACAAGTACGGTCATCTCCGGTGCGCTCAAGTTCAAGAGATGCGCCTTGTCGAGCAACATCACCTCCGCAGGCAGGCTATAGGTCTTCTTGCGGTAATTGCGAAAGCCGTCGCACTCGGGTTCCAGCACCGCGAACGAGCTAACGTCGGTATGCTGTTGCAAGGCATCGGCCCGGCCCGGGGTGAAGGGCACACTGATCGTTTGACCAGCCGCCTTCGCCGCCTGTTCGATCCCGACACAACCTCCGAGAACGATCAGGTCGGCCATAGACACTTTCTTGCCGCCGCCGGCGGTTTTGTTGAACTCCTTCTGGATGCCGTCGAACTTGGCCAGGGTCTTGGCGAGTTCGGCAGGACGGTTGACCTCCCAGTCTTTTTGCGGCGCGAGGCGGATGCGTGCACCGTTGGCGCCGCCGCGCTTGTCGGAGCCGCGGAACGTCGAAGCCGACGCCCAAGCCGTGAAAACCAGTTCGCCGACCGACAGGCCGCTTGCGAGAATCTTCGTCTTAAGGGCGGCAATGTCGTTTGCATCGACGAGTGGATGGTCGATGGCGGGAATCGGGTCTTGCCAGATCAGATCCTCTTTCGGGACCTCAGGGCCCAGGTAGCGCACTTTCGGCCCCATGTCGCGATGGGTGAGCTTGAACCAGGCCCGTGCAAAGGCGTCTGCAAAAGCCTTAGGGTCCTTATGGAATCGGCGTGAGATTTTTTCGTAGATGGGATCGAAGCGCAGGGAGAGATCGGCGGTCGTCATCATGGGCGCCCAAAACTGCGAAGGGTCGTGGGCGTCGGGGATCAGATGCTCGCGCTTGACGTTCTTCGCTACCCACTGCTGGGCACCAGCGGGACTCTTGGTGAGCTCCCATTCATAGCCGAAGAGCACATCGAAGTAGCCGTTGTCCCACTTCGTCGGGTTCGGCTTCCACGCACCCTCGATACCGCTTGTAGTGGTGTGTTTGCCTTTTCCAGTGCCGAACTTGTTCTTCCATCCCAAGCCCTGTTCTTCGAGCGGCGCAGCCTCGGGCTCCGGTCCAACAAGCTTGGGATCGCCGGCACCGTGGGCCTTACCGAATGTGTGCCCGCCGGCGATGAGGGCAACGGTCTCCTCGTCGTTCATGCCCATGCGCCCGAAGGTCTCACGCACATCGCGGCCCGAAGCGACCGGGTCCGGCTTCCCATCGGGACCCTCGGGGTTGACATAAATGAGGCCCATCTGGACGGCCGCGAGCGGGTTCTCGAGCTCACGGTTACCCGTGTACCGCTTGTTGCCGAGCCATTCGGTTTCCGCACCCCAGTAGATATCCTCTTCGGGCTGCCAGATATCTTTGCGGCCTCCGCCGAAGCCGAATGTCTTGAAGCCCATGGATTCGAGCGCGACGTTGCCGGCGAGAATCATGAGGTCGGCCCAGGAGATCTGATTGCCGTACTTCTGTTTGATCGGCCACAGCAACCGGCGAGCCTTATCGAGGTTGCCGTTGTCGGGCCAACTGTTCACGGGAGAAAATCGCTGATTGCCGGTACCGGCGCCGCCGCGGCCATCACCGGTCCGATACGTACCGGCGCTGTGCCAAGCCATCCGTATCATGAGGCCACCGTAGTGACCCCAGTCCGCCGGCCACCACTCTTGCGAGTCCGTCATCAGCGCGCGCAAGTCGTTCTTCAGCGCGGCATAGTCGAGCTTCTTGAACGCTTCCGCATAGTTGAAGCCAACGTCCATTGGATCGGACGCCGGCGCGTGCTGGTGGAGCATGGCCAGGTTGACTTGGTTCGGCCACCACGCGTGCGCCCCTGCCATCCCGCGCGGTGAGACGTTGGTTCCGCCGCCGGGAGCAGCCGGCAGTGATGGCGGGCTCGCCGCCTTCAAGGGACTCGCGGCGACAGCGGCCGCTACAGCGGTTGTTGCAGCCAAAATACTCCTACGACTTGTCCCGTGCCCGAAAGGACATCCCGATTGATCCGACATTTGAAATCTCCCGAATGGTTGAAGCTGGCGCTCATATTAGAATTACTCTAATCAGACTCAGATTATAACGAGTCTAATAAGCAAACAAGGGAAGTTTCGGCAGGTTGCCACCGCGCGGCATCGGCTTTTCCGAGGCGGCGGACTGGGGGAGCAAGCTCCACGAAAGCGCGCGCGACCGCCTTGATCGATGTCAATAAGCTGCCGATGGCAGTACCAAGCTCGTCACTTGGGCACCGTAGGCGCCGTTCGAGCTCTTGACCCTCTTCTTTAATTTGAAAACCATGACGGCGTGCCCGACCCCGCAGAGCGCCTTTCGCAGCTCCTGCTGAACCATCCGCAGCGGATGCATCTGTTGGGGATAGTCAGTGCCATTGCGCTTCCGGACTGCTGGATTGGCGCCGGCTTTGTGCGTTCCCTTGTCTGGGACTGTCTGCACGGACGGACCACAAGTCCCATCGACAGCGACGTTGATGTCGTTTGGTTTGATCCGGCCCGGGCGATGGGAGCACTCGATCGCGAGATCGAAATTCGCCTGAATCTTATAGAGCCATCGGTGAAATGGTCTGTAAGTAATCAGGCACGAATGCATGCCCGCAACGGTGACAACGCCTATTGCTCTACCGAAGATGCAATTAAACACTGGCCGGACACCGCTGGGGCGGTCGCAGTTAGGCTCGTCGGACGTAGGATCGAAATCATCGCTCCTTACGGGCTTTCCGATCTCTTTTCATTGACGGCAAGGCCGACCCCACCGTTCGAGGGCGAAAAACTGTCGGTGTTTCACGCTCGTTTGCAGGAAAAGCGCTGGCTCCAACGTTGGCCGCAATTGGTATTACGGTGATCTTCAACGGTGTACACTCCGCAGCTATCCGGCGAGCGTCAGCCTTGCCTTCCCTCTATCCGACGCTTGCACCGGGCGGTTAGACGCGGTTTTGGCACTCCACCTTACTACCCGCCTAACGCCAGGAATTCGACATGCAAACACTATGGCATTGGCTTCGGCGTGTAGCCCGCGACCTCAAAAGCGGCGTGCTAAATATCACGTGGAGCTAGTAGCGGCTTGTCGGGCGTTGGAGGCTGACCGCCGGCGTTCCCCCTCTCGTCGGCTGTGGGCTCGCCGAAATGACGTCGGATATCAGTTCATAAAGCGATCAGCTCCAACTTGAACCCGGGCTACCTCGGGTCTCTGCCACTGCCGTCGAAGTAATCCACGACGCTGCGCGCCACCTCGCCCATCTTGTCCTCAGTGTCGGCGCGGGAGCCTGTCATGTTCATATTGTAGAAGGAAATCACGATCGGGCCGGAACGGGCATAGATCACGCCGACGTCGTTGGTGACGCCGCCGGTTTCGCCGGTCTTGTGGCCGACCGGCACGGTCAAGTAGTGCGGGATTTTCATCGTGCCGGCTTGTTGCGCGCGGAACATGCGGCGCATCTCATCGCAGCTTTCGGTCCGCGCGATGGTGCACGTTTCGAAGCTTTCAACCAAGCGGCCCATTTCGCGGGGCGATGCGGCGCCGAACCAGCTACTTTGGTCTTCGCTGGTGGGCGGCACCACCATACCCGTTGGCGTCGTCGACATGGCGGCCTTGCGTTTGGCGCGGATTTCTTCGATTAGGCCTTTGCGTTGATCCGAGAACACAGGCATACGGCGGATGGTCGAATCTGCGCAGCACAGCGCGAAGACATCTTCCATCGAGAGGTTCGCGTATTTCGGATCGAGCGCCACGAAGCCGAGGCGGAAGTATTCACCCGTGGTGTAGATCTGCTTGAGGACTTTATAGCCTTGCTCGGCGAGAAAGGCGTTCACCTTCTCCTTTCCGCCGACGCGCGCGATCATCATGTCCGTCGCGGTGTTGTCGCTGGTGATGATCATTTCGGTGATGAGATCCCGCCACGTCGGGCGCAGGCCGAGGTCCTTGTAGCGGTAGATTCCAGATCCGCCGCGCAGGTTCGCCGCGGTGATCTCGACGCGTTCATCGAGTTTGAGCTGTCCCGCATCCGCCATGCGGTAGGCAAGGACCATTGTCGCGGTCTTGATGGTGCTCGCGCTCTCGAACGGTTCGTCTGCGCGCACCAGGCCTTCTTCGCCCGTCGGCAGATGTTTGACATAGATTCCCGACTTCGCCGGCATGCGCGACAGCTGTGCTTCCAAAAGGCGCGTCAGTGCGCCGGGACCACCATCGGCCGCCTGTGCCATGCCGCCCAGCGCCAGGGTGGACATCAAAGCCGCAGCGCAGAGGCGGATGTGTTTCTTTATGTGCATCGAATTCTCCCCTTGTTCGGATAACGCCGAAGGGCCCTATGCTAGCATGGTCCCCACCATTCATGATGCGGTCGCGGCGAATTTTCGCCGCTATCCGCACCCTTCCTAACTGGACGCAGGGATCGCGGCAGGCGCTGTCGCACCCGCAGCCGCTCCACGCCGGTAGCCTTCCGCCCCGGCCGCCCCCGCGAACGACAGCGCGGCCAGTACGGCAAACAGGAACCAGAGCGCCGTCACCCGGTCGGCCATGAGCGCAAGCCGAAGTTGCCCCGCGGCGACCGCGGCGTCTGCTTCGGAGCTTACCGCAAAGTACTTCGCTCCCGTGGTCTCGGCGACCTCGCGCAGAGACGTCTCGTCCAACCGCACATTCATCGAGCGGCCACCCCAGCCGGTGATTTCTCCCTCCGGCGTTCCCAGGCCGACCGTGTAAATTCGTATGCTTCGCTCGGCGGCGGTCTTGGCCACCGCCAGCGGAGGGGGTTCCACCGTGGCGACCCCGTCTCCCATCAAGACCACGGCCGCGGAGCCACGCGGCACTGGCGATTCCGCCAGCGCAAGCATATCGAGGGCAAGCGAGAGGGCAGCCGCCGGATTGGTTCCGCGCCGCAGTTGCAGATTGTTGTCGATGATGTAGGCGAGACCGTTCCGGGCTGGGGTCAAGGGCGCGACGACCACGGCTTCGGCCCCGAAGGCCACAATCCCGACCCGCGTCTCCGCGGGAAGGCGCGCTATCAACTGCTTGGCGGTCTCGCGCGCGGCAGTAAAACGGTCGGGAGCGACGTCGTTCGCGCGCATGCTCGGCGAAACGTCGATCGCCACGATCACATCGGCGCGCTGCTGTTGACCAGCCATCAGCTGCGGTTGCGCCGCTGCAAACCCGGCGAAGGTGATGCCGAGCATGAGAAGCGCAATGGAACTGTGCGATTTCTTCGAAACCGACCTGCGATCCGCAAATGCCGCGAACAGCGCAAAAAGCAGCGGCGGCGCCAGGAGCAGCCATAGCATGTTCGGTTCAACAAAACTGACGTTTGTCATCACCGGCCTCCGCTCCCGGACCGCATTTACCCGATCCTACGCCGCCCCGTCCGTCCCGGCAAAGAAAAGGGCGCCAGATCGCTCCGGCGCCCGTCGTGGCTCTCTCGAATTCCTGGCCTAGGCGAGGATTTCGCCGACGTCCTTGCTGGTCTGGTTGCTCTTGGTGCCCCAGGCGGGCGCATTGACGCCCATCAGGCGCAGGCCGGTGTAACCGATGCGGCATCCGGTATCGCCCTTTAGATCGATATGATAGCCGTTCTTCACCTTGCCGCCGCAGCCGCCGGCGGTCATGAGAGGAATGCCGTCCAGCGAGTGGACGCGCGCATAACCGTGGTCGGTGGTGGCATAGATGAACACGTTGTCGAGCAGCGTGCCGTCGCCTTCCTTCACCTTCGTATAGGCTTCGACATAGTACGCCCAGGCCGCCATCAGCTTACGGGTGAAGCCCGAGACTTCCTTCTGATAGCCGAGCACGTCGTCGATGCGCTCTTCGTGGGTGGCGGTGTGGTGCGGCTTTTCGTAGCCGGCCTTGCTCGGATCGCCCGAGCGCGTGCTCATCGCCATATTGAAGACGCGGGTCTGGTCGCAGGCCACCGCCATCACCATGATGTCGGTCATCATCTTGTGGCGCTGGGTGATAACTTCGATTTCCTTTCCGGCCGGCGGCTCGCTCTTGAGCTCGGCGGGCTTCGAGCATGAGGCGATCGGTTCGGGCTTGGTCAGCTGCTGTTCGAACTGACGTTCGAGATGGCGCAGGCCGGTGAAGTACTGATCCAGACGGGCGCGGTCTTCGGCCCCGACTTTGGCGTTCAGCACTTTGATTTCGTCCATTACGCCGGAAAGCACGCTCTTGCGCACCATGATGCGCGGGTTCGGCTTGAATTCCGGTGCATTCGGATCCTGGAAGTCCGGGCCGAACACGCGGGTATAGAACGCGAGCGGAGAGATTTCCGGCTGGTTCGGCGTGTTCTGATTTTCGTAAGACAGCGTCGAACCGGTTTCACCGGTGCCGGTCGCCGTCAGCATCTTGAAGCGGGTGGTGCGGCCGATCTGGTTAGCGACGGTGACGTCGACCGATTCACCGGGGATATGACCGCCGTCTTTCGGCGCGCTGCCGGTGCGCAGGATCACCCAACCGGAGTAATGGCAGAGGTTCTCGAAGTTGTCGCGGAACGCGGTCGTGTTGGTGAACAGGTTCATGTGCTTCTGGATCGGCTTCCAGGAGGCGATCTCTTCCGGGAGGTCGTAGTCCAGACCGGTCTTTTTCGGCACGAACACGTTCGTCTGCATCCCAAGGCCCCAGTGCCAGGTGCCGAAGCGCACCGGCATGGGCTTGCCGTCAGCCATCGCGTTGCCGTTGCCATTGAGGAACACATTCAGGAGCGGAAGGCCCACTGTGACGGCAGAGCCACCAACAAGTCCGCGCAGGACGCGACGTCTATCAAAACCGCTCATCTGAAGACCCTCCACCGGTTCTTGTCAGCGTTTCTCGGCGCTGAAAACTCAAACGTCTCGGATCGGGGTTTGCTCCGCCGGGCCGAGTCCAAATCATTCTCTAATATACACGCGCGGGGCCGAATAATCCTTGTGATTTTCGA
>JBFWOJ010000013.1:0-112801 GCA_050250575.1 Rhodospirillaceae bacterium | reverse complement strand
AAGGTCTTACGATCGGCGCGATCCCAACCGATCGCGCCGATTTGCATTTGGGGAAGCCGCACACTTATATAAGCCCACCCCCTACCCCCCGGTTCCGAGGATTGCATGGCCGACGCCCACCCGATTCCCGTGACCGTACTGACCGGCTATCTCGGCGCCGGCAAGACGACGCTGCTTAACCGCGTGCTGACCGAGAACCACGGCAAAAAGTATGCCGTCATCGTCAATGAGTTCGGCGAGATCGGCATCGACAACGATCTCGTCGTCGGGGCCGACGAAGAGGTCTTCGAGATGAATAATGGCTGCATCTGCTGCACGGTGCGCGGCGACCTGATCCGCATCATCGCCGGCCTGATGAAACGCCGCGACAGGTTCGATGCCATCCTGGTCGAGACTACCGGCCTTGCCGACCCCGCGCCCGTGGCGCAGACGTTCTTCACCGACGAGGACGTGCGCCGCAAGACGAAGCTCGACAGCATCGTGACGTTGGTGGACGCCAAGCATATCGACCAACGCCTGGCGGACAGCGGCGAAGCCAAGGAGCAGATCGCTTTTGCCGACATCGTGCTCCTGAATAAGACCGATCTCGTCGACAAGGAAACGCTGCGAAGTGTGGAAGCGCGCGTACGGGGACTGAATCCCTTCGCGACGATCTATCATACGGCGCGCGCCAACATCGACCTCGAGAAGATCCTCGACCGCGGCTCGTTCGACCTCAAGCGCATCCTCGAGCACGATCCATGTTTCTTGCATGGCCACGCCTACGATCCGACCCATGATCACAGTCACGACCACGACCATCACCACGGCCACGATCATCACCATCACGACCATCATCATGATCACGACCATGATCACGGTCACGACCATGGCGCGGTCAATCCGGTGCACGATGAAGCGATTCGCAGCATTTCGCTGACCACCGACGCGCCGCTCAGCGAGCAGAAGTTCGACGCCTGGATCAGCGAAGTCCTGCGTACCAAGGGCCAGGACCTGCTGCGCGCCAAAGGCATCCTCAATATGCAGGGCAGGGACGAGAGGTTCGTGTTCCAGGCCGTGCACATGGTGTCGGAAGGCAATTACACGGGCCCGTGGCCCGCGAAGGACAAGCGCAGGAGCCGCCTCGTGTTCATCGGCCGCAAGATCGATCCGATCACGGAGAACTTGCTCAAGGCCGGCTTCGAAGCCTGCGCGACTTAAGGCGCCCGTGGCTCACCAGAAACTTCAGGGGCGGCTGGCCTCATGGGCGTTCGGCGACTACGCCGTCGCAGCCGCCCAGAACGGCCGTCTGATGGCGATGGCGTTCGGCGACGGCACCGTGCGCCTGTTCGACAGTGAAACGCCCGAGGCTGCGCCGACGGTCGTGAAGGCCCATAAGGGCGCCAGTCTTTCGCTCGCGGCGGACATCGACAAAGGCGGGTTTCTCTCCGGCGGCGACGACGGAAAGCTTGTGAAGATCGCGGCCATCGGCACAGCCGAAACGCTGTGGGAAAGCAAAGGCAAATGGATCGAGCATGTGACCGCCCACGCGGGCGCGGGCGTGCGCGTTTTTGCGGTCGGCAAATCGGCAACCATCCTCAACAAGAAGAACGAGCCGCGCGAGCTTGCTCATACAAGCAGCGTGGGCGGGCTCGCGATCAATCCGAAGGGCAAGCGCCTCGCGGTCTCTCACTATAACGGTGTCAGCTTGTGGTGGCTGGGGAGCGCGGCGGCGCCGTCTGTGCTGGAATGGCGCGGCTCGCACCTTCAAGTCGTATGGTCGCCGGACGGGGATTACCTTCTCACCGCGATGCAGGAGAACGCGTTGCACGGCTGGCGTTTGTCCGACGGCGAGCACATGCGGATGACGGGATATCCCGGCAAGGTGCGCAATATCGCCTTCACGCGGAAGGGCCATTTCCTCGCAACCACGGGGTCGGACAGCGTCATTTGCTGGCCTTTCTCCGGCAATGGCCCGATGGGCAAGCCGCCCGTGGAATTCGGTTCGGCGAGCGAAGGTTCGCTGGTGAGCTTTGTCGCAGCCAACCCGAAACTCGACATTGTGGCCGCCGGCTTTGAAGACGGCAGCGTGCTCGTCGGCCAGGCCGGTTCGGCCAACACCATCGGCATCATCGATGCAAGTGGAAGTCCGGTGACCTGCCTCGCCTGGAATCCCGACGGCGATCGGCTGCTCGTCGGCAATGAAGCCGGCGCCGTCCACCTCGCCGACTTCCGCGGTTGAGCGCCATGAGACCTTGGGTCAAGGCGATCGTCTTTGCCGGCCCCGTCACGTTCGCGGCGCTGGGCGCAGCGGCAATCTGGATGAACCAGCGAATGCCTGCCACCAGCGCCGACCATAGCAACGCTCGCCTGGTCGCGCACGGAAAGCAGGTGTACGCAGACCATTGCGCGGTTTGCCACGGAGCAAGCCTGGAGGGGCAGCCGAACTGGATGAAGCATTTGCCCAACGGCAAGCTTCCGGCGCCGCCCCATGACGCGAGCGGGCACACCTGGCATCATTCGGACGGGCGCTTGTTCCTGATCATCAAGGACGGTCTTGGCGACGACTATGAAACCGACATGCCGGTGTACAAGGATGTCCTCGCTGATCACGACATCTGGGCCGTGCTCGCCTTCATCAAAAGTACATGGCCGGAGGACATCCGGGCCAAGCAGCCGAAACCGCGTCCCGCCAACTAGGCTCTGAACGTCAATACGAGCAGCATGACGACGCCGAGGGCGATTCGATAGATCGCGAACGGCGCGAAACCATGCTTTGAAATAAAGCCCAGCACGGTCCGGACGACCGCGAAGGCGACCGCAAAAGCGGACAGGAAGCCGACGGCGATGATCGTCACATTGTCGGTCGTCAGGGCGTCACGGTTCTTATAGAGATCATAGGCCGTTGCCGCGAGCATGGTGGGTATGGCGAGCAAGAAAGAGAACTCGGCCGCCGCGCGTCGTTCGACGCCGACGAGAAGCGCGCCCATGATGGTCGCGCCCGAGCGCGAGACGCCGGGGATCATCGCCACGCACTGAAAGAAGCCGATCGCCAGCGCGCGCGGCCAAGGGATTTCCTCCGGCGCTTGATAGCGCGCGATCTTCTGCGTGCGTTCGATGATAAGAATGGCGATGCCACCGACGATAAGGGCAACACTGACGACCCACGGCGAAAACAGAACGCCCTTGATGAATGAATAGGCGAGCACGCCAATCACCATCGCCGGCAGGAACGCCAGGATGAGGTTGATCGTGAATCTCTGCGCCGGCGCTTCGGTGAAGACGCCGCGGACCACCGCAAAGATCTTCATGCGATAGATCCACACCACCGCGAGGATAGCCCCCAGTTGAATGACGATCTCGAACATCTTGCCCGGAGGCCCTTGGAATCCGAGAAGATCGATCAGAAGGATGAGGTGGCCGGTCGATGACACCGGCAAGAACTCGGTCAGTCCCTCGACAAGGCCGAGAAAGGCTGCCTGCAGGATGGTGATGAAATCCATGGAACCCGGGGAGAAGTCCGTGGCTAGAAGCGCGGCATCTGGGCAGAGGCCGTCGGGATTGGCAAGTAGATTGAGTGCCTTGCACGGAACGCGCGTGCGCGCCGGAAGTTCCAGCGACAAAAAAAGGGCGACAGACCGAGCCGCGCGAAGCGGCCCGGTCTGTCAGCGCTACATTGCGGTTAGCGGCGGCCGGCCGGCTTCGCCTTCATCGCTTCCATCTGCGAGGTCAGGTCGGCCACCTGGGCCTGCAGATCGGCAATCGCCTGCGCATCGGCCTTGGTCTGCGCCGCGTATTGCTCGAGACGCGTCTTATAGAGATCTCGATCTTTGGCGATGGTGTTCAGCTGGACCTCAGCGGCGCTCAAGTTGCTTTTGAGGATTCCAGCATAAAGGCCGGCGCCAACGACCACGAAAAAGGCCAGGACGAGGAAGCGCGCGGCAAGACTAGTACCACCCATATCAAACCTCCCGTTAATGAGGGAGCCGGGCGGCCCCCTCGTGAGCCTTGGACGGGACGCGACTTCTAAGGTGTTCGGAACGCTACCTCAGAAGGCACGCACCGAGCTAAACACGAACATTCGTGTTGAGGACAAATATACGCGCGCGCGCGCAAATGACCAAGGCGCACACGCGTTTCGCAACGCACCATGCGCGCGAAAAATTTCCATGCGGTGCGGAAACAGGCTGCAACCTTTTGCCGAGGTAGGGTCCGGTTACACCTGCGGCATCTAGCGGGTCACGAACGTGGATCCGGCAACAAGGGCGCCTTCATGACCAACCGCGACCTCAGCGTCTCGATTTGCTTGCTGCACTGGTCGAGAGACGCGGACGCAGTGTCGATCACGCCGGCGGCCTCCTCGGCCTTCGACTTCCACAGATTGCGATCCTGTTCGAGCGCGGTGAAGGACTCCTGCGTTGCGCTGAGCCTGTCCTCGAGCGCGTAGGCATAGACGCCAAGCCCGGCAAGAATGATTAACGTGACGGCCAGCGCTTGCGCGAGGATTCGCGCTCTCCGGTCCATGGCGTTTCTCCTGTTTATCCTTGCAGTTAAAATAGCCGCTAAACGGGGCGGAACTTTTCTGCTGGCCGGGCGAAAGCGTGGCGCGGGGATGACGTTCTGATGCGCAACCTGAAAGGGATTTCTTCTCCACGATATCCTAGTTATCCACATTCAGTGTTGCGTTGATACGACAGCTGTGAGTCACTAAGAGTTAGCTTACTTCAGGGGGCCTCTTAAAAATGGATACGCTGCTTCGCGCGGTAGAGCCGGGTGATGATTCCGGTCACGCTTTACGAACGCCGCCGCACAACTACGAAGCGGAGCGCGCGCTCTTGGGCGCCATCCTCATGAATAATCGCGCCTTCGAGCGCGTTCAGGAGTTCTTGCGTCCCGATCACTTTGCCGACCCGGTCAACGGGCGCATCTACCAGTCGTGCGCCAAGCTCATCGAGCAGGGACACCAGGCCAACCCCGTCACCCTCAAGACCTATCTCGAGCGAGACGACCTCGTCATCGGCGCCGGCGGGATGAAATATCTGGCGAGCCTTGCCGCCGGCGCCGTGACCGTTATCAACTCCGCCGAATACGGCCGGCTGGTCTATGACCTGTACCTGCGGCGCGAGCTGATCGAGCTGGGCGAGAACATCGTCAACAAAGCTTTCGACGCGACGCCCGACGAGACGGCGATGTCCCAGATCGAAGATTCCGAGCAGGTGCTGTTCAATCTCGCTTCGGAAGGAACGCTGGAAGGCGGGTTCCAGTCTTTCGGCACCGCCCTGGTGACCGCCATCAACCTTGCCGAAGCGGCCCATCGCCGCGAAGGCGCGCTCGCGGGCGTAACCACGGGCCTTGTCGATCTCGACAAGAAACTCGGCGGTCTGCATGAGTCGGACCTGATCATTCTTGCGGGACGTCCCTCGATGGGCAAAACCGCGCTGGCGACGACGATCGCGTTCAACGCGGCGCAATATTTTCGCACCACCGATCGGGCCGAGGACCGCGGAAAGCAGGTCGCTTTCTTCTCCCTCGAAATGTCGGCCGAGCAGCTTGCCACGCGTATCCTGGCCGAGCGCTCGAAAATCAACAGCCACATGATCCGCACCGGCGGTTTGTCCAACGATGACTTCAGCCGCCTCGTGGTCGCCAGCCAGGACGTGAACGAAGCCCCGCTGTTCATCGACGACACGCCGGCGGTGACGGTGTCGACCATCCGCACCCGCTGCCGCCGTCTCGCGCGCCAGAACAAGACCGCAAACGGAGAGAACGGCCTGGGCTTGATCGTGATCGACTATCTTCAGCTCATCGCCCCGAGCCGCGGCGAGAAAGCCGAGAACCGCGTGCAGGAAATTTCGGCGATCACCCGCGGGCTGAAGGCGCTGGCGAAGGAACTGAACGTTCCGGTGATCGCGCTCTCGCAGCTCTCGCGCGCCGTCGAGCAGCGCGAAGACAAGCGGCCGCAGCTCGCCGACCTGCGTGAATCGGGCACCATCGAACAGGACTCGGACGTCGTCATGTTCGTGTATCGCGAACAGTATTACCTCGAGCGCGGCGAGCCGTCGCCGCGGCCCGAAGAGAGCAGCGAGAAGTTCGCCGAGCGCCATACCAAATGGCAGGAACGCTGCGAGCAGGCGCATAATGTCGCGGAAGTGATCGTGGCCAAGCAGCGTCACGGACCCATCGGCACGGTGCGGGTCTACTTCGACCCGAACTACACCCATTTCAGCGATCTCGTGGACCAGAGCCACCTGCCGCCGCCGATCGAGGATTAGGCTGGGCGCGCCAGGCCCTTGCCCTGGCAAGGGATTCCCGGCCATACACGGGCCATGCGTGCGACCCCCACCACCCGTCCGGAAGATCGCGCCGGCGCGCTCCTGACCGTGGACCTCGCGGCCTTGGTCGAGAACTGGCGCATCCTCAAGCGCCAGGTGGCCGATCCCGCCTGCGATGTCGGCGCCGTCGTCAAAGCCGATGCCTACGGTGTCGGCGCCGAACAGGCCGCGCGCGCGCTCAAGGAGGCCGGCTGCACCACATTTTACGTGGCCCATCTCGACGAAGGGGTGATCGTGCGCAGCGCCGTCGGCGAGGCCCCTCGCGTCGTTGTCATGCACGGACCGAACAAGGGCACCGAGCGCGATTTCGCGGCGTTCCGCCTTGTCCCCGTGTTGAATTCGCCGGCGCAGATTGAACGCTGGCGCAGCTTCGCCCAAGCCAACGACATATTGATGGAAAGCCTGGTGCACATCGACACGGGCATGAACCGGCTCGGCCTGACGGCGCGCGAGTTTGAAACGCTGATGGGCGATCCGGACGGCTTTGTCGGGCTGCATCCCTTGGCGCTGATGAGCCACCTCTCCTGCGCCGAGGAGAAGGACAATCCGAGCAACGCGGCGCAGCAGAAGAAATTCGCATCGGCTTTGGCGACTTTCCGCGGCAAATTCCCGGACGCGAAGGGCAGCTTCACGAATTCGTCGGGAATTTTCCTCGGGCCGAACTACCACTATCAGCTCGCCCGACCCGGCGTTGCGCTCTATGGCGCAAACCCGTCGCTCGGCAAGAACCCCATGATTCCCGTGGTGCGCCTGAAGGCGAAGATCATTCAGGTCCGGCGCGTTGACGCTGCCGCACCCGTTGGATATGGTGCGACCTTCACCGCGCCGGACGGGGCAAAATTGGCAACAGTCTCAATCGGTTATGCCGACGGCCTGCTGCGCTCCTTCAGCAACCGCGGCCACGGTCATATCGACGGGATCAAGGTGCCTGTGGCCGGTCGCGTCTCCATGGATCTCACCATCTTCGACGTGACCGCCGTTCCGGACTCAAGCCTTGGTCCGGACGCGGGCATAGAGATTCTCGGGGACCACCAAACGGTCGATGACGTCGCAAACGAAGCCGGGACGATCGCCTACGAGGTGCTTACCGGCCTTGGGCCCCGCTATGCGCGCAACTACCTCAGCGCGCCGCGGCAATGATTCGTAGATGCGCATGAAATTGCCGAACCACCGCTTCCCACTCTTGCGGGCCATGGGCGCATGAACTTCCTCGCCACCATTGGCGCCGTGGTCCTCGCCTTCTTCGGTCACCTTGGCCGGCTGGTGATCTTCACGGCGACGGCGATTTCACACTGTGTGAGGCCGCCTTTCTATCCGCGGCTGATTCTCCGGCAGATGATCGATATCGGCTACTACTCGCTGCCCGTAGTCGGACTGACGGCGATCTTCTCGGGCATGGTGCTGGCGCTGCAGAGTTACACCGGCTTCGCGCGATTTTCCGCCGAAAGCGCGATTGCCAATGTCGTGGTCATTTCTTTGACCCGTGAATTGGGCCCCGTGCTTGCAGGTCTCATGGTCGCCGGCCGCATTGGCGCTTCCATGGCCGCGGAGATCGGCACCATGCGCGTCACCGAACAGATCGATGCGCTGACGACGCTCTCGACCAACCCTTTCAAATACCTCGTCGCGCCGCGGCTCATCGCCGGGCTCGTGACGCTGCCGGCGTTGGTGTTGGTGGCGGACATCATCGGCGTGTTCGGCGGCTATATGGTCGCGGTCTACAAGCTGGACTTCAACGCCGGGATCTATCTCAGCAATACGGTCGAATTCCTGGAGCCGCTCGATGTGATCTCCGGCCTCGTCAAAGCCGCCGTGTTCGGCTTCATCATTGCATTGATGGGCTGTTATTCCGGGTATCACTCGAAGGGCGGCGCCCAGGGCGTCGGCATCGCCACGACCAATGCCGTCGTCTCGTCCTCGATCCTGATCCTGACCTTCAACTACGTCATCACAGAGCTGTTCTTTGGGACCTGACATGGCGGAAACACCGAAGATCAGCCTCAAGGATGTGAAAAAGAGCTTCGGCGAGAAGAAAGTGCTCGATGGCGTCACGCTGGACATCGCCAAGGGTGAATCGGTCGTCGTCATCGGCGGCTCGGGCACCGGCAAGTCGGTGCTTTTGAAATGCATTCTCGGCATTCTGGTGGCGGACTCCGGCACGATCGAGATCGATGGCCAGAATGTGACGCACCTGCGCGCCTCGGAGCGCGAAGAGACGAACAAGAAGTTCGGCATGCTGTTTCAAGGCGGCGCCCTATTCGACAGCCTGCCGGTGTGGGAGAACGTCGCCTTCGGCCTGATCCAGGGCGATCACATGAACCGGCGGGACGCCAAAGCCCGCGCCATTGAAACCTTGGCAAAGGTCGGACTCTCGGCGGAAGTCGCCGAACTCCTGCCGGTCGAGCTCTCCGGCGGCATGCAAAAGCGCGTGGGCCTCGCCCGCGCCATCGCGGGCTCTCCGGAGATCGTTTTCTTCGACGAGCCGACCACGGGTCTCGATCCGATCATGGGCGACGTCATCAACGACCTGATTATCTCCTGCGTGCGCAAGCAGGGGATCACCGCCCTCTCGATCACTCATGACATGCATTCCGCCAAGAAGATCGGCGACCGGATCGCCATGCTTTATCAAGGCAGGCTGATCTGGATCGGAGATGCGAAAGGCGTCGATGCCAGCGGCAACGACTTTGTCGATCAATTCGTGCATGGCAGGGCTGAAGGGCCGATCAAGATGCAGGTGCGGCGCTGATGTTCGACCACGTCGGCATTGTCGTGAAAGATCTGAAAGCGAGCGGCGTTCTTTACAAGAACGCCCTCGACGCCATCGGCGTGAAGCTCTTGGAAGACAATTCAGGAGCCGACGGCGGCGGTTGGCTCGTGTTCGGCACCGGCACGCCGCGCGCGCCTTTTTTTGTGATTGCCGGAAGCCGGCCGTCATTCTGGACGGATGCGCATACGCCGGCGGCCGCACCGGCCCACCTTGCATTCCGCGCCTCCGCGCGTGAGGAGGTCGATCGCTTCCACGCCGCGGGGATCGCGAGCGGAGCGCGAAGCAACGGAGCTCCAGGACCTCGCGGACAGACGTACTATGCGGCCTATCTCCTCGACCTCGACGGCAACAACATAGAAGCTGGCCTGCACCTCTAATGGCAAAGTCGACATCGAGCTTCGTCTGTCAGAGTTGCGGCGCGACCTACACCAAGTGGGCGGGCAAGTGCGATGCGTGCGGCGAATGGAACACGATCACCGAGGAGGCCCCGCGCGAAAGCGCGCCGAAGGGCCTCGGCGGGAAGGCCGGACGCAAAATCGCGTTCGTCGATCTGAAGAGCGAAGGCGTGCCGCCGCCGCGCCGCACGACCGGCATAGGCGAGTTGGACCGCGTATGCGGGGGCGGCCTGGTGCCCGGGTCGGCGATCCTGGTGGGCGGCGATCCCGGCATCGGCAAGTCGACGCTTCTGCTTCAAGCGTCGGGCGTGCTCGCGACCCGCGGCAGCGTTGCCTACATCACGGGAGAAGAAGCCGTCGATCAGGTCCGCCTGAGAGCCGATCGTCTCGGCCTCAGCAAGGCGAACGTACAACTCGCTTCGGCGACGAACGTGCGCGATATCATAGCAAGCCTCGAGGCCGGCACGCCGCCGGACGTGGTCGTGATCGATTCCATCCAGACCATGTACGCCGACACGGTGGAATCAGCACCGGGCACGGTCACGCAGGTACGCACCTGCGCCCATGAACTGATCCGCGTCGCCAAGCGCCGGGGGTTCACGCTTTTCCTGGTCGGACACGTCACGAAAGAAGGCACGCTCGCCGGCCCCCGCGTACTCGAGCATATGGTCGACACCGTGCTTTATTTCGAAGGCGACCGGGGACATCAGTTCCGTATCCTGCGGGCGGTGAAGAACCGCTTCGGTCCGACGGACGAGATCGGGGTCTTCGAGATGACCGATGCGGGTCTTTCGGAAGTTCGCAATCCGTCAGCCCTGTTCCTCGCCGAAAGGCGGGGGAATGTGAGCGGAAGTTGCGTCTTCGCCGGACTTGAGGGCACGCGTCCGGTTCTTGTGGAAATCCAAGCTCTTGTGGCCGCTTCGGCGCTCGGAACCCCCCGGCGGGCGGTGGTCGGCTGGGACATGGCCCGGCTCAACATGGTGATCGCGGTTTTGGAGGCGCGGTGCGGCCTTGCCTTCACCGGACATGACCTTTATCTGAACGTCGCCGGCGGACTTCGGATTGGCGAGCCGGCAGCGGACCTTGCGGTCGCGGCGGCCCTGGTTTCGGCGCTTTCCGGGGTGCCAGTCCCGGCCGACGCGGTGGTCTTCGGCGAAATTGGCCTCTCGGGCGAGATTCGGGCGGTGGCGCAACGCGATGTGCGCCTCAAAGAAGCCGCGAAGCTCGGGTTTAAACAGGCGTGGGTGCCGCGATCGGCCAAAAAGGCCGATACGTCAACCGGCCACGCGGGCGGAGCGAAGCCGGACGAGACAAAGGCTGATGAAAGCAAGGCGGGGCTGACAATCAAGAGCATGGGTCACGTGCAGGACGTGGTGAGCCAGTTTTCCGATGTTGTGCCTGCGCGAGCGGCAAAAGCGGGCGGTGGCTGATGCAGGGCTTGCCGGTCAACGGCCTGGATCTTGCCGTGGGCGCCATCCTTCTCGTCTCTGCGCTGATCGCCTTCATCCGGGGTTTTGTTCACGAGGTTCTATCCATCGCCGCCTGGATCGGCGCGGTGGTCGCGGTGATCTACGGCTTTCCTTTCGTTCAGCCGCACGCGAGAAACCTCATTCCGATCAACTGGGCCGCCGACGCCGCCGCTGCCGTGGCGATTTTCCTGATCGTGCTCCTGATCCTTTCCATCACGACCCATGCGGTCGCACGCGCGATCCAAAAGAGCGCGCTCAACAACCTTGACCGCTCCTTGGGCTTCGTTTTCGGGATCGCGCGGGCGGTCGTCATCCTGGCGGTCGGACTGATCATCACCGACTGGCTGACGGAGCGCGAACGGCCGCAGTGGGTGCAATCGGCCAAAACCCTGCCGGCGATCGAGATGGCGGCCGAAGGGCTCGTTTCCATCCTGCCCCCCTCGTTCATGCCGCCGGCGCTGCAGCCGCGCCCCGCCGCCTTGATCAAGGCCGAGGAAGACATAAATACCGCCCAGACGCTGCAACGCCTGAACCGGCCGGCGCCCGCGGCAAAGACCGGCGGGGCCAATGAAAAAAGCGCCGAAGCCGGGTACCAAAATCAAGAGCGCCGGGATATAGAACGGCTCATGGAAAGCATCGCGAGTCCGGAGGCCACCACCGCCAAATGAGTGACCGGCTCAGCACCCATCCCTTCATCGCCGACGATGAGCAAGACGGCGACCATCTCAAAGAAGAATGCGGCGTCTTCGGCATTATCGGTGATGCTGACGCCGCGGCGCATACGGCGCTGGGCCTGCATGCGCTCCAGCATCGCGGCCAGGAAGCCGCAGGCATCGTCTCGTTCGACGGCCGGCAATTCCACAGCCATCGCGGCATGGGTCACGTCTCCGAGAACTTCGCTTCCGATGCGGTCATGGACCGCCTCAAAGGCGATATGGCCATTGGCCACACGCGCTACGCCACCACGGGCGAGACCATCCTGCGCAACGTCCAGCCGCTGTTCGCGGAACTGGAAAACGGCGGTTTTGCCATCGCGCATAACGGCAACCTCACCAACGCCCTCACCGTGCGCCAGGAACTCAAGCGCCGCGGCTGCCTGTTCCAGTCCACCTCCGACACCGAAGTCGTCATTCACCTGATGGCGATCAGCGAAGAAGCGACGTTCGAGGAACGGCTGATCGACGCCCTGCGGCAGGTTGAAGGCGCTTATTCGTTCGTGTGTCTCACCAACTCGGCATTGATCGGCGCGCGCGATCCGCTCGGCGTTCGTCCCCTGGTGCTGGGCAAATCCGACAATTCCTGGTGCCTCGCTTCGGAGACCTGCGCCCTCGACATCATCGGCGCGGAATTCGTGCGCAACGTCGAGGCCGGTGAAGTCGTGATCATCACCCACGACGGCGTGCGCACCCTCAAGCCCTTCCCGAAGCAGCATCCGCGCTTCTGCATCTTCGAGTACATCTACTTCGCCCGCCCTGACAGCGTGAGCGAAGGCCACAGCGTCTACGACGTGAGAAAACGCATCGGCGCGCAGCTGGCGGCCGAGAGCGCTGTCGACTGCGATGTGGTCGTCCCGGTTCCCGATTCCGGCGTCCCAGCCGCGCTCGGCTACGCGGCCGCGGCGCAAAAACCCTACGAGCTCGGCATCATCCGCAACCACTATGTGGGCCGCACCTTCATTCAACCCACCGACAAGACGCGGAATCTGGGCGTGAAGCGCAAGCACAACCCGAACCGCGATGTTCTCGAAGGCAAGCGTGTCGTGCTTGTGGACGATTCCATCGTGCGCGGCACGACCTCGAAGAAGATCGTCGAGATGGTGCGCCAAGCCGGAGCGAAAGAGGTGCATATGCGCATCTCCAGCCCGCCGACGGCGCATCCGTGTTTCTTCGGGATCGATACGCCCGACTACGACAAGCTGCTGGCGCATCAATACGACGTCGAGGCGATGGCCAAGCTGCTGGGCGTCGACAGCCTCGCGTTCATTTCGATCGACGGGCTGTACAAGGCGCTTGGCGAAGCCAAGCGCGATCTCGGGCATCCGCAATTCTGCGACGCCTGTTTTACCGGCGACTATCCGCTGCCGCTGACTGACCGAAATACCGGCACACAGCCCAAGCAGCTCTCGCTGCTAACTGAAAGAGTCTAAGCGTGACACACACGGGGAAGCTGGCGGGGCGGATCGCCCTCGTCACGGGCGCTTCGCGCGGCATCGGCCGTGCGGTCGCGCTGCGCTACGGCAAGGAAGGCGCCCAGGTCGTCGCCTTCGCCCGCACGACCGGCGCGCTCGAAGAACTCGACGATGAGATCCGCAAGGCAGGCGGAGCGCCCGCGGTATTGATCAACGAGAGCCTCACCGATTTCGACAAGATCGATCAGACGGGGGCGGCGCTCTACCAGCGCTTCGGCCGGCTCGATATCCTGGTCGGCAACGCGGCGATGCTGGGTCAGCTTTCGCCGCTCGGCCACTACACGCCAAAGATGTGGACCGACATCTTCAATCTCAATGTTCACGCGAACTGGCGCCTTCTGCGGGCGATGGATCCGCTCCTGCGCCAGTCGGATGCGGGCCGCGCAATGTTCGTGACGTCCGGCGTTGCCCGCCGCGCCGCGATGTACTGGGGGCCATACGCCGCCTCGAAAGCGGCCTTGGAACAGATGGTGAAAATATACGCCGCCGAGGTCGCCCACACTCAGGTGAGGGCCAATATCGTTGATCCTGGGCGGGTGCGGACCAAAATGCGGGCCCAAGCCTATCCCGGCGAAGACCCTTTGACCCTGCCGCCGCCGGACTCCATCACCGACATTTTTGTCGACCTCGGCCTTGCGACAGAGGCGCGGAACGGCGCCCTGGTTTCTGCCTAAATTCGAGATGCGACAGGACGTTATCGCCGCCCGCGCCTTCATTGAAACGGGAACACTGGGGCGCTTGCATCGTTGCATCAGGGCCTCTTATCATTCGTGAGGGGGCTTTGAGTGCACTGCTAGTCACGCGTGAGCCCCATGCCGTCTGCGAGTTCTCAGTCACCGCTGTCGCCTTTTCGCGGCCCTCTCACCGCCAATGAGGTTGCCGAGGGGATAAACGCGGCCATCCGCAACGCGAAACGCCTGGCCGCCGACGCGAAGATCCTGCTCGACGCCAAGCGCTATCCTTCGGCCGCGTCCATGGCCGCGCTTTCGGTGGAAGAAAGCGAAAAGGTCTCGACGTTGCGCGCCATGTGCCTTGCCCGATCGAAGAGCGAACTGCTGGGCGCGTGGAAGGATTACCGGGCCCACCACCCCAAGAACACCGCCTGGATCCTCTCGGAGCTGGTGCAGAAAGGCGCGCGCCACCTGTCCGAATTCAAGGACGCTACTGATACCAACGGCGAAACGGTGGAAGTGCTCGATATGCTCAAACAGCTCGGGTTCTATACCGACAGCTACCGCAAAGGTTTCTGGACCGAGCCGTCGACGATGATCGATGCGACCGTGGCGCGGACCCTGGTGGAGATCGCCGAGAGCATGTGCGCCAAGGCCGAAGTGACGCCGCGCGAGATCGAGCTGTGGGTCGAGCATGTCGGCCCGGCGTGGCTGTCGCGCAAGATGCCCGACGCGTTGATGCGCTGGGCGAAGGCGATGGAAAAAGAAGGGCTGGCCAAACCGCCGCCTTCGGTGCTCGAGAAGCTGCCGATCGAGGAGCTGATGAGCGCCGACGTCGAGCGCCAGAAGAAATACAAGCATTAGCTTCGCCTTCCCTGCCCCGGCCGCGGCATGCTCACATTCGTCATTCCCGTGCGCCATCACGCGACCGCGTCGAATTGGGATGCGATCAAGTCGCGGTTGGATGTGACGCTGCGCTCGCTGCGCGCGCAGGACGATCCGCGCTGGAATGCCATCATCATCGCCAATGACGGCGCCGATCTGCCGGCCGATCTTTCGGCCTGCTGGATCGTGCGGGTGGACCTCCCGCCGAACAAGCTCGACCATACTGGGCCGCAACAGGCGCTGTGGGAAGCCATTCGGCGCGACAAGGGCCGGCGGCTGTTGGCGGGCCTGGTGCGCGGGCGCGAGGCCGGGCTTCTCACCGGCCACGTCATGGTGGTGGACTACGATGACGTCGTCAGCCGTCGCCTGGCGGGTTTTGTCGCGCAGCATCCGAACGCCAACGGCTGGTATGTCGACGCAGGCTACATGTTCTCGGGCCGGCGCCTGGCTTTCTCCTGCCCGCACGAATTCTTCGAACTCTGCGGCACGTCGCATATCGTGCGCGCCGACCTGCTCGGACTACCGGAACGTGAAGAGGACGCCGACGAGGCTTACGTGTGTCGAAGGCTCGGCAGCCACAAGTTCATCAAGCGCGATCTAGAGGCGCAAGGAACGCCGCTCGCGCCGCTGCCCTTCCCCGGCGCCATCTACAGGATGGGTCACGCCGACACCGCGAGCGGATCGAGCGCGATGATCCGGTATAATTTGCGCAAAGAATCGCTAACGAAACCGGTATCACTGGCGAAGCAGCTGGCGAAATTCCGCTATGTGGGCCCGGGGATGGCGCGCGAGTTTTTTGGCGGTACACCCGCTTAGTCCTCGCTAGGGTTCGTGCTCGAGCACGAGAACGCCCGAGTATTTCTCGCAGCCGTATTCCACCGCCCGCTGAAAGGCCTTCGGGCCGATGAAGCCGGTGATGAACTGGTCGGGTCCGCCTTTGGAGTCCGCGGCCCGCACAATCCAACCGGTATCGCGCGGATAAACGAACGCCAGGGCCGCGACGCGGCGCAGCTCGCCGGTCGGGCCCAGCATGGCTTTGGCTTGTTGAGCAGGTGTAATGGTCGTGGTCATACAGCTGAAACGCAGTGACTATGGCTGAATCTCGTCCAACTTGCGCCCGTGCGGAGGAATTTGCGTTCGCGCAATATGGAGCGCCGGTGCCGCTTGGCCGCTGCGACCTCGAACCCAGGGTCCCTAACGACACGAATTGTCCATCAGCCCTCTCCTTGCGAGAACTGTCGCTTCATTACCGTGTCTCAAGAAAGGGGGCACTCACCATCGAGCATTTCGTCCATGCGGCGGAATCCGTGCGGCAGAATCCTGATTCTGCAAGGGGCGCAACGCGTTGACTGCCGCATAAACCGTGCGGCAGTCATGCGGCAGATTGCTGCAGATTCTCGCCGTCAGCGCCGGCGGAAGGACAGTATTGCGCCAGACCTACGGCCGTCACCCGGCTCGGTACGTGCACCGGGGAGAGGACCGTGGCCGGCCCGACCGGCCATGGCGCGCAGGAGGCCGAGTTGAACACCCGGCTATGGAGAATTTTTGCACCCTGCCACAGCCAGGGACGCCTGTCAATAATATTGGGACCGTGGCAGCCGCCGGCCGCGGACCATTCGCCCCCGTAACCCAGGCCTGCCGCTCGCGTTCATACCTTGTTGGCGGGCAAGCATTAGGAGGAGCGATGAGCATTTTCGGCCGGATCATGGACAAGATCTTCCGCGGGAAGAAGGCGGAAGCCCGGGAAACGCCGCCAACCAGAACAGGAGCGCCGCAACAAGGTCAATTCTCGCCGCAGGCGCAGACCCAGCAGGGCGGCACTGCCATGCAGCGGCCAGCGCCGCCGCAACCCGCGCCGATGCAAGCGGTGGATGTCGAGGAAGTTCTCAACGAGATGGCGGAGAAGAACCCGCAGAAACTCAACTGGCGCACATCGATCGTCGATCTGATGAAGCTGCTCGGGATGGAAAGCAGCCTCGCCGAGCGCAAGGAGCTGGCGCAGGAGCTCGGCTACAAGGGCGACATGAACGACAGCGCGACCATGAATATGTGGCTGCACAAGCAGGTCATGCAGAAACTTGCGCAGAACGGAGGCAAGGTGCCGAAGGAATTGCTGGATTAGCCGCAGTCTTTGGCCCTGGCCGTCGCTTGCGGCCGGGGCCACGACCTTGCCTTGCGCGCTGCTTCGGCAGCGACGACGTCGCGTCTACCGCAAAGTCACGCGACAAGGCCGCTTGCGCTCGTGAAATCCGGGATGGCGCGGATGCGCCGGATAAAGCTGCACCGAGCGCAGGATTCCGGGAATTGGCGCGCGGTGTCCGCGGCACCGCGTCGGCGCAGATGGCGGCGATCGCTTCCATATCGGCGCGGCGTTGGGCCGCAGCGCCTGACGCCATCAGCGTGTCTACTGTCGCCGCGAGATTGTCGTGCGACAGGCACCGTGCGCGGGCGATAGTCATGTGCCCCGGCGCGCGCCCGAATCTTCATCCCCGGCGTCGAACGGGCGTATCAAGCCCGCAATTCCGCCCCTTTCCCGGGCGAGGTTTGGCCCGGGCCCGTTCTCGCTATAAATTCCGATCATGACCGTCCTTAAGATCGCCCTGGTGCTCGCCGCCGCGTACGTCGCCGTCGTCGCGGTGCTCTACGCCGTGCAGGACCGCCTGCTGTTCCCAGCCGGCATGGCCGTGCAGGTGGGCACGCCGGTGCCGCCCGATGCCGCCCGCCTGAAGCTGGCGGCCGCGGACGGTTCGGAGCTGCATGGAGTGCGCCTGGTGCCGGACGCAACGCCCGTCGTGAGCCGCACGGTGATCCTGGGCTTCGGGGGCAACGCCTGGAATGCCGAGGACGTGGCGGTCTATCTCGCCAATCTGTATCCCCATGCCGAAGTCGTGGTGTTCCATTATCGCGGTTATGCGCCGAGTACAGGCCGGGCGTCGGTCGACGCGCTGATCGCCGATGCGCCTTTGATCTATGACGCCATCGCCGAGGAGGCGCGCAAGACGGAAGGCGAGGTGCGCTTCGTCGCCGCCGGGTTCAGCATCGGCTCGGGCGTGGCCGTGCATCTGGCGCGGGAACGCAAAGTCGACGGGCTCTTGCTCGTCACGCCATTCGACTCCCTTGCGGCACTCGCGGGGCATCACTTTTCCTGGGTGCCGGCGGCGCGCCTCATCAAGAACCCGATGCGCAACCGCGACCTCTTGAAGGGCCTCGACGTACCGACCGCCATCCTGGCGGCGGAGCACGACGACATCATTCCGCGCGAGCGGACCTCGGAGATGCGCGGCGCGGCGCGGCGTATGGTCTACAGCCGCACCATCAAAGAGGCGGGACATAACGACATCTACGGTCGCGAGGATTTCGCCATTGCCATGCGTGAAGCTCTTGCGGCCATCGAGCGAGCGTGGCCGTAAAGCTATAGCTGCGCGCCGTTTTTTCGCACACGCGGTGCGCGCAACCCAAAAAGTGAGTAAGTGAATCTTCGTCTTTCGACCGGCGGTTTGGAGTATAACAACAGGGACGATGAGCTGACCGATCCTTTCCCTAACTGTAACAGCTCAAATCCGCCGCGTTTCATGCTTCAAGCGCGGCCCGCACGAAGCTCCGGCTTTCTTAAAGACAATAACATTCGCCGAAAAGATCGGAGCCCAAAGGACTCATATGACACCGCGGATTCAGCGGCTACGCACCGAATTAGAGCGCCTCGAGGAGACGGCCGAGACCTGCCACCCGGATGTTCATGAAGAACTCCAGGCGCTGATCGAAGACGTCCGCGCGCACCTCAACGAGCTTGAGAGCGCAGTGGACGGCGTCGAGGAAGAACGCCTTTAAGACGGATCCAGCCCGTCGCTACGCGGCCGCTCATCCGCCGCGCATCTCATAGATATGAGTTTATCGTAAGCGACCAACTGACGTCCCGCTACCGCACCGCCGGTGAGCCAGTTCGCGCGCCTAACCCCGGTAACACAAATGCACGCACGTTTCTCAGTTGTGTTCGAAGGCGGCAAGTGGCGCGTGCTGCAGGACGCGGCCCGGGTGGGCAGCTTCAGCCGGCAGAGTTTAGCGGAGACACGAGCCCGGCAGCTGGCGCGGATCTACGTTCGACGCGGCTTCGCGATCGCGATCACGCTGTATAACCGCAGCGGAGGGGTCCGGAGCACGAGGTCTTTCGGTAAAGCGAAAGCCTGAGTGATGGATCGCCGGTCTGCGCTTCGCGATCAGCCGACGGCCCTAGGGACATTCAAACGTACAGTCCAGAACCACGGCGGCTAATGTTGTTTCGCTCTGTTCGATCAACAATGATGCAGGCGTAATTCTGCCGGATGTGTGTGCGCAGTATAACCGAAGTCGATTGCCCCGCGACGTGAGAGCGACCATCATAAGCGCGTAAAGCTGCTGGGGTGCAAATCATTCAATGTTTCGGGGTTTCTTTACCGTCGATCTGTTTGACTGCCCGCCGTTCCAAATGTTTACGAACGGAGATGACCCGCGTGCGGTCGATATTCTTGAGCGTAAGAGGTTTGAACCCCACTCCATGCGCCTTTGGTGCCGCTACGCAAAAACAGCAACATCAATTCTCGACATCGGCGCACACACGGGCGTTTATGCTCTAGCCGCAGCATCGCTGAGGAAAGACATCCCAATCCACGCCTTTGAGCCAAACCCGTTCACAGCGGCGCGTTTGCGCGTCAACAAGCATCTCAACGGCTTGGATCACATCGTCGAGCATCCGATCGCGCTGGCCAATGAAAGCGGCTTGGGCCCGCTGTCCTGGCCCGTCAGAGAAAAGGGCTGGCTATCCTCTGGCGCGGGACTCGGCGCGCCGCGGGCTGGCCGCGAAACCACGGTCGTTCAGGTCAAACAACTTGATGAGCTGGCTATTGTGCCTGGAAACCATGCGCTCATGAAAATCGATGCGGAAGGATCGGAATACAACGTCTTTGCCGGGATGCCGCAGTTTTTAAAGTCCCGCCCGGCGATCATCCTTGAGAGTTTCTTCCAAGAGGCTTGCGATATCATTTCCAGGATGGTCCACGACTACGCATTCTACTTGGTCGACGAAGCCGGCCACCTTGTCGAACGGGATAAGCTTTACGCAGCGAACCACAAGACCGAGCACCTGAACCAGTTGCTGTGGCCGAAAGAGCGGGGAACGCCTTAATCCGGCAATGTCGCCACCGCCGCCATATCATTGATGCGCGGCGCTTCTTTTTCGGTAGCGACATAGAGCCAACAGCGTCAGGCACCTCCCCACTTCGCGCGCCAGCGATCGAGGATCTCAGGGTTTCGGACATAAAGCGGCGGTCGGCCGTCGAGCACGCGCAAGACATTTGCGATGCCGGTTTCGATCAACTTCGCCCGTGCTTCCTGGGTAAGGCCGACGCGGTGCGGTGTCATGACCGCGTTCTTCAGGCCATAGAGCGGACTCTCCGAAGGAAGCGGCTCCTGCGCGAAAACGTCGAGCCCGACGGCACCGAAATGGCCCTTGGCCGCAAGGGAAAGCAGCGCGTCCTCGTCGATGATGCCGCCGCGCGACGTACAAATCAGGATCGCGCCCGGTTTCATGAGCGCGAGACGCTGCGCGCTCAACAGACCGAGGGTCTCCTCGGTGCGCGGCGCGAGGACGCAGACGACGTCGCTCGCGGCCAGCATCTCTTCCAGGGGCAGAAATCTCACGACAGATGGATCAGCCGGCGGATGGCGCGTCGTGGCACAGAAGTTCACACCCCACGGCGCGAGTCGGTGGGTAATGGCGCGGGCGATACCGCCATAGCCGAGGATGCCGATGGTCTTGCCTTTCAGCATGCGGCCGGTGAGGTCCGCCTGGTTCCAGTTCTTGTCCCTGAATCGCTGCTGCGCGCCGTTGAGATCGTAGATGCACGCGAGAATCATCAGTATGGTCGCTTCAGCCATGCTCTCGGTATTCTCGGGGATCTGGCCGTTGCCGACGACGATACCCAGCCCGGTCGCGGCGCGTTCGTCGAAGCCTTCGGTGCCGGTCCACGTCGAGATCACGGCGCGCAAGTGCGGTGCCCGTTCCATTTGCGCCCGCGTGACGGGGCAGAAGCCGACGGCATAAAGAACGCTGGCGGAGGCGAGCGCGTCGGGCGTGGCGGCGAAGTCCGCGACGCTGCGGTAACGCACAACGCTGTGACCGCCGGCTTTTATCGCCGCGGCGGCAGGGTCGAAGAAATAGTCCGTCGGACCGGCGAGCACGACTTCGAGTGACATTGAATAACCGTGGGAAGAAAGAAGCGGCGGGCAAAAGTACCCTATCGCCGCCGTCGCAACCGCGCCAGCTCGCTGATCACAAGCAGGCACGCAGCGATCGCGAGCGGGATGATGAAATAGATAATGCGGAAGGCAATGAGTGCGCCCACGACGTTACCGCCGGGGACCAGCGAGGAAATCACAAACTCAAGGACGCCGATCCCGCCGGGCACGTGGCTGATGAGACCGGACACATTGGCCGTGACGTAGACCGCCACAGTCTGTGAATACGAGGCGGCGCCGGCGAGAAGCTGGTGGAGGGTCGCCGCGACGAAGGCAAAGTTGAGGGTCCCGAGTCCGATTTGCGCGGCGGCAATGCCGGGGGACGGCAGTTTGAATTCGTGTTCGCGAAAGCGAAGCGGCCGCTTCCGGCGCCAGGCCAGCGTCCAGTACAGAGCCGAGAGACCGAGAAGAAGCAAGCCGATGGCGCGCACGCCCGCCGGCGGCAGCTCCATCGTGCCAATGCCGAAGCCAGGGCGCACGGTCAAGATCAAGCCGGCCAGAGTCATGAGCCCCAGGCCGACGGTGATTGCGCAGAAGACGATGAGTTTCGCCACTTCGCCCGCCTTCAGGCCAAAATGGGAATAGAAACGATAGCGCAGCGCGCCGCTGGAGAGCACCGCAACCCCCACGGTATGGCCGATGCCGAGCGCCACAAACGAGGTGAGTGCGATCTTCCGGTAGGCGAGATCGCGGCCCAGGTATCGCATTGCCAAGGTATCGAAGCCGGACAGGCAAGCGTAGCTCGCGGCCGTGCAAGCGAGCGCCAGGGCGAGATTGAGGGACGGGATCGCGCCGATGGCCTCGAGGAGCTGCGCGGGCGAGCGGCCTTCGAATGTGCGGTAGCCCAGCCACCCGCCGAGGGGCAGCATCACGATGGGAATAAGAATGGAGAAACGCTTGAGGAAATTTCGCATTCCCGCACTAACGCTTCACGTCGCTTTAAGTGCCTGCGCCGCCGGCGGTGCGTCCGTTGGAACATCTTTCCCGAGATGGTTGTTTTAACCGCATGTTCTGCTCGCCACTGCACGCAATGTGAGTAACCTGCCCACATGATTTCCATAGGCTGGCTCATTGCGTTCCTGCCGCTGATCGCGCTGGCGATCTTCGTCGGCGCCAATATCGTGACCGCCGAGAAACGGCTACGGCGGCGCCCCAAGACGCTTTACAGCAGCGCAGACATCGACTTCCGGCGCGCGCTAGGGGTGCTGCTGGGACCCTCGATCCTGCCTGGCAACAGCGTCCGCATCCTGAACAACGGCGACGAAACCTTTCCCGCCATGCTGGAGGCGATCAAACGTGCGCAAATCAGCATCACGTTCGAGTCCTTCATTTTCCGCGATCAGATCGGCGCCGACTTCTGTGCCGCCCTGACGCAGGCCGCCAAGCGCGGGGTCAAGGTGCACATCCTGTTGGACTGGATCGGTTCGCGAACCATGGACCAGGGCTTGCTGGAAACCACGAAAAAGGCCGGCGCGCAGGTGCGGATTTACCACGAACTGAACTGGTACAACTGGCGCCGCTTGAACAACCGCACCCACCGCAAGCTCCTGATCGTGGACGGTGTGATCGGTTTCACCGGCGGCCTAGGGATCGGCCAAGAGTGGACAGGCCACGCCCAAGATCCGAAGCATTGGCGGGACACGCATTACGAAGTCACCGGGCCGGTCGTGGCACAAATGCAGTCGGTCTTTATCGACAACTGGATCAAGGCCACAGGCGAGGTGCTGCACGGCGATACTTATTTCCCGACCTTGAAGGCGACCGGCACGATGGACGCCCAGATGTTTTCGAGCTCTCCCGAGGGCGGAAGCTCGAGCATGCATCTCATGGTGCTGCTGGCATTTGCGGCGGCAACGAAAACAATCGACATCGAGAATTCGTATTTCGTTCCGGACGCGCTGACGATCCAGGCGCTGATAGCGGCCCGCAAGCGCGGCGTGCGGGTGCGCGTGCTGGTGCCGAACAGGCATACGGACGCCAAGTTCGGCCGCTGGGCCTCGCAGGCGCTGTACGAAGAGCTATTGCAGGCCGGGATCGAGATCTTCGAATACCAACCGACCATGATCCACTGCAAGATCATCGTGGTGGATGGGCGGTGGACGTCTGTGGGCAGCTGCAACTTCGACGACCGCTCCTTCCGGCTCAATGATGAGGCGAACCTCAATGTGTTCGACGACGGCTTCGCGCGCCGGCAGCTGGAGTTCGTCGAACAAGACTTCGCGCTGTCGCGCCGGATCGTCCGCGGCCGATGGGCCCAGCGGTCGTTGATCAAGCGCGTCCTCGAGCAGATCGCGATCCTGTTCCGCACGCAATTGTAGCCGCGTCCCGGGCCGCGACGACCGCGAATAAGGGTACGACCTGTCAACAGAGGCGCTGGAGTTTCCAGCCGGCCCCGGTCGGCCGAAACCGGCATATAAAGTACGACACGCGGTAATCCTCGTCGCGCAGCTGTTCCACCTTCGTGCCCCAGGTATGGAAAACCGCAACGGCGCCGCCGCTGCCCAGCATGCGGACCTGGAACTGGATGCCCCAGTCCTTGGCGAGCTCGCCGATGGAGCGGGCATAGGGCTGGGGGCGATCGAAGAGATGCGCGCGCGCCTCGGCCGTCAGCACACCACCCTTGCTGAAGACCTCAGGCGCCTCCAGCAGGGCAACGATCGCCTTCTCGTCCTGTTTCTGAAGAGCGGTCAAAAGCTGAGCGGCGGCGCGGCGCAGATCGGCCGGGGGCTCGGCGGCGAGGGCGGGCACGGTCCAAAACAGGAACGGAAAGAGCGCGAGCGGACGCATCGCCGCGCCCTCACCGCAGGCCGAAGCCGCGCGCCATGAGGACGGCCGCCAGCGGGATGAGCAGGATCAGCGCCCATTCGATCTTGATGTGGCGGCGCACGGTGCGGAGCTTCCCGGACGGCGGCTGAAAGTTGGCGTCGGCGACGGCGGCTTTGCGCCACTTGATGATATTGATCGACACGGGCATCGAGGCGCCGGCGGCCAGCGCGAACAAGGCCATCTTGGTCCAGAAGACATGGTTCGAGGTGTAGAACTCCACACCCTTCAGCCCGTACATGACGCGGCCGATGCCGGCGAACAGGATCAGCGCGGCGGCAAAGCCCGCGCCGGCGTCGATGCGGGCGAGCCGGTAAAACAGCGCCGCGTCGAGCGGGCCGCGCACGAGCACGGTTTCCATGGCGAGACAAACGATCAGGATCCCGATGCCGAGGTGATGCAGATAGGCAAGGATCGCATCGAGCAGAACAGCGTCCATCACGGCCTCTCGATATAGTTATCCTCAAGAATGACGGATCAAAATTACCATGGCGGCCCGCACAAGGGAGCCCATACTATTGGCGCCAGAGGTGGACTTGCCGAGGCAGATAAGAGGGGATCATGAAACAGAGACTTCTTGCGACGACGCTGCTCAGCGCGGCGACCTTGGTGTTGGCTTCGTGCGAACGGGCGGCGCCGCCGCAAGCGCCCGCGCAGCCGCCGTTCAGCGTGGTGGAAGCCTCCATCCCCGATATGCAGAAGGCGATGGCCGAGGGACGGGTCACGGCCGAGGACCTGGTGAAGCAGTATCTGGTGCGCATCGCGACCTATGAGAATGTGATCAACGCGACCATCGCCGTGAATCCGAACGCCCTGGCGGAAGCGCGTGCCCTCGATGAAGAGCGCAAGGCGGGCAAGATCCGCGGGCCGCTGCACGGCATTCCCGTGGCCCTGAAAGACAATATCCAAGAGACCAGCATGCCGACGACGGGCGGGACGTTGGGCCTTTCCGGTTACATGGCGCCGTGGGATGCGACCCTGGCGGCGAACCTGAAAGCGGGCGGGGCGATCATCCTTGCCAAGACGACTCTGACCGAGCTCGCGAATTATTTCGGTCAGGGCATGCCGGGGAACTACAGCTCGCTTTCGGGGTATTCGTTCAATCCTTACGATCCGCGCCGCGACATGCGCGCGGGCCAGAACGACGGCCGGCCGGTGATGGGCACCGGCGGCTCGTCGTCAGGCGCCGGCACCGCGGCGAACTTTTGGGCGGTGAATGTGGGCACGGAAACGTCCGGCTCGATTCTCTCTCCGTCAAATCAGAACATGCTGGCGGGCATCAAGCCGACGGTCGGGCGCATCAGCCGCCACGGCGTGATCCCGATTACGGCCGACCAGGACACCGCCGGCCCCATGGGCAAGACGGTGACCGACGTCGCGATCATGATGGGCGTGCTCGAAGGCCGGCAACCGGACCCGAACGACGCGGCGACCACGCGCTGCACCCCGCCGGCCAACAACGACTACACGCCCCATCTGAAGGCCGACGCGCTGAAGGGCGCGCGCATCGGGGTGCCGCGCATCAGCTACGGCGTCGAGGTGACGCCGCCGGGCGCGAAAGACCCGCGCGGCGCGATCCCGGAAGACCAGATGAAAGCGTTCGAAGAAGCCATCGGCATCCTGAAGCAGGCCGGCGCGGAGATCGTCGATCCCGCCGACTTCCCAAGCTACCTGGCCAAAGACCCGGAGAAGAATCCGCTTTCCATCGGCGGCTGCGACCGGCCGGGCAGTGAGGTGAGCACGGCCTGCTCGTCGGTGCTGAGCTACGGCATGCACCGGGACTTCAACGCCTGGCTTGCCGCGCAGAACGGCAAGGCGCCGTTCAAGACCCTGAAGGAACTGGTTGACTGGAACGAAGCCAACAAGAACATGGGCACATTGAAGTACACGCAGAATTCGCTGCTCGGCGCCGTCGGCAACGATCTCGAGAAGAACAAGGCGAAATACGAAGCGGACCGCAAGCGTGACATTGAGCTCAATGGCGCGCAGGGCATCGACGCGGTGATGACCGAGCATAAGCTCGATGCCTTGCTGTTCTCGGGCAGCCGCGGCGCGGGCGTCGCGGCCAAACCGGGCTATCCCACGGTGACCGTGCCGTTCGCGATGGTGGCGAACCCGCCGACGCCGCCGTTTGCGGAAGGCTTCGATCCCAAGCCGATGCCGATGGGGATTTCCTTCACCGGCATGGCCTGCAGCGAGCCGCGGCTGATCGAACTCGCCTATGCCTTCGAGCAGCTCACCAAGCGCCGGCAGCCGCCGCCGAATATGCCGTAAGCGGCTACATGCGCGGGGACCAGCGCCGTTCGTGCGGATGACAATTGGGGTCCCCGGAGCCCAGGGGCGCGCGGGGAATGACAAACGGGTTTAAGGGAGGACTTATGAACGTCGGACCACTCACGACGGCGGCGCTCGCCGCCGCCGCGCTGGTGCTCAGCTCATGCGAGCGCGCGGCGCCGCCGGCGGAGACCAAGGCGCCGTTCAGCGTCGTCGAAGCCTCGATCCAGGATATGCAGAAAGCCATGGCGGAGGGACGCGTGACGAGCGAAGAGATCGTCAGGCAATACCTGATCCGCATCGCGACCTATGAGAATGTGATCAATGCGGCGATCGCGGTGAATCCCAAGGCCCTGGAACAGGCGCGCGCGCTGGACGAAGAGCGCAAGGCGGGCAAGATCCGGGGCCCGCTGCACGGAATCCCCATTGCGCTGAAGGATAATATCCAGGACGTCGATATGCCCACCACCGGCGGCACCATCGGCCTTGCAGGCTGGTACGCGCGGTGGGACGCGCCGATGACCAAGAACCTCAAGGATGCGGGCGCCATCATCATCGCCAAGACGACCTTGAGCGAGTTCGCTGGCTACTTCGGTCAGGGCGCGCCGGGGACGTACAGTTCGATCTCCGGCTTCTCGTTCAATCCTTACGATCCGCGGCGCGACCCGCGTCCGGGCCAGAACGACGGCCGCGGCGTGCTCAATACCGGCGGCTCGAGCTCGGGTACCGGAACGACCGCCAATTTCTGGGCCGGAAACTTCGGAACGGAAACCGGCGGTTCGATCATCGGGCCGTCGAACCTCAACATGCTGGCGGCGATAAAGCCGACCATCGGGCGTATCAGCCGCTGGGGCATCATCCCGATCACCATGGATCAGGATTCCGCCGGTCCCATGGCCAAGACCGTCGCCGACGCCGCGATCCTGTTGGGAGCGTCGGAAGGCAAGCAACCCGACCCGAACGATGCGGCCACATCCAAGTGCACACCGCCCGCCAACAACGATTATACGCCGCACCTGAAGGCCGACGGGCTCAAAGGCGCGCGCATCGGCATACCGCGCATCGGCTACGGCGTCGAAACGACGCCGCCGGGCGAGAAGAACCCCCGCGGCGGCATGCCCGAGGACCAGCGCAAAGCCTATGACGAAGCGATCGCCGCGCTGAAGCAGGCGGGTGCGGAGATCGTCGATCCCGCAGATATCCCGAGCGCGACGACCAACGAGCCGATGCGCAACGTGCTGATCGCGGGCGAATGCGACCGCGAGGTCACACCGACGTGCATGTCGGTGATGAACTACGGCATGCATCGGGACTTCGATATCTGGCTGGCGGCGCAGAACGGCACCGCGCCATGGAAGAACATCGGTGAGTTCGTGGCCTGGAACGAGGCGAACAAGAACCTCGGCACGCTACGCTACGGCCAGGACGCGCTGATCGACGCCGTGAACACCGATCTCGAGAAGGACAAGGCGAAGTACGAAGAAGACCAGCGGCGCGCGCTCGACATGGGGGGCTCCAACGGCATCGACGCCGTGCTGAAGGAGCACAAGCTCGATGCGATCCTGTTCTTCGCCGGACGCGGCACGGGCATCACCAACCGGGTTGGTTACCCGGCGGTGACGGTGCCGTTCGCGATGGTGGCCAATGCCGCCGGTCCGCCGCTGCCGGAGGGGTTTGAGGCCAGGCCGATGCCCCAGGGCATCACTTTTGTCGGCACAGCCTGCACGGAGCCGCGGCTGATCGAGCTCGCCTACGCCTTCGAGCAGGCGACGAAGCGGCGGCAACCGCCGCCGAATATGCCGTAGGAGCTAAGGTGACCGGGCGCCGCGAGGCGCCCGTTTCATGTGAGGGTTAAACCGGAAAGAGTTTCGGGACGAGCGAGGGGCGCAGGAGGTGCAGAATTTCGCCGACCGTCATCAACGAGCACCACAGGACGGCGATCGCGAAGCCGCCCGCCGCGCCGAGCGGGCCGAGGCCGACGTCGCGGTACTGCGTACGAAACCGGCCGAAGTTCTTGGCAACGCCCTTGCGCCAGTTCCACCAGACATGCCGGAAGGGGGGAAGATTGCTACGCTCGACCGCATCGCGCATCACCGCCTGATCGCGGCCGTCATTGATTGCCTTGCGGATGAAGTACCAGACGCCGAGCGGCACGGGATGTCCGGCGCGGGCTTCGCGCTGCGTATAAAGCCCGATGCCGGCGGCGGTGAGCCGGCGCGCGAGCTGGAGGCACTGATCGCGGTTGCTGGGTAAATCTGGGAAGGGGTAAGCGTCGAAAACCTCGGCGCGAAAGGCAACGTTGTTGGCGTGAAAGACGTCCGTGGGCACCAGACCGGAGCGTGGATCGCGCAACGGACAGAACCAGTACAGCGCGACCGCGCGGCTATAAAGGCTGTCGTGCTCGATATAGGTCTGGCCGGCGGCGACGTGAACATCAGGATTTGCAAACGAGCCGAGGATCGCCTTCAGCCAACCCGGTTCGGGCACGACGTCGCAATCGAGGAGCACCTTGATCTCGCCGCCGCACTGACGCGCGCCGAAATTCTTCTGTTCGTAGTAGCGCAGACCGTCGGTGGCGATGATGCGCGTCGCCGCGGGCACGCCGGCGGGCCGAAACTCCTCGGCGACGACGCTTTGCACCATGTCGCCCGAGATATTCTCGCGGGTGTACAGAAACAGGACTTCCGGCGGCGAAGACGGCGGATCAAGCTCGATCAGTTGCGCGCGCAAGGCGCGCAGCATCTTACGGGTCCGGTCAAGTTCGGCGAAACGTGCATTCTCCCACTCGATGATGATGGAGAACGTCGGCGTTCTGGGCGTCGTCATGACACCTCCGGCGTGAGGATTAAGGTTGCCCGAGCGCCAACGCACACGCGCCGGGCTTGTTCCGCATGCCACACAACGCTTACTCGCGCGAATTTTGCCTGCCACCACACCAGCAGAGAGAGATTTCCGCGCGCGGCTGGAACAACGTGGGCGACTCGCGATTAAGCGGTAGTCACCCGCGTCGGCCCGCGAGGAAATAAATGACGCTACACGCTACGGTAAAGATGGTGTTCACCACCCCTCTCGCGTTCCTCATGTGGGGCATATGCGCCGGCGCGCTCGCGTTGCTCCGGGTGATTCGCTTCCTTCGCGGCGGAGCCGCTGACACCCGATCGGCGCTGGTTGTCTCATGGGAGTTTCCGCCCTGTGCTTCCACAGGGGTGCACCTGCCCGCCTCGATCGTGCGGCATGCGCATGATGCCGGGTGGCACGTTCAAGTGGTGTGCGGACCGGCGCCGCGGAACGTGAGCGCCGGCGGCGAGGACCTGGCGCGCCTGGTGCCGAGCGGCGTCGAAGTAGCGCGCGTGCCGCGCGCCCTCGCCGACGACGGCCAAGTTCATTTCCATCCCGCCTGGACCATCCCTTCCATCGACGGCGGCTTCCTGGCGGCGCTGGCGATGGCGGTGACCGCGGCCATCGTGTTCTTCCGCAGTCCACCGGCGCTGGTCATTGGATCGGGGCCGCGTTTCGCCAATTTCGCCGCCGCGCGCCGGCTTGCCTCAGTGTTCGGCGCGAAGCTGCTGCTGCAATATCGCGACGAGTGGACGGTCAACACACCCGATTTCGTCACCGCGACCCGCTTCGATCGCGCCGAGGAGCTTCGCTGCCTGACGCGCGCCGACGTGGTGAGCTTCGTTTCGGACGGGAAGCGGACCGCCTACTGCCGTGGTTTCCCGCATATCGATCCGGCGAAATTCATCACCACGCCCAACGGCTGGGAGCCGTATTTCCACGACCGCGCGCGCTTGGACACCAACCATCTGCCGAAGGAGTCGGGGACTTTCGCGCTGACCTACACCGGGCGCTACCACCGGTCGCTCGCGAGCCTCTTGCAGTCGTGCGACAACCTGCTTGCGCGGCGTCCGGACCTGGCGCGGTTGAGGCTGATCTTCGTCGGCGAGCAGTTGCCCGACAACAAGCGCCTGATCGCCGATTTCGCCCGCCGTCATCCCAAAACCGTCATCGACCTGCCGGCAACCGCACCGACGACGGCCATCGAGGTGCAGCGGGAATCATCGGCGCTGCTCCTGGTGAACGACCACGTCTACGACGGTGTCGTGCCGCTAAAGACGTTCGACTATCTGCGCAGCGGACAGCCGATCCTGGTGTTCGGTCAAACCGGCGGCGCGGCCGAAATCGTCGACCGGCTGGATGCAGGCGTTACGGTTCCTGCCGGCGACGATCAGGCGCTGGAAACCGCCCTGACCAGGCTGATGTCAAGCAACCGGCCCTGGGATACGCCGGCGCGTAAGTCGTGGTGCGAACGCCACAACCGGCGGGAACTGGTGATGGAGATGCTGGCCGCGGCGGCGGCGTCGCTCGACTCCAGCCAACCGGAGCGCGGCACGCTGCCCGAGGATCCGTGCGAGGCTGAAGTCAGCCCGCGCGCGATACCGCTGTAGAACACTTCGACGCAAATACCGCGCATAAGAACTCCGGGAGACCATGCATGGCGACCACGTTTCTCGGAAGGATCCTTGCAGGCCTGATTCTCCTTGTGGCGCTTTGGCCGGCGGCGGCCGATGCGCGCTGGATGCGCGGAGAAAGCTCGAAGTTCATCATCTACAGCGAAGGGGAAGAACCCGCGCTGCGGGAGTTCATTTCGAAACTGCACGAGTTCGACGATCTGTTGCGGCGATTGAGCAATGCAAGCGCCGTTCCCGCGGCGAACAAGTTCACCATCTATCTGCTCCGGCATAACGGCGAGCTGCGCGAAGTCTTTCCGAGCCTGCGGCGGAGCACCGCAGGTGTCTACGCGGCCTATCCGCGCGCGGCGATGGCATTTGCGATTCGCGTGACGCCCGGTACCATGATTACGCCCGAACACATCCTGTTTCACGAATACGCGCACCATTTCATGCTGCATTACCATCCGGCGACCTATCCCGCCTGGTTCACCGAAGGCTTCGCGGAATATTTTTCGACGGTCGAATTCATGCCGGGCATCTTGCAGGTCGGGGGCGCGATGCCGGGCCGCGCTTACGAGCTACTGGACGGATCTTTAGGCCCGTCGGCGCGCGTGCTCGCCCCGCGCGGCAAAATCGACTACGCCCGGGAGTTTCACGCGCACAGCTGGTTGATCGTGCACTACATGCTGAGCGATCCGGAGCGGCGGCGAAAAATGATGACATATCTCGCCTCCGTCGCTCGCGGCGAGGATCTGGAGAAGGCTTTCGTCGCCGCCTTCGACATGGATTTCGCCGCCTTCGATGCGGTGCTCCGCGGCTACCTTAAGAAAGGCAAGGTGGTAGGCCTCAACATCCCGCGCAAGCCGGTTCCGGTCGAAATCAAGGTCGATGTGCTGCCGCCATCGGCCGACAGCCTTCTTCTTGCGCACGCGCGCCTGCAGTACGAAGTCCCCGGCGGCGAGGAGGATTTCCTGGCGTCCGTGCGGCGGCGCTCAGCCAAATTCCCCGACGACGTGCTCGCAATTCAGACCCTGGCCAGTGCCGAAATGATCCTCGGCGACGCGACCTCGGCCGACGCGGCGCTTGCGAAACTGGAGAGTCTCGATCCGTCGAGCGTCCAGACGCCTTTCCTGAAGGCCCTGCGGTACCTGATGGCGGGCGTGCGCGAACCCGAGAGGCGCGCGGAGCTGTGGGCGCAGGTAAAAGCACCGGCGGCGCAGGCCCACAAGCGCGATCCGAATCATTATCCGTCGCTGTATCTGTACGCGCTTGCCGTGCTGGAGAACGGCGCGACGCCGAACGAGAATACGCTGAACGTGCTTGCACTGGCGCATCAACTGGCGCCGCAAGTCAGCGACATCAAGGTCGAGCTTGGCATCGCTTTCTACCGCACCGGACGGGTGAAAGAAGGCATCGCCGTGCTTCAAACGCTGGCAAATTCCCCGCACGAGAACGAGAAGGTGCGCCGCGCGAGATCGTTGATCGCGCAGATGGAAGCCGGCGCCGAAGTGCCCCAGCAGCTCGGCGATTTCGACGCGGACGAGGACTAGCGCCGCGCCAGCAGAGTCTCAGCGCGGCGCTTAAAGCCAACGTCGTCTTCATCCATTCCCCCTCGCAAGGCGCTTGCTTTACTTCTTTTCGTCGGGATGACGGTGCACGGGATCGACCCAGAGCACGGTTTCGGGTTTCTCGACGGGCTCGACCTCGAGATTGATGGCGACCACTTCGTTGTCGCTGCGCACCAGCACACCTTCGAGAGTCTCGTCGCTGGATGCATTGATCTCCTGGTGCGGAACGAAAGGCGGCACGAAGATGAAATCGCCGCCTGGCGGTGCATTCCCGGTGTTTGCGCCATGTTGGAATCGAGCTGATTTCCGGGGATAACCTTCACCCCGTGGACCTTCCAGTCGATGCCGTGCGACTCGTGTCCGTGCGGATGATGATTGATCGCCGTGCGGCATCGCTCGAGTCCCTCGGCTATGCCCGCCCGGGAGCCTGCCACGGCTGAATACGCCGGCATGAAGGCACGGCGACAAATCCGGCGCACACAGCCCTGCGTCGTATTTGGCAACTTGGGCTTGTGAAAGGAACGGTTTTGGCAGGCGAAACCGCTTACATTATTGACAGCCTGGAACACCGGTAACCCACGGCGCAGCGCGTTCGCGATATATTTTTCGGGCGTGCGATGACCCGCTTGGGAGCTGGGAGAGGAATGATCCGCCAATTGGTTAGCCGCGGCCGCGCTTTGGGCCTGGTGGCGCTCGTTGTCCTGTGTGCAACCGCGTTCGCCGGCACGGCGCAGGCGAGATGGCTGAGGGCCGAAAGCCCGCTGTTCGTCGTCTATTCCGACGGCAAGGAAGACGAGCTGCGCACGTTCGTCGGCCAGCTTCACGAGTATGACGCGTTGATGCGCTTGCTTACCGGCACGACGGCGCCGCCCTCGCCGAACAAGCTTCCGATCTATCTGACAAAGAACGCGCGCCAGCTGCGAGAAGCGATCCCTTATGCGCAAGACGGGATCGCCGGCCTTTACAACAGCACGCCGCACGCGACCCTCGCCGTGGCGCTGCGTCAGGACCTGTTCGGCCTGCCGGCGCGGACGATCATCCTGCACGAATACGCCCATCACTTCATGCTCCAGTATCGCCCGGCGTTCTATCCGGCCTGGTACGTGGAAGGCTTCGCCGAATATTTCGGCGCGACGCAGTTCAAGGACGATGTTCTGAACGTCGGCGCGGCGACGCCCGGACGCGCATGGTCGCTGCAGACCCGGCCGTGGGCGCATATCCGCGAAGTCATCGATCCACCAAACCCGCGCAACGTCACCACCCAGTTCTACGAGGAGAGCTGGCTGGCGGTCAGCTGGTTCATGGCCGATCCGCAGCGCCGCGAACAACTGCCGAAGTTCCTGATGGCCCTCGGCCAGGGCGAAGCGCCGGAAAAGGCGCTGATCGCCACCACCGGCCTCGATTTCGACTCGTTGGACGCGGAATTGCGCGCTTATCTCAAGAAGCGCGAGCTGCCCGGCTTCCAGGTGAAGCGCGCGGCGCGCCAGGCCCCGCCGATCACGGTCGAAGCTCTTTCGGATGCCGAGGACAAGTTCCTGTTGATGAACGCGCGCCTTGTCATGAACTACGACAAGCCGAAGGAAGTCGCGCGGCTGCTGCCTAAGCTGCGCAAAGGCGCGGCGAAATTCGAAGGCAACTCCTTCGTTCTGCGCACGCTGGCATTGGCGGAGATCAAGGCCGGCGATTTCGACAATGCCGACCGAACTCTGGCCCGCCTCGAGGCGACCGCTCCGAACGACGTCAACACGCCGTACCTTCAGGCGCTGCGCTACATCGAAGACGGCCGCGCGCGGCCGGCGCAGCGCGACGCGCTGTGGCAGGAAGCGCGCAGCCATGCCACGCGCGCCTTCCAGCTCGACGAGAACCACTATCCGTCGCTGTACCTCTATTCGCTGGCGGCCATGGCCAAAGGCGGCACGCCCGATGAGAACACGGTAAACGTGCTGCTGCGCGCCTACGAACTCGCACCCAACGTCGAGGAGTTCCGGCTGGAATCCGCGATCGCGCTGTTGCGCACGGGGATGAAGAACGAAGCGCGCCAACTCTTATTGCCGCTGGCCTACGCGCCGCACTTCAAGAACGGGGCCGACTATGCCCGCGATCTTCTTGACCGCATGCGGTCGGGCGAGGACGTCGCGCAGGCGTTGGGCAATTTCGTGTGCGCGTGCGGCCCGGCCAAGGGCAGCGCCTCGAAAGAAGAGCACACGCACTGAGACCGCGGCGCGCCGCGCTCGGGTGAATCGCCTCAGCTCCACTTATTGAATGCGAAGAACGCCGCGAGCACGAGGCAGCCGAAAGCCGCGAGGTGATTCCATTTCAGAGCTTCGCCGAGGTAGGTGACGGAGAACACGGCGAACACCGCCAGCGTGATCACCTCCTGCATCGTCTTCAGCTGGGCGGCGGAGTAGACCTGATATCCGATGCGGTTCGCGGGCACGGCGAGGCAGTATTCAAAGAAGGCGATGCCCCAACTGATGGGAATGACCAGCCATAAGCTGGTGCCCGGGAACTTGAGCTGACCGTACCAGGCGAAGGTCATGAACACGTTCGAGATCAGCAAGAGGCCGATCGGCGCCGCATAAGTCCAGGTCATATCCACCTCAAGTCATTGAAATTGGCTCAATTTTTTCGTTCGGAGCCGATGACGTCCGCAACGCGTAAGTTATTCCCTTACCTGCGAAAAATTAAGCGCTGGCGTCTTTTTGCCAATGTAAGAAAGTCTATCTCCGGCAAGGGTTTAGGGGAATGCGCGTGTACCGGAGAGTTGTTGCGGGGCTTGCCGCTGTCCTGATCGCCTCGGCGGCGCATGCCGAGAACGACCTCGTTATTCCCGGATTTTCGACCGGCCTCGCGGTGCAATCCTATCTGCGTCTGTCCAACAGCGACGGCAAAGCGGCGACCGTACGCGTGCGCATGCACGATGCGGTGACGGGAGTGGCGATCGGCACGTGGCTATCGCCGACGTTGCCGCCGGGCGGAACGTTCGAGACCTGGTCGCAGGCGATGATCGAGCAGAGCGATCCGCCGCTGACCGGTCGTGCCATTCCGCCGGTGCTCGTGCTGTCGATCGCCGGGCTGATCGGCCATGTGCAACACGCGAGCTGGACGCCCGACAGCGGGCATTGGGCGCATGTGTCGACCTGCGGCATGGTGCTGATGGCCGATCCCCTGTCGCTGCCGTTCGTCAGCGCACCGTCCCGCGGACTCACGGGGATCGTACGCCTGACCAACGCAACGGCGGAGACGCGTTCCCTGCGCGTAACCTTCCACGACAGCGCGGGGACATCCTTCGTCTGGCAAAGTCCACAGGTGCCCTCTTACGGGGCGGTCACCAGAACCATGAGCGAGATCGCGGCGGAAACCTCGCCGCCCATCACCGCCGACGTGATCTCGATGATGGCCATGGCCGACCCCGCGCCGGCGGGTGTCGCGTTGTCCTATAGCGAAGGGTTGCCGGGGAGCACGAACTTCGACGACTTCAGCGCCGGATGCATGTCGACCATTGCCGCGCCGGTGAACCCGGACGATCCGCCGCGTCCGACTCCGATGCCGGGAATGCCGCACTCCTGATCCCGGCGGTTTCATTTCTCAGCACGTCTGTGTGTTTTCTTGTTTCTCGTGGGTAGCATTCCAGATCCCGAAGGGGGAATACATGAAAAAGTCGAGACTGCTTCTTGGTACGGCCATCGCGGTGCTGGGCGCGACAAGCGCGCAGGCCGGTACGCTGTATATCTCCAACATGCGATACGAAGGAGCGCCGACTCCTTCCTCTGCGACGGGTCTCGGGTTCCTGATCCTCGACGACGCACAGACCAGCGCGACGGTCTATGCGACTCATAACATCGCCACCAACGGCACCAGCCCGCTGACGGTCGGCCATATTCACCGCGGTCCCGCGGGCGTGAACGGGCCGGTGATCTTCGGCTTCACGCCGACGCCGCCGGTGAGCCCGGTCGGCCCCCTGGTGTGGGCGATCCCGAATGCGGAGCTCGCGAACCTGAACAATGCCGGGCTCTACATGCAGTTCCACACGCAGCTGAACCCGGGTGGGGAAATCCGCGGCCAGATCTTCCGCGCGAGCCTCGCGCCGGCGGCGACGACGGACACGCAGATGCTGGTAGCGGCGGCCCTCGATGCCTCGGCTGGCCGCAACACCGATCTCGATCAGGTCTTGATGGGACGGTTTGCCGCGTCGCAGACCAACGCCACGCGCGCGACCGCGCTTGAGGACCTTTCGGGCCGCACCCTCTATTCGTCGGGCCGCCAGGCGGTGGAAGCGATGGAAGGTTTCCAGAGTGCGCTGTTCGATCATGCAGAGGACACCGCCGGCATGGGCCGCGAAGGGTTCGCCGGTTTCGTCGGCGGCGGCGTGGTGTTCGGGAAGCGCGATACGGATACGGCCACGGCCGGCGCGAAGAGTTCGCGGCCGTTCGTCATGGCGGGCTTCGATTACGGCATCGGCGGCGGCGGCAGCGTCGGTCTCGCGGTCGGTTATTCGGACGGCAAGGACGAATTCCGCAATAACCTCGGCGAAACCGGCGTGAAGACCACCGCGATCCAGGCGCATTTCGCCGGCGGCGGCGAGGGCGTGAATTTCGCCGCGGTGCTTGGTTACGGTTTCGTCAAAGCCGATACCAGCCGCGCCATCGCGAGCCTCGCCCGGACCGCGACGAGTGAGCACGACGGCAAGGTGTTCTCGATCGGCGCCAAGGTCTCGGTGCCGATCGCCCTCGACGGTGATTCGGAGATCGCGCCGTACGGCTTGCTCGACTACCACACCGCGACCATGGACGCTTATAGCGAGACCGGCGCGAGCAGCGTCAGCCTCGTCGTCCCCAAGCACAAGGAGAAACAGGCGGCGGCCGAGCTGGGCGCGGCCTTCCGCGTGCCGATGGGCGCCGACGGCGTGGGCGTGCGGCTGGCGGCCGGTTATCGCTACCTGCTGGAGGACGGCAAGAGCACGATCGCGACGCAGTTCGCCGGCTCGTCGGCGACCTTCACGACGCTCATCCGTTCGCCGGGCATGAGCGGCGTGCGCGCCGGTGTTCATCTGGTGGGCAATGTCGACGACAATGTCTCGTTCTCGGCGGGCTATAACGGATTCTTCTCCAGCCGTACCAAGATGCACGCGTTGGAAGCTCGCGTAACGTTCAAGATGTAACCCACGTAGTCGATGTGAAGAGGCGGTTCTCCGCCCGCACCGCCGGTCTCTGGTTCGCCGCAGCGCTCCTGAATCACCCCGGGAGCGCCTTCGGGAAGCCCGTGTCCTATGTGGGCGGCTTGATGCTGATGCAGGAGAACGATTCCGGCGGCCATATGGTGGGGATGGATTACACCATCACGCCCCGTATGGCCGTCGCGTTCCATGCGCAGTATCACGTGCGCGGGTCGGACTTCACGATGCTGGGGCCGCAGGTCAACTTTCTGGTGCGGCGCTGGAACGCGCCGCGTAGCCAGGGCAACATCTTCGCCGACGTCGGCGGCGGCACGACGATCGATGCAAACGGCGATATGCGGCCCGTGAGCTGGGCCGGGATGCTGGCGGACTGGGAGACCCGCTCGCTGTTCGTGTCGTACGAGATCCGCGCCATGTATGCCGCGCGGGTGCAGCGTTCCCTGTGGCAGAGAGCCCGCGCAGGAGCTGCGTTCTCGCCCGTCGACTACAGTAAAGTGAGTACCTGGGCGATGGTGCAGGTGGACTACCGGGACGAAAAGCACCTTGGCCTGCACGCCGGCGGGCGCGATCCCAAGATGGAAATCACACCGCTGGTGCGCGTGATGTACAAGGCTTTTCTCATCGAGGGCGGCGTCAGCCATCGCGGGAAGGTGATGTTCAACTGGGTCAAACAGTTTTAGGATCGGCACATGCGGATTTGGACATTCATCGCCGTTCTAGCCACCGCGGTCCCTGCCCGGGCGGAGACCATCGTTGCGTCGGTGAACGGGATGGTCTGCCCGATCTGCGTGACGGGGATCGAAAAGAGCTTTCAGAAAAACCAGGCGGTCGAAAAAGTGAACGTCGACCTCGAGATGGGCAGAGTGACCGTGGACACCAAGGCCGGCGTGTCCATCGACGACGCCACCATAACCAAGACGATCATCAATGCGGGTTACGCGGTGACAGACATCACCCGCGAGAAATAGCTTTCCGTGGAAAACAGCGAACGCCCGAGTTCGGCGCTGGCGTGGCTCGCGCTGTTCACTTCGTTCGGCACATTGATCTGTTGCGCCCTGCCGGCGATGCTGGTGACGCTGGGTCTCGGGGCGGTGATGGCGGGCCTTGTCACCGCCGTTCCGCAGATCGTGGCCATCTCCGTTTATAAAGACTATGTGTTCGCGGCGACCGGAGCGCTTTTACTGCTGGCCGCGGGCGCCCGTTACGCGACGCGCAACGCGCCCTGCCCCGCCGATCCCGCCGCAGCCGATGCCTGCCGCCGCCTGCGCAGGGTCAGCGGCTGGATGTTAGGGGCGGCAGGCATCGTCTACGGGGTGGGCTTCTTCTTTGCCTACCTCGCGGTTTACGTGCTCGGCTGAAGGAAATCGGAGACGGCCTTGTACACCTCATCGAACTTGGCGAGGTAAGGCATATGGCTGCCACCGGGAATGACCACGAGCTTCGCGTTCTGCAATTCATTCGTGAGCCGTTCGGCATCGGCGATAGGAACGATAAAGTCCTTTTCGCCAACGATGACCAGGGACGGCGCGGCGACTTCCTTCAGCCGACCCGAGAGCTCCGCGAACACCGCGGAATGCGCATTCGTATACATGGCCGCGCGCATGACATCGGTAGAGTCCTCGATGAGACCGAAGGGCCAGGAGGTGCACTTCGGATTCCTTTTGCAGGCCGTTCCAAGGAAGCTCATGGGGCCACTGACGATGTGCCAGGCCAGGGCACGGCCAACTCCGAGCGGCGCCCCGTAGATCCACGTCCCCGAGATGTCCACGTATTGGCCGGAATCCATGAGAACGGCGCGGCGCACGCGCGCGGGATAGTCGAGCGCAAACTGCGCGGCGATGACGCCGCCGTACGAATGAGCGACGACATCCACCTGCTGCACGCCGAGCTCATCCAGCATCGCCGCAATGGCTTTGGTCGTGTGATTGATCTCATAGTGCCGGCCGGGATCGAGGACGCGCTCGGAATGGCCATAACCGAGATAGTCGGGCGCAATCACCCCTCGGGTCTCGGCGAGCTTGTCCTTGAACGTCCGGAAGCTTTCGTGACCCGACAGAATGAAGCCGTGAAGGAGCAGAATGGGTGCGCCTGTCGTGTCGCCGGTGACGTTCCCGAGGGTCAGGAAGTGCCAACGGTGCCCGCCGAAGACGATGTAACGGCCGGGCGCGTTTGCGTCGTAGGCAACGGTTTCCGTTGCAGCGATGCGATAGTTGCTCCAGGCGACGAAGCCGACGATCACCGCAACGATGACGATCACGAACCAGCCGGCGAGCTTTGCGAGACGTCTCATGCGCGCTCCTGCACTGTATCGAGGATGTCCATCTCTTCCTTGAAGTCGTGGGCGCGGCGCTCGGAGAACCACGCGACGAGACCGACCGCGAGCGCGATGTAGGCGGTGCCCAGCACCCCGAAGATCGGGCTCTCGGCGCTACGGGCGATCGACGGCATGCCGACGCCGATCACCAGAGGCCAGAGGTACCACCACCAAATGACGCGCACGAGGCGCCGCTGGCGGTCGATCTCGCGTCGGTAGAACGCGACGAGGTGCGCAAAAACACCGTGTTCGGGCATGGCCGGCGCGGAAGCCCGGGTAAGCAGATACCAGCTGACGATGACCTGACCCCCGGCCCAAATCCACCCGAGGGCCTGGCTCTTGAGGCCCGGGGCGAAAAGCAGAAAAAGCGCGCCGAGCGCGGCGCCGAAAAGATAGATCCCGGCCTCCATCAGGTTGCGCGTACGTGTGCGAACGCGGAATCGGGCGTAGTCGCTGCGGAGCTCCAGCGCGGAAATGTCCGGGATCGTGTCCTGCAGCCGGGAGTCGCCCTCGAGCCCGAGGCCGAGGCGAATGACGAACAGGCTCGGAAGACTTGCTATCGCGATGACGACGACGCGTTGGACGCTGAAGACCCACTGCGGCGATGCCAGACCGGCGCCGGCGAGCGCCATGGCGGCGATCTGTGCGAAGGCGACGGCGGCCGATACGGCGATGATGTCGCGCAGCGCCCGGCCGGCCGACCATCCGTCGGCGCGCCGGTACGCGTCGCGCAGAACCAGCGTCAGCAGGGCCAGGACGGTTGGAGGAATACTTCCCAGCCACAGGGGCACGTCGCGGACGGGTAGAGTGCGATCGCCGAATCCGCCCATGCAGCCGAAAAGGATCAGCGCCTGCAGGGCGAGCGCCGGGACTATCGCGGTGCGGCGGATCTGGCCGGCCATGACGAAGGGCAGGGCCGCGACGGCTTCGCGAAGAAATTGCCCGGGGCCGCGATAACGTTCGGAAAGATCGCCGAGCACCGCTTCGCGCGTGAGCGGAGGAAACAAGGCACCGACGAAGCGTTCGATCAGCGCGTGCGGGCGGGTTTCCATACTCCGTCTCCCCACGTGGTTTCGATGACGTCGCACATGCGGCGGGCGGTTGCAGCCGCCTCTTTGAGCGCGCGCTCGCCTTTTTCGCTCAGGCGGTAGAAGCGTTTCGCACGGCCCCCGCGTTCCGGCGTCGGATCCGAGAGCTTCGATTGAATGAGTTTTTTGTCTTCCAGACGGTCGAGCGTGACGTAGACGGCTCCGAGCGCGGCCGAGCGCGGATGATTGAGGACTTCGACCTTCTCATGAATTGTCACGCCGTAGGCATTGTCGCCGAGACTCAGAACTGCGGCGAGGACGAGCTGTTCGAATTGGCCGAGGGACGCGTCCGTCATATCCCTAACATTGTATGGATAATAGCGGCCGTCAAGAGGCTTTGACAGAAGAAGGCAGCGTCCGCCATTGTCGCGGCATGTCTGTGCCGCACGTCAAAGCTTTCTTCGATCACGCAACGAACAGCGTCAGCTACGTGGTTGCGGACCCTGCGACAAACGCCTGCGCCATCATCGATCCGGTGCTGGATTACGACGCGGCCACGGGCCGCACCGCCCGGCATTCGGCCGATCAGATGCTTGCTTACGTGCGCGCCGAAAACCTGCGGCCCGCGTGGATCGTCGAGACCCATGTGCATGCCGATCACCTCTCGGCCGGAGACCTTCTGCGGCGCGAGACGGGCGTGAGAATCGGGATCGGCGCAGGCATCGTCGAGGTGCAGAAGACCTTTGCCACACTGTTCAACCTGAAGGACCTGGCGTGCGACGGCCGGCAATTCGACAGGCTGTTCGCCGACGGCGAGGAGTTTCAAATCGGAGGTCTTCAGGCGCGGGTGATGCACACGCCCGGCCATACGCCGGCGTGCGTGACCTACATCATCGGCGACGCCGCCTTCGTCGGCGACACCATGTTCATGCCCGATTTCGGCAGCGCGCGCGCCGATTTCCCAGGCGGATGCGCGGCGACGCTGTTCCAGTCCATGCGCAAGATCTTGAGCCTTCCGGATCGCACGCGCATCTTCTGCTGCCATGATTACAAGGCGGCGGGCCGCGACGCGTTTGCATGGGAAACGACCGTCGGCGACCAGCGCAGCGCAAATCTGCATGTACGCGACGGCGTGAGCGAAGCGGAATTCGTGGCCTTGCGTACAGCGCGGGACAAGAGCCTGAACATGCCGGCGCTCTTGATTCCGGCGATCCAGATCAATCTTCGCGCGGGGGCGCTGCCGCCGCCGGAGGACAACGGAATCGCTTATCTGAAGGTGCCGCTGAACGCGGTGTAGGCGTCAACGAATGACGCGCGCCCCGGGGAGCGGGCCTTATCTTCCGGGCCTCGAGCAGCCGCAAGCGGACGAGGTAGACCGCGCCGGCGCGCACTGATCCCTGACGCGGGGCCGGTTACTTTACACCGTTCGGGATCTTCGCCGTCGGGGAAGGCCTGGAGGCCGCCGGACCGATGCCCATGATCGCGATCACCGCTTCTTCGCCGGCCTTCGCGCCGTCCCAATGGACCTGTTTGGCATGGTGGGTGATGAAAGCTCCGGCGCGCATCGGCACGGTGGCCTTGTCGGGATCGAAGACATCGCCGGTGCCAACCCACCACGTCCCGGAGATCACATAGATAAAGCGGTCGTTCTCATGAAAATGCGGGCGGCTGAAATGGCCCGGCTTCCAGCGGTTGAGGGTGATGTAGAAGGATCCCGGCCTTGCCGGATCTCCGGCCAGGACCGCGGTCTCGAGACCCGCGGTCGCGGCGGGAGTCCATTTCACGTCCGCCGGCAGCACAAATGTCAGCGCTTTGGGATCGAGGATCGACGCCGGCGGATCGGAGGCCAGAGCCGGCAGCGAAAGAGTCAAACAAGCGGCAATCGTCAGAGCAATGCGCATGGCGGCCTCCCTTGTAGACCGCAGATGATGGCACATGGGCCACTCTCCGGTCATTCGCCCTTCTCGTCCTCGAACGGATTCTTGGGCTTACGCAAGTGGATGCGGATCGGCACGCCGTCGAGATCGAAGGTATCGCGCAGACCATTGGCGAGATAGCGCATGTAGGCATCGGGCAGGTCCGCCGCGCGCGTGGAAAAGATCACGAAGGTCGGCGGACGGGTCTTGGCCTGGGTCATGTACCGCAGCTTGATGCGCTGTTTGTGGATCGAGAGCGGCGGCGGATGGGCGCGCGTGGCGGCCTGGAGCCAACGGTTGAGCGGATTGGTCGGGATGTGCTTGTTCCAGATCTCATGGACGGCAAAGACCGCTGCCATGAGGCCATCCACCCGCTGACCGGTCTTGGCCGACAGCGTGACGATGGGAATGCCGCGCACCTGGGCGAGCGATGACTGGAGCCGGTCCTCGATCTTGGACAGGACGGACCGCTTCTCCTTGATGAGATCCCACTTGTTCACGGCGATGACAAGCGCGCGGCCTTCTTCCGCTACATGGCGGGCGAGGGTCAGCTCCTGATTGTCGAGCGGGCTTTCGGAATCGACGACAAGGACGACGACTTCGGCAAGCCTGATGGCTTCGAATGTCTCGCCCACCGAGAGCTTCTCGACCGCGTCGGTGATCTTGGCGCGCTTGCGTACGCCCGCGGTATCGACGAGACGAATCTCGCGGGTAGAGCCGTCGGGCGCGGTGTAGGTCCAGTCGATCGGGATGGCATCGCGGGTGACGCCCGGCTCCGGTCCGGTGAGGACGCGGTCTTCGCCGACGAGACGGTTGATCAGCGTGGACTTGCCGGTGTTCGGGCGGCCGATGATGGCGAGCTGCAACGGCCGCGGCGGTCCGGCCGGCGCTTCCTCGCCCTCCGCCGGCGGCGGCTGATCGTCATCTTCGTCCAGCGCCTCGAGATCCTCCGGCGGCGCGTAGGGTGCGAGCGCAGCGTAAAGCGCATCGAGGCCCTGGCCATGCTCGGCGGAAAGGGCGAGCGCCTCTCCGAGGCCCAGACGAAAGGCGTCGTAAAGCGCCGCCTCGGCCCCTTTGCCTTCCGTCTTGTTGGCGGCCAGCAGCACCGGCGTACGCCCGCGGCGCAAAAGATCGGCGAAATGCTCGTCGAGCGGGGTAATGCCCGCCTTGGCGTCGACCAGAAACAGCGCGACGTCGGCGTCGGCGATCGCTTTCTCGGTCTGGCGGCGCATGCGTCCTTCGAGGGTTTCGGCGCCGGCGTCTTCGAAGCCGGCGGTATCGATGACGGTGAACGTCAGACCGCCCAGCGTGCCCAGGGCTTCGCGCCGGTCGCGCGTGACGCCCGGACGATCATGAACGATCGCCTCGCGCCGCCCGATCAACCGGTTGAACAGCGTAGATTTGCCGACATTCGGGCGCCCGACGATGGCGACCGTGAACGAAGGCCGCGCCTCGCCGCGCTTCTCGCGCGTACGGGCAAGCTGCTTGCGCGGGGACGCGCCGGCGTGCTTGCGATGAGTCTTGCGGGACATGGGATATACCAGTTCCTAGTGAACCGTCCCTCCGGGGGATCGCTGATAAACCGCCGTGCGATTTATCAGCGATAGGCGGTCAGATCGCCGTCGTCGTCGAGAACATACATCGTGGCGTCGGCGAAGACGGGCGCCATGGTGGTGGAGGCCGGCAACTCCATCTGGCCAAGCACTTCGCCCGAGTAAGGCGAGATGGAAATCGCTTCACTCAGGGAATTGACCAGTATCAGGCGATCGGAAGCGAGCACCGGGCCGGCCCAGATGACACGGTCTTCGCGGTCGTTCTCGTCCTCCCAGGCGCGCAACTGCGTCACCCACAGGATGCGGCCCGAGCGCGCGTCGATGCACACCGCTTCGGCGTCGATCGTCACAGTGTAGAGGAAGTCGCCCGCAATCCAGGGCTGGTAGATGCCGGCGACGGGCGCTTCCCAGAGGCGATTGCCGGTGCGCAGGTCGATGGCGACGATGAGCCCCGACTGGCCCACAGCGTAAACGCGGCCGCGGTCGATGACCGGACGGGCCGCAATGTCAGGGAGACTGGCCGCGGCTTCCGTGCGGCGGATGGCAACGACGGTTTCGCTCCACAGCAGCGAACCGTTGTCGGCACGCAACGCCGCGAGTTCGCCGGTGGACAGTGCCGCGACGACCACGCCGCCGTCGACCGCCGGCGCCGACCCGCCGAGGAGGATCGTCGGCGTCGAGGCGCCGGCATAGGTCCAAAGCTGCTCGCCGTTGTTGGCGGCAAAGGCAATGACCTGGTTCTCGATGGTCGTGACAAACACACGCCCGCCGTTGACGGCCGGCGCGGCGCGCACGGGCGTTTCGGTGGTGGCGCGCCAGAGCACGCTGCCGTCGGCGGCGCTGATCGCCATGACCTGGGCGGCGCCTGAAGTGGCGAAGATGCGGTCGCCCTCGATGGCGATGGCGCCGCCGAGGAACTTGTTGTCCTCTTCCGTCTCGGGGGCCGTATCGGCGCGCCACAGGCGGCGGCCGGTCTTTGAATCGAAGGCCGTCACGCGACCGTCGGCGTCCATGGTGTAGATCCGTCCGCCGGCGATGATCGGTTCAGCGAACATGTGGTTGCGCAGTCCCGTACCTTCGCCGATGCCGGTCGACCACGCACGGCGCGGCAGATCGCCGATGACCATGTGGTGCATGGCGTGGTGCGACAGACCGCCGGCGCCGGGCCAGCTCGGCGTGTCTTCCGGCTGAGGCAGGACGATGCGCGTGTCGGTGGTCTCGATCGAGGGACGCAGTTCGCGCTCAAGGGCGAGCACCGAGATTCGCGTACCGGGCAAGACTTCATCGCTGTCGCTGCCGGAGAACATGTCGCCGATCGAAGAACAGCCGGCCAGCGAAACCGCAGCGACGAGGAACGTGAAGGCACGAGCGAAACGCATCTTGGATCTATACAATTAGGGTTTTGCGGGCGCGGGCTTCGCAGCCGGGCGGGCCGGCTCGGGCTCAGCTTCCGCCGCGGGTGCGACGAGGTCCATGACCGACGGCGCCTTCCCGGCGTCGAGGGCCGGCGGCGGCAGGCTTGCCGGAACAACGCCGGCTTTATAGAGCGCGGCGAGCTCGGTGGCGCGGCCGCGCATATTCCGAGGCGCGGCAGGGTCGTCGATCAGGCTTTGCGCAAGCTGCGCCGCGCGGGCCGTGTCGCCCTGCTTGGCGGCGAGCAGCGCCGTGATCTCGATCGCGGAGTGCTTGAACGTGCTGGCCTTGGTCAGCGGCGCAAGCTCAGCTTCGAGTTTTTTCGGGTCGTCACGATCGACGCTGTGCAGCGCCTTGAGGACCAGAGCCATGTCGCGGAAGAGCGGATCGGCTTTTGTATCGGCGGCAAGTTCGCCGTAAAGCGCGATGGCGCCGTCGATATCGTTCTGCTCGACCCTGATGCCGGCGTCGGTAAGCCGCGCGAGGTCGGCATAAGGCTTGTCGCCGGACTTCGCCGCTTCGGCGAATTTGGCTTTGGCTTCGTCGTATCGCTTGTCCGAGGCGGCGGCGAGGCCCTCGTCGTACATCAGGGCGATCTTGTTGTGCTCGCGCGACTGGTAGGCGCGCCAAGCTTCGAAAGCGCCCACACCGAGGACGAAAACCACTGCGATCGTGACGAAAGTGGAGCCGTAGCGTCTCCAGACCCGCTTGAGCTCGTCCTCCCGGAGGTCGGATTCGATCTCCGCCATCAGGCCGTCAAGCTCGACGTCTTTCTCCGGCTTCTTCTTTTTCGGCTCAGGCGCCGGGCTGGCGTCCTTTTCGGTCAAGGCGGGCTCCTTCGTCTCGCGGAGGCGCTTTTGGCCCTCCACCTTTAAAATGCGCCGGAACCATAAAGAACCGGGACAGGTTAGGCAATTCAAAGGGATGTAAGACTAAGCCGCCTGAAAACACTGGCTTTTTTGCGGCGGCACCCGCGCCGCGCGGCGCCGGCTTTCAAGGGTTTATTAACGCGCGCGGCGATATATGAAAGACGGCTTAAAGTCGGAGCAAAAGGGCTTTCCCATGCGAATTCCGGTCCTCGCGGCGATGTGCGCCGCTCCCCTGGTTCTGAGCAACTGCGGGGGCGAGCCGGACCCGGTCTGGCGCCAGGCTTTCGGCTTTGTCTGTTCGAATTACTCCAATCCTGGGACGCAGGTGGCGTGCAAGACCCATCCGCCCGAGGCCGAGACGGTGAGCAGGTACTGCTACGACACGTTGGCCGATCCGAATTGCTTCGATCAGCCAGATGAGATCAGCAGGAACCAAGAGTTGGGTTCTTCCGGCAAGTAAAGCCCGTCATCGCGCGCGCACGCGCTACTCCGTCCATCACGCGACGTGATCCGGCCTTGATTGATCGAACCGGGTCTGGAAAGATGACGGTCATGCGTCATGGTGTTCCGGTTTGACGGCAATCATGTCCGCGGTGGTTCGCATCAAGGACTTCCGGCGCCGCGCACCATACCTCCATTTCACGCGAGCTGAATTGAATCGCCTGCTTGGCCTGTATGCGAGCCGCGTGATCCGCGGGGAATGGCGCGACTACGCCATCAATCTGGGCGCCGATGCGGCGAGCTTCATGGTCTTTGCCTCGAGCCAAGAGCAGCCGCAGTTCGTGATCTCGAAACAGGCCAAGCCGAAGGGTGGGGAGCGGCGCTATGTCGTGACCAGCCGCGCCTTCAAGCTCAAGCAGAGCGCGGATTTGGAAGACCTGCTCACTGTGTTCGACCGGCCCATCAAATTGGTTTCCGGTTAGGCTTCCGCGGAACGCGGTGCTTCGGGAGGGTCGAAGAGATCCTCCATCGCCGGCTGCCAGGAGAGCGCATCGCCCACGGCAATGCGGCCGCCGCGCAAGATGCGGCAGCGGACCCCGCCGCGACCCTGCGGCGCGAGGGCCCGGCGAAGACCGGCGTGGGCTTCGTCCATGCGATGACAGGGATCGGTTTCACCGGTCACTTCGAGAATCACTTCGCCGATCGTCATCCGCGAACCTGCCAGCGGCGCGAGCGGGATTTTGGAGACCAGAATATTGGCGCGCCGCATCGTCCAGGGCAACACCGCGCCGAGTTCATCGCAGGCTGCGCGCCAGGCTTCCTCACTGAGGACCGTGACCTGCGATCGGCCCCGGCGACGACCGAAATCGCCCTCGACGCCCGCGGCCTCAAGGATCAGCGCGGCCCGATGCGACCGCATGGCCGCGCGTTTGGCCGGGCGGGTGGCGATGCCGCGAAGCTCTCCTTGAAGGGACATGGGCAGAGTTTAGTCGGATTTGCGCAGCAGATCGACCCGCATCGGCACCTGGAACGAGGCGCCCTTCGGCCCCTTGTGGCGATCGAATTTCTTCTGCGCTTCGGACTTTTGCGCGCCGGTCATGCGCACATCCGCCGGTATGTATCCGCGCTCGACGCCGGCAAAGTCGGCGAGGATAAGCGGCATTTGAAAGAATTTCTGAGAAACCAGCGCCATTCCGCCGGAAGCCACCGTGTCCTTGATCAGCTCGAACGCCGCGAGCCGCGCCTGTTTCTCGTCCTTGAACACCCGCGTGATCTCGTTGAAGGCCCCGCCCGGCGCGGGTTCGGCGACATAGGCAAGACCGCCCGGGCGCAGGACGCGCCGGACCTCGCGCAGCGTCGATACACGGCGGTCGTCGGCGACACGGGACAAGACGCCGTTGACCATGACGATGTCGAAGCTCTCGTCCTCGGCTGGAATGCGATCGCTTTCCCCTTGCTTGAAAATGAGATTGGACAAAGGCGGGGGGTCATCGGTGGCCCCTTCCGTGTCGAGGACGGTGACGGTGGCGGACTTGATGGCGGCGGCAATGGCCGGGGCGATGTCGCCCCCGCCGTTCGTGATGCTGAGAATCTCGGACTCTTTCAGCGGCAGGAGGGCCTGGGCGATGTCCAAATGGGGACTGACCGGCGCCCCGCGCGGATCCCAGATTTGCATAGTGTCGGACATCGCAGGCTCGTTTTCTTCGAAATCGAATGAGCGAATAAAGTAGGGACCGGCGGGCTTTGTCAACGCGGGGCGGATGAAAAAGATGCCAAGGCCGACCGTAGTTGCCGCGCGGCTTTTCGGCCTTCTCGCAGAACGCCTTGCGGCGCGGCATGTGAGGCGGCGAGAAACGGCGGGCTAGAACTGCTTTTCGTATTCCCCGGGCTTAAAACCGATGAGCAGGCGACCGTCCACCTCCAGCACCGGCCGCTTGATCATCGAAGGCTGGGCCAACATCAACCCGATCGCCTTCGATTCGGTGATTGCTTCCTTGTCCCTGTCGGGAAGCTTGCGGAAGGTGGTTCCAGCGCGATTCAAAAGAGCTTCCCAGCCGGCCGCCTCGACCCAGCGCGTCAAGAGGCCGCGCGTGATGCCGGCGGTCTTATAGTCGTGGAATTCGTACGCAACTTGGCGCGCCTGGAGCCAGGCGCGCGCCTTCTTCATCGTGTCGCAGTTCTTGATACCGTAGACGACCACGCGGCGCGTGCTCATCTTGCCGCCCCGCGCGCGAAATAGGTTTCCAGAGCCGCGGCGGATTCCTTCAAGCAGATGTCCAATTGGCCCGCCGCTTCCGATGCATCTTCATTCGCTTTGCACCGCGTTTCGACAACGCGTGCAAGCGCAGCGGCCCGCTCGGCGCCAATTTGGGCGCTTGCGCCCTTGATCTGATGGGCAAGCCGCATCGCCATCGGGTGGTCGTGCGCCGCCAGGTGGCGTTGCAGCTCGCCGGCATAGTGCTTGATGTTTTCGATGGCGGACGCGGCAAGCGAGGAAAGCGTGTCTCCGCCGAGAGATTCCTTCAGCTCCGCGAGCAAGGCCCGGTTAAGGAGCGGCACCTCGCGCCAGGATATTTCATGCTCCGGCGAAGCCGTCGCGGCGGCCTGGTGGGGCCCGGCACCGCGCCCCAGCACGGTGGCAATGCTGTCGGCGAGTTCGCCCCAATTGATCGGCTTGGTCACGACGAGATTGCACCCCGCGTCGAGATAAGCATGGCGATTCTCGACTACGGCGTCGGCGGTCAATGCAACAATCGGAACATGCGCGGACGGTCCACCGCCGCCACGGATCTGCCGCGTCGCCTGGGGTCCGTCCATGACCGGCATCTGCATATCCATGAGGATGATGTCCCAACGTCTGCCGTTGGCGAGTCGGACGGCTTCCTCGCCGTCGGCGGCCGTTGTCACGCTGTGGCCCCAGAGCGAGAGCATCCGCTTGACGAGAAATTGCGTCGCAGGCGTGTCTTCGGCCAACAAGATGTGGAGCGATAGGCCGTCAAGCTTGCGCCCGGCCTCGACGCTTGACGCCGACTGGCGTGCAATCACGTTCGCCGCATCGCCGACCGACAACGGTAACGAGAAATAAAAGCACGAACCGCGGCCCTTGACGCTCGTCGCACCGATGGAGCCACCCATGGCTTCGATGATGCGCTTGGATATGCTGAGTCCCAGACCGCTGCCGCCGTAACGGCGTGATGTGGAAACGTCTTCCTGTTCGAACTCGCGAAACAGGCGCTGCATGGCCTCGGCTGAAATGCCTTCGCCGGTGTCCTCGACTTCGATCTCCAGAAGGGTACGGCCGTCGTCAGCGCGCGATTGCCGGTTGGAGACCGCGACGCGGCCGCTGGTCGTGAATTTGATTGCATTGCCGACCAGATTGACGAGGACCTGCTGCAATCGTTTCGCATCGCCGCGGAAAACGTCTGCAGGTCCGCCATTGCCGGCGACTTTGAGCACCAAGCCTTTCTGGCTCGCAACGGGACCGAACAGGGACTCCACCTCTTCCAGAATAGCCGACAGCCGGAAGTCCGCGGATTCCAAGGTCAGTCGGCCCGCTTCGATCTTGGAGAGGTCGAGGATGTCGTTGAGCAGACGCAAGAGCGATTGAGCGTTGCGCGCAAGCAGCTGCGTGACCTGACGTTCATCCGGACTCTGTTTTCCGGCGAGCAAGAGGTCGCACATGCCGATAATCGCTGTCATGGGCGTTCGCAGTTCGTGGCTCATGGTGGCCAGGAACGCGGATTTGGCGCGGTTCGCAGTCGTGGCGGCCGAGACCGCCGCGGCCTGGGTTTCGCGTATGCGCCGCTGCGCTTCATGCGTGATCGCCGCCTGACGAAAAATCGCAACCGCCGTAAGAACAAGAACGAGGACGCCGAAAACCTCGGCGATGCGTACGAGGAAGGTCGTGCGCCGCAAGCGATCCTGCTGGGCCGCGAGCGCCTTCTCGCGCGCGCCGTTGATGTCCGCCAGGATTTCCCTGATCTCGTCCATACGTTTCCTGCCCTCTCCGCTCTTGACCAGTTCGACGGCAGCGGCGTGCTGGCCTTTTTCGTGAAGTTCGAGCGTCGAGCGGAGGATGGCCAGCCGCTCCGAGATCAGCTGGTCGAGCCGCTCAGCGCGGCTCTGGGCCGCCGTGTCGTCGATGACGAGCGTCTTGAAGCGCTCGCGCAGTTCGGCGATCGCGGCGATCGCGGCTTCATAAGGCTGCAGGAAGGCCTCATCTTCCGTGAGCAGGTAGCCGCGCTGACCCGTTTCGGTATCCTGCAACAACGACAGCATGCGCACGGTTTCGAGTTCGCGGCGCTGAATTTCGAATGCTTCGTCGGCATAGCGGCTCGCCTGGATCTCGCCCCACACAGCGGCGCCAATGACGAGCACCAGAAGAATGAAGGAGACCACCAAGAGGCGCGCGTTGACCGGCAACCGGTCGACACCGACCGCGTTTTCACGCGTTTCCGGGAGCTGGTTCATGACACGATCCATGCGGGCGCGCAGGACTTTAGCAGACCCCGTAAATCGCTATAAACCTTAATAAAAACAAGGCGCTCCACTTATTTAGCAATTGCCAGCCGTGCCGTTCTGTGATGGATTTCGGGCCTAACGCGGACCTGACGGACCCATGGCTCCCGAACAGAGCGTCCCAGCAGAACACGAACGCCTCGACAATCTCCATGTGTTTATTGTCGACGACGACAATGCGTTCTTGGATCTTGTTCAAGCATTGCTGAAGTCCATCGGCGTCGTTCACGTGACACGCGCCAACAGCGGGCGCGATGCGTTCGAGAAGATGCACACGAGCCCACGTGTGATCGACGTCATCCTGTGCGACTACCAGATGGCGCAAGGTACGGGCCTGGAACTCTTGTGGGTCGTGCGCACGGGCCAAGTGCAATCGGTGCGTCCCGACGCCTGTTTCGTCCTGCTCACGGCGTCGGGCGAACACGACACCGTGGCCGTGGCAGCGCAGCTCGATGTGTCGGGTTACCTTGTGAAACCGGTGACGCCGCAAAAACTGCGTGCGGCGATCACGCAAGGCCGCAAGCGCGCCATCAAGATCGATTTCGCGCGGTATAAACAGGTACAGCTTCCGCCTGCGGGATGAGCCCTCGGCCGCCATCACTTGCCGGTAGCGCTGCTGCCCTGTTCGGCTTTCTCGCCGTCTGTTTTGCGGTATCCGCCCTGGGTTCTCTTGCCACGTTCCGCAGTGTCGGCAGCTGGTATGCGGACCTCAACAAACCGTCTTTCAACCCGCCCAACGGCGTTTTCGCGCCGGTTTGGACGACACTTTACGTAATGATCGCGCTGTCCGGATGGCGGATCTGGCGGCGGATCGGCTTTTCCGATCGCCGCGCCTACGCCCTTTACGCGCTGCAGCTTGCATTGAACCTGGCCTGGTCGGGTATTTTTTTCGGCCTGCAGCGGGTCGGAGCGGCACTGGTCGAGCTTGCGTTCTTATGGATCGCCATCGCCGCTACGCTTATCGCCTTTTGGAGGCACGATAGGATCGCAGGACTTCTGCTTGCCCCTTACCTGGCGTGGGTGACGTTCGCGGGAGTCCTCAATGCATCCATCTGGGTGCTGAACTAGCGCGCGATCTTGCGAATGAAACTGGCCACCTTAGACATTGCGCCGCCGTATACGGCCGCCGGCGCCACTGCGTCATCGCCGACGATATCCTCGCCGTCGCGGCGATAGGTAAGGAAGGCCTGCAGCTGCTGCATCTCGGCGGGCTTCGTCGCCGGATTGAACAGGCGCGGATACTCTGTGCGGGCGTGGGCCTTCCACCAGGCGGCATAGCTGCCGTCCCCATGTGCAAACGGATCGGGATGGGCGCGTTGGACGTCAGGTCGCGCACGGTAGACAAGGCGCTGCTCCGCGGCAATCGGTGAGCCGTCGGCAAACCGGTCATACGCGTAATGTGCGGAAACTGCCTTTTCGCCGGCCGTGGGCATGGTCTCACGGCGGTACCATTCCACCAATTCCGCCGCAGCCGACTGGCCGCCCGTGGTGCGGGCATCGGGCATAACGCCGAGCTGGCTGAAGTGGAAGAACACGAGCGGCTGGCCATTCACCGTAAAACCGCGTTCAAACCCGCCGGCCATATTCCGGTTCGGCAGATTCCATGGCGCGGCATTAAGGCCGGGTGTGCGCAACACTTTCACTTTGTCGAAAAAAGCCGGCGCAAAGTCGACCCAGCGCTGATCGGTATAGATGCCGTCGGGGATATCCTCGCGGCAGTATCTATAGGTGCGCTCGGACCACCAGGCGGCAAACCGGCGCCCTTCATCGCGCGCGGCAACGCCAATGAAACCGAGATTGTAGATGCCGTGCTGCATGGTCGAGATCTCGTTCGCGACGATCCCCGGCACGGCGCGTTCGGGATCGGTGAGATGCGGCGTCAGAACAATGTCGGCGGCATGAAGGGCGTCTTCAACGTCGGACATCGGCGAGAGGACGGCGATGTCGGGGTCGAGGTAGACGGCCGCTGCGCAGTCGGCCCGCGCGAGCAACTTCTTCAGGACGAACGGCTTGATCGCCGTGGCGAGCTCGATCAGCGAATGGCAGAAGGCCCAGCGCCTGAGATTGGGGATCTCGAGGGAGTCGAGCTGATGGACCTCGTCCGCGCCCAGACCCGCGAGCGCCTCGGCCGGCGGCGGAGCGTCGCAAACGGCAAAATGCAGGCGCCAGTCCGGGTGCTGCCGCCGCAGCGAAGTCAAAAGGACACGCGCTTTGGGCAGATAATTGGCAGCCGCGACGGTAAAGACGTGGATCGTTTTCATTTACGCAACAGTCTCATGATCTTGCGCAAGGGCGCCGTGACTTTCCACGACGTCGACCCGCGCATAGCGGCGAGCTCCCGGTCGCGCTCGTGCAGAACGCGGCGAAGCTCCCGCAGTTCGTGCTGGGCATAAGCGGCTTCCGCCAAATGGCGCTCGGTTTCGGGGCGGTGGAATTTCAACGGATCGGCGGCGAGCTCCTCCGAGGAAACGAGCATGAAGGCCTCGGCCGCCGTGACGTTGCCGAGGAGCGTGTAGGTGCGATATCGATTGAGCGCGGCGATCTGCTCGTCATAACGCTGGGTCTCGAGCTGGGAGCGAAAGCTAAGCGCAGCCGCCTGCTTGACCGATTGAACCGCCGAGATATCGAGCAGCACGTTCGGACGGAGCGGCGACCCGATTTCATAGAACGCGAGGCGGACGCCTGCCCTGGCCTTTACCGCTTCGACCGCTGCCATGGCGAGGATGCGATGGTCCGGATGCTGTTCGGCAAGCGAAGGCGCATAGACGAGGTCGACCCCGTCCATCGCGGCGACGACCTTGGCGATGAGCGGATCACCAAACGCCAAAGCACGGTCCGGCAGACGCCAGAAGACGGGCTCGCCGTAACCAAGAATTTTCGCCGCAGCGCGGCTTTCGTTCACACGGACGTCGGCCCGCGCCCGTTCCAGTCCGTCATCGCCCATGGCACCTTTCTTATAGGCACCGTCCGTGGCGATGATGACCCGGACCGGCGTCTTGTTCGCCACATGCCGGGCGATGGCGCCGCCGCAACCGAACACTTCGTCATCGGGATGAGGGGCAAGAACCAAGACGGATCGCGCGGGGATTTCATCGACCGCCTTGTGCGGCACAATGACCTCTTCATGGGTCTTGAAGCTGGCGCCGGGAAGAGCGCCGTTCGCATCCTTTGTGTAGCTGACGATGCGGGTGTCCTCGCCCCAATAAGCGCCTTGGCACGCGGCGCGGTTGGTTTCGCGCAAGCCGCGCTCCCATTCGCGCATGGTGGTTTCGGCCCCGGCGCCGAGTAAGCCCCAGCGTTTCGTGACCTCGTCGATGGCTGAACCGAAGACGAGCAATCCGCCGGGCGCGAGTTTCGACGAGATCCGCTCGACGGCGCGGCGCAAGGTGTCGTGGTCGGGCAGGTAACAAAGGACTTCGGCGACGACAATCAGATCGAAGGTCCGGCCCGCGGCGAAATCCTCGGTGACGGAGCTGACCTCCCAGGTGATGTTGCGGTGATCCTTCAGGCGCGCGGACGCGCGTTCAATGGCCGCAGGCATGACATCGACCACATGCAAGGACTTGCATTGGGGCGCGAGCAGCGCGGTAAAAACGCCTGCGGCGCAGCCGATCTCCAGGCCGCGTTCGAAACCGCGCGTCCCGGCGTGGACGCGCATCATGTCGAGGATAATGGCGTAGCGGCGCGCTTCGAAAAGGTTCGTGCCCAGGCGCCACGGATCCTCGGAGGCCATTTCGGCCTTCAGATGGTCGTCTACATCGAGCTTCGTGGCCATACGCGTGCAGGCAGGAGAATAAGGTGCATTTTATGCGCGAACGTGGGAAAACCCGCGTTAGCTTATAGCAGGTGAGCTAAAGAATGGAGAGCATGGAAGAGCGCCTTGCGATCGTGGTGTTCAGCTTGGGCGGGCCCGACAGCCCCGCAGCGGTACGTCCGTTCCTGTTCAACCTTTTCAATGATCCCTACATCATTCCGCTGCCCCAGCCGCTGCGCTGGCTGATCGCGCGGACGATTTCAGGCCTGCGCGCGAAAAAGTCGCGGGGGTATTACGCCAGGCTCGGCGGGCGCTCGGTCCTTCTGCCTGAAACGGAAGCTCAGGCCCAGGCGTTGGAAAGCGTGGCCGCGCCCTTCGCGAAAAACGTGCGCGCATTCGTCTTCATGCGCTACTGGCATCCGATGGCGCGGGAGGTGGTGACGCAGCTGAAGGCCTATGCTCCGACACGCATCGTCGTCGTGCCGATGTATCCGCAATATTCGACGACCACCACGGGCACCTCCCTCGAGGCGTTGACCAACGAAGCGCGGGCGCAAGACCTGGCCGTGCCGTTTGAAGCGATTTGCTGCTTCCCGACGGCCGAGGGTTTCATAACGCCGATGGCGGACATGATCGCAAAAGCCTACGGGGAGATGGCCGCGGGCGGAAAACCGCGCGTGCTGTTAACGGCGCATGGCCTCCCGGAAAAGATCATCGCGGCAGGCGATCCCTACCAATGGCAGGTCGAGCACACGGCGTCCGCGCTCGTGGCGAAACTTGGCATCGATCGTCTCGATTGGCAGGTCTGCTACCAGAGCCGCGTCGGACCGGCCAAGTGGATTGGTCCTTCGATCGAGGAAGAGATCCGCCGCGCCGGCCGCGACCGGGTGCCGCTGATCGTTGCACCCATCTCGTTCGTGTCGGAGCATGTGGAAACCCTGGTCGAACTGGACGACACGATGCGCGAGCTGGCCGCCGCCTCCGGCGTTCCCGCCTATCGGCGCATTGCCGCCGTGCGGACGGACGCCCGGTTTGTGGCCGCGCTGGCGGGGTTCATCGCCTTCCTGGCGGGCCGCCGCTCGCCGTGTTCCGAAGCCGGCGGCCGGATTTGCCCGGGCCACTTCAAGGCCTGTCCGCACGCGTAAGAAAGTCGTGTAACACCACCCCGGCTCGTCGAAAACGCGTGGAACCACCTCCATCCGTCGACGTTAAACCTGAGTAAACTCTTTTGATTGGGCGTGACGCGAAAACGTTTCCCGTTTTTCGATCACGCCCGGTTTTGACGGGCCATGAAGATTGTACAGAGCCTTCACCGTGAAGTCGCGGTGGCGATCATCGGTGCAGGCGCCGCGGGCCTAGCGGCGGCCCATACGCTCGCCAGAGCGAAGATCCCTTTCCTGCTGATCGATAGCCGCGGACGCCTGGGAGGCCGCGCTTATACGGATACGTCGCATCGGCGACCGCTCGATCTCGGCTGCGGATGGCTTCACTCCGCCAACAAGAATCCCTGGGCAGCCATCGCCTACAAAATGGGGTTCCATATCGATAAGACCCCGCCGCCCTGGGAGAAGCAGAGCTGCGATCAAGGCATGAGCGCCGCGGAGCAGAAAGAATTCCAGGAGGCGTTCAAGGCTTTTGAAAAGAGGATCGACGCGGCGGAGCTGCCGCAAGACCAGCCGGCGGCCGCCTTCCTCGAGCCGCAGTCGCGCTGGAACCCCCTGATGCACGCGATCTGCAGCTACCTGAACGGCGCGGAATTGGGAGCGGTGTCCGCCCAGGACTACAAGAACTACCAAGATACGGAGGTCGACTGGCGGATCAAGGAGGGTTATGGCGCGCTCATCGCCGCCTATGGGGCGGGCCTGCCGACCGCTCTGCGCACCCGCGTTCTGTCCATCCATCATGAGGGGCGCCTCCTGAAACTGCACACCGATCGCGGCGACGTCCATGCGCAGCAGGTGATCGTCACGGCGCCCACGTCGGCCTTAGCCACGGAGACGCTGCGTTTCGTGCCGGAGCTGCCGGACAAGGTGGATGCGGCGACTCACCTGCCCCTCGGCCTTGTGAACAAGCTGTTCCTTGCCTGCGATCAGCCGGAGATGTTTCCGAGCGACGGGCACTTCTTCGGCGACTGGAATACCGCAGCGACCGGCAGCTATCACCTGCGGCCGTTTGGCCATGCGGTGGTGGAGGTCTTCCTCGGCGGAAGCCTCGCGCGCGATCTGGCGGCGGAGGGCGCGGCGGCGCATGCGGACTTTGCCGTCGGCGAGCTGGTGAAGCTGCTTGGGGCCGACGTGCGCAAACACCTGAAGAAGCTCGCGCTATCGGCCTGGCATGAAGACCCGAGTGTGCGCGGCTCATACTCATACGCCGAGGTCGGCCATGCCGGGGCGCGTGAACTGATGGCGCGTCCGATCGACGACCGGCTGTTCTTCGCCGGCGAAGCCTGTTCGGTCGCATCCTTCGCCACGGCCCACGGCGCATTCCAAACCGGCGTCGAAGCGGCCCGTGCGCTCCTTGCGAGCCGCGCGCACGCCCGTGCGCCCAAGGCAACCACCCATTTCCGTCTCGATACATAACGGTATCCCGCCGAATGTCCGGTTCGCGCCTCGCCCATACGCTGACGCTGCCGCAGCTTGTGTTTTACGGGGTCGGCAGCATGGTCGGTGCGGGGATCTATTCGGTGATCGGAGCCGCCGCCGGCGAAGCCGGATCTTACTTGTGGGTCAGTTTCCTGGCCGCCGGGTGCGTCGCACTTCTGACGGTGCTGTCCTACGCCGAACTCAGCGCCCGCTTTCCGAAGGCGGGCGCGGAATACCAGTATTTGAAGACCGCCTTCCCCGCGCAGCGCTTCCTCGCGTTCTTCGCGGGCTATCTGATCTGTGTCAGTGCCGCGGCGACCTCGGCGACCGTGTCGCTGGCTTTCGCCGGTTATGCCGACGTTTTCATGGACCTGCCGGAACTGCCGACCGCCCTCGGGCTTCTGATGCTGTGCACCTTGATCAATATGTGGGGCATTCAGCAATCGACATGGGTGAGCATCACCTTGATCTCGATCGAGGTGTTGGGACTGGTGGCGGTGATCGCCGCGGCATTTTTATCAGAACCGCCCGCGGCGAGCGCCGCGGACGGCGATGTTTCATTCACCGGCGTCGCCGTGGCGACATCGCTCATCTTCTTCGTATTCATGGGCTTCGAGGAGGTCGCAAACCTATCTGAGGAAGCCAAGGAACCGAAAACCGCCGTGCCGCGCGCCCTGATCACCTGCGTCGTCGTCACCACCGCGCTCTATCTGATGGTCGGGTTCGCCGCAACGCACCTTGCTTCGCCGCAAGAACTGAGCAGCAGCAACGCGCCGCTGTCGCTCGCGGCGGGCAAGGCTTCGCCGGTGTTCGTGCCGGGGCTGGCGGTGGCCGCGCTGTTCGCGACGGCGAGCACCGCACTTATCTCACTCGTGAGCATCTCACGCATGCTGTTCGGCATGGCCCGCGACGGCGCGATGCCGAAGCCGCTCTCCGCGACCTGGTCCGCACGCAAGACGCCGTGGGCCGCGGCGCTCGTGCTGTTCGGCGCCGCCTGTGCATTGCTGCCCCTGGGCGAAGTAAAGACGATCGCGAGCGTGTCTTCCTTCAGCGTGCTGCTTGTGTTCATCGGCGTGCAAGCCGCGCTCATTGGACTGCGCTTGCGGGACGGCAAACCCTCCGCGGGTTTTCGCGTACCTCTCTCCGTAGGGCGGATACCCCTGCCGGCGGTCGTAGGCATGTTCGCGGCGGGTGCCCTGCTGACGCGGTTCCCCACCGACGTGTACATAGCCGGCGCCCTCGTTATCGTGATCGGCTGCGGGTTGTTCCTCCTCGTGCGCCATGTCCGGACTCGCTGACAGGCCCTCGGACCTCAATCGCGTCAGCGATGCCCTGCCCGGCCTCGCGCGGCGCCGGGTCGGCCAAGCGTTCGTGTATATCGACCCGCGCGGACGGCGTGTTCGCGCCGCGGCGGTTCTGCGGCGCGTAAAATCGCTCGCGATTCCGCCGGCGTGGTCGGATGTATGGATCTGTCCGGACGCCAAGGGCCACTTACAGGCCACAGGCCGCGATGCGCGGGGCCGCAAACAATACCGCTATCACCCGCGCTTCCGCGAACAGCGCGAGAGTGAGAAGTACGCTCACCTTCTGGAGTTTGCGAAAGCCTTGCCCAGGATCCGCGCCGCGGTGGCGGAGGATATGGCCGCTCCGGGGCTCTCTCGAGACAAGGTGATCGCGACCGTCGTCTACCTCCTGGAAGCGACGTTGATCCGCGTCGGCAACGCCGATTATGCGCGGCAGAATAAAAGTTATGGACTGACGACCATGCGCGATCCGCACGTGGCGGTGGACGGCGCCGAGATGACTTTCGATTTCACGGGGAAGAGTGGACGGGCGTGGCGTATCCGCCTCAAAGATCGCCGCATCGCGCGTATCGTCAAGGCGTGCCGCGACCTGCCCGGACAACACCTGTTCCAGTACCTGGACGACGACGGCAAGCGGCAGCGCGTGAGCTCGGGCGATGTGAACGCTTATTTGCGACGCGTCAGCGGGCGCGACGTCACGGCGAAAGACTTCCGCACTTGGGCAGGAACCCTGATGGCCGCCCTTACCCTTGCCGAACAGCCGGCGGCGGAGAGCGCGGCGGCTAAACGGATCGTCAAGGCGGCGGTCGCAGAGGTGGCAGAGCGCTTAGGCAATACGGTGGCCGTCTGCCGCAAGGGCTATATCCACCCGGTCGTCATCGAAGCCTACGAGCAGTGCACGCTTGCCCGCCGTTTCCGCCCCCGGGGCGCCAAGCGCAAGGACGGGCTCGAATGCGAGGAAGCGGCGCTCATCGCCCTTCTCAAATCCTGCCGATAAAGAAAAAGGCCGGCTTCCGAGCAGGCCGGCCCTTTTCCAGAAGCGCAGGAGCGCTAGCGCGCCGAACGGGTGCGCTTGGGCGCGGTGGTCTTGCCGCGGGACTGGTTCTTCTTGCTGCGCGTGCCGGTGCGCTGCTTTCCGGACCGCGAGCGTCCATTGCGGCCGCCGGAGCCGTCGGACGGATTGGCGCTCTGCATCTGTTCGTCGGGATTGTCGGCGACGCGGGCCGCGGTGCGGCGGTTATTGGAGCTCTTCGAGGCCGACTTATTCATGTTCGAGCGGCCGCGGGTGCCGCTGGTCTCTTTGGTCATTGATCGCGATTGCTGGCGCTTGGCCATGTTGGACCTCCCATATGGGTCGGCAGCGCCGCTCAGGAGCATGAATCGCGAGCGCGAATCGCTCCGGGCGCTGCAAATGGGGCAACGCACGCACGATTCGCTTTGTTCCACTTTTGGCCCGCGCTAGGCGGTCGCCGCTCCCGCCTGTTGAGACAGGGAATTGGCGCGCGGCGTGGTCGGAAAGGTCATGAGAGCGCGGAAACCGGTCTCGTCGTAGGCCATCTCGACATTGCCGCTGAGCTCATGGGTAAGCTCGAGCTTGATCAACCGGCTGCCGAAGCCGTTGCGCGTCGGCGACTTGACCTTCGGCCCCTTGCTTTCGCCCCATTGCAGCGACACGGCGCCGCTTTCCTCCCGGCACCAGTCCCACTGCACCGTGACGACACCGTCGTTGTTGGACAGCGAGCCATGTTTGACGGCATTGGTGGCGAGCTCGTGGAACACGATTCCAAGCGCGACCGCCGCCTTGGGCTGGATCGCGACGGGCGGACCTTCCAGCACGACGCGTGTTTTGTCCTCGATGATGTAGGGCTCAAGGGCTTCGGACGCGACGTCGCGAAGCTGCACGTTACCCCAATGCTCGCGCGACAACAGGCCGTGGGTGCGGCCCAAGGCCTCGATGCGCTTCAGGAATTTCTCGACGAAGGCTTCAGGCTCGGGTGTCGAAGCCAGGGTCTGACGCGCCATTGCGTTGACCACGGCCAGCATGTTCTTCACGCGGTGCGACAGTTCCTCGATCAGGATGCGCTGCTGAGCCTCGGCCGCCGCCATGGCTTCCTGATGTTCCTGGGAGCGACGCAGCGCCTGTTCGGCCGAGATCTTCTCGGCCCGGACGCGGAAGTTCTCTTCCTGCAGCTTGTGGCGGATTTCGGCTTCGCGCTGCGCCTCGTAGTTCTTGAGGTACAGGTCGACGAAGACGGAGATCTTCGATGTCAGGATAAAGGGGTCGACCGGCTTGAAGATCATGTCGACCGCACCGGCAGAATAGGCCTGCAGGAGGTGGGAATCGTCGCGGAAGACCGCGGTCAGGAAAACGATCGGAATATGCCGTGTCTTCTTGCGGGCGCGGATCAGCGCCGCGGTCTCGTAGCCGTCCATGCCCGACATATGCAGGTCGAGCAGGATGACGGCGAAATCTTCGTGCAGAAGCTTTTGCAGCGCCTCCTCGCCCGAATGAGCGACGACCAGAGTCTGGTTGAGACGTTCGAGTGCCGCGGTAAGAGCCAAGGACGTCGAGCGGTCGTCGTCGACGATCAGGATGCGCGCTTTTGGCGCATCCTGGCCCCCCGACGACTGATCCGGCTCGTCCGTACGTACTGAATTAGCCATCGGACCCACGGTCAACGCACCATTTATTCCGCCGGGAAGGCGACAACATTGTCGGTGCCGGTCCGCAAGACCGGCGCCTGTTCGCTCCGAGCAAACCAAACGCGGAGCACGGAGACAAGTTGTTCGATATCAACGGGCTTGGCAATGTAGTCCGAGGCTCCCGCTTCCATGCACTTCTGGCGGTCGCCCTTCATGGCTTTCGCCGTGACGGCGACGATCGGCAGGGTGGCGAAGCGCGGGTTGGCGCGGATCTCTTCGATGGTTTCGTAACCGTCCATGCCGGGCATCATGATGTCGATCAGAGCCGCATCGATATCCGGAATGCGGTTCAGAAGCTCGATGCCCGACCGGCCGCTCTCGGCGTAGTGGAGTTCGACGCCGTGCTCTTCCAGCGCGCTGGTGAGCGAGAAGATGTTGCGGATGTCGTCATCGACGACCGCGATCTTCTTGCCGGCCAGAACCGGGTCGCTTTGACGGAGCTGCTTGAGGACATCCTGGGCGTCCGTCGGCAGGCTTTCGTAAGCGCGGTGCAGGAGCAGCGCGACCGCGTCCTGAAGCTCCGGCGCATTGCGCGCCCACCGTCCACGGGCGAGCCGGGCCTTCTGGAACAGCGTCTTCTCTTGTTCCGTGAAGTCGCGCGGCACGAACAGGATGAACGGCAGGTCGACGGCCTGCAGATCGGCGACCAGATCCTCGATCGGCGTTTCCGACGGCGACGCCAGGTTGACGACGATGCAATCGGCGCTGTCGGCATCGATATCATCGGGCACCTCGGCCGCCGATTCGATCTGGACACCGTTGCCTTCGACGATGGCGCCGATGCCGTTTGAGGCATTTTCCGGCTCCACCACGAGCAGCTTCTTGGTGCGTTCGCGGTAAGCCTTCACCCGCTGCAGCATGGCCAGCAGCGTATCCGGCTCCGCCGGCTTGCCCGTGACGCCCAGAGCCCCGAGGCCGAACCCAAGCTTGGTCTGCTCGTCCGCAGAGATGATGTGCACCGGGATATGGCGCGTGTCCGGGTTACGCTTCAACAGATCGAGAAGCGCGAAGCCGTCCATATCGGGGAGGCCGATGTCGAGCGTGATGGCATCGGGACGGAAACGCTTGGCGAGCGGAAGCACGCCGGCGCCCTCGCCGGTGACGACACCCTTGAAGCCGGCTTCGCGAGCCATCGTCAGCATGATCGAGGCGAAATGCGGATCGTCTTCGACGATCAGCACCGTCGCGTCGCCGCGCTGGATGCTGTCGCGGTCATCGAGCACGCGCTCGGTGACTTCTTCGGAAGCCGCGGCCGACATTGCGCGCACCGTCGGGGCCGACGGGCGGGTCACCTGCTTGGCCGAGGGCGTGAAGTTCATCGGCAGGTAGAGCGTGAAGGTCGAACCCTTGCCGACGCGGCTGTTGACCGTGAGCTCGCCGCCCAGGAGGCGCGTGATTTCCCGGCTGATGGAAAGGCCGAGGCCGGTACCGCCGTATTTGCGGCTGGTGGTGCCGTCCGCCTGCTGGAACGCCTCGAAGATGATGCGCTGCTTGTCCTCCGGGATGCCGATTCCGGTGTCCTCAACGGTGAAGGCAAGCACCTGGCTCGCGCGGCTCAGCTGCTCGTGGCTCGGGGACCAGCCGGAGGTCGCCGGCGCGATCTTCAGGCGAACGTGACCCTGCTCGGTGAACTTGAAGGCGTTCGAAAGCAGGTTCTTGATGATCTGCTGCAAACGTTTGTCGTCGGTGTACATCGAGCGCGGCAGATCGGAGTGCACTTCGACTTGGAAGTCGAGTTTCTTATCCTGCGCAAGCTGAGCGAAGGTGCGGTCCATATGATCGCGCAGCGAGACAAAGAAGGTTTCGCCGACGTCCAGCGTGACCGTACCGGATTCGATCTTCGACAGATCGAGAATGTCGTTGATGAGCGCGAGCAGGTCCGACCCGGCGTGGTGGATCGAGCGGGCGAACTCCACCTGCTTGTCGGTGAGGTTGCCCTGGGTATTGGTCGACAGCAGTTTGGAGAGAATGAGCAGCGAGTTGAGCGGCGTGCGCAGCTCGTGGCTCATGTTGGCCAGGAACTCGGACTTGTACTTCGACGTCAGAGCGAGCTGCTCGGCCTTTTCCTCCAGCTCCCGCTTGGCGTTTTCGACTTCGCGGTTCTTGGCTTCGACCTGCGAGTTCTGTTCGGACAAGAGGCGCGCCTTGTCTTCCAGCTCGACGTTCGTGCGCTGCAATTCGTCCTGCTTGGCGCGCAGGAGTTCTTCCGACTGCCGTAGGGTATTGGCCTGCTGCTCGAGGCGGTCGTTGGTCTTCTTGAGCTCTTCCTGCTGCGCCTGCAGCTCGGCGGTCAGGAGCTGCGACTGTTTCAAGAGGCCTTCGGTACGCATGTTCGCCGCGATCGTGTTGAGCACGATCCCGATCGATTCCATCAGCTGATCGAGGAACGACTGGTGGGTTTCGGAGAACTCGCTGAACGAGGCCAGTTCGATGACCGCGTTCACTTCACCTTCGAACACCACCGGAAGCACGATCACGTTGAGAGGCGAGGCCTCGCCAAGGCCGGAGCTGACCTTGATGTAGTCGTGCGGAACGTTGGTGAGCAGGATACGCGATTTTTCGAAAGCGCACTGCCCGACCAGGCCCTCACGCAGCTCGAAGCGGTTCGCCAGGTGTTTCCTGTGGTTGAAGGCGTAGGAGGCAACGAGGTTGAGCGCGACGCGGGCCTCTTCGTCCTTCTCCGCCACATAGAATAGACCGTGCTGGGCTTTAACCAGCGGCGCGAGCTCGGAGAGCACCATGTTCGATACGGTGGCCAGATCGCGTTCGCCCTGCAGCATTCGGGTGAATCGCGTCAGGTTGGTTTTCAACCAGTCCTGCTCGGTATTCTTGAGCGTCTGATCCTTCAGGTTCCGGATCATCTCGTTGATGTTGTCTTTCAGCGCGGCCACTTCGCCCGACGCTTCGACGGTGATCGACCGCGTCAAGTCACCGGTGGTCACCGCGGTCGACACTTCGGCGATGGCGCGGACCTGGGTGGTAAGGTTCGCGGCCAGCTGGTTCACGTTGTCGGTCAAGTCGCGCCACAGTCCGGCAGCGCCGGGCACGCGGGCCTGACCGCCGAGCTTTCCTTCGATACCCACTTCGCGGGCCACGTTGGTCACCTGGTCGGCGAAGGTGGCGAGCGTGTCGATCATCCCGTTGATGGTTTCGGCCAGCGAGGCGATTTCGCCCTTGGCTTCCAGGGTCAGCTTGCGGCGCAGGTTACCTTGCGCCACCGCGGTCACGACGTCCGCGATACCGCGCACCTGCGAGGTCAGGTTTGCGGCCATCATGTTCACGTTGTCGGTGAGGTCCTTCCAGGTACCGGCAACGCCGGGCACGTTGGCCTGACCACCGAGCTTACCTTCGGTACCCACTTCGCGGGCCACGCGGGTCACTTCCGAGGCGAACGAGTTGAGCTGGTCCACCATGGTGTTGATGGTGGATTTCAGTTCGAGAATTTCGCCCTTCACGTCCACGGTGATCTTCTTGGACAAGTCGCCTTTAGCAACGGCCGTGGTCACGTCGGCGATGTTACGCACCTGACCGGTAAGATTCGCCGCCATCAGGTTCACGTTATCGGTCAAGTCCTTCCACGTGCCGGCGACGCCGCGCACGTTGGCCTGACCGCCGAGCTTTCCTTCGGTACCGACTTCGCGGGCCACGCGGGTCACTTCCGAGGCGAAGGAGTTCAGCTGGTCCACCATGGTGTTGATGGTGGACTTCAGCTCGAGAATTTCGCCTTTCACGTCGACGGCGATCTTCTTGGACAAGTCGCCCTTCGCCACCGCGGTCGTCACTTCGGCGATGTTACGCACCTGGGACGTCAGGTTCGCCGCCATGAAGTTCACGTTATCGGTGAGGTCCTTCCACGTGCCGGCGACGCCTTTCACGTTCGCCTGACCGCCCAGCTTTCCTTCGGTGCCCACTTCCCGGGCCACGCGGGTCACTTCCGATGAGAATGAGTTGAGCTGGTCCACCATGGTGTTGATGGTGTTCTTGAGGTCCAAGATCTCGCCCTTCACGTCCACGGTGATCTTCTTGGTCAAGTTACCGGTGGCCACCGCGGTCGTCACTTCGGCGATGTTACGCACCTGGGACGTCAGGTTCGTGGCCATCGCGTTCACGTTGTCGGTCAGGTCCTTCCAGGTACCGGCGACGCCGGGCACCTGCGCCTGACCGCCGAGCTTTCCTTCGGTGCCGACTTCGCGGGCCACGCGGGTCACTTCCGAGGCGAACGAGTTGAGCTGGTCCACCATGGTGTTGATGGTCGACTTGAGCTCAAGGATTTCCCCTTGCACGTCGACGGTGATCTTCTTGGTGAGGTTTCCGTTCGCCACCGCGGTCGTCACGTCGGCGATGTTACGCACCTGGCCGGTAAGGTTCGCGGCCATCAGGTTCACGTTATCGGTCAGGTCCTTCCACGTACCGGCGACACCGGGCACTTTCGCCTGACCGCCGAGCTTACCTTCGGTACCCACTTCGCGGGCCACGCGGGTCACTTCCGAGGCGAAGGCGTTGAGCTGGTCCACCATGGTGTTGATGGTGTTCTTCAGCTCCAGGATTTCCCCTTGCACGTCGACGGTGATCTTCTTGGAGAGGTTTCCGTTCGCGACGGCGGTCGTCACTTCAGCGATGTTACGCACCTGGCCGGTGAGGTTCGCCGCCATGAAGTTCACGTTATCAGTGAGGTCCTTCCACGTGCCGGCGATGCCCGGCACGCGCGCCTGACCGCCGAGCTTACCTTCGGTACCCACTTCACGGGCCACGCGGGTCACTTCCGAGGCGAAGCCGTTGAGCTGGTCCACCATGGTGTTGATGGTGTTCTTCAGCTCCAAGATCTCGCCCTTCACGTCCACGGTGATCTTCTTGGACAAGTCGCCTCTCGCCACCGCGGTCGTCACGTCGGCGATGTTACGCACCTGGCCGGTGAGGTTCGCGGCCATCAGGTTCACGTTATCGGTCAAGTCCTTCCACGTGCCGGCGACGCCGCGCACGTTGGCCTGACCGCCCAGCTTTCCGTCGGTGCCGACTTCGCGTGCGACGCGCGTCACTTCCGAGGCGAAGGAGTTGAGCTGGTCCACCATGGTGTTGATGGTGTTCTTCAGCTCCAGGATTTCGCCCTTCACGTCCACGGTGATCTTCTTGGACAAGTCGCCGTTCGCCACGGCGGTCGTCACTTCGGCGATGTTACGCACCTGGCCGGTGAGGTTCGCCGCCATCAGGTTCACGTTGTCGGTCAGGTCCTTCCACGTACCGGCGACGCCTTTCACCTTCGCCTGACCGCCGAGCTTCCCTTCGGTACCCACTTCGCGCGCGACGCGCGTCACTTCCGAGGCGAAGCCGTTGAGCTGGCTCACCATCGTGTTCACGGTCTTACCGATGCGCAGGAATTCGCCGCGCAGCGGGCGACCGTCGATGTCGAGGTTCATGGATTGCGAGAGGTCGCCTTTCGCCACAGCGCCGATCACGCGCGCCATTTCAGAGGTCGGCTGCACAAGGTCGGTGATGAGATTGTTGACGGTCTCGATGCTCGCAGCCCAGGAGCCGCCGGCGTTGGTGAGCTTGGCGCGGTGCGTGATCTTCCCTTCCTTACCGACGAAGTCGCCGAGGCGCTGGAACTCCTTGCTCGTACGTTCGTTAAGATCGACCACGTCGTTGAAGGCTTCGGCGATTTCGCCGTCCACGCCGGAGAGATTGCCGGGCAGGCGCACCGAGAAATCGCCTTTCCGCAGCGCGCGAAGCGCCGCCAAGAGATCGTGCTGGTCCAGGGCGGTGGATTTCACGGTTGCGGGCTTCTGCGTGGTCTTGGCCATAAGGGACCCCCTTCTACTAAGCCGATACGGCCTGTACCGCCGGCTGGACTGGACAAAAACGTGGGAAACCCGAACGAGCCCGACAACGGTGTGTGACGCACACTTAACCCATGCCCACTGCCACCGTGAGCACGGCCCAACCCGGATATCCTCTATGCGGGCCAACGGTGAGGCGTGTTCAAATGTTCCGTGTGACGGGTTCTATTTTTCGAATTTTCAGCAAGTTCACATACCACTGTTACGTGAACCCATTCCTGGGGGTGTTGTAAGGCCGGCCTTACAACATGCAGACGTCAATTGGATTTCGGAAATGCGCCCGCTGGGTTGACCGGGAGCGGCGAAATCGGCGGCAGCGGACTGTCGGTCGGGTCCGGCGCGGTGAGGTCCGGGACGACCGCATTGCCGGCGGGGGGCGCCTCGCCGGGTTTTGCAATCTGTCCGGCCGGCGGCGCCCGCAATGTTCCGATCGCGGGTTCTTCTCCCGGCACCTTTGGGCGATCGGGCGCGCGCGGCGTGGGCGGACGTGCCGTGGGCGGCACGCCACTGGTGACGGGCGGCGGCGGAGCGCTGAGAACCGGCGGCGTGATGAGTTGATCCTGAGCGCGGCGAACGCGATCTTCGAACTCCTGCTGAATGCGTGTGCGATCCATGTCGCCCAAGGCATTCGCAAGCCGGCCGCGGCATTCGATCTGTTCGGAGACCGAGAGGCGGATGTTGGTGCAGATGTCGATTTGCGCCGAGGCCGCCCCGCTGAAGACAACGACGGCCGCCGCCGCAACTTCGCGCAGACCCACACGCATAACGATCACTCCGCAGTGGTCACAGCTCTCCTTCAATATATGGTCGCGCAACCCGGAAGGCACAAGGAACGATAGACCCGAGGCTCCGTTGTATGGCCACACAGGTGATGGAGGCCACGATGGAACGCACGCATGAAGACCGGGTGAAGCGCGTCGATGTCCCGGCGAACGACCGCAAGGCACAGCTTTCGATTCCCCTGACGAAACTCGCGTTCCTGGTCGTCAAGGCCCGCGCCTACGACGCCGAGGTTCCACCTGTCGGCCTTGAAGACGGTTCGGACATGACGGACGACAATGCCGTCGCCGCGCTCGAGGACACAAAGGACAATCCCACGCGCGAAGAGCTGGGGGGAGCGCTGGCAGAGCTCAATGTCGATCAGATCAACGAAGTGCTGGCGATCATGTGGATCGGCCGCGGCGACTACGATGAAGACCAGTGGCAAGAAGCGCTGACGGCGGCGCGGGAAGCAAGCAATCGTCGCGTGATCAAATACCTGCTTGAAACGCCGCTGCTCGCCGATCTGCTGGAAGAGGGCTTGGACCGACTCGGCTACAACGTGAGCGACGAAGAGACCGGCCTCGCCTAGCACCGCCATGCCCTCCACGGTCATTCGCCGCATGGAGTACGACGCGGAGGAACAGGTCCTGGAGGTCGAATTCACCAGCGGCTCGGTCTATGAATACCTCGGCGTGCCGCGCGCGGTGTACGAGGGTTTCAAGGCGTCGCGCGTGCGCGGGCGGTATTTCGTCCATCACCTGCGCGACAACTTTCCGCACCCGCGGAAATCCACCGAGGGGCTGCATTGAGTCACGCCGACGCAGCCGGCTTACTGCTCTTCCGGACCGCCGACGGAGGAACGGAAGTTTTCCTTGTCCACCCCGGGGGTCCGTATTGGCGCCATAAGGATGTCGGCGCCTGGTCGGTGCCGAAGGGGATCTATGACCGCGGCGAGGAGCCGCTGGCGGCGGCGCGGCGGGAATTCACCGAAGAAACCGGATTTACCGTCGATGGCCCCTTCATCCCTCTCGGCGCTTTCAAGATCCGACCCGGCAAAACCGTGACCGCTTTTGCCGCGGAAGGCGACTGCATCGCCGCGGACCTCATCAGCAATACCTTCCAACTCGAATGGCCGCCCAAGTCAGGGCGTTTTCAGGACTTTCCGGAAGTCGACCGCGGCGGCTGGTTCGACGAGAAGGAAGCGTTGGTCAAAATCGCGCCCGGCCAGCGGCAAATCATCGAGACGTTTTACGAGCAGGTGGTTCGGCGAAGACCAGCACCGGCGGCGAGCCCTTCTCAGCCCAAACGACCGCGTACTGCTGGAAGCGCCGCGCGAGGGCCAAAGCCTGCTCACGTGCGAGATCAAAAATAAAAAGACCCGGTTCGGCGGGCCATTCGCCGTCGGGGTCGCGTCCGCGGGAGGGCAGATACTGCTTTTGCAGTCCGGCAACCGCGTCCAATAAGGCACGGTGTGCGTCGGTATTCTCCGCCGCGGACTGTTTGCGGCTGCGCGGATTGTACGCCGTGATCAGAACAGCGCTGCACGCGCCGCGCCGTGCCAACAATCCATCGAGTGCCGCAGAAGGCTCCTCAACATGAAAACGCACGACGCCTTCGCCATCGTCAACTTCGTAAACGGCTGCACGATAAGCAGCGACCAAATCGGAGGGGACGGACAAGAATTCTCCTAGTTCATCTGAATGTCGGCGAACACCGGGAGGTGATCGGAGGCATGCCGGCCGGCCGGATCCACCCAGCTTGAGACCATGGCGCCCGCAGGGCGGCTGTAGATCCTATCGAGAACAAGCATCGGATAAAAACCGGGCCAGGTGCGGTGGTGTGTGCGCGACGGCAAGGCCTTGGCCAACGCGCGCCGCACCGGACCGCGCCACGGCCAATCATTGAAGTCGCCGAGCATGATCGAAACGCGGTGATGACTCTCGGCGATCCTGGCCAGTTGCCGCGCCTGGCGGCGGCGCTCGGAAAACCAAAGCCCGAGATGGACGGCGGAAAGGTTCACGGGGCCATGCGGCGTTTCGATGTCGCACTCGATGGCGCAGCGCTTCTCGAACTTCCAGTAGGAAAGGTCGTGCAGCTTCACGTGCGTCATGGGCCAGCGGCTGATGACCGCGTGGCCGTAGTGCCCGTCCTCGGCAACGATCGTGCGCGCTTCGGCTTTGTGCACGCCGAGCGCCTCGGTCAGATATGCCAGCGGCGCCGGCTGGTCTTTGGGATGTCCGCGCGAGTCGATTTCCTGCAGGGCAAGGATGTCGGGGTTGTGGGCCTGAATGACACCGACAATGCGCGCAAGATCGCGCCGTCCATCCGGCCCTTTGCCGCTATGGATATTCCACGTCATCACGCGAATGGTCGGCGCCGCCATTCCTCGTTCTCGCGCGGCGCCTCGGATCAGGCGGCCGACGCCACGTTGTATGGGAAGGCAGACGGACCACTGCCAGCGCCTGCCGACGCCGCCTGATAGACGTCGCGGTAGCGGCCGGCCGCCGCGCGCCAGCAGTTCCGCCGCTCCATCGCGGCACGCTTCATGGCGACGAAGTTCTTGCGCGAGCCGTAGGCGCCAAAGGCCCGGCTGACGGCTTCACTCAAACCCTCCGGCGACAGACGGTCGAACAGGAACCCCGTCACGCCGTCCTTTATCGTATCCATAAGACCGCCGGTCTTGTGGGCGATCGGCAAGGTGCCGAAGCGCTGCGCATACTGCTGAGACAGGCCGCAAGGCTCGAAGCGCGAAGGCATCAAGAGGAAATCGGCGCCTGCGTAGGCGCGGCGCGAGAGCGTTTCATCGAAGCCGATGCGAACGGCGACATGCTCGGGGTACTTCGAGGCAAGGTTGCGCATCGATTTTTCGATGGCCGGATCGCCTTCGCCGATCACGACCACCTGCCCGCCCTTGCGCACGATGCTGTCGGCGGATTCTTCGAGCAGGTCGAGGCCCTTCTGATGCACAAGGCGTGAAATCACGGAGAACAGCGGGCCGGACTTGCCGAGGCCGAAATGCTCGCGCACGGACGCAGCGGTCTTTTCCTTGCCGGTAAAGTCGCCGGCATCGAAGTGATGCTCGAGATGGGGATCGCGCGACGGATCGAAGCTGTCGTCGATCCCGTTCAGAATTCCGGTGATCTGGTTTTTGGCGGCGCGGTTCTTGAGAACGCCGTCGAGGCCTGCGCCGAACTCAGGGGTCAGGATTTCGCGGGCGTAAGTTTCGCTGACGGTGGTCAGGTGCGACGCATATACAATGCCGGCCTTGAGGAACGACATGCGCCCGTAGAATTCGACGCCATCGACGGTGTAGGCGGATTCCGGAATTCCGAGCACCGCCATACGATTGCGCTCGAACAACCCTTGGTACGCCAGGTTGTGGATGGTGAGGATGCTCGGCACGCGCTGTCCGCGCCAGGCAAGATATGCCGGCGTGAGCGCAGAGGCCCAGTCGTTGACGTGAACGACATCGGCGCACCATGACGCGGGAGCGCCGTTGCGCGCACCGGTAGCAAAATCGGCCGCGGCAAGGGCGAGGCGCGCGAATCTCACATCGTTGTCGGCCCAGTCTTTTGCGCTCTCATCGCCATAGGGCGTTCCCGGACGGTCGTAGAGCTCCGGCGCGAGAACGACGTAGACCGGCAGACCGTCACTCGTATGCGTGAGCGCGACTTTGCACGCGGGGATTCCATTGAGCGCCGGCAGGTCGGCAACAACATGTGGTGTTCCGATCTTCTGCAGCACCTGCCGATAGCCCGGAATCATGATGCGCGTATCGACGCCCCCGTCACGCAGCACGCGCGGGAGGTAAGCGGAGACTTCACCAAGTCCCCCGGCCTTCACGAGGTCGGTCAGTTCCGACGTCACAAATAAAACGCGCTCAACACCGGGCACGCGCAACTTCCTTCAAAAACTCAGACGCGAAAACGCGACGTCAGTCAGCGGACTACGCGGCGTTTCTCATCGCAAAATTGATCTGAGACCTACTCCACACGCATACACCGCGAAGAAGCTCACGGCGCACACAACCCAAAGGCTGAACGATGCCTTCTTCGTTTTGTTCCGAAGCGGCACGGGGCGAGAAAAAATTCTTGGAGAGGAATTGATTGCGTTTTAGCGGCGCTTCACTTTGCGCCGCTAAAGCTTCGCGGCAATGACACGCTCAGGTCATGGACCAGCCATGGCTCACATTGAGCGACTGGCCGGTCAATGCATTGGTCTCGAACGCGGCGAAAAACAAGACCGCCTGCGCGACGTCGTCGACGGTGGTGAATTCGCCGTCGACCGTCCCTTTGAGCATGATGTTCTTCACGACCTCCTCTTCCGAGATGCCGAAAGTCCTGGCTTGCTCGGGGATCTGCTTGTCGACGAGGGGCGTGCGGACGAAGCCCGGGCAGACGATGTTGGCGCGGACGCCGTGCGCGGCGCCTTCCTTCGCGACAACCTTGCACAGGCCCATGAGACCGTGCTTCGCGGTCACGTAAGGGGCCTTCAAGGGCGAGGCTTCCTTGGAATGGACCGAACCCATGTAGATGATCGCTCCGCCGGTCTTCTGCCTGTACATGTGGCGCATTGCCGCACGGGTGGTGAGGAAGGCGCCGTCGAGATGGATGGCGAGCATGCGCTGCCAGTCCTTGAACGCGAAATCCACCAGCGGCGTGACGATTTGAATGCCGGCGTTGCTGACCAGGACGTCGATGGCGCCGAAGTGCTGCGCGGCGCGGTCGATACCCGCATCGACCTCCGGTTCCCTGGTGACGTCCATGGCGATGCCGAGCGCAGCGGATCCAATTTCGCGCGCCGTCTTCTCGGCCTGCTCCGCGTTGAGGTCGGCGATGACGACCTTGCCGCCCGCCTTTACGAAGGCTTCGGCAATGCCGCGGCCGATCCCGCTGGCGGCGCCCGTGACAACCGCGACTTTTCCCACAACACTCATCTCGCCAGCTCCGGTCTCCGATGGCGCGCTCCCACCTCGCGGTTGGACGCGCATAAAAAAAGATCATCTCGCGCCGCAATTGAAATTGCACTAAGGTTTTCCCGGGGAGGAGCCAGAAAGGCTCGGCAATGTTGGCAGGTCGCTAGGCCGCTCGCGAACTTCGTGGTCGCGCCAGGCGCACTGGGTTTAGATGCTTTATTCGATCTATGAACAGCAGCGCACATGGGCGGAACCACTCCGTCTCATGGCGGGCCTTACCCGCGACGCGCTTTCGCCTTTCACCGCCTGGCTAGGTCCCGCCGGCATGTCGCACCTGACAGCCGGCCTGGATCTGTTTTCGCGCGCCGCATTCACGCACGACCACCCCGGGTATCGCATCGATCGTGTCGAGATCGACGGCCAGCCGGTGCGCGTGATCGAGGAGCCGGCGGCACGGACCGCCTTCTGCACGCTGTTGCGCTTCCACAAAGAAAATGTCGAAGGTCAGCCGAAGGTCCTGGTGGTGGCGCCGCTGTCCGGTCACTTCGCGACACTGCTGCGCGACACCGTCCGCAAGCTGCTCGTCGACCACGACGTCTACCTCACCGATTGGCACAACGCGCGCGACATTCCCGTCGGTCACGGCGATTTCGGCTTCGATGATTGTGTCGACCATATCATCACCTTCCTGGAGACAATGGGTCCGCGCGCCCATGTCATCGCCGTCTGTCAGCCGTGCGTGCAGGTTCTCGCCGCTGTTGCGATCATGGCTGAGGATAAAAATCCGGCCTCGCCGCTGTCGATGACGTTGATGGCCGGGCCTATCGATACCAGTGTACGGCCGACGAAAGTGAACGACCTCGCCAGCAGTCACCCTCTCTCCTGGTTCGCACAAAACCTGATCTCGGAAGTGCCGGCGCCCTTGAAAGGCGCAGGCCGCAAGGTCTATCCCGGCTTCGTGCAGCTCGGCGCTTTCCTGTCCATGAACGGCAGGCGTCATGTCAACGCGCACCGCGACCTCTACCAGCATCTCGCCACGGGCGACGCCGAACAGGCCGCGGAAATCAAAAGTTTTTATGACGAATACTTCGCCGTCTTCGATCTGCCGGCACGCTTCTATCTCGAGACGGTCGAGCGCGTGTTCCAGAAGAACCTGCTTGCCAACGGCGCCCTGAGCTATCGCGGGCGGCCCGTCCATCCCGCCGCCATCCGCAAGACCAAACTCCTGACGGTGGAAGGCGAGCACGACGACATTTGCGGCGTCGGGCAAACCTCCTCCGCGCACGACTTGTGCACCGGGCTCAAGGCGTCCTCGAAGCGTCATCACCTCCAGCCGGGTGTCGGCCACTATGGTGTCTTCAGCGGCCGGCGCTGGCGCACGCAGATCTATCCCATCATCCGCAGGCTCATCGCCAAGACCGCAGAGCGGCGGTGAACCAGCCTGCAACCCGGCGCTCTCGGCGGCGCGCGTTTTTCGCGCACTGCGGGCAGCGTCTCGGCGCGATCGCAGCGATGTGAGCGCGCATCGGTTTTTCGATTCAATTTGGACGCATTTTCTCCCTAAAACGGCGGTTTCCTCTTGCGTATGTGAGCCGTGCGCGCGTGAAGGCGCGGAACCCGATTTCCCTGTGTAACGTTTTCACCGGGACTCAGTCTGTTCCGGCCGGCACTGCCCGGGTCACGCCGGCGTTTTAGGAGAATCACAGTGAAAAAGCTCATTCTGAGCGCTACGGCCCTCACTTTCCTCGCGAGTTCCGTCGCGGCGGGTGTGCCGGTCACCTCGAAGGCCCCCGCGAGCCACGCGACGCTTGCCCAGCTTGTGCAATCCAACGGCCGCGACGCCGACGAGCGCTTCTACCAGCGCGGCGAGCGCCTCCCGCGCCATCTGCGTGACAACAGCTATGTCTATTATGGCTGGCGCGAGAGCAACCTGCCGCGTCCGCCGAACGGCTTCCGCTGGATGCTGATCGGCAATCAGTACGTTCTCGCCTCGATCGCCAACGGATCGATCCGCGACGTGCGCTTCACCGAACAGTATCAGGAGCGCATGGCCCGCCGCGAAGAGCGTCAAGAGCGCCGCGAAGCCCGCGAGGCCTTTCGCGAAGAGCGCCGCGAGGAACGACGCGAGGAGCGACGCGAAGCCCGTCGTGAAGCGCGCGAATACAGCCGCGCCGAACGCGAGGCACAGTGGCGCGCCCGCTACGCCCGTCAGTACAATTTGAACGACGACCAATTCTATCGTGAGTGCCGCAACCGTCCGGACCCGGCCGGCGCCCTCGTCGGCGCGGTGATCGGCGGCCTGCTGGGCAACGCGGCCGGCAACCGGCGCAATGAAACCGCGACCACGATCATGGGCGTGGTGGCCGGCGGCGCCATCGGTGCGGCGCTGACCAACAAGCTGGACTGCAACGACCGCAGCTACGCCTACAAGACCTACACGACCGGCTTCAACGCTGGCCGCGCGAATGCCTTCTATGATTGGAAGAACCCGCAGTCCGGCACCCGCGGCCGCCTGCACGTGCTCGATTACTATGAGGACGAAGACAACTTCCATTGCGCCGTCTACAGCCAGACGATCTGGATCGACGGACGTCCGGAAGAAGCCCGCGGCCGCGCCTGCCAACAGCCGGATGGCGCGTGGGCGATCATTGACTGAGTGTGCGCAAGAAATCCGCCGGTGTAGCTGCATCTTCCAAGATGCCGGCGTTCGCCGGCGGGCGCCCTTATCGGCTCACCAGCGCCAAGGCGCTGAGACCGATGGAAGCCCGGCAGGTTGACGACCTGCCGGGCGATTCCTTTTGGCAGTTCGAGCCGAAATGGGACGGCTTCCGCTGCCTCGCCCGTCGCGACGGCGCTCAAGTCGATCTGGTCTCGAAATCCGGGAAACCGCTGGCGCGCTATTTTCCCGAGATCGCCGCGTATCTGGCGAAGGTCGCGCCACGCCGGTTCATCATCGACGGCGAGCTCTGTATTCCCGCCGGCGATTCGCTCTCTTTCGAGGCGCTGCAGTTGCGCCTGCACCCCGCGGCAAGCCGTATTGCAAGACTCGCCAAGGAAACGCCGGCCATCTTGGTGCTGTTCGACATTCTAGCCTCCGAGAACGAAGACCTGATGGCGTCACCGCTGAGCGAACGCCGCGCGGCGCTGGAGGCGCTGTTCGCCGCGCTCAAAGGCGAGCGGGTGCGCCTGTCTCCCTTCACCCGTTCGCGCACGGAAGCGAAGCAGTGGCTTGGACGCGCCGGCGGCGGCATGCTCGACGGCGTCGTCGCCAAGGATACACGCGGCCCATATGAAATGGGCGAGCGGGCGATGCTGAAGGTGAAGTGCCTGCGCACCGCCGACTGCGTCGTGGGCGGATTCCGCTACGCGACCGACAGCGACCAGGTGGGATCGCTGCTGCTCGGGCTCTTCAATGATGCGGGCGAGCTCGATCACGTGGGCTTTACCTCAGGCATCGCGCGCGAGAAGCGGGCGGCCTTGACGCGGAAGCTCGAAAAGCTGAAGGGCGGGCCCGGGTTCACGGGAAATGCCCCAGGTGCGCCAAGCCGCTGGTCGACGGAGCGAAGCGCCGCGTGGGTTCCGCTGAAGCACAAACTCATCGCCGAGGTGCAATACGATCACGTGACCGGTCAGCGTTTCCGCCATGGGACCCGCTTTCTGCGCTGGCGGCCCGACAAGGCGCCGCACCAATGCACCATGGACCAATTGCAGCGCGAGGCCCGCCCCTCGAACCTCATCCGAACGCTCTTCGGGGCCGAGGCCTAGCGAAATCACGGTGATTGTGCAGTGCAACAAGCCGCTCCGAGTTGCGGCTGGCCGCCGCACACGCGCTGATTACAAGAAAAAGCTGTGCGGGCAGGGAAAGAGTCGCGCGCTCGCTTGCTATTTGAGTCGTCTTTTGTTTCAGTCGCCCATCATCTGCAACGAAGGGGTTCGTTCCATGGGCAAACTTGGCCAACAAGTACTTTGGGTGGGGGTCGCAATACTCGGCGCGGCCTGTTTCGGGGTTTTAGCCCTGAACGAGGGTGAAACGATCAACGCGGCGTGGCTTGTCGTCGCGGCGACGTGCACCTACGCGATCGGTTACCGGTTCTATTCGGCTTACATCCAGAACACAGTTCTGGGCGCCGACGCGACGCGGCCGACGCCCGCCGTTTTGAAGAACGACGGCCTCGATTACGTGCCCACTAATAAGTACGTGCTGTTCGGCCACCACTTCGCCGCCATCGCCGGCGCCGGACCTCTTGTCGGTCCGACGCTCGCCGCGCAGATGGGCTATCTGCCGGGCACCTTGTGGATCCTGGTCGGCGCCGTGTTCGCCGGCTGCATGCAGGACTATGTGATCCTGTTCTTCTCCACGCGCCGCAACGGCAACACGCTCGGCCAGATGATCCGCGACAACCTCGGCAAGGACGCCGGCATCGTTGCGATCGTGGGCATCCTGTCGATCATGATCATCCTGCTCGCGGTGCTGTCGCTGGTGATCGTCCGCGCCCTCGCGGAAAGCCCGTGGGGCGTGTTCACGGTCGCGATGTCGATCCCCATTGCCGTGGCGATGGGCCTTTACATGCGCTACGTCCGGCCGGGCCGCGTGCTCGAGGTCTCCGTTGGCGGTTTCGTCCTCCTGATGCTGGCGCTGTACTTCGGTGACGCGGTGGCCAAGGACGAGTACTGGAGCGAAGTGTTCACGCTGTCGGGCACGTCGATCACCTGGTGGCTGATCATCTACGCCTTCGTGTCGTCAGTGCTGCCGGTGTGGCTGATGCTCGCCCCGCGCGACTATCTCTCCACCTTCCTGAAGATCGGCACCATCGTCATGCTGGCGGTCGGCATCCTGGTGGTGACACCGGATCTGCAGATGCCGGCGTTGACGCCGTTCATCGACGGCACCGGCCCCGTGTTCGCCGGCTCGCTGTTCCCGTTCCTGTTCATCACCATCGCCTGCGGCGCCATCTCGGGTTTCCATGCGCTGGTGTCCTCGGGCACGACGCCGAAGATGATCGAGAACGAAATGCTGGCCCGCCCGGTGGGTTACGGCTCGATGATGTGCGAAAGCTTCGTCGCCATCATGGCGCTGATCGCCGCGTGCGCGCTGGATCCCGGCGTTTACTTTGCCATGAACAGCCCGCCGGGCGTAATCGGCACGACGCCGGAAAGCGCCGCGACGGTGATCTCGCAGTGGGGCTTCGTCGTCACGCCTGAAGCCCTGAGTCAGATGGCAAAGGACGTCGGCGAGGGTTCGATCCTCTCGCGCACCGGCGGCGCACCGACGCTTGCGGTCGGCATGGCGCACATCCTCAGCCAGTTCCTGGGCGGCGCTGCGACGATGGCCTTCTGGTACCACTTCGCCATCCTGTTCGAAGCGATGTTCATCCTGACCACGCTGTCGGCCGGCACGCGCGTTGCGCGCTTCATGATCCAGGACCTCCTGGGCATGGCGAGCAAGACGCTGGGCGACACGAAGTCCCTGGTCGGCAACTACCTGGCGACGGGCCTGGCGTGCGCGGCGTGGGGTTACTTCACCTACGTCGGCGTGGTCGATCCCTTCGGCGGCATCAACTCGCTGTGGGCGCTGTTCGGGGTTGCGAACCAGATGCTGGCCGCCATCGCCCTCGTGCTGGCGACGGTCCTGGTCGTCCAGCTGGGCCAGCTGAAGCGCATGTGGGTCACAGGGGTGCCGCTCGCGTGGCTCCTCATCTGCACCATGTGGGCGGGCTGGGACAAACTGTTCCATGCCGACCCGCGCATTGGGTTCCTCGCCCATGCCAAGATGATCGAAGAGGGTCTGGCGGTGGGCAAAGTGATCCCGCCGACACGCTCGATCGAGGAGATGGAGCGCGTGCTGTTCAACGACTACCTCGACGCGGCGATTTGCGCCTTCTTCATGCTGATCGTCGTGGCGCTGGTGTTCTTCGGCATCCGCGCGATCCGCGGCGGCCAGGGCGTCGCGGTCCGCGCCGACCAAACCCCGCTGCGTCAACCGGCGGAGTAAGAATGGCCAAGAGCCGCAACCTTCTGGCCGACCATTTTCCGGAGAAGACGCCGCTTCAAAGCGTCTTCTCCACCGTGGTCGCGCGGCTCACGCAGATGGCGCGTCTGATGTGCGGCGTGCCGGACTACGAGACCTTCGTCCGGCACCGCAAGATCACCCATCCCAACGAGCCGATCCCGAGCTACGCGGAGTTCTTCAACATGTGCCAGGTCCGCCGCTTCGGCGGGGCGGGCATGCAGGCGCGATGCTGTTAGCCTGACATCGAGACATGGCCGGCTTTTCGGGCGGTGCGGGGAAACTCCACCGCCCGAACTGTTTTGCGGGCAATTTCAGGCCGTTACACCCAGAAATTAACTTAAGTCTCCTTTATATGGAGCACCTCGCATTGACCTTAGGTCGTGTTTGCCCACATAGACGGCCATGAACATCGCTGTTCCTTACCCGCCCGCCAGCCCGAAGCCGCTGTTCTCGTACAAGAAGTACTGGGCGCAGCGCTTCGGCACGGCGCCTTTCCTGCCCATGAGCCGGGAGGAGATGGACGTGCTCGGCTGGGACCAGTGCGACATCATCATTGTCACGGGCGACGCCTACGTCGACCACCCCAGCTTCGGCATGGCGATCATCGGTCGCCTGCTGGAGGCCCAGGGCTTTCGCGTCGGGATCATCTCACAGCCCAACTGGCAGGACCCGGAGGCGTTCAAGCGCCTTGGCGCGCCGAAGCTGTTCTGGGGCATCACCGGCGGCAACATGGATTCGATGGTGAACCGCTACACCTCGGACCGGCGCCTGCGCCACAACGACAGCTACACGGCGGGCGGCGAAGGCGGTAAACGCCCGGATCGCTCGGTCATCGTTTACGCGCAACGCTGCCGCGAAGCGTTCAAGGACGTGCCGATCGTGCTCGGCGGCATCGAAAGCTCGCTGCGCCGAATCGCCCACTACGACTACTGGTCGGACAAGGTGCGGCGCTCCGTCCTGGTGGACGCCAAGGCTGACATTCTTCTGTACGGCAATGCCGAGCGCGCGGTCGTCGAAGTCGCGCATCGCTTCGCCAAAGGCCAAAAGGCCGCCGATATGGATGACGTGCGCGGCGTCGCACTCCTAAAGCCGGCGGTGCCTGAAGGCTGGGCCGAAGCGCGCGCCGACGATGTCGACGCCAGCGACGAAGGCGCAAAGCAGGCGAAGCCGGGCGAGAAGATCGTCGTGCGCTTGCCGAGCTTCGAACAGGTCGAAAGGGATCCGGAGACCTATGCCAGGGCCAGCCGCGTGCTGCACCGGGAGAGCAATCCCGGTAATGCGCGCCCGCTCGTGCAAAAGCATGGCGACCGCGAGCTGTGGGTGACGCCGCCGCCGATCCCCATCACGACGGCGGAGATGGACGCGGTCTACGAATTGCCTTACGCGCGCGCGCCGCACCCGTCGTACGGCGACGCGAAAATCCCCGCCTGGGAGATGATCCGCTTCTCGGTGACGATCATGCGCGGCTGCTTCGGCGGCTGTTCCTTCTGCTCGATCACCGAGCACGAGGGCCGCGTGATCCAAAGCCGCTCCGAGCAGTCGATCCTTCAGGAGATCGAGAAGATTCGCGACAAGACCGAGGGCTTCACCGGGATCATCTCCGATATCGGCGGCCCGACGGCGAACATGTACCGCATGGCGTGCAAGGACAAAGAGATCGAGTCCAAGTGCCGTAAGCCTTCCTGCGTATTCCCCGGCGTCTGCCCGAACCTCAACACCAGCCATGATTCGCTGATTCAGCTGTACCGCAAGGCGCGCGAGCTTCCGGGCATCAAAAAGGTGATGGTCGCGTCAGGCGTACGCTACGATCTCGCCGTCAAGAGCCCGGCTTACGTGAAGGAACTCGTCACTCATCACGTGGGCGGCTACCTCAAGATCGCGCCCGAGCATACCGAAGCCGGTCCGCTCTCGAAGATGATGAAGCCGGGCATCGGCGCCTACGACCGGTTCAAGCAGATGTTCGATCAGGCCGCGAAGCAGGCGGGCAAGGAATACTTCCTGATCCCTTATTTCATCGCCGCCCATCCGGGCACGACGGACGAGGACATGATGAACCTCGCGCTGTGGCTCAAGAAGAACAAATACCGGGCCGACCAGGTGCAGACCTTCCTGCCCTCGCCCATGGCGTTGTCGACGGCGATGTATCATTCGGGCAAGAACCCGCTGAAGCCCGTGCGCCGCGGAGCGAGCGAAGGCGTCGATACGATCAAGGGCCTCAAGCAACGCCGCCTGCACAAGGCCTTCCTGCGCTATCACGATCCGGAGAACTGGCCGCTGTTGCGCGAGGCGCTCAAGCGCATGGGACGGGCGGACCTGATTGGACCGGGGAAGCATCAGCTCATTCCCGCGTGGCAGCCCGCGGGCACCGGCAAGAGCGGCGGCGAAGGCAAGCGCATGGGCCGCAAGCACCGGCACCAGACGTTCCTGACCAAGGGCATCAAAGAGCCGCGTCGGCCGCCGCAGTAGCGCATAACGCCGGAAGTAGCCGTCTCGGCACAGGTTTCCACGCTCGTCACCGTTGATTTCAGCCGCGGATTTATTGCCTCGTGGCTGAGTTCGCCCGGCAAAACGACCGCAGTCAGTGACGGAAGTGAGGAGCCTTTTCGGGCTATTAAGCTGATTTCGATGCAAGATCCTCCGACCATGACGCGCGAATCTCCGGATGCCGGCTCCCGTAGAGACCGGAGGCTCACATGCTCTGATCGCGTGACCGCGGTTGCGGCCTATCTCGAAGAGGTCATGGGCAACGCCTACGATTGTCCAAGCGCCGAACGGCATCTTCAGGCAGTGGCCGACTATCGCCGTGCTCTTGTTGCGCATGGCGCAAACCTTACAGCAAGCGCGAGGCATGCACCGGCAGCCGCCCATCCCGAGGCCGCACCTTTCAAGGCAAAGAGAATTGGCGAAGAGCCAACCGGTTCAGAGCGACACCGCAGCATCCCTGACGCGCGCGGCGGCGGCTGCAAAGATCTCGGCCGGCTGTAGCTGATCCAGGCGGCGCGCGATCTCGGCCAACCGTTCGCTGATGAGGACACTCTCGCGCGCGAGCGGCTCGATACTGCGCAACATCGTAAAGGTCACGCCTGCGCGGTCGGCACTGCCGGCTGAAGCGGGCAAAGTCGTCAGATGAGAAGAGACCTCTGAAAAAACATGCATCAGGCTTACAGCCACGGCGACGAGACTGTCGGACCGTGGCGCGGAATCACGCGACGCATAAGCCTGCACCAGGCATCGCAGTAATTGGCCATAAATGGCATTTGCTGCATCAAGGATAGGCCGCGCCTCGTCTGCGGAGACATATCTCACGCGCGCGGCGTGATCTGGTGCCGGGGCGCGCATCACCGGATTGCACACGACCGGGCGCGCCGGTTCGAAGCCCGGATTCTGCGCGCGGAGGGATTCGAATTCTTCTTTGATCCTGGAGAAGCGCGCATAATGGCAATCCGCGGCCCCGCCGGCAGCGCCCTCGCCTTCCTCCACGATCGTGTCGATTGCCTTGCGCGCCGAGGCCAGATCCTCGATGACAAAGCTGTTGTCGAGCTTTGCGCTCCGGGGCGCAAGCTGGGCCGCGCGGCGGACAAATAACTTCTCTTCGCCAAGCTCCGCCGCCGCGTATTCAATCGTGCGTTTGAGCTCCTCGTAGAACGCCCCGATCGAACGGTAGTCGACGGCAGCGGGGAATAGGAAGTCCGCCGGAGCGCCACGCGCCCAGGCGCGATCCTCTTCGAGGTCTTCGACGGCGCGTTCGGATCGCTCGAGCGCAATGAATCGCTCCAGCGCTTGCTTGCCGAACGGCGCGAGTTCGAGGGTAAAGCCGCCGGGAAAGTAATTCGGCGCGACCGGAAAGTTGGGGCGATTGAAGTGCGCCGATCCGCCGATGGCGACGATCAAATTATTGACGGTGACAAGGTGCGCCATTTCATCGCGGGCGATGGCAAAGAGGGTCTTTCGCCATTCGGTGACGGACCTGAGCTCTCGCGCAGTGAGGCCTTCCTCGGTTGAGCGCTTCAAACTGAAAGCAGCGAACAAGTAGCTGCAGAGCGCCGCGTGCTCGAGCTCCGACGCCTCGGCGAGCATGTGCAGGAGCTGTTCACGGGTCCGAAAGGGAAAACGCGGCGGCAAGATGATCTGAGCTAATGCAGCACTTCGTCGAAGCGGCGGCCGTGGAGATGATGGAGGACTTCGTAGCTATGACGCAGATTGTACAGCTCGCCGCAGAGGTCGCAGCGCCCGATGTCGCAGGCCGGATCGGACGCCCTATGGATCGACCGAGCGGGCGATACGGCCGGCTGGGGGCGCTCAGCGCCGCCAGCCGGCCGGTCACAGACTGCACTCTTGTCCTGTCGGCGTGCCGTCACAGGGAGATCTGCCCGCGTTCGATCTGCGTATCCTTCATGGTGCGGGTCATCGGCGGAGGCAGTTTCTTCTCCATTTGCGCCATGATCTCCATTTTACGCGCCTGCATCTGCTCGGCGAGCGCTTCGAGATCGAGCTCGGAGTCTCGGATCTGCGCGAAGATGCCGCCGCGCTGCTCTTCCTCCTTGACGTGATGCTTGATCTCTTCGGACAGCACTTTGACTTTGGCGTCGTAGTAATCGTCGTCGGGCGATCCTTCGCGCAGTTCCGCGATCAGGACCTTGGCTCCGTCGTGCTCGACAAAAGCTTCCTCGATCATGTCTTCCTCGACGCCGGCTTCGGCGCAGGCCGGATAGAACAGCTCCTCCTCGATCAGGGTATGGACCATCAGCTCGAGACAGATCTGGCGCGCAATATCGGCCTTCTTGCCGCGCGACTTTTCATACTTCTCGAAAAGCTCCTCGACGGTCCGATGGTCCGCCTTCAACATGGCGATCGCGTCCATTTTCTTGCGCGATCCATTTTTTGCCCTCGACTTCGCTTTCCCTCTTGTTTTGGCCATAGGCCGTCCTCCGTTGTGACGTGATTTACGTTATGTGCTGCGTTCTCTTGCGGGCCGCCGTATGAGCCGCGACGTCGATCAGGTCGTCGGCCGGATTGCAGGCCGATCATCGGCGGTAGCGTGGACACCATCTGCCGCGGCCCCCCGCCGAAATCCAAAGTCAGGGAAACGTCCGATTTTGCACTCGCCGTTCTTCCGCACGAGCCGGTATCGATCGCGTTGCGCCATGACTTGGTCTCCTATCGCCCCAACAGTCACTACGGTTGCGGTTCGCGTTTGTTCCCTTGGGTCCCGCGGCCGACGTACGGTTTGCGGCGCCGCAGGTCAAAGCTGTCGTCTTCGCCGAGGATGTGAAGCTTCACATTGAACGCCGACACGGCAGCGGCTTCCCGTATCCCCGCAAAATGCTATTGCGGCCGGAGGAGCGCAGCATGTCGTGAGCCTCCAAGAAATGCCGCACCTCATCCCGACGTTGGTCAATGAGGCCGTCATGGCAGACAAAGTGACATCTCCCGCGCACCTTCGGCTGGAAGTCGAGATCGCGCGGGGCAAGGCGTTCGATCACGGCATTGGCATCGGCATTGCCTGGCACGCGCTCGCCGGCTTCATGATGACGATTCCAAATGGACATGTTATCGCTATCCTGCCGTGAGGGCCGCGGCTGCTGACTGCTCCCAAGACGTACGGCGGCACGATCGTCAACATCGCGAGCGGACATTTCCGCGATCACGTGTCCGCGCCGTTGAAATCTTCTACGTACTGAAGGCGGACTCCAGCGCCTCGTGACTTACCCGTCCCTACCTGAGGCCGGGCGTGCTCGATACCGTGCGTCAGCCCGATAAGACCGCGATAAGACCGCAGCGAGCGCAAAAGACTTTGCGGCCTCGGCCCCGAGCGGATACGGCGCGCCGCGCGGCGCGCCGGAAAGAACAATAATCGGTCAGGCTTCGCGCCGAGGTTTCACCAAAGCAGATAAAAAACTTGTACGTGGTTGTTACATGCTGCGCGCTGTGCAGACTGACGCCCGTCACGCCCAAAGTGACCGTCGCAACGGGGGAACGTTGCGACAGTGACGATCGGGGCTGTCGTATTTGGGGGCCCGGCTCCGTGAGCCGGGCCACAAATGAAATCACCGCACAAAAGATTTGCCCCTCGCCTGGGGGGACAAGCGAGGGGCTTCAAATCTCGTCCGAGGCCCTTAAGGGGGGCTGGGGGTGCCTCGAACGTCACAGCGTAGAACGTCATATGGTTTGTGGTGTTCCTCTCAACCAGTCGCTCCTGCGGTTACGTAATTGTCAGCACGAAGGAGCTGCGATGCTCGCGTCATCGTGGCGATGACCGCACGGTGCCAACGGACAGCGGCCGCGATTATCCCACGGCGATTTCAACCGCTCTAAGACGCTGGAATTCAAGGGAACTAATCCGCGTGGAGGACGTTATCAACGCAACACTCGGCCTTGGGGGATTAGTCTCGGAAATGTTCGCATTGTACTTCAATAGCTTGACCGGCCGGCGCGAGTTCGTCGCAACCGTCGATAACATCGGGCGCGCCGACGGCCTGGCGCGGCTGTTGTCCAAGAGCGATCCGCGCGAAGTCGTTATTGTCGACAACAGCCCGCTCGGCGACACCGTCGTGGTGGGCCTTTACCAGCTGGGGGAGAAAGTCTGCGACCAGCAGAACATGCCGGCTGAATTGTCCGCGCGCTTCAGCGCCGAAAAAATGCAGAGCCATCAAGAAAGCCGCTAAGACCGACCGAGACGGCAAATCCATTTGAATATTTAGAAGACTACCTCCGCTGGGAATTATTGCTGATGAAGAAAGCTTCCGAATACCGCATGCATGCGCGCGAATGCCGGGCGTTGGCCCTGCAACTGCAGGACGGCCAGCATAAACAGCAACTTCTCGATATGGCGGACACCTGGGACAGCCTGGCCGAAGAGCGCGAGAAGAAGGCGTTCAAGGAAAGCAAAGTTGCTGCTGCGCAGTAACGGCGTTCGAGCAAACGCGTCCTGACACGCGAATCCTGCTTAGGTCATTCCTTGGACGCAGCGGATGCAACCGCCGCGCCGACTACCGTCGCGGTTTCTCGCTCAGCGCTTTCCGCGAGGCGTTCCCACTCCAATGCGACACGGATCAAGTCGTCACGCAAAGGCGCACTGATCGTCGTCGCCAGCGTCCGCAGTTCCTGGGCGCGCTGCCTGAAGATTACCGGCCGTCGATGGGCGTCGTCCTGCATCCGACCTCCCGATCGGAAAGGGACCAACAGACGGCGGCGACTTTAGTGTTTGTCGCGCGGCATTAAAACTCCTTCGCGAGGCGATTGCACAGCACGCAGATGAAGTGCCGGCCCAGACGCGGGCCGCGGTCGACCATTTTGAAGCCGCGCGACACATCGGGGCTGGCGCTATGACGACAATCCGGCGCGCCGGGGTCGTTGTTCCAGATCGCCGTGCCGCGCACGTTACACTCAACACACAGCAGCGACGTGATTTTTCCGGAATGGATCAAACGCGGCCCTCCCAACGAACGGGCGACGCCGCGGCTATAAAGAAATGAGAGCCCGACCGGTTTGACGCCGATCAAACAAATCCCTTTTGCGCGCAGCGCGAGAAAAGGGAAACCGTGTTTCTAACCGGAATCAATCGTCCGTCAGCAGGCTCATGAGGCTCGAGGTGTCCCAACGCCCGTGGCCGTGAGCCTGGACCTCGGCATAGAACTGATCGACGAGCGCAATCACCGGCAGACGCGCGCCGTTGCGGCGCGCCTCGTCCATGGTGATGCGCAGGTCCTTGCGCATCCAATCGACGGCAAATCCGAAATCGAATTTGCCCGCGAGCATCGTCTTGCCGCGGTTCTCCATCTGCCACGACTGCGCCGCGCCTTTGGAAATCACCGCAAGGACAGCGTCCATGTCGAGACCGGCGCGCTTGCCGAAATTCATCGCTTCGGCGAGCCCCTGCACCACGCCGGCGATGCAGATCTGATTGACCATCTTGGTGAGCTGGCCAGCGCCGCTGCCGCCGATGAGCTTGCACATCTTGGCGTAGGAGGCGATGACGGGTTCGACCCTCGCATATGAGTCGGCGTCGCCGCCGCACATCACCGTGAGCTGGCCGTTCTCGGCGCCAACCTGTCCGCCTGAGAGCGGCGCGTCGATATAGCCGACGCCTTTCTCCTTGCAGAGGGCGTGGAGCTCGCGCGTGACGCTCGCCGAGACCGTGGTGTGATCCACGACGATCCCGCCCTTGGCGATGCCGTCGAGCACGCCGTCCTTGCCCGTGATGACATGGCGCAGGTCCGGGTCGTCGCCGACGCAGATGAACACGATCTCTGCATTCCTGCTGGCGGCGGCCGGTGTCGGGGCGCTGGCGTTGCCGAATTTTTCCGTCCAGGCGGCGGCCCGCGTCGGCGTGCGGTTATAAACCGTGACGTTGTGCGCCTTGGTGAGATGTCCGGCCATGGGGAAGCCCATGACGCCAAGACCGATGAATGCAACGTTCGCCATGCTTCCTCCCCCTGTGATGGGACGCGAGTTTAGCGGGGGCGTAAGGAGCGGTCAGCAGGGCTTGAAAAGCAGGTCCTGGTAAGCGCCGGGACGCAAGGACTCGATCACCTCGGCGAGATCGAGCGCCGGGCCGATCGTGCCGGGCCGGACCTTGTGGACACCGTAGCCGAGGCCGGCGAACCGGCGCACGAGCGCGGCGGCGGAACTTCCCATGGCCCGCAGATGATCGTCGTCGACCTCGACAAACCAGGCTGGACGTATCCGGCCGAGCGTCTGTTCGGCGCCATCGAGGACACGTTCTTCGGCGCCTTGCACATCGACCTTCACCAGCGCCACCTTCGGCCACTTGCGTTCGGAAAGAATATCGTCGAGGCGCCGGACCTCGACGTCGATGCCGGCGCCGTCACCGGTCAGCCTGTGGTCGCCCGGGTGAATGGGATTGAGTTTGAGTTGGCCGCGTCCCGTGAATTCGGCAGCCGCAGTCTCCAGGAGGCGTACCCGAGGCAACGTCCCGTCCTCGCGAAGCAGATCGCGCAGGTCGGCGAAGTTGCGTGGCTCAGGCTCGAGGGCGATCACCAGTCCTTCGCCGCCGACCCACTTTGCAAAGCGGCGGGTGAAGAAACCGATGTTGGCGCCAATATCGACCACCGTCGACCCTGCGGGAACCAGCACCCTGAGCGTATCGACCGCGCCGGCTTCCAGCTTCTCCTTGTAGAGCGCGTAGGCACGCGAGAAGGCCCAGCGGCCGGGCGGTGTCGAAAGCAGGCCGGTGGCGTGCAAACCCGCATAGGAGCGCAGCAGCGCATTTTGCAGCTTTGGATTCATAAGGCTTTCGGTTCGGGATTTGAGCGGTAACGCGAGAAAAGTGTGTTTGTTCCGCGCTCTGCGTGTCGCGCCGGCTTTGCGCGGCCGAGAAAATCCAGCGGATTCGACGCCGCCGACACACCATTTCCGACCTCGCGCGGCGGGCGGGCCGACGGCCCCAGTCTTTGATTTCCTGAATATTTGTAACGCTTTGGCGAGCAGCGACCGCGTCAAAGCGCTTGCCCGGATAGCCTAATCGGGAGAAAGTTGGACCTTCACACATCCACGCTGCGGAGGGCTCCATGCTCACTCTTACCGTCAACGGGAAGACCGTGGAGGTCGACGATAGCGACCCCTCGACACCGCTGCTCTGGGTCCTGCGCGACGCGCTCGACCTCGTCGGCACCAAATATGGATGCGGCGTCGGCCAGTGCGGCGCCTGCACGGTCCTCTTGAACGGCGTGGCCATGCGCTCGTGCTCGACGCCGATCAGCGCGGTCGCCGGACAACAGATCACGACCGTCGAAGGGTTGGCGAAGGACGACGGCACGCTCACGGCCGTCCAGAAAGCCTGGATCGACCTCGACGTCGCCCAATGCGGCTACTGCCAGGCCGGCCAGATCATGAGCGCGACCGCGCTGTTGCGGAAAAATCCCAAGCCCTCGGAAGCGGACATCAACACCGCCATGTATGGGAACCTGTGCCGCTGCGGCACCTATGTCCGCATCAAGGCGGCCATCCACGCCGCCGCAGACGAGATCGCCAAGGGAGGTGTCGCATGAACGCCGTGACCTTCTCCGCCGACGCTTACTTCAGGGACGTGATGCGCGAAGTCGAAGCCCTGCCGACGCGCGCGCGCGCGAAGGTCTCGCGCCGGTCGATCCTTAAAATCGGCGTGGCCGGCAGTGCCGGGCTCGTGCTCGCCTTTCAGCTGGGCGGCCGCGCGGCGATGGCCGCGGCGGCGCCGGTCAAAGGCGCGTTCGCGCCGAACGCCTTCCTGCGCATCGCCCCGTCGGGCCGCATCCTGATCTACTCCAAGGGTCCGGAAATCGGGCAAGGCATCAAGACAGCGTTCCCCTTGATCATCGCCGAAGAGCTTGACGTCGCGTGGAGCGACGTCGATATCGAGCAGGCGCCGATCAATCCCGCGATCTACGGAAGCCAGAGCGCGGGCGGATCGCGTTCGATCCCCAACAGCTGGAACCAACTGCGCGAAGCGGGCGCAACGGCGCGGGCCATGCTCATGTCCGCGGCGGCGCGCGACCTTCGTGTGCCGACGAGCGAGCTGACGACGCAGGACAGCCACGTGATTCACGCGGCCAGCGGCCGCAAGCTTGCCTACGGCGCTCTCGCGGCAAAGGCCGCAGCGCTGCCCTTGCCCGATCAGAAGACCGTGCATCTGAAAACACGCGATCAGTATCGCCTGATCGGCAATCGCTTCGGCGGCGCCGACAATCAAGCCATCGTCACCGGGAAGCCGTTGTTCGGGATCGATCTCAAGGTTCCGGGCATGGTCCATGCCACTTTCACCAAGTGCCCCGCGGTGGGCGGCAAGGTGGCGAGCGCCAACCTCGACCACATCAAGTCACTGCCCGGGGTGAAGGATGCTTTTATCGTCGAAGGCACCGGCGTGGTGGCCGAGTGCATGCCGGGTGTCGCGATCCTCGCGGATTCCACGTGGGCCGCGTTCCGGGCAAAATCGGCGCTGCAGATCAAGTGGGACGAAAGCAGCGCCTCCACGGACAGTTGGTCGGCATCCAGCGCCAAAGCGCGCGAGCTTGCAACCAAGATTGGCGAACAGGAAATCACCAAGAGCGGCGACTTCGACGGCGCCTATGCGGGTGCGGTGAAGAAGATCGAGGCATTCTATAGCTATCCCTTCGTCTCGCACGCGACCATGGAGCCGCAGAATTGCCTGGCGCACTTCAAGGGCGACAGCGCGGAGATCTGGGCCGGCACGCAAACGCCCGAGCGTATCCTTTCGACCACCGCGAAGATGCTCGGCCTTGCCGAAAACCAGATCACGGTGCACCAGATCCGCGCCGGCGGCGGCTTCGGGCGCCGGCTGGTCAACGACTACGCCGCCGAAGCGATCATGATCTCGAAGCAGGCGGGCGGCATCCCGGTCAAGCTGACCTGGACGCGCGAAGACGACATGATGCACGACTTCTATCGTCCGGGCGGGTTCCACTCGTTCAAGGCGGGCGTCGACGCCAACGGCAAGCTGGTGGCGCTGTCCGATCACTTCATCACCTTCACCAGCGACGGCAAGAACCCGGTCACCGGCGGCAACATCCCGAAAGAAGAATTTCCCTTCCCGCTGATCGCGAACGGGCTGCTCACCCAGACCATGCTGCCGCTGAAGACTCCGTGCGGCGCCTGGCGCGCGCCGCGCTCGAGCACCAATGCATTCGCGTTCCAGTCGTTCCTGCATGAAGTATCCTCCGCCGCCGGCCGGGATCACGTCGAGTTCCTGCTGGAGCTGATGGGCGAGCCGCGCTGGCTGGTGGAAGGCAATCAAGGTTCGCTGAACACCGGCCGCGCCGCGGGCGTCATCAAGCTGGCCGCCGAAAAGGCCGGCTGGGGGCGCACCCTTCCCAAAGGCCACGGGCTCGGCATCGCGTTCTACTTCAGCCACGCCGGCCACTTCGCCGAAACGGCGGAAGTGAGCGTGGATGCGAGCAACAAGGTGACGGTGCACAAGGTGATCGTGGTCGGGGACATCGGCCCGATCATCAACATGAGCAGCGCGGAGAATCAGACTCAGGGCGCTGTGATCGACGGGATCTCGACCATGAATCTGGAACTGTCGATCGAAAAAGGCCGCATCGGCGAAGGCAACTTCGACGAATACCCGCTGCTGCGCATCACCGGTACGCCGCAGGTCGAAACCCATTTCATCCAGTCGGACTTCACGCCGACGGGACTGGGCGAGCCGGCGCTGCCGCCGGTCGCGCCGGCCGTGGCCAACGCGGTCTTCGCGGCCACCGGCGTGCGCATCCGGCAGATGCCGTTCTTCAAGGCGCTAGCTTCGCAGGCGCAAGCGTAACGCACGAACGCGCGCGGGAAAGGGGGCCGCATAGACGGCCCCCTTTTTTTCACAAGAAGGGACGCATCATGGCGAAGATCCTGCTCGTCGAGGACGACAAGTTCATTTCGTCGGTCGTCTCGCGCATGCTCACGGACGGAGGCCACTCGGTTGTGCACGCCGTCGACGGTCTCGATAGTGTCGCCAAGACGCTCAGCGACAGGCCGGATCTGATCATCATGGATCTCGGGCTTCCTTCCATGAACGGCTGGGACGCGACGAAGACACTGAAATCCGATCCGAAGACGAGCGAGATCCCGATCCTCGCGCTGACCGCCAATATGACGGCGGAGGACCGCGAGGACGCTTACAACGCCGGCTGCGATGCTTTTCTCACCAAGCCGGCCGCAGCCGATGTGCTGCTCGGCCGGATAGCGGAATTGTTGAAGGGGTAATCGCGTTACCGCGACGTGGCGCCGTGAGTCTGGAATCGCGCGACCAACGCGTGCTGGTCGCCGGGATAGACCAAGCGGACATAAGTGACATTGTAGCTGTCGCGGCGCGTGCGGCGCTCGATGCACAGGCACGCCGCATTGCGCCTGATCTTCAGCACGCGGGCGGTCGCAGCATCGGCGCTGAGGGCGAAGATGCGATGCTCGGCCTCGTTCCAGGGAATCTTCGCGAGCAGCCAGCTGCCCGGCGGAACTTCGCGAAACATCTCTTGCTCCGCCTCCGGCACGGCCAGGAGATTGATGAGGCGCTGTTCGAGCGCATAAGGCACCGCGTCGGCCCAATGCACACACGAGATCGAAAGCACCGGCGTGCCGATTTCGGCGCCGAGCTTCTCGGCCTCTTCCCGCGATGCCTTGCCGACTTTGCGGCTCTGGATGTCGAAGCGGTAAAGTCGGCCGCTCGCTTGCACTTCCGCCTGGATGTCGTGGATCTCCAGTACCGTTTCCTGGGAGCGGGGCGCCGCGACAACGGTGCCGGCGCGCCGCCGGCGCACGACGAGGCCCTTCTCCACCAAGCTGCCGACGGCCTTGCTGACCGTCATACGCGCGCAATCGAACTGCGCCGCAAGCTCGTGTTCGGACGGCACCTTCGTGCCCGGCGCCCACGTGCCCGACAAGATCTGCGACTTCAGATGGTTTTGGATTTCCTGGTAACGCGGGAGCGATTCAGAAATCGTCTTCTTGCTGTACTTCATTCAACTTTCGGCAAAGCTAGACATATTCGCAGTATGTCTAGGCATTAGGTCATTTTCCAGGATATTTCAGGGATTTGGCCTGAAAGCGTTTTTAGGATTTCTACGGCGTCCGGAGATCGACTGGCGTCGTGGAAGGCAGCACCTGGCCGATTTTCGCTGGCCGTGTGTAGCGATATATTGCGCCGCACACAGGCATGGGCCGCGCGGGATAGGGGCAAAAGAACATGGGCGAGTATCTGAATTTCATCATCATCGCCATCTACATGGCGGTGATGGTCGGCATCGGCTTTTACTCCAAGCGCCGCGCGACGAACGAATCCGACTTCCTGGTCGCCGGCCGGCGCCTCGGCCCCGTGCTTTATGCAGGGACCATGGGCGCCCTGGTGATGGGCGGCGGGGCGACCGTCGGAGGGATCGGGCTTGGCTATCAGTTTGGAATTTCCGGGATGTGGCTCGCCTTTTCCCTGGGCTTCGGGGTGCTGGTGGTCAGTCTCACCATCGCGTCTCTTGTGAATCGCCTCAAGGTCTACACCGTTGCCCAGATGCTGGAGCTGCGGTACGGGCCCGGCACCGCCGTGATCTCCGGCATCGTGCAGCTGGGCTATGCCTTCATGATCTCGGTGACCTCCACGATCGCCTACGGAGCGATCTTCCAGGTATTGTTCGGTCTGGAGAAACTGCCGGCCGTCCTGCTCGGCGGCGGCATCGTGGTTCTTTACTCGGTGCTCGGCGGCATGTGGTCGATCACCCTCACCGATTTCGTCCAGTTCATCATCAAGACGGTGGGGATTTTCGTTCTGCTTCTGCCCGCGGCGCTGCTCGCTGTGGGCGGCATCGACGGCTTGCGCGCGCAGCTGCCCGAATCAGCGTTCGACCTGACGGCCCGCGGTTGGGGCACGATCTTCAGCTACCTCATCATCTATAACCTCTCGATCGTCATCGGTCAGGACGTCTGGCAGCGCATCTTCACCGCGAGGAGCGATAAGGTCGCCAAGTGGGCCGGAGCGGCGGCCGGGGTGTATTGTTTCTTCTACGCCATTGCCGGCGCGCTGATCGGCATGTCGGCGAAGGTCCTTCTGCCCGATATCGAAAATCGCAACACCGTTTACGGGCTGTTGGTGGAACATGTGCTGCCGGTCGGCCTCTCCGGCCTCGTCTTGGCGGCGGCGCTGGCTGCCATCATGTCGGTCTCCAGCGGCACCCTGATCGCGTCCGCCACGGTCGCCAAGCAGGACATCGTGCGCGGTCTCAAGCACAAAGGCCTCAAGACCGAAGCCGAACAGCGCGTGGAATCCCACGACGAAGTGCAGGGTAGCCGCATGTACATCCTGTTCTTCGGCGCCTTGATGATTGCTATGGCTGCCGCGCTGAACGACGTGGTGGCGGCGATCGCCATCGGCAGCGCGATTGTCGTCACAGGTCTGTTTATCCCCATCATGGGCGGCATAGTCTGGAAAAGGGCCAACCTGAGCGGAACGATCGCCAGCATCGTGGCGGGGATCGTCGTGACTTTCGGCCACATGATCTACGTGCAGAACCCCGATTCCGACACTTCGATCTTCTACGGCATGGGCGCCGGCCTGCTGGCTTATATCGTCGGAACGCTGGCGGGGAAGCCGACTCCACCGGCGGTCATGGCTGAATGGGAACGTCGCGCGCGAAAGGCTTAGTTATCTTTCGCACAGCAACACGCCCGGGATTCGACACTGAATTCCGGGCGTTTTTGTCTGCGGAGGGCTATAAATGACGCCAAGCCGGCAACGAAGGGGACCTACATGAAAGTCACGCATCTGATCGTAGCGGCCGCTCTCGCTCTGACGTCAGCGGCTTACGCACAAGGCACACCGGACGACGGAAAATCGGCCGGCGGCGGAGACTGCGCCAAGAATGCCTACAACTGCATCGCGACACCCAATCCGCTGCCGAAGAACGACACGGTGTGGATGGAGGACATGACGTGGATGGACGTGCGCGACGCGATGAAGGAAGGCAAGACGACGGTGATCATCGCAACCGGCGGCATCGAGCCGAACGGGCCCTGGATCAAGCTGGGCAAGCATAATTGGATCCTGACCAAGAACTGCGAGGCCCTCGCCCGCAGGATGGGCAACGCGCTGTGCGCGCCGATCGTGAAATTCTCGCGCGAAATGCAGATCGAACCGCGCGCAGGTCACATGCTGTCGGCCGGCACCATCAGCCTTGAGGAATCCACCTATGAAGCGCTGCTGACGGATATCGCGCGCAGCTACAAGGTGAACGGGTTCAAACAGATCTTTTTCATCAGCGACAGCGGCGGCAATGAAAAGGGCATGGCCGCGGCGGCGGCCAAGGTGAACGGCGGCGGCGTTCTCGCGGCGTGGATTCCCGAGTACTACGACTACGCCTCGGTGCACGCGATGTTGGTCGAAAAAGGCTACGCGAAGAAAGGTTCGCAGGGCAGCGAGGCGCTCCACGACGACTTCGCCATCTCCACCGAGCTGCTGGCCGTCGATCCGAAGGCCATCAACTGGGAGCAGCGCCAGAAGATCGGCAAGACCACGATCGACGGCAACCAGCTCGACAAAGCGAAGGCGGACGCCATCACCAAGGAGATCACCGAGCTGCGCGTGAACAAGACGCTCGCGGGGATCAAGAAGGCTATCGCCAACGGCGGAACGGTGATGCCGGGGGCGAAGTAGCGAGGTGTCGGCAAAAGCCCGCGACGTGAGTCGCGGGCTTTGTACTTCTAGCAGTCACTTGATTGGCGGGCCGCCGCCGTCGGTGAATTTCTGCGCTCGCCAATCCTTCGACGTATAAAGACTGCCTTCGGAATCAAAGGCGACTTCATGAGGGCGCATCAGCCAGCAACCGCAGTCGCCGGCCCGGCGGCAATCGGGAGCTTTCCGAAAGCGCTTACGGGGCGGCCCATCCCACGGACGCGGCGCTCGCCGTTTTAGGAGAAAAGGAACGACCGTCGCTCCTGCCTTCAAAATAGTCAAAAAGCGACGCTGGACAAATATTTTGCAGAGCGAGAGAAACGCGCGTTGACGCGCGAAATTCGCGGGTCTAGCCTTAGGTGCGCTGCGAAAGACAAAGGTTGGGTTCCTTCAGTGCTAAGCGGACCTGCAATACGCTTTAATTGAACTAAATCGAAGGGGACAATGGCGGTGGCCCTTATTCCAACCATGAGAGCGGTGCAGGCTTTTGAAGCCGTCGCCAGGTGCGGAAGCGTCACCGCGGCGGCGGAAGAGCTTTGCGTTTCACCCGGCGCGATCAGCCAGCAAATCCACAATATCGAGGAAGCCCTAAGTGCCGGCCTGTTCGAGCGGCGCGGCCGCTCGCTGACACTGACGTCCTGGGGCCGCATGTATTACGAACGGGTGCGCGTGGCCTTCGATCAACTGCGTTTGGCCCAAGACACCCTGCAGCTTGCGCGCACCAAGCCGGGCATCGTCATCAGCGCGCTGCCGTCATTGGCCATGCGATGGCTGCGCCCCCTGATCCAGGATTGGCGTGCGTCACACCCGAACGCCACGATCCGCCTGATCGGCACCGACGAAGAAGCAGCGCTGCAGAACGATCACATAGACTTTCGGCTGTCCTATGGTGCGGACGCGCGCAAGTACGATCATTTCGCCGAGCTGTTCACCGATACCGTCGTACCGGTCTGTTCGCCGGCATTCCTGGCGAAGCATCCGGTCGAAACGCCGGCGGATATCCTTGCCGGACCGCTCGTCGACATCGAATGGGATATACGCCACGCCACGGCGCCATCGTGGGCCGATTGGGCCCAAAGCGTGGGCGAGCCGGCACCCAACGCCGCGGGCGAGCTCACCTTTTCGTTGTCGGCGGCGGGGCTCGATGCCGGAAAGTCCGGCGGGGGTTTCGTGCTGGCGCAGCTTTCGATGATCGGTGAAGACCTCGCCGAGGGCCGCCTTGTCATCCCCATCGACCAGCGACTGAACATGCCGGAAGCCTATTTCCTCGCCTGGGACCGGGCCGCGCTTGACCGGCCGTTCGGAGCGGACTTCCGTGCCTTCCTGTTGGCGGCGGCGCGCCGGCAAGCGGGTTTATCGGCGAGCTGCCGGCAGGCGCCCGCCCCCGCGCGAATCAAGAGAGCTAAAGCGAGCTAAGCTCCCGCATGACGCCGGCGAACTTGCGGGCGATCTCATCGCGGCGGTGATGGCGCCCGTTTGAGACGAGTTTCTTGCCGGCGACCCAGACGCAGTCGACGAGCGATTCGCCGCCGGTGAAAATCCAGGTATCGAGAATATCGTCGCCTTTGCGCGAAGCGAGAACGGTGTGATCGCGACGCAAGGTCATAAAGTCCGCCGGCGCTCCGGTGAAAAGACCCGCGGCGCTTGCACCTAAAGCCTGCGCCCCGCCGCTCGATGCGCTTTGAAAAAGCGCGCGGCCCGTAGAACGGCCTTCCGCCGCCATGATGTTGCGGGCGCGGTGGAACAGCCGCTGCGCGTATTCGAGCAGCCGCAGCTCATCGGTGATGCCCACCTGCACGTTCGAATCCGAGCCGATGCCGTAGCGCCCGCCGTTCGCGACAAACGTGCGCGCATTGAAGACGCCGTCGCCGAGATTGGCTTCGGTGATGGGACACAAGCCCGCGGTGGCGCCCGATTTTGCCATGCGTGAGGTCTCGCCTTCCGTCATGTGAGTGGCGTGTACAAGGCACCATTGCTCGTCGACCTCGTGGTGGTCGAGCAGCCAGTCGACCGGCCGGCGCCCCGACCAGGCGAGGCATTCTTCGACTTCTTTGGTCTGCTCGGAAATATGGATGTGGATTGGCCCATCGCCGGCCATTCTTGCGACCTCGGTCAGTTCTTCCGGTGCCACGGCCCGCAAGGAATGCGGCGCAACGCCGACGATACCGGTGCCGAGCGGCTTCACCGCGGCGCGGCACCCATCGAGCAAACGCTCATAGCCGCGCACATCGGTGATGAAACGCCGTTGATCGTCGCGCGGCTCTGCTGCGCCGAAATTGGCGTGGGCGTAGAACACCGGAAGGAGCGTAAGCCCTATACCGGTTTCGTCCGCAGCGGCAGCAATGCGCGCGGCCATTTCGGCGATATTCGCGTAACGCCGCCCGTCGCGGTCGTGGTGAAGATAGTGGAACTCCCCGACCCGGCTGAAGCCGGCTTCGAGCATCTCGACGTAAAGCTGGGCGGCGACGGCTTCGACCTGCTCCGGCGAAATCTCGAGCGCGAAGCGATACATGAGATCGCGCCAACTCCAGAAATCATCTTCGGTGGGGCCTTTCAGTTCCGTCAGCCCGGCCATCGCCCGTTGGAAGGCGTGGCTGTGGAGATTCGGCATAGCCGGCAGGAGGATCGCATGCTGCTCGTCGGCTTCGCGCGAGGGCGTATTGGCGGTCACGGAAACGATCCGGCCAGCCTCGATCACCAACCTCACATCGGAGTTCCATCCTAGGGGTGTCAGCGCCTGGGCCGCGTGGATTACAGTCATCCGCAAGTCCTTCGAATCGAGCTGAACCCCTATGACCGCCCCGGAGCCAGCTTGCTTTCAGTCTGATTATGTCTATACATTATCCGGGCAAATGGGCCTTGGAAACCGAGAAATCACATGAATTCGCGAGGGGCGGAAAAGCTTTTCCGTAACGCGCGCCTGGCGACGCTGGCGCCCGGGCAGCCGGGCCTCGGTCTCATCGAAAAGGGCGCCATTGCCGTCATAAACGGCCGGATCGCCTATGCCGGTGCCGAAGCCGACCTGCCGGCGGATCTCGAGAAATGCGAGATCGCCGATGTCGGCGGGCGGTGGATCACGCCCGGCCTGATCGACTGCCACACCCACCTTATATATGCGGGCAACCGGGCCCATGAGTTCGAGCTGCGCCTGCGCGGCGCGAGTTACGAGGAAATCGCCCGGGCGGGCGGCGGCATCGTCTCGACCGTCCAACAGTGCCGCGAAGCCGATCAGGCCGAGTTGGTGCGCCAGGCCTTGCCGCGGCTCGACGCTCTGATGGCGGAAGGCGCGACAACGGTCGAAGTCAAATCGGGCTACGGCCTCGACCTGGAAAACGAGGCGAAAGCATTGCGCGCCGCGCGCCAGCTGGGGCGCGAACGGCCGGTGACCATCGTCACCACTTTCCTGGGCGCACATGCCATGCCAGCGGAAGCCAAAGGCGACAAGCGCGCCTATATCGATTCCATCGTCAATGACATGCTGCCGGCGATCGCAAGGGAGAAACTTGCCGATGCCGTCGATGCCTTCTGTGAGGGCATCGCATTTTCCCCGGAAGAAGTGACGCGGGTGTTCGCGGCGGCCGCCGCGCACAACCTGCCCGTCAAGCTCCATGCCGATCAACTTTCCAATCTGCGCGGAGCAATGCTCGCCGCGAAGTTCAAGGCGCTGTCGGCCGACCATCTCGAACACACCGACGAAGCGGGCGTCGCGGCGATGGCGAAAGCCGGAACGGTCGCGGTGCTGCTGCCCGGCGCCTTCTATTTCATGCGCGATACGCGCCAACCTCCGATCGCTCTGTTCCGCCAATACGGCGTTCCGATGGCCGTGTCGACGGATTCAAATCCCGGCACCTCACCGCTCACCTCGATCCTCATGGCGATGAACATGGCCGCGACCTTGTTCCGGCTTTCGGTCGACGAATGCATCGCCGGGGTCACGCGCGAAGCGGCGAAGGCGCTGGGCATGGACAAAGAGACCGGCACCCTGGAAGCCGGCAAAAGAGCCGACCTCGCGATCTGGGATATCGAGCGTCCTGCGGAGCTGGTTTACCGCATGGGCTTCAACCCGTTGTACGCCCGCGTGTGGAAAGGACAATGAGCATCGTTTTGAAAGCCGGCGCCACAGGTCTTGCGGACTGGCGCGCGATCTACCGCGGCGCGGGCGTGAGCCTCGATCCCGCGTGCCGCCCGGCGGTGGAAGCCAGCGCCCATGCGGTCGCCCGCATCATCGCCAAGGGCGCGCCGGTGTACGGGATCAACACCGGCTTCGGAAAACTCGCAAGCGTGAAGATCGACGAAGCCGACCTGCAGCAGCTACAGCGCAACATCGTGCTGTCCCATTCCGCCGGCGTCGGCGAACCGATGCCGCTGAATGTCGCGCGCCTGATGATGGCCCTGAAACTCGCGAGCCTGGGCCACGGCGCGTCCGGCGTGCGGCCGGAAACCCTCGACCTGCTCGAGGCGATGGTCGAGAGGGACGTCATTCCGGTGATCCCGCAGCAGGGCTCGGTCGGCGCCTCCGGGGACCTTGCCCCGCTGTCTCATATGACGTCGGTCATGATCGGTGTCGGCGAGGCCTTCACACCCAAAGGTCGCTTGTCCGCCGACGATGCCCTCAAGACCGCCGGCCTTGCGCCGATTACCTTGGGCGCGAAGGAAGGCCTTGCGCTCCTGAATGGAACGCAGTTCTCGACTGCGTATGGGCTTGCGGGCCTGTTCGAAGCGGAAAGGCTGTTTCAAGCCGCGGTTATTACCGGCGCTCTCACGACCGACGGCGCGAAGGGCTCGAATACGCCCTTCGACCCGCGCATCCATGCGCTGCGCAAGCATCGCGGCCAGATCGAAGCGGCGCATACCTATCGCTCGCTCATGGAAGGCAGTGCCATCCGCGCCTCGCATCTTGTCCATGACAGTCGCGTGCAGGATCCTTACTGCTTGCGCTGTCAGCCGCAGGTGATGGGCGCGTGCCTCGATATGCTGCGCAACGCGGCGCGGTTCCTGGAGACCGAAGCCAATGGCGTATCGGACAATCCTCTGATCTTCGCCGCGGAGGACGAGGCCCTGTCGGGCGGCAACTTCCATGCCGAGCCGGTAGCCTTCGCCGCCGACATGATCGCCATGGCGATTTGCGAGATCGGCTCGCTGGCCGAGCGGCGTCTCGCGATGCTGATCGACCCCGCGCTCTCCTGCCTGCCTGCCTTCCTGACGCCGAAACCGGGCCTCAACTCCGGTTTCATGATTCCTCAGGTGACCGCCGCGGCGCTGGTATCGGAGAACAAACAACAGGCCTATCCCGCGAGCGTCGATTCCATACCGACGTCCGCCAATCAGGAAGACCATGTGTCCATGGCGGCCCAAGGCGCACGGCGCCTGCTGCCGATGGTGGAAAACGCAAGCTCCGTGATCGCGATCGAACTCCTGGCGGCAGCCCAAGCCTGCGATTTCCACGCACCGCTCACTTCCAGCGTACCGCTGGAAGCCGTACGCAAGCGCGTGCGCGCCGAAGTGCCGAAGCTGGAAGACGACCGCTATTTCCAGCCCGACATCCAGAAAGCGCTCTATCTCGTGCGCTCCGGGGCGCTGGCCGAGGCCGTGAAGGGCGTCAAATTGCCGGAGGTCATCGCATGACGCCGGCCTGGTTGACCCTCGCGGAAGGAAACGCGCCGCTCATCCTGTCCATGCCGCACACCGGCACCGCACTCGCCGATATCGAACCCAGGCTCGTTTCTCCGTGGCTGGCGCGCAAAGACGCCGACTGGTGGATCGAGAAGCTCTACGACTTCGCCCACGCCCTCGGCGCCACCATCGTGCGCACGGCGCTGTCGCGCACGGTCATCGACGTGAACCGAGATCCGAGCGGCGCTTCGCTCTATCCCGGCCAGGCCACGACGGACTTGTGCCCGACCACGACCTTCGACGGCGAGCCCCTCTATAAACCCGGCCAGGCGCCGAAGGAGGCCGAGATCGCCGAGCGGCGCGCGCTTTACTACGATCCCTACCACAACGCCCTCGGCGGCCAGATCACCCGGCTTCACGCCAAACACAAGACGGTGGTGTTGTACGATTGCCATTCTATCCGCTCCGTCGTGCCGCGCCTCTTCACCGGCGAACTCCCGAATTTCAACATCGGCACGAACAGCGGAAAGTCGTGCGCCCCGGAACTGGAGGCCGCCGTCGCCGGAGCGTGCGCCAAGACACCCTACAGCCATGTCGTCAACGGCCGCTTCAAGGGCGGTTACATCACCCGCCACTACGGTCATCCGGCGAGAAACGTGCATGCCGTTCAGATGGAGCTGGCCTGCCGCGGATACTTGAAGGAATGCAGTGGCCCGGTGGCCGAGAAGGACTGGCCGGTGCCGTTCGACCCCGAATTCGCCGCGCCGATGCGCGCCGCGCTTTCGCAAATCCTGAACGCCTGTCTTGATTTCGCAAAAAATACCTAAGCTTGAGGGACCACCATGAAGCGCCTCGACAACGCCCGCAACATCCGCGCGCCGCGCGGCCCGGACCTCAACGCCAAATACTGGGTGACGGAGGCTCCGCTGCGCATGCTGATGAATAATCTTGACCAGGAAGTCGCGGAAAAGCCGGAGGAGCTTGTGGTATACGGCGGGATCGGCCGGGCCGCACGCGACTGGGATGCCTTCGACCGCATCGTCGCCACCCTAAAGCGACTCGAGAAGGACGAAACGTTGCTGGTGCAATCCGGCAAGCCGGTGGGCGTTTTCAAGACTCACTCCGATGCGCCGCGCGTCCTGTTGGCGAACTCGAACCTGGTGCCGCGTTGGGCGAGCTGGGAGCATTTCAACGAGCTCGATAAGAAGGGCTTGATGATGTACGGCCAAATGACGGCCGGGTCGTGGATCTACATCGGCTCGCAGGGCATCGTGCAAGGTACCTACGAGACTTTCGTCGAGATGGGCCGGCAGCACTATAAGGGCGATCTCGCAGGGAAATGGTTTCTGACCGCCGGTCTCGGCGGCATGGGCGGCGCGCAAACCCTGGCGGCGACCATGGCCGGGGCTTCGTGCCTTGCGATCGAATGCCGCCCGACCTCGATCGAGTTCCGCCTGCGGACCGGCTATGTCGACGTGCAGGCCAAAGACCTGGACGATGCTCTGGCGATCATCGACAAGGCGACGAAGGAAAAGAAGGCGCTGTCGGTCGCCCTGCTCGGCAATGCCGCCGAGATTCTGCCGGAGCTCGTGCGGCGCGGCGTGAAGCCCGACGCTGTCACCGACCAGACCTCGGCCCATGATCCGGTGAACGGCTATCTCCCCATCGGGTGGACCCTGCAGAAGTGGGAAGAACAGCGCCTGAAGGATCCGAAGGGAGTCGCGAAGGCCGCGCGGGAGTCGATGGCGGTGCACGTGCGCGCGATGCTCGACTTCCACAAGCGGGGGATCCCGACCGTCGACTACGGCAACAACATCCGTCAGATGGCTTTTGAAGAAGGCGTCAAGGATGCCTTTGCCTTCCCGGGCTTCGTGCCGGCCTACATCCGCCCTCTGTTCTGCCGCGGCATCGGCCCGTTCCGCTGGGCGGCGCTGTCGGGCGACCCTTCCGACATCGCCAAGACCGACGCCAAGGTGAAGGAGCTTATCCCGCACGATAAACATCTCCACAACTGGCTCGACATGGCGGGCAAGCGCATCAAGTTCCAGGGTCTGCCGGCGCGCATTTGCTGGGTGGGCCTCGGCGAGCGGCACCGCCTGGGCCTTGCCTTCAACGAGATGGTTGCGAACGGTGAACTGAAGGCGCCGGTGGTGATCGGCCGCGATCACCTCGACTCCGGTTCGGTGGCTTCGCCGAACCGCGAGACCGAAGCGATGAAGGACGGCTCGGATGCGGTCTCGGACTGGCCGCTGCTGAACGCGCTGCTCAATACCGCTTCCGGCGCGACATGGGTGTCGCTGCATCACGGCGGCGGCGTGGGCATGGGTTTCTCCCAGCACGCGGGCATGGTGATCGTATGCGACGGTACGCAGGACGCGGCGCGTCGTATCGAAAGGGTGCTATGGAATGACCCGGCTACAGGCGTGATGCGACACGCCGACGCGGGGTATGACATCGCCATCGATTGCGCACGCGAAAAGGGCCTCGATCTGCCGAGCCTCGATAAATAGCGACGATGCAGATCGTCAGAGCATCCAGCTATAAGCGCATGCCGTGGAAGAACGGCGGCGGCGAGACGACGGAAATCCTTGTCTCTCCGGCCGGCGCCGATTTCGCGGCGATGGACTGGCGCCTGTCGATGGCCACCGTTGCGGCAGATGGACCGTTCTCTTCGTTCCCCGGGATCGACCGCACGCTTTCGGTTCTTTCCGGAACGCTACGCTTGGAAATCGCCGGTGCGTCGGTCGATCTGATGGAGATGTCCCCGCCTTATACATTCGCCGGCGAAGCGGCGGTGAACGGGGTTGTGCTGCGCGGTCCGGTGACGGATCTCAACGTGATGACGCGTCGCGACAAGCTGAAACACGAGGTGCGACGGATCGCGGTCACCGGAGAGAAGTCCGTCCCCGTTGCCGCAGGCGTCGTGCTCCTATTTTGCCACACCGGCACGGTCACACTCCCGGATACACAGACGCTTGGGCCGACCGATGCTGCCGTCGCAGAGACAACCGGCGGGGCCATTTCTCTACGGTCGGCGGCACCGACGACTGTTTATGTAATTACAATTAGCCACTGATTTGCGCTTCGGCGACTCATAAAGCTTTAAAATCAACGGGATATGCACAGGCATACCCATTAGATTTCCTAAAAAGTATCGCACCCCAATCGGCCTTGTCCGCCGGGGACCCCCTCTCACAATGAGCGCCAACAGGAAGACCCGTCTCGAAGCGTCGAGTACCCTGGGTAAACCGCCAGAGAATGTAGCGAGCAATAGCGAGCAATGACGAGCACTGAGCGCGGGAGCAAATCGCCCGCATTTTTGAAAAACGCCTGGTACGTGGCCGGCTGGGACAACGAGATCGGCCATGCGCTTTCGGCCATCACCATCCTCAACGAAAGCATCGTGATGTATCGCGACAGCGCCGGCAAAGCGGTGGCGCTGGAGAACGCCTGCCCGCACCGCAAGCTTCCGCTGTCCATGGGGCGCCTGAAAGGCGATGAAATCGAATGCGGCTATCACGGACTGACTTTCAATCAATCCGGCACGTGCACGCGCGCGCCGGGCGGCCAGCGCATTCCCAAGGCCGCCTGCGTTCACTCCTACCCGGTCGAAGAGCGTTATGGCTTGATCTGGATCTGGATGGGCGAGGCCGCCAAGGCAGACTCCTCCAAGATCATGGAGGTCGAACATTGGGGCGATAGCGCGTGGGGACTCAACCGCGGCGACGCGATGACGGTCGAGTGCAATTACCTCTACATGACCGACAATCTCTTGGATCCGTCGCACGTGGCCTGGGTGCACCAGAGCTCGTTCGGAAATTCGGCCTGCGCCGACATCGCCTCGGAAACGACCATTGCGGACGAGGGCGTGATCGTTTCGCGTTGGATGCGCGATACGGAGCCGGCGCCGTTCTATGCGCCCTTTCTGAAGTTCAAGGGCAAGTGCGACCGGAAGCAGCACTACGAAGTGCGCTATCCGTCGCATGCCATCATAAGAGCGATCTTTGTGCCCGCCGGCACCGGCGGCGACGACAAGCCGCTGCACAAAGATGTGTTCTTGATGGACAGCTATAATTTCCTGACGCCGATCAACGACAACCTGACGCGCTATTACTGGTTCCAGATGCGCAACTTCGCGCCCAACGACGAAGCCGTGTCGGCGACGCTGGCCAAAAGCGTGCGGACGGCCTTCGAGGAGGACAAGGTCATCATGCAGGCGGTTCATCGCGGCATGGCCAACAAGAAGAGCGACAATATCGACCTCAAGATCGACAAAGGCCCCTTGCATTTCCGCCGCCGCCTGGCGCAGATGATCGCGGCCGAGAGACCGACGCTTTACGCCGCGGAATAGCCCATAGAGGGAATTTGATGACCGTACCCAAGAGCGCTGCGGCGCAGCCTACCGGGCTCGCCTTCAATCCGCACGTCGCCGGCCTGCCGTCTTACAATGCCGGCCTTCCCGTCGCCGTGGCCCGCGAGGTGAGCGGCCATGATTTCATCGCGCGCCTTGCCAGCAATGAAAATCCATTCGGCTGCTCGCCGAAAGTCATGGCCGCCCTGGCTTCAAGCGCCTTCGAGCCATGGCGATACGCCGATCCCGCCGCCCGCGATTTGCGGGCCGCGCTTGCAAATCACCTCGGCATCGATGCGGCGGAGATCGTTTGCGGCAACGGATCCGAGGAGATGATTGCCGCCATCAGTCGCGCATTTCTCACGCCCGGCGCCTTGGCGGTCACGGTGGTGCCGAGCTTCGGCCTGCACGAAATCGAGCCGCTCGCCGCCGGCGCCAAGGTCATCAAGGTGCCGATGACGGAGGACCTCACGTTCGACATACCGGCCATCGAAGACGCCCTCTCGAACAGGGCGCAGGTCTTCTTTATTTCATCGCCGTCGAATCCCGTCGGGGTAACGCTGGATCACGCCGCGCTGCAGCGCCTGGTCGCTGCGAGCGGGCCTTCGACGTTGTTCGTCCTGGACGAAGCCTACCGCGAATTCACCGAACCCGGTTTTCCGGATGGCCTGCGCGTGCTTCGCAACCTGAATGTGCCGCACGTCATCCTCCGCACCTTCTCCAAGGCTTACGGACTGGCAGGCCTGCGCGTGGGTTACGCGGCCTGTTCAAACGCCGAGATTGCGCGCGTCATCAACGCCGCCAAGACGCCTTTCAACGTCAACGCCGCCGCGCAGCTGGGAGCGATCGCCGCCCTGGAAGATGACATGTGGATGCGGGATGCGGTTGCGCGCATCAATGCCGAGCGCGAGCGTGTTCGTAAGGTGATGGACGGTCTCGGAGTCTTCATGGCGCCATCGCAGACGAACTTCCTCTTCTTGGACTGCAAAGGCGACAGCAGCGCCTGTGCCCAGTTCCTTCTGGAGCAGGGCGTAATCGTCAAAGGCTGGCGCGAAGCCGGCTATGAACGGTTTTTGCGTGTGACCATCGGCGCCAAGGAGGAGAACGAGAAGTTCATCGCCGCGTTCAGGAAGTGGTTGGACCGCTAGGGGGACGGTCCAAACAAAAAGGCCAGCACTCGCGTGCCGGCCTTTGTCGTTTCAAGGTCGGGCCGCTATATCCGGAAGCGCATGCCCGCGCGGAACACGCGGCCGAGCGAGTCGTACAGAGCGCCGTTGTAGGGCGCGGCTTCGTAGGTGAAGCCGCCCGGACCCGGCGCTACAACCGGCGGATCCTTGTCGAGTACGTTACGGACATTGAAGAAAGCCTCCATGTCCATTTCACCGACGGCGAACTTGTAAGCCACCGAGGTATCGAACCAAATGGCTCCATCGATGTGATTGTTCTCGATCGTACGGTTGTTGACGGTCGAAATCGGGCAGCCGGACGTACATTCAATGTTTGAATTCAGATAGACGCCGGAACTGACTCCGCGCGCGACCAGCGAAAGGTCGATGACATCGCTGGTGTAGCCGACGGACGCGCGCCAACGCCAATTAGGCGTCGCCGTGCCGGAGCCGGAATTTTCACCGGCGTATTGACGCGGCACGCTGATGCCGTTCGATTCCCAACGGCTGATGAAGTGCGTCGCCATAAAGCGAAGGCTGAGATCGCCGCTCGCGCCATCGAACAACGCGTCGACCGGCGTGGTGTATCCGGCTTCGATATCGATACCTTTGCCGATCTGATTCACCAGGTTGAACGGCTGCGTTCTTATGAGTGCAATCGTGCGGTCGGGGTTGAAGTCGATCGCGGAACAGAAGCGATCGGACTGCGTGGCGAAGCACTGGTCGATGGTCTGCTGGACGGTAAGGTTGCCGAGCGCGTCTTTGATGTTCATGCGCCAATAGTCGACCGACACGCTGAAGCCGGCGAGGAACGTCGGCTGGAACACGCCGCCGACGCCGACCATATCGGATTTCTCCGGTGTGAGGTTCGGGTTGCCGCGGGTTGTCGAGAAGCCGATTTCCGTGGTCGGCGCGCCGGTGACCGGGTCCGGACGGAACGGGTTCTGGTAGCCCGGGAAGCCCGACGTACCGGTGCTGTAGAGGTTGTTCAGGTTCGGCGCACGAATGTCGCGCGAGCGTGTGACGCGGAAGCGGATATCGCTGACCGGCGCCCAGGTCAGACCCAGCTTCCAGGTCGTCACGTAGCCGGAGGTCGAGTAGTCGGTGGCGCGGATGGCGCCGTTGAACTCGAGCGATTCGGCGAAGTCCATGTCGGTCGCGAGCGGCACCACGGTCTCAAAGAAACCTTCGGTCACCTTGGTCTTCGCGGTGAAGATCTGATAGTTGCCGAAATACCAGTCGAACGCCCGCGAGATCGGATCATTGACGCCCTTGATGCGATCGATGCGGTGTTCGGCGCCGAACGCGATCGACACCGGGCCGGCCCACAATTCGAACGGCGAGCCGGCGAACGAGGCGGCGAACACGTCCTGCTCCGGCACTTCCGTGCGGAAATCGAGTTCGCCGTTGCCGTGCAGATAATTGATGGCTTCGGGCGAGTTCACGTTGGTGCCGAAGATATTGTACGGCACGCACAGCGGATCATCGTTGGCGGGATTGGCGTCGGCATTGACGCGGCAGGCCGGAAGGCCGGTGACAGGATGACGAACGGGATCAAGCGCCTTGGAGAAGGCAGAGCGCTGAATCACGCCAAAGGTAGACTGGCGGATGTGCGCGATACCTTTCTGATAGTAGGCATCCCAAGTCCATTCGCTGCCACCGGCGTCGAACGTGCCGTCGACGCCGACGACGTACCGCTGCACGCGGCGATCGTTGAGGCCGCCGGCGTTCCGGGTATCGCCGTGCACGCTCCCCATGCGGAATTGCGTGACGCCGAGCGCCTGGGCGCGGGCAAGCACGGCGGCCGGAATAAATGGATTGGTGGTGGAGATAACGAGCGCGTCGTTATCCTCCTTCATACAGCACCAGTTCTGATTGGCGTTGTGATACCAGGACGCCGAGGCAAAGACCGTGATGTTGTCGGCGAGATCATAGCTCGTGCGCAGGTAAAGACCTTGCGTATCCATGCGCGAGGTGAGGCCGTTCGCAAGGCGCGTGCCACGGATGGTCGCGGACTTCCAGCCGCCGCCGACCATGGTGGGGTGCGCAACGATCGGGCCGTAGGGGAATGGGTACGGCGTGCCGCTGTCGCCGAATGCCGTGCCGACGAGGCCGTTGCCGACTGTGCTGCCGCCGGCGGCGCAAGCGGCGGCGGGCGCCACGCACGACGTGATGATCCCGCCAGCAGTCGCATTTGAAACCGACGACTGATTACGGACGATGAGTTCCGGCACCGTGCGGGTCTGGCCCAGCGCGGCGTTCGTGCCGTAGGCCGGGTTATTCATGATCTGCCAGCCCTCGAGGTTCCAAGGGCGGTCGTTGATCGGAATGCCGGCGACTTGGGAGGCCTGGCCGGAAATGATGAAGTGGCCGCGGCCGCCCGAGAAGGGCACGCCGTAGGTGAGATCCGTATCCCAAGACTCGTTGTCGCCGTACGTCGTGACCTCGCCGCCGACCTGACCTTTGAAGCCGGTGAATTCCTTATCGAGGATGAAGTTCACGACCCCGGCCACTGCGTCCGAGCCGTAAGCAGCAGAGGCGCCGCCGGTCACGACGTCGACGCGCGTGACGAGGGCCTGCGGGATGGTGTTTACGTCGACGAGGTTGTCATTGGTGGATGCGACCGTGCGTTGCCCGTCGACCAGGACGAGGGTCCGCTCGAGACCCATACCGCGAAGGTTCACCGTATTGAGGCCGGCGCGCCCGTTCGACATCGTCGCATTGGTCGTCGAAGGCTGCAGGCTCCCCGTAAAGGCCGGTATGGTATTCACGTAGTCAGCGACGTTCGCTTGCGCCGCGTTTTGGAGCTCTTCGACACCCACGACCGTCGTGGGCGTCGGCGCTTCATACCCGTCGCGCACGATGCGCGATCCGGTAACGACGATTTCGTCGACCGCCGCCGGAGCAGCAGGCTGAGATTGCGCGAGCGCGGGGACAGCGGTGCCGAGTGCGGCGGCAACAAGGATCGCCGTTGCGCTCGTGGAGCGAAGCGCGATGTCTTTCAAGCCGGCGCTGACCTGACGTGAACCGGGCGCGGCAAGATTCGTGGTGTTCATGCGGATTTCCCCTTCAGAGCGGACGGACCGACCGCCCGTCGTCGTTATGAAACAGTGCCTCGCGGCACCGCATGTGTGCGATGCAACATGAGTGCGAGAACCATGTCATACCTCGGCCGTACTACAACCGGGGCTAATTAATATCTTCTTTAGGTGGACTAAAGCACATCGGCTCAGCGCGTGATTGTTCTGTAAATTATAAATCACATCAGCGACTTACGTCGTGGAAGTTGGTTTCGAGTCCGAGGCCGTTGCTGTGGCTTTTCTGCACCGCAGTGCAAAAATCAGTGAGCTGAGGTAAACGATGGTGTGAGACGCGCTACAGCGGCCATTCCCCCTCGTCCCATCCGATCACAATATGACATTCGCCAGGCCGATTCGTCTAGACAAACAGCGCCGGCGAAAGATGGCTGCCGGAAGCACCCCTTGCGCGTGAGAGTGCGCCGCTTCGCGTATGGGACCTGCGCAGGCGATTGAATATGAAGGGTTTTTGTGGAGCGCGCCGCGCGGGCGGGTTCGCACGCCTATGCATCACCAACCATCGGTTTGCCCGATTACTGTCACGAAAGCTTCATGATAGAAAGCGCGCGGCGGGGATGCGACCAGCTAAGTCATTGAAGCGAAGCGGATGTGGCGCGCGCCTCAGCCGAGCGTCTACCTGTCTGCAACCCTTTCCGATCGAGGCTCGCTATGTTCGGTTGGTTCCAAGCGCTGATGCCGCGCGAAGACCGCTTTTTCCAACTTTATAATCGCCACGCCGAAACCCTTGTCGAAGGCGCAAAAGCGCTGCGTAAGCTTTTGAACGGCGGACCCGGCGTATCTGCCGCCGCTGCGGAGGTTTACCACTTCGAAGAAGTCGCCGACGGGATTACCCGCGAAATCCTTCAATTGGTGCGACGCTCATTTATCACGCCGTTCGACCGAAGCGACATCCAGGACCTGGTGACCGCGCTCGACGATTCCATCGACCAAATGAAGAAGACCGCCAAAGCGGTCTTGATGTTCGAGGTTCAAACCCTCGAGCCCGAAATGGCCGCCATGGGCGACGACATCATGAAGGCGGCCAATCTGACCGTCGAAGCCGTAAGAATGTTGAGTTCGCTGCGCGAAAACCATGCGCGGCTTCATAAGATCACCGAGGAGATCGTCCATCTCGAAGAAGAGTCGGACACCCTCAACGACAACGGCATCAAATCCCTCTACAGGAAACACCGCGACGGCAATGCGATGAACTATATCGTCGGCCTGGAGATCTACGACCACCTCGAAAAGGTCATGGACCGTTTCGAGGATGTCGCCAACCGCATCAGCGGCATCGTGGTGGAGCAGGTCTAAGCGGCAATGACTGTCCTCATCAGCCTTATCGTTATTGCACTGGTTTTCGATTTCATGAACGGCCGCAACGATGCGGCCAATTCGATCGCAACCGTCGTCTCCACGCGCGTGCTGTCGCCGCGCGCGGCGGTGGCCTGGGCGGCGTTTTTCAATTTCATTGCATTCTTGGTGTTCGGACTGAGCGTCGCGAGCACGGTTGGACGCGGGATCATTTCGCCGGACATTATTTCGGACCATGTGATTTTTGGAGCCCTGATCGGCGCGATTTCTTGGCAAATCACGACCGGGTATTTCGGGATTCCGTCAAGCAGTTCCCACGCTTTGATCGGCGGCCTGGTCGGTGCCGGTCTCCAGGAAGCGGGCACCAACGCCATCGTGTGGCAAGGTCTGGCGAAGACCGCGAGCGGGATCGTCCTGTCGCCGACGGTTGGGATGATGCTGGCGCTGCTTCTCGTCCTGATCGTTTCCTGGTCTTTCGTGAGGATGGCGCCGGCCCATGCCGACAGCATCTTTCGCAAAGCGCAGTTCGTATCAGCGTCGCTTTATGCGCTTGGCCATGGCGGGAATGACGCCCAAAAGACAATGGGCATCATCACGGCGACCCTCTATGCCCACGGTGAGCTTACCGGCGAGTTTCATGTGCCGTTCTGGGTTGTTGTGAGCTGCAACGCCGCGATGGGCCTTGGCACGTTGCTTGGCGGCTGGCGCATCATTCACACGATGGGTTCGCGGATTACGAGGCTGCAGCCGGTGCAAGGCGTGTGCGCTGAGACGGCAGGATTCATGACTCTCTTCGCCGCAACTGAGCTGGGCGTTCCGGTGTCCACGACACAAACGATCACCGGCTCGATCATCGGGGTCGGCGCCGCGAAACGCGTGAGCGCGGTGCGGTGGGGCGTCGCCCGGGAAATCCTGATTGCATGGATCATCACCATGCCGGCGGCGGCAGCGGTCGGCGCGATGTTCTGCTGGGGCTCGAAGTTCCTGTGGTAAGCACGACCGAGAAGGTTTGAGCTCGTTTTATCGACCCTTCCCTCGGCTTCCGCCGGAACCTCCCCTTGTTTGTTACCGTTCTAAATTCGAACGGACGGCAGTGTATGGCGCAGTTTCAATTGGAACGGCTCTCACGCGACGGCATCCGGAACGCGGCGCAAAGGCACGCCGCGATCCTCGTTTTGCTTGCCGTCGTTTGCGCCTGTGCCGGGGGCTTGTTGCTTTTCATAGAAATCTCCGACGAGGTTCTGGAGCGGGAGTCCGACCAATTCGACCGAGCCGTTCTTCAATGGCTGCGGCCATCCGATCCGCCGCGGTGGGTGCTTGAGGTCGTACGCGACGTCACCGCCCTCGGAAGTACCGTCGTCCTGGTTCTGTGGATCGCGGTGACCGCGTTGTTTCTTGCGCTTAACAAGAAATTTCGCGCCTGCACCTTTGTGGTCGCCGCCGCCGGGACCGGAATATTGGTCTCCAGTATCTTGAAGGCCGCTATCGGCCGCCAGCGGCCCGATGTATTTGCCCACGACCTGTATGTCGTGACCGCGAGCTTCCCGAGCGGCCACGCGATGATGTCGGCCGTGGTATACCTCACGCTAGGTGCATTGATTGCAGAAGTCCTGCGACCGCCATTGCAGCGGCTCTACGTCATGCTGACCGCTGCGTTTCTTGCCTTTGTAGTCGGATTAAGCAGGCTGTATCTGGGCGTGCATTGGCCGACTGACGTTCTTGCCGGCTGGGCGGCCGGTGCGGCGTGGGCGGCCGGCGCATGGGGATTGGCTCACTTCGTTTTCGCACGCGGTGCGAATCCGAGGGCCGGGCGAAAGTGAGGGCGCGCTAGAGCCTGATAGGCTTTAACTGAATCGGAAGGGGATTCCCAGGAGGGCGGAATTCTGATTCAAGATGCTGGCTGGAATTGGAGGCCAGCATCCATGGGATCTCCCTGTTCATTGGACCTGCG
>JBFWOJ010000012.1:0-120225 GCA_050250575.1 Rhodospirillaceae bacterium | reverse complement strand
CCTGGTGCGCCCACCATTTCTTCTCGAGTGATTGAATTCCGATGTTGTGTGAGCCCGGTGCATCGTGCGCGCCGGATTTTTCATTATCGCACGCCCGAATTTCCGAGGATTATCAACGTAGGTGCTAGTCCAAATCAAGCTACCACCTCGCAGACTTAGCGAGTGTTGTTGGGGGACGCGTGCCGTGATCGAACAGCGAAGCTATCGCGTAACAAAGTGCGTTCCGCTACGCGGCTGCTGACGGCGGTATAAAGCGGTACTGATCGTCACGATAGAAGGCATCCAGCGTTGCCCTGCAAACGCCAAACGGATAGTCCACTTCGTGAACTACACCTGCACCAGACGCAAAGTCGAAGCCCGCTGCTACGGCAGCCAGCAACAACGACTTGCTGGGCACCCCCGTGGCATAAATCCTCATTCCTGTCCGCTTGGCCGCGTCCGCAAATTGATTAAGAAATATCATATTCTGCGCAACGGATACGTCCGGCTGAGCCGGAACTCCGACCGCGAATATTCTGTTCTCAGTGAACTTTGAAAACTCGGTGGTCTTGATGTCCGCTCGAAACAGGACAGCGCGGCACCGATTGTGGAGATACGCCAGAACGTGGCGCAGTCCGTAGCGAGATACTTCGGTCCTGTCCCCGAGAATTTCCAGAACGAGAAATCCACGGTGCCGCTCGGGGATTGTCCCCATCGCCTCAATGTAAGCGGACTGATAAGCATTGGCTTGCAGGGTAGCAAGGTGAACGGGCGCAATGACTAAACAGGGCCGAGAAGCGCTCACGAGCGACTGAATGACGGCGCGAGCTTGCAGGATTGTGAGCGCGTCAATCCGAGCGATCTGCAATTCGGTGGGTTCGGTCACGCCAGGGCGCAAATCCGAAAAATCGTCGAGTACGCATCTGAAGGCGCTAACAGTTGCGCGAGAGATGTCCCAAATGGGTTCGAACCGTGCAATAGGATCTTTCGTGCCAACTTCCGCCGTCGACAGAAGCTCCTCTAGGCGCAACCGATAGCCGGAAGACATGAGTTTCATGGCCTGCGTCGCCTGGCGACGGTGCTCCTTCAAATCGGGCAATGCGACTTTAGAGGTACGAGATTTGGCGGGCGTTGCTTTTCTGTGGCTTTCCCCCCGGGAAACAATCGAAGTCGCCATCTCATCAAGAGCAATACTGCCCGGATGCACTCCGCGAATTTCCCGGCTTATTTTTTCGCCGATCACCGCCACACGAAGCTGACCGGCGTCCGGCGTCAGCTTTGGCAGGTATAGTGCGTAAACGCCATGCTTCACTTGGCGATAGTATTCACCGTCGCGCAAGTCGGCTTTAATCACTTCATGTGCGATGCGATCTGCGCGACGCAGCAGGACTTCTTCCTCAAAATATCGGTGGACGACTAGGTCCCTAAGCACCAGCTTATGTACACGCCGAGATCGACCTTGGACAGCGGCTGCGTCGGAAGGCGCATCGCCCGCAATGGAAATAGGTCCGACACGCTCGCTCATATCAAAGCCTCCCGCGAACGGGGCGCTTCCTCTTGGCGCTGCAAGAGCTGTCGGACGGTTGCCAGCAGTTCGGCAGCGTCGAGGGGCTTGCTAAAGCACGCATCAGCTCCAAGGCGGCGGGCAGCCTCCAGCACCTCACGGTTCTTTGCGCGGCCACAGCCCGAAATGATGATGACCTTCATCTTGGGAAGATCGCGCTTCAGGAGGCCTAAGGCTTCGAGACCGCACATACCTGGAAGGAGGAGATCTAGGATGAGGCAGTTGGTGATCGACCCTTCGCCGGAGGCTAGGAATGACTCCACCGAGGGGAAGCCACCCGTCTCATAGCCCGCCACATGCAATAGCCGCTCAAGTGACCTGAGAACCGAAGCGTCGTCGTCGATGACCGTGACCCGTGTCTTGTTCATTGCGCACCTTTGGCTCCAAATTGTTCGCCCGACGGATGCGAACTGGGAACCTTGACGTGCGATTGCCACTGCGCGGTGGTGAAGCAGGTCGGCACTTTGGTCTCGGTCAAGCCAACCTTTGTATAGGTCGGGCACGCCTATCCAACGAGCACGCCTGTATGAGGCGCATTAGGGGCCGCGGCTGTCATTCCGAGAAGGTTTGCCATGTGTATCAGTTCGGCCAACGACTTAGCCTGCATCTTGCGCATCAGGTGACTGCGATGAACCTTGACGGTCACCTCACTGAGCCCCATGGAACTGGCGATTTGCTTGTTCAATAGACCATTCACAACGCTTTTCATGACTTCTTGTTCACGACGCGTCAGTGTTTCGAAGCGTCTCCTTACATCACTTACCGCACCCTCGTTCTTGCGGCGGCCCGCATCGCGTTCGATACCGGCTTTGACGGCGTCCAAGAGGTCCTGCTCGCGAAACGGCTTTGCAAGGAAGTCAACAGCCCCCGACTTCATGGCGCGCACGGACATAGGTATATCGCCATGGCCGGTAATGAAAACGATGGGCACCCAACGCTTGGCTTTCGCAAGTTCGTGTTGAAGGTCGAGACCGCTGAGACCTGGCATCCGAATGTCGCTTACAATGCAGCTCGGTACGTGAGGAGGGGTGCTTTTTAGAAAATCTTGAGCGGACGCAAACGGCCTGGGGTCAAACCCCACGGACTTGAGCAGGTTGCTCAACGCTTTTCGGATGGATGCATCGTCGTCGATCACGAATACGACGGGCTTCTCTTCCATCACGCAACCTGCCTTGCCAGCCCAGGCAACCGCACCTGGAACTGTGTGCCGCTGGGCGCGCTGGAAAAAGCGCTAATCCGTCCACCGTGGGCCTCGATAATCGTGCGGCATATCGACAATCCCAGGCCCACACCGCCTTTCTTAGTCGTGAAGAACGGGTCGAATAGATGCCCGGTTTGCGCCTGTCCTATTCCTGGCCCGGTGTCTGTAACCGTGATCAGAACATCGCCGCCGTCGCTCACGGTGGCCACGGTGACCTCCCTCATGTCCGCTGGCGTCGCTTCCATAGCCTCCACTGCATTGATCAGAAGATTGAGCAGGCATTGCTGAAGTTGGATGCGGTCGCCATGAACCGGCGCAAGGCTACTATCGAGATCGGTCCTTGCCGAGACGTGATGGTCTTTTAGCTCCCGCTCAACAAGTTCGAGCGTCTCTTCGACCAACTCGTTTACGTTTAGCTCAATGTATTCGGCCTCCTGCTTTTGCATGAGTGCGCGGATGCGCTGAATTACCGCTGCCGCGCGATGGCCGTCTCGGACGATCTCGGTCATCGCCTCCCTGATCTCGGCCAAGTTCGGCGGATCGCGGTCCAACCAGCGGATGGATACCTCGGCATTGGTCACGACGGCGGTTAGCGGTTGATTGATCTCATGTGCGATGGAAGATGCAATCTCGCCAATGGTGCTTACGCGCGAAATTCTAAGAAGCTCCTCACGGGTCTGAACCAGGTCAGCTTCCGCACGGGCTCGCGCTTGTTCCATCGTCATCACGTCTTGTAGTCGCTCAATCCACCAATTGACCCTTCGACGCTTGTAGTCGAGGGCGATCTCCTTCTCAGGACTGAGCAAGAGTTCCGGCGGCTCGTAGTAAGGGTTCGACCATATGTGGTCGCCGAGGATAACCGTTGGATGGGTGCGAAGAATGTCGTGAAGCAGAGCGGGATCGAAGCTCGGACGGCAGTAGTGGCAAAGGATGACCGCCCGGCTCGTCTTGAGGAATTTATTGAGTAGGGCTTCATACGCTATGAGGCGATCAGGCTCCATGCCGGGTTCGAGAGCCCACGTCATGTCACCTGCGTAGCGCACTCCCGAGTATCCCCGGGCCAGAGCTTGCGCTTCCTGCTCTCGGAGAAACGCGATCATTGCCTGGGGGTCGAAATGCCCTGTGGGTAGATAGGTTGCCTTCTTATCCAGGAATACGAGCGCACCGGCGCTCTGAACTTCGGCAACCCGCACGTTTGCTTTATGGAGCGCTTCCGTCGCCAATTTTATCGTGGGACTGTCAACGGCGTATAGGCAACGTTCCTTGCGGGCTATCCCCTCGCAGATAAAGGGAACGGCGACGGATACGAGTTCCGTTTCACGATCATGGATCGGACAGACATGGTCGCCCTGACCGAGCTTGCGGAGCTGCTGCTCTAGCGTGGTTGCCATATACGACACCCCCAGACCGCATGATTTGCAGCAAGCGGAACGCGCTAGTATGGCATGTAATCATTGCCGCGGTCGTGGTGGGAATGAGACGCATTTATCGGTTTTGGACGACCCGCGCTCCATCCACGCGATCACGCAAGGTAGTGTGTGCAAACACTATTCCTCGGGTGACTACCTCGTGGCCCACAAGTTCACGCCTTCGCTCGATCTCCCGCCCCCTACAGGATGAAAGCATGAACTACTCAGGGATATAATTTCCGTACAATTGCAGGCGTTCTTGGCTTTGTGCTACCCATTCAGGGTACGATGTGGACGCCGCTTCTTCGGCGCTATCCGCAGTGTCGTGGTGCGACAATCGCACCGGAAAATGCGGTAAATGGCAGAATAAATAAATGTCGCACCTGCCGCTAAGTTATAGTTTTACCTAAATTGTCACGCGCCTGATGCAACCCCGCATAGCGATCAATTGCCGCGGGTCCTGCGGCCCCTCATGAAATTGCGATGCGTCTCGTTTACGCAGCCATCTGACCTTTATGGACTACGCCTGAGCCCGCGTAGTCGGAGATCATTCCTAATACGCCGCTTAAGACGCACTTCGTTCCGGCTTTGGTTGGCCCAGCATCTCCAGCATCATTTCACAAGCCTCGGTGAGGCTTAAGTTGTCAACCACGGGCTTATCAGCACCGCAATACTTCATCAGGGTCCTCTTCGCCGCGGCGTTATCCTCAATAAGGGCCATGGACCACGACTTGAAGAGGCGCTTCATTACGGGCTCAAGCCCAATGAGCTCCGCGCGCTCGTGTCTATCGTCCAGCAGTATGCGTCGGTAGGTAACGTTCAGCGCGGCGCGTGAACCTTCGAGAACTTGTAGAAACATGCCCGAGTTAAACAGCAACGCACCGCCGATGTTGTCACGGCCATTGTTGTTTACCGACTTGGACAGAATTTCGCGAAGATCCGTCTTAGTGAGCTTCTTGTTCACAAGGCTTGCGTAAGCGAGACGGTATAGCGGCATGAGGTTCTCTATTTGGACAAGGCGGGGACGTTTCTCCCTAGCACCTTATCTCATCCGGCCTACTTTCGGAACGCCATGGGGTGACGGCGGATTGAGCTACCGTGGAAAATATCGCCAAGGACTTTATACGGCCGCTATGCCCAATATGCCGCCCTACAAATTGGCTCTGTATCAGAAAGCCGAAGGCGAGCGGCGGCGATGCCAGGAGTGGCTTACCCGCATCATGCGTGCGTCGCCGACGAAAACACGGTCGAAGGATGACCTGCGCGTGGAGGCTATGCGCGATCTCAAGGTGTCGAAGAACTCGTTCGATAGTGCCTGGATCGGTGCCATCGAGGAACTAGGCTATCACAATTGGTACGAGCCGCTGCGGAAGGGCCGGAGGCGAAACCGGCAGCGTTTGAATGAGCCCGTTTAGGCCGCGTCAACATGGATCCCGGCAACGGCCTTTCTTGCGGCCTTACGGTCCATCACAATATCCTGCAGCACCGGCTGGACTTCGCCATTGCAAGGCAACTGCGAAAGCTACCACGGTTACCCGCGTTGAACTTCTCGGACCAAGGGTTAAAGTGGGCCGTCCATCCTAAGGGGGAATACACATGAAGAAATCACTCGCGCTCGCCGCCGTGTTGTTTGGCGAGGACCGCCTACGCCGCCGATGCGCCAGTGACGATCCACGCCGGCGTGTTGATCGACGGCACCGGCGGCAAGACCCAGAACGCGACCATCACGGTTGAGGGCGACCGCATCGTGAAAGTAGAGGCCGGCGCCAGCGGCCCTTGGACCTTCGACTTCGGGCGCGTCGCGGTGCTGCCGGGGCTGATCGACACCCACACCCACATCGTTTCGCACTTCAACGACGAAGGGCGCGCGACAACCGAAGGGGAGCCGCGCGAGAAGCAGGCGTTGCGCTGGGCCGAGAACGCCTACGTGACCCTCATGGGCGGCTACACCACGATCCAGAGCGTCGGCTCCTATGACGATATTCCGCTCCGTGCGGCGATCGCCTCCGGCCGTCTGCCCGGACCGAGGCTGCTCACCTCCGGCGATCCGATCACGGAAGCGAAAACCCCCGAAGAAGGCCGCAAGGCGGTCGACGATCGCAAGGCGCGCGGCGTCGATCTGATCAAAATCTTCGCCTCGGCGAGCATCCGCGACGGCGGCCAAGCCACCCTGACCCAGCCGGTGCTGACCGCGCTCTGCGATCAAGCCAAGAAGCAGGGACTGCGCACGTGGGTTCACGCGCACAGTGACGAGTCGATCAAGCGCACGGTCGACGCCGGCTGCATGACGATTACGCACGCCGCGCTCGCGACCGCGGACAGTTTTCGTTACATGGCCGCGCATGGCACCGTCTTTGAGCCCACCGTCGGCATCATCCAGGAGAACTATATCCAGCACGAGAAGAATTACGTCGGCATCGGCAACTTCACGCCGAACGCGTTTGCCCAGATGCGCGAGTACCAGAAGACCATCAACGAGCGTTGGAAGACGATGCGCACGGCAGCGCCAAACCTCGTGATGATCTCGGGCTCGGATGCGACGTCCGGCGCCGAAGGGCGCAATGTCGAGGAGGTCGTGTTTCGCGTGCAGAGCGGCTGGCCGGCGATGGAAGGCATCGTCTCGGCCACTTCGCGTAATGCCAAGGCGCTGGGTCTCGAGATGGTGACCGGCGCGATCAAGCCGGGGCTGCAGGCCGACATCATTGCTGTGGACGGGGACCCGACCGCGGACATCACCGCGCTCAGGCGCGTCGTGTTCGTGATGAAGGGCGGCAAGGTCTACCGCAATGACGGCCTTGGCGGCGCCGCCAAGCGCTAACCGTTGATCTACCTGCCCGCTGCAGAGACTGGAATCACTGCGTCAGCTCCACACTTATGGGTGTTGGCTCGCGCAAGAGTATGCTGTCGGGCCCCATCATGACCTTGGACGGCGCGCTGGGTCTGAGCGGATGGCGCTGGCTGTTCCTGCCGGAAGGTGTGCCGCCGATCCTCTTGGGGCCTGCCGTGCGGCTGTGGCGGCCGAGCCGGCCCTGGCGCTGTGCTCTCTAAACGGCCGGTTTCACCGGGTTCTGCCAGAAGAACTGCACCGTCCGCCGTTGGAAGTTCAGGGCCACCTGATCGAACAGCTTCAGCACGTCCATCCCCAGCAGGAGCGCGCGGTCGCGGTTCAGCCCGAGGCGGCGGAAGGGCTGCGCGTCGGTGAAGGCGACGGGCAGGCTGCCGACCACCATCCCGCCCACACGCAGGCGCTGGACGGACACCCAGTCGACTGGTGTGGATTCACCGCTGATGCTGATGAGCTGCGCGATTCTGAACGATTTGAGCGAGCCGGTGCGCTGCAGGAACCGCTTCAGCGCCTGATTGCCGACGCTCGTCTCCGATCCGGTGTTGATGATGACGGAGATCGCGTCGTCGTCGGTGCCGACGCCGGCGTTCGTCAGCACGAGTTGCCCGAGCTTGCTGCGCGCCGTCACGGTGATCGTCTCGCCCTTCCAATCCTCGTCCATGACGGGATCGGTGTTCATCGTCATGGTTCCCGCCCGCAGGTTCAGGACGATACGCTGGTTCTTCAGGGCGTCGATTCCCACCACGCCCTTCGCGCCGATATTGCGTTCGTCGAATTTCGCCGCGGTCTTCGGCGCGAGGCGCACGCCGTTGATTTCCAGCGGCGGCAGTACGGCACTGCCGATGTTCTCGCGGCCGGTCATCGTATAGACCGTGGTCCGGGGCCCCTCGGCGAGCTTCAGTTCAGCCGCGAGCTCCTTGGAGATGATGCTGCGCTCGAGCGCGGTGTCGACGATGAAGGGATAAGGCCCCCTGCCGCCGATGGTCACCGGCACGGTCATGCGCGAACTCTGGTCGACCGCGGCGCCGATCACCGGCGCGCCGGCGGCGTCGGTAGGCGCGGAATCGGGCGGCGTCGCGCCCGGCGCAAGGGTCGGCGTTGCGTCTTGCGCCGCGGCGATCCGTGAAAATCCGGCCGTCCAGGTCAGCGCGGCGGCGTTCAGAAGGGCCAGCGCGCTGCGTCGGCTTACTCTGGTGAAGTGCGCCATCGGAAGCTCCCGTAAGAGCTCGATTGTAGCGGGTTTCGGGCCCGTCCTCGAGTCGGTCGAAGCGCGCCGATTCAACGGGCTACGGCCCGTCGCCGACAGTGAGGCTATCGGGCGCGAGGCCGGCCGCCGCCCGTTCGGCCAGGGCGGCATAAGCGCGCTCCAGGCCCCGTGTGAATCGCCCTGTATCAAAAGTCGGCGTGGTTGCGATATTGCCCGCAAGGGTCGCCTTGATCCGTGCGGCGAGGGCGGCATCGTGCGCAATCTCCAAGGCCCTGCGCTCATAATCCGGCCCGTCGTGCGCGATCAGGTTGGGCATGCGCAGCGACGTGAGAAGGCTCGCGGCGACGCGACTGGCGAAGCTCGGGCCCGGCATGGTGAGGACGGGCAGCCCCGCCTGAAGCGCGTCCGCGGCCGAGGAATGCGCCCCATAGGGAAAGCAGTCGAGGAACAGGTCGGCGAGCCGCTGGCGCGCCAGATGCTGCGGGCGCTCGACACGCGGCGCAAAAAGGATACGGCCGGCGTCAACGCCCAGCCGCGCGGCGGCGGCGCGCAAATTCTCCTGGGCGCGGCTGTTTTGGATCCCGAGCCACAGCACGCTCGCAGGCGTTCCGGCGAGCAGCCGCATCCAGCTCGCGAACACGGCGGGCGTGATCTTCGCGGCGGCATTGAAGCTGCAGAACACAAAGCCGCGCTCCGGCAACCCCGCCTCGGCTCTGGAGGGCGCAGGCGGAACGACGCGCCGGTCATCCGGCGGGAAGAAACAGTGCGGAAGGCGGACGATCTTTTCCGCATAATCGGCCCGCCGGTCTTCGGGAATGACGACGGAATCGGCGATCAGGTACGGCAGCGCGTCATTTGAAAGTGTGCCGGGATATCCCAGCCACGTCGCCTGAACCGGGGCAGCGCCGTAGCTGAAAATCCCGGGCCGCGCGTTGGTCGTGTACCCGGCGAGATCAATGGCGATGTCGAGGCCGAGGGCGCGCGCCTGGGCCGCAACCTCTTCGTCCCCCGCCCCGCTCACATCGATGAAACGCGCAACCGCCGAACGCACCCGCGCTTGAAAGCCGTCCGCCGCGCGCGGCGCGATCAGGAAGGCCGTGACCTCGCAGCGCGTGCGGTCATGTCGCTCCAACACGCCCGCGATCGCGTGCGAGACGGGGTGATCCCCGAAATCGGGCGAAAAATAACCGATGCGGATCTTCTCGCCGCGCGGGTTCTGTACGCGCGCCGGTGTCCGCAACGGCACGGCCGCCATTGTGTGCAACGCGGCGGCCTTGCGCTGGAGCGCCGGCGATTCCGTCAGGGCAACGACGGTGAGCGGCGGCGCGGCCGCGGCGCCTGCGTCGATACGCGCCAGCACGGCTGCGGCGTCCTTCGCGACGCCCTCCCAATCGCACGTCCGCAAGCGAAGCTGGACCGCCGCGCCCGCAGCCAGGGACAGCGAGGCATCCAGCTCCAAGGCGCGCCGGAAACTCTGAAGCGCCTCGTCATCGCGTCTCATCAGCTCCAGGACGCCGCCGCGGTTGCTGTGGGCGAGGGCGAACGTGGGATCGGCGGCGATGGCCGCGTCGAAGGCGGCCAACGCCTCGTCAAATCGATTGAGCCGCACGAGCGCGACTCCGCGATGATCGTGCGCCTCGGCGAAGGCGGGGTTGAGCGCGACGGCACGCTCGGCGCTCTCGATCGCCTCTGTCGCGCGGCCGATGCGGTTCAGGACCATCGCCCGATCCGCGTGCGCCTTCGCATATCTCGGCAATAGGGCGATCGCCGCCTCGATGTTCGCAAGCGCTTCTTTGAAACGCCCCAACTTCGACAGGGCGCCGCCAAGGTTGTTGCGTGCTTGTGCGTCCCGGGGATCGAGGCGCACCGCCGTCTCGAAGCTGGCCGCCGCGTCTTTCGCACGGCCCATGCCGAGCAAAATGGAACCGTTGTTGTTGTGAAGGCCGGCGATATCCGGGCGCAGTTTCAGCGCCCGCGCATTTTCCTTCAGCGCGTCGGCAAGCCGCCCCTGCGCGAGATCAATAAGGGCAAGCTGGGCATGGCTCTCGAAATGCTTCGGGTTGCGCGCCACGATCCGCCGATAGGCCGCGCGCGCCTCATCGAGGCGCCCGGCGTCCTGAAGCTCACGTGCGGCATTGAAGGCGAGCGCGTCAAGCATCTAACGACCGATCGCAAGAGGAACGGCGGCGGTGGCGGCCATATGTAATTCCGGGACCATGGGGCAGCTATACCGTGGGTTATCCCGGCGTGGAACAGCGACACCATGTCCGCCCGGCGCCGGGGCGGTCATAAAGGCGCGCATCCTGCCTCTCCCGCTACTTTTGACGATGTGGCACGTTGGGGTATCGTTTCATCCGGTCCAGGAGGTCCGCATGCTCGCGCGTTTGCTCGCCATTGTGATGACTGCCGCATTTCTCGCGGGGTGCGATATCAACGCCGTCCCAAGGCTCGATGAAGAGGTCAAGGCCTCCTGGAGCCAGGTGCAAAACCAATACCAGCGGCGCGCCGACCTCATCCCGAACCTCGTGGAGACGGTGAAAGGCTACGCCGCGCACGAACGCGAAACATTGGAGGCGGTGATCCAGGCCCGCGCCAAGGCCACCTCGATGCAGCTTCCGGCCGATATCACGCAGGATCCTGCGGCCTTCCAGCAGTTTCAACAGAACCAGGCCGAGCTTTCGAGCGCGCTCGCCCGGCTTATGGTGGTGGTCGAGCAATATCCGAACCTGAAAGCCGACCAGCAATTCCTGGCGCTCCAGTCTCAGCTGGAAGGCACCGAGAACAGGATCGCCGTCGCGCGCAAGGACTACATCGGCGCGGTGCAAACCTACAACACGGAGATCCGCACGATCCCCGGGCGCTGGATTGCGGCCGTCATGTATCCGGAGGCCAAGGTGAAGGAGACGTTCACCGCCGCCGAGCCCGCCCAGCAGGCGCCGACCGTCAAGTTCTGATGTGGCGCCTCGCGCTATTCGTGCTGCTGGTCGTCGCGCGCGCGCACGCGGCGGAGATTTCCTTTCCCCCGCTCACGGGCCGGGTCGTCGATCAGGCGGGAATCCTGGGCGCGGCGGCGGAAGCAGAGCTCTCCGACAAGCTCGCCGCGCACGAGCGCGCCACCAGCCAGCAAGTGGTCGTGGCCACGGTACCCGCGTTGGAGGGCCGCGCGATCGAAGAATATGGAGTAGGGCTCGGGCGCGCGTGGGGCATCGGGGAGAAGGGCCGCAATACCGGCGTGATCCTTCTCGTCGCACCCAATGACCGCCAGGTCCGCATCGAGGTCGGTTACGGCCTCGAGGGTCAACTCACCGACGCTCTGTCGCGCGTCATCATCGAGCGCGACATCCTCCCGAGGTTTCGGGCCGGACAGATGGAAGCAGGCATCGTCGCCGGTGTCGAATCCATCCTCGCCGTTCTGCGCGGCGAGGAGACGGCCCGTCCGCAATCGGCTCCGCCGGCGCGCGCGCAGGATCCCGGCGAAATCCCGCTCGTCCTTATATTGATTCTGTTTTTCCTGTTCGCCCGCTTTGGCCGGCGCAGGCGGCGCGGCCTGTGGCCGGTCGTGCTCGGCGGGCCGGTGATCTGGCATGGAGGCGGTCGCCGCGGCGGCGGTTTTCGGGGCGGCGGCGGCTCATTCGGCGGCGGAGGCGCGTCGGGGCGATGGTGATGCTCAGCGATGCCGACAAGCGGTTTCTCGAAGAGGCCGTCAAAGCCGCGGAAGCGCGCACCAGCGCCGAGCTCGTGCTCGCGGTGGCCGACGTCTGCGACGACTACCGCCTCCACACCGTGCCCTATGCGGCGGTCCTCGGTTTCGTGGTCTTCGGCGGACTCGCCCTCTTTGTGCCCGACCTGCATGTGCGGGTCGCATTTCTTTTGACCGGCGCCGTCACCCTTGCCACCGGCGCGGCCCTGCAGTGGCTGCCCTTGCGCTTGCTGACGGTGCCGCGCGCCGCCCGCGAGGACGCGGCGGAACGCCTCGCGCGCGAGGAATTCGTCGCCCTGGTGCAGGGCCGCACCGCTGCGGCCAATGGCCTTCTCATTTTCGTCGCTCTTGCTGAACATCACGCCGAGATCGTGCCGGACAGCGGATTGGCCGCGCGTGTGCCCCAGGCGACATGGCAGAAGATCATGGACGATCTGCTCGTTCACGTCCGCGCCGGACGCGTGGCCGAGGGATTGAAGGGAGCGATTATGGCTAGCGGCGATGCGGCGGCTGCGGCCTTCCCGCCTTCGGCCTGCGATGCGAACGAGATCGCCGATGCGCCGCATCTCGTGCCGCCGGAATAGCGCCTTCAGACGTCGAAGAAGCTCTCATCCACCGCCTTGTTGGCGAGGATCTCTTCCCGCGTCAGGCCCTTCAGTTCGTGCGGGAAGATCAGCCATTTATCGGTCTCGTGCACATAGAAATCGGGCTTGAGCTTGGTCTTGTTGCGCGCCGGTTTGTAGTAGGCCGTCGCGACCCGGATATCGTGGGCGAGATTGTTGCGGCACCGTTTCGCCAGTTCCGCCAGGATCGCCTCTATGCTCCGGCCGCTGTCGAACACGTCGTCGACGATCAGCACGGAATTTTCCGGCCGCAGCACGTCCACCAGATAGTCGAGCGCATAGACCTTCACCAGGGCCGCCTGTTTGTCGATGCCGTAGTACGACGATGTGCGGATGGCGATGTGGTCGGTATTGAGTCCGTGGAATTCGAGCACTTCCTGCACGGCGATGCCGACCGGCGCGCCGCCGCGCCAGACACCGACGATGTGGCTCGGTTTGAACCCGGCGCGCAGGATCTGCATCGCCAGCGCGATCGAATCCTGCAGAAGCTGGTTGGCGGAGATGAATATCTTTTCGACAGTCGGGTCGGGCACGCGCGGTTCCTCGTCGCTTCACCGCAGTGATAGGACAGATTGCGCTCCGGCACCAAGAGGTGTGAGAGTGGCGGCGCCTCCGGGGGGAGGCCGACGGGCGCCAAGGGGGATTTTCGTGAACCAACTTCTCGAGCGGCATTTCAAGTTGTCCGAACGCGGCACGACGCCGCGCACCGAAGTTCTTGCAGGAATGACCACCTTCCTGGCGATGGCCTATATCATCGCCGTCAATCCTGCGATCCTCAGCCAGGCCGGAATGCCGATCGCCGCCGTTGCCGCGGCCACCTGTTTCGCGGCGGGGTTCGCCACCATCCTGATGGGGCTCACGGCCAATATTCCGCTCGCCCTCGCGCCCGGCATGGGCCTCAACGCCTACTTTACGTTCACCGTCGTCAAACAGCTCGGCGTGCCGTGGGAAGTCGCGCTCGGCTGCGTGTTCCTGTCGGGCATCGCTTTTCTCCTCCTGACCATCACCGGCGTGCGTCAGGTCATCATCTCGGCCTTGCCGCGCTTCATGTTCCCCGCGATTGCCGGCGGCATCGGGTTGTTCATCACCTTTATTGGCCTTCACAACGCGGGCATCGTCATGGCCCACCCTGCCACGCTCGTCACCCTGGGTGATCTGCGCGCGCCGGGCGCCGCGCTCGCGCTCATCGGTCTCGTCCTGATCGTCGCCCTCCATCTGTGGAAAGTGAAGGGCGCGGTCCTGATCGGGATCCTCGCGGTCACGGGCCTGGGCTGGGCGCTCGGCCAGGTGAGCACGACTCCGCAGCCCTATGACATCGCTGCGCTCGCCGACGTGGCCTTCAAGCTCGACATCCCGGGTATTTTCGCACCTTCCGCGGCGCTGGGGCTGCTCGAGATCGTCTTCGTGTTTCTGTTCGTGGATCTGTTCGACAATATCGGCACGCTTGTCGGCGTCGCCAAACGCGCCGGTCTGGTGAAGCCCGACGGCTCGATCGAACGTCTGAACCGCATTCTTTTCGTCGATGCCACGGCCACCGTCGTCGGCGCGGTCGCCGGCACCAGCACCGTCACGAGCTACGTGGAAAGCGCGGCGGGCGTGCAGGCCGGCGGCCGCACAGGATTGACCGCCGTCGTCACCGGCGTCCTCTTCCTTCTCGCGATGTTGGCCGCGCCTTATGCGCAGTTCATTCCCATCTACGCCACCGCCCCGGCGCTGATCCTCGTGGGAGGCCTCATGATGGCGCCGATGGCCGAGCTGGCATGGGATGACTTCATGGTCAGTATCCCCGCGTTTCTGACGCTGGTCCTGATCCCGCTGACCTTCTCGATCGCCAACGGGCTGGCCTTCGGTATTCTCGCTTACGCCCTCCTCAAAATCCTCTCGGGAAAGGTGCAGAGGTCGGACTGGCTGTTGATGCTGCTCGCCGCGCTGTTCCTGACGCGGTTCGTCTATCTCAGCGCCGGCTAGGCTTGTCCGGTTGCCGCGTTCCCGCCGATACTGCCGCACATTCTCTCTGGGAGGAGCGTCGATGGTGAGGCCGTTTGTTCTCGGTATTGCGTTCGCAGGGGCCGTGCTCGCCCCCGCCCACGCCGACGTCACTATTTCCTACAATCAATATAGTGAATCGCCGACCGTCGGCCGGGGCGAGGGCACGTCCATCAACCCCAGGGACCCCGGGTACGGCGCCATGCGCATCTTCATCGAGAAGGTGCTCGCCTACACCGACGACAAGGGCGAGGACGCCTTGCCGGCGGGCCAGCAGGTCCTTTTCAAACCCGACCAGACCGTCAATCGCGGGGTCAACGCGTTGCGTGCCGGCATTCAGTTCGGGAAGAACGACCCGGGCGCCAAGCCCGTTTTCAATGATCCGAGCTGGGGCTTCATCTACAACTCCGTGCCCTTCGGCATCACCTTCGACCAGATGGTCGCGTTCCTCTTCACCGCGAAGACCGATGCGGCGGGGCGCAACGGGACGCAACTTGCCCAGATGGTTCTCGACAGCCGCGGCGGAACGCAGGTCGCGATCCCGGTGATCGGCAGCACCGCGCAGAACTCCGGCTTCTTCCCAAAGCCCATGGGTCCGGCCGCCTGCGAGGCCGGCGATGCGGAGTGTCTGGCGCAAAAGGACGGCATCGGACTCGCCGGGCTCTGCACCTCGGGTTGGCGCATTCGTTACCTTTCGCCGCCGCAGGACGTCCTCGACCGTGCCTGCGATATCCTGCGCGAGCGCGGCGTCATCACGCAGAAAACGCTCACCTATTATCCCGCGGTGGGCGGACAGCCGGTCCTCCTTCCGATGCAGACGGCGACCATCCAGGGGTTCGAATACATCAACCCGAGCGACGACTTCTTCGACTTTTTCCCGATCAAGGAACCGACCCGGCAACGCCCTCTCGGCAATCCCGACGCCGGCGATCTCGACTGCACGCCGGCGGTGGCCTTTCCGGTCCCCGCAGGTACCAAAAGCACCTGCACCCAGAATATCGGGCAGCTTGGCGCGCGTTACGCCCATACGCCCGCCTGGCACCAACCTTCCCTCGTCTCCTGGATGCATATCGACAAGTCGATCTGGAACGGCTTGAGCGAGGGGCAGCGCGCCGCGGTCCAGCGCGCCGCGCGCGAGTCCGTCACGGAATCGTACAAGGCCTCGGAGTCCATCCAATGTGAGGCCCTCGGCAAGATGCTTGAGATCAACAAGGGCATCGCCCAGCGCAATCATGACGGCACGTTGCGCCTCGTCGGCGGCAAACCCGTAAGCGCCAAGATGACGCTCGCGGTGTGGCCCGACGCCGATCTTCAGGTCCTCAAACAGGCCACGGATGATTTCTTTGCCAAACTCGAAGGCGGCGCGGAGAAGACCGACGCCGAGAAGGACTTCTCGATTATCGCCACCGCGTGGAAAGCCCACGCGAAGGCTGTCGGCGGCGATACATTCAAGCCGGGACCGTTCCCCGCGCCCGGGTGCACGCTGGTAAAATAAGGAGACCGGCGTTGAACGCGGATCGCCGAGAAGGCGGCGCGTGCACATTGGAGAAAAATACAGAAACTTCAGCTACTTAGGCGCTTTCGCCTCGACCCGGGCGCGCTTTGTGCAGTTCGGGCTACACTCGCGGCAGCACGCGAACCTCTGGGGGGATCCATGAAACCGATTGCTCGTTTGCTCGTCGCACTGCTGCTCGTCGCCGCGCCGGCGTCCGCCGCGCAGCAGCGGCCCATCGGTGAATTCTTCGACGCCTTCACCGATGAATGGATGCGCTTCAACACCGACAGCGCGGCCTCGGCGCGCTACTTCACGGGCGCCGAGCAGGAGCGCGTGGAACGCCTGCTGGCGCCGCAGACCCGCGAGTACGCGCTGGCGCGCATCGCCCTCGCCAGGAAAGGCCTCGCCGAGCTTCGGCGCTATGATCGCACCAGGCTGACGCCGCAGGAGCGCGTGTCGGCGAACCTGATGGAGTGGCAGCTCGACATCCTCATCAAGAGCGAGCCGTTCCTCGATCTTGGGTTCCCGCTCGAACAGTTCGGCGGCGCGAACATCGGTCTCCCCAACACCTTAACCGTCCAGCACGTCCTGCGCACCGAGAAGGACGCCGATAATTATCTCGCGCGCCTCGCGCTCGTCGGACCGCGCATGAACGAAGCGATCGCCGAAGCACGGCGCGGTTTTGCCAGGAACATCCGCCCGCCGCGCTTCATCCTCGAAGCCACCATCAGCCAGATGGAACAGTTCGCCGCCGGCCAGCCTTCCGAAAACCCGCTTTCAGCGACATTCAACGACAAGCTGCGCACCGGCAAGGTGGTCACCGATGCGCGCCGCGCCGAGATGGTGGCGCAAGCCCAGAAGATCGTCGGCGCCGAAGTGGTTCCCGCGTGGCAGGCGGCGATTGCACTGCTCAAGGAGCAGCTGCCGCGCGCCAGCGACGACGCCGGCATCGACAAGCTTCCGAACGGCGCGGCCGCTTATGCTTGGCATCTTGCGCGTTTCACCACCACCGAGCTGACCGCAGATCAGATCCATGAGATCGGCCTGCGCGAGGTCGCGCGCATCGAGGCCGAGATGGACTCTGTGTTCAAGAAGATCGGCCGCACCGAAGGTTCGGTGAAGGATCGCATCGCGCAGTTGCAGAAGGACCTCGCCTACCCCGTCACGACCGAAGGCCGGGCGAAGATCATGGCCGACATCGACGTCTTCCTCGCCGACGCGCTGAAGCGTTCCGCGCTCGTCTTCGACCGCATGCCCAAGGGTGCGGTGATCGCGCAGCCTTACCCGGAATTCCGCTGGGCGAGCGCCGCGGCGAGCTACACCTCGCCGCCGCTCGACGGCTCGCGCCCCGGCATCTTCCAGATGCCGCTGCGGCCCGATGAGCTCACGCTGTTCGGCTTGAAGACCCTTGTCTATCACGAGACCGTGCCGGGCCATCATTTCCAGATCGCCCTCATGAATGAAGACACGAGCCTGCCGAAGTTCAGGCAGATCCGCGCCTTCGGCGGCATCTCCGCCATCACCGAAGGCTGGGCGCTTTACGCCGAGCGCGTCGCGGCGGAAGAAGGTTGGTACAAAGACGACCCGGAAGGTTATCTCGGGTATCTCGACGCCGCCTTGTTTCGGGCACGCCGCCTTGTCGTAGACACGGGACTGCACACCAAAGGCTGGACGCGGCAGCAGGCCATCGACTACGGCATTTCGCCGAGCGAAGTGGAGCGCTATGTCGTCAACCCGGGCCAGGCGACGTCCTACATGATCGGTCAGCTGCGCATCTATGAACTGCGCGAAAGGGCGCGCAAGGCGCTGGGCCCCAAATTCTCCCTCAAGGCCTTCCACAACACCGTGCTCGCGGCAGGCGCTTTACCGTTGTCGCTGATGGAGGCCGAGGTCGACGCCTATATCAAGGCGGCCAGCGGCGGCTAGCTGCGCCGGGACGTCGGGGCAGGTTGCCGCACCCTCGCGTTGCGGTGGTGCGCCAACCGCGCCGCCGAAGATGTTGTACTGCGCGGTGTTGTTGATCCCGATCAAGGCCGCACTTCGCCGCTGGTCCGCCACAGTCCGCAGTGTATAGTCCCGGCCATGTCGGCTGGGGAAACCGCAACAGCGCCTGTTCAGGCAGCGCCCAAGCGCGCGCTCGCCTTCATCTACGCCTTCGTGGTGCTGGACGTGCTTTCGTTCGGCATGATCATCCCGGTCTTTCCGAAGCTCGTCGAACAGTTCACCGGGTCCACCTCGGCGGCCGCAAGCCTGATCGGCCTCTTCGCCGCGAGCTGGGCGCTGATGCAGTTCTTTTTCTCGCCCATGGCCGGCATGCTTTCGGACCGCTTCGGTCGCCGGCCGGTGCTGCTGATCTCCTGCACCGGCCTCGGCCTCGACTTTCTGTTGATGGCGCTCGCGCCGAATTTCTGGTGGTTGTGGGTCGGCCGCATGATCTCCGGCCTGACCATGGCCAGCTTCTCGACCTCCAGCGCCTATATCGCCGACGTCACCGCGCCCGAAAAGCGCGCGGCCGCCTACGGCATGCTCGGCGCGGCCTTCGGTCTCGGCTTCATCCTGGGACCGGCCTTCGGCGGTTTGCTCGGAAGCATCGATCTGCGCCTGCCGTTCTTCATTGCCGCCGGGGCGACGCTGGCCAATGCGCTCTACGGCATCTTTGTGCTGCCGGAATCTCTTGCGCCGGAAAACCGCACCAAGACCTTCGACTGGCGCCGCGCCAATCCCGTCGGCGCGCTGATCCTGCTGCGCTCGCATGTCCAGCTCACCGGCCTTGCCGCCGTGCACTTCTGCATGACGCTCATGCACAATGTCTTCCCCAGCATCTTCGTGCTCTATGCGGGCTATCGCTACGGCTGGGGCGAGATCGAGGTCGGTCTCGTCCTCGCCGGCGTCGGTGCGGCCAACATCATCGTCATGGGCGGGATGGTGAAGCCCGTCGTGAAGCGTTTCGGCGAGCGCACCGCGTTGCTTGGCGGCCTTCTGTGCGGCGCCGTGGGCGTGACGTTTTACGCCTTCGCCGACACCGGGCGCATGTTCTGGTTCGCGGTGCCCTTCGCGGCCCTGATGAGCCTGCACGCGCCGGCGCTGCAAGGCCTCATGACCCGGCTCGTGTCGCACGCGCAGCAGGGATTGCTACAAGGCGCGATGTCCAGCATCACCGGGATCACCGGGATGATCGGCCCGATCGTCTTCAGCCAGGTCTTCGCGTATTTCATCGCCCCCGAGCGGGCGGCGCCGCTACCCGGCGCACCGTTCCTTCTGGCCGGCGCCATGCTCTGGTGCGCGCTCGGCCTCGCCGCGTGGGTGACGCGGTCCAGTGAAGATGACGCTGCTGTCGACGCCGCCGCCGCGGAAGCGGCCGCCGAATCCCGGTAAACACGGCCGTTCTCCTATGCCGGAAGTTTGATGGCGCCGTCGAGCGCCGTGCCGCTGCCGTCACGCCGGGTGTGCGCCGGCTTGACCATGCTTTGCAGCGCCGCCCAGTCCATGAGCACGAGACTTCCTCCGCGCCGGCGCAACAATGCCTCCCGTGCAAGCGCGCCGATGGTCTGCGCCACCTGTTCGCGGCCGAGGCCCGTCCAGCTCGCGATATCGCCGTGCGACGGCGCGAACGGGATGATCCACATCCCCGGCACGCGCACATCCGGCTCGGCGCGGCGCATCAGCTCGGCGATCACGCGCTGGATCGGTGTCAGTACGGCGATGTTGGTCAGGCGCACGTCCATGGAGCGGATGATGCCGGCCAGGCGCTTCAACATCCGCGCCGCGACCTTGGGGAAGTCTTCCAGCAGCCGGACAAACACCGGCCCATGGATCGAGGCGAGGATGGTGTCGCTGACCGCCAGCGCGCGGGCCGAACGTCCCAAGTGGTCGATCGCCGCCAGCTCACCGAAGATCTCGCCGGTTTTCACTTCGGCCAGCGTCACCGGCTCGCCGCCGTCGACACTGGTCAGAAGGCGCACGCATCCCTGGAACACGAAGTGCACCTCGAGGCCGTCGCTTTCCTGGTCGAAGATCATCTGGCCTTCGTCGAAGCGCTGCCAGATCGCGGACGAACTGAAGGCGTCCACCGCGCCTGTTTCCAGCCCTTCGAAGAATTTGATCCCCCGCAAGGTCAGCCCCTCCGGCGCCAAGGCGGTGCCGCGTCCCTGCCAGCTCGGTTGTTTTGCGCTCATCGCACTCACCTGTACCACTCCCCTTTTGATTTCCGGCTCATCGCGGGAACTGTGTCGTCACTTCGAATTCGATCATGGTTTGCGGCAGCAGCTCGCCGAAGAACAGCGCGAAGCTGCCCGTGACCGCCACCGACAGCGCGGCGCCGTCGTCCACGTCCACTTCGAACTCCTGGATGCCGCTCACCTCTTCGAGCGCACTCTGCACCGCGTTCTCGACATCTTCCGACGTCAGCGACGTCACGACGGCGCGCCGCGCGGTCTCGTCGATGATGTTGCGCACCGCCTGCTGCACGAACAGAACGCGGCCGTACTCGGTCAGCCCCGCGGTCATCACCAGCAGCACCGGAAAGATCAGCGCGAACTCCAGGGCGGCGACGCCGGCGGTATCCTTGTGAAGGCGCCTCATTGCGTCCGGCCCTCCGCCATGGCTTGCAGGGGGAACGGGTCGTCGATGCCCGGCCACGGGAACAGCAGCGGCCAGTCTTCGGTTGCGGTCACCGTCACGAACCGCAGCGGCAGTTCCCCCGAACATGTCGTGTTGCAGGCCGTCGCCGTGCCGTCCGGACATTCGCACGCGACGCTGGCGTCGATATCCGCGTCCGGTGCGATGTCTTGGGCGAGGGTCTCCGCCTGCGCCGTATCGGCGGGGTCGGCGAGAATCACCTGCAGCCCCGAGCGCGCCGCCGCATCCAAGGTCGAACGCTCGAGGGTCATGAAGCCGAGTTCGGCAAGTCCCATGATCATCAGCGCAAAGAACGGCATCAGCAGCGCGAACTCGATCGCCACATTGCCGTGCGCATCCGTCACCAGGCGCTTCGTCATTCCACGATCCCCGGCGCTCCGTCTTCACTCCCCGCCGTCGCCAGTTCGTAATCCGGGCAGTCGCCGGCGAGTCGCGAGCCGCCGCTCATGGTGTACGACCAGGCGATGATCTGTGTGCAGTTGGTGCCTACGCCCGTACCGCCCGAATAGCTGATCGCCTGGGTCGGCATGTAGATCGCCCCCTTCAGCTTCATTCCCGACCCGCCGCTGAGACTCACGGCCCCGGACGTCGCCAGCCGGTTCTTCATCAGCACCATGCCGGCGTAGCTCCCTGTCGTCGGCGCATTCAGGGTGATCGTGCTGCCGCCGCTGAAGGTTGCCGACGCCCACTGACTGCCGCTACCCGTCAGGATGATCGTCACACCGCCGGTGCCGGTCAGGGTCGTCCCGCCGCTGAACTGCAACGCACCGCGATCGATGATGTAGGTGCCGGGGTTCAGCGTGATCTTGGCGCTGCCGCTGGCTTGCAAGCCGTTGCAATATCGCCCGGGATTAAGAGTCACCACGGCGCTGCCGGAGTAGTGCACGTTGTTGTAGTCGCACGTCCCGGCGCCGGGAAACTCTAGATCGGAGTAGGGGTCCGCAAGCGGGTCTGCTCCGGTCTCGAGTTCTTCTGTGTAGACCTGAGCGCCGCCGGACTTTGTAATGGTGCCGCCGACGTGCACCCAGTCGGCCGTCACGGTCGCGCCGCCGCTCATGGTCATCGCGCCCGAGCTCGACGAATTGACATGCATTCCGCAGTTGTCCAGCGTCAACGTCGCGCCGCCGCTCGCGGTATAGCCGTTGTTGGTGGGGCGAAGCGCCAGCATGCACAGCGGAGCGCCCGGCGCCTCGTCGAGGCGCACGACGGACCGCGCCTCGATCGCCATGTCGTCGCCATCCACGAACATGGCCGACATCAGCACCGGCCGCGTCCGGACCACGAGGATCTCCAGGGCCTGTTCGTCGTCCTCGTATGCGCCGCCTTCGGGGGGCGAGATGACGAATACCTCGTCGATGGCCGCGTCGTATCCCATCTCCTCCACCGCGGCGACCGCGGCATCGAGCTCGTCCGCTTCATCCTTGCGCGCCCATCCGGCCGCGAGCGCGGCGGTGTCGGCCATGTTGCGCAGCTGATGCTGGTCGGCGTACCAAAGCCCGCCTTCCACGGCCAAGGCCGTGAAACCCAGCGCCACCGGCAGGATGAAGGCGGCGATGATCACTTCGCGGGCGCTCCCGGTACGTTGCCCGGCACGCGCGCGCAGTTCGGCGCGCAGAACCAGGCTTCTTCCTCCATGCCCGAATTGCCGGGCCGGCGGACGATCACCGTGTCTTCGCCTCCCATGGTCCCGACGACGATGCGCGAGCGCAGGATCTGGCGTTGGTTGTGGCCGATGAGGACAAGATCGGTTTGCCCGGGCCGCTTGCCGAACACCATGATCGAGCGGTCGCCTTCGACCGTCACGTCCGCGACCGACGGATCGCCGACGGCCACTGTGGCGATGGACTCGCCCGCCCGCACGACCGTCAGCCGGCCGGTGCCGATGGCGATGAAGTCGTCCCCTCTGGCAAAGGAGCTCGCGATGGCGCTCGCGAACAAGAGGCCCGACGCCATCAGAAAAAGCCGCGGGTTCATGTCATTTGCTCCTTTTCCAAGTTAGGATGTCGGCCATGCGCGCCACCGTCCTCTGTGCACTGCTGGCCCTCTGCGGCTGCCGGTCGGGCGCGCCCGAAGCGCCGGAGCTCGGCGGCGAGGGCGCCGCCATCAACATGGTTCGGGCGCTGCGGCTTGCAGGTGATTGCAACGCCGCAGCGCCCGTCCTGGCGCGTCTGCAGAAAGAGACGCCCGTGGATCTCGAGGTGATGCTGGAGACCGCCAAATGCGAATTGGCCGGGGGCCGCTTCGCGCGCGCCGCCGAAGTCCTCGGCGCCGCGGTCAAGATCCATCCCAGTTCGTCCGAAGCCGAGACCGTGCTCGGCGTGACGCTCGACCATTTGGAGCGCTCCGCGGAGGCGCGCGTCCATCATGACCGCGCCGTCGCCCTCGCTCCCGGAAGCGCGATGGCGCTCTCGAACAAGTCGATTTCCCTGGCCCTCGCCGGCGATCTGGACGAAGCGCTTGCCCTCATGCGCAAGGCTGCGGCTTTGCGCGATGCGCCGCGCCGCGTGCGGCTCAATCTCGCGCTGCTCGAAGCGGTGGCCGGCAACGGCGAGGTCGCGCGCGCCCTGGCGCAGCAGGAAGCCGATCCCGAAACCATCGGGCTCTTGCAGCGGATTGCCGAGGCGGCGAAACGATAATTTCATCTCCGGTCCCTAATTGAGGTTCATGATGCGGATACTGGCGGGACCGGCGATCACCGCGAACAGCACCGGCAGGAAAAATACGATCATCGGGACAGTCAGCGTCGCCGGCAGGCTCGCGGCCTTCTTTTCCGCCAGCGCCATGCGCGCTTCCCGGCTTTCCTGCGACAGCACGCGCAGCCCGAGCGCGACGGGCGTCCCGTACTTTTCCGACTGCAGCAGTGTCGTCGACAGCGACTTGATCGCCGGCAGCCCTGTGCGCTCGGCAAGGTTCTCCAGCGGCTGGCGCCGGTCGGGCAGGAAGGCGAGTTCGGCGGCCAACAGCCCGAATTCTTCGGCGATCTCCGGGCCGGCGCCGGCCATTTCCTCCGTCACGCGGTTGAAAGCGACTTCGGTGGAGACGCCCGCTTCGACGCAAATCACCATCAGGTCGAGCGCGTCGGGGAAAGAACGTGTTAGGGCGGCCTTGCGCTTGGAGATCGCGTTCAGCAGGAACAATCGCGGCAGCATGCCCCCAGTGCAGCCCGCGCCGACGACGATCATCACCTTGATCGCCGTGGCCTTGGCGGCGACCGCCGGAGCGGCCGTATACATCAGCGCAACGATCCCGAAGACGATGGGCAGAGCCAGCGTCGCGGCGGCGAAATACGCCGGTCCCGACGGATTGCGCCAGCCGGCCATGGCCATGCTGCGGCGCAGCTCGTTCAGCGAGCCCTCTTGCAGCACCTTCAGGCGCGCGATCACGTGATCGACCGCCGTACGCTGCCAGCGGTGGGGACCACGGCGGCGCGCGCGCAACAGACCGGCGTTGGCGCTCGCCAGCTCGCGGCGGCGCTCGGCGATCATCTTCAGGCGCGCGGTCGAGCGGTCCCGCGCCATCAGCACGAGGGCCACCGCGCTTACGGCGCAAAACGCGCCGAAGCTCATCAGGGCGGTCAGGATCTGCATCGGATCGAAATCGGGCATGGTCCGCCTAAATCTCGAAGTTGATCATCTGACGCATGACGAGGACACCGGCGCTCATGACCAGGGCGCTGCCGAGCAGTATCCAGTTGCCGAGGGAGGTCGAGAACAACAGCGACACGTAGTCGGGCGCGACGAACAGAAGCATCAGGCCCACCAGGATCGGCAGGGACCCGATGATGCCCGCCGACGTCTTGGCCTCCGTCGACATCGCCTGCACCTTGTCGCGCATGCGCTTGCGCGCGCGCAGCATGTCGGCGAGCTTGGACAGCGTTTCGGCCAGGTTGCCGCCGGTCTGCTGCTGAATGCCGACCACGACGGAGAAGAACCGAACCTCCGGCGTCGGCACCCGCTCCCACAGGCGTTTCAGCGCCTCTTCCATGGTCATGCCCAGCCGGATCCCTTCGGTGACGATGCTGAATTCCCCGGCGACCGGCTCGCGCATCTCACGCGCGATCACGTTCAGGCACTCGCCGAGCGGCAACCCGCTGCGGATCCCGCGGATGACGATGTCCAGGGCCTCGGCGAAGAGGCTCGTGAATTTGGCGAGCCGGCGCCGGGCGAGGTACTTCAGCGTCATATGCGGCAGCCCGATCCCGCCGATCAAAGCGCCGAGGACGCCGACCGGCGGCGAGAGCGCAAGGCCCGGCAGGCCGCACAACGCCGCGGCCGCGATCGAGGCGCCGACGAAGTGCAGCGGCGTGACGGACAGGCCCGCCTGGGCGAGCGCATCGCGCAGCCGGATTCTTCTCCGGCCCGCGCGCTTGTCGGCCAGCTCCTTCAGCTTGGCCTGGATCGAGCGCCGGCGCTCGGCGTCGGCGTTCTGTCCCGGCAGCACGGCGCGCTCGTCGGAGGCGCGTTCGATGATGCGGCGCAGATGTCTGCGGCGCGGGCCTGCGATCATCTCACGCCTCTCCCTGTTCGAGGATTTCGGCAAGGTCGCGCTCGAAGCCGAAGTATTTGGCCTGGTCCCAGAAGGCCGGCCGGATCCCTGTGAAACGGTGACGCCCGACCACGCGGCCGTTGCTGTCCTCCCCGGTGATCTCGAACACCAGCAGGTCCTGGAGGACGACCACGTCGCCTTCCATGCCGACCAGCTCGGTGACATGGGTGATCTTGCGGGTGCCGTCGCGAAGCCTCGCCGCCTGGATAATCACATGCACCGCGCCCGCGATCTGCTCGCGCAGGGTCTTGGACGGCAGGTTGTAGCCGCCCATCGCGATCATGTTCTCGATCCGCGCGATGGCCTCGCGCGGGTTGTTGGCGTGGATCGTGCCCATGGACCCGTCGTGGCCGGTGTTCATGGCCTGCAGCAGATCGAACGCTTCCGGTCCGCGCACTTCGCCGACGATGATGCGTTCCGGGCGCATGCGCAGGCAGTTGCGCACCAGATCGCGCATCGTCACCTGGCCGATGCCTTCGAGGTTCGGCGGCCGCGTTTCCAGGCGGACCACGTGAGGCTGCTGCAGCTGCAGCTCGGCGGCGTCCTCGCAGGTGATCACACGCTCGCCGGGATCGATGAAGCGCGTCATGCAGTTCAAGAGCGTGGTCTTGCCCGACCCCGTGCCGCCCGAGATGACCGTATTGATGCGCGCCGCGCCGATGATCTTCAGAAGGCGCGCGCCCATCGGGGTGATGGTCTTCAGCTCCACCAGCTTGTCGAGCGTCAGTTTGTCGCGCTTGAACTTGCGGATGGTGAGCGACGGGCCGTCGATCGACAGCGGCGGGACGATGACGTTGACGCGCGAGCCGTCCGCCAGGCGCGCGTCGCAGATCGGGCTGGTTTCGTCCACGCGCCGTCCGATCGCCGAGACGATCCGCTGGCAGATGTTCGTCAGCTGCTGGTTGTCGCGGAACTTGACGTCGGTCAGCTGAATGCGGCCGCCGGTTTCGATGTAGACCTTGCCCGCTCCGTTGACCATGATGTCGGCGATATCGTCGCGGGCGAGCAGGGGCTCCAGCGGGCCCAGACCAAGGACGTCGTCGCAGATCTCGCGGGTGATGGTCTGCTGTTCCATCGCGCTGAGGATCATGTTCCTCATGGCGATGATTTCCACGATCACGTCGGCGATCTCTTCGCGCACGCGCTCGCCGGGTACCTTGGCGAGCTCGGCGAGGTTCACCGATTCCAGAAGGTCCTTGAAGATCGCGGCCTTGATCCGCTGGATGCGTTCGTCGGGATCCTTGCCGGAGGCCGGCTCCGTTTTCCCCGCCGCGGCGGTTGCGGGCAAGGCTTCGCGCGGCGGCGCGGCGCGGGACGCCTGATTGGGGATGTCGATGGTATGGGCGATCTTGCGTCCGAACATGGCGGCCTACGCAAATCGGGGGATGAACCGTTGCAGGATCGACGCCGGCGCGGCGCCCGCCTTGCGCGCCGCGGGCGCATCCTTGCCCAGCACATGGGCCGCCGCCGCCCGCAAGGCGCCCGCCGCCTTGCCGCCCGCGGTGCTGACCGGCTTTCCGGCCGCCAGCGCGCTCATCAGCGGCACCGGATCGAACGGGACGATCGCCGTCGGCACGGCGCCGAGGGCTTCCCTGAAATCGGCGCCGCTGTACTCGGCGCCGCGCGCAAGCCCCGCTTTGTTGAGGATGAGCTTGGCTTTCGGGCCTTCCCCGCGCCGCTGATTCAGCTCGTCAAGGATCATGCGCGCGTTGCGCAGCGAGGCGAGGTCGGGCGTGCAGACGATGGCGATGTCGTCGGCGGCGGCAAGGATGCGCTGGTGCGCTTCGGTCCAGCCTTTCGGCAGGTCGACCACCGCGACTTTGGCCAGCGACCGTGCGATCGTCACGGCACGCTCCATCATCTCGGAATCGACCGGCGCCGCGGCCCGCAGGCTGCCGTACGTCGACAGCACCTTCGGGCCGTGCTCCCGGACCACGAAGCGCTCGAGCATGGCGGCGTCGAGCCCGGCGTTGGTCATCGCTTCCGCCAGCGGATCGCGCACGTCGACGCCTAGCGCGAGCGCGGCGGTGCCCATATTGAGATCGAGATCCACGAGGATCGCATCGCCGAAGCGCTGATCGAGATCGTCCGCAAGCACCGCCGCTACGGTCGACCCGCCGGCGCCGCCCGAGGCCGACATGGTGGCCACCACCTTGGCCTTCGGAAGCGGGTCGCCCGCGGCATAAAGCCGCATCACCGCGCCCACCAGGTCCGGCGCGCTGAGGTCCCCGCCCAGGTAATCCGAAATCCCGCGCGCCAGCAGCTCGCGGTACAGGGCGATCGAATCCTTGCGCCCGGCGACGATCACCTTGCACACCGGCTCGACGGTCTCGGCCAGGCGCTCGAGCCGCTGCCAGATGTCCGCCTCGGCCGCATCGCCGACGATCAGCACGTCCGGCGAGCGGTTGGTCGCCAGCCACTGCGCGGCTTCGAGGATCCCGCCGGCCTTCAGCTCGATCCTGCACTTGGCCAGCCGCGAATCCTTGGCCGCCGCCTGCGCCGCTTGGGCCAGGGCAGGTGTGTCGGCGAAGATGGTGACGGCGATGTTGCGCAGGATCATTTCTGCGTCACTCCGATCGACAGGGTCGAGGTCGAGGTCGGCTGGGAGGTGGGTCCGCCCGCCGATTCCGTCGACTGGCCCTTGGACCATCTGGCGTAGACGTCCGCGCCCCTCGCCCCATCGCGGCCGCTGGCCGGATCGGCGTTGAACAAGGTGCGCGGATCCTCGGTCATGGCCGCGATGTTGCGTCGCACGGCGCAGCCGAACAGCGCACTGTTGGAGTTCTCGTGTCCGAAACCGTCGTCGAGCTTGCCCGGATTGAAGTACGGGGCGGGGGTCGCGGTGCAATTCGCGGCGAAGGCCTTGCGGTCGATGCGCAGGATGCGCGCGCCGCCCGTCGGCGCGATCAGGAGGATGTCCGCGGGCGGGACGCCGGTGCCCAACAGCACACGCCGCACCGCATCGCCCGTCATTGCATCGGCGCTGACGGCGAAGCTTGAGCCGTTGTTGGGGCGGGACGCGCCCGCGTGCGCGGCCAACCGCTCCAGTTCGGCGCCGGTCTTGCCGGTGAGGTCGAATGCGACGGCGGTTTCGCGCAGCTCGAACGGATGCTCGGCCATCACGTGATAGCGCTGGGGGCCGTCCGTCGCGCACGCCGACATGAAAATCGCGGCGAGCAGGGCGAAAAGCCGTTTCATGGCTGGGCCTCGTCGATGGTGAAGCCGAACGTCTTGGGCGCGTGCGCGCCCGGCGAAGCGTCCTGGACAAATCCTGGCGTGAACTGGTTGATGAGCTTTCCGTAGGCCCAGGTTTCCATGTCGGTCGCCGGCGAGACGCTGTCGGTCGCGGCCACCATGGCCTGCGGCGCCTGGGCCTGGACCAGCGACGTCGTGACGATCACCACCAGCTCGGTCTCATTGCGCTTGAAGGATTCCGAGCGGAACAGCTGGCCCAGGATCGGGAGGTCCATCAGCGCGGGCACGCCGTTGATGCCCGACAGAACGTCGTTCTGGATCAGGCCCGCCAGCATCACCGACCCGCCCGAGGGCATCTCCACGGTCGAAGCCGCGCGCCGCACGATGAAGGAATTGATCGCCGCCCGGCCCGTCAGCAGCGGAACGTCGATGCGCTCCGAGGACAGCGAGCTGACTTCGGTCGACAGCTTGAGGCTGATGTTGCCCGTATCCAGGATCACCGGCAGGAAGGAGAGCGAGACGCCGAAGGGCTTGAACTCGATCTTGATGCCGTCGCGATCGGGTACCGGGATCGGGATCTCCCCGCCCGCCAGCATCGAGGCCGTCTCGCCCGAGACCGCCACCAGGTTCGGTTCGGCCAGGTTGCGCACGAACCCGCGCTGCTCGAGCACGGACAGCGTCGTGAACAGGTCGCGGATGCCTTCGAGGGTGAAGGTCGCTGCGAACTGGTTCAGCGGATTGAGGCCCAGCGTGTTCAGGTTTCCGCGCACGCGGTCGCCGCTGTTGGGATCGCTGCGGTTCAGCGACATCGATGTGCCCAGTTCTTTCAAGGCGCGGCGCTGCACTTCGGCCACGCGCACCTGGATCAAGACTTGCTGCGCCCGCGACAGCTTGATCAGGTTCACGACCTTTTCGTTCTGCGCGACGAACTGGCGGGCAATGGTCACGGCCCGGCCGGCTTCGCCGTCCGACTGCAGCGTTCCGGTCAGGATCAAGGCGCCGCCTTCGGTCGATACATTCACCGGCAGGCCGGGCAGCGCGCGGGCGATCGCCGCCTGCACCACTTGCGCGTCCGGACCGACGGAGACCTCGAGATGGGCGACTTCGCGCCCGCCGGCGCCCACGACGTAGACGTTGGTCTCCCCGGGCTTGCGTCCGATCACCGACATCCGCCGCGGCGAGCTGATGGACACGTCCGCGATCGCCGGATCGCCCACAAGCACTTCCTGCGCCGCGGCGGGAAGCTCGATCAGATGGCTCTTGCCCATGGGCACGGTGAGGTGGTCGACAAGGCTCGGCGGGAATTCGCCGGCGCCCGGGCTGACGAGAATGCGTTTGCCGGGCAGGGGACCTGCGGCCTGCACCATGGCCGCCTGCGTCGGCGCCGGTGTTGCGATCTCTGCCGGCTCCGCGGCCGCTGGCTGCGGCGCCGGGGGGGCCTGCGTTGCGGCGGCCAGCGTCATGTCGAAATCGAGCGCGTCGCGCCCCAGCACAAGGCGCACCGAGGCCGGCAGATCCTTGGCTTGCTCGAGCTTCACGCTCGGGATGGGCAGCAGATCGGCGATCCGTTTGGCCTCGGCCGCGCTCTCGGGCCGATACGACACGGCCGTGCGCTCGTGCTGGAAATGATCGGCGTTGGTGAGAGAGTCCGCGGCAACGCCCTTGCCCGCAAAAAACCGTTTGAACCGCGCGCCGATCTGCGCACGGCCGGCGCCGTTGGCGATCTCGAACTTCGCGGCGGGAGGCGCCGGCTCCGCCGCCGGCGCGGTCTTCACCGGCGCCGCTTGCGGTGGCGCAACGGTCGGCGCGGGCGCCTTGGCTTCTTCGTCCGTCAGCAGCCGGAAGCCGGCGGCGCGCGCCGCCGGCGTTACGGTCGTCGCCGCCGCGTCGGCAAAACAAGAGCCCGCAAGCCAGGCGGCCAGGCACGCGCGCGCGGTGAGATGTTTCCTAGCGCGCAACTTCGCCCCCCTTGATCACGCGGACGCCGCCGCCGGTGGCGGGCCTAAGGCCCGTGACGCCCTCGCGTTTGGTCTCATCGACCGCGAAGCTGCGCAGCGACAGCGACAAGGTGCCGGCGGCCTGCGCCGCGAGGACCTTCTCGGCTTCGGCCGATGTCAGCTCGAGCGCGACCGTCTTGCCGACGATGGCGATGTCGTCCTTTCCGGCCGCCGTTTTTTCCGCATCCGCCTTCTCCGCCTTCTCGCGGGAGGAGCGGCGGCGCTTCACGGGCTTCCCTTCGCTCGCGTCCAGCGCCTGGTCGACCGCCAGCACCTTCACCGCGCGGATGATGGTCTGCGAGGCAAAGCGCCCTTCATCCGAAATCGTCACTTCGGCCTTCTGCAGGTCGACCGTGAGAATGACGTCGACGAGATCGCCCGGCAGGACGAAGCCCGACGCCGTGGACGCCGCGCTGACCGTCACGCCCACGGCTTTTTTTCCCGGGCCGATCATCTGCGACATGAACCCTTGGCCGTCGCCCGGGCGGAACACCGCCGCCGCCGCGATCGGCTCCCCCGCGAACAGCGCCCGCCGCGTCGCCGTGCCGGGCATCTGGTCGGTCGTGCTTTCGCCTTCCTGACGGACGACCACCTGCGCCGCCCGCGCCGTGCTTTCGGGCCAGCGGGCCCATGTCAGATCGGCCTCGGTAAGAATGCGTCCCGGCGGCAGGTCGCGTGCCGCCACCAGCACTTCGACCTCCCGCGGCTTGATCGCTTCTTTGGCGGCCGCTTCTTCCGCGGCGCCTCGGATCATCTTGTGCGCCAGGACGGCGACGCCGCCGGTCGCCAGCAATGCGCCTGCGACAAGGGCGATCGTGAGCGGACGCATCACAGCATCCCTCTCAGCCCGACGGCGAGACCACCCGTCGCCAAGGCCACGCCGTAGGGAATCTTGGTCTGACCTACGGCCGCACCGCCGGCGATTCTTTGGTGCAGCAGCAGGCCGGCCGCCATCGCGCCGCCCGCAAGCGCGGTGATGAGCAGCAGGGCGCTCAGCTCATACGGCTCTAGATAAAGGCCGGTCGCCGCGAGCAGCTTGGCGTCGCCGCCGCCCCAAAGCTTGGCATGGAAAAGGACCGACCCGATGGCGAAGGCGACGGCGAACGCGATCAGGTGCGGCGCCGCCGGGCGATAAAGGCCGGAGGCGCAGGAGATCGCAAATACCAGGATCAGCGCGCCGGTGATGACGTTTGGAATGCGGTTGCTGCGGATATCGGATACCGCGGCGGCGATCAGAAGACCCGCAAAGGCGAGTCCGGACAGAATGAACATGGCCCCCTCACGTTCCATCTTTCGGATGAAAGCGCTGCCGAATGTTTGGCGCCGCGTTCCGCGGCGACCGGTGCGGGGGTGAGAAGGCGACCCGCGCCTCCTCCCCCCAGCCTCGATGTCGGAAGTTACGGAGTGGTGTCGAGATCGGCGGCGACGCCGTCGAACGTTCCGCCGAGATTTTCACCGGCCAGCTGCAGGCCGCCGATGATGACAACGGCGATCAACGCCGCGATCAGACCGTACTCGATCGCGGTAGCCCCCTTCTCATCGCGGAGCAGGCCGAGATGAGCAGCAACAATACGAATAAACATGGAGTCCCTCCTTCTGTTGAACTCTTACTCATTGTTCTCCCCGCTTCCGGGAAGCACATGCGCCCTAGGAACGACTCCCCGCGCGGCGGGGTTGCACCCGCTGCCGGCGATTCACCTCGAATCTGTTTTTTTTGTTTTGAGCCCCTACCTGTTGGTGTGGATCGCGTGCCCGCCAAACTGAAAGATGTGACGCCGGCGCGATTCCCCGCGATTCGGTTGTGCTCGCTTTTATATTGTCTTTACGCCACGCTTTGGACGGTTCCGCTATGCGTGTAGCTGCCGGATTGTTCGCGCATTATAGCCAAGATGTCACAGGAGTTCGGCGCCCGAACAGTTACGATGCGCGCAATCTTGTTGGGGGAACGGCGATGATCGGCCGCAGGCGTTTCGTTCGAAATCTATTTGCCGCAATGGCAACCGTCTCGATGGAAGGTGCCGTCCGCGCGGCGCGCGCCGAAATGCCCACGACCTACGATGCGGCGTTGAAAGCCACGTTTCCGCAAGGCATGTCGCTGCGCATCGTCGCCCGATCGGGCAAGGCGGCCGTCCCCGGCGGAAGATATCCCTGGCACGCGGCGCCCGACGGCGGCGCGTGTTTCGCCGCGCCCGGCGGCGGATGGATCTATGTCTCCAACAGCGAAGTCCCGGGCCGGCGCGGCGGCGCCGGTGCGCTCCGGTTCGATGCAGGCGGGGCCGTGGTCGACAGTTATCCTGTGCTGGAAGGGACCTCGGTGAACTGCGCCGGCGGCAAGACGCCGTGGGGCACATGGCTCTCCTGCGAAGAGAGCGGCGATTTCGGCCTCGTCCATGAGTGCGATCCGCTCGGCGTGAAGCCCGCCGTCGTCCGGCCCGGTCTCGGCGCCTTCAGTCACGAAGCTGCCGCGATCGACCCCGCCACGGGGATCGCCTATTTGACGGAAGACCGGCCTGACGGCTGTCTCTACCGCTTCGTGCCGCAGGCGCCCGGCGACCTTTCCACGGGGCGCCTCGAAGTCGCGATGCGCGAAGATCACCGCCTGACATGGACCCGCATTCCCGATCCGACGGGCATGACCGCGCCGCTGCGCAGGCAGGTGGCCGGCGCCGCGCTGTTCAGCGGCGGCGAAGGCATCGTCTACACGGCGGGTAAGATCTTTTTCACGACCAAAGGCGACAACCGGGTCTGGGCGCATACCCTTGCCGGCGGCGAACTCGCCGTCATCTATGATGCGCGCGTCGCGCCCCATCCCATTCTCCGCGGCGTGGACAATATAGAAGTCAGCCCCAGCGGGGAGCTGCTGATCGCCGAGGACGGGGGAGACATGCAGATCGTCGGCCTCGGCCGGGACTTCACCCCGTATCCCCTCGTGATGCTGCACGGCCAGGACAACTCGGAGATCGCCGGCCCGGCCTTCAGTCCCGACGGAAAGCGCCTGTATTTCAGCTCCCAGCGCGGCCCTGAAGGGCGGTCGGAGGATGGCATTACTTATGAATTGACCCTCTAAGCCGCGCATCGCGACTTTGGGTCTCCGCCCGCGTTCATGGCAACTACCGCCTGCAGGCGTGGGAGCTATACTGGCCGGTACCTACCTAAAGGAGGGGCATTGCATGAAATTCCTTCGTCAGGTCGTCCTTGCGCTCGCGTTGATCCTCGGTGTGTGGGCCGCGCCCGCCGCCACGGCGCACGCCGCATCTGCGGCCGACATCAACCGCGACGCCGACCAGGCCCTCGCGGCGCTCACCAAAGATCACGAGATCGCCGCGGCCATTGCCGGCAAGGCCCGCGCGGTCCTGATCTTCCCGAACATCGTCAAGGCCGGCCTCGGCTTCGGCGGCAGCTATGGCGAAGGCGTTCTGCGCCAAGGCGGCAAGAGCGTGAACTACTACAATTCCGTCTCCGGATCCTTCGGTCTGCAGATCGGTGCGCAAACCTACGGCTACGTCGTCTTCCTCATGAACGACGGCGCGGTGAAATATCTGCGCGAGTCCAAGGGCTGGGAGATCGGCGTCGGACCGACCGTGGTCGTCGTCAATGAAGGTGTCGCGAAGAACCTGTCTTCGACGACTCTCCAGGATGACGCCTACGCCTTCATCTTCGGGCAGCAGGGCCTGATGGCCGGCGTCTCCATCGAAGGCTCGAAGATCACGCGCATCGAACGCTAGCCGCGCTCTTCGTCCGCGGGAGCGAATGATCGCGAAAGGCGCTGGCGGTCCCCGAGACAAAGGACCGCCCGCACCTGCGGAACGGAGGAGATCCCGTTGGCGGCGCCCCCGCGATCGTCCGTCGTCATCGTCGTCGCGCGGCGCTAGCGTTGCGGAAGCCCGAGTTCCATCGTGCGCGCAACGGTGCGAAAGCCTATCGCTTCGTAGAACGCGATCGGACCGGAATTGAATTCGAAGACGCTCAGGCCCACAGCGGTCGCGCCGCGGTGCTGCGCCCAGCGGCATGCGCGCGTCACGAGGCGGCGTCCAAGGCCGAGCCGGCGGTAGCTCGGCCGGACGCCGATCGTATCGATCGACGCGATGGTCGCGGCCTTATGCACCATGCCCTCGACGCCACGCTGGATTTCCACCACCACAAACCCGGCGAGGCGGCGTCCGGCGTCGGCGACGAAGATGGCGCTGTCGGGACCTGCGACAAGGCCTGCGATGTACGTCCGCGGCCGCGCCGGGTTGCGCGCCTTGCGGAATATGTCCGGACGGGCCTTACGGTGGAACGCATCGACCTCGGCGTACAACTCGCACAGCTGCGGGAAGTCGGCATCGGTGGCGCGGCGCAGGGCGAATGAGGGCTTTTTCATCGCGGTGGTGTCTGGCGTGGCGTGGCGCAGGTGTGGGAAAAGCGTACCGTTGGCAGATTCTCTTACGCTGTGGCTTGACCATCAAGCGTCTTGCTCAAGATCAAGCTGCGATAGGTCTTTCCTTGCCACTGGACAATATCCACCTCCCGGTAACCGAGCGCGGTGTACCATCGAATGAGATGCGATGCGCCCTCGGATGTATCGAGGGCAATCTCCTTCGCACCGTTCGATCGGGCGCGTTCTTCCGACCACGCCATGAGCGCCGTCCCAATGCCGCGGCGTTGCCGGGAGGGCGAGACAACGAGCGATCCAACGTTGGGGAGCGGACCAAAACTGAACAGACTCTCCTTATAAACGAGGGCATACAGGGGAGCAGGTCAGGGCCCACGTGAAACGTGGCGGGCACCATACCTTCAAAGCGAAGATCGAAGATTCTTGGCATCGAAGAAAGTTGTCGGGGCGCGGAGCCGTAGTATCTTGGTGTTGGAAAAGTAAGCGCCAATCCGTATGACATCTTCTCAGCAGAATATTGGTCGTGAAAGCTTAGCTTGAAATAGCTATGCCGCCGGGGCCAGTGGACCGCTGCCATCCGTTTTGCACAAATGGATCTTGTGCAAGTACTGCCGCCTACGATGCGGCGAGGATTAGAATGTTCGATAACATGCTCATGATCAAATCGCCTCGCTGGTCAGCATAGCTCCGATGAGCGAGAAAGGCGGCCGATGGCAAATAAAGCCCTCGATCTGCGGCGACCAAGAGGATCGCACAGCGCCGATCACGGCAAGGCCGCGGGCACAGGGCAGAACTCGGTCAAGTATAGGTAATTGTTCGATCCAAAGCCTTCGACCGCATGTGCCATATTAAGTCCGCGATAAGGTACGCCGCTTACCTCGGCTCGCAGGTTAATGTGAAGCCTGGTTTCGGCGAGCTTGAGGTCCATAGGCTCAGCTAGTGAGGGGAGCGACACCAACCGCGTTTCCCCTGGCGCAATGACTATTGCTGCGCTAGCTCCGAGATCCGCTCCGTTTTCAGCATCAAAAAATCTCAGGCGTGTCGTGACAGGTGCTGCCGCAGGATTCTGCAGTACTACGTGCGAACGGAATTCAGCGCTTGTCGGGACGTAGAGATTGAGCAGATAGCTGCCTAAAGTGTTCAACGCGGCATCGTCAATCGGAGCGCAGATCGTGGCATTCTGTAAGAAGTTATTTTGCGAGTCGTAGATCACGTGCTGAAAAGCGAGCAAATTCGTCGTGCGCACCATCCGCAGCGAAAACTTCCCGAGGGCGTCCCTATCGAGTCTGGCCGATCTAAGCAAATCGGAAATCGACCATTGAGGAGAAGCTTTAGCGGGAACACTCACCGTTACCTGTCCAAGCAGCTTGCCAGAAGAGTCGCTTCGGATAAGCAGTGTGGCGATTTCCGTCGCAGAACCCGGATTGAAGATTCGCACGTAACTCGTGCTTCCACCGATTCCGGAGAATATCGGCGCCACGATTATTTCCTGGGCAATGGCCCGCCCGCCACAGGCCATGTAAGCAAGCACAGCGAAGAACCCGAATTTGAATCTGGCAAGCCGGAAGGCCATGTTGGTTCTGCTCCGAGTCGAGTTGTGGCTCGTCATTTTGCGGATTCCCTTGCGAGGTCGGCTGAAGCGGTCCAAGAGATGGGCGTCGAGTTGGCTGCTTGTGAATAGCTGCCGCTGATCGCCAAGCCCCAATTTGATTCGGGCACCGATCCGGTTGTAGCCAGCCGAACGAGGAAAGTTGCGCTGCCGGAGGCCGTTCCCGGAACCTGCTCCTCGACTCTCAACTCCCGGAGACGTGAGGGCGTAGCCTGCCGTGATTGAATGAAGTCATACAGCTGGAGGGCGACTTCGCCGAGGTCGATAAATAGTCCTGGGCTGCCCGCGACGGCGCCGCCGAGGCTGATGATTACTCTGAGCGCGAGGTCGTTGATCGACTGGGGTTGCTTAATGGGAGTTACCTCGGCGAAGTACACGGTTGATGCCGAGGGCGTGACCCGCGTACTCCAGCTGGTCACCGATATCGGCTTTCTAAAGGTGACGTAGGCATACGCATTGCTGCCGCCGACAGCAGCGCGCTCAATAGTGACGAAATTGGTATTGATGATCCCTGGATTGCCGATGCCGCCGCCAGTACCGGCATTGGAGTCTCCGACTTTGAAAAAGGCAATTTGGTGTAGGTCGCTGCAACCAGTGAGGTTGACATTGACGCCGGTCCCGTTCCGGACCTCGATATTCAACAAGCCTCCGATGTACGCCGTCTGCGGAACGGTAAACTCCCGGGTGGCCAAACTACCGCATTGGGTGCCTCCGCCGTCATGATTCCCTAGTTTCTGCATGGAGCCGGCGGGTCCGGCCCAGACTTCGGCATACTCCCCGCTCATCTCGCCCGCGTCGAAGTCCCCCTGCATTCCGATCGCTACAACCACCGAACCAACAGATGGATTAGGCACGAGGATCGAGAATGTTGAGATCGCACCGGTGACGAGGAACTTGTTGGATTGCGTTCCAAGGGACGTACGCGAGCCGTTGCCGCCACCGGCAATCGGTGGCGGGTTGGGGGCAGGGCCGCCGCCCGCCCCGTCGTCAAAACTCACGGTCACAATGTGATAGCGTTCGGAATCGTTGCAATATCCCACCGACGACGAGTTTTGGATCCTGACGCCGAGCCTTCCATCCGCAATCAGCGGCCGCATCTGACTTTCCGTAAGCGTAAGCGTTCGCGTCTGCTCACGTGTACACTGAAAGCCACTACCATCGCCCCCGATTGTGCCAAGCGAGATCCCGTCGACAGTAACGTCCGCAGTTTCTGACCTGGAGTCATAGTCGCCGCGGTACCTGATCGTAAACGTAGCCGAGCCGGAAATCGTACGAGGAACTGAAAAGGTGTGATTGGTTTGTTCAGACGACGTAATAGGAAATGACAGCGTGCTTGGCGAGCTTGAATAAATAGCCATTGGCCGTTCTATGGACGCCTGGCGTTCGGAGGAGAAGTTGCCGTCGCTGCCGAGCAAGCCGAAGCGCTCGCGCTCCTTACTATCGATCTCGACCTGATGATCTGCTTGAACATTGCGGTCGTCGTAGTAGCCCCCTGGAATCGGGTTGGCGGGCGTATCAATAAGTGGGGCGGCCTCTTGGGCGCACAACGGCGCGAGCGCCCCCATGAGTAAAAAGATTGGACTCAACTTCGCGGATACGGATCGCATGGTTCCCCCGAATGTAAAACGTCTGACCATCCACCACCTCGATGGCTACTTCTCCTAGCCAAGATGAATCTCAACTGCTCAACTGCCCCGTTTCTATGCTCCAGCTAAACGCAAGCGCGCCGCAGCTCCGCAAGAATTGACGCGCGCACGACTACAATTTCCGTCGCAGAGACTTACTTGACCTTCGCCGATCTGGTTTGTGTGTCCTCAGTTAGTACTATTTGGCTTCGCATAAGCGCCAAGGCGACGGCTTGCTCAACCGTATTTGCACCTAGTTTTCGCCGCGAATTTTGGATGTGAAGGTCGACGGTGACTGGCTTGATCCCTAGCTTTGCGGCTATGGCTGACCGACGAAACCCAGCCGCGAGCAGTTGCAAACACTGTCTCTCCCGCCCGCTAAGCTGACGGGCAGGAACGTTGCTCATTTCCCCCTCCAAAGAATCCCTCGAACTCAACCGGCGTCTGAGATTTCTTAGATTTCCCTGAGAGAGTGTGCGCAGGATTACGGGAGTTGGCTATCTATGAGATTCAATAGGAAGTTTTGGGACACTTGCGACGTCCAATGGTATTGAGACAAATCGGTAGAGAGTCCGATCCACTTTTACGATCGAGGGCACGACCGCCTCGTGATCACAGGTTCGGGCCAGCGTGTATCGTCCGAAGTCGAAGCGCGTTGGCGTGAAGTCGCACCGCCCGATCCGTTTCCGATGATCGCGGCCGCCGGCCGCGCGCGGCGTCGAAGGCGGCAGTCCGAGCGCGCCGGTCGATCTCCGCGTAGACCGCTTCAAAGACCGCGCGCCGCTGAGCGTCAGGCAGCGATGCAATGGGGAGTTTACTGTAAGTGTCCCGCCCGGCCCGATCGATTCGGCCTAAGCGTATCAGGCGCTCTGAGTCTGTTAGGGCGGGTGGAAGGGCACCCAGCTCGGCATCGACGCGCGCGTACGCATCGAAGACGGACTAGATGAAGGATTGAAGCTCCGGCGTGAGTCCTTCCGCCTTGAGCTGCGGCACGAATATGCCGCCGATGGCAGCAGCCAAGACAAATGCCCTGAGGTTACGCACCTCCAACTCCGTGCCACTTCCCAAAGTGCGGTGACGAAGCTCGATTTTGCCGCGGTATAGGATATGACGGAAACCGAAAAGCCGTACAGTTGCCTCGATCGAAGGACGTGCAGGAGGTCAGAGTTTCGTGAGTTCGGCCTGCATCGCGCGGATACACTTCCGAACCTCGATCTTTATCTTGCTGATGTTGTCGAGGATATCGTAGTTGCCGACCGGTGTGCGCAAGCCGCTCGCAAGGGTGGAGTTCATATACGCTGACGTATCCAGGAAAATCGGGTGGGTGAGTCGGCAGGGTGGATCGCCGCCAGCTTGATCCAGAATGCGGACCCAGTCAGGTAAACTGCTACCGTAAGGTGGCGGTGGGGGACGGTCCCTTGTCAGCGGCTCGGGCTCCGGAACAGTGCCGGGATTGGCGAGGTAGCCGCGCGCAAGGTCAAGGGTCTCTTTGTCGGTGATGAGCTTGATGGTCTTCTGAGCGCCGGCAGTGTCGCCAGACCTCAACTGCGCTCTCAAGATAGCCGCGTAGGAAAGGCTTCGCGTTAGCTCCGATCTCGGGATCAGGCCGGCGGTCCTCTGGGCGCCACGGATATCTCCCGCCGCAGTCTGGACATTCACGAGGCGATAAAAGCCGATCCACGTGCTGCGGCCGGCACCGAGGATTTTTGGCGTATCATTTTGTACGAGCTGGAGCCACTTAACGAGATTCTCTTGATCGCGCTCCATTAGCGCCGACATCTGCTGCAGGACGGCCTCTTTTTTCGCGGGCGGCCAATAGGGGTCCGCAGTTAGATATGCGCCGAACCAGGCAATAGCCCGCAATTCGCGCCCAGGCATTTTTGATTCGGCCACACCGAGATTGAAAAAAACCTCCGGCGCATACGGGGCCATGAGGCGCGCATCCCCAAGAGCCTTGAGCGCAACGGGAAAGTCGCCCGCCTGAGCAGCGGCAATCCCTCGGGTAACGGCGTCTTGCGCATCCGCGCGCAGAGGTGCCGGGAAAAGGCGGTCCTCGTGCGCCCTTACGAGAATGAAATTGGTAATGACGCTGACGTCATTGTGGCGCTGGACTGCTTCTTCTCGCATGGAAACGAGCTCAAGTCTTACCACTCGGCCCTTATGGGTGAGGGTGACGGCGCGCTGCCCTACAGGACTTTCCGGGGCGATGGTTGTGACGCTCAAGGCCTCCGATCGAAGGCGATCCAGCGCGCCCGCCAGCCGCCGGCCATAGGCCGATTGCACCCATGCGTCTCCCGCCTGCGTACGGCGCTTTTCGTACAACATTCGAAGCCCTTGGTAGTCGGGCGTGGTAGACATGGTGCGCAGCACCTCCGCCGCCAAGCCGGAGTCGTCCGCCGCCCGTACGGTCGTGGGAAGCAGCAGACATGCGAGAAGCAGGACTTGGATCGCCCACGTCATCATCGGCTTCTCCAACTGAACGTATGGGTGCGTGGAGCAGAACAAGATCTCGGTTCAGCTCACGTCATTTGTACTGGGCAACGTAGGCTTTTAAGAGGACCCACGCGTCCGTGTAGACTTCGATATAGAGGGCTCTCGCCCGCAGCACGTCCATGAGTTCAATCGGCGCCGCGGCCGGTTCCTGATCGGCGAAAAGGAACATGATATCTTCGTCGCGCGGCAGCTGCAGTTGAGTGCCTTCGGGTTGGCCGACCATGCGTCTCAACTCCTCGGGCGGAAGAGAATAGAAATGCGCTCGCACGGCGACCGGCTGTGTGAATTGGCCATTTCTTGCGTCTCTCACGAATGTGTCGGTGTCCGAGCGGGTTGGTGTAAATTGGACAGGCGCTGTTCCCTCATGGCGCAAGGTGTAATCGGCCAGTTCGACCATGCGCATGAGCCCGACGTTGCCGGGGTCGCGGTTGAGAGCGTCCTCAAACCACGCCTTGGCGACGCTCCAATCGCTGACCATCACCGCCTGGAACGCCTTGCGCACGCGGTCGCTCACGCCCGGCGGCGCATCGCGATAAACCTCTGCGATTGCGCTCTCTGCATTTTCGGGCAGGCCCGACGGCACGTTGCAGGCGTCAACCACACGGGAATCTCGGGATGGCCCACATCCTGCGCTCACAGGGGCTTGGGTGCTGGCTACCGCTGATTCATTCGGCGTCGCATCGAAATCCAATCCGCCGGCCTGTGTCGTACGCAGAGCGCCCGCAAAGGCGTCTGCAGTCTGTTGTATGGACTGCTCGCCCTTGAGCAGGTTCTCATAGCTGAGCAACGCCTGCTTGCCCTCGGCTGAGAGGACGTCGGGGTCGATCGCCAGGGCGCGCTTGAAGTGCTGCACCGCCGCGCGCAAGTCTCTACGGCGAATGGCAGCGTCGCCTTCCTGGCGTATAGCGTCCGCTTTTTCCCAAATCTCCCGCCGCGCGATCGCCTTCTTCAGATTCTCGATATTCTTCTTCACGACAGGCCCGTTGTAGATAGCCTGCTGCTCATAGGAGAGGCGCAAGGCCTCGCGATAGTCGCCGCTGTCGAAGGCGCGGATGACTCGTTGGTTTAAGGCCTCGACACGGGCATTTCGATCCACACGCTGGCGTTCTTCTTCCGCGTCCCGCCGCTCTTGCTCGTAATCCCGCGCTGGCCGCTCAGGATGGCTTGCGCTTCCCCCGCCGCTACTGCCGAACTCACACACCCGCATGGTTCCGCCGAAGCCATTGTCGGTCGTAAAGCAGTTAGTTTGTGCGAACGCGCCGGTGCTGGCGATCGCCATGGAAAAAGCCGAGGGAAGGATAAATCTGAGCACATTGCCGACAGGGTTCACAGCGGTCTCCCTTTGCAAAGGCGATAGCTCACTATAGTCCGTTGCGATACGCTCGTATCTGGGAAAGTGCTCGAATGCTGGACCCGTTGCGCGAATACCGCTTGGCTGAGAGCGGACCGGAAAGGCCACAGTTTACCTTGATCAAGATGAAATGGCGTGGATTTCAAGGTGCAGATCGTCAGCCGACTTTTCCCGCCAATTCGCGGGATCATCCAGCCACGAGTCCTGCTCGTCCGACGCGGCAATGCTTCGCGTCTTTGGCGCGTTGTTTCCCCAAATCCAAACCAATTCGATAGCTCCCCGCTCCACCAACTGTAATACGGCGTGTCCGGCCATGTAGCGACGCGTGACTTCCGAGATAGCCGGTAACAGATCCTCGGCTCGCGCCAAGACCTTCCACAATGGCGATCTTTCAATCGCAAGACTCTGCACCGCTTCAAGCAGGCTAAGCGGGGTCAGCGCCTCGACGTCAAAAGGCGTTTGAGGGTCGAGGTGTTGTGCCATGCAAGCTCCATGCGCATGAAGGCCTTGCACTGGTGGATTATCGCGGACGTCCTTAAGCCAAAGGTTTGTCACTGCGAGTTCCACCGCAGAATCGGACGATTCAATCGCTCCGCCGCAGAAGCAACACTGGTGCGAAACACCATCCTTCATCGGCTTGCCTCAGCGTTGGTAGGTTGAAGGAAAATACCGGACCTGATCGCCATCGGGGCGCAGCATGGCAAAGTCGGGGTGCGCCCTATCTCCCGCCGCCCAAAAATCCTCGCTCGATACTTCGAATCCGACCGCTCCCGCGAGGAACGGCGCCTGCGCATGGATTCTTATGGCGACGCCCGAGAGCCATTGATCGAGTGGTTCGCGCCAGGCCCTGCCCGTTCCGGAGCCGAAAGGATAGCCGCCGATCCGCGAGTCGAGATGTCCAAGCGCGCTCATCGGCAAACAAAGTCTGAGCCAAAGCGGGCCGGAGGCGTCGTCTGTTTCATTGATGTCGCGCATGGTGAAAGTCCCGCAAGGGATAAGCGCCGCATTTGGCACGTTGGCGGTGCCGTAGAGCCAGCCGAGCGTATCGGGTATGTCCGGAGGAAGACGTTGCTGACGGTGCAACGGCAGCGAGCGATCTGCGTAGCAACCGTCGAGTTCCGGAAGCTCCCACAGGACTTGCATCGCAGTGGCGAGGCTTTTGTCCTCGGCGGAGAACGCGAGCACCAGTTCATAAAAGCCGCCGCTCCACCATTCTTCGCCCCACAGCTTCCGCGGCATGATCAATGACGGGCCCAGCAGGCCCCGCTGATCCGTGAACGCAGCGAGCGCCACAGGGATGAAGCGGGTTGAGGTACAGGCGATGTATAACCCAGCTGAACCACAATTTCCGTCAGAAACTCTCGGCACTTCTCCTCGGAGGCCCGGGATTGAAGAATCGCGGCGACAGGTTGCGTCGGCTCGCGCAGTTCCAGGTCTATTTCGTAGGCGAGGTAATCCATCGCGTCCTTCCGGCCGTGCGACGTTCGCAGGTCCTTCGCTATGCGCTCAACGTGATCGAGCGGATCGGCGTCGAATTGCACGCCGTAAAGCGCAAGCGAAATCGGGTGCAGCCAACGAAACGTCAATGGTCCTGCCGCTCGCTGGGCATAACGTCGAAGACACTTTGGACAATCGAAGAAAGCGATGTCGTCGGACGCTCCGTCTGACGGCTTCAGCCGGACGCCCGCGCAACGCAGGCAATGGAGCCGATCTGAGTTCACCGAAACCTGCGCCCTTCTTACCTGCGTCCAATCAATCACAATGGCTCTAGGTAGGCCGCTTATACCGAACGGTAAATATTGCCGAAATGCGATCCGAATAGAAGCAGGCTTCGCTTTCGCGTAACCTGCATCGAGAGTGAACGCAGTGAGCCAATGACGCTACGGGACCTCGAGATCTACGTTAGAGGCCTTTCAGTCGCGGACGCGTTGCGCTGGTTGGAAACTCTCATGCCGAATCTGCGAGTCGAGACCTTTCCTGACGATGATCACACATACTGCAAAGGCGATCTCGGCGGTGCGGAAGTAACGCTTACCGTCGAGCCGGGCTTCCAAGACGGCTTCCTCTCGATCTGGTGCAAGAGTCCGCAGCCTTTGCCTTGGGCGACGCATGTCGAGTTTGCCCGCGCTGCCTGTGCCGCGTTGAACCGCGAAGTGCGCTGCGATCCCGGCGCAATGGGGCATTCTCCCTATTCGGACGAGTTCTTGTCCGTTGGGCCCGAGGGAGAGCGCCTCATCACATGGACATATGTCATGAGCTTATGGGAATTTCCACTTGGCTATGACGATGGGACAACCGTCGAACAAACGGTCTTGGCGGAGGGTGCGACTGACTCGCAGGCTAGTGCAGCAGCGCTGACGCATATCAGGAAGCACGATCCGCGCCTCGTGATCACAGGTTCGGGCCAGCGTGTATCGTCCGAAGTTGAAGCGCGTTGGCGTGAAGTCGCACCGCCCGATCCATTTCCGATGATCGCGCCGACAACTGGTCGGCTTGCCTTATATGCGCGGCACGGCTGATGCCGTGATTGCCGATGGTCCAACGTCTACTTCTGAGCCATAGACAAGTTCGAATCCCCGTTGGGGCCCTCGGTCATGAACCCGCGTCGCGGAAACCATCTTGTGTCGGCGGCGTCAGCCGCGAGACCGGAGGTATGGGTGCAAAGCTAACGGTTCGATCCATAGGCGCTTGCGAGACCGGGGGCCGTCCAGATATGGGCACTTCTGGTCGGTCTCAGCGCCTTGGCATTTTGGAAGCCGAAAAATGCGCTCTTCTGGCGTTGATTGATTGTCTTACTTACACGGACGTTCGCGGTCTCACGTCGCCAATTCGCCGACCATGATCGACTGTTTGGGATTGGTCTCGGACGCCAGCTCGCGCAGGCGTTGGATCATGTCCTTGGAGAGATAGGTGCCGCGCCGCAGGAGAATGACGCCCTCCTCGGCCTCGATGTCCTGCGCGAGAATCTGGCCCTCCAGGAGTTCGCTGATCTCGCACTCTCGCCGGTTCTTGATCTTGACCTCCTTGTCCCCGTCCAAGGTGGCGTGATCGCGCTTCATGGCCTCGATCTTCTTCTTAAGGTCGGCTTCGCTGCGGAAGGGCTTGGTGTGCAAGATCGTCCACGGCTTGATCTTCTCCGGGACGTTGTCGCCGAGGGAAGCGACCTTCGGTACCTTGACGTTGCGATAGTACTCGGGGTCCTTGGGTTCGAGCGGGCGCTTGAACACCTTCTCGAGGGTGTCCACCAGCTTCTCGAGGGCGACGGGCTTCACGACATAGCCGTTCACGTCGAGCGCAAGGGCGCTTTTCACCACGTCCGACTCGCTGTGGCCCGTGAGCATCACAAACGCCTGTTCCCGCGGGACCTTCGGATTCACGCCCATGCGGACGCCCTGGAGGAGCTGGAGGCCGTTCAGGGGCCTCATGTTGTAGTCGGCGATGATGACGTCGACCTGCGTGAAGTTGTCCTTGATGGAGCGCAGCGCCGAGCCGCCGTCGTTGGCTTTCATGATCACGCCGGCCTTGCATTCCTTCAGCATGCGCTCGATCAGGCCGATCATGAACTGCTCATCGTCGACGACGAGAAAGCGCTTGGAGGAGTAGTCCGGCAGCTTGTCCATTCCTTAAGTCCCCAGCTTCTGCAATCCGTTTATATAGGCCTCGACCCGCGCAAATTCGTCGCGGGCTTTCGGCGCCAGCGCATCGATCTCGGCCCAGTCGCCGCTCTTTCCGGCCGTTTCCAGCGCCACACATAGGTCGGCGAGCGCTGCGGCGCCGATGCTGCGGGCCGATGACTTGAGCTTGTGGGCGGCGTCCTTGACATCGGATGCGGCGCGCCGGTCGCGGGCGGCGAGGATGTCGGTGATGATCGACTGCGAGGGTCCGACGAAGGAGACGAGGATCTCCTTGAAGGTCACCGGGTCGTCGCCGAAGATGTCCTTGATGGCGCGCTCATCAATAACGGCCGCGCCATTACCGCTGGACATACTCTCGATCGTGGCGGCCGGTACGCTGACGCGAATCTCCTCGGCGGCGGCCGGCATCCACTTGCGCAGGGCGGCGACCATAGCCGGCATCGCGATGGGCTTGGAGACATAGTCGTCCATTCCCGCGGCCAGACAGCGCTCGGCCTCGCCCTGCAGCGCGTTGGCCGTCACCGCGATGATCGGGAATCGCTTGCCGCTGCCTTGTTCAAGCTCCCGGATGGCTCCCGTAAGTTCGTAGCCATCCATCTCGGGCATATGACAATCGGTGAGCAGGAGGGCATAGCGCCCTGTCTTGAAGGCCTTAAGAGCCTCTACGCCATTGTTTGCGAATTCGCAGGTGTAGCCGAGCAGATGGAGCTGACGGCGGATGACGTCCTGATTCGTGAGGTTGTCCTCCGCCAGGAGGATCAACTGGCCGCGCGCCAGCGCTTCGGCCGTGGTCGGCGCCTTCACGGGCCCGAAAGCGATGGCGTCAGCTTCCGATTTGATCTGCGGGCTGGCGCGTCCGGCGGCAACAGCAACCGCTGAGATGATGCGATAGCGGATGAGGGGGTTGGCGTCGAGGGTCACCACATCCTTCTCTGCGATTCGCGCGCCACGGTTCCGATAGTCCTGCAAAAGGATGATGTGCAGGTTGCCCAGTCCTGCTCCGCGCAACATCTCGACTCCGCGGCGCTGACGCGTGTCGTCGAGATCGAGATCGAGCATGACGGCGTCGATTTTTTTATTGGCGTCGATGGCCTTCCTAGCCTCCTGTACAGCCTCTTCGGCGTCCAGGACGACGTCGACCTCGGCTCCCGCCGCGCGCAGGTAGCTCTCGACCGCTTCCGTTCGAGCCGCCGCGCCCGCCGTAAGAATGACGTTCAGGCCGTGGAGATCGCGGGGCTTCTGGCCCGTCGCCGCCCCCTCGGCAACGGGGAAGGGCAGTTCCACCCAGAAGGTCGAGCCGTGCCCTTCGCGGCTGTCGACGCCCAGCGTTCCGCCCATGAGGTCAGTCAGGCGCCGGCAGATCGCAAGACCGAGACCGGTCCCTCCGAAGCGGCGGGTCGTGGAGGACTCGGCCTGGCTGAAGGCCTGGAACAGTTTTGTCTGGTTCTCCTTGCTGATGCCGATGCCACGGTCGATGACTTCAAACCGTAGCACATCGTCGGTACGCCCTCGCAACGCGCGGATTTGCACATCCTTTCCGTTCGAAAACTTCACCGCGTTGCCGCCGAGATTGAACAGGATCTGGCGCACCCGCGTCGGATCGCCGTGGACGACCTCGGGCAGCGCCGGGTCGACAAAGACATGGATCCGGACGCCCTTCTTGGCGGCGTTCGGCGCAAGCATGGCGGCGACGCCCTCGACCGCATCGGCGACCGACATGGTGACGCTCTCGAGATCGAGTTTCCCGGCCTCGATCTTCGAAAAGTCCAGAATGTCGTTGATAACGGTAATGAGGGCATTCCCGGATTCCCGGATCGTGCGCACCATATGTCTCTGTTCGTCATCGAGTGTGGTCTGCGCCAGGAGATCGGCCATTCCCGTAATGCCGTTCATCGGGGTGCGGATTTCATGGCTCATGGAGGCCAGGAAGTCGCTCTTGGCCTTGGTGGCGGCCTCGGCGACGTCGCGGGCTTCACGCACCATCCTTTCGGCGTCGGCGCGCTGGGTGATGTCGGTGGACATGCCGCAGAGGCCGTCCACCTCGCCCTTCTCATTGAAGTAGGGAAACTTGACCGAGAGATAGACGATCCGCCTGCCGTTCACCATGACCGGCTCTTCGTGTTCCGACGGCTGGCCCGAGGCGATGATGGCCGCGTCGTTGGCCATGATCTTGCGCGCGCTCTCCTCGTCGAAAACTTCCAGATCGGTCTTGTTGCGCGCTTCCTCGGCCGAAATGCCGGCCATTTTCTCCCAGGCCTTGTTGACCAGGATGTAGCGCCCTTTGCGCTTTACGAAGATGACCGTGTCGCTGTTCTGGATAACGCCCGAAAGCAACTGCTGGCTTTCCCGCAGCTCCGCGGCGGCCTGCTTGCGCTCTGTAATGTCGCGAAGCTGCGCGACCACTACGGGTTTCTCGCCCACCCGGATCGGACTGAGCCCGATCTCGACCGGAATCTCACGCCCGTCCTTGGCGACGGCGAACAGTTCTTTGCCCGCGCCCATCTGACGCAGAACGCCGACATCAAAGAAGCCGCGGACATGGCTTCGGTGACCGGTAGAGAAGCGCTGCGGGATCAGCCGCTCGATGCGTTCGCCCACAAGCTCATTGGCGCTATAGCCAAGCACGCGTTCGACCTGCGGATTGACATATTCGATCGTGCTGTCTGAGCGAACCAGAAAAATAGGGTCCGGGGCGCCGGCGAGTATTGCCTCTGCGCGCGCGCGCTCGCTTTTTGCCTCTGTCGCGGCTCTTTCCAGCTCGCCCTGGAGACGGAACGACTTGCTGAGGTTGGCATGGAATGCGCGTAAGGCCGTGGAGATCTGTCTTGTCTCGCGCACGCCATTGCCGTCGGCGATCTCCACGTTGAGATCCCCCGCGCTCAGCTTATCCATGACGCGCAAGGATGCTTCCAAAGGCCGGCTGATGCGCCGTGCGGCGGCGTAGCCCACAAGGGCAATAAGCATAGTGGCGACCAAAACCCCGCTCGAGGTGGAAATCACCATGGGACGCAACGGCGCAAGCGCTTCGTCACGACTGATGTTTGAGATGATTCCCCATCTGACGCCCATCAGGTCGATCGGGCCATAGGCGGAGATCACTTCTTCGCCCCTATAGTCGCCCGCTTCTGCACTTTCCGAAAAGCCCGCGATGGAACGGGTGGCCGCCTGAGAGGTGACCTTATCCGCGAGCAATTCACCCCGCGCAAAGCGCGATTGCGAACGGCGTGTGGAGTCAGGTCCGACCAGATAGACCTCGCCCGTTTCGCCGAGATCCTGGATGTGGTTGGCGGACTCGCGCAGTTTGGCGTTGTTGAGCTGGAACATGAGCACACCGGCCGGCACGCCGGCCGAATCATTGACCACCTGCGCCATGAATAGTGCCGGGTGGCCCGACGGCGGGTAGACTTCCATATCGGCGAAGGCTTGTTCCCAGGGCGGCTCCACCGCCAGAGCCTTGCGGTAGACCTTCGCCGCGACCGTGTCCTTATAGGGGCCGGTGAGAAAATTGGTGCCGAAATCCTCTTCCTTCGCGACGCTATAGACGACATTGCCGTGGAGATCGATCAGCATGATGTCGTCCATCTCCTTAATCTGGAGCAGACGCAGCAGGCGGTCGTGAGAGGCCTTGTGTTTCGCCGAGTAGCCTGAGCCGTCCTCGGCGGCGTTGAACGCGGAGCGAGAACCCGCGGGAAAGGGGTTGTTGGAGGCGTAGGAGGCGACCAAGGCGCTGCGTTGGACATCGTCGAGCCGCAGGAATTCGCGCGAGAACTCCTTGATATCGTCGGCGAGGCCGGGCCGTGTGACCAGGGAGCCCAGGCCGATGCGGGCATCCTGGACGAACTGCGTCACTGCACGAGCGCGCTCGTTACGCACCAGTTCCATGCGTTCCCGTGCGATATCCACCAGGCCGCGTTCCGCAACGACGTATGAGATGGCGCCGGCGACGAGGCCCGTGAGCGCCGCAAAGAGCGCGATCATCACAGGCAAGCGGACCGAAAGCCGGTTCCAGTGGTCGATAAGAGTACTCATCGTCGTCCTTTCACACGCGCGCGCTGAACCCAAGCACGTCGCCGGCGGCGAGGGGCCTCGAGTAGTAGAAGCCTTGCACCACCTCGCAATCATACGTCTTGAGCACATCGAGATCTTCCTGGTGCTCGACGCCTTCCGCCACGGTCTTCATGCCGAGCGAACGCGCGAGCCCGAGCGACGCTTCAAGGATGGCCCGCTTCGCCTTGTTCTTATGCGCACCGTGCACGAACTGCCGGTCGACCTTCAATTCGGTGAACGGCAAGGCTTCGAGCTTCTGAAGCGAGGAATGACCGGTGCCGAAATCGTCGATGGACAGGGCAAAGCCTTTCAGGTGCAGGCGCGTGACGATCTCAAGGTAGATGCGCTCTTCCTGGGCGACGCCGGTTTCGGTGATCTCGAACACGATGGAGCCCGGCGAAAGACGGAGATCCTGGCACATCTGCGCGAGGCGGTCCGGCAGACCGACGTCGGACAGCATGGATGGCGACAGGTTGACGCCCATATGTGCGGTGAAGCCCTCGGCCTTCCACGCCGCGAGTTGCGGCAGCGCGATCTGCACCACCGCCTCCGTAATGGCGGCGATCTGGCCGCAAGACTCCGCCAGGGGCACGAACAGGTCGGGCGTCAAGAGGCCGTGAATGGGATGGTTCCAGCGCACCAAGGCTTCGACGCTGTCGAGGCGCCCGGTGCGCACATTCACCTTGGGCTGATAGCGCAGGTCCAACTCGCCGGCGGCAATACCGCGCGCGAGATCGGCGGCGGCGACGACGGGTTTCTCACCCCGCGCGCGGGGCGGCGATTCGGCGGAGACAAGGTCGAGCACGCCTTGCAGGGCCGTCTTGGTTGCGGGCTTTGCGACACAGCCGAGCATCTTGAGGCGGTAGGCGCGCGCCAGCGCCTCGGCGGCGCGCAAGACGCCGGAGTCCGCGCCGGAGAGAAAGGCCAGTGCGGGAGCGTCAGCGCGCCCCGCAAGATGCCGCACGATCTCGACGCCGTCCATATCGGGCATGGAGATGTCACAAAGGATAAGGTCGATATGGGACGCCGGTTGATCGAGCTGCGCCAGGGCCTCGCGGCCGTTAGCCGCCTCGACAAAACTCTCGCACCCAAGTTCGCCGAGGACGCGTGCGGTCATGGTGCGGATGAATGGCTCGTCATCCACCAAAAGCACGCGATAGTGCGACACCGCCTGCTCTACCACGTTCCCCACCCTCCTAGTTCTAGGCCAAAGACTGCCCCACCGAGGTGCCAAGCGATTGTGGCTTAGGCTTCTGTAGCCTCACCAAAGACGATGAGGTCTCTGCTTGGTAACCCCCGCTATAGTAACACGGGGGGCTCAAAATACAGGAGAGCGACGAGACGCGTGAACGGAACCCTGATCCCTTTGAGGCTCGGAGTAAGTGAGGGTGAGTCTTTCAACGGCTTAGGGGCGCCAACAGTCGGCAGCGGCGCCAGCCGGCGCCGCCCGGGTGCACATCTCCGTCGACTCTATCTTGAGCTTGAGGGAGACGGCAAAACTGGCCCGCTTGGGGTCAAGTCCACCGTCGATATCTCAACAGCAACGGCTATCGCCTGCGCCAGGGCGCTTCTAGGAAAGAGTTCGCAGTTTTGCACGGGAATGGCGTGCCATAGGTGACGAAACTGTTGGGGTGGACGGCCCCCGACGGCATCAGTGTGCCAGAATGAGGTCGTTGAACATCTCATTCAAGGGAGCCGCCCATGGCAAGAATAGTACGAATTGGCCTCGATACATCGAAGAACCTTTTTCAAATTCATGCGGTCGATGAGACCGAGCAGCCAGTGTTGCGTAAGCAGCTGCGGCGCGGCGCCGGCGGCGCAGCAGGCGGTCGCCGGCGAGCTGGCGGCGATGATGCAGGAGCAGATGCTTGCGGGGGCCGTGACGCCGGTGTGGGAGACCGCGGACCGCCGGGTCGGGTATTTCGCGGCGCCGCAGTACCATTCGCTGTTGGCGGCCCTTACGCTCGATTTCGTACGGGCGAACCTCAATCGCGAATTGACGGCCCTTCGCCCACCGCCGTACGTGCCGCTATCATCGCCCGGGTCGCAAGCTTACATCGACTTCCTGGCCGCCGAGCGAGGCGGACCACCGGGAGGCGCGGCATCGGATCCGGTCGATCATCCTGCCCCTGAAACGCCCGCCTTCGGCGGACCGCCGCCGCGCACGGTGAACAGCGGGCCTGGCGCCTTCGGCGGTCCACCGCCGTCGCCCGAACCGCCAGCCCAGATGGGCCATCCCCGGCCGCCGGCCGCGCGCGGCGTCGAAGGCGGCAGTCCGAGCGCGCCGCACGCAGCTCCCAGACCCGACTTTGGCGCGCCGGCGCTCTCGCGCAAGAACTGACTGCGGCTTCGGTCAGACGCGGGCCGAGCTTCAGGTCGCGTCCGCGGCCATGCACACGCAGATCTGACGGCGGCTTTCGCCGACGAAGGGGCTGCGCGCAACGTCGCCATAGCGCTCGACGACCCGCAGCCCGGCCTTTTCGGCGAGCAACGGCAACTCCTGTGGAAACAGGTGCCGCATGTGCAGCGGATGAACAAAGAAATCGCGCCGCGCCGGCGTGGACCAGTACCAGGTCACCCGGTTCACCTGGCTGGCGGGATCGTAGTCGAAGGTCTCCTCCAACGTCACCGTGCCGAGAACCGGATGCTCTGCGCGGCGGCGCAGGTAACGTTTGCCGGGGGTGCGGCTCAGCATCTCGATGCTTGGATTGAAGACATCGAAGATGAAGGCGCCCTTCGGCGCAAGATGTCGGGCCACCGCGGAGAAGCATTGCACGATCTCCGCGGCCTCGAGGAGATGCGGCAGTGTCGTATTCGGAAGAAGGATCAACCCGAAGCGGCGATCTCCCAGACTGAAATCCCGCATGTCCGCCTGAAAGAGATCGAGGGCGACGCCCGCCTGTTCCGCCCTTTCCCTGGTGCGATTCAGCATGACCGGCAAGAGATCGATCCCGGTCACGCGCAAGCCTGCCTCGGCCAGCGGTATCGCCAGCCGGCCGGTCCCTACTCCCAGCTCAAGAACAGGGTCGCCGTGTTTCGCCGCCTCTTCCCGGTAGAAGGCAAGCTCGGCGGTCGGCTCGGGCGCCGCAAGGAGATCATAGAGATCGGGCTCGTGATAGAGCGCGAGGCTGTCTTGCGTGTGCGTGTTCGCGGGGAACTTCACCCTCGCGCGCCCGACCTCCGCCACCTCGGCAAGCGCTTCGCTCATGCGGCCGCGTACCCAGGGCTTGGGCCGGCCGCCGGCCTGAAGGCGGCGTCCGCGCCGTCGTCGATCCCGGCGACATCGAGGACATTCTGGACGTGCCGTTCCCAGGTGAAACGCGGATCATCCTCGATCGCCGCCGCGCCCTCGGCGGCCACCGTCTCGACATCCTGATCGTCGAAAATCTCCACCAGCGGCGGGCTCGACGACGGTTCGATCGGGACGTATGTGCCGTCGTGAAACGTCGCACGGAGCAAGGGATTGACGTCCGTAAGCACGCAGGACCCGTAAAGCATTCCCACCGAGATGCGTTCGTGAATGTTGGTGGGATAACTCGGGCTGCAGTTCAGGATCGCCTTCGCCCGGCCGCAGAGCGCCGTGGTCCGATCGATATGCTGCACGCCAATGAACTGCACCCGCTCGTCGACATCGATCTGGGGCGGCTTGGCCCCGAAGACGCAGACCTTCAGTTTTCCGACGGAGCGCAGCAAATTCTTCAGCATGAGTTCCCGCCTGCGCTGCCGCGCGATCCCGTCGACCCCCTCCAGGACCCTCAGGAAAGCGCGATACGCCGCCGGCTGAACCTGTATGATCTGGTGGAGATCGGCGCCGGTTTCCGCCCTGGTGAATTCATTGAGCAACTCGAAGGGGGTTTGCGCCACATCCTGGAGCAGGGCGTCAAGGGTGGCTTCGACGGCCCGCCGCAACCAACTCTCCCCGCATCGCCGCAGCAGGCTGGGGATGACGTCGGGCTCCACGGGAGTAATGAAGATCGGCGCAATGAGATCGATCGGCCGCTGCTCATAGGGGAGCCGGTGCCCCTCGTCGAAAGAGACCGGCGGCATGAACGGAACGTGGAACATCTTGGCCGGCGCAAGGCTCGGATTCACAAACACGGCCTCGTCCCGGAAGCCCTTTTCGATGGTGATGAAGCGGGTGGAAGGGTGCGCGTGCGCAAGCTGGTCGCTCATGAAGCTGGCGAAGGGGTGATCGCCGATGGCGGCCACGGCGCGCGCCTTGCTTCCCTCCAGCGCGTGGGTGCTTTTCGTCACGCCGACCGAGGCGAGGACCCGCAGGTCGTACTGGAAGTAGTTGAAGCTGATTACGCATTCGGGGTCGTCCAGCGCCCTGAACAGGGCGGGTAGGAAGCCGCTGTCCGTGGCGTCCGCGACCTCGGCCTCAAGACCCATGGCGCGCGCCGTCTGGGCCGCCATCTGCGCCTGCTTGTGGAGATGGCCATAAACATCCGCGGGAAATCCCGGCGTGCACACCAGCAGGCGTTGCGCGCGGCTCATTGGAAGAATTCGTGGACCGCGTCCACGATCCTCTCCACGGCCCCGAAGGTCATCTCGGTCTGCACCGGCAGCCTGACGATGCGCGCGCTCATCTCCTCGGTCACGTCCAAGGATCCCCCGACGCGGCAGTACCGCCGGCCGGCGTCCGATTGGTGAAGCGGGGTGTAATGGAAGCTCGCGGCAATGCCGCGCGCCGTGAGCCAGTCCAGGAGTTTTCCGCGCGCCCCGGCATCGCTTGCGAAGAAATAGAAGAAGTGCCCGTTTCCCTCCGAACCGAGGCCCGGGGTCGGCAACTGAATGGCGCCCCCGCCGTGCAGTCCGGTCAGGCCTGCGCGATAGGCCCGGCAGATCCGCCGCCGCTGGGCGGCGATGAGACTGGCCGCTTCGAACTGCCAGAGCAGGTACGCACTGCACAGTTCGCTGATAAAGAAGGAGGAGCCGATATCGACCCAGGAATAGCGGTCGATCTCGCCCTTCCTGAAGCTGGCCCGATTGGTTCCCCGGTCCCTGATGATCTCCGCACGCCCGATCAGCGCGGGCTCATTGATGAGAATGGCGCCGCCGTGGCCGCTCGAGATGTCTTTGGTCGCGTGGAAGCTGACACAGCCGATCTGCCCGAGGCTTCCCAGCGGACGGGACCGGTATTTCGACATCATGGCTTGGGCGGCGTCTTCGATGACGAATAATTGATGTTCGCTCGCGATCTCGAGCACCGCGTCCATGGCGCAGGCATTGCCGGCGTAGTGGACGGGCACGATGGCCCTGGTCCTCTCGGTGATATTGGCGCGGATCGCCGCGGGATCGATGGTCAGGTCATCGCGCAAGACGTCGACCAACACCGGAACCGCCCCGCGCAAGACGAACGCATTGGCCGTCGAGCAGAAGGTGTAGGAGGGCATGATGATCTCATCGCCCGGTCCGATGTTCAGAAGGAGCGCGGAGAGCTCAAGCGCGCTCGTGCACGAGGGCGTCAGCATGGCCCGGCGCGTCTGACAGTTTTCCTCGATCCAGCGTTCGCATTGCCCGGAGTAGCGGCCGTCGCCGGAGAGCGCGCCCTCTCTGACGGCCCGCATCAGGTATTTCAGTCGCCGATTGGGGGGAGGAGGCGACACCCATTCCTGCCACCCTGATCCCGCCTCCGGGGTTTGCACCGTTTGCGCCGTTACCATCCTTCCGGCCCCGGCGGCATCAGGTTGAGACTCGTCGTGGAGACAAGGTCGGTAACGTCATGCGCATTTGGCCCCCCGAAAATTGCGGACGCGTGGAACCCAATCTACCTGCGCGCGCATCGAGGGATAGTCGTGATTCCCTTATCCTGTTGTAACGGAGCGGATCCATGCACAAGCCTCCGCCGCTGCGATGATTCGCCGCGCGTTCTTTCGGAAAACCGGCCGCCACTTTTCCGGAACGCGATCTCAATCATTGAATGTCGCGCGTTCTTTCGGAAAACAGGCCGCCACTTTTCCGGAACGCGCTTTAATACGGCGTGCCATAGGGGATTCGGACTATAGCGGCCTTGCGTCTCCGCGTGCGCGCGTTGGCAGCGACGCTCGCCTAAATGAGATCGTCCCTCCCTCTTAGAACAAGTTCAATAGCGATGGAGCGCTGGCGCACTCGCGCCGCGTGGATTTTCGTTGACATCAGTCCCTAAAATGGAGCATGTTCCAGATATGCTTTTATAGTCGGGTCCATTGACCCGGCGTCCGCGCGCCATGGTCGGTTGGGCCGGCCACGGTCCTCTCCCCGGTGCACCTTCCGAGCCGGGTGACGGCCGTCGCAATCAACGGCTCTTTTCAAATCAAACGGTCCCACGTGTCACCACTGGAGTGAACCCGTTCGAGACCGGGCGATTAACAACGAGAGAACGAGTGGTGAGGATCGCGTCTCTAGGGATGAAGAGCCGCTGTCGCAGCGTCCACGCCGCTGATCGCTCGCGGCAAGGTTTTCGCGAGGCCCAGCTTCGCGCTGCGCGCATAGCTTCCCCCGAAACCGGCCTCGATGTCGCGGGATGTCGCAAGATGTCGCACCACCCTACAACGGGCATTCCGCCTTTAGATCCACGGCGTTATTCGCCGGATGTCGCAGGTCGCACATGTCGCGCACGAAGGGTGAAGTTATGCGTTGCCGCCGGCCCGCGCCCATTTTTTGGCAGTCAACGCCCGCTCGCCTGCGCTAGGCTCAGGTTCGGGCGCGCACGCACGGCAGACGGCGTCATTTCAATTTTGGGGATCCGCACATGGCCACTTTTCTCCGCATCAAGACTTCCGCTTCTCGCCTGGCCCTCGCGCTTGCGCTCGGCGCCGCGCTGGTCACCGCGGCGGCAGAGGCATCGGCGCGCCCGGTGGATCATGAACTCGTGTCGATCGCCGAGCTTAAGGCCGCGATGGACGCCGGAAGCCTCACCGCCGAGCGCCTGACGCAGATGTGCCTCGACCGCATCAAGGCTTACGATCGCGCCGGTCCGAAGCTGCATGCGGTCATCGCACTCAATCCCAAAGCCATCGAGATCGCGCGCCAGCTCGACGCTGAACGCAAGGCCGGGAAGGTCCGCGGGCCGCTGCACGGCATCCCCGTCATCCTCAAGGACAATATCGACACCGTCGACATGCCCACCACCGGCGGCGCTGTCATGCTGGCCGGGAATATGGCGCCCGACGACGCCTTCCTGGTGAAGCGCCTGCGCGAGGCCGGCGCGATCATTCTCGCCAAGGTGAACCTCGGTGAATTCGCCAACGGCTCGCAGAGCTCCATGGGCGGGCAATCGCTCAATCCTCACGATCTGTCGCGGGTGCCGGCCGGCTCGTCCGGCGGCACCGGAGTCGGCATTGCCGCGGGCTATGCGCCCATCGGCATCGGCACCGATACCGGCGGCTCGATCCGCGGACCGTCCTTCGTCAACGGCATCGTCGGTCTGAAACCGACTCATGGGCTCATCAGCCGCGACGGAATCATCCCGCTCGGGCTTTCGCTCGATACCGGCGGACCGATGACGCGCAGCGTCTATGACCTCGCCGTGTCCCTCGGCCCGATGACCGGCGTCGACCCGGCCGACGATGCCACGAAGAAAAGCGCCGGCAAGTTCGAGAAGGACTACACCAAATTCCTCAACGCGAATGCGCTCAAGGGCGCGCGCATCGGCGTGCTGCGCGATTTCTCAGGCGACGATCCGGACGTGGATTGGATCTTCGAGGCCTCGCTCAAGGCAATGCAGCGCGCGGGCGCCACGCTCGTCGACGTGCGCTATCCGAAGTGGTTCCTTGATTCTCAAACCCAGGCGACCTACTCGATCTTCCCGCCGGAGTTCCGTGTCCAGCTCGCCGAATATCTCAAGACCACCGGTCCCAAATATCCCAAGACCGTCGAGGAAATGCTTGCGCGCGCTTATGAGACTCCCAGCATGGGCGAGGACGGCGCCGGCCCCAATCCCTTCCGCTGGAATAATTTCATCACCCGCGACCTCGCCATGGGAACGGTGAACGATCCCGGCTATCGCGCCGCGGTCGACCACTATATGCCCATGGCCCGGGCGCTCGTCGAAGGCATCTTCGCCAAGGAGAAGCTCGACGCCGCCGTCTATCCCACCAACACGCGCCGCGCCGCGCAGATCTCCGCGCCGCTCGGCGGGGGCATTCCGTCCTCGCCGAGCCCGACCGGCATCGCCAATCTCACGGGCTTTCCGGACCTGGTTGTGCCCGCCGGTTTCACGACCGATGACTTGCCGGTGACGGTGTCGTTCTTCGGCACCGCGTTCAGCGAACCGAAGCTGATCGCGCTGGGCTATAGCTTCGAACAGGCGACCAAGGCCATCCGGCGGCCCGTCAACACACCCGGCCTCCCAGGAGCGACGGTGGAAGTGACGAGCCGCGATATGGCCTCTGCGAAATAAACTTCAGATGGGGAAACAATGAAACACGGTATCTCGAAATTCGCGCTGGCTTGTGCTCTTGCCGGCGCTCTCTTCACGGCATCGCCGGCGGCCCAGGCGCGCCCGGTCGAATTCGATCAGGCGAATATCGCCGAGCTGCAGGCCGCCATGCAGTCCGGCAGCCTGACGGCGGAAAGGCTGGTCCAGCTTTGCCTCGAGCGCATTTCCGCCTTCGATCGGCAAGGCCCGAAAATCCACGCCGTGATGTCGCTCAATCCGAAGGCGCTCGAGATCGCGCGGGCCCTCGACGCCGAACGCAAGGCCGGCAAGGTGCGCGGACCGCTGCACGGCATCCCGGTGGTGTTCAAGGACAACGTCGATACCGTCGACATGCCGACGACCGGCGGCTCCGTGTTGCTCGAAGGCAATATGGCCCCGGATGATGCCTTCCTCGTCAAGAAGCTGCGCGACGCCGGCGCGATCATCCTCGCCAAGGTGAATCTCGGCGAGTTCGCGAACGGCGGTCAAAGCTCGCTCGGCGGACAGTCCCTGAACCCGCACGATCTTACTCGTACGCCGGCGGGCTCGTCCGGTGGCACCGGTGTGGCGGTGGCCGCCGGATATGCGCCGCTTGGCATCGGCACGGATACCGGGGGTTCGATCCGCGGTCCGTCCAGCGTCAACGGCATTGTCGGACTGAAACCGACCCACGGCCTCGTCAGCCGCGACGGCATCATTCCGCTCGCGCTTTCACTCGACACCGGCGGGCCGATGGCGCGCAGCGTCTATGACATCGCCGTCTCGCTCGGCGTCATGGCCGGGGTGGACCCGGCCGATGAAGCGACCAGGAAGAGCCAGGGCAAGTTCCATAAGGACTACACCCAGTTCTTGAAGGCCGATGCCCTCAAGGGCGCGCGCATCGGTGTCGCGCGCGATTTCACCGGGGCCGACCCGGATGTGGATTGGGTGTTCGAATCCGCCCTGAAGGCGATGCAGAAGGCGGGCGCGACCTTGGTCGACGTCCGGTACCCCAAGTGGTTCCTGGATTCCTCGAACCAGGCGGTGTTCACGCTCTATCCGGCGGAGTTCAAGGTTCAGATCGCCGAGTACCTCAAAACCACCGGACCCAAATATCCCAAGAACCTCGACCAGTTGATCGAGGCGGCCGAGAATTACCGCAGTCTCGGCGCCGACGGGGCCGGGCCGAACCTCTCACGCTGGACCTACTTCAAGAATGTCGAGGCCAAGGCGGATGCCCTGACCGATCCCCGGTACCTCGCGCTGAAGAACTACTATCTGCCCATGACCACGGCGCTGGTGGACGGCCTCCTGCAGAAGGACAAGCTCGATGCCATCGTCTACCCGACCGGGACACGCCGTCCGGCACAGATCGCCGCGCCGCCCGGCCCGGCCCTGGGTTCGACGCCCAGCCCGACGGGAATCGCCAACCTCGCCGGTTTCCCCGACGTGATCGTTCCGGCCGGGTTCACCACCGACGATCTTCCGGTCACGGTGTCGTTCTTCGGCACTGCTTTCAGCGAACCCAAGCTCCTGGCGCTCGCCTATAGCTTCGAGCAGGCCACGAAGGCGCTGCGGCGGCCGGTCCATACGCCGGCGCTGGCGGGGGCCACGATCGAAGTGAACCGCGACGTCGCTGCGGCGCGGTAGGCCGCTCAACTTTAAGGAGGCCGGCGAGGGAACTTGCCGGCCTCTTTATTGTTTCAACCGTCATGACGCGCGTCTCTTCCGCGACATGGCGGCGCCTCGATGTGCCGGGCACGGACTCCTGTTCCCTTTTGCGCACCGAGCACGGCTGGGCGCTGGCCGGGCTGGCTGAATTCGCCCATCCCCGCGGTTGGGCCTGCGTGTCCTACCGCGTCGACTGCGCCCCGAATTGGGCCACCCGTGCCGCCGAGATCCACGGCACCGTCGGCGATATGCACTTCGCCTATCAGATCCAAAGGACCAGCCCCTGGACCGTCAATGGCGAGCGCTGTCCAGGCGTTGATGATCTGGTCGATATCGACTTTGGCTTTACTCCGGCCACCAATCTTATCCCGATGCGCCGCCTCGCGCTGCCGCCCGGCCAACCAGTGGCGATGTCCGTGGCCTGGTTCGATCTCGGCGAACGATGTCTCACAAGCTTGCCGCAGCACTATACCCGGCGCAGCCCTTCGACGATCTGGTATGAGTCTCCGACCGCGAATTACGAAGGCATGCTCGAGCTCGGCGAGAGCGGCTTTGTCGCGTCCTATCCGGGACTCTGGGCGCTCGAACGCGAATCCTAAAGACCGGGCCTAAGGGTTCCCGAACCGTGCGCCACGGCGTAAAGTCGCTCCGTCTCGGTTGGGAGCACGGAAAATGCGCGCGCTGCTGGCGATCCTGTTTGGTGTGTTGATCTCGGCCGGCGCCGGCGCGCAGGACGCGCCCATGATCAAGCCCGAGCTGCTGAAGCAGGTCGCGCCCAGCGTCTGGATCATCCCCGACGAAAGCCGGCCGATGGTGCCCAACGTCGGCTTCGTCGTCGGTCAGACCGGCGTGCTGGTCATCGACACCGGCCTTGGCGAAAAGAACGGCGCGATCGTCGCCGCCGTGGCGCGCAAGCTCGCGCCGAACCTGCGCATCTATCTGGTCACCACCCATTTCCATCCCGAGCACGACATGGGTGCGAGCGGCTTTCCGCGCGGCGAACGTATGCTTGACGGCTCGACGCTGCTTCGCGCCACGACGCAAGAGCAGGACATCGCCGAGTTCGGCTGCGCCGTCTGCAAGGCTTTCTCCGACCGCTCTCCCGCGGCCGCCGAGCTCCTGAAGGGCGCGGCCTTCCGCGAAGCCGACATCAGCTTTGAGAACGACAAGATCCTCGACCTCGGCGGCGTGCGCGCCTACCTCTTCGCGGCCGGCGCCAATCACACCCGCGGCGACACCGCGGTATGGGTCGAGACCGAGCAAGTGCTCTTCAGCGGCGACATCGTCATGAAACCGCAGCCGTCCTTGGGCAGTCCTTACTCCGCGGTCGCGCATTGGCTCTCGACGCTCGATAGCCTGTCGCAGCTTCGTCCGCGCACCATCGTGCCCAGTCACGGTCCGACGGGCGGAGTTGAATTGATCGAAGGCTACAAGGTCTACTTCGGCGAAATCCAGACGCGCGCGGCGGCGGAAAAGAAAGCCGGGAAGGCGATCGAGGAGGCGGTGAATGCCGTCACGGCCGCGATGGCCGAACGTTATCCGGACAGGAACCGCCTCGCGGGCGCGATCCGGGCGGCCTACAAGGAAGCCCCCTAAACGCTTTCTTCTTGGGACGGCCGCCCGTATACCTCGCGGCCATGCGTATCGCCTATCTCATCAATTCCCTCGACGGTTACGGCGCCGGACTGCCGGTGCCCATGGTCACCGGATTCATGCGGGACGCCGGCGCCGATGTGCGGCTCTTCGCCCTGTCGCGCCGCGACGGCCGCATGGAGCCGATCCTCGCGCGCAACGGCCTTGCCCTCGATGTTCATGAAGGCACCGTGCTTCAATCTGTTGGCTGGCTGCGCGAGAAATTCGCCGCTTATCGGCCGACCGTCATCTGGACGTCGCTTGCCCACGCCACGCTGGTCGGACGCTGGCTCGGGCTCCGCCTCCGCCTTCCCGTGGTCAGCTGGCAGCACAATGTATTCCTGAAGCCGGGCAACATCGCCGCGCTGTGGGCGACGAAAGGGCTCACCGATCTTTGGGTCGCGGACTCGGAATGCGTCGCCGAGGTGACACGCCGGCGTTTTGGACTCGCCGCGGCCGACGTCACCGTCTGGCCGTTGTTCTCGGCCGATCCGGAAGCGCCGCGGGCCCGCGCCGCGCAGCCAGGCGAGATCTTTCGCATCGGCAGTCTCGGGCGTCTGCATCCTCACAAGGGTTACGATGTGCTGGTGCGCGCCCTCGCGAAGCTCAGGCACGACGATCCCGCGCTGGCCAAGCGCTTCACCGTCACCATCGGCGGTGAGGGGCCGTCCCGCGCCGAGCTCGAAGAGCTGGCCGCGGCGCTCCGAGTCTCCAACTTGATTCTCGCCGGCTACCAGGAACGTCCGAAGGAGTTCCTCGCCGGACTTCACGCCTACGTCCAGCCCTCGCGGGTCGAAGGCTTGTGCATCTCCGCTCACGAAGCGATGCAGGCCGGGCTGCCCACGGTCGTGGCGGAGACGGGCGAGATGGCGTTCACCGTCCGCGCCGGCGGCATCGGCAGCGTGGTGCCGATTGGGGATGTGGATGCGTTGGCGGGCGCTATCGCGCGCGTGGTCACCGATCCGGCGCGTGCCGCCGTCACGGGAGAGGCCGCGCACCGGTACGTGAACGATCGCTTCAGCCGTGAACGCTTTCGCCGTCAGGGCCACGAGGTCCTCGCCCGCGCCGACGCCCTGACGCGCAAATGACAACGGCACGGGGGGACGCCCCGTGCCGTGTTTGTTTCACCGCGCTATTGGTGGCGAATTACGTTTTACTTCTTCAGGCTTGCGACCACTGCAAGCGACTTGTCGACATGGTCGGTCGGGCTGATCCCGTCGTCCGCCGACGACAGAGTGGCGACGATCTTGTGGTCGGGCGTGATGACGAAAGTGGTGCGCTCGGTCGTACCCGCGTTGGTGATGTCGCGGCCCTTGGTGTCCTTCATGCCGTCGCGGCGCTCGCGCACCGTCAGGTCGAACGACTTCGAGATCTTGCCGTCCGGATCGGACGCGACCGGAAACTTGCCGGCGCAGTATTCCGGATCGGCCGAAAACTCGTTGAGGCGCGCGATGCTGTCCTGCGACACGCCGATGATCGTCGTGCCGACCGCGTCGAATTTCTCTTTGTTCTCGGCGAAGGTGTGGGCTTCCAGGTTGCAGCCCCGCGTGTAGGCGGCCGGATAGAAGTACACGACCACCGGGCCCTTCTTCAGGGCGTCAGCTAAGGAGAAATCGAATTCCTTGCCGGCGAGCGAGGCGCGCGCCTTGAAGTCCGGCGCCTTGTCACCGCTCTTCAGCGCGGCAAGGGCCGGTACCGCAAACGCGGTGGCGAGCAGCGCTCCAACGATCACTTTCTTCATGGGATGTCCTTCTCCTCGGGGGCGAATGCGAAACGCGAAACCTATTCTTACAGAGGCCCCGGCGGGTGAGGAAGGCCCGCAGCGCCTATCGCCTTTCACATCACCGTGGGGAGAGCTGGGTACAGCCGCCTTAACGCTTTGGTCGCATATGGAAACCGGCGGCTGCAGGGCAGCCGCCGGTTTCGCAGCGTTCGCTTATCTTATGGCTTAGTTCCGGCGCGGATTGCGCGGGAAGTCGTCGAACCGGTTCGGGACACCGTCGCCGTCCCAGTCGCGGCTGTTACGGTAGTACCCGTTGCCGCGCGGCGGGCCGTAGCCCATGCCCGGGCGGTTCGGGCGGTGGTCGTACCGGTTCGGCACGCCGTCGCCGTCGCGATCGCGGTCATAACGGTTCGGGACACCGTCCCAATCCATGTCGCGATAGCGGCTGGCATAGCGGCCCCGGAACTCGCGCATTTCGCGCGGGCTGGCCCAGTAATGCCAGCGGCCCCAACGGTCGTAATAACCGTTGCGATAAGCCATATCGACGTCGCCGACGCTGAAGCTAAAACCGAAACGGTCTTGCGCCGCGGCCGGCGTCACTTGTGCATCGGCAATCGCGAGCGACCCAACTGTCCCAAGAATAGCGGCAATCATGGTCAGCTTTTTCATAGCCAAACTCCTTTGCAGTTCGCACCCGCCGACGCCGCACGAAGCGGCATTGGCCGGTACTTGCAAATGTAACGATCCCATTGTGGAGAGTTCGTGGCGCCCGGCAGGCGTTTGTGAGAAGCGTTCCCGCTCCTTTATACGCCGCTTGCGTGTAACGTGTTTGTGATGCCTCGGCGCACGGGCACGGGCTTAGGCCGCAACTTCGCCTGACGCGCTTGTCCGGCGAGCGCTGGTCGCAAAACGGCTCGCCGCGGCAGCTTTGGCGATAGCGGCGTGCGCTTCGCGGCTATGAGGAGCATATCCGGGGCTCTAAAGTCGGTTGGACAGCACCGGCCGCCCTCGGAGGATCGCCATGATCGTACGAATCTGGAGAGGCGAAGCGAGCGCCGAACACGCGCCCGCTTATCGGCAGTTCGTGACGCAGCACGTGTTCACCGCTATCGCCAGGATCGATGGACATCGCGGCGCCTACCTGTTGCAGCGCGATCTCGCCGGCCATGTCGAGTTCCTCGCCGTCACGCTGTGGGAGTCGCTCGAGTCCATTCGTGCGTTCGCGGGCGATGAGATCGAGACGGCGGTGGTTGAACCCGAAGCGCGCGCCGTGCTTTCCTCGTTCGATGATTTTGTGCGTCACTACGAGGTCGCTTTCGGCACGGCCTGCGGAGACAAAAAATGAAACACTTCCTCTTGTTCTATGAGACGTCCGATGACTATCTCGAAAAACGGCCGCTCTATCGCAAAGCTCACCTCGAGAAGGCATGGGCCTCGCATGCGCGCGGCGAACTCGTGCTCGGCGGCGCGCTGACGGATCCTCCCGATACCGCGGTTCTTCTCTTCAAGGCTGAGAGCAAGGCGGTGGTCGAAGACTTCGTCCGCACCGACCCGTATGTCGTGAACGGGCTGGTTAAAGGATGGCGCGTGCGCGAATGGATGACCGTGGCGGGCGAGGCCTCGTCGAATCCGGTGCGCCCGGAGACAATCTGATTATTCGACGAAGGCGATCCATCGGCCGGCGATGACCGCCATGATCCAAATGAGCAGGGAGGCGGCCGCCTGCACTTTCAGGCTCGCGCCGACCGCCCCGCCCGCGACCGCGTTCTTCCACGCCGGCCGCGCGTTGAGCACAAGTGCATTTGCGATGCCCAGCACGGCCAAACTCACTTTGGCGAGAAACGCGCCGTTCTGGGCATAGGACAGCGGCTGGACGCTAAAGAGAAGAAAGCCCGTGACGATTGTGAGGGCGACCCCGCTCGCGGCAACCCGCGACAGCGGCGGTGCAAGCTGTCCGAGCGCGACATTGCGGAACAGGCCGAGGACGCGCAGGTCCAGCGTGCCGATGGCGCCGACGATCAGCCCGAACGACAAGATATGCGCCGCGTTGACGAACGGATATACCGTCCCAGCGCGGCGCAAGGCCGTCGCGAAGCCGGCGTCATGGAGCGCCTGCAGGATCTCCATGGCGCCCGCCGGCGCTTATTTCGGCATGCGCTCCGGATAAAGGATGAAGTCTTTGCCTTCGACCGTGATCTTCACCGCCTTCATCAGCTTCTGATCTTTCTTGGCCGAGCGATTGCCGAGAATCTGGATCTTGTTGCCGGGCCGCGCCGAGCCTTCGACAAAACCGGAGCGGGTGGTCTGGGCGGGATTGGCGAGATCGATCGTCCAGATCCCGTCGCTGGCGGTCTCGACCTTCAACTGAGGATGGGGCGGGCCGACGTAGATTTCGCGGATGGTGCCTTCGAGGTTCGAGTGTTTCTCTTCGGCCCATTCCCATCCGTGATGGGCAAAGGCGGCGGTGCCGATCAGAAGAGCGCCGGCAAAGGCCGCAGCGCCGGACGGCCGGGAGAATCGCTTCGACATCGGAACCTCCTTGGCGGGTGACGTGGCGGCCAAAAGACTAACACGCGAGGCGTCCTTCGCTTAAGGAAAAAGGCCCTCCACACTTATGTGACAGCGCCTCTTGCGGCCACCGGGCCGTCATGCATATTGCGTCCCGATGTTTCGATCCCGCCCGGTATAGGTCGAAACCAGGAGAGGATTGAGCCAGATGACTGCCCCGCAGCCGTTGCTGCCTTACGCCCGCCCCATCATCGATGAAGACGACATTGCCGCGGTCGCTGCCTTCCTGCGATCCGGCGCCCCGATGACCGACGGACCGGCTGTCGATGAATTCGAAGCCGCTCTCGCCAAGACGGCGGGCGCCAAGGAAGCCGTGGCCTGCTCGTCGGGCACGACCGCGCTGCATCTGATGATGCTCGCCCTCGGCGTGAAGCCGGGCGATGAGGTGATCGTTCCGACCGTGACGTTTCTTGCCACGGCAAACGCCGTGCGGTTTGTCGGCGCCACGGTCATTTTCGCCGATGCCGATCCGACGACCGGACTGATGACGCCGGAGAATTTCGAGGAAGCGATCACGCGCGCCACGCCGGGCAAGATCAAAGCCGTCATTCCCGTCCATATGAACGGACAATGCTGCGACATGCGCTCGATCGTCGCGATCGCGAAGAAGCACGACATCGCCGTCGTGGAGGACGCCTGTCATGCGCTCGGGGGCACCTATCCGGGGAATGAATCGATTCCGGTGGGCGGCCTCACGGACGTTGCCGGCGCCTGCTTCTCGTTCCATCCGGTGAAGGCGTTCGCCACCGGTGAAGGCGGAGCGATCACTTGCGCGGATTCGAAGCTCGCCGAAACATTGCGCGTCCTGCGCTGCCACGGCATGGAAAAGAACTACGACGATCCGCTGATGAAGGAATTCTCGCACGCCTCCGACGGCACGCCGAATCCATGGTTCTACGAGATGCCGGAGCTGGGCTGGAATTTCCGCCTGTCGGACATGCAGTGCGTGCTCGGCACCAGCCAGCTCAGGAAGCTGCCGGCTTTCATCGCCCGCCGGAGCGAACTCATGGAGCGCTACGAGAGAGCTCTGAAGCCCCTTGCGCCGGTGATCCAGCCCATCCGCCGCGTGGGCGGCAATCCGGGCTGGCACCTCAATGCGGTGCTGGTCGATTTCCCGCAGCTCGGGATGGAACGCGCCCATTTCGTCATCCGGCTGAAGGCCGAGGGCGTAGGGGTGGGGATCCAGTATCTGCCGGTGCACCTCCAGCCCTACTACCAAGGTCTCTATGGTCGCCGAAAGCTTCCCGGTGCGGAATCCTACTACTCTAAATGTGTCAGCCTGCCCCTCTTTCCCGGGATGAGCGATGCCGACGTGGACCGGGTGGTCGCCGCTGTGCGCAAAGTCGCGGGGCTCTAGTATTTCTAAACGCACGCTAACGACGACGTCCGGGCGGCCGTTTAGGCTCCGCGCGCGATTCGACGCGCCCGCCCAGGAAGTTGCACACCCGGACCCTTTTTTAGTGCCTAGGTGGAACACGCAAGGCTGGTGATGCGTTGTAGCGCATCGTTAAGCCCTGTTTCTTGTTCGCCCTATGGCAGTCGAAGAACTTGAACCGCTAGAGCTCTTACTTCCTCCCGATAAACCCGAAGTAGGCGCCCACCCCGCGGCCTGCCCGGTGATCGGCCTTGGCGCGTCCGCTGGCGGGCTCGAAGCCTTCCAGACCTTCCTGACGAACGTTCCCGAAGACTCAGGTTACGCCTATGTCCTGGTGCAGCACCTCGACCCGAACCATGAGAGCATGCTGGCCGAGCTTCTGGGCCGCCGCACCTCGATGCCGGTACGGCAGATTGTCGATGGAATGGTCGTCGAGCCCAACTGCGTCTATCTGATCCCGCCCAATCACAGTCTCACCATCGAGAAAGCCCGCCTCCGCCTCACCGACTTCTCGGAGCCGCGCGGTTTCAGGCGTCCTATCGATGTCTTTTTCCGCAGCTTGGCGATCGACCAGGGCCCCAACGCGGCCTGCATCGTGCTGTCGGGGACCGGAGGCGACGGCGCCGAGGGTTTGCGCACGGTAAAGGAAGCCGGCGGTCTCGCCCTGGTTCAGGAACCTGAGAGCGCGAAGTACGACGGCATGCCGAAAGCGGCGGTGGCGACCGGGCTGGTGGACAAGGTCCTCAGTGTCCGCGACATGCCGTCGGCTCTGCGGGACTATTTCGACCGCAGCCAAGCCGGTCCACCGCCGGTTCCCAACGGCGGCGAGTTCCTGATGAAGGTGTGCGACGAGCTTCGCCGGCGCCTCGGCCACGACTTCAGTCAATACAAGCGCTCGACGATGCTGCGCCGCGTGCAGCGTCGCATGCAGGTCCTCGGGATCTCGCACGCCGAGGATTATCTCCGGCGCCTGAGAGAGAACGAGAAGGAAGCCGATCTTCTCTTCCGCGATCTTCTCATCAACGTCACCTGTTTCTTCCGTGACACCGAGGCTTTCGACACCTTGCGGCGGGAAGTCATCCCGGAGCTTTTGCGCGACAAGGGCGCCGCCGACACGGTGCGCATCTGGACTCCGGGCTGCTCCAGCGGCGAGGAGGCCTACAGCATTGCGATTCTGATATCGGAAGCGCTCGCGCGCATGGACGTGCGTCCGCGCATACAGATCTTTGCCACCGACATCGATGAGCCGATGCTGCAGAAGGCGCGCTCGGCGCGCTATCCGCACGCGGCCGTGCGCGACGTGCCGGTCGAACTGCTGGACCGCTATTTCTTCGCGCAGGACGACGACTTCGCCCTGGTGCAATCGATCCGTGACATGGTGCGGGTGTCCAATCACAACCTCATCAAGGATCCGCCGTTCTCGCGCGTCGACATGGTGGTTTGCCGCAACCTGCTGATCTACCTCAATCCGTCGCTTCAGCAGCGTCTCGTGCCGGTGTTTCACTACGCGTTGCGCACGGGCGGCTGGCTCTTCCTGGGTTCGGCGGAGAATATCGCTAGCCGTACGGATCTCTTCGAGGCCGTCGATGCCACCGCGCGCGTTTTCCGCCGCAAGGGCGGCGCACGGCAATCCGTGCACATGCCGCTCACCGTGGACTCTCTTGCCCATGCGATGCCCGAGCCGGACGTCAACGGCCAGATGCCCGATCGCACCGACGTCACGACGCGGACGATCATGGAGTTTTACGCGCCGGCCCATGTCGTGGTCGACTCGCTCCACGACGTCATTCGGTCCTCGACGCGCACGGGGCGCTACCTCGAACTGGCCGAGGGCGTACCCTCCTCGCGCATCACCGATCTCGCCAAGCGGGGGCTGCGCGCTCCCATAAGATCCTTGCTGGAGACTGTCCATCGCACCGGCCGGCGCGCGGTACGACGCGCCGTCAGGATCGAGGAGGACGACGGCAGTCATTTTCTCGCCACCCTCAGCGCCCATCCGCTGAATAAAGACGAAGTCCTGCTGGTGTTCCAGGACGTCGGCCAACGTCTCGATTCGCTCGAGGACGAGGAACTTCCCACTGTCGACGAGGACAATATCAAGCATCTCGAAGACGAGCTTGACGAAACCAGGGTCCGGCTGCGCACGACCGTAGAGGAGCTCGAGACGTCCAACGAGGAGCTCAAGAGCACCAACGAAGAAATGATGTCGATGAACGAGGAGCTTCAATCGACCAACGAGGAACTTGCGACGGTCAATGAGGAGCTCAAGAACAAGGTTGACCAGCTCGCGCGGGCCAATGCCGACCTCGAGAACTTCATCGAGAGCACGCAAATTCCAACGGTCTTCCTCGACACGAAACTGCGGATCAGAAGCTTCACGCCCGCGACGAAGTCGCTGTTCCGGTTCCAGGAACAGGACAAGGGTCGTCCGCTCACCGACCTGGTTTCGCCGGCCGGACAACCGTTTGACGAATGGGCGCGTCAGGTGATGACCACCGGCGAGCCGGTCGAACACGAATTGACCGTGAACGACGGCAAGGAGTTCTACGTCGTACGCGTCCTCCCGTATAAAGCGGCCGATGAATCGATCGATGGCGTAGTGATCGTATTTGCCGACGTCACCAAGATCCGGCAAGCCCAGGCCGAACTCGCGCGCAACGTCGGGCTGGCGCGGCAGCGATCCAGCGAAATCGAGACGCTCTACAAGACCGCGCCGGTGGGAATGGCGCTGATCGATCGCAACCGCCGCTACGTCAAGATCAATCAGCAGTTCGCCGATCTGTACGGCAAGACGATGGAAGAGCACATCGGCCGGAACCTGAGGGAGATCTCTCCGGAACTGTTCGACAAGCTCGACCGTCCCATGGCCGACGTGTTCACGCATGGCCGCGAGGAAGTGAATCTTGAACTGACCATGAGGATTTCTTCGGGTGCGGCTCGGGATTTCCTCGTGGACGTGTATCCCTATGAAGAAGACGGCCGCGTGACTGCCGTGGGTTTTATCCTCAAGGACGTCACCGAGTTGCGCCGCCTCGAAAAGGAGATGCGCCGGCTGATGGACGAACTGCAGCACCGCGTTAAGAACACGCTCGCCACCGTCAACTCCATCATCAATCAGACCGTGGGCACGAAGGCCGACCGCGCCGAGCTGGCCGATACCTTGAAAAGCCGCATCGGCGCGCTCGCCGCGACCCATGATCTCCTCACCGCCGGCGATTGGCAGGGAGTATCGTTGCGGCAGATCCTCGAGGCCGAGTTGCTTCCTTTCGGCGAATCGGAGCGCGTCACTCTGCATGGCCCCGACATCGCGCTTCCGCCAAAGCACGCCCTCGCGTTGACTTTGACCTTGCACGAACTTGCGACGAACGCCGCGAAATACGGCGCGCTGTCGAAGAACGGCGGTAAGCTCGAAGTGAAGTGGCTCGTGCAGGTGAAAGCCTCGGGACGCGAACTTTCGCTCGACTGGATCGAAGTTCTCGACAAGCCTATCGCCGCATCCCGTGTGGTCGAAAGCTTCGGCATGCGCCTGATCAGAAACGCCGTGTCGCACGATCTTCGCGGCGCCTGCAGTCACGATCTTGCGAGCAACGGCCTCAACTGCAATATCACCTTTCCGTTTTAAGAGTGCACATGAAAACCCTGTCCGGCCTGAACGTCCTTTTGGTGGAAGACGAATTTCTCATCGCCCTCGACGCCGAGGAGATGTTGCGCGACCTCGGTGCGGCCTCGGTCACGATCGCCAGCAATTTCGAGGATGCACAGAAGCACATCGCGGCGACCAAATTCGATCTCGCCATTCTCGATGTGAATCTGAATGGCCAGAAGAGTTTCCCTCTTGCCGACCAGCTCCTCGCACGCGGCACCCCCGTTGTCTTTGGAACCGGCTACAATTTGCTCACTCGCCAGATGGACGGCTATGAAGCGCGCATTTGCGTGACGAAGCCCTACAACGCCACTTCCCTGCGCAAGGGCCTGATGGCGGCGCTCCATAAATCGCCGGACGCGCCCGCGGCCAGCGCGTCTTAGAATTCCCCTAACAACGAAGCTCAGCGCGAATCCCCTGGGTTTTTCGCTTTGCTGCACCGCGTTTCGCTTCCGCGCTGGTAGACTCGCCCTCCATGCACCGGTAACAATTCCGGTGTGGCACGGCGCCCGCGGCGCGCGAGGGGAAGGCATCGGGTTCAATGGATACACACCGCGACGTGGACTCCGGAACTGGCGCACGGTCCGCCGTTCGCCCGCACGGCTTCGTTCAGGTTCCAGGTCAGCGTCCGCGGTCCCTTCATCTACGCCTCGCGCTTCTTGTCGCCGGTACCGTCCTCCCGGTTCTCATTCTCGCCGGGTTCATTATTTACGGCGGCTACGTCAGAACGCGTGAAGAGGCTGCGGACCTGGTGCTGCAGGCGGCGCAGAGCGCCATGGCGGCGGTCGATCGCGAGCTCCAAAACCAAATCTCCGCACTGCAGGTTCTTGCCCTCGAGCCCGATTTGCTCGAGGGACGGTTCGAGGACTTTCGCGACGACGCCGAACGCTTCATTCAGGTGCGGTCCGGGTACGTCGTCGCCGTCAGTGATGCGCAAGGCAATCAAGTCTTCAATACCCGCATCCGTGGGAAGCTCCCCCGCTGGGTCAACCTCGACGCATTCCATGAAGTGATGCGGACAAAACGTCCGGCGGTGTCGGACATGTACGTCGGAGCCGTTACCGGCGAACCGACATTTACGGTCAATGTTCCCGTCATGCGCGACGGCGAAGTTGCCTTCGTCATAGGTTACAGTCCTCCGCGCCAGAATTACGCCGAGATCCTTCGCCGTCTCAGCCTTCCCGCCGATTGGGTCGCCAACCTTTACGACCGAGCTTCCAGCCGCGTCGCGCGAGATCCGCCCGTGATGGCGGTGGGCCTGACGAGGGCTTCCGAAGCGTTGAAGAAGGAAATGGCCCAGGGCAATAACCGCATCGTTCCGACGGTGTCCCTCGAAGGCACGCCGATTCTCGCCGCTTTCACGCGGTCCGAGGAATCCGGATGGATTCTCGCCATCGGGATGCCGCAGGAGACCCTGGACAAGCCTGCGCGCGATTCGCTGGTTCTGACGGTGGCGATCGGCATCACGCTGCTGCTGATGGGTCTCGCGTTTTCGAGTCATCTCGCGACCCAGCTCGTCCGGGCCGAGGCGCAGCGCTCGCTGTTGATGAACGAGCTCAATCATCGTGTGAAGAACACGCTGAGCGCGGTTCAAGGCATTGTCGCCCGCGGCTTGCCGGACCTGCCCGAGAACGCGCCTTACCGGACGGCGGCCGAATCCCGCTTGCTCGCCCTTTCAAGCGCTCACAATATCCTCAGCAGCCAAAGTTGGGAGAGCGCCAATCTCGCCGATCTCGCCAGGGCCGTGATCGAACCTTACGGCACGCGCGATCGTATGAGGATCGAGGGTCCGGAGGTCATTCTTGCGCCGCGGGTGGCGATCCCGCTCGCCATGGTGTTGAACGAACTCGCCACCAATGCCGTGAAATACGGCTCGCTGTCGGCGGGCGCAGGCAATCTTGCGCTGTCCTGGTCGCTGTCCGCGCCGGACCGGCTGCGTCTTGAATGGCGGGAAAGCGGCGGTCCCGTCGCCCAGCCGCCGGCACACGTAGGTTACGGTACGAAGTTCATTGAACGCGCGGTCGCCAGCGAGCTCAAGGGGACCTACGCGTCGAGTTATCCGCCTGAAGGGTTTACATGCACGATCGAAATTTCGCTTTGAACGGAGTATCCGCCCAATCGCCGCTCGGCGGCCGCGACGTTCTGCTTGTCGAAGACGAAAGTCTCGTTTCTTTTCTCATTGAAGACATGTTGTTCGAGTTGGGCGCCGGCAGCGTCCGGCATGCAAGCCGCCTCAAGGCGGGCATCGCGCGGATCGAGGAAAAGCTGCCGAGCCTCGCGGTGCTGGACGTGAACCTGGCGGGCGAGGCGATTTATCCGCTTGCCGAAAATCTGGTCGCGAACGGCGTCCCGATCATTTTCATCACCGGCTACGGCCGTGATGGCCTCAGCGACGCGTGGGCAAGCTACGAGGTCGTGCAAAAACCTATGACGCTTGCCCAGCTGGAAAGAGCCGTCGGGCGCGCGCTCGCGCGCAAATCCTAGTCCGGCCTCAGGCCACCTGCGCCAGCGCTTGGTCGAGATCGCCGACAAGATCGTCGGCACTTTCGATGCCGACGGAAAGGCGTACCACGTCCGGTCCTGCGCCGGCCGCGATCTGCTGTTCGGCCGTGAGCTGACGATGCGTCGTCGAAGCCGGATGCAGGATCAGGCTGCGGGTATCGCCGATATTGGCGAGGTGCGAGAACAGCCGCACCGATTCAACGAGTTTCGCGCCCGCCTCGAAGCCGCCTTTGAGGCCGAATGTTAGTACGGCGCCGGCGCCCCGCTGGAGGTACTTTTGGCCGAGCGCATAATACTTGCTGCCGGGAAGCCCCGCGTAGGACACCCACGCCACCTTGGGATGCTTCTCGAGGAATTCCGCGACAGTCTGGGCGTTCCTCACATGGCGTTCCATGCGCAGCGCCAGGGTCTCGATGCCCATGATCGTCAGGAATGCGTTCATCGGCGACTGCGCCGGACCGAAGTCGCGCAGTGCAACCGCCCGTGCTTTGGTGGTAAAGGCAAAGTCACCGAAGTTCTCATAGAACTTCAGTCCGTGATAGGCGGGCTCGGGATCCGTGAGCGATGGGAAACGGTTGCCTTGCGACCAATCGAACCGGCCGGACTCGATCAACATCCCGCCGAGCGAGTTTCCATGGCCGGAAAGGAACTTGGTCGTCGAATGGATCACGATGTCCGCGCCGAAGGCAAAAGGCTGGCACAAGAACGGCGTTGCCAAGGTATTGTCGACGATGAGAGGAATTCCCGCTTCATGAGCGATATTCGCGATCGCTTCGATATCGAGCACGATCCCGCCGGGATTGGCGAGGCTCTCGATGAAGATCGCTTTGCACTTGGGCGTCAGCGCCTTGCGGAAATTTTCCGGATCATTGGGGTCCACGAAATGGCAGGTCCACCCCAGCTTCTTGAAGGACAAGCCGAACTGCGTGAGCGAGCCGCCGTACAAATTACGGGAGGCGACGAATTCGTCGCCGGGCGACATCAAGGTGAAGAAGGTGACGAACTGCGCGGCGTGCCCGGACGCGGTCGCGACCGCGGCCCTGCCGCCCTCCAGGCTGGCAAGGCGCTCTTCGAGCACCGAAACCGTCGGATTGGAGACGCGCGAGTACAGATAACCGAAGTCGTGAAGGTTGAAGAGCGACGCGGCGTGGTCGACGTCTTTGAAAACGTATGAGGCCGTCTGGTAGATCGGCGTGATGCGCGCACCGGTGACGGGGTCCGGCATCGCGCCGGAGTGAACCGCGCGCGTTTCGAAGCCATAGTCGCCCGCGGCCACCGGGCGCGGGGCGCCGCGCACGGCGCCCGCGGTGGGCGCTGCGGGCGGCCGGTTGGAGATGAGGCGCGAGTTGACGCCGCTCCACGAAAGTTCGCCGGCCAGCCGGCTGAACTCGATCTTCGGGCAGCGGTTCATGATGACGGTCAGTCCGACGGCCTCGCCTTTCTTGGCGGCTTCATCGTTGCGCACGCCGAGCTGCATCCATACGACCTTTGCGCCGATGGCGATCGCATCATCGACGATGCCAGGAGCGAACTCGGCCGCCCGGAACACGTCCACCATGTCCACCTTGTCGGGAATGTCCTTGAGCGACGCGTAAACTTTCTCTCCCAGCAAATCCTGGCCGGCGGTCTGCGGGTTGACCGGAATGACGCGGTAGCCCTTGGCCTTCAGGTATTTGGCGACGAAGTAGCTCGGCCGGTTCCAGTGCGACGAGGCCCCGACCATGGCGATGGTCCGCACCTTCTGAAGTATCGAACGCAGAAAATCGTCGCTGTAGGAAAGGGGCTCGGACATGGCGGCTCGCTGAGTAGGATGAGGAGAGAAGGCGGTAGGCAATCTTCATCCCCTAGTCAAGCTGGGGTGCGAATGACGCGCGGACGTGAAAGGAAATTCTCCCCGCCCGGGCGCCGGGTCTGGACGAATATGCTCCGGCGCCGCTCACGCCGCCTTTTGCGGCGCGGGAGAGGCCGTGCCCTCGGCGACGGCCTGCTCTGCGGCATCGCGCATGAACATCTCCTCCAGCTCCCTGGCGGCCGTCTTCGCGAGGTTCTGCATTTTCTCTTCGTCGGTGTAATGCGTGTGATGCTCGGCGAGGCGTTTCTCGTCATGCTCCTGGAATGTCCTGATAGTCTGCGCCGCGTCCCTCGCACTTATTCCCATGCCGCGGAGGACTTCACGGGTAAGGTCCAGCGCCGAGAGGAAGGTCTCACGCCGGATGTCGCGCACGCCTAGATCCATCAATCGATGGGCGTGCTGACGATTACGCGCGCGCGCAAACACCTTCAGATGCGGGAAATGCCGCCGCACGGTTTCAGCCGTGCGCAGCGAAGCTTCCACATCGTCGATGGCGAGCACGAAGATCTTCGCGCTTTCGGCGCGCGCGGCGCGAAGCAGCTCCAGGCGGGAGGCATCGCCGTAATAGATCTCATTGCCGAAGCGTTTGACGAAGTCGACCTGCTCGGCGCTGGCGTCGAGGGCGATGAAAGGAATGTGTTTGGCCGCGAGCACGCGGCCGGCGATTTGTCCAAAGCGGCCGAAGCCCGCGATGATCACCGGATGGTCCGTCGACGGCGCGACGTCGTACTCGGGATCGCGGGGCGGCACGAGGCCGCGCGTCAGCCAGTCATGAGCAAGGCGTGCGAGCGGCGTCGCTGCGATCGAAAGACTTACGACCAGGACCAGGAGATCGTGGACTCCGCGGGCCATCAGCCCGGCCGCTACCGCGGCGGTGAAGATAACGAACGCGAATTCACCGCCCTGCGGCAAAGCAAGCGCGAAGTCCTTGGCGGCGCGCGTATTCAGGTCCCACATGCGGCCGAGCGCGAACAGCACCAGGCCTTTGATCACCATCAGGCCGGCGACAAGAAGCGCGATGTCGATCGCGTTGTCCCGCACAAGGCCGAGGTTCAGCCCCATGCCCACCGACATGAAGAAAAGTCCCAGCAGAAGCCCCTTGAACGGTTCGATGTCGGCCTCGAGCTGATGGCGATACTCCGTGTTGGCGAGCAGGACGCCCGCTATGAACGCCCCAAGAGCCATTGAAATGCCGACCGAGTTCATGAGAAGTGCGGTTCCGCTGACAATAAGCAGCGCGGTGGCCGTAAACAGCTCGGGAATGCGCGTGCTGGCAACGAAGCGCAACGCTGGACGCAGCAGGAAGTGGCCGCCGACGACGACGGCCACCAGGACGGCCGCGACCCGGGCCGCCGCCAACAGGAGCGAGGGAGTGTCGGTCTCAACGCTGGCCCGGGCGAAAAAAGGAACTGCGGCCAGCAGGGGGATGGCGGCGATGTCCTGAAAGAGAAGGACGGCGAATGCCGCTCTGCCATACCGGTCTTTCAGTTCGCCGCGCTCGGCCAGGGTCTGGAGAACGAACGCCGTGGACGAAAAGGCGAGCGCGAGGCCAATGACGATCGCGGCTCCGATGCCCAGGCCGAAATAGGCCGCGGCGGCCGCAAGGGCGGCGCCGGTGACCACGACCTGCGCGCCGCCCAGGCCGAACACCATGCTGCGCATTGTCCACAGCCGGCCGGGATTGAGTTCAAGCCCGATGATGAACAGCAGCAGCACGACGCCGAATTCGGCGAGATGCGCCGCGGCCTCGACATCGTCGATCAGGGATAGGCCGAAGGGTCCGATGACGGCGCCCGCGGCGAGATAGCCGAGCACCGCGCCAAGACCGAGGCGGCGGAAGACGGGGACGACAAGCACTGCGGCGCCAAAGAACACCGCAGCCTGCGTGAGCATGTCCATGGGAGATCCTCTTGCCGCCCGGTCGCAAACGAAGAGCGGCAGTATATCCCGAGGCGCGCTATCGGCCGCAAGCAGTCGGCCGGCCCACCGTCGACCGAGCCGTTATCAGCCGCTGAGGTCGGAAGAGTCGTGGACCTTCTTGAGACGTGGCTCCCCGGACTGCCAGGACGACGCCGTCGAAGGTTCGCGAAATTCGCTCTCCACCTGCGCAATCCGCCGGCGCAAGGCCTCGACTTCATTGAGAAGGCCGCAAATCGCACGAGACGTCGGATCGGGTTGGTCGTCGCAGGGCGATCCGTAAGGAACGAAGGCCTCCGCCTTGACGGCGCCTTGGGGCAAAGCTTCCTGCGCCGGAATGCCGACGACGGTCACGCCGGGCGGTACGTCGCGCACGGCGACCGCATTGGCCCCGACACGGGCACCGTGGCCGACGGTGATGGGGCCGAGCACCTGGGCGCCTGCGCCGATGATGACCTTGTCTTCGACGACCGGATGACGGCGCTTACCGGTCTTGGCGGTCGATACGCCGCCGAGGGTAACGCCGTGATACATCGTGACGTCATCGCCGATGATCGCGGTTTCCCCGATCACGACACCGGTGCCGTGGTCGATGAAAAGCCGCTTGCCGATCTTGGCGCCGGGATGAATCTCGATTCCAGAGAGCCAGCGGCCGATCTCGGACACGAGCCGGGCGAGGAACGTGAGGCGCATGCCAAAAAGCGCGTGAGCGATGCGATGGAAGGCGAGTACGCGCACGCCGGGATATAGCAACGCGATCTCGAGCAGCGACCGCGCCGCGGGGTCGCGCGCTCTGATGGATTCCAGCATCGAACGAAGGCCACCGGCCATAACAATAAACCTCATCCCAACCCCGAAGGCCTGAGATAGGCGCTAACCGGGCATATTGCGAGTCCCATGCCCGATAGCAGAAAACCGGAAAAGAGGGAAAGAAATATCTTCCTAGCCTGGACAATGAGCTCGAAAAGAGATGAATATTCCCCCCGCCGCCTGCTGGGGCCGTTCCGCCGAGGCCTCGCTCTTTCGCTAGCCGGGACCGGTCCATCCGAGGAGTTGCCATGCTTGATCCCATCGACCGAAAAATTCTGGCGTTGTTGCAGAACAACGCCGGGCTCTCCATCGCCGAGATCGCGCAGAAAGTCGGCCTCTCCCAGACACCCTGCTGGAAGCGCATTCAAAAAATGGAACAGGCTGGGATTATAAAGGCACGCGTCGCGGTGTTGGACGCAAAGCGGCTCAACCTCGGCCTGACCGTGTTCGTCATCATCCGCACCAACCAGCACGACGATGTCTGGCTTCAGAAGTTCGCGCGCGCGGTCAAAGAGATGCCCGAGATCACCGCCATTTGGAGAATGGCCGGCGACATCGACTACCTCCTGCGCGTCGTGGTTAAGGACATGGACGCTTACGATTCATTTTATAAGCGCCTGATCAAGCGCGTTGCACTTTCGGATGTGAGCTCGACCTTCGTGATGGAAGAGATCAAATACTCCACAGCGCTGCCGCTGGAGCTCACCGCTCCTGCAACGCCGGCGCCCGCGCTTTAGCCGGTCTTTCCGAATACACCGTAGAAGTAGCCGCCGCCGCCGAGCGCATAAGCATCGGCCATCATCGCGCGCGTGCGCGGCGTCGCGTTGGCCTCAAACGGCGCCGCCTGCATCCAATTCAAAAAGTGAACGCCGTGTGTTCCAAGGGCCGCCTCCAGGGCTGAGGTCGTGAGCGTGCCGAAGCTTTGGTTCAGCATCTCGTGAAAGAAGATATTGTCCTTTGTTTCGTAGACTTGCCTCAGGATGGCGCTCATCAAGCGCTGATCGCCGCCCATCTTGCCGATCGTGGCGGCGATGGTTTGGATCTGCGCGCGCGCCGTCCGGATTTGATCCGCGGGCGAAGAATGCGGATCGGCGTTTGCCTTAAGGATTTTATGCAGCCCGGCCATCAACAGCGGCACTGTGCCGGAGTAGTAGCTGATGACGGCTACGCCGTCCGGCTTCAGGCAGTCTGCGGTCAGCTCCAGAAGCCGCCGCTGCACCTGCGGCGGTGTGATGTAAAGGACGCCGACGAGATAGATGAGATCGAATTGGCCCAGTTCATCGGCTTTTAGGTCCATAAAATCGGCCTGCATCACCCGGCATCGCGGTCCGAAGCGCGCAATGCGTTCCGCCGTCCGCGCGACGGCCGTGCTTGAGAGGTCCGTTCCGACGACGGTTCCACTGGTCAGTCCCGCGGTCCGTTCGAGCTGCGCGCCGGTGCCGCAGCCGAGGTCCAGCACGTCGACCTTCGTCGCATCACGGGGACCTATGTACCGCCCCGCCAGGCTGAAAATGTGCATGGGATCGAGGCCGGGGCTGGCGGGCTCATCATAGGGAACGGCATCGTATCCCCCGGCAATCAAAGCATTGACACCCCGCAGGAGGTTTTCCGCATCATCTGCCATCGCGCTGAAGCCTTTCGACTGCCGTGTTCACACATTGCATTTTCGCCGGGCCGTGAGAAGCTGAAACCGAAATCCGCATTCGTACCTATGGTCGCTCTCAGCCTCGACAATATCGCCGATCGCAAAACGTGGGCCGCGCTTGCGCCGCGTTTGCACATTGAAGACGCCGCCCTTCTGGCAGCGGCGAAGCCGCTTGCCTTCGATCCGGCCCGCATCGCCGCGCTTCGCGAACAATTGTTGCTCGATGGTTATATCCAGGAGAAGGGAGTGGGTTTCGCCTCCGATCTTGCCCTTATGGCGGAGACGGTGCGCATGCTGTCGCGAGAAGGGCTTTCACCCGTTTTCGCATTTCTCTACGACGAATTCTGGCTGCCCTATTGCCAGCTCGATGCGCTTTTCCGCGAAATCCTTGGCGCCTACGCGATGCTGCCGGATTTCTGGGTCTGGAACGTGGATCCCAAAAAAGGTGACGCCGGCTGGGCGCCGCATCGCGACAAAGGTGCGGTGACCCTGCGTCCCGACGGCATGCCGAATTCGATCACCGTATGGATTCCTTTGACGGAGGCCTCGCCGCTCAACAGCTGCATGTATGTCGTGCCGGCGCGTCAGGATCCGACGTATGGAACCGCACGCGAGGGAGAGTGGCGGTTCGAGCTTCCCAGCATCCGCGCGCTGCCCGCCGAACCGGGCGATGTTCTCATTTGGAACCAGGCGCTTCTGCATTGGGGCAGCAAAAGCGCGGCCCATGCCGTGCAATCGCGAGTCAGTATGGCGATTGAGTTCCAACGCGGCGATGTGCCGCCGATGAACGCGCCCCTGATCAAACCGGCGACATTGCTGCCGTTCGGTACGCGGCTGAAGCTGATCGCCAAACAGGTGCTGCAGTATCGCCACATGTACAAGGTCGCGCCTGACCTCGAGGCGATGATGATGAAGCTGGTCGCGTGAGGGAATGCGCTCCTAGAGCTCCGGGAGTTTCACGAGTTTGTGACACAGGTGCTGGGTCTCGGGCTCGGCTTTCGCCACGGCCTTCCTATGAGACGCCTTCAAGGCATTGCCTGCGCGTTTGATACGCCGCCGGTCGGCGGGGCTCGCGCTCGCCGCGACGAGCGCGATCGTGCGCGCCGCGACGTCCAGATCGTTCAGGTGACCGAGACTGTCCTGCAGACGCTTCAGCAATGCGTTCGTCCGCTGCGCACGCTTTTCGGGCAACACCGAGGCAAGGAATTCCAGGCCGTAACGCAACTTCTTTACCGATATGCGCAATTCATGGCGCTCGGGTACGCTGAGTTTGTCGGCGCGTGCCGCCACGTCGCGGATCTTGCGCAAGCGCTTGTTCAGGACGTCGCGCGCGAAGGTCGCAAGATCGGGATGTGCGGCGCCATCGGCATACCAGCCGCGGCCCTCGAGCCAGGTTTCGAGGCGCGCGGCAAAACGGCGCATCCGCGTACCGCGCAACGCCTGTACAGCGGCGATCCGAGACGTCGCCTGGAGATTCTGCGCCGCTGCCGTCAGGACCGCATAGTCCGCTTCGCCTGCAGGGCGCCGGTCAATATTGGCGATGAAGACGTCCAGATCGCGCACCAGGCCGAGCTGGCTCGCCAGCCATTTGGCTTCCTGGTTGAGCCATTCCCGCTGGCTGTCGGGTATGAATTTGCGGAACAAGGAAAGGGCCGAGCGAAATCTGCGCAAACCCACACGAACCTGGTGCACACCTTCAACGTTTCGTCCGTCCACCGCCGCCGGCAGGTTGATTTGCCAGTGGTCGCGACAGTTTTTGATGACGATCGATATGGCGTCGTCGACGTTTGATTTCGCTTTCAGGCTGACGGGCGCCGCCTTGATCCAGCGCGGAGCGCGCGGGCGCCCGAAACGGCGCTTTCCGCGCGCCGGACGGGATGCCCGCGCCCGGCGAGGCACGCGAACATCTCCAATATGAGTCTGGGTACGAATCTGAAGTCCCCGGCTTCGATTTCTCCGGCGACTCTGACAAAGCTGCTCAGCGAAATCAGCAGTTTTATGACCGCGTCATCCAACTGTCATTTTTCGCGCGCCGTAGCATTTTCAGGGCCTTAGCGGCGGCCTTGTGGATAAGTCCGGGGGCATCCTGTGGATAATTCAACGGCCGATGGTCAGCTGCACTTCGAGTAGCCGCAGCTGGTGCAGGTGTCACAATCTTCCTGGCGGATCAGCGCATAGGTGCCGCACTTCGGACATGCGCGCAAACGCTGGTCGCGGCCTTTCGCATTCTTGAGACTGACGACTTTCACGGCATCGGGATGAGTCCGCGCGGCGCGTTCCTGGGCGAGGAAACCCGTTTCGATCATGTGCCGTTCAATGACGTCGCCGATCGCGGCCAGCAGCGACGGCACGTAGCGTCCGCTCATCCACTGCCCGCCGCGGGGATCGAACACCGCCTTCAGCTCTTCGACGACGAAACCGACGTCTCCTCCGCGCCGGAACACGGCCGAGATCATACGCGTCAGGGCAACCGTCCAGGCGTAGTGTTCCATGTTCTTTGAATTGATGAACACTTCGAATGGACGGCGCACCGTCCGCCCCCGGCTGTCGGTCGCGAGGATGTCGTTGACGGTGATATAGATGGCATGGTCGCTTTCGGGCCACCGTAGTTTGTAGGTGCGTCCCGGCAGCGTCTCGGGACGGGCTTCCGGCTCTTCCGGCAGAATCTGAGCGGTTGAGGCAGGCGCCGTCTTCGCCTCCAGCACCGCTCCGCGCACCGCGCTCGGCCGATAGGTCGTGCAACCCTTACAGCCCATGTCGTAGGCGCGCATATAGACGTCGGCGAAGCGCTCGAAAGGAAAATCTTCGGGCACGTTGATTGTCTTGGAGATGGAACTGTCGATGTAGTCCTGCACCGCCGCTTGCATCGCAAGGTGATCTTCCGGTGCCAGTGTCTGCGCATCGACAAAATACTCAGGTAAGGCTGCGCTCTCCCCGTAACGCTCGCGGAACAGACGGTACGCGTAGTCGCTCACATGCTCTTCCTTGCGCCTGCCGTCGGGCATGAGCACCTGGCGCGTGTGCTGGAAACTGAACACGGGCTCGATGCCCGAAGATACGTTGCCGGCGAAAAGCGAGATCGTCCCGGTCGGTGCGATCGAGGTGACCAGCGCATTGCGAATACCTTGGCGGGCGATGCGCGCGCGTAGCGCTTCGGGCAGTGTGCGAACGGTCTCGCCGGCCAGGTAAGCCTCAGGGTCGAACAATGGGAACGGGCCTTTCTCGGCGGCAAGATCAATCGAAGCGCCGTAGGCAATGTCGCGGAACCTCTCCAGCCATTGGCGCGTCATTGTCACGGCCGCGGCGCTGCCATAGCGCAGCCGACACATGATCAATGCGTCGGCCAGGCCCGTGACGCCAAGACCGATGCGCCGCTTTTGCTCCGCCTCGGAACGTTGCGTTGCGATCGGGTAGTTGGACGCCTCGATGACGTTGTCCATCATGCGGACAGCTGCGGCGATGGTCTCGGCGAGCTTAGCCTCGTCGAGCCGTGCCTTGCTGGTGAAGGGATCGTCAATCAGGCGCGCGAGGTTGATCGAGCCCAGCAGGCAGGTGCCGTAAGGCGGCAACGGCTGCTCGCCGCACGGATTGGTGGCGGAGATGGTCTCGCAGTAGGCAAGATTGTTCCTGCGATTGATGCGGTCGATGAAGATCACGCCGGGCTCGGCATAGTCGTAGGTCGCGCGGATGATCTTGTCCCAGAGTGTGCGCGCTTTGAGCGTCCGGGACGCTGCGCCGCCGAAGGTCAAGGTCCAGTCCCTGTCTTCCTTTACCGCGCGCATGAATGCGTCCGTGACCAGGACCGACAGGTTGAACATCGTCAGGCGGCCCGGCGTCTGCTTGGCGGTAATGAATTCTTCGATGTCCGGGTGATCGCAACGCAGTGTTGCCATCATCGCACCTCGGCGCGCACCGGCGCTCATGATCGTGCGGCACATCGCGTCCCACACGTCCATGAAGGAGAGCGGACCGGACGCGTCCGCGCCGACCCCGACGACCCGGGCGCCTTTGGGCCGCAGCGTCGAGAAGTCATACCCGATGCCGCCGCCCTGCTGCATCGTCAGCGCGGCTTCCTTCAGGTGGGTGAAGATCGACGACATGTCGTCCTCGATCGTGCCCATGACGAAGCAGTTGTGCAGCGTCACCCTGCGGCCGGTGCCGGCGCCGGCCAGAATGCGGCCGGCGGGAAGAAAGACGAAATCCGTCATGGCGCGCTCGAAGCGCGGTGCCCACAGCGACGGATCCTTCTCGATTGCCGCCAAAGCTTTCGCCACGCGCGCCCACGTGTCCGCCACCGTCCGGTCGATAGGTGCGCCATCGGCCGATTTGAAGCGGTATTTCATGTCCCAGATCTGCTGGGCGATAGGAGAGGTCGCGGTCACGGGCATGGATTTATGCGGTCACGGGCATGGATTTATAAGGTGATGCTTGAATTTTAATTAGCAACCCGCGTCCGGCTCAAACGTCACCTGTAAGTCCTTGATTTGGAGTGCTAAGCTAACCCCAGATATCGCAGAACGGGAGGACTTCGATGGCTAGGCGCAAGCGGACGCGGCCCGATATCGTGCCTGCGGCCGGCAACGGTCTCCTTGATCGGCGTCTCTTCTTACGGGGTGGGGCCGTGGCCGGAGTGCTTGGCGCAGCCGGTGTCGCACGCGCCGAGCCGCTCCTGGTGCCCGAATGGGTCACGAAGCCCGGGAGGCGCCCGCAACCGTACTCCCAGCCTTCGCCGTTCGAAGGCCACGTTCAGCGCATCATTCCCGACAAGATCGAGCTTTATGAAAGCGGCGCTGCCTCCGGCCGCACGCCGCATCAATTCCTCGAAGGAATGATCACGCCGAACGGTCTGCACTTTGAGGTCACCCATAACGGGGTGCCGGACATCGATCCGGACAAGCACCTGCTCGTCATTCACGGCTTGGTGAAACGCCCGCTGAAGTTCAGCGTGAACGCCCTGCTGCGTTATCCCATGGTCTCGCGCCTGCATTTCGTGGAGTGCGCCGGCAACAGCGGCGCACTCTATGGCGCTAATCCTGTGAAGGGCACGGTGCAGCAGCTGCACGGCCTCCTCTCGGCCGCGGAATGGACGGGCGTTCGGCTCGCGACGCTGCTCGATGAAGCCGGCGTCGACCCCAAGGCCAAATGGCTGCTCGCCGAAGGCGGCGATGCCACTGGGCTCACGCGCTCCCTTCCGCTGGAGAAGGCGATGGACGACGTCATCGTCGCGCTCTACCAGAACGGCGAGCGCATCCGTCCGAACCAGGGTTATCCGATGCGCCTCCTGGTGCCGGGTTTCCAGGGCAACACGAACATCAAGTGGCTGCGCCGCATCCGCCTTACGGAAGGTCCGATGCAGACACGTTATGAAACCTCGCGCTATTCGCTCCTGCTGGCCGACGGAAAGGCGGCGCAATACAAGCTTCAGCTCGACGCGAAGTCTTTCATCACGCGGCCGTCACCCGGCTATCAGATGCAGGGTCCGGGTCTCTATGAGATTTCCGGTCTCGCCTGGTCCGGCAATGGCACGGTGAAACAGGTCGAGGTCTCCGCCGATGGCGGCAAGAGTTGGGCCCTCGCGGCGCTCTCGGGCCCGGTGCTTCCGAAGATGCTGACGCGCTTCCGCGCGCCTTGGAGATGGGATGGAGGCCCGGCCGTGCTGCAAAGCCGCGTCACCGACGATACCGGCTATGTACAGCCGACGCGCGACGCGCTGCTTCTCGCCCGCGGCAACAAGGCGCAATACCACTTCAACGGCATCACGACCTTCCAGGTCGCTGCCGGCGGCGAGGTGAGCCATGTTTACGCGTAGTCTCTGCGCGGCCTTCCTGTTTTCGCTGCCGGCTTTGGCGGCGGATTCACCGCAGCTTGGCCAGCCGATCACGGAGGCCGACATCGCCCCGTGGAATATCGATATCGCGCCGGACGGCGCCGGACTTCCCGCGGGCGGGGGAAACGCGGTGAAGGGCGAGGAGATCTATCTCGAGAAATGTGCGTCGTGCCACGGCTTCGACGGTGTCGGTACGCCCGCCGACGCCTTCGTCAGCGACCAGAAGCTGCTCGCGACGCCGAAAGGCACCAAGACCGTCGGCAGCTACTGGCCGTATGCCCCGATCATCTTCGACTACACGCGCCGCGCCATGCCGCTCAATAACCCGCAGACTCTGACCAACGACGAGGTCTATGCGCTGACGGCCTACATCCTGAAACTCAACGGCATCATCGGCGAAAAAGACGTCATGAACGCCAAGACTTTGCCGCGCGTGAAGATGCCGAACCGCGACGGCTTCATTCAGATCTGGCCGGGGAACCTGAAGACGCCGTAGGCGGCCGACGGCTACTTCTTCGCCATCAGCTGATCGGCTTCTGCGCGGTCGATCTCGACGATCCGCTCGATCATGCAGCTGGCGCGGTCCGGAGAGCGGACCGTCAGCACGGTCGACGTGCAAAAATCGTCCGACGGCGTCTTGTGGGCGAAGCCGCTCATCTTCAGGCTTGGACAACGTCCGGCGATATCGACACGCTGGAAGTCCCCATTCTTCATTTTCAGAAGGATGGTGCTGTCGTCGATGACCGGCGACTCGTCGATCTGCGACAGCTGAAAGCAGGTTCTGTCGGCGGCGGCTGCCGCGCCGGCGACAAGCGCAAGCGGCACGAGAACTGCTGCAAAAATCTTCATCGGCTACTCCTTACGAGGCTCGTATGAGGATGCAATGTAGCCTCTGCGAAAATGTTCTCCGGCGCAATGGGCTAGGTCGATTTGCGCTTCAGCGCCTCGGCAAAAGCGGCGCCGAACGCCCCTTGTGAAGGCGCCGCCGGTTTGTTCACCGGTCTTGGCGCCGGCGGTCGCATTCCGCCCGCGGGCCGTTCGCTGCGCGGCGGCGGAGCTTCGCCGGGATTCTTCTTCATCGAGAGGCTGATACGCTTGCGCGCCATGTCGACTTCAAGCACGCGCACTTTCACGACATCGCCTGTTTTGACGATCTCGTGAGCATCCTTCACAAACTTATCTGCGAGCTGCGACACGTGAACCAGCCCGTCTTGATGGACGCCGATGTCGACGAAGGCGCCGAATGCGGCGACGTTGGTGACCGTTCCCTCCAGCAGCATGCCCGGCTTGAGGTCTTTCATGTCCTCGACGCCGTCCGCAAAAGTCGCGGTCTTGAAGCTCGGCCGCGGATCGCGTCCCGGCTTCTCCAGCTCGGCGATGATGTCCCTTACCGTCGGCAGGCCGAATTTTTCGTCGGCGAAGACTTTCGGGTCGAGGGCTTTGAGGGCGGCGCTATCGCCCATCAGGGCACGGACATCCCGTCCGCACGCGGCGACGATTTTCTTGGCGACGTCGTAGGCCTCGGGATGCACCGCGGACGCGTCCAGCGGCTCGGTGCCGTTCGGAATGCGTAGGAACCCGGCGCACTGCTCGAAGGCGCGCGGACCGAGGCGCGTGACTTTCAACAACTCCTTGCGCTCCTTGAAAGCGCCGGCGGCATTGCGGTGGGCCACAATTGCGTCGGCGAGCGAAGCGGTCAGGCCGGACACGCGAGCCAGCAGCGAGGCCGAGGCGGTATTGAGATCGACGCCGACCGCGTTCACCGCATCTTCAACCACGGCTTCCAGCGAACGGGCCAGCTTGTACTGATCGACATCGTGTTGGTATTGGCCGACGCCGATCGACTTCGGCTCGATCTTCACGAGTTCGGCCAGCGGATCCTGGAGGCGCCGGGCGATCGATACGGCGCCGCGCAGCGAAACATCGAGCTCGGGGAATTCCTTGGCGGCGGTCTCCGAGGCTGAATAAACCGATGCACCGGCTTCACTCACGATCACCTTGAGCGGCTTCGGCGCGGGGAGGACGCCCAGCATGTCGGCCACCAGCTTTTCCGTTTCGCGGCTGCCGGTGCCGTTGCCGATCGCGATCAGTTCGACGCCGTGCTTGCGGACCAGGCTCGCGAGTTCGGCTTGCGCCCCGCGCACGTCGTTGCGTGGAGGGAAGGGATAGACCGTCGTGGTCGCCAGCAATTTCCCGGTGCCGTCGACGACGGCGACTTTCACCCCGGTGCGAATTCCGGGATCGAGTCCCATGGTCGCGCGCGAGCCCGCGGGCGCGGCGAGGAGGAGGTCCTTCAAGTTGCGGGCAAACACCGCGATGGCTTCTTCTTCGGCGCGGGTCCTGAGGTCGGTCATCAGATCGATCGACAGGCGCGTGAGCAACTTGATCTTCCATGTCCAGCCGACGACGGTCATCAGCCATTGGTCGCCGGGCAACTTCTTACCGATGCCGTAGGCTTTCGCGATCATCTGTTCGGCTGGTTTTATGGGCGAGGGGTCATCCGCGTCGACTTCGATGTCGAGCGTGAGGATCTCTTCGTTGCGTCCGCGCAGCATGGCGAGGGCTCTATGGCCGGCGACCGCCGCCCAACGCTCGGCATGGTCGAAATAGTCCGAGAACTTGGCCCCCGCCTCCTGTTTTCCTTCGCTCACCTTCGCGCGCAACACGGCGCGGTCTTTCATATAGGCGCGCAGGCGTCCCACCAGATCGGCGTTCTCGGCAAACTGCTCGGACAGGATGTCGCGCGCACCCTCGAGCGCGGCCTTCACGTCCGGCACCTTGTCGTTGACATAGCCGGCGGCTAACTCGGCCGGCACCGCCGCACGGTCGGCAAGGATTGCTTCTGCCAAAGGGCCGAGGCCGTTCTCCTTGGCGATTTCCGCCTTGGTGCGGCGCTTAGGCTTGTAAGGAAGGTAGATATCCTCCAGTTCGGCCTTGGTGACGGCGGCCGCGAGTTTGGCTTCGATCTCGTCGGTCAGCTTTCCCTGCTCGCGGATGGAAGAAAGGATGGCTTCACGCCGGGTGTCGAGCTCCCGCAGGTAGATCAGCCGCTCGGAGAGCGTGCGCAGTTGTGTATCGTCGAGCCCCCCGGTGGCTTCCTTGCGGTAGCGGGCGATGAAGGGAACCGTCGCGCCTTCATCGAGCAGCGTAATGGCCGCGGCGGCCTGGACGGGCTTGGCGTTGATTTCGGGGGCGATCAGACCGGCGTAACGTACGATATCGGGGACCATAACTTTCCTGACGTCTTCAAAGCGGGCGCCGAAAATAGAGAACTTCAGACGGCGATTTCAACGCGAATGCGGACTTGATTTTTGCGGCGAATCTCCTTTGCCGGCCCGGGCCGCGGAATGCCTGCAAGTTCTTGCCTCGCCGCGATCTTCCGCATACCGTTATGGGCATCACCCCGCCCCGGTTCTCTATGTCCCCGATCATCTCGATCTCGAACGTCAGCAAGACCTACGCGTCTGGTCTTCAAGCTTTGAAGCGCGTCGATCTCGCGATCAATAAAGGGGAAATCTTCGCACTGCTCGGGCCCAACGGGGCGGGCAAGTCGACGCTCATCAATATTGTCTGCGGAATCGTGACCGCAAGCACCGGCACGGTGATCGCCGATGGCTTCGATATCAGAAACGATTACCGGCAAGCGCGCTTTCGCATCGGCCTTGTGCCGCAGGAACTCGCCACCGACGCATTCGAAACCGTCGAAACGACCGTAAGATTGTCGCGCGGGCTTTTTGGCCGTCCCATCGATCCGCCGTTGATCGAGAGAGTTTTGCGTTCGCTCGCCCTGTGGGAAAAGCGCGGCGACAAGATCATGACCTTGTCCGGCGGCATGAAGCGCCGCGTCATGATCGCCAAGGCCCTGGCCCACGAGCCGAAGATCCTCTTTCTCGACGAGCCGACGGCGGGCGTGGACGTCGAGCTGCGCCGCGACATGTGGAACCTCGTGCGCCAACTGCGCGCGCAAGGTGTCACCATTATCCTCACCACCCACTATATCGAAGAGGCCGAGGAGATGGCCGACCGGGTGGGTGTTATCAACAAAGGCGAGTTGATCCTGGTGGAGGAAAAGACCGCCTTGATGCAGAAACTTGGAAAGAAGCAGCTCACGCTGCAGCTCCAGGAACCTTTGACCGTGGTCCCGGCTGAGCTTAGCGAATGGAAGCTCGATCTCAAGGGCGACGGCTTCGTTCTCGAATACACCTACGACGGCAAAGCCGAGCGCACCGGCATTCCCTCGCTTTTGCGGCGAATGACCGACATCGGCATCCCGTTCAAGGACCTCAACACGCATCAGAGTTCGCTCGAGGAAATCTTCGTCAGCCTGGTGAGCGAGCGTCAATGAGCGTCGAGCCCAATATCCTGGCGTTCAATCGCTTCGCCGTCTGGGCGATTTTCCGGTTCGAGATGGCGCGTTTCATGCGCACCGCCGGGCAAAGCATCCTCACGCCCGTTCTCACGACCTCGCTCTATTTCGTGGTGTTCGGGTCGGCCATCGGCGGCCGCATGGCGCAGGTGGACGGCGTGCCGTACGGCGCCTTCATCGTGCCCGGCATGATCATGCTGACGATCCTCGCCGAAAGCATCTCGAACGGGTCTTTCGGAATCTATTTCCCGAAATTTACCGGCACGATCTACGAGCTGCTTTCGGCGCCCATCTCGCCGGTCGAAACGGTCCTCGGTTACGTCGGAGCGGCCGCGACCAAGTCCGTGATCCTCGGCATCATCATCCTCGCCACCTCGACCTTCTTCGTCGATATCGAAATCCAGCACCCGGTGGCGATGCTTGCGTTTCTCATTCTGACCGCCGCCACGTTCAGTCTGCTCGGCTTCATCACGGGTATCTGGGCGCGATCGTTCGAGCAGCTCAGCTTCATACCGATGCTGGTGGTTACCCCGCTCACCTTCCTCGGCGGCGCGTTTTATTCGATCGATATGCTGCCGGGCGTCTGGCGGACCGTCACGCTGTTCAATCCGATCGTGTACATCATCAGCGCGTTCCGCTGGTGTTTCTACGGAACCTCCGATGTCGGCGTCGAGGTCAGCATGCTGATGACGGCGATCTTCTTCATCGCCGGCCTTGCGACCGTCAGCTGGATCTTCAAGACCGGCTATAGGCTGAAGAACTAGCGGATTACCAGCGGCGGCTGGACCGGGAGCTCGCCTTCTGCATGGCGATGGCTGCGAGGCTGGCGGTGCCGATCAGCTTCCTGAGCATCCCCGTGCGTTGCCCGCGGCGCTTCATGAATGACTGGGCGACTCCGGCCACGGCCAGAAGCGGCACCACTTTGGAGAGCAGGGTCTGCTTTCTACGGCGAAACATGAGAAACCTCCACGATGGGTTCCTCACATAATGCACAACCCCGTCCGGTGTTCCGCCTCCCGTCTATTGGGGAAGTTCGGCACTGGCGGACTCGAGCCGGCGGCGCAGCTCGGCCAGCATCTCCTCTCGGCCAAGTCCTTTCGGCAATGCCGGCATATACCGAAACACGATCTCGCCGGGGCGCTTCAGGATCCGCGTTTTTCCCCAGGTATAGGCGGTGTTGAGCGCCATGGGCACGACCGGCGCGTCGCAATGGCTGTAAAGCGCGGCGACACCGGGCTTAAACGGCGCGCTGGCCCCCGGCTTCACCCTGGTGCCCTCGGGGAAAATGATCACTTGATTGCCGGCGTCGAGCGCGGCCTGCGCTTCACGCAGCATTTTTCGCATGGCGCTCGCATGCGCTCCGCGGTCCACATGCACCAGGCCGGCGCGCTGCATGTACCAGCCGATCACGGGGATGAAGATGAGCTCGCGCTTGAGGACGAACACGGGATGTTCGAACTCGAGGAACATCTCGTAAGTCTCGAACGACGACTGATGTTGAGCGGCGATGATGCAAGCCCCTGCGGGAATATGCTCGCGCCCCTCCGAGCGGAAAGTTATGCCGCAGATCGTGCGCGCCAAGGTGCGCACGCCGCGCACCCAGGCGCGGATCGCCGCGACGGTCGATCGGCGGCTGACCAACGCGGGCAGGAATAGAAGAGCCGCGCTAATCGTCCACGTCAGGAACGCGAACAGGTAGACCCACGACCTCAGGCGAACGGCGCTCAATTGGATTACGCCGACGGATCGGCGTATGGCCGGCTTGCCGGCTCGCGGGGATCGATGTTCTGCCGCGCCCATGTGGCGAGATACTTCGTGTATTCGCGGGCGATCAGGCTGGCCGTGCCCGGCCAGCGCCACCAGTCCTGTTTGACATGAGCGGGAAAGACGGCGTGCGGCACGATCTTTACCTCCGGCATCGCCTCGTGGAACTCCATGAGGCTCCGCCGCATGTGATAGGCGGCGGTCACGAGGCGGATCGAGCGCATGTTCTGACCGCGCACCCATTCCGCGGTTTCGATGGCGTTGCCGGGCGTGTCGACCGCGGCTTTTCCGATCGTGATATTGGCCGCCAGGTCCGGATTGATCGGCGTCGACCGTCCGAGGATATCGGCCGTGCGCACATCTTCCCCGGCGCCCGAGACGAACAGCCGTTCCGCCAACCCCTGCGACAGCAGCTGCACGCCGGTTTCAATGCGTTCCGCGCCCCCCGTCAGCGCGACGATAGCGTCCGTGTGCGTCGACGTATCGGCCACGTCCTTGGGTATGGTCGAGGCGAACCACAACAGGCCGACCGCCCACGCCACCGCGAGGAGGCCGACCGCCACACCCGAAAATTTCCAGAGAACGCCTCTCATGGCGCGATGCTAACCAGATTCTGAGGCGCGCGCCTAGACTTTCAGGCTCAAGGCGCGGCGCACGGTGACGTTGGCCGTGATCGTGGCGATCAATCCGGCGATCAACGGCAGTGCCGCGAGCGCGATCCAATGGCTGGTCGGAAAGCGGATGTCGGGAAGGATGCCCGGTTCGATGCGGCTCGCGAGCCAGGCAATGAAGGCGAGCGTCGGAGCGTACAGCAGAAGGCCCGCCGCGCCGCCCAGCAGACTTTGCACGAGCGCACGGCGTGCGAACTGCCCGGCGACATACCCATCTTTCGCGCCGACCACATGCAGGACTTCAATGACCTGGGCGAACTCGGCCAAACTTGCGCGTGTCGCAAACACGATCGTCAGTCCCAGGGCCAAGGTTACAAGCGCCATGGTCGTCAACGCGATTGCGGCAAGGCCTTCGGCTAGCCCTATGACGCGGTTCAGCCATGCCCGGTGATCGTCGATCACGGCGCCCGGCGCCGCGCTTTGCACCGAAGTCGAGACGGCATTGATCGCCGCGGCCTCGCTCGTGGCGAGGCGGACATCGACCAGCACCGGCAGCGGAAGATCTGCGACCGCGTCGGGGGAGTTGAACCAGGGTTTCAAAAGCTCCGTGACCTTCTCACGCGGGATTGCCGCTGCCGATTCCACGGCGGGATGGCGGTTGAGGATGTCGAGGACACGCGCCGTCGTCGCCGTCGACGTCGGATCCTTCGCGTCCAGAAGGACAGGGATCTGGATCGTCAGAGTCCCGGTCACGCTTTGGTTCCAGTGTCCAAGCAGCGCGCCGATATAGGCGTTCGCCGTCACGGCGATCGCGGCCATGAACACAAGCACCATCACCAGCCACACGACGAACCGACTGGAAGTGTCGCCTTTGAGCGGGAGCTCGGAACGGAGCGCGATCATGAGGCGGCGGCCACATTGACGGGCGGCAACGCCTGCACGCTGCCCCCACTCAGGTGAAGGCGAGGAAACGCGAAGCGTGAAACCAGGTGCTCGTTGTGGGTGGCGATGATGACGCTGGTCCCGAGCTTATGCAGCTCTACGAACAGCTGCATAAGGCGAAAGGCAATCGCATCGTCGACGTTCCCCGTGGGCTCGTCGGCGAGGATCAGCTTCGGGCGATGCACGACAGCACGCGCGATCGCGACGCGCTGCTGTTGGCCGCCCGACAGCACGGACGGCCGGGCCTGCATGTATTCTTCAAGCCCAACCCACTTGAGAAGCTCGGTGACGTTCTTCTCGACCGTCGCCTCGCTGACGTTCGCGATGCGCAGCGGAAGAGCCACGTTATCGAACGCCGTCATATGTTGGAGCAGCCGGAAGTCCTGGAACACGACCCCGAGGCGCCGGCGGATGGCGGGAAGGCGGCCGCGTTTCGCGTCCGTGACGTCGTCGCCGAACAGCTTCAGACGGCCCCGGCTCGGTCGTTTGGCCAGGTACATGAGACTCAGGAGCGAAGTCTTCCCGGCGCCGGAAGGGCCCGTCAGAAAGTGAAAGGAGCTTTGCGGGATGGCGAAGGAGACGTTGGAAAAAATCTCCGGTCCGTCCGCATAGCGCAGTCCAACATCCTCCAGTTGAACCGTGTCGCCCACGAAATCCGGCTTCTTGCGGAGTAGCGCCATGCGCAGTGTTTCGATACTACTATTAAGAGGTTGGTAACCGTTTTCGGGGGGCGTTTAGTTCCCATTAACACGGGCATTTGTACTATAGAAGATTGACGTTCGTGTAAGTGGCTGACGATGCGGATAACCTGTCCGAGCTGCGCTTCCCACTTCGAGCTTCCCAGTGAGCTCCTCGGGAAAAAGGGGCGTGCGCTGAAGTGCGCCACCTGCCAGCACGCCTGGTATCAGGCGGCGCAGGTGGAATCGCTCGATCTCGCCGCGATCATGGGCGAGGACTACGCACGGAATGCGGCCGCGGCAGGTGGCGACCAGGCCGCGAATGCGTCACAGCAAGTCGCTCAACAAGCCCGCGCGCGTCAGCAGCAGGCCGCCGCGGGCGGGATCCAGCGCGTGCCTCCGCTCCCGCAGAACGCCAATCAGCAGCAACCGCGGGTGCAGACGGCAGCGATGGGTGCCGCCAACACGCAGCGTAACGTGCAGGCTGCGGCGCTCGGCGCTCCACGCGATCCGGCGCGCAACGTTCAGGCCGGACAAATGCGTCAGCCGCAAGCGCCGCTCGCGGGATCGCCTCCGGTGCCTCCCGGCGCGGTGTCGATGATGTCGCGGCGTAACCAAGCCAATCAGCAGCGTCCGACGCAGGCGCCAGGACCGGGCGTTCCGCAGCAGCAAGCGCCCGCGTCGACCGCCCAGTCGTGGTTCGCCGGCACCTCGCGCGGCCAGCACCTGCAGCAACAGCCGCCGCCGCCGCAAGCCGGCGCCGTCGGTGGGCCCGGCGGGCCTCCCCAAGCCGCGGCCGTGCTCGGCGCCCAACCCATGCGCGGCCCACAGCAGGCCGTGCCCGGTGCGCCGGGGCAGGGCGCCGTATCGTGGATGAATAATCCGGGTGGCCAGCAGCAGATGCCCAATGCCGCACCGATCGGCGTGCCAGGCGCACAAGCCGGCCCCGGCGCGGCTCCACTTCCCGGTCAATCGATGCGCGGCCAAGCGGGCGCCGTCCCCGCTCCCGGTCAAGGCGCGGTCTCTTGGATGAACAATCCGCCTCCGGGACAGCCACCAGTCCCCGGAGCGCAAGCAGCCCCCGGGGCCGCCGGAGGTCCCGGCGCCGCTCCCGCCGGCGCTCATGGCGGTGCAATGCCAGGTCATCCGACGCCGGGCCAGCCCGGCGCTATCGGCGGACCCGGTGGCGCGGCGCATGTCCAGGCCGGCGCTCTCGGCGCTCCGACTTCACCCGCCCAGGTTCAAGCGGCCGCCCTTGCGGCCCAGTCCATGCGCGGCCAGCAGGCCGCGCCGGGCGCACCGGGGCAAGGGGCGGTCTCTTGGATGCAGCAGCCCGGCCAGAGCGGCGCGCCCGGGGCTCCTGGTGCCCAAGGCGGTCCCGGTCAGCCCATGCGTCCCCCCGAGGCTCCCGCCGGACCCGGCGAGGCCCCTGTCTCATGGATGAACAAGGCACAGCAGGGCGCACCCGGCGCTCCCGGCCAGTCGATGATGCACCAGGGCCCGCCCGCCGGCCCGGGGGCGGCGGCCGTTTCGCAGCTGACGAACGAAATTGTGGCGCCTGGTCAGGGCTCGCGGTCGCTTTTGGATGGCACGCAGCAGGGCCCCGGAGCGCCAGGCCAGTCCATGCGCGAAGGACCAGGCGGCGCGGGCGCCCCCGGTCAATCGATGCTCGAAAATGCAGGAGCAGGTGGTGCACCAGGTGCGCCCGGATCGTCGGGCGCTCCCGGCGCTGCCCCCGGCCAAGCCATGGTGAACGCCGGCGCCAGTGGCGGGCCAGGTGCAGGCCCCGCCGGACAGTCCGGTGCACTTGGGTCGAGCGGTGGGCCCGGCGCCGCCCCCGCCGCGAAGAAGGCTGAAGCGGAATTGGTGTCCGGCGCGGCCGGCGGTCCTAAGGCGGCGGGCGAGCTCAAGACGGGCGAAGGCAAGAAGGTCGAAGCCGGAGCCTCCGCCGGTCCTGGCGGTAAAAGTGCGGCCGCTGCGGCCGCCGCTCTGGGCGCAAACGACGAAGACGACCTCGTCGACCCCGACGCTGATCGTCCCAACTTTGGATCCGCCGGCGATGACGATGCGCCGAGGGCGGAAGAGCCTGAAGCGGCCGACGAAGGGTTTGCGCAGGTCGCCGCCCGGGCCCGCGGTGGCCGCGCAGCGGCAAAACCGGTGAAGCGCGGCAAGCCGATCGATCCGGCCTATATCACCGCCGCCATGATGAGCTTCATCGTTTTGTCGATCGTCAGCGTGCTTTGGTTCGGCCGCGCCGAGATCGCCAAGCTGCTGCCGCAGATCGAAAGTCTTTACAGCCGCGTCGGAGTGCAGCCTGCGCCGCGGCCGGGCGAGGGCCTCTCCATTGCCGAGTCCTCAAAACGCCTGCAACGCATCGGCGGCGTCGAGACTCTCGTCGTTCAGGGCTATGTCTCGAACATCGGCGAAATTCCACGTACCGTACCGGGCATCCGTCTCGAGTTGTACAACGAGAAGAAAGAGGTCATTCAGGCTCAGACCGCGCCGGCGCCGGCGGGGATTCTCGATCCGGCCGCGTCCGCGCAATTCGAAATCCGGCTCGAGCTTCCCCAGCTCAGCTTGGCCAAGGGCGGCTACGCCGTCGTTTGGGACACCGAACGGTAATCCGCTAGAACTGCTTCATGAGGCGACGCAGGTATTCCTGCTCCATCGCCGGGCGCGTACGGTCGCTCGCGCGATTGCGGATCTCGTCGAGGATCGCGCGGACGCGTTGCGCCATGCCGGCGGTATCCGGCTCTCGCGGCACGCCTCCTTCCACTTCGTCGCCGCCGGAGCGGCCTTGGCCGCCTTGCTGCTTGTAGCGGATCTGCCCCATTTCCAGCTGCGCGAGTCCGCCGAGGCCTGCATCGAACAGGGCTTCGGCCATCTGGCGCGCGGCTTCACTCATACCTTCTTCGAGAGACGAGAGCGCCTTGCCCTGCTGATCGACGCCCTGCTTCCACGCGCCCGCGCGCAAGGCGCCTTCGGCCTGACGCATCGCGGACTGCGCATCCTGCAAGCCCTCGGCGGATTGGCCCGTCATCGCCTCCATCTGCTTCATCAGGCTTTCGAGTTCCTGACGGATCGCTTCCTGGCTCGCGGCGGCTTCCTTCCCTGCGCTTTCGGACTGTTGGCCTTGTTGTCGGCCCTGCTGCTGGCCTTTCTGCTGACCTTGCTGATTGGCTTGCTGATTGGCTTGCTGCTGGTTGCGCTGTTGCGCCTGGTTTTGTGCCGGCCGTTGGTCCTGCTGCGCCTGTTTGAAGTTCTTGTCCAACAGCTCTGACTGCTTCTTGGCGATCTCGCGCATCTGTTGCAGCATTTTTTCCGCCGCCTGCGCCTGCTGACTGTTTTGCTGCTGGTTGCCGGCGGCGTTGTTCCGCAGCTCGTCGAGCTCTGCCTGTAATTCGGCGAAGGCTTTTTTGGCGTCGTCGCTGGAGCCCATCTGCGAGAGTTGCCGCAACTGTTCGGCCAACTGCGCAATGTCCGCCGAACGCTGTGCGTTGTCTTCCTTGGCGCTGAAGCTCGACTTCTGGGTGCCGTTCTCGTTCAGCGCTTCTTGATACTCCTCGACCGCTTGCTGAAGCTCGCTCACCAGCTTGTCGATTTCCTCCTGCGAGGCGCCCCGTTCGATGGCCCGCCGTAACGCCTCTTCGGCCGTTCTTAGCCGCTGCTCGGCGACGGCGACGTTGCCGTCCTCGATCCGCACGGCCGAATTCCAAAGCAGCTCCGGCGTCGATTTGGCGGCCTCGGCAGGACTTTCTTCGACGAAACGGAATTTCGACGTCGACAGAGCGAGGTGCACCAGCGGATCGCCGCCAAAGCTGCCGGGATCGGCGAGAATCTTGGTGACGGCTTCAAGCGCGACCGGCACGGCTTCGGACGGATCGACGAACAGGCCTTTGCGTACGCGGGCAAGCTCGCGTGCGACCGGATGGGTAAAGATGCGTTCGGGCAGGATCGCTTCGACGATGTCGCTCGCACCGGCGAGCCCGGCGACGTCCGTCACCATGAGCTGGACGCTGACTTTCGTGCCGGCCCACGGCAAGGCCGTAAGATCGTTAAGCGATGACTGCTGGATGTCTTTTGGCGAAAACGGCGGCAGCGCGATCGGGACATCGATGCTCGGTGCCTTTTCGCCGCTCGGGACGCGCTTGATCACCGCCTTCAGCGATTGGACGCCGTAGTCGTCCTTGGCTGAATAATCGATGCGGAAGCGCCAGCGCGCACCCTGCGCGGGCTCGCTGGTGAAGGCGACTGTCGGCGCCTTGTCGGCAAGCCAATTGACGTCCCACCCGGCGATCGTACGTGTGCCGCTGCGGACTTCCAGGCGCGAGGTTTCCGTCAGCTCCATTTCGCCGCGCTGGCTTTGATCGGCGAGGCGATCGAGCGGGAACTTGGCATCGTCGAGCGCAAGGGATGCATCCCTCGTCGCGTTCGTCACCATGACCAATGCCTTGCTTCCCGCGGGGATCTCGAGAGTATCGGGAACAATCGTGCCGTCGGGCGCCGGCAGCTCGATGTAAAGCGGCGAGCGGTTGGTGTAGCTCGGCGGTGTGATCCACAGTTTGACGGAGGCGTTCCCGGCGTCGTCGCCGAGGATCGGCAGAAAACCCCTTAACAACCGGTCGCCGACGTGGCCCCAGGCGCTGATGAGTCCGACGAAGAGGGCAAGGACGACCACCGCGCGCGCCGCGAAATGATCCCGGGCGGCGATGCCCGGTGCCGGCGGCGCCGCACGCAGGCGATCCAGGTCTTTCTTGGCGCGGCGTTGATGCAGGCGCCAAAGAAGCTGTTGAACGGGATTGGCTCCAGCCGAGAGCGAATCTTCCATCGTCGTGAGCGGACGATGGGTCACAGGGGAAAGAGTTTCGAGGCGGACCCGCGCCTCGCTGCGCGTCGGCCACGCGAAGCCGTGAAGGCGACGCGTCGTCACGAAGGCGATGGCGCCGGCGGCGGCCAACAGGACACCGATGTGCACCGCCAGCGGCAGCGTCGGCAAAAGATCGGTGAGGACGGCTGCGATGAACGTCCCGACCAGCGCGGCGCTGATCCAGAGGCGCGACCAAAGGCGCTCCCACGCCAGGGCCAGCCACGCCAATACCAGGCGGCGGCGGATCGCAAGATCTTGAAGCGGGCTCAGCGCGGCATTTTCCAGGCGTTCAGGCTGCATCCGGCCAGTCTATGGGTTTGATACCGCCCGTTCAATGAAACCCCTGCAACGTAAAGCGGTCTTTTTAGCGCAGCCAGGGTGGGAGTTGTTCCAGGGCTATCATCTCGTCGAAGGTCGGCCGCCGGCGGACCACGGCAAAGGAGGTCCCTCTCACCAGGACCTCGGGGATCAGGGGGCGGGCGTTATAGGTGGACGACATGACCGCGCCATAGGCGCCGGCCGTCATGAACGCAACCAGATCGCCGGCGCCAAGCTGGGGCAGCCGATAGTCCTGAGCGAAGCGGTCGGTCGTCTCGCAAACCGGCCCAACGACGTCCACCGGTGTCACGCTGGCGGCCATCGGACGCTCTTTCACCGGCAGGATTTCGTGCCTGGCGCCGTACATGGCCGGTCGGATGAGATCATTCATCGCCGCGTCCAGGATCATGAATTCGCGTGACGTTCCATTTTTCGTCCCGATCACGCGGGCGACCATCACCCCGGCATTGCCGACGATCAATCGCCCGGGCTCGAAAGTAAGTTTACAGCCGAGCTCGCCCAGGGTGCGCTTCACCATGGCGGCGTAATCGGCCGGCAACGGCGGAGGCTCGGCGCTGTGGTCGTAGGGAACCCCGAGCCCTCCACCCAGATCGAGGTGATCGATCGGGATGCCTTCGCCGCGCAGGATCACGGCCAGATCGCGTACGCGCAGGAACGCGGCCTCGAAGGGCACGAGGTTGGTAATCTGCGATCCGATGTGTACGGCGATCGCCGTCGGGGCCAAACCCGGAAGTTCGCGCGCTTTCCGGTACAGCGCCGGAGCGAGCGTCCAGTCGATTCCGAACTTGTCGTCCTTGCGACCGGTGGAGATCTTGTCGTGGGTACCGGCAACAACATCGGGATTGACGCGAAGCGCGATGCGCACTTTCTTGCCGAGCTGTGCCGCCGCCGCGCTGATGCGCAGCAGCTCGCTTTCGGATTCGACGTTCATCTGGCCGACGTTGCACGCGAGGGCCAGCCTTATTTCCGCGTCGCTCTTTCCGACTCCCGAGAAGACGATCTTGCTCGCCGGAATTCCCGCCTTCAGTGCAATCTGCAACTCTCCGCCCGAGACCACGTCGGCGCCGGCGCCGAGGGCGCCGAGGGTACGCACCACGGCCAGATTGCTGTTGGCCTTCATGGCATAGCAGACGTTTACGTCCATGCCGGCGAAGGCGTCCCGAAACACGGCGTAGTGGCGCGCCATCGTGGCAGACGAATAGCAATAGAACGGCGTACCGACCTCCGCGGCGATTTGCGGGAGCGGCACCTCCTCGGCGTGAAGCACGCCGTTGGAGTAGGTGAAGTGGTGCATCGGTCGGATCGTTCTTAAGGACGGGGATACGGTTGCGGATAGCTTGAGCCCTCGGGCACATCCAAGAGGCCTTTTTTGCCGCACCCCCCGACGCCGGCGAGTGCCAGCAAAACCAGCGCGGCGACGACTGTACGCTTGATCATGGCGTGTCTCCCAAAAAACGCTCGCGCGCGGACTTCACTTGCGCCCGCACGTTGGCCGGAGAGGTGCCGCCGAAGCTCGTGCGGCTCGCCGCCGACGCTTCAACGGTAAGCACGGAAAAAACATCCTGCGTGATGCGCGGCTCGGCGGCCTGCATGTCTGCGAGAGTCAGATCGGCAAGGTCGCATCCCTTGTTCTCCGCAATCTTCACGATGCGCCCGGTGATGTGGTGCGCCTCGCGGAACGGGACATTCAATTTCTGAGTGATCCAGTCGGCAAGATCGGTGGCGGTCACGAAGCCGGCGCCGGCGCTCGCCTTCATGCGCGCGGCGTCGGGCTTCATGTCGGCGACCATGCCGGTCATCGCGGCGAGGCAAAGCTCGATCGTGTCGAAAGCGGCGAACACCGCTTCCTTGTCCTCCTGCATATCCTTCGAATAGGTGAGAGGGAGGCCCTTCATCACCGTCAGGAGCGAAAACAGGTTGCCGAATACGCGGCCTGCTTTGGCGCGGACGAGCTCGGCGGCATCTGGATTGCGCTTTTGCGGCATCATCGAGCTGCCGGTGGAAAAGGCATCCGAGAACTTGATGAATCCGAATTGGGCGCTGGCCCAGATCACCATTTCTTCGGCAAAGCGGGAGAGGTGCGTGGCAAGGATGGAGGCGGCGGCGAGGAATTCGAGCGCGAAGTCGCGGTCGGACACCGCATCCATGGAATTCGCCATCGGCCGGTCGAAGTCCAGTTTCTCCGCGATGAGATGCCGATCGATCGGGAACGACGTTCCCGCGATCGCGCCGGCGCCAAGCGGCGATTCATTGAGCCGACGCCGCGCATCGCTGAGGCGGCTACGGTCCCGCCCGAGCATTTCGACGTAAGCGAGGAGATGATGACCGAAGGTGACGGGTTGCGCGGCCTGCAGATGCGTGAAGCCGGGCATGATCGTGGCGGCCTCCGCCTCGGCCTTGTCGATCAGTACGCTCTGCAGCTTCTTGATCTCGTCATTGAGATTGTCGATGGCCGAGCGCACCCACATGCGGAAATCGGTGGCAACCTGGTCGTTGCGCGAGCGCGCGGTGTGCAACCGTCCGGCGGGTGCGCCGATCAAATCGGCAAGCCGGCTTTCGATATTCATGTGAACGTCCTCAAGGCTTCGCTTGAAGACGAAGGCGCCGTTCGCGATGTCCTTTTCGATCCGGGTCAGGCCCTCCTGGATGGCCTCGCCGTCCGCCTTGGAAATGATCCCTTGGGCCACCAGCATCGCGCAATGTGCCCGGCTCCCGCGCACGTCCTGCTTGGCGAGGCGCTGGTCAAATCCTACGGAGGTGTTGATTTCCTCCATGATTGCGGTGGGTCCAGCGCCAAAACGCCCTCCCCACATCTTGCTCGTCATATGTTAACCTAAGTTCCTAGGCCGCTGCCTGCTCGCCGCCGCCTACGCAGAGGAGACCGCATGACTGGTGTAAAACTTTTCAGATTTGCTTACCGGGCCTTTAATTTGGCGCTGATTATCACCGCCCTGGCGGTGGTGGCAAGCGGCCTGGGTCTCGACCGGATGCCTTCAGCGACGGCTGCGGCGTCCGAAAAGATCGAACCGAAGGACTTTACCTGGCATTCGACGCCGGTCGATGCACCCAAAACGGTGTTCAAGGACGCCAACGACGCCGACAAGACCCTCAAGGACTTCGGCGGTAAGGTTTTGATCGTAAACTTTTGGGCCACCTGGTGTGCGCCTTGCGTGAAAGAGATGCCCTCCTTGGAACGCCTCAATGCCAAGCTCGGGGGCAAGGATTTCCAGGTCATCGCCATCAACCAGGAACGTAACGGCGCGAAGGTCGCCAAGCCGTTCGCCGACAAGCAGGGATGGAAAATGCCGCTGTATCTCGATGCGGCGACAGGTTTCTATCGTGACGCCAAGTTGGGCGGTCTGCCGACCACTTTGATCATCGGCAAGGATGGCAAGGAGCTCGGCCGCGTCGCAGGCGAGGTGGAGTGGGACAGCCCGGCCGTCGAAAAGATGGTGCGGGACCTGCTCAAGAAGGCGTAACGCCGCGGGCTTCGATCAGCGTGACGGGGATGCCGTCCCGTGTGAACCAGCGCCGCCACAGCAACACGGTCGCGAACGCGATGAAGATGCTCGCGACGACGTCGGCGAAAAAGTGCGCGCCGACGGCGATACGGCTGAAACCGATTGTCGCGGCCATGAGAAGAAACCACGGCCGCAGCGGGGGAAAAAGGAACGAGAGCGCCAGCATCGCCGTCCAGATCGATTGCGTGTGGCCTGACGGAAAACTGCTGTCGGCGATGTCGAGGCCGAAGGGATAAAATCCCGACGAAGCCTGCTCTTCGAAAAGGAATCGCGGCCGCTGGCGGCCGATGGCGAATTTCATCGCGTTGATGAGGATGCCGGAGCTCGCCATGGAAACCGCCATGAAGACCCAGGCGCGCACCTCCTGACGCAGACGCGCGGGGTTCGGTCGCTTCGAACGCGCCGAATGGCGCGCGGCTGCCGCAACGCCGACAAGGCACACGGAATACCAGATAACGCCATTCGCCAAGTCCGTGATCGCGGTAAAGAAAGTGACCCATCCGCTCTCACGGTGGGCATAAAAAAAAGTCGCGACGGGCACGTCGATCCATTGGATCAGCGCCGCGGCGGTGATCGCCGTTGCGACTCCCCAGAGGACGAGGGCGCGATGGAGCGGATCGGGCATCATGGCCGAGGCGCTTGCTGGACGAAGGAAACGACGCTCAAGGCCACGGGATCGCCGCGCGAATAATTGTAGCCTTCGATGTCGGCAAGCTTGCGCAAGCTGCCGCCCGCGCCCGATACGGCGCGCGTGATATCGTCGACCAAAGCAGTTTCCACGACGCCGAGCGCACCCGGATGCGCAAGCAGGTAGTCCGTTACGCCGGCAGTGCTCGTCAGGATCGTGTCCGTGCCGAGCAGGAAGACGGCCGAGGGCTCGCTATAGCCGGCTATCGCAACCGGATCGGGCGAGGCGGCGCGGTGGGGCGCGATTGCATCGGCAAGCTTCCGGCTGACCGCGAGGTCGCTCAGCTGCGGTACCACGCCGGCCGACAGCACGACCATAAAAGCCGTCGCCGCCGAACCCATCAGCAGGACCGTTCTCCCGCCGCGGAAATCCCGCAAGGCCAAGGTTGCGCCGCTCGCAAGCACGCCGACCGCAATTCCGGCAGGCAGCAGATTGTGTGCCCCATACGCGATGCTCGCGAAAATCACACCGGCACCCAGGGCGACGGTGAGCAGCGACCAGATGATGCGATAAGCCCGGCCAGGTTTGGTGCGGGCAAGTTCGGCCATAGACCGGCTTTGCAGCGCTGCCGCGATCAGCAGCGCGAGCGCCGGAAAAGCCGGCAAGGTGTAGTGCGGCAGCTTCGTCGGGACAATCTCGAACAGCACCCACGTTGCCAGCAGCCAGGCGAGACAAAAACGGATTGCCGGTTCCGCGCGCCGGCGCCAGCCAACGACGATGGCGAAAGGCAGAAGCAGCGACCACGGCCAAGCGGTGACAAGGCCGGCGAGCAGGTGGGCGCCGGGCGGAGCGCCGTGGCTTTCTTGTCCGCCAATGAGCTTTGGGATGAGGTCGCCGCGCACGGCTTCAACGATAAAATTGTTTCCGTTTTCCCCGCCGGAGGCGGCAAGCAGCCACGGCAAAGTGACGGCGAGAGCAAGCGGAAGCCCGATCAAGGGTCGGGTCCGCTTCAGCCAGCCAAGACCGCGGTCTGCGATGCCGAGCGCCATGACGCTCACCAGCACGACAGCCAGGGACACGGGACCTTTGGTCAACGAGCCGGCGGCCAGGGCCAGCCAGAATGCCAGGACGGGCGCAAGCCGGCCTTGTTCTCTGTCCGCATACATGAGCGCGAGAGCGCCCATGGCGATGGTGGTGGCGGCCAGTAACGTCGCATCGGTCTTGGCGATATGCGCTTCAATCACGAGCATGAAGCTCGTGGCGAGGACGCCGGCGCCGATGAAACCTGTCTTATGGTCGAACAACCGTGCGCCGAAAGCGAAGCACGCCAGGACGGCGAGCCATGCCGCGATCACCGACGGAAGCCGGTACGGCCAAAAGGTCGACAGAGTTTGCCCTGTCAGCTTGACCGCGGCGGCTTGCAGCCAATGAATGCCCGCGGGCTTCTTGTTGCGAGGTTCGTCCTGGAACCGGATGTTGATGTAATCGCCGGTCTCGATCATCTGCCGCGTCGCCTGCATGAAGCGCGCTTCGTCACGGTCGGTGGGCGGGATTGAGCCGAGGCCAGGCAGATAGAGGAGTGCGCACAGCAGAGTCAGGATGGCAACGGCGCGCCGCCCGGCGGCCGAGGAGACGGCACTGCGTAACGAAGAGGGTTGGTCGTCCGCGAGGCTGAGACAGGCGAGGGAAGCGGACACGGACGGCGAGGGTCTCAGCGGGTGGGGACGGGTTCGGGCCCACTATAGTCGTAAAAGCCTTTACCTGTCTTGCGCCCGAGCCAACCGGCCTCGACGTATTTTGCGAGCAGCGGACAAGGCCGATATTTCGTATCGGCAAGGCCGTCGTGCAGCACCGTCATGATCGCAAGGCAGGTATCGAGGCCGATGAAGTCGGCAAGCTCGAGCGGGCCCATCGGATGATTGGCTCCAAGCTTCATCGCACTGTCGATGGCTTTCACCGTGCCCACGCCTTCATACAGCGTGTAGATCGCCTCGTTGATCATCGGCACCAAGATGCGATTGACGATGAAGGCCGGGAAATCCTCCGAGGAGACCGTATGTTTGCCGAGCTTCTCGGCGAACACGCGCACGGCCGCAAAGGTCGCTTCTTCGGTGGCGATGCCGCGGATGAGTTCCACCAGTTTCATCACCGGCACAGGATTCATGAAGTGCAGCCCCATGAATCGCTCCGGCCGGTCGGTGACGGCGGCAAGCCGGGTGATGGAAATCGAGGAGGTGTTGGAGCAGAGGATCGCATCCTTCTTCAGCGACGGACAGAGCTCGCGGAAGATCTTCTTCTTGGTCTCTTCGTTTTCCGTCGCCGCTTCGATGACCAGATCGCGATCGCTGAGCGCCGCAGGGTCGCCGGCGGTCTTGATGCGCGAAAGCGCCGCCGATCTGTCCGCTTCGCTGACGAAGCCTTTGTTCACCTGCCGCGCGATGTTCTTCTCGATGTTCGAGAGACATTTCTTGAGCTGCTCCGGACTGATGTCCGAAAGAACCACGTCAAATCCGCCGAGGGCGCAAACGTGGGCGATACCCGCGCCCATTTGACCTGCGCCGATGATGCCGACTTTGGCAATGTCGATGGGCGTCTTCGCGGCAGCTGGAGTCATCTTTTTCGTCCCGCAACTCAACCAAAAAAAGGACGTGCTCTTGCGATCAGAGTGACTTGGTCAGCTCGGGCACGATCTGAAACAGGTCGCCGACAAGGCCGTAGTCGGCCACTTGGAAGATGGGCGCTTCCGGATCCTTGTTGATGGCAACGATTACCTTCGAATCCTTCATGCCGGCAAGGTGTTGGATCGCGCCTGAAATTCCGACCGCGATATAGAGTTCGGGGGCAACGATCTTACCGGTCTGGCCAACCTGATAGTCGTTCGGAACGAACCCGGCGTCGACGGCAGCTCGCGAGGCCCCGACACCGGCGTTCAGCTTGTCCGCCAGCGCTTCGATCAATTTGAAGTTTTCACCCGAGCCCATTCCTCGGCCGCCCGAAACGACGATGCGCGCCGATGTAAGTTCGGGACGTTCGGATTTCGAAAGCGCTTGGCTTACGAACGTCGAAACACCGGGATCGGCCGCCGGATTGGCATTCTCGACCTGCGCCGAACCGCCTTCGGTCTTCGCCTTGTCGAAGGTCGAGCCGCGGACGGTGACGACCTTTTTCGCGTCTTTGGATTGGACTGTGGCGAGCGCATTGCCGGCATATATCGGTCGCACGAACGTATCGGCCGATACCACGGCGGAGATATCGGAAATCTGGGCAACATCCAGCAGTGCCGCGACGCGCGGCATCACGTTCTTGCCCGAACTCGTCGCCGGGGCGACGAGATGGCTGTAGGGACCGGCCAGGCTGACGATCAAAGCGGCCAACGGTTCGGCCAGTGCATTGGCGTATGCAGCCGCGTCGGCAACCAGCACTTTGGCAATGCCCGGAATCTTGGCGGCGGCCTGCGCGACGGCCGCACAGCCTTGCCCAGCGACGAGGATATGGATTTCGCCGCCCATCTGTTGCGCGGCGGTGACGGCACTGAGGGTCGCCGCCTTCAGACTCGCATTGTCATGGTCGGCAAGGACGAGAGCGGTCATCCGATCACCTTCGCTTCATTACGGAGTTTGTCGATCAAAGCGGCCACGTCGGCAACTTTAGCGCCGCCTTGGCGCTTCGGCGGTTCCTGCACTTTGAGGACGCTGAGGCGAGGCGCGACATCGACGCCGAGGGTGTCCGGCGCCAACGTCTCGATGGTCTTCTTCTTCGCCTTCATGATGTTCGGCAGCGAGGCATAGCGCGGCTCATTGAGGCGCAGGTCGGTCGTGACGACCGCGGGCAGCTTGAGGCTGATGGTCTCGAGACCGCCGTCGACCTCGCGGGTCACGTCGACCTTGTCGCTTTCCAGCGCCACTTTCGAAGCGAACGTGCCCTGTGGCCAGCCCAGGAGCGCCGCGAGCATCTGGCCGACCTGGTTTGAATCGTCGTCGATCGCCTGTTTGCCGAGAATGACGAGATTGGGGTTTTCCTTGCTTGCCAGCGCCTTCAGGACCTTCGCGACGGCGAGCGGTTGCACTTCGGCGTCGGTCTGAACGAGAATCCCGCGGTCCCCGCCCATCGCAAGCGCCGTACGAATGGTCTCTTGCGCGGCGGCCGGCCCAATACTGACGACGACGATTTCGCTCGCCTTTCCGGCTTCCTTCAGGCGGACGGCTTCTTCGACGGCGATTTCGTCGAACGGATTCATCGACATCTTGACGTTGGCCAGTTCGACGCCGGTGTTGTCCGCTTTGACGCGCACTTTGACGTTGAAGTCGACCACACGCTTGACTGCGACGAGTATTTTCATGGCTTGAACCTATTCCCCCGAAAACCTCTGGAAGATGACCAGCGGGTGCCCGGCAAGGGCCGGATTTACATGTTTTTTCAGTTTGGAAGGGTCAAGACAACTAGTTCGTCGGCCAGGAGGTGTCAAACGAAATAATGTTGCATCGCAACAATGAAAACGCAGGCCTCGCAGAGGCTCAGGTCCGATTTGCACCCGGGACCCAGAGCACATCGCCGCCCTGTCTCCTGTTGATGAAACGCGAAAGTACGAACAGGTGATCGGACAGCCGATTGGCGTATTTGAGCGCCGCGGGATTGATGTCCTCCTGTTCCGCGAGTGCGGCAATGTCGCGCTCCGCGCGGCGCACGATCGTGCGTGCAACGTGCAGTGCTGCCGCGGCCGCTGTTCCCCCCGGCAGCACAAACGATGTCAGGGGCGAAAGCTTCGCATTCATGGCGTCGATTTCGCGCTCCAAGCGGTCGACTTGAGCTTCGACGATGCGCAGTGCTTTGCCCTCATCGGGCGTGATGGGTGTGCAAAGGTCCGCCCCTAGATCGAACAGGTCGTTCTGGATACGCGAAAGCATGGCGTCGACTTCCGCGCCGCTCGCACCGTCCAATCGCGCCACGCCGATGGCCGCGTTGGCTTCATCGACGGTGCCGTAAGTTGCAACGCGGAGATTGTGTTTTTTTACGCGCGTGCCGTCGCCAAGGGACGTTTCGCCCTTGTCGCCGCCGCGCGTGTAGATCTTTGTCAGTTTGACCATGGTTCCCCGCGCTATCCCGCGATGTTACGCTCCGCGCGCTGGGAATTGCAAAGGCATATGCGGTGACGCGCGTCGCACCCACTCTCTCGCTCTATCTGGGTTGGCAGTTCATATTGGCGTTCTTCGGTCTGCTGGCCGTGATCGCCGGGCTCATCTTATTGTTCGACACCATCGAATTGATGCGCCGTGCGGTCGGCGACGAAAACTTGGCTTTCGCGACGGTCCTCGGCATGGCGGTCCTCAAGATGCCGCACACGGTGCAGGCCGTCCTTCCGTTCACGGTCATGGTCGCGATGATGTTTGCATTATTCCGGCTGTCGCGAAGCCATGAACTTGTGGTGATGCGCTCGGCGGGCGTGTCCGTCTGGCAGTTCCTGGCGCCGGCGCTGGCTCTTGCCGCGCTTCTCGGCGTCGTGAACCTTACGGCGGTGGATCCGCTCGCCGCCTCGATGTACGAGAGTTATCAGCGCCTCGACCAAAGCCTTCTCCGCAAGAACGCCGCCAGCCTGAATATCGGCAAGGCAGGACTGTGGCTGCGCGAGGAGCGCGACAATCGCGGTATCGTGGTCCATGCGGCCGCGGTGCGGCAGGACGGCGGCTTGCTTCACCTCAGCGATGTTTCCATCTTTCGGACCGACGCCGATGAAAAGCTGGAAGGGCGGTATAGCGCCGAAGGCGGCCAGCTCGCCGCCGGACAGTTCCACTTGCGCAACGTTTGGGATATGGAACCTGGCCGTCCTCCGGTATTCCGCGAGACCCTCCAGTTGCCGACAGCTCTGACATTCGAACAGGTGGAAAGCAGCTTCGCTCCGCCTGAGACTCTCTCATTCTGGGAATTGCCTGAATTCATCCGCTTTTCGCGCAGTTCGGGGTTCTCCGCGCTGCCGCACCGGCTGTACTGGCATTCGTTGCTGGCCACGCCGTTCCTGCTCTGCGCCATGGTGCTCATCGCCGCGGTATTTTTTCTTACCTCGAATGCGCGCCTTGCCGGATGGACCGCGCGCGGTGTCGCCGGGGTTGCCACCGGGTTTCTGTTCTACTTCTTCAGCCGCTTTACCTATGCCCTGGGCCTGTCCGCGACACTTCCGCTGGCTCTTGCGGCGTGGGCGCCCACCGCCGTCGCCGGATTGCTCGGCCTTGCCTATCTTTTCCATCGCGAGGACGGCTGAGGATGATCGTCCTGATTTCGCGTGAGATTCGCGAACATCCGATTCGTTGGGCCATGGCCGCTTTATGCCTGCTGATGTTTCTGCCCGATCTCGATCTTGCCTTTAGCCGTCTGTTTTATGCGGAAGGCGCCGGATTTTTTCTCGACCGGCATACATTTTTGGCGTTCGTCCGCGAGGCGGTGCCGACGATCATCATCGGCAGCTTCCTGTTCTGCCTGTTGCTGTGGATCGCCGGTCTCCTTTTTCGCCAGCCGTTCCTCGGAATCACCACGCCGCGCATGACTTTTCTTGCCGCGACGCTTGCCGTGGGGCCCGGACTCCTCGTCGAGACGGTCTTAAAGACGCATTGGGGAAGGGCGCGTCCGAACGATACGGTTTTTTTCGGAGGCGAAGCGGCGTACACCCCGCCGGGCTGGATGGCGCAGGAGTGCATGCACAATTGCGCCTTCGTCTCGGGGCACGCGGCCCTGGCCTTCTGGCTCACCGCATATGCTTTTCTCCTGCCGCAGCAATGGCGGCAGCGGGGTGTCCTCTTCGGGCTTCTTTGCGGGGCCGCAGTGGGTCTTGTCCGGGTGGTGCAGGGAGCGCACTTCCTCAGTGATGTCGTCTTCGCCGGCGCCTTTATCCTCGTCGTCAACTCCCTCCTTGCGCGCCTCTTGCTGCGCGGCCATGCGGACCAGGGCGCATGACGGAGAAGCGCCCGGGGATTTTTGGGCGGATCGCCGGCGCTCTTGCTACGCCGCAGAAATCGACTGCCCTCTCATGGCAGCCTTCGAAGCAACCCTATCCCCGATTGATCGGCTTTGACGCCCGTGCGCTTGCCGGCCAAGAGGGGCTTTATCTCCTTTGGCATTTGGGCGTACGTCCCCAATGGCTGCGCGCCGGCTATTCTTCTGACCTCGGCGCAGCCGCTACGCTGCTCGCACGCACACCCGAATTCGCGGCGTTCGCGCCGCACGACGGGCCGTTCCTGAGTTGGAGCGCGTGTGTCCGGGAGGACGCGCCCGGACTTGTGAACTTCCTGATCGGACGATTGAATCCGTGCCGGCAGGACCTCGGCGTGCCGTGCGATCTCGTCTGCGATTCCAAGGCTGAGCCTATCTCCTGCACGCTTCCCCCAGGAACCAAAGATGTGCACCTGGCATTGAACATCCATGCTCATCGCAACTGATACGTCTCTTCCGCTGAGCCGCGCGGCTGGGCACCAAGCGCCGGTCCATATCGCCGCGGTCGGGACAGCGTATCCGGAATACTGCTTTACGCAGGAAGAAGCATTGCGTTGGGCGGGGCGCATTTTCGGCCACAATCCTGATTTGATGGCCCGTATGTCCTCCGCGTACGGCAATGCAGGCGTTCGTCAGCGCTACTCTTGCGTCCCGCTTTCCTGGTACGCCGCGCCACATGGCTGGCCCGAACGCATGCGGCTCTACGAGGAGCACGCCCTTGCGTTGCTGACGCGCGCGTCACGCCATGCTCTAAGTGCAGCAGATGTGGATGCGAGGGACGTCGCCGCGACTGTCACCGTTTCCTCGACCGGAATTGCGACCCCGAGCCTGGATTCTCTCCTTCAAGATCCGCTCGGTTTGTCGCCTTCGGTGCAGCGGCTGCCGGTTTTCGGCCTGGGTTGCGCCGGCGGCGTGGTCGGTCTGTCGCGCGCGGCGGCGCTCGCGCGGGCGATGTCGGGCCGCTGGGTCCTTTTCCTATGCGTTGAACTGTGCGGGCTGACGTTTCGTGCGGCCGACGACAGCAAGCAGAATGTCATCGCGACGGCGATTTTCGGCGACGGCGCGGCCGCGATCTTGTTGCGCAGCGATGGTGCGGAAGAAAGAGCGTTATCGCGGGCACGTATCCTTGATTGGGGCGAACACACTTGGCCCGGTACCCGCGATATCATGGGATGGAAAGTCGAAGACGACGGTCTTGGCGTCATTTTCTCGCGGAGCATTCCCCACCTGGTGCGCACCCAGTTGCGGCCCGTCACCGATGCGTTTCTGCACAGGTGCGGCCTCTCCCGCGCGGATCTCAGCGGCCTGATCGTGCACCCCGGGGGCGAGAAGGTCCTGGAAGCGCTCGAACAGGCTTTCGAACTGCCCACGGGAAGCCTTGAGCATGCGCGCGGGGTGCTTGCCGATTACGGAAACATGTCGGCCGTCACCGTCCTCGCGGTGCTCGAGCGGACGCTCGCGGCCAAGGCGCGGGGCACCCACCTGATGACCGCCCTCGGTCCCGGCTTCTCGGCCGCCATGTGTCTGCTCGATTTGGGCTAGTTCATGATGGGATCGACCGCAGCGCCGGCATGGTTTGCCTATGCGATCCTGGGACTGGTGGCAGGCCAGCGGCTTGGTGAGCTCGCGATCGCAAGGCGAAACACACGCGCGTTGAAGCGGCACGGGGCGATCGAAGTGGGCGCGGCGCATTATCCATTCATCGTAGCACTGCACACCGCTTGGCTGTTGACCCTCACCGCCTGGGTGACTTTGCACGCGTGGCGGATCGATCTGGGTCTGCTTTTGGTTTTCGCTGTGTTGCAGGCTGCGCGCCTCTGGATTCTTTGGACGCTGGGGCCTTATTGGACGACGCGGATAATCTCGCTGCCCGGCGCACCTTTGGTCCGCCGCGGGCCTTATCGCTATTTGCGTCATCCCAACTACCTTGTGGTCGTCCTTGAGATCGCGATCTTGCCGCTGGCCTTCGGCGCATGGGCAATTGCCGCGCTATTCTCCGTACTGAATGCCGCCGTGCTTTACGTCCGCATCCGAGCCGAAGAACGTGCGCTCGCTTCGCGGTGCTAATCCTTAGGTTTCCTCCGTCCCTCCGCTCAGCGCCCGACGCGCGATGGCGTAGGAAAAACCCGCTCGGCCCAATGCGGCGAGTTCTCGTGTTGTCTTCTTAGCACTTGCAAGCTTGTCGGAAACCGCCTCGCCGAAAACGCCGAAGCGCCGGCGCTTGGCGTAAGCAATCGCCGCAGTCAAACTGGCATCTTCGCCGGACGCGGTTTCCGCGGTCTCTTTGATGACTCGTTCGATAATCGCCCGCGGCACACCTTTTGCCGCGAGTAATGCGCGGATGCGGCCCGGGCCCCGTCCCAGCCGGCGAAGGGACATCGCCCGGTCGGCCGCGTACCGCGCGTCGTCGATCAATTTCAATTGCAATAAGCGCTCGACGATTTGCTCGATCCACGCGGAGATTTCGGCTTGGTCACCCCCATGTGCGCGGCGTGCGCGCTCCGCTCGGCGCGAAAGGACGCGCCGCAAGTGTACCGATGTGGTGGCGAACCGTTCGATGTAAAAACGCGCGATGTTCTCCAAGCGCCTCAAAGTCATCTTGCGTGGGGCGGATGGCCGCTGTGGCGCAGGGCGTTGTGGTTCAGTCATGACCGGGGCATCATGGCGCTGAACGAAAGAGGACTGCAATGAGCGATCGCACCGACACCACCTCCTTTACAGCGCCGCTGCCGCGCCACATGGGAACCGTCAACTGGCGTGGAATGTGGGAGCTTTACCTCAAGGAAGTCCGGCGCTTTTGGAAGGTGGTATTTCAGACGGTCGCCGCGCCGGTGATCACAAGTCTCATGTTCCTTCTGGTCATGGTGTTCGCATTTGGGCGCGGTGGCGTCGTCCACGGCGTACCTTTTGGCGACTTCCTGGTGCCCGGGCTTGTTATCATGACCATGATTCAGAACGCGTTCGCCAACACGTCCTCGTCGATCCTGGTTTCCAAAGTTCAGGGCAATATCGTCGATGTGCTGATGCCGCCATTGAGCGCGCTTGAACTCACGGTGGCTTGGACGTTGGGCGGAATCACGCGCGGACTTGCGGTCGGTATCGTGTGCGCGGCGGTAATGTCGGTCTTCGCCGATTTGCATGTGCACAACGCCTGGCTTATCGCCTTTCACGCCATTGCCGGCAGTTTGCTCATGTCCGTCATCGGAATACTCGCCGGTGTCTGGGCCGAGAAATTCGACCATATGGCCGTAGTTACCAATTTCGTCGTCACCCCGCTGACATTCTTGTCCGGCACCTTCTACACCGTCGACCGCTTGCCCCCTTGGGCGCAGTTTGCCGCCCACTACAATCCTTTCTTCTACAATATCGATGGCTTTCGTTATGGATTCCTGGGCCAACCCGGCACGAACCCCGCGACCGGAGTCATTGTGCTGAGCCTGCTTTGTGCCGTTGGTCTTGGCTGCACCTACGCCATGATCCGCAGCGGCTATAAGCTGAAGTCGTGACAATTCCAGAGCCGCGCGGTCGTTGACAAACCGCGCGGTTGGCGTATGAATGAACGCATGGGCGGTCTGAGGGCCGCCCCTATTTTTTTTCCGATTGTTGTTTGGGCCGGAACGCTCCGGCTGGTTTCGCCGTGAGAGGGCGAGGTATGGCCATTTCCGCAGTGATGCCCGTATTCGCGCGTACTGACATTACCTTCGAGCGAGGCGAGGGCGCGTGGCTCACGGCCTCCGACGGGCGCCGCTTTCTCGACTTCGCGGCGGGCGTGGCGGTGAACGCCCTGGGTCATGCGCACCCGCATTTGGTCGCGCGGCTCAAGGACCAGGCGGACAAGCTTTGGCACTGCTCCAATCTCTACCGCGTCGCCGGGCAAGAGAAGGTGGCGGCGCGGCTCGTCGCCCATTCATTTGCCGATACGGCGTTCTTCTGCAATTCCGGCGCCGAGGCTGTGGAATGCGCTCTCAAGATTGCTCGCCGTTATCACCAGGCGCAGGGAGCAAAGGGTCAATACCGCGTCATTACGGCGCGGGGGGCGTTTCACGGCCGCACGCTGGCGACGGTTTCGGCCGGAGGGCAGGAAAAACATCTCGACGGCTTCGCGCCGAAGGTGGATGGGTTCGATCAAGTCGCTTTCGGCAATTTGAACGAGGCGCGCGCTGCGCTGACCCCCGAAACCGCGGCGCTGCTCATCGAGCCCGTGCAGGGCGAAGGCGGGATACTTCCCTGCGCCCCGGAATACCTGCGCGGCTTGCGTGCCATGGCCGATGAATTCGGCCTTCTTCTTATTTTCGATGAGGTCCAAACCGGGATGGGCCGCACGGGCAAGCTTTTTGCTTACGAATGGTCCGGCGTCACGCCCGATGTCATGGCTTTAGCCAAAGGATTGGGCGGCGGATTTCCGGTTGGCGCGTGCTTGGCGACGGAACGTGCGGCGCAATACATGACGCCGGGCTCGCATGGGTCGACGTTCGGAGGCAATCCGTTGGCGATGGCCGCGGCGGATGCGGTGCTCGATGTCATGCTGGCGCCTGGGTTCTTCGACCGTGTGAATGCGGTGGCGGCCGGCTTGTGGGCACGCCTCGCGGCGATCGTCGCGAAATACCCGGCGGTCTTTGCCGAAGTCCGCGGCAAAGGGCTCATGATAGGCCTCAAGTGCTTGAAGCCGAACGGCGAAGTAGCAGCGCGGTTTATGCAAAACGGCCTCCTGACGGTGGCGGCGGGCGATAACGTCGTGCGGCTGGTCCCTCCGCTCATCATCGGGGAAGCCGAAATCCAAACCGCTGCGCAAATCATTGAAAAGTCTGCCGCGGAACTTGCGGCAGCTTAGACGAGGCCGGAGGGCCACATGCCAACCTCGCAGAAACATTTCCTCGATCTGCATCTTCTCTCCGGCGACACGCTACGCGCGATTTTAGCCAGCGCCGCGCGGTTGAAGTCGGCGAAAGCGCAGCCTGGCGTGTTGGGGCCGCTCGCCGGTAAGACGCTCGCGATGGTGTTCGAGAAACCTTCCACGCGTACCCGCGTTTCGTTCCAGGTCGGAATGCAGCAACTGGGCGGTCATGTCGTCGTCTTGTCTCCCGAAAGCATGCAGCTCGGCCGCGGTGAAACGATCGCAGACACGGCGCGTGTGCTGTCCCGCTATGTCGACGTCATCATGCTTCGGACGTCCGGGCCGGAGAAACTGCTGGAACTCGCACGTTATGCCACCGTGCCCGTGATCAACGGACTAACGGATGAATCGCACCCGTGCCAGATCATGGCCGACATCATGACATATGAGGAGCGCAAGGGCCCGATTAAGGATGCGGTCGTTGCATGGTCGGGCGACGGCAACAATGTTGCGACGAGCTGGATTCACGCCGCGTGTCTCTTTGATTTTGAACTGCGCCTGGCTTGCCCGTCGCAGCTGCAACCGTCGGCGCAGGCGTTGGCGTGGGCGAGGGAGAAGAATGCCCGTGTCAGCGTTGGGACCGATCCGGTAGCCGCTGTCCGCGGCGCCGACTGTGTCGTGACGGATACGTGGGTGTCGATGGGCGATGCCGCCGGCGGGCGGCATGGGGTTCTCGCGCCGTATCAGGTGAACGAAGCCCTGATGAGCGCGGCGAAGCCGGATGCGATCTTCATGCATTGTCTTCCGGCGCATCGCGGCGAAGAGGTCACCGAAGGCGTGCTCGAAAGCGCGCAGTCGGTGGTCTGGGACGAAGCCGAAAACCGGCTACATGCACAAAAGGGCGTATTGCTGTGGTGCCTCAGCTAAGTGCCGGCGGCGCGCCGGTCGCAGAAGATGTGTGTCTCCCCTTCATCATCGGGCATGGTGCGTTTCGCGGGCGTCTTGTCCGCCTGACCGGTTCGGTCTCGGAAATATTGGCATGTCACAACGACCCGCCCGAAGTATCGGTTTTGCTCGCTGAAGCCGTGGCCGCAGCGGTGGCCTTGGCCAGTGGCCTCAAGTACGACGGCGTCTTTACCCTTCAGATTCAGGGCACGGGACCGGTGCATATGCTGGTCGTCGATGTCACGAGCAACGGTGAGCTGCGGGCGTGTGCGAAATTCGATGCCGACCGTCTCGCGGTGGCATTGGCTAAGCCGCGGCTGCCCGGCGCGGCCCCGCTGCTGACGGGGCCGTCAGGACACCTCGCATTCACTGTGGATCAGGGGCCGGAAACGGAGCGCTATCAGGGCATCGTCGCTCTCTCGGGTGAGAGTCTGGCCGAATCGGTTCACCATTACTTTCGCCAGTCCGAGCAGATTGAATCCGCTCTGAAGATAGCCATCGGCGCGCCCAAGAGTGGCGGGCAGTGGACGGCGGGCGCGGTCCTTATTCAGCGCATGCCGGAGGACGGCGGCCGGCCTGTGGATCGGGAGGAAGCGGAGGACGCATGGCGAACCGCGGTCATCCTGCTGGGCAGCCTGAAGGATTCCGAGCTTCTTGACTTGACGCTCCCGCCTGATCAACTAGTACGGCGCCTCTACCTGACCATTGGTCTTCGGCTCCTGGACCGGCGTCCGGTGCGCGCCAAGTGCCGTTGCTCCCGGGAGCGCAGCGAACGTATTCTTGCCTCATTTCCGATAGAAGAAGTGAGATCCTACGCGCAGGACGGTATCGTGCACATGACGTGTGAGTTCTGCCGTACCGACTACGCCTTTTCGGAAAGCGAGCTAACGGAGCTTGCCGTTCGAAATCGTCCTCAAGCCTTCGAGGTGAAGAAATGAAACGGTTCCTGTTGTCGGCCTTCGCCGCGGCGTTCCTGGCCGCGCCGATTGCGCTTCGTGCGCAGTCCGACGGTCCGGCGCTCTTTCGGAACGTGACCCCCATCACCATCGACGCCAACTCGCTGGTCGTCGAGGTGCAAAAACGGGCGCCGACCGACTATCCGCACATGGGCCACCGCACGCCGGTGACGTTCGAACAGGCGGTGAACCTGTGGGCGAACAGCCACTTTGAACTCACAGGCGCGGGAGAGAACACGCTCCGCGTGACGGTGCGCGAGGCGGACCTCGTCGAGAAGCTCCTGCCTGTCAAGAAAGGTATTGCAGGATGGTTCCGCAAAGATCAGTCGGCGGAATACACCGCGACGCTCGATCTTTCGGTGGCCCTCATCGATGCCAATGGCCGGCAACAGGGCAGCGCCGAGGCAAAAAGCCTTCATTCGTCCACCGTGCCGGAAGGTACGACGGACGCCGAAAAGCAGGCGCTGTGGCTGGAGATGATGAAGAAGATGTTCGAAAACATCGACCGCGAGCTTCAGCCGAGGATTAGGCAAACGATCGCGAGTCGTGCCGGCTGAGCTGCCGATAGACGCTAGCTTCGGCCCACGATCGCCAGGAATTCGCGCCGCGTCATCGGATCGTCACGGAATGCCCCCAGCATGGTCGACGTAACCATGGAGACTCCGGGCTTCTGTACGCCGCGCGTCGTCATGCATTGGTGCTCGGCCTCAACAATCACTGCGACCCCTCGTGGCTTAAGAACGTCGTTGATCGCATTCGCAATCTGCGCCGTCATCTTTTCCTGAATCTGGAGACGTTTCGCGTAGGCCTCGACTACGCGCGCGAGCTTCGAAATGCCGACGACCCGTTTGTCCGGCAGGTAGGCGACGTAGGCCTTCCCGATGATAGGCACCATGTGGTGCTCGCAGTGGCTATGAAAGTCGATGTCCTTGAGCACGACCATCTCGTCATAGCCCTCGGTCTCTTCGAAGGTCGTTCGCAGGATTTCTTCCGGGTCGTGCTGGTATCCTTCGAAGAACTCTTCGTAGGCTTTGACCACGCGCTCCGGGGTGCTTTCCAGACCTTCGCGCCTGGGATCGTCCCCCGCCCATCTGATAAGGACGCGCACCGCCGCTTCCGCGTCGGCCCGGGACGGCCGGGGCTCGCTCGCGCCGACCGCTGCGCGTTCGGTTGTGCTCGATTTACGAAGATTGGTCATTGGAAGAATCCTCACATCGCCCCGGCGTCGGCGATCGCAAGTCGCTAATTTATCGCCGCGGTATCATAGGGGCTGTCGAGTGAAAAGGCAGGTATTTCTATGTCGAACCGCTCGCCGTTCGCCGTCGACATCTGATAGGTGCCCGCCATGATGCCCGACGGTGTCTCCAAGGGGCAGCCGCTTGTGTATTCGAAGGACTCGCCCGGCTTGAGAACCGGTTGCTCCCCTATCACGCCGGCGCCGCGGTGCTCTTGTATGCGGCCGAATTTATCGGTGATTTTCCAGTGGCGGTTCAATAGCTGGACCGTGTCTTTGCTGCGATTCTGGATGTTCACCTTATACGCCCAAACGAAATGATCTTCTTCGGGCGAGGACTGCTCTTCGAGGTAGAACGATCGGACGGAAACGGAAATGTCGCGGGTTACTTTTTCGTACATGGTCACATGAGGAAGTGTGTTTCGATCGGACTATAACGCGCAAAATCCTGAGATGCCAAACGAACGCTGGGCTCGGGCCTTCGGGGCTGGAGACGCATTTTCTGCCCTCGGCATCTTCAGGCGGGGCTTGCCGTATATCATGCGGCTCCGGTCTTGCTCACCAGCGCCGGTATGGAGCGATGGTCGCGAGCAACGCCGCGGCCAGGGGCTTCAAAAGCACCAAAAAACCCCGCTGGAGCGGGCGGGGGATGGAGCGCTAAGCTGCGGCGAAAGTTGATGGGTGTCGAGGTCATTTAGTAATGGTTTCCACTTCCGCGCCGTGGGTTGCGCCCCACAATGAGATTTATTCGACTATCCTTGAACGGGTAGGGCGAATGCCGTCCATGGCCGCTGGCGACTTCCTTGCCGGTCCGGTCCATGAAACCCTCGATGAAATCTTGGACGCTTACGCTTATCGAATGGTCGGAACCAAAGCGCGCTTCGAAGAGAAGCCGACCGACGGGGCGCCGGCAATCTACTGGACCGGAAACGCCTTAGAGTCTCGCCCGTTCAACCTTGCGGAGCACCGTCTTCGCGCGTTTCAAATTTTCTCCGACAAGATCAAATCCCTCGGAGAATGCGCCGTCATCGACCTTGGCGCCGGGACGTGTATCCAGGCCGTCGTGTTACGGGCCAGCGGCTCAAGTCAGCCGGTCATCTGTGTGGACGTTTTCAAGTCTGCTTTAGAAATCGGCGAAACGCTCTGTCGCAAACTCAAAATCGAAGGCATCTCCTTCGCGGTCACCGATTTGAGTAAACCGAAGAACTTTGAGCCGTTCGCGAAGGCTGTTCAGTCTGCCGCGGCGGGCCGCCCCCTCGTTGTGATCTCCCGTCACGCGATCTATCCGTTCTACTCGGAAGGGGAATATACCAACCTCTTCGATTTCCTGGTTCGGGATCTGAAAGTCAGCGCAGGCCTGCATCTTGAACGAACAGGCCGATTTACACCGACGTTCCAAAAGCTACAAGCCCCGGTGCCATTTCAATTAACATTCCCGCGCAAGCACACTAGCACGGACGATCCGCTTCAACACTTGACCATGCGGTCGGACATAAAAATCAGCGAAGACCAGGAAATCTGGCCGCACTTCGTGAACGAGTATTTTCCGCGCTTCATCTCATGGGTTAGACGTTAGGCCGCTTCGATGCTGTAATGTCGTTGCACTGCGGCGTCATAAGCCAACGGCCCTGATTAACGCCGAGCGCTTCCGCCTTCGGTGGTAGAGTGTGCTACATCATATTGGGCAAGGGGCGTGCGGTTCGCTCGTAACTTGTTAAGCCCGCTCGGCGAAGACTATAAGGATAGTTCACAAGTCCCGAATTCCACATGTCTCACTCCTTCACCGACTATGTGCAGACCTTTGTTGATGTGCTGAAGTCCGTTGCCGCGACCGACGGACGGGGCGAGAGCATCGGTGTCGATGCGGGCATAGGGCGCGTTCATCAAGCGATGAGGAACGTAGCCCGCGGCACCGGAAAGGTGATGTTCGTGGGCAATGGCGGTTCGGCGGGAATCGCAGGTCATTTGGCGATCGATTTTGCAAAGAATGGCGGGGTCCGCGCCGTCACCTTCAACGATGCCTCATCGCTCACGTGCCTTGGAAACGATCTCGGCTATGATCAGGTGTTCGCCAAGCAGGTCGAGATGCAGGGATTTCCCGGAGACGTGCTTGTCGCAATATCAAGCTCGGGAAGGTCCGCCAACATCTTGAACGCCGTCAGGGCCGCGAAAGAAATGAACTGCGAGGTCGTGACGCTAAGCGGCTTTTCGTACGACAATCCGCTGCGCAAGATGGGCGACGTGAATTTCTTCGTGGACGCCGCGGTCTACGGCTTCGTCGAAACCGCGCATCAGACCATTCTGCACGCCATTCTCGACACGGCGATGGGCTGGACGACGGCCACCAAGGCGACACAGCCAAGCGCGGCGATGCGCTAGAGCCTGATAGGCTTTAACTGAATCGGAAGGGGATTCCCAGGAGGGCGGAATTCTGATTCAAGATGCTGGCTGGAATTGGAGGCCAGCATCCATGGGATCTCCCTGTTCATTGGACCTGCG
>JBFWOJ010000011.1:0-132576 GCA_050250575.1 Rhodospirillaceae bacterium | reverse complement strand
GACGCGCCTGCGCGCATACGGTCGCGCATGGTCTGCTGCCTTCCTGCTTATCATCAGCAAGATGCGTGCCATTCCGAAAACCCTGCAAAATCAGGGCTAAATGCGTCTTAAATGCGGACGCGTGTAAAACTGTTTAACGCATCGTAGGGCGCGCAAAACGCATCAGGGCCGCAGCGCCGCGCGCCAGACGCCGCATCGTGCGCAGCGGATGATTGCGCGGCTTCGGCTTGATTCGGAACAAAGAAACGACACTGTCCGTTGCGACCTCCGAACGGCTGCAATTTGCAGACATTCATTTCTCGCCTTGATGATTTTGCGTACGTAAATTTTGAGACACATCGTTTTTAAAGGTAGCTGTTATGGCATCGTTGGATAAAGAGAGATACGAAGACACTACGCGTCCCATGGGCGGTCGTTCATGGGGAAAACCAAACCCGATCGACGTCCACGTTGGAAACCGCTTGCGGCTTCGCCGCACGCTGTTGGGCATGAGTCAGCAAAAGGTCGGCGAGGCTCTAGGCCTTACGTTCCAGCAGGTGCAGAAGTACGAGCGCGGCACCAACCGCATCGGCGCCAGCCGCCTGTGGGATCTCGCCGGCGTACTCGACTGCCCGGTTTCATTCTTCTTTGAAGAAATGGATGAGAAGACCGCCGGCGCCAGCCCGCGCAATTGGAACGGCGAGACGACGGACATCATGCTGCGGCAGGACGACCCGATGAACCGCCGTGAAACGCTGGAGCTGGTGCGCGCCTACTACCGGATCAAAGGCTACCACGTGCGGCGTCGCATCTATGAGCTGGCGAAGTCCCTCGCCTCGACGGGCGCCGACGGCGAAGAAACGGAGTGGAAGGCGGACGACGAGGACATGGACGCCATGCCCATGAAGACAATGGCGGCCGCTCCGGCCGAGATGCGGAAGTCGTAAGAGCTATTGCTCTTGCAGCGGTGAGATGACGGGCGTTGCGTCCATCACAGGTGCGCGCCCGCTTTCCGGCGAAATCCGCGAATGACGCGTCGCTACGGCGGCGCCGACGAGGATTGCGACCGCGGTAAATCCCGCAACCACGAGCGCCGTCACGCCCAGGGCAAGAGCGACGTCACCGTGAAAGCTCGCCACGGCCGCGGCGACGGCAATACCGGCAATTCCCACAAGCTTCGTAATTCCGTTCATCGATTGACCTTCAGCTATGCGCGGGTCGTTGCAACGGCAGGCTTATCGCGTGCGAAAGCTGCTCAATCAACGATAAGCGACAACCCACGGTGTGGTAGTTATACACCTGCCCGCACAGCGGGGCTCTAGAAACTTTCCGTTAACACCACCGGCGACTCGAAAAAAATTTTAAAACGCGGCGGGAACTTTTTTCCGGGTGCGTTTGCGTTTTTTCGCCCGCAACTGGCCACGACGAATCGTTGTGCCAGCGTGGGTTGCTGCAAACGCCGCGCGGCGCGCGGTTGCAAAATATTTTTACGAAAAACTTTTCCGTTAAATACAACGCCCCACACGCAAGACGTTTGAAAGCCTGAACATTCTGGCTTGCTGAAAGACTCGCACTCTAACAAAACGAACGTGGGCTGGGGGGTTGCCAGGAGCGCAACCTACACAATCGGAGTCGGGGAAAAACTCCGGTTGTGCGTCTGAAGTGCTCCTTTCTCCCCTCTTTTTTGCCCGCTCTGAACGAGCGGGTCTTGATCCTTGGGAAAGAGGAGAGATCGCGTATGACTAACATCAGCCGAAGGGGTGCGATCGGCATTGGTGCAGCAGGAGTGATGGGTCTTACCGCCGGACGCGCAAGCGCGCAGACGGCTCCTACCCTGAAAGCTGTCGTCACGCTGGCCGGAACAACCTACGAATTCAAGGAAGAAAACGGACAAGATCTCGGAGACTTCGTCTCCACCATCGGCAACTTCACCCAGCGCTGCATTCGTTGCGAAGTCGCCAATTTCCCCCTCACGGTATTTTTTCGCCCCGACCGCAGCGGCAGCCGCGTCGAGGTCGTGTTCGAGCTGGGCCGCATCTTCAGCGCCGCGCCGGCCAATCTCGGAGCTTACAGCGTCACGATTTCGCGCGGCGACCAGACGCTGGCGCGCGTGGACGTCGGCAGCCACTACTGGTTCTCGCGCTGGCGCTGGCAGTCGGCCCCGCGTCCCGTCGTCGCCGACGTGGCCAAGCTCGTCGAGCAGAATCTCCTGCCCTCCTATGACCGCTCGGCCGCTCCCAAGCCGGTCGCGCCGGTCACCTTGAACGTCATGCCGCTTCCGAACGGCGATTATCTCGACCTCACGATCCTCGCGCAGTTCACCGCCGGCAATTACGCCAACGCGCCGAAGCTGGTGATCACGGCGGCGCAGTACGCCGCCCTCAATACCAGCGCGACCACGACGACAACCACCTCCGCCACCTCGTCGAGCATCTACTCGCCGATGGGCCTTGCCGGCATCACCGCCTACATGCCCTCCACCGGCGAACGCAGCGAAATCGGCATCGTCACCGAGCCGCAGGCGAAGTTCATCTGCACCGCCGACCAGGGGGCGCTGGACTTGCTGCGCGCGCAGGCCGAAGCCGCCGGTACGATGCCCTGGCACATGCGCGATGACACGCAGACAGGTCCGTTCGACTTCCGGAAGTATCCGAATGCTCAATGGTATGGCTCAAATCGGGGGACTCCGTATGTTAAAACCGCCAGCACGCCCGTTACGGTCGACAGCGCGCACCAGCCCGCACTGGCCTACCTTCCGTATCTGCTCACGGGCGATCCGTACCACCTTGAGGACTTGCAGTTCCAAGCCACGTGGAACTGGGGGTCTCTGCCCGTTGGCTACCGGCCCAGCATTCCGCAGGCTCGCGCGTTCGCCTGGAGCACGCGTACACTAGCGCAGTGCGTGAAGGTCACCCCGGCGACCACGCCGTCGTGGCTGCTGCCGCAGTCCTACTGGGCCAACCAACTCGGCCTCGTGCGCGAGCACTTCGAAAACGAATACGTCGAGAGCATCAGTCCGGAACGCATGGTCTTCCGGGCCTGCAACAACCTCGCCTGGGCGCGCGGCGAAACCACGGCCCCCGAAGGATCATGGGTCGATCCGTGGCAGGACGAATTCATCGCCGCCGTGCTGGGTTATATCGTGTCGATGGGCTTCAACGAGTGGCGTACCGCGTTCGATTGGATCATCGGCGGCACGATGGCGCGCACCAGCGTGGCCAGCGGCTGGATCCGGGCGCATTCCACGCCGTACCGTTTGATCGTCCGTGCGTCGCGGACCTCTCCGTTCGCCACCTCCTGGGCCGAGGCGTGGAGTCTGCAGCAAAGCATCAACAAGGCGACCTACACCGATCCGAACACCTGGGTGACGAGCGACATGACCTATCTCACCTACACCCGCGGCGCGCTGTTCTACGCGGCCAAGCTTGGAACGCCGGGTGCGGCCGAGAATTTGGCGTGGGCGACGTCGCAGCTGAAGGCGAAGAACTGGAACACGGCGCACAAGTGGCGCCTGGGAACCGGTCTCTAGTTCGTTCCGTTGGGGGAGACACAAGCCGGTCCGCGGGCATGGGACGTACGCCCCAGGACCGGCTTGTGGCGTTTCTAGGCCCGGGCCTATGTACCTTCGCGCGTGAGCGGCGCAAGCGTCGGCGCCGGGTCCCGGCGCGGTCCGTCGATGAGGCGCCGGGCAAGGCCCATCAACGGCCGCTCGACCAGGCGGGATGCAGCCACCCCGCCGATGACGCCCGCCATGACAAGGACAACATATGTGACCTCGGGGGACAGCTGCCGGTCCAGCCCGGTGCGAAGCATGACCTGCCAGACGACCCCGATCGCCATGAGGTGGAACAGGTAGATCGAATAGGAGCTGCTGCCCAGCTCCGCCAGCACCTTCGGCACGCGCACAAGACCCGAGCGGTCGGCTTCCACCAACCCGATCAGCGTGATCATCGCTGAGAAACCATAGGCGAAACGCGCCGGAACGGCGTACCCGTCCAGAAGCCCGATGTTCTCGAGCAAGCCGAACGCAAGGAATGCGGTCAGGCCGGCGATCAGCACGGCGCGCGGCGCGGGGATGCGAAACCTCAGCAGAACGCCAGCTGCGCCGAGGCCGAACACGAACTGGACGCTATAGGCCCACCACGGGGCGTCGCCCGGAACCGAACCCGGGCCGCCGATCAGCACGGTGATGTAGATCGCCCACACGGCGGCCAATGCGAGCCCGGCCATCAGGTTGAGGATGAGCACCAAAAAGAACGCGTAGAATGCGACCTCGAATTGCAGGCTCCACGCCACGCCGAGCGTTGGATCGCCGAAAGGCAAAAGGAAGACATCGCGCACGGTTTCCAGCGGGCCCGGCAGGGTTTTGCTTGGCGAAGCGATGATCAGAGCAAGGGTTGCGGCAAGGGCGGCCCAATACACGGGGTAGATGCGCGTGACCCGCCGTTTCAGGTAATGACCGGCCCGCTCGGGGCGGCCGATATCCGCATGGTGGATAAAGAGAATGATAAACCCGCTCAGGACGAAGAAAAAGTCGACGCCTGCGTGGCCGAACTTTGAGAACGAGCCGAACGGCAGATACCCGGCGTTACCGGCGACATGCCGCGCGGCGTGATAAAGCACAACCAGGATGGCAGCGATGCCGCGCGCGGTTTCAACGCTCTGTAGTTTTACTCTTGGAGCTGCGCTCGCCATGGTCCCGGCTCTCCAGCGTCTACGCGCCTTGCGCGTGGACGCAGAGCGGTGTTCGCAAGACAAAGGTTCTCGCCCGCGGCAAGGTTCCTTTGTAACGCCGGTGTGACGTCAACCGGCGAGAAGCCCGAGGGCGTGCATGCGCGCGATGACCGCTTCAGCGGCGGCTTCGGCCGCGAGCGTTGTGGTGTCGATCCGCAGCTCCGGCGCTTCCGGGGGTTCGTACGGCGAGCTGATGCCGGTGAAATTCTCGATGTCCCCGCGACGGGCTTTTTTATAAAGGCCCTTCGGATCGCGTCTCTCGGCCTCGGCCAGCGGCGTATCGACGAAGATCTCCAGGAACTCGCCGGGGCGGAACAGGCTGCGCGCGAGCTCGCGCTCGGCTCTGAACGGCGAGATGAACGACACCAGGACAATCAGGCCCGCATCGACCATCAGCTTCGAGACCTCCGCGACGCGCCGGATATTCTCGACCCGATCGGCGTCGGTAAAGCCCAGGTCGCGGTTGAGCCCATGGCGTATATTGTCCCCGTCCAAAAGGTATGTGTGACGCCCGCGCGCCAGTAATTGTTTTTCCAAGAGATTGGCGATCGTCGACTTGCCGGCGCCCGAAAGGCCGGTGAACCACAGGACGCAGGCTTTCTGATTCTTGATCGCGGCGCGCGCCGCCTTGTCGACCTCGATCGCCTGCCAGTGGATGTTCTGCGACCGCCGCAAAGCGAAATTTATCATTCCGCAGCCGACGGTCCCATTGTTCATGCGGTCGATCAGAATGAATCCGCCGGTCTCGCGATTCCGTTCGTACGGATCGAAGGCGATGGCCTGATCGAGATGGATGTTGGCGACACCGATCTCGTTCAAGTCGAGGGTCTTGGCGGCCAAGTGCTCCAGGGAATTGACGTTGACCTTGTGCTTGAGGCCGGTGACGGTGGCCGGCACCGTTCGCGCTCCGCTCTTCAGGAGATATGGCCGGCCCGGGAGCAGCGGCTCTTCGCTCATCCACACGATCGTCGTGTTGAACTGGTCGGCCACGGCCGGCGGATCCTCTGGCGCCGCAAGCACGTCGCCGCGGGCGATATCGACCTCGTGCGCGAGGGTGAGGGTGACCGACTGCCCGGCCCGGGCATGGGAGAGGTCGCCGTCCGCCGTTACGATCCGTGCAACCTGGTTGTCCTTTCCTGAGGGAAGGACGCGCACGCGGTCGCCCGGGCGGACCTCTCCGCCGGCGATCATCCCCGAAAATCCGCGGAAGCTCTGGTCGGGCCGGTTCACCCACTGCACGCACAGGCGAAATGGGCCGCCGCCCGCCCCGCGCGCCGTGACGTCCACTGTTTCGAGATACGCCATCAGGCTGGGACCGTCATACCAACGCATGGCAGCGGATCGCGCCGCGACATTGTCTCCGTTCAGGGCCGAGAGTGGAATGGCCGCCACCTCCTCGAATCCGAGCTGAATCGCGAATGTGCGGTACTCATCGGCGATACGGTCGAAGATCGCCCTGTCGTAGCCGACGAGGTCCATCTTGTTGACGGCGAGGACGACTTTTCGGATGCCGACCAGCGAAACGAGGAACGAATGCCGGCGCGTCTGCACCAGGACGCCCTTGCGCGCGTCGACCAGGATCACGGCGACATCGGCCGTGGACGCGCCCGTGACCATGTTGCGCGTGTATTGCTCGTGGCCGGGCGTGTCGGCGACGATGAAAGTACGTTTGTCGGTGGAGAAGAACCTATAGGCGACGTCGATGGTGATGCCTTGCTCTCGCTCCGCGGCCAGGCCGTCCATCAGCAAGGCGAGGTCGAGCGCGCCGCCCTGCGTGCCCGAGGTTCTGGACTCTTTTTCAAGGGCGGCGAGCTGATCTTCGAAGATCATCTTTGCGTCGTAGAGCAGCCGCCCGATCAGGGTCGATTTGCCGTCATCGACGCTGCCGCAGGTAATGAAACGCAGCAGGTCTTTCCGCTGATGCTCCCGCAAGTATCGTTCGAGGTCCTTTTCGGCGGGAAGGGCCATCAGAAATAGCCCTCCTGCTTCTTTTTCTCCATCGAAGCGCTGGCATCGTGATCGATGACGCGCCCTTGCCGTTCGGAGGTTCTTGTCAGCAGCATTTCGCCGATGACGGCCGGAAGCGTGTCGGCCTCGCTTTCGATTGCGCCGGTCAACGGGTAGCACCCGAGCGTGCGGAAGCGCACTTTTTTCATCTCGGGCTTCTCGCCGCGCTCGAGCGGCATGCGCGCGTCGTCGACCATGATCAGGGCTCCGCCGCGCTTCACGACGGGACGCTCTTTGGCGAAGTACAGCGGAACGATCGGGATCTTTTCCTGGTGGATATATTGCCAGACGTCGAGTTCGGTCCAGTTGGAGAGCGGAAAGACGCGGATGCTCTCGCCCTTGTGGACGCGCGTATTATAAAGCCGCCAGAGTTCGGGCCGTTGCCGCCGCGGGTCCCAGCGGTGCTGCGCCGAGCGGAACGAGAAGATGCGCTCTTTCGCCCGGGATTTCTCCTCGTCGCGCCTTGCGCCCCCGAAGGCGGCGGTGAACTGCCATTTGTCGAGCGCTTGTTTCAGCGCTTGGGTCTTCATGATGTCGGTGTGAACGGCGGAGCCGTGCGTGAACGGTCCGATGCCTTGCGCAAGGCCTTCGGGATTGGTGTGCACGAGCAGTTCGAGCCCCAGCTCGCGGACGCGCTGGTCCCTGAACGCGATCATCTCCTTGAACTTCCATGTCGTGTCGACATGGAGAAGCGGGAAGGGCGGCTTTGAGGGATAAAAAGCCTTAATCGCAAGATGCAGCATCACCGCGCTGTCCTTGCCGATGGAATAGAGCATGACGGGGCGTTCGCACTCCGCCGCCACCTCGCGCATGATGTGGATGCTTTCGGCTTCCAGCCGCTGCAGGTTACTGATGCCGGGGCCGGTTTCCGCCATGGGCGGGGATCACTTCACTCCAAGGTGGACGGCGCCGTCCAGGCGAATGGTGCTGCCATTGAGCATCAGGTTTTCCGCGATCGTCTGAACGAGGCGGGCGAACTCCTGCGCTTTGCCGAGGCGCTTGGGAAACAGCGTCGTTTGCACGAGGGATTCCACCGCGGCCGGCGCAAGGCCCGCGAAAAGCGGTGTTTCGATCAGGCCGGGCGCGATCGTCACCACGCGGATCCCCGCGGCGGCGAGCTCGCGCGCCGCCGGCAAGGTCATCCCGATGATCCCGCCTTTGGATGCCGAATATGCGGCTTGGCCGATCTGGCCTTCAAAACCGGCGATCGAGGCGGTGTTGACGATGACGCCGCGCTCGCCCTCGTCCATGGGTTCCAGCTGCGCCATGTCCGCCGCCGCGAGGCGCAGGATATTGAACGTGCCGATGAGATTGACTTCGATGACCTTGCGGAACAGGGCAAGGTCGTGCGGGCCGTTTTTGCCGACGACTTTCGCCCCCGGTGCGATGCCGGCGCAATTGACGACCAGGCGCGCGGCGCCATGCCGCGCTTTCGCGTCCCTCAATGCCGCTTCGGAAGAAGCCGCGTCCGTGATGTCGCACGTGAAGGCGGCGCCGCCGATTTCCTTGGCCACCGCTTCGCAGTTCGCGGCGTTGATGTCGAGCAGCGCGACCTTGGCGCCAAGGGAAGCCAGGTGCCGGGCTGTGGCGGCGCCCATGCCCGACGCGCCACCGGTGACGACCGCCGCAATCCCGGATACTTTCATATGCGAACCCCTTGGCTGTGGGTCTCGTTCAACCACAAATGGCCAGGGACAACAAGGCGGTTTGCGCGATGAGGCGGCGTCGTCTAGGCAGTTCAGAGCTCTCGACCGCGCCGATCGTTTTCGGCGGGAATGTCTTCGGCTGGACCGTCGACGAGAAGACCGCTTTTGACCTGCTCGATGCGTTTCTGGACGGCGGACTCAACATGATCGACACCGCCGACACCTACACGCGCTGGGCGCCGGGGGCCAAGGGCGGGGAGTCGGAGAGCATCATCGGCGCCTGGATGAAGGCGCGGGGCAACCGCCACAAGGTGATCGTCGCGACCAAAGTCGGTATGGAGATGGGCCCGCGCGAAAAAGGTTTGTCGCGCCGGTGGATCCTGGCGGCCGTGGAGGATTCGCTGAAGCGGCTGCAGACCGATTACATCGACCTCTATCAGGCGCACCGGGACGATGAGTCCGCGCCTCAGGAAGAAACCGCCGCCGCCTTCGCCGAACTCGTGAAGTCGGGGAAAGTACGCGTGCTCGGCGCCTCGAACTTCTCCGGCGCGCGGCTGCTGTCGGCCCTGCGGGTCAGCGAATCGCACGGCCTGCCGCGATATCAAACGCTGCAGCCGCACTACAACCTGTATGAGCGCGCTGCGTTCGAAGCCGACGCGCAGCCTGTGTGCGTCGAAGAAGGCGTAAGCGTCATTCCCTACTTCCCGCTCGCGTCGGGTTTTCTCTCCGGCAAATATCGCTCCGAGGCCGATCTCTCCAAGAGCAAACGGGGCGGAGGGATGACGAAGTTCATGAACCCCCGCGGATTTCGCATTCTGGATGCTCTGGACCTTGTCGCAAAACGCATGCATGCGACGCCGGCGCAGGTCGCGCTCGCCTGGCTCATGCAACGCCCGGCCGTCACCGCCCCGATCGCCAGTGCCACCTCCCGTGCCCAAGTCGAGGACCTGGTGAAAGCCGCGGAACTTGCGCTCGACCGTGACGCTCGCGAAGCTCTGGACCGGGCGAGTGCGCCATGAAGGCCGGCGTTATCGTGAACGTCCGGCCCGCGAATTACCGGGATCGATTCCACGAAGCGTTTGCGCCGATCGGCTGGACGATCTTGGACTCACCCGTGCTCGTGCCGGAATCGATGAATGCCGTGACGCCCGATCCGGGTGGCTTCGACGCCGTGATCTTCACGAGCCAGGTCGCCGTTGAGACACTGGGCGAGGGCTGGCGCGATAAGACTGCCTTCGCCGTAGGCGCCGCGACAGCCGAAGCCGCACGCCGCGCCGGATTCACCCGAACGGTTCAAACCGGCCTCGACTCGAAGGACTTGGCCGCGGCGCTGGCGGCCGCGGGTTTTCGCCAGGCCCTCTATCCATCCGCCGAAGACGTGAGCGCCGACGTGTCGCTCGACGATCCCGTTCGCATACGGCGCATCGCGACGTACCGGATGTCGGCGAGCGCTCATCTGTCGGCCGAGGTTGTTGAACGGGCGCGTGCACGGGAAACGATGATCATCCCGCTCTTTTCGCGACGGAGCGCCCGCACCGTCCAGGACCTGCTTGCGAAGGCAGGGTTGACGGCGCAAAACGCCGTTCTCGGCGCGGTCGCCATCAGCCCTGACGTCTTTCCGGGCGAACCTGGGCCTTGGCAGCGGCGGTCGGTTGCTGATAAGCCCACTTTGGAAGCCGTCGTCGCGGCCAGCGCGACAATGGCGGAAGACTTGATCCCCGAGGCCACGCGATGACCCGTCTTGGACCGGCTCGGACATTTCCAACCACGCGTCTGCGGCGGCTGCGCGCGGACGATTGGCGCCGGCGCCTCGTGCGCGAAAACACAGTCACCGCCGACGACCTTATCCTTCCCCTGTTCATCATCGAGGGCGAGAACGCTGAAGAGCCGGTAACGAGTTTGCCGGGCGTGTCCCGTGTCTCGATCGACCGCGCCATCGCGGTCGCGAAAGAAGCGCACGCGCTGCGGATTCCGGCATTGGCCCTATTCCCGGTCACCGAGAAGAAGCTGAAGAACGCGCAAGGAAGCGAGGCGCTAAATCCCCGAAACCTGCTCTGCCGCGCGGTCCGCGCCGTCAAGGCCGCCGTTCCGGACATCGGCCTCATCTGTGACGTGGCGCTCGATCCTTATACGGATCATGGCCACGACGGGCTCTTCATCGACGGCGACGTCGCCAACGATGCGACCGTCGAGATCCTGGTGAAGCAGGCGCTGGTTCTGGCCGAAGCCGGCGCCGACGTGGTGGCGCCTTCGGACATGATGGACGGACGCATCGGCGCCATTCGCGCCGCCCTGGAGAAAGGCGGTTTCACCAATACGCTCATTCTCTCCTACGCGGTGAAGTACGCGTCCGCGTTCTATGGTCCGTTCCGCGATGCCGTCGGCTCGTCGGGCGCGCTGGGAGCGAAGGGCAAGCACACCTATCAGATGGATGCGGCCAATGTGGATGAGGCCTTGCGCGAGGCCTCGCTCGACGTCGCCGAGGGTGCCGACCTCATCATGGTCAAGCCCGGCCTGCCTTATCTCGACGTCATCGCCGCGGTGAAACGCGAGGTGAACGTTCCGCTGTTTGCCTATCAGGTGAGCGGCGAGTACGCGATGATCGCCTTCGCCGCCGCGGCTGGAGCGTTCGATCGAATCGCCGCCTTCCGGGAATCGCTGTTGGCCTTCAAGCGGGCCGGAGCCTCGGCCGTATTGACATACGCGGCGCTCGACATCGCCCGCACCCTCGCTAAAAACCCTTAGAATTTCAAAAGGTTATAGGTGGCGGCGGGAGAGCGTCTGATACGTATTCTCCCCTACATTCGCTTGCGCCCCGATACGGTAAATTCACGCCCGCGCTGCCACTCCTTCTTCGTGTCTGATGACCCAAGGCGAACTCATCGTCGTTCTGCTGGTCGGCCTTCTCTTTGCCGTGGTGCTGGTGGCGCTGATCGGGCGCATCACCGGCCGCAGAGATGCCGAACGTGCGGCTGCCGAGCTTCAGCGTGCAATCGCCATGACCGGCGCCGCGACCTGGTCGATCGATCTCGACACCGGCGTCCTGGAAGCCTCTCAGGCTTTTAGTGAAATCCTCGGACTCGATCCGGCGAGCGGTCCATTGACCCGCCATGTTCATGATCAGCTTGTGCACCCCGATGATAGTGAAAATTATCGCGAGGCCATCGGAACGCGGGCCGCTCAGTTCGACTACCGAATTCGCCACGCCGCGGGCCACTATCTCTGGATCCACTGCCGCGGCGGCGTTGTGCCGCGTGCGGGTTCGCGTCCGCCGCGCTTCATGGGAGCGGCGCTTGATGTCACCAAGCAGCGGAACGCGGACATCGAGCTCATTCGCAGCCAGGAATCCTTGCAGCTGGCGATGGACGTATCGCAAGCCGGATATTTCGATGTCGACAACCAGTCGGGCGCTGTCTACTGGTCTCCGCGCGCGCTTGAAATCCTCGGTCGTACCGCGTCAAACCCGCCAACCCCGGCCATACTTCCCACGCTCGTTCACCCCGACGACCTTGTGGAGTTCCTGGCTGAGCGCGAAGATTTCCGCGTGTATGGCCGGGCGCTGGACATGGAGGTTCGTCTCCGCCACACGGCGGGCCACTATGTTTGGGTCCACCTGCGGGCAATCTCCAAGAGAGACAACGCCGCCCTCGCGGGACGTGTCATCGGGCTGATCCGCGATATCTCGCAGCGCCGCCGCGCCGAGATGGCCGTCACCGAGAGCGAAAAGAAATACAGGGACCTGATCGAAGGCTCGATTCAGGCCATCCTCATTCTGGATCGTCATGTGCCGGTGTTCTGCAATCGGGCTTGCGCCACGCTCTTCGGTTACGACACTCCGGACGAGATGATCGCCGCCGGCAACATCCTGCCGCATCTCACCTTGGACGCACGGGCCGGCTTTGGTCAGATCTGGGCCTCATCCATGCGCGGAGACAACGATGGTCTCCTGCGGCGCAGGGATCTCGTCAATCTCCAGGGAAAGCGCGTCGAGGCGGAAGTGGTCGGCCGGCGGATCCACTGGGACGGAAAGCCGGCTTGGCTTGTGACGATGTTCGACGTCACGCAGCGCAGCCGCATGGAAAAAGAGCTTCGTGAAAGCGAGGAGCGATTCCGCCTCCTGGCCACGAATTCCTCGGACGTGATCGTCGTCTACGACGCAGCCGACATCGTCACATATGCCTCGCCGTCGCTCGAATCCGTTTCCGGTTACCGGCCGGTGGACGTTCTCGGCCGGACCAGCCTCGATCTTGTTCACCCTGACGACCTTCCCGGACTTATGGAGAGGCGCAAGCACTTTCGCGATGGGACGGCCAATCCCGGCGCGCCTTTAAGGTGGCGTCTGCTGCACCGTGACGGGCGAATCCGCTGGATCGAAACGACGAATGCTCTCCTGCCGCGCAAAGATGGAGGCGCGCCTGACATCGTCAGCGCTTCGCGCGACATCACGGAACGCGTTGAGCGCGAAATGGAGCTGAGCGCCGCGCATGATCGTCTTGAAGCTCAGGCGAGAGACCTCGCGATGCTTGCGCGAAGCCTGGAAGCCGAACGCGAGCGTGCCGAGCAGGCCAATGCGGCGAAGTCTCACTTCCTCGCCATGATGAGCCACGAGCTGCGCACCCCGATGACCGGCATCCTCGGCATGGCGGACCTCTTGCGGCTGACCGAACTCAACGCGGAGCAGCGCGACTTGACGCAGCTGCTGACGCGCTCCGCACGCATGTTGCTCGATCTCTTGAATGACATCTTGGACTTCTCGAAAATCGAGGCGGGCCAGTTGCAGATCGAGAGCACGCCCTTCCTCCTGTCGGAAATCGTCGCCGACGTTCAGAATATTTTCGCTCCGGCGGCGGCCGAGAAAGGCCTGCGATTGACCTCGGAGCTTCCGGCTGGCGCGTGCGATGCCGTCGTCGGCGATCCGAAACGCATGCGGCAGGTTCTCGCCAACCTCGTCAACAACGCAATCAAGTTCACCGAGCATGGCACGGTCCATATCTCGGTGGCTCAACGGACCGACGGCGAGCGCGTCATCTCTTCCTTGTCGGTCACCGATTCCGGCATCGGGATTTCCGCGCAGGACAGGAATCGTCTATTCGCGCCGTTCACGCAGGCTGACGTATCGACGTCCCGCAAATTCGGCGGGACCGGCCTTGGGCTGGCGATTTGCAAGCGCCTCGTGGAGGCCATGAAAGGATCCATCGGCGTCGAAAGCGAGCCCGGAAGGGGTTCGCGGTTCACGTTTACGGTAACGACGCGTCGTGCGAACGAGAACGCTGTCGCAGCGCCGGCGGTCACGGCGGATGAGGAGGCTCCGGCTCCGATCCCGGCGCCGCGGCAGATCCTCCTCGCCGAGGACAACGACACCAGCCGCTTCCTGATCGCGACGATGCTGCAAAGGCATGGACACACCGTCGAAGCGGTCGAGAACGGCGCGCGTGCCGTTGAAGCCGTCAAGCGCCGCGCCTTCGACATCGTTCTCATGGACATGCAGATGCCCGTGATGGACGGACCCGAAGCCACCCGCGAGATCCGCAAGCTCGAGGCTCCGCGCGGCTCCGTGCCGATCATCGCTCTGACCGCGGACGTCATCGCCGACCACCGCAAGATGTATTTGGCCTCCGGGGTCAATGTCGTCGTCGGCAAACCGGTGAACTGGACCGAACTGGAGCGCGAGATCGACCGCCAGATGCGCGGGAGTAGGCCGGCCGCGCCCAAGCCGATCCCGCCGGATGCCGTGGCTGTTGCTCCGGTCGCCGAACTCATCGACGAAACAGCTCTGGCGGCCCTCGCCGAAAGTTTGGGCAACGACATTCTGGCGACGATGCTCGACAGCTTTCTGGAGAGCCTGGCGCAATACCGCGCCGAACTGCGCGCGACGGCGGCCAGCGGCGATTTCAAGAAGACGAAACGCGTTGCGCACGCCTTGAAAGGTCTATCGGCGCAGTTCGCTGCGCCGCGCGTGGCCGCACTGGCCCGATTCATCGAAGAACAGGCTAAGGAACTCGGCGACGTATCGCCGATGCTCGATGATGTCGAAGCGGCGATCGCGGCGACGACGGTCGCGTTTGCCGCGCGCAAGCGAACGCTGACCGCCGTCGCAAAGGCCGGCTAGCTCGCCGCTGCGGCGTCTAGGCCGATCGCCCGGTTTCGGCCGGCCATTTTGGCGGCATACAGCTGTTTGTCTGCCAGTTCCAAAAGCGTTGTGGGCTCTTGTTCCGGCTGGGGAACTGCGCAGGCGACGCCAAGGCTCACCGAAACATGGGTCGCGGTCTTTGATGACGAATGCGGGATCTCCAGGGCGAGAACCGCGCTCCGTATGGCTTCTGCCACCGCCACCGCGCCGTCGAGCTTCGTCTCCGGAAGCAGCGCAACGAACTCTTCTCCACCGTATCGTGCAAGCACATCCGCCGGGCGTTGCAGCGTCCCCTGGGCGGCGCGTCCGACGCGCTGCAGGCAAACATCGCCGCCGCCGTGCCCATAGGTATCGTTGTAGAGCTTGAAGTGGTCGACATCCATCATGACGATCGACAAGGGCTCGCCCGTGCGGGCCAGGCGCCGCCACTCCCGCAGAAGGATGTCGTCGAACGTGCGTCGATTGTAGAGTCCCGTCAGCCCGTCGGTCCGCGCCAGCCGCACCAGTTCATCACGGCTCTGCTTCAACTCGAGATGATTGCGCACGCGCGCCTTGAGCACCGCGGGATTGATCGGCTTGGTGATATAGTCAATCCCTCCCGCCTGAAACCCGTCGAGCTGGTCGTCGCCCGACGTGCGTGCGGTAAGGAATATGACCGGGACTTGTTCGATTCGCGGATCGGCCTTCAGGCGCCGGCAAACTTCGAGTCCGTCCAGATCCGGCAAGCCGATGTCGAGAAGGATGAGGTCGGGTAGATGCTCGTTCGCGAGCTTCAGAGCGCTCTCGCCGTTCGAGGCCGTCATTACTTGCCACTCGCTGCCCAGCACCGCGCCCAACAACGCTCGAATGGTGCCGTCGTCCTCGACGATCAGGACCGACGGCTTGCCTCGCTCGGTCACGCTCCCTCCCTGGACCAACCTCGGGTTTTGTGAAATCTTAAGGTGATTCAAGCCTCTTGCGAAAGCCCCTTATAGGATTTCGCGAGCCCGTCGATGCAAGCGCCCCATGAGCCAAGAACCCCTGATCGTCACGGCGTTTGATCGCTTGCGGTTCGTCGTCATCGACGACGACCGGGCCATTCTCCAGGTTGTCGAGGCCTTCCTCAACGCGGCTCATGTCGGCGGCGTGATTCCGGCCATCAGCGGCTTCACGGCGCTCAATCTCCTTGCCGACAAGACGAAGAAAGTTGATTGCATCATCTGCGATCACAGCATGCCCACCATGACCGGGCTTTCATTGCTTCAGCAGGTGCGCGGCGGCAAGCATCCGAACATCCCGCGCGCGCTGCCGTTCATCATGCTCACCTCGTCGGGGCAAGAGGACGTCGTCCGTGCGGCCATCTCTCTCGACGTCCATGCCTACGTGAAGAAGCCGGTCACCAAGGATCTGCTGGTCAAGGCAATCCACCGCGCATTCAACAGGCAGATCGCGTTGAAAGCGCCCGAGGACTATCTCGGGTTTCAACTCCCGCCCGATCCGTGAGCGTGCAGCCCTCTCTGCCTATCGACGCTCTGCTCCCGGACGTGGCGGCCGCCCTTGAAGCGAATTCCTCCGCGGTTGTGCTGGCGGCGCCTGGCGCCGGCAAGACGACGCGCATCCCGCTCCATCTTCGCACCGCGTCATGGCTGAACGGGCGCAAGATCGTCATGCTCGAACCGCGACGTCTTGCGGCGCGGATGTCCGCCATGCGCATGGCCGATACGCTGGGCGAAAGTGTCGGCGAGACCGTCGGTTTCCGCGTCCGCCTCGAATCCAGGGTATCGGCCCGCACGCGTATCGAAGTCGTGACCGAGGGGATTCTGACGCGCCGGCTTCAGTCGGACCCCGAACTCGGCGATGTCGGTCTTCTGATCTTCGACGAATTCCATGAACGCAGTCTCGATGCCGATCTCGGGCTTGCTTTGGCGCTCGACATCCAGCGTGCCTTGCGTCCGGACCTCAAGCTTCTCGTCATGTCCGCGACGCTCGATGACCAGGCGGTCGCGTCCGTTCTCGGCGCGGCGCCCGTCCTCGCGAGCGCCCACCGGCCGTTCCCGGTGGAGACTCGATATCTGGGTGTGTCGGGCGGCGAGGACTTGGCGCGCGGCATGGCGGCGGCCGTTCGCAAGGCGCTGGCGGAAGAGCCCGGAAGCATTCTGGCGTTCCTGCCGGGCGAAGGAGAAATCCGCCGCGCCGCGGCCTTGCTGGCCGACGGCGGACTTCCGCAGGGGTGCGTCGTTGCTCCGCTTTTCGGGGCTCTCTCGCCCGAGGAGCAGAATCGTGCGATTGCACCGGCGCCGCCGGGACAGCGCAAGATTGTCCTCGCGACCACCATCGCCGAGACCAGCCTGACGATTGAAGGCGTACGCATCGTCATCGACTGCGGATACAAGCGGGCGCCCCGCTTCGACCCCGGGCGCGGGATGACACAGTTGGTGTCCGTCAAGGTTTCGCGCGCCGCGGCCGAACAACGTCGCGGCCGTGCCGGACGTCTCGGCCCCGGCGTATGTTACCGGCTTTGGAGCGAACCGGAGGATCGGGGACTGAAGGCCTACGATGAGCCGGAAATCCTTCAGGCCGATCTTGCACCGCTCGCGCTCGATCTTGCCTCCTGGGGCGTGGCCGATCCGCAGGCTTTGACGTGGATGACGCCGCCGCCTGCGGGAGCGTTTGCACAGGCGAAAGATCTTCTGCGACGCCTCGACGCCTTGGATGCGGCCGGGCATATCACGTCCGAAGGTAAGGCCATGGCGGCGTTGCCCTTGCATCCGCGGCTCGCCCATCTCGTTCATCGCGGCATCGAGCTTGGCCACGGCAGCCTTGCATGCGACGTCGCCGCACTCCTCTCGGAGCGTGACGTGCTGGTCGGGACGCGCGATCCCGACATCAGGTTGCGCCTTGATGCGATGGCCGGGACTGCGGGACGCGGGACCGGCCCGCGGATCAATCATGCGGCGCTCGCCCGTGTTCGCGCCGCCGCTCAACAGATCCGGCGGATTGCCGGCGCTCCCCGCGAATCCGCCGGTACGGCGTGTGCCGGGACGTTGGTGGCGCTCGGCTATCCGGATCGCATCGCCCAGCGCCGCGCCGGCGACGGGCGGTTCCGCCTGGCCGGCGGCGGCGGCGCCTTTCTCGATCCGTCCGACCCGCTCGCCGCGCAGGATTACCTGGCCGTCGCCGATCTCGAAGGCGCGGCGCGCGAAGGGCGCATCTATCTTGCCGCGGCGCTGACGAAAGCCGAGATCGAAGCGGCCTTTGCCGACGACATCGAGGACGCCGCGGAGGTCTTTTGGGATTCACGCGAGCAGGCCGTCATCGCGCGTGAGAGCCGCCGGCTCGGGGCTCTCGTGCTGGAATCGCGGCCGCTGCGCAGGCCGGACGCCGATCGCATTCAGGCGGCCATGGTCGAAGGCGTACGCGAGATGGGTTTGGACTCGCTCCCGTGGACGGATGCGCTGAAGACCTTGCGCGCGCGCGTTGCGCTGCTTCGCGCGGCCTTCCCGGAGGACTCATGGCCTGATCTATCGGATGCAGCGCTTGGGGAAGGTCTGGAAACGTGGCTCGCGCCGTATCTGGACGGCGTGAGCCGTCGTGCCCACCTCGCGCGCGTCGACTTGGAAGCGGCCGTGCGCGGGCTTTTGCCGTGGCCGCTGCCGCAGCGCCTGGACGAACTCGCGCCGACGCATATCCCGGTGCCTTCGGGATCGCGAATTGCGGTCGACTACAGCGTGCCGGGTGTCGCCGCGCTCTATGTGAAACTTCAGGAGGTTTTTGGTCTCGCCGAAACACCTTCGATCGCCGGCGGCCGTACGCGCGTCACCTTGCACCTGCTGTCGCCGGCCCAGCGGCCGATCGCCGTCACGGCGGACCTCAAGAGTTTCTGGGCGAACGTCTATCCGCAGGTCCGCGGCGAAATGCGCGGCCGGTATCCACGCCACATTTGGCCTGAAAATCCGCTGGAAGCCACCGCGACCAGGCGCTCGATCAAGCCGCGGGGGACGTGATCCACCTGACGTCGTGCCGCCCCGCGGACGTCAGTGCCTTCGCCAGCCAATCGCCGACCTCGCGCATGGTCACGTCGAACCGCCATGGCGGATTGACGATAATAAGCCCCGTGCCTAAAAGCCCCGGCGCCTCTTTCCCGGGTTTCCGCGAATTGAAGCTGAGCTCGCACTTCAAGGTTTCCGCCTCGATCCCTGTCTTCATCCCGTCGATCAGGCTCTGGTGTCGCCCGTCGGCCAGAACGGGGTACCAGACAAAAAAGATTCCGTCCTTCCACTTGCGATGCGCGGTTCGCACGGCTTCGGGCACATCCGTGTATTCGCTTTTGATCTCGTAGCTCGGATCGATCACCGCCACCCCGCGGCGGATCGGCGGCGGGGTCAAGGCGATCAGCGCTTCCAGTCCGTTCCGCTTGTGCACGCTAATCCTTTCGTCGCGCCCCGCCCATCGCCTCAGGTCGGCGAACGCGGCCGGATGAAGTTCGTTGAGGATGAGCCGGTCGTGCTTGCGCAACGCGGCGCGGGCGAGGGCGGGGGAGCCAGGGTAGCGTACCAGACGGCTTTCCGGGTTCAGCGCGGCGACCGTCGCGAGAAGTTTCTCCACCGCGGACGGAACCTCCTTCGCCGGCGGCCACAGCCGGCCGATGCCGTCTTCGAACTCTCTGGTTTTCTGTGCTTCCGCTGTGCCCAACCCGTACACGCCATGACCGGCGTAAAGATCGACGACGACGAAAGGTTTTTCCTTTTGCGCGAGGCGGTCGAGCACCGCACACAGCGCCGCGTGCTTGTGAAGATCGGCCGGACCTCCCGCATGATATCCGTGTTGGTAGCTCAGCATTTTTTTGCGGCCAACGCGGTTGCGGGCGAAGATTCTTGCAAGTCTAGCATGCGTCCGGAGCCGATCTCGGAAGTGTCTGATTTCATGAACTTTTAACCGAATTACGGGGTTTTCCTAACCCCCTATTCCCTTGCAGTTCTTACCCGCTCTGGTATAACCCCGACCCGGAAGCGCAAGGCTCTTGGGGGGCCGGGCGAAGTCCATCGCTCCGTTCTGATTTGGGATGACGTACGTGTAAGGCTTAAGGCCTCACTAAGGCTGCGCGCGTCCATTATCCCGCCACGTTTCTCGTCCAAATCAAGGCTGCCTACCGGGCCTCTTCATTGACGCCGGCGCTCGCCGGAAGTGGTGAAGCAGGTATGGGGTTATAAAAAATATAACGGGTTGAGAAGGCTGGTATAAGACATGCGAATTCTTGTTGCGCTCCTGGTGGCTTGCTTGGCGTCCGCCAGTCTCTGGGCGTCGCTCGATAAACCGATGGATGCGCCGGACTGGCGGGGCCAGTTCAAAGGCGTCTCATATTCACCGTCCCATATCTATACGGAAGAGCAGCTCACCGCCGGCATCGACCCGGAGATCATCCGCCGCGACCTTGAGCAGCTGGCCGGCGTCACCAAGCGCGTGCGCACCTACACCGTCGACAACGGAATCGACGCAGTTCCCTATCTCGCCAAGGAGTTCGGCCTGAAGATCACGCTGGGCGTCTGGCTCAGCGGCGACAAGGAACTGAACGAAATCGAAGTTACCAAAGCCATCAAGGCCGTTAACGACAATCCCGGCGTCGTCGACCGCGTGGTTGTCGGCAACGAAGTGGTCATGCGCGGAGAGCTGACCGCGGCGGAAGTGAGCGACTACATCGTTCGCGTCCGCAAGGCCGTGACCAATAAGAAAGTGGAAGTCGGCACCGCCGAAGTATGGAGCGTGTGGCTCGATCATCCGCAACTCGCCAAGGAAAGCGCGTTCGTGGGGATCCACCTGTTGCCCTACTGGGAAGGCATCAAGTCCGAAGACGGAATGGATTACGTCTCTTCGCGCTTCGACATGGTGGCGAAGAAATTTCCCGACAAGAAGATCGTCATCGGCGAAGCCGGCTGGCCGTCCGACGGGCGCGTGAAGAAGGGCTCGGTGCCGTCGCCGGCCATGGAAGCCTACTTCCTGCGTCATTTCCTTACGCTCGCGACCGCGAAGAACTATGACTACTACGTGATTGAAGCCTTCGATCAGCCGTGGAAAGGCGCGGCCGGGCAGGAAGGCGCGGTCGGCGCCTACTGGGGAATCTATGATGCCGAAGGCAATTCCAAGCTCGCGCTTACCGGGCACCTGACGTCCTTCCCCGATTGGGCTCAGTATGCCGGCGCGGCCACGATCGCCACGTTCCTGATCGGCCTGATGATTCTCATGGTCGTGCCCACGATGAGCCTGCAGGGCTACGCTCTCGTGGCCGGCATCATCGGCGTGTGCATTTCCGGTGCGTTGTTCATCGTTGAAGCCTCGTCTCTGCGCTATGTGCAGCTGAATGCGCTCTGGGGTGCCGCGATCATCATCCCGGCGGCGGTGTTTACGGCGCTGTTGCTGATCACGGAAACCACCGAATGGGCCCTCAGCCTGTGGCGCGCCAAGCGCCTGCCGCGCATCGGCGCGACGGGTTACATCGGCACGCCGCGGGTTTCGATCCATCTCCCGATTCACAACGAGCCGCCGCAGATGGTCATCCAGACCCTGAATGCGCTTGCGCGGCTGGATTACCCGAACTTCGAGGTGATCATCCTCGACAACAACACCAGGGACGCGAGCCTCTGGAAGCCGGTCGAGGCCCACGCCCAAGCGCTCGGCGAACGTTTCCGCTTCTATCACTTCGACGGCGTCAAGGGGTTCAAGGCCGGCGCGCTCAATATCGCCCTGAAGCTCACCGATCCCGCCGCGGAATACGTCGCGGTCATCGACAGCGACTATCAGGTTTCGCCCGAGTGGCTGAAGGCCATGATGCCCGGGTTTGCCGACCGAAAGGTCGCGGTCGTCCAGTCGCCGCAGGACTATCGCGATGCCGGCGAAAGCCTCTTCAAGAAGTTCTGCTACGAGGAATACGCGACCTTCTTCCATGTCGGCATGGTCGAGCGTAACGAACACAACGCGATCATTCAGCACGGCACCATGTGCATCATCCGCCGCAGCGCGATGGAGGAGGTCGGCGGCTGGGCCGAATGGTGCATCACCGAAGATACCGAGCTCGGACTGCGCCTCTTCGAAGCCGGCTACAGCGCGCTCTATGCTCCGGCCAGCATGGGCCGCGGCCTGATGCCCGACACTTATGACGCCTACAAGAGCCAAAGGTATCGCTGGGTCTACGGCGCGATGCAGATCATGAAGCGCCACGCCGTCCAGCTGTTCACGGGCAAGAGCACACTCACCCCCGCCCAGCGCTATCACTTCCTGGCGGGCTGGCTGCCGTGGTTCGCCGACGCCTTCGCGCTGGTCTTCGGCGTGCTCTCCTTGGTCTGGACCGCCCTGATGGCCATCGCGCCGCGCCACTTCGACGTTCCGCTGACGGCCTTGTCGGGTGTCGCACTGACCCTCTTTACGTTGAAGACGGCAAAGACCGTTCTCCTGCACCGCGCCAAGGTCGGCACCGGCACCGCGGGCGCCGTTGCCGCAGCGCTGACGGGCCTCTCATTGGCCTTCACGGTCGGCCGTGGCGTGCTCGCGGGATTGTTCACCTCGGGGAAGCCCTTCATGGTGACGCCGAAGTGCAAGGACATGGCCGGCTGGGCCCGCGCTCTGCGCATTGCCGCGACCGAAACCGCGCTCTTGATCGCCACGGTCGCCGCGATTGCCTCCACCGCCATCATCGGCCGCCTGGACGATCCTGCGGAAGTGGTGTGGTGCCTGGCGCTTGCCGTGCTGGCCATCCCGTACGCTTCGGCGCTGTTGGTGGCGTTGGGCTCGACCGTCCAGTTCGGCAGCCGCTCGCTGCCGCAGGCTGAACTCGCGCCGGTCCTGCAGCCGCAGAAGCTCGATCTCGCAGCCTAGGTCCGCGCGTTTCCAACCTCGAATGGCCTTCCGCGAGGAAGGCCATTTTTGTTTGACGCGGCGGTCCCGCTCAGCCCATCGCGTGCCCGGCGCGCCGCGCCGCGCTCTTCGGGGACGTATGTCCCAAATAAATTGACATGGCGCGGCGGAGCTGATAAGAGGGCATGTCATAGCGTCGCTCACGGAGCGGCGCGCTCGTGCGCCATGGCCGGTTGGGCCGGCCACGGTCCTCTCCCCGGTGCATCTTCCGAGCCGGGTGACGACCGTCGGAAGGAACCATCCTTTGCATCGCGAAGCGTCACCGCTGTCACCGCCCGGCGCGCACCAAGCGCCGCCCGCATAGCTCCCTCGGAAAATAGGCCGTGATGTCGCAGGATGTCGCAGGATGTCGCAGGATGTCGCACACATCCAAAAATCGACATTCGCCTTGAGATCCAAGGCGTTATTCGCCGGATGTCGCAGGTCGCAGATGTCGCGGAGGAAGGGTGCAGTTATGCGTGGAATGAACGCCTTGGCCGGTGCACCTTAATTCTGCGCCTGCGCACGCCGCCGTGCGGAACTATCTCAGATCTTTGATGATCTCGCGCGCCGCATTGTGGCCCGGCGCGCCGGTGACGCCGCCGCCGGGATGGGTCCCGGAGCCGCACATGTAAAGGCCTTTGATCGGCGCCCGATAGTCTCCATGCCCCAGCACGGGCCGCGCCGAGAACATTTGATCGAGCGCGAGCGCGCCGTGAAAGATGTCGCCCCCGATAAGACCGAAACGCCGCTCGAGGTCGAGCGGGCTGAGGATCTGCCGCCCGACCACGGACGCCTTGAAATTCGGGGCGTGGGCATTCACCGCTTCGATCATCAGATCGGCGACTTCGTCCCGCGCCGTATCCCAAGACCGGCCGCCCGGCAGTTGCGGCGCTACATGCTGGCAGAACAGGCTTGCGACATGCGCCCCTTTCGGCGCAAGCGAGTCATCGAGCGTCGAGGGAATCAGCATCTCGACGATGGGCGCCTTCGACCATCCCTGCCGGCGCGCATCGACATAGGCTTGTTCCATGTAGGCGAGCGAGGGGGCGATGATGATACCCGCGGTCATGTGGTCGCCGGGAGCGGGCAGGCAGGTGAAGCGCGGCAGTTCGGACAGGGCGACGTTCATCCGGAACGTGCCCGAGCCGCAGCGGTAGCGCGCCATGCGCTCGATGAAATCCGCGGAGAGCGCCGCCGGGTCGACAAGCGCGGAGAACAGGAGCTTCGGATTGAGGTTCGAGACCACCGCCCGGGCGCGGACGGCCTCGCCGCTCGCGGTCGCAACGCCCGACGCCCGGCCGCTGTTGAGCAGCACCTCTTTCACCTCGACACCCGTGCGCAGCGTCACGCCCTCCGCGGCGCAGGCCTTGGCCATGGCCTGGGTGATGGCGCCCATGCCGCCGATCGCATGGCCCCAGGCGCCTTTCTTTCCGTTCACCTCGCCGAACACGTGATGGAGCAGCACATACGCCGACCCGGGGGTGTACGGGCTCGCGTAGTTCCCCACCACGGCATCGAAACCGAATGCGGCCTTGATCGGATCGCTCTCAAACCATCCGTCCAGCCAGTCGCCGGCCGATTGCGAGAACAGGGCGAGAAGATCACGCCGCGCCGTCATGTCGGCCTTGGCGATTTCGCGGCCCGATTTGAACGCCTCGAACAGTTGCGCCAGGGCGGCGAACGTACCGCCGGTGACGACATTCGGAGGGGTTCTCAATAAAAATGCGCGCAGCACCTCGACCACCGCGTCGAGCCGGCGGCCGTACTCCTCCAGCCGCTCGGAATCCCGCATGGAATACTTGGCGACCTCGGCTTTGGTTCGGCCCGGCCCGGTGACGAGATAGTCCCGTTCGTTGAGCGGCAGGAAATTGGCGGCCTTGCGTTCCACGATGCGAAGGCCATGTCCGTGCAAATTCATGTCCGCGATCACGCGCGGGTTCAGGAGCGAGACGGTATAGCTGGCGACCGAATTGCGGAATCCGGGATGGAATTCCTCGGTCACCGCCGCGCCGCCGGCGACGTCCTGGCGCTCGAGGACGGTGACCTTAAGGCCCGCGCGCGCGAGGTAAAAAGCGCAGACGAGCCCGTTGTGGCCCCCGCCGATGATGACGACGTCCGTTTCGCTGGCCATCGCTAGGCCTTCAGACTGATGAATCGCGTGCGATGGGTGTTCTCGGGATTGTCGGCGAAGCCCTGAACGCGCGGCGATACCAAATTCTTAGTCACCGAGAACTCGATCGGAATGACTCCGCATTCGTCCAGCGCGATCTGCTCCGCACGCGCCATGACCTGCGCCCGGGCGCCCAAGTCCTGCATGACCTTGGCTTGACCCATCAGGCGGTCGTACTCGGCATTGCTATAGCCCGGGTAGTTGAACACGCCGGCGGACGACTCGATGAGACTCAGGAACGTCTGCGGATCGTTATAGTCACCGACCCATCCGGCTTCCGCAGCGTCGAAATCACCCTGCTGAATACGACTATAGTGAACCTTCGGTTCATTGCCGAAGGGGCGGGCGATAATGCCGACCTCCTTGAGGAGCGTGCACAACGCGACCATGACGCGCCGCCGCTCGTACGCCAAACGATACTGAAAGTCGAAAGCCAGCGGTTTGTCAGGCCCGAATCCCGCCTCGGCCAAAAGCCGTTTAGCTTCCTCCCGGCGTCGTTCCATAGGCCAGTCCGCAAAATCGAGTCGTGGTCCGGTTACGTAGTTCGCGACGCCCGGCGGCACGAACGACATTGCGGGCAAGCTGCCGTCGCGCCTGACTTTATTCATCAAGACATCGCGATCGATAGCCAGACTCATCGCCCGACGGATGCGCAGATCGTTGAATGGCGCCCTGCGCATGTTCATGAACGCATAAGTGACGGCGAGATAGGCTGCGATGCGCGCCTGTCCAGGCATGTTCTCGTTCAGCCACTCCAGTTGCTGAATCGGAAAGCCGCTGGTGGTTATGTTCATGTCGATTTCACCCGCGCGAAAGCGGGTGAGCGCTGAACGTTCGTCGTCTATGGGGTAGAAGAAGACTTCTTCGATCGTAACGCTCGCGGCGTCATAGAAACGTGGATTCTTGATGAGCTTCACGTAGCCATTCGGGACATACTCCGCCATGACATAGGGGCCATTGGAAACCATGTTGGCCGGCTGGACCCAGGCACGGCCGTGTTTCTCCACGACATGCGGGGGTACTGCGAAACTTGTAAAATGCTTCAGTAGACCCAACAGGAACGGTGCAGGCTGCGCGAGCGTGATTTCTACGGTGTAGTCGTCGAGCGCGCGTATGCCGACATCTTCCACGGGGCGCTTGCCCGCATTGACCTCTTCAGCGTTCTTCACGACATAGAGAATGAAGGCGTAGCGTGCGGCGGTCTTGGGATCGAGGACCCGGCGCCAAGAATAGACATAGTCATGGGCTACATGCGGTGTTCCATCGGACCAGACGACGTCTCGACGCAACTTGAAGGTCCAGACCAGCCCGTCTTCGCTGGTGGTCCAGGTGTCGGCGGTCCCTGCAATTGGCCGAGAGGCGACGTCCTCGGTCGTCAAGCCGAGGAACATGTCGCCGATGATGTTGTTTTCCCACGCGCCGCTCGAAAGATGTGGGTCCAGTGTATCCGGCTCGGTGCCATTGCCGCGGTGAAGGACCTTCATGCTGTCGGCCGCGCGGACGGGCAGGGCCCCTAAAGCGAGCGCGCCGCCGCCGAGCTTCAGAGCCCAGCGGCGCGTGCCGATCGGAGCGAAAGACGTTGATTGCATCCCGTCACCCTAGCCTGCGGCGGGTGGATTCAGCCAGAGGGGCGCCACGTCATATGCACGTGGGGGATGCCGGCCTCCATGAACTGTTCGCCTTCGCTCAAGAAGCCCAGCTGATGGTAGAAGGTCTCCACTTGGGCCTGGGCGTTCAAAACGACGGCGCTCGCGCGGCGATCGGCGAGCCGGCGCATGATCTCGGCCATGATGAACAGACCGATGCCCTGGCCGCGGGCTTCTTTGACAACGGCGACGCGCTCGATCTTGAAGACGCTGGGTTGGTAGGGGCGTATGCGCGCCGCTCCCAGCGCCACGCCGTCCACGTCCGCGAGGACGTGTTCGCAGACGGCTTCATGCGCGTCCCATTCAAGGTCGGGCGGGACCTGCTGCTCCTCGCAAAAGACCGTGAACCGTATGCGCCGCGCCTCGGCCATGCGCGGATCGGTCGCGGGAAAGAAACTGACGGAAGTCGCCATGGGCGCGGATTACTGATCGAGCCAGGGCGGCACAGGCAGGTCCTTGGCGCGCAGGAATTCGGGATTGTAGAGCTTGCTTTGGTAGCGCGAGCCGGAATCGGTCAGAAACGTCACGATGGTTTTCCCCGGTCCGAGTTTTTTCGCCAGGCGGATGGCGCCGGCGATATTGATGCCGGTCGAGCTGCCGACGCTGATCCCTTCCTCCCTGACGAGGTCGAAGATGAGCGGCAGGGCCTCCTTGTCGTGGATCTGGAACTGATCGTCGATCGGCGCCCCTTCGAGGTTGGCCGTGACGCGGCTCTGGCCGATGCCTTCGGTGATCGAATTGCCTTCGGCCTTGAGCACTCCATGGGCGTAGAAGTTATAGAGCGCGGCGCCCATCGGATCGGCAAGGGCGACAACGATATTCTTGTTGCGCGACTTGAGGCCCGCGCCTACCCCCGCCAGCGTGCCTCCGGTGCCGACGGCGGAGACGAAACCATCGATCCGGCCGTCGACGTCGTTCCATAATTCCGCGGCGGTCTCGCGCTCATGGCCGTCGCGGTTGGCAACGTTGTCAAACTGGTTGGCCCAGATCGCGCCATTGGCTTCCGATTTCGCCAGCTCTTCGGCCAGCCGCTTGGAGAACTTCACATAGTGATTGGGATCGGCGGCCGGGACGGCTTTGACCTGTCGAAGATTGGCCCCGAGCAGCTTGAGGGCATCCTTTTTCTCCTGGCTCTGGGTTTCGGGCAGGACGATCACCGTCCGGTAGCCCTTGGCATGTCCGACGATCGTAAGTCCGATCCCGGTGTTTCCCGCGGTGCCCTCGACGATCACGCCTCCCGGCCGCAGTTCACCCTTTCGCTCCGCGTCCTCGATGATGAATTTCGCGGTACGGTCCTTGATGGAACCGCCGGGGTTGGCGAATTCCGCCTTGGCGAGGATGGTGCAGCCCGTCAGCTCTGAGGCGCGCCGCAGCTTGATCAGAGGCGTATGGCCGATAGCGGCGACGACGTTGGGCAGGGCTGGCATTGGTGAGGTCCGAACGCAGATCCGAACAAGGGTGCGCCACAGACCCGGTCCGGTCCTGGCAAGGTCAAAAGACCTTACACCGGCGCGCTCGCGAGCGCCTATACCGGAGAAAATCGTTCCGCGAATGATGGCGGATCGGGTTAGTCTCTCTCCAATTCTTGTCCGTTCCGAGCGAGTCCCCAGGGTTCATGTCCAGTTCACGAACTTCCGCCGCCGGCGCCGCGGCTTTCGTCTCGCGCTTCTATACGTCCCACGATGGGCTGAAGCTCCATTACCGGGATTACCCGGGCCCTCCCAATCCGCGACTTACGGTGATCTGCATTCCCGGCCTCACGCGTAATGCCCGCGACTTCGAGGACGTCGCGCCGCACCTTGCGGATCGCTACCGCGTCCTGTGTGTCGAGTTGCGGGGCCGCGGCCAATCGGAATACGCCAAGGACCCGATGACCTATGTCCCGCCGGTCTATGTGCGCGACATCATCGCTCTTATGAATTCGGCCGGCCTTATGCGCGCGGCGCTCATCGGTACGTCGCTGGGCGGCATCATTTCCATGGTTCTCGCGGCGGTCATTCCCCATCGGCTTCTCGGGGTCGTCATCAATGACATTGGACCGGAGCTCGACCCCGTAGGGCTCGCCCGGATTGGCAGCTACGTCGGCCGCAGCAAGCCGGTCCGGACGTGGGAGGAAGCGGCCGCGGCGATCCAGGCGATCGATGGCGTCGTTTTTCCGGAGTACAAAGCGGAAGATTGGGCCCGGATGGCGCGCCGGCGCTTCATCGAGGCTCCGGAAGGCGGCTTGCGCGCGAACTACGACCTCAGCATCTCGCAGCCCTTCATCGCGAATGCCAAAGCTGTCGACCTATGGCCGTTCTTCACCTCGCTCCGGATGATGCCGGTCCTCGCTATCCGGGGCGCGAACACCGACCTTCTATCGCCCGCCGTCTTCGACAGGATGCAGGCCGAGGTCCCGCACCTGCAGCGTGTGACCGTTCCCAACCGCGGCCACGCGCCCTACCTCGACGAGCCCGAAGCGCGCGGCGCAATCGATAAGTTTCTCGATTCCCTGCCGGCCGTGATTGGGCCGGGGACCGCAATGAAGCGCAGGCTGGCCTCGCTGGCGCTGCTGCTTCGCCTGAAACTCAAGGGAGCTATCTGATGCGGAACGAACGCCGCGACCTTCCCCGACGGATGCTGATGGGGCCCGGGCCGTCCGAGGTTCATCCGCGCGTCCTTGGGGCTTTGGCCCGTCCGACCCTCGGTCACCTCGACCCGGCCTTCGTCAGCCTGATGGACGAGATTGTCCGCATGCTGCGTTACGTTTTTCGCACCTCGAACCTGCTGACCTTCCCGGTCTCGGCGCCAGGTTCGGCCGGCATGGAATGCTGCTTCGTCAACCTGGTGGAACCGGGCGACAAGGTGGTGGTGTGCGCGAACGGCGTCTTTGGCCTGCGCATGAAGGAGAATGTCGAGCGCTGCGGGGCAACTCCGGTCATGGTCGAGGATCCGTGGGGCTCACCGGTCGATCCCGACAAGGTCCGCGCCGCGTTCCGCGCCAACCCCGGCGCGACGACGCTGGCATTCGTCCACGCCGAAACGTCGACGGGGGTCAGATCCGACGCGGCGGCGTTGTGCGCCATCGCCAAGGAGTATGGCGCTCTGTCTATCGTCGATGCGGTGACCAGCCTCGGCGGTATCGAGGTGAACGTGGATGCTTGGGGCGCTGATGCCGTGTATTCGGGTTCGCAGAAGTGCCTTTCGGCGCCGCCGGGACTGTCGCCGGTGACGTTTAGCGAAAGTGCGGCCGCGCGGGTGAAGGCGCGCAAGACCAAGGTCCAAAGCTGGTTCCTCGATCTGTCGCTGGTCATGGGCTATTGGGGCGACGGCAAGGGCGGAGGGCGCACCTACCACCATACGGCCCCGGTCAATGCGCTCTATGGCCTGCATGAAGCCCTCGCGATGCTTCAAGAAGAAGGTCTGGAAAGCGCCTGGGCGCGCCACGCGACCGCTCATCGGGCGCTGGTGGCCGGGGTGGAAGCCATGGGTCTGAAGATGAAGGTGGACGCCAAGGTGCGGCTGCCCCAACTGAACCTCGTCGAGATCCCGGAAGGGGTCGAGGATGCCGCTGTCCGCAAACGGCTTCTGAACGAGTTCAATCTCGAGATCGGGTCGGGCCTCGGCGTCTGGGCGGGGAAGGTCTGGCGGATCGGGCTGCTCGGCCAAAGTGCCGCGCCCTCATATGTGCTGGGTTGCCTGACGGCCCTTGAAGCCGTTCTTCATAGTGTCGGGGCGAAGATCGATACCGGCCGCGGCTATGACGCCGCCCAGGCCGTTTTCAGCGGCTGACCCCGGAAATGGTAAAGCCCGCCAAGCTGAGCTCGGCGGGCTTTCCATCACAATCGGATATCGCACCGGTACAAACTGTTCAGGGCGGAGCCCTTAAAGATTGCTCTTCCGCTCGCGCCGATGACGTAACCGTTCTTGTGTGCTGTCCCTTATTAGACTTTAGCGAAGTAGGCTTAAGTTATTTACGCTTCGCCTTCTTCTTCGCCTTCTTCTTAGCGGTCTTCTTCTTCGCAGCTTTCTTCTTAGCAGCCATGATCAAATCCCCTATTTGGATGATGGTGATGTCCGGGCAACACCAAAAAAATCGAACTCACGTTCGTACAAATTGCCCAAACATCAATTAGATAAACGCAGTTAATTTCATTTCACAAGTGATTTTGCGCTTGCGTCCAACTTTTTGCTTGATTTCTGACAATACGTTGGTTCGCGCGAGCGCATTCTTCATGCCTGCGGCGCGTCGCCGAAGCGACGGCACGCGCGTCTTCGCCGGCCGCGCGGAGCGCGCACGGCGATGCGCCGAAGGGCGCGATGAGATCCAATTCTGATCCTGCGACGAGGGTCGACGCGCGCTTCGCATCGATGCTTCATCGCGTTCGTTCGCGCCGAAAACCGAGACACGGCTCGCATCGTCCGCTCGCATCAAACGCCAGACTTTCTGCGGTTATCTGATCGATTTCTGATTTTGCCGGGATGGACGCGCGCCGGTCCGCGTCGGTCCCGCGTTTCACGCGGAGAGCATCACGACAGATGCATTGTAAGAAGCAAAGCGTAGTCCGTTTCCGTGTTCGCGCGCGGTGAAAATTCTCTGTGCGCACGTGCCGGTGGCTATCGCGAACGGGCGCGCGCGGGCACCTGAGGCGCTTGGGGCATCCAAAGGGGAGGACGGTGCTGTCGACCCCTCACGCGCGGCCATGCTCCAACTTTTTTGAAGGTCCGTCGGAGCGCGGAGGGGCTCTTTGAGCGAATCGGCCCGGCCAAAGTACGCGAGTCGATCTGTCAGGCGATGTCGCCGCGCTCCGACATGACGATCGCGACCGGGCGCGTCTTCGGGAACTGCGACAGAATGATCATGATCATGACCATGAGCGGCACCGAGAGGATCATCCCGGGGATACCCCAGATCGCCCCCCACACGGACAGCGAAACGATCATCACGATCGGGCTGAGATTCAGTGTGCGCCCCGTGATCCGGGGTTCGATGAAGTTTTCCACGAAGGCCTGTATCGCCCAAAGGCTCCCGAGGACAAACACCGCCATGAGGATCGAGCCGAACTGAAGCAGGGCGAGAAGGGTGGGGAACAGCATCGCGATCGGCGATCCGATGTAGGGGATGTAATTGAGCACGAACACGAGAAGCGCCCAGAACCCCGCAAAATCCACCCCGAACAGGACGAGCACCACATAGCTCAGGACGCCGTTCAAAAGGCTGATGCCGGTTTTGATCAGGACGTAGGCCTCGATCTTGCGCCCGATGGTCTGGAGGGTGTCGCGGACCGCCTTCTCCCGCGTGGGATTGGCAAACAGAAGGCTCAGCTTGCGATCGAACATCCGCCGTTCCAGGAGCAGGAAGGTGACATAGGCCAGGATCTGGAACGTATTGGCAGCAATGGACTGGAAGGCCTCCACGAAGCGCTCGAGGACGGCGCGCAGGTTGATCTCCTGGAGGAGGGCGGCCATGGTGATCGGGCGGTCGCGGTTCAGGATATCGGCCGCGAAACGCGATGCCTGGGCGAACATTTCCTCCATCTGCTCTTGGTACTGCGGCGCCGCCTCGACCACGTCGCTGATGTTGCTGGCCACGATCTGGACGATCAACGCGAGGACCAGCAGCACGGCGATGATGGCGCCGGACAGCCCCATCCACGGCAGCGGACTCCACTGACCGATGCGCAAGCGCTCGATCCGGTGCCCGAGCGCGGTAATCAGATAGGAGAACAGGACTGCAAGGATGAGCGGCAGCAGGATCTGCTCGCCCACCACCAGAAGGTAAACCGTCAGGGTGATGAGACCCAGAGTCGCGAAAGCGGCCAGCAGCGGCCTGTTCGTACCTTCTTCAGCCATGATTCCCGATTGCCCTAATTGCCCGTTCCGAAGAATAAACGGTAGCTGGCTTGCAGCACCGTTTCCTTAGCTTTCTCCGGAAAGCCGAGGAAAATCCGTTCGGGGCGCCGACTGGATACGTGCAGGACCTCCAGCGTCAGGCGATGGCGATCGGCCGGCCGATAGACATAGGCTGCGGTGATTCCCGTTCCGCGCTCATTGTTGTCATCCACGGATGTATCGCGGTCGTCGGCTCCGAACCTCTCGAGCCGCAGGCTGAGGCGATGCCTATCCCATTCCTTGCTCACCAGTCCGTACACCGACCAGAACTTGGTGTCGACGAACGGGCCCCGCGGCGCCGGACGGGTGATGACCGTCGTCGTGCCCGTCATGGCCTGTGCCAGGAACGTGATGTCGGCCCAGGACGGCGACGTATAGCCCGCGCTCCAGAACTTCGTTCGCCACGCCCATTGGCCGAACTTCAGTTCGCGGTCATCGGCGTTGTTGTTGTACCAATGGATCTGCAGGCGCCCGTAATCTTCGTGGGCGGCATGGGCGCCGAGGTAGTAGCCCTGCTTGGCGTCGATCTCGTGGAAAGGCTCCTCGGTCAGCGCCTGCTCGTCCAAGGGGGCGCCGGGTGCGATGAGCCGGACCATGGGCACGCGTATCCGGTCGAAGAGGCCGGCTTCCCGGTCCGAAAGCGTCCATCCGCGCCAGGCGAGCAAGGTCCCGGTCGGATCGTTGAAGTAATAGACCGAGCCCGTCGTCCCGAGTTCGCTCAAGGCGTCCGGTCGCCACGTGGCGGTGATTTCGCCGCCGACGGTCCTGAGCTCCTCGCCGATCCAGGTATTGATGGCGGAGGACGTGATCGTATACGGGCTGGTCCACGCGAGCCCGGTATTCTCGACCGAAATATGCGGAAAGAAGAACCCGCCTTTGACCTGCAGCCCGAACCGCGAAGACGGCGGCGTTTCGTAGGCAAGGTAAGCTTCCACGACGTCGACGGCAGGACGCTGCTGGCTGCTGGCTTGGAGGTGAACGAAACCTTCCAGGTCGAAGCCGAAACGCGGTTGCACGACGAGAGCCCCTTCGGGGCGCGCAATGACTCCGGGATCACCGTCCGAGGAGCCCCATCGTACTTTTCCTAACCCGCCTTCCTCCCAGCTCAATGTCCCGGACGTCAGCGCGAGACGCGCATCGATCAGGCCGTTCACGTCGAGAGCGAACCAGGGCGGCAAGGATGAAGTCTCGGCGGCCCGGGCACAGCCGGCCGCCAACGCGCTCACGATCATCAGCGAGATGCCGACGCGAAAACGCATAGACAGGACACCCCTTACTTCGTCCGGATAGCAGGCTTCCGGACGTTTATTCTCCAGCCGCGGCGATCGGCTTCGGTTGTTCGTTACGTGCGAGCGCCCAACGCGACGAGGCGTAGAACCGTGCGAACTCCTCCGCGGGCAAGGGCTTGCTCACGAAATAGCCCTGGGCCGTTTCGCAACCATAGGCTCGCAGGATTTCGATCGATGCAGTGTCCTCGACCCCTTCGGCGGTCACCTTGAGGCCGAGGTTGTGGCCAAGATCGATGGTCGACCGCACCAGGATCTCGTCGCCGCGGCTGTTTGCGAGTTTCAGCACAAACGACTTGTCGATCTTGATTTCATGCACCGGAAGGCTGCGCAGATAGGCCATGGATGAGTAGCCCGTTCCGTAGTCGTCGATGGACAGCGTAAGTCCCATCTCGTTGAGGTTTTTCAGGATCTCCATCGCATGTGCCGGGTCCTGCATCACCGCGCTCTCGGTGATTTCCAGGATCAGGCTGCGCGCCGAAACGTTATGGGCGGCAAGCAAGCTCGAGATTTCGGTCGGCAGGCTCCTATTGCTCAGATCCTTCGCGGACAGGTTGACCGCAACCTTGACGTTGATGCCTTCGTCCGACCACTTGCGAACTTGCTTCACTGCGGCATCCAGGACCCACGCCGTGAGCTTTTGGATATTTCCCGTCTGTTCCGCCAGAGGGATGAAGGAGTCGGGCGCCATAAATCCGCGCTTGGGGTGGACCCAGCGGATCAGCGCTTCGGCGGCCTTTATCGTGTCGGTCGAAAGATCGACCTTGGGCTGGAAGTAGAGCTGGAACTGGCCTTCATCCAACCCGGCCCGCAGTTCGCTCATCATCGATAAGCGTTCGGGCCTATGCGGATCCAATTCCGATTCATAGGCAAAGTATGGCCGGCCCAGGCGCTTCGCTTCGAAGATCGCCGTATCGGCGTGCTGCAGCAGCGTGCGCGCCGTCGTCCCATGCTGCGGGTACCGGGCTTCGCCGATCGTCGCCGTCACGTCGATATTGAAGCCCGCGACGCTGATCGCATTGTCGAATATCCCCAGGATCCGCTCGACGGTGAGCGCGACGCTCGTGGTGTCGTCGTTGTCGAGCACCATGGCGAACATGCTGTTGGCATGGCGCGCGACGGCGTTCGGCTCCGGTACGATCTGCTTGAGCGCCTTTCCGACCTTTCGGATCAGCTGCTCGCCTGTATCGTGCCCCAAGGTGCTGTTGATTTCCGAGAAACGGCCCAGCTGAAGAAGGAGGACGCTGAAAACCCCTTGGGCATTGTGGCGCGCAATGATCAGATCGGACACGTGCCCTTCGAACGATACGCGGTTGGGCAGCCCGGAAAGTGCATCGTGTCGCGCTTGATAGGCGATGCGCGTTTCGCGTTCGGCGATGCCCTCCATCATCTGGTTGAAGGTCTCGGACAGCCGGCCGATTTCGTCGCGTTGGGTGACCGTCACTTTTTCGTTGTAGCGTCCGGCTTGAATACGCCGCGCCGCGACATCGAGCACACGGATGGGCTTGGCGATCGAGCGGGCGATGAAGACCGCGCCCACCAGCGAGAGCAGAAGCGCCGCGCCGGCGACGATCAGGAGCAGCAGGAAAAGAGGTTCGTAAGCCTGCAGCGCAACGTCGAGCGAATACTGGAGGATGGCTTCAACGCTGGCCGCGCCCTGAGGAGCCGGAAGATTCGCGACCAAAGTCACGAATTCGCTGCCGCCCATCCTTACGATGATAGGATCGCCCTGAAAGCGGCTTTCGTCGGTAATGGCGGTGATGAGCTCGGCCTTGAGCGGTGCGTCCAGGGTCGACGCCGCACCCTGCCAGTTTCCCGCGTCGTTCTTGAAGGCAAAAGTGATCTCGATTGGAATCGTCGTCGTGCGCCGGAGTTCGGTTGCGAACGCATCGCCGATTTCGAGCCCGACGACGATCCAGGCGATCGGTACCGGGGCTTTGATCGGCACGACCACGAGACGGTAGAGATGGTTGTCGAGAACGGCGGTGGCCGCCGCGCGTTCTTCTTCCTCTGCGGTCTCGATCATGTCGTCGAAAGGGAAGACGCCGTTCACCGAGCCGATGGTCACGATATCCCCGGTCTCGGCAGCGTCGACCGCTGAGCCCGTGTCGGCGAGGATTTTTCCGTCCAGCGACAGCAGAAAGAAACGGTCTGCGTGAAAGCGGTGGCCCAGGTTATGCAGCGCTGAAAGGATCGTCGGCCGGTCGTCGGTCGAGAATGCCTGGCGGAAGCCGTAGTCGGATGCGAGGATCGTCGCGCCTTCGGCCAGCGTATCGGCGGTGGCGGCGACGCGCTGATTGAAGATCTCGTTTGAGTCGATCAGCTGCTGGCGCGCCTGGTCGGAGATATTGTCCCGGATGGCGTTCTGGACGAGGAAAAACGTAAACGCTTCGACGATCGCAAACAGGATCCAGGAGAAGAAGACGAGACGAGTTTGAAAACTGCGGAACACCGCGCGCTTCTCCGTCAGTATGCTTTTTCGTCAAAAGCGCCCGGCTTGCGCTGCCCGCGGACATTCCGCAGTCGTAGCTCCAATTTCACGTCGACCGTGCCGTCCGGCGCCACCGTGACTTGCTGCGTCGAGCTTGCGCCGCGCTGATGCGGATGCCACACGGAGATCTCATACGTGCCCGCGGCAAGGCCTTTGATCTGGGCAGCGCCGTCGGGGCCCGTCGTCGCGAAGTTGGGGCCTGGCGCCACGTAGACGTAGGCGAGCATATTGTCGTGAATGTTGCAGCCCACGGGCACGGCCCCCGGCTTGTCGAAGAGGACGCTGCCGACTTCACCGCTGCCGTAGAGCTTCAGCTCGAACGTCTTGGCGGTCGAGAACGAGTAGACCTGATGGCGGAATGAATCGTGGTTGGGAAAATCAACCGTAGTGCCGGCCTGGACCGCGAGCACATAGGGAATGAACTGCTTGCCCTCTTGAATCATCACCGCCTTGGTTCCGGGCCTGGCGGCGATGATGGCGCCGCCAGGCGGCACCGCGGTGATGACCGCATCGCGGACGACTTCGCCGTCGGGGGTGACGGCCTGCGCGGAGACCGTCCCGGCGTGCGCATGAGGGACCGCGCCCACCGCCGCTAACAGCGTGATAAACAACCAGAATGCCCGAGATCCTACCGCCACCGCCTGCTCCCCCGCCTTCAGGAGTCATTATCGCCGGGCGAAGGGCCGAAAACCAGCGCCGACGCGCGCGGCAGCACTGGTTTCTCGGGCCGGAAAAGTTCAATCCCGCCTATGGGTTAGAACGGAACTCGGAACCTACGCCTGTAATGGCTGCGGCGGGACGTTGAGCTGCGGGGGAACCCAGCCGCGCGTATTGCGCAACATCAGCATTTCCCAGTTGTTCATGGACTGCAGGTGGAAATACACCGCGTGCATGAAGCCTTTCTTCCACCATTCGACAATGGTGGCTTCCGGCAGCTGGCGGAACTTGTCTTCGCTGACCCGCTTGAACGCCGCGATCGGCTCCGCCTTTCCCGGCTCCACTTCGGCCGAAAGGGTCGAATCCTCGATCACATCGGCCGCCTTCAGCGCCGCCGACAAGTCGCGCGTATACATGTGCGCATTGTGGAACTGCTCGCCGAGTTCCACGGCCTGCTTGATCACCGGCGTCTCTTTGCCGTCCTCAAATAGGGCGCGCGCATCCGGCTTGCTCGAGCGGCCGGCGCGATCGATGCCGAGACGCAGCATCTCGTCGCCGGTTTGACCCAGCAGGATGAAGGGATAGCGGCGGATGTAAGCCGGAACATAAGCGCCGCGTTCCCACATGCCGTCGCGGTCCACGAACAGGTTCGTGTTGGGCTGGAAGCCCAGCACGCAGGTCGGAACGACGTCGCCGAGGAAGATGATCGGATAATGACGGGCGGCCATCATGAATTCCGGAGCCGTCAGCGGCACGGTGTTCGTGCGCGCCGCAAACGTGAAATCGTTCTCGGGGCGGATCTTCCAGTCCGGCTGCAGCGAAGCGGCGACCGGCATCGGCTCGGTATAGAAAATCGGCACTGCGCCCGGCGGAGCTGTATTGGCGTTAGCGGTTTGAGCGTTCTCGGACACGGTGAACCATCCCCCAAAAAGTCATTTTATGTAGTGTTATGTGCGCGTTTATGCGGCGCACGGGAGGATAGAGGCCGGACCTCCAAACGCAAGGAATGTTTTCGCAAGAATTCCAAGCGATTAGGGGCGCGGCGCGGGGGTGTTCCGTCTCATGTGGGCGAAGTAATGCCAGAGGAAGATGGCGGCGCTCGATCGGTAAGGGCGCCACGGCGCGCCCAGCGTCTCGCAGAGCTCGGCGCCCGGCTTCTCGTTGAGCCCGTGCAGCATGCGGATGGCGTGCTGAATCGCAAGGTCGCCGACGGGCCATACGTCGGGGCGACCCATACCGAACAGAAGATAGATATCCGCCGTCCAATCTCCGACGCCCTTGAACGCCGTCAGGGTCGCGCGCACTTCATCGTCGCCGGCGCGTGACAGCGCCCGGAAGTTCAGTTTCCCGGCCGCCGTCGCTTCCGCCAGGCCGAGGGCGTAACGCGTCTTTGGTCCACTCATGCCGTTCGCGCGCAAGCCTTCTTCGCCAAGCGCGAGCAGGCTCCTTGGCGTGACGCGCCCGCCGGCGGCCTTCTGCAGCTTGGCCCATATCGCCGCGCCCGCGGCCGTCGAGACTTGCTGGTCGACGATGATTCGAATGAGGCTCGCAAAGCCCGGCTCCAGGCCGCGCGCTTTGGGCAGGCCGGCGAGCTTGAGCGCGCCTGCCATGCGTTTGTCGCGCCGGCGCAAGATTCCGAGATGGCGATGCAGCTCTTGCTCGGCGAGCATGGCTATCTCGACTTCCGCGTGAATACGAGTTGAGCGCCCTGGGAGGCCTTTGGATCGAATGCATACCCATCCGTGGCGAAACGCTTCAGGTCCTCCGGCGTCGTGAGACGCTGCTGCACAATGAAGCGGGCCATCATGCCGCGCGCTTTCTTCGCAAGAAAGCTGACGATCCGTGCTTTGCCGGCCTTGATCTCCTTGAAGACCGGCTGCACCACCGGAGCCTCGAGCGCATCGACGTCCACGGCGCTCCAGTATTCATCCGATGCCAGGTTGACGATCGTCGGCGCGGTGAGCGCTGCCGTAAGTTGGTTGATGTAACGCGCAACGCTCGCCCGCCAGAATGCGTAGAGATCGCTCCCGCGCTCCGTCCTAAGACGCGTTCCCATTTCCAGCCGGTAAGGCTGAATGGCATCCAAGGGTCGCAAAACGCCGTAAAGGCCGGAAAGTATTGCGATGTGCCTCTGCGTGAACGCGACGTCGTCGGCGTTCAGCGTCTTGGCATCGAAACCCATGTAGACGTCGCCCGCGAACGCAAAGATCGCAGGTTTGACGTTGGTCCTGTTCTTCGGGTCGAAAGACTGAAATCGCTCGTAGTTAAGATCGGCCAGCTTCGCGCTGATCTCCATCAGGCGGCGCAGGTCGGCGCGGCTCAGCAATTTGCTGTGCGCCGCGAGCAGAGCCGTGTCCTTGAGGAGGGCGGGTTGGCTGGCGTTGGCGAATGAAGGCGGCGGCGAGAAGTCCAGCCGCTTGGCCGGTGACAGCAATGCGAGCAGCATGAATCGCCTAAGCCGGTGTTACGTCGGATGGCGAAGGCGTAGGCGAAGGCGGAGCGGATGCAGCCTCTTTCGCGGCTTGCGTCGAAGCTTTGAGATCTGCGAGCATTTTTTCGGCCGCTTTATGCGTCGTCGCGTAGCGCTCGTTCACGCGGCTCAGATTATTGATCAGGATGGCCAGCAAAGCACGGATGAAAGGATCGCACGCGCTGATCTTTTGCTGCATCGTCGTACGGGAAATGCGGCAGACGACGGAAGCTTCAAGGGCGATCGTGGTTGCGGTTCGGCGCTCGCCGGTGATCGCGGCCATTTCCCCGAACATGGCGCCTTTTTCAAGCACAGCCAGCCGGACCGGTTTGCCTTCGACGGTCTTGAACACGCCGATCTTCCCGGACTCGACGACGAAAGTGTCCGTCCCGTCCTGTCCCTCGCGGAAGATGATCTTGTCCTTCTCGTAGAGAATGCGGGCGAGCAGCGTTCCGGACTTCGCCCTGAGGCTTGTCGATTCCTCTTCCTGCTGAAGCGGGGCGTCGCCGAAGCTGCTCATGGTGCGAGCTCCGTGCGCGACAACGCCGCTTCCCAGACTCCATCGGGATTCCGGCAAGCGATTGCGCGGCCACGCTCCTCGGCCAGATCAAGACGCACGGACTGAACGAACGTACGGCAGATGAAACCTCCCATCGGCTTCTCGTCCTCCGCCATCGCCGTTCCCGTACGGCCGGAATCTTCCCAATAGATCTCTTCACCGATCGGTGCGGTCAAAGCTTCTTTCTGCGCGGCGCGCTGAAGCGCCGCCTGGCCCTCGGTCAGCTGCACGAGGATCGCTGCGGGAAGGATGTCGAATGTCTCCTGCGCGCGTGCCGAGGTTTGGGCCTGTTTTCTTATCGACGCGGTGCGCTCGGCAAGGCGCTCCGCCTGGTGGCGCTGCCGCGCGGCGGTCCGCGCCGCTGCGCGCGCTTGCGCAGCCGTCATCGACGCCTGGCGCGACGCGCGCTCTGCGGCCGCGGAAGCGACCGCCATGTTATGGCTGGTCGCCTCGAGGCTCTTCGACACGGCCCGGGCCGTCGTGGTGATGGGTGAGACCGCCGCGGCGGTAGTTTGTTGGGCGACGCGCGGCAGGATGCCGCAGGCGGACATAAATGCCGCCGCGCCTATTGCCGTGAAAATCCGGACGGTTTTTGTCCCCACGCCGCAAGCCCCCATCGCGTGGAGCCATTATAGAGGAACCGGAAAAAATTTCCTCCGGCTTATCGGCGGCCGGAGCAGGCGCTAACCCGCTCCGGACTCGCAATAAACTAGTTCGGGATGATTTCCCAATCCGTGTCGGCCTCGTTACGGCATGCGGTGCCGTACGCTTCCTCGGTCTTGCCGTCGATGATGATGTTCTGGCGGAATTCGCGGCAGTAGCGCTCGCCGGCCCAGCCGTCGCGCGTCGTCGTCACATCGCCGGAGATGCGGCCGTCGCGCCAGTTGATCGACTCGCCGACGGGCGCGTCGAGCGCGCTCATGTAGGCGTCGTAGTAGACGCCGCGCGTGCGCGAGCCCAAGCGGTCGCGGACGGGTGCGGAGAACGCGACGACGCCGCCGACCGGGTAAAATCCGGGGCGATAGTATGAGCGCGTCGGATAGCCGTAAGGCGCCGCGCCGTAATAGGCGGGGTAATCGTACGGCCGCGGCCCGTAGTACGCAGGCGGGACGACGTAGGTGAATCCGAGTGAGAAGTGATCACGGCCCCAGCCGCGGTGGCCCCAGCCGCGATGACCCCAACCGCGGCCCCAAGGCCCGCCGCTGCTGTAGCCAAAACCGATGCTGCTGGCACCATAGTTGCTGAACCCGAGCGAGAAGCCGAAGCGGTCGCGCGCTTGCGCGCCGTCGGGAAGCGCAGCGCCGCCCGCGAGGAGCGCGGCTGCGGCGATCGCCGCGCGAGTCAGCTTGCGGAAGATTGAAGAGGCGAACATGAGATTCCTCACCAAGAACATACGTGAACACACGAAGGCCGTTGCCGTTCAGTCCGAGATCGCAATTTCGTGGACGATAAAATGGCGCGCCCCGCCGAATCGTTTTATGCCCGGAAACACCGGCTAAATTAAGGCGAAGCCGGCAGGCAGTGACAGCCTTGTAACGCGGTGTCGGCCATTCCCGCACCTAAAATAAAGAGAGATGACCCGAGTTCTGGAAGCCGGGGTTGTCCTTTCTTTTTTTGCCAGGATTTCAACAGGTTCGCGGTATACTTATGATTGGACTGTCACAGCCAGAGAGCGAGCTTGCCGCGAGCGACAACCGCGCCAAGCGTACGGATGGACCGATGCGGGTGCTTGTCATCGAAGACGACCGGGAAGCCGCCGAATTCCTGACCAAGGGCCTGCGTGAGAGCGGATATATCGTCGACCACGCCGCCGACGGCCGCGAAGGCCTCTTCCTCGCCCTCTCCGAGCCTTACGACGCGATGGTTGTCGACCGAATGCTTCCCGGCCCGGACGGGCTGTCGATCGTCGAATCGGTCCGTAAGTCGAACATCACCACCCCGGTCCTGTTTCTCAGTGCGCTTGGCGAAGTCGAAGATCGGGTTGCAGGCTTGAAGGCGGGCGGCGACGATTATCTCGCCAAGCCGTTTGCGTTCTCCGAACTCCTCGCGCGCCTCGAAGCGCTGTTGCGGCGTTCCGGAACGGCGCCTGAGAATACACAGCTGAAAGTCGGCGACCTCGAGATGGATCTGCTTGCGCGCAAGGTCCTGCGTCAAGGCAAACGCGTGTACCTGCATCCCCGAGAGTTCCGCTTGCTCGAATACCTCATGCGGCATGCCGGCCAGGTCGTCACGCGCACCATGCTGCTGGAGAATGTGTGGGAATATCATTTCGATCCGCAGACGAACGTGATCGACGTCCACATCAGCCGCCTCAGGCAGAAAATCGACAAGCCGTTCGACAAGCCGATTTTGCACACCGTCCGCGGCGCCGGGTACAAGCTCGAACCGGCGGCCTGAGCCCGCGCTCATGCAGCGTGTCGTCCGCATCTTCACGTCTTTCACCTTCCGGCTTGCGGTCATCTATACGCTGATCTTCGGTATCTCCGTCGGCGGTCTCTTTTATTTCGTCTACTGGGCGACCTCGGGATTTGCCGAGCAGCAGATGGAAGCGGCCATCGAGGCCGAAGTCTTGACCTTCCAGGAAAGCCTCGCACGGGCGGGCGTGCAGGGGCTTATCATGGCGGTGAACCGCCGCGCCGACCCGAACACCAACCGCGACGGCGTCTATCTCCTGACCGATCGCCTCGGCAACCCGCTTGCGGGCAATATGAGGGTGTGGCCGCAGCGAAGCGAAGGTGGCGACGACGTCTGGATCAATTTCACCACCAGCGACAATCGCGGCGCCACACCTGCCACGGCGGATGTTCGCGCCCTGCAACTGATGGATCCTGATAGCGGCGTACGCCTCCTCGTCGGACGCGACGTGCGCGCGGCCCGGGTTTTCCGCGAGCGCTTGCAGTCGTCCGTGAACGTGGGTCTTGCGCTCACCGTCGCGCTTGGGCTCATCGGCGGCTACATCTTCAGCCGCACCATCATGGGCCGCATCGAATCCGTCACCAGGACTTGCCGCAGCATCATGTCCGGAGATCTCAGCAAGCGCGTTCCCGTCGGCCACCGGAACGACGAGCTGAGCCAGCTGTCGGTGAGCATCAACTCGATGCTCGACCAGATTGAGCGTCTGATGCGCGGCATGCAGCAGGTCTCGGAAAGCGTTGCCCACGACCTGCGCACGCCCCTCACGCGCCTGCGCAGCCGGCTCGAGAATTCGCTGCGGCACGTCGACGATCCCGCGCAGCGTACCGCCATCGAGGGCGCCCTTGAGGACGCCGACAGCCTGCTTGCGACTTTCGCGGCGCTGTTGCGTGTGGCGCGGGCCGAAGCGGGGACGCAGAAGAATTTTGTGGATATCGATCTGCATACGCTCGCCGAGGAAGTGGCCGATCTTTATGGCCCGCTCGCCGAGGAAAAGGGGCTCAGCTTCATCACCAGGTTCGAGCAGGACATGTTCGTCAAAGGCGATCCCAACCTGCTCGCGCAGGCGCTGGCGAACCTCATCGACAATGCGATCAAGTACACCGAAGAAGGCGCGGTGACAGCTGTGCTGACGCGGCAAAAAGGCCTGCCCGTCTTCATCGTTTGCGACACCGGCCCTGGTGTGCCCGACGAATACAAGGACAAAGTGCTCGAGCGTCTCTTCCGCCTCGAGCAAAGCCGGACCTCGCCCGGCAGCGGACTTGGCCTCGCACTCGTTGCCGCCGTTGCCAAGTCGCACGGGCTTGAACTCAAGCTCGAAGACAATGCCCCGGGTCTCAAAGTCTCGCTTCGTTTCCCGCCCGGTCTGGTCGCAACCGATCCAAAGCTTGCCGGTGCAGGCAGTGTCAAGTCGTTGCCGGCCCCCGGGAAAACCCCTTCGTCGCCTGAAGCCGCGGCGGCCTGATCGTCATAGGTCGCAACCGTTTCTATCTACCGCGCGTTGCTGCCTTGGATGCGTGGACGTGGGGCACTGCAATGCTGCAATTCAAATACTTCGCATATCTGGCCGTCATCTGCGCCGTCTTGCTTGACCTCTACAGCGGCAAGCCGGATGCGACCGCGGTGATGCGCCTCAGTCTCGACGGCGCGGCGTTGATTTTCGCCGTTGTCGGTCTTGGCGGACTTGCCATAGGGGGCGATCGCCCCCGCCGGCGCTCCTAGCAGATTTCTTTATCTTTTCTTTATGCGAGGCTCCTGCCGGAAATCGGGTCGGCGGCAATCCACCGCTGGCGCCGGCGCGCTGAAAATTTACTGAAGTCGCAACTACTTAACTGGCCGCTCTGGGACAGCCGGGGCTCGGCTTGCATGCGGCCGGCGGCGCGCGCGCAGCTTGCATCCGCATATTTCCTTTATGCGGACGGCGGTGTTTCCACATCGCGATTTTACGCGCGTCCACCCCATCCTTTCCTCAGTTGTGACGGACGGATTCCAGAACGGAGTCCCGGGGAAACGATAGGGAGTTTCAAAGATGACCGCGTTTCAAAATGAACTGCAGAACTTGCTTCCGGATCTCGGGCGCTTTGCGCGCGTCCTGACACGTAACGAAGACGACGCGCACGACCTCGTGCAGGACTGTGTCGAGCGCGCCTTGCGCAAACAGGATCTCTTCCAGCAGGGCACCAGCCTCAAGTCCTGGCTGTTCACCCTGATGCGCAATGTCTTCATCAGCCAGAAGCGTCGCGAGACCCTCGACCGCCGCTACGTCGCGATGGCCGACGATGGGAATCTGCGCGTGCAGATCCCCAGCCAGGTCAACAGCGTTTTCTTGAAGCAGACGATGCGGGCGCTTCGCCGCCTTTCGTCCAGCGAACGCCAGGCGATCATCGTGCTCGGTGTGCAGGAAGCCAGCCAACACGACGTCGCCACCGCCATGAACGAGCCCGTGGGAACCGTCAAATCCCGCCTGTGCCGCGGCCGTGCGCGCTTGCGCGCCGTCATGGGCCTCGACGACGCGATGCTCGCCACGGCGTAGAGCTTTGTAACAGTTCTTAGGAATCCATCGCCGCGGTATCTCCCATCCCCCATCACGCCGCTCGGTGGTAACTTGAGCCCCGCAACGAATCACCTCGCTTGCGGGGCTTTTTCTTTTCATGCCGATCCCCCACGGCTGATAAGCTTCCGATCAAACGAAGGTGGGGGATCACGTGAATCTCAGGACAGTCCGCGCGACCATTGTCGCCGTGCTCATCGCCGCGCCGGCGGCTGCGGCGGACTTCACCTTGGCCGTGCCGATCCCCGCGCCGCAGGACATACCTTATCCCGGCACTATCAAACTCCACGTCGACGCCACGAACACCGCGCAACGGATTTTCACCGTGCGCGAGACCATCCCTGTTTCGCCCGGCCCGATGACGCTTCTTTATCCGCAGTGGCTGCCCGCAAATCATGCGCCGCGCGGACCCATCGACAAGCTTGGCGGACTGACGATAAAGGCCGGCGGACAGCGGCTCGAATGGCGGCGGGACCCTGTCGAGGTATATGCCTTCCATGTCGACGTTCCGGCTGGAACGACCGCCATCGACGTCGAGTATCAGTTCCTCTCTCCGACCGCTGGCGATCAAGGCCGCATCGTGGTGACTCCGGAGATGTTGAACCTGCAGTGGAATGCCGTCGTCTTGTATCCCGCGGGCTATTACGTCTCGCAAATTCCTTACGAGGCGAGTTTCAAATTGCCCGAAGGGTGGCAATTCGGTACTGCGCTCGAGGCGGCGGCGACGGCCGGCGCCGAAACGGTCTTCAAGCCGGTATCGCTCGAAGTCCTGGTCGACTCCCCGGTTTTTGCCGGCAAGCACTTCAAGCGGGTGGAACTGGACGCTGGCCCCACTTCAAAAGGCGGCCGTTCGCGCGTCACCCTCAACATCATGGCGGACGAACCGGAGCAGCTCGAAGCCAAGCCTGAGCATATCGAGGCGCATCGCAATCTCGTGCGTCAGTCAGATCTTCTCTTCGGTGCGCGTCACTTCGATCATTACGATTTCCTGCTCGCCCTCACCGACCGCATGGGCGGCATTGGGCTGGAGCACCAGCGGTCCAGCGAGAACGGCACCACTTCGCGCTACTTCACCGAATGGGATCGCCGGTATACCTCGCGCGATCTCCTGCCGCACGAATATGCCCATTCCTGGAACGGCAAATACCGCCGCCCCTCGGACTTGTGGACGCCGAACTACAATGTGCCGATGCGTGATTCCATGCTTTGGCTCTATGAGGGCCAGACGCAGTATTGGGGTTACGTTCTTGCCGCGCGCGCGGGCCTATGGACAAAACAACAGGCGCTCGACGCCATCGCGGCTACGGCAGCGCTTTATGACCATCGGATCGGCCGCGAGTGGAAGCCGCTGCAGGATACGACCAACGACCCGATTACGGCCGCTCGCCGTCCGCAGCCGTGGTCGAGCTGGCAGCGCAGCGAGGACTATTACTCAGAAGGCCTCCTGGTGTGGCTCGATGTCGATACGCTGATGCGCGAGCAAACCAACGGCCGCCGCTCGCTCGATGACTTTGCGCGCGCGTTCTTCGGCCAGAACGACGGGGAATGGCTTAAGCCGGCGACTTATGGCTTCGAAGACGCGGTCGCGGTCCTCAACGAGTTCGTGAAATACGATTGGGCGGCTTTCCTCCGCAAGCGGCTAGATGGACGTGGCCCCGGCGCGCCGCTCGATGGCGTCAACCGCGGAGGATATCGGCTTGTCTACACCGATGAGCCTACGGAGCTTTTCAAGACTCTGGAATCGCAGCGCCGCACCGTCGATCTCACATATTCGCTCGGCGCCAATATCGATTCCGACGGCCGCATGACAAACGTTCTCTGGGAGGGCCCGCTCTTTAAGGCCGGCTTTGCGATCGGCGCGCGGATTCTCGCGGTGAACGGAAAAGCCTTCGAGATCGACCGCCTAAAGGAGGTCGTGAAGGAATCCAAGAATGGCGGGGTCATCGAATTGATCGTCAGGGTGGGAGATGATGTCCGCACCCTGACGCTCGACTATCGAGGCGGGCTCCGCTATCCGCGGCTCGAGCGGATCGAGAAAGCCCCCGGGCGTATCGACGACATCATCGCCCCCCGGAAGTAGCGCGTTAGCGCTTGGCGATCAGCGTATCGGCTTCGGCTTTATCGATCGTCACGATCTGGTCGATCATGCAGACCGCGCCGACCGGCTGAAGGACTGTGATCGAATCCGACGTGCAGAGCTCGGCGGTCGGCGTCGAGTGGCCGATGCCGCTGAACTCCATACCCGAACACCGGCCCCGCATATCGACGCGCTTGAAGTTGTCGCGGCCGCGCATTCTCAGAAGAATGGTCCTATCGTCGATGATCGGAGAGTCTTGGATGTCCGACAGGCGCACGCACTTGTGGGTCGAGCCGACCGGATCTGCAGCCGTGGCCGAAGTCGCAGCCCCAACGACCAGCGCGGCTGCAAGCGCTATCAGTGACGTCTTCATATGAGCCTCTCTCTGTCTCGTGAGTGTACGTCTCGTGAGACCACAAATAACGTGCAATTTAGGCAAGATTATGCCTGAACCTCTACTCCAAAGACGATCATCGCGCCCAAAAAGTCCCTGAACGCTGGAAAAAAAGGCAGCTTTTTTCAGGTTCAGCCGGTCTGCAGACGGTAGCCGACGCCAGGCTCGGTCACGAGGTACTTCGGCGACGCCGGCTCCTTCTCCAGTTTCTGGCGCAGTTGTCCGATATAAACCCGTAAATACTGGGTTTCCTCGACATAGGCCTGCCCCCAGACCTCCTGCAGAAGCTGCTGGTGTGTGATGACCTTGCCTGGGTGGGAGGCGAGGATGCGCAAAAGGTCGTATTCCTTGCGCGAGAGGCGGACCGGCGCGCCGCTGACGGTCACCAGACGTTTCGAAAGATCGATCTCGATGTCCCCGGCGGTAATCACCGGGCCGGCTTCGCTGGCGCCGCCTTGTCCTTGCCGCAGGGCAACCCGCATCCGCGCCAGCAGTTCTCCCATGCTGAATGGTTTTGTGACGTAGTCATTGGCGCCGCGATCCAGCGCTTCAATCTTGTCGGGATCGTCCGAGCGCAGCGAGAGAATGATGATGGGAATAGTCGACCATTCCCGAACCAGCTTTATCACGTCCAGGCCGTCCATGTCCGGCAGTCCGAGATCCAGGATCAAGAGATCCGGTTTCTGGACCGTACAGGCGCGCACCCCTTCTTTGCCGTTCTCCGCCTCGATGACTTGATAGTCGTGAGCTTGGAGGCTGGCGCGCAGAAACCGCCGGATCTGCGGCTCGTCGTCGACGATCAGAACCTTCGGGCCCGTGGTCATGCGATCAGGTTCTCATACCTCGGCGGTCACGGCCACATCCGGCGTCTTCACCGGCAAACGCAGCCGAATGGTCGTGCCGTGTCCAAGGCCTTCGCTCAAGGCTTCGATCGTGCCGCCATGGGCATCGATGATTCCCTTGCAAATGGCCAGCCCGAGCCCGGTCCCCGGGACCGTCCGATCGCGCTGTCGCGCGCGATAGAACTTGTCGAAAATAGCTCCCAGCTCTTCAGACGAGATGCCGCGCCCCTGATCGGTCACGTCTATGCCGACGTCGTCGCCGAGCCGCCGCGCGGTGATCTGGATCGCCGTTTCGGGGGGCGAGTACTTGGCGGCATTGTCCAGAAGGTTCACCAGCACGCTCTCCATCAGCACGAAGTCGACGTTTACGAGTGGCAGCATGTCTTCGACGTCCGCATATACTTCGTGCTGAGCAACCCGGCGATGCACGGCATCGAGCGCCGTTGAGATCAAGTCGCCGACGTCCGCCCATTGCAAGCGCGGGGTCAGGGCGCCCGCCTCCAGGCGGTTCATCTGCAGCACGTTCTTGACGAAGCGGTTGAGCCGCTCGGCTTCTTCAAGAATCGTGGTCAATAGCTCGCTTGTGACCTCGGGCCCATAACTGCGGCCATAGGAAATCAGGCTCGACGCCGAGCCGATGATCGAGGCCAGCGGCGTTCCGAAATCGTGCGAGATTGACGATAACAAGGCCGAACGCAGGCCTTCCGTCTGCGAGACGACGCGCGCGTTTTCAAGCTCCTGTTTACGGAGCGAATGCTCGACCGCAAGCGCGGTCAGCCGGCAGATTGAACCGATGACCCGTCGGAACCCGGCGGAACGAACGATTTCCCGCGCCGTGTCGCGAAGAACGAGGACTGCAACGGTTCCCTCGCCGGTTTCGAGGGGTTGAAACGTCGCCTGCATCTCCGGCCACATCGACGTGCCTCGTCCTGCCGGCGATCCTTCGTTGAAGACCCAGCGCGCGGCCTCGATCTCCTCTTGGGTGAGGTTTGCGTGCGGGGGATACGCCGCTTGCAGGGCGGCGGCACGCGCGCGGGACGAGGCTAATGCGAGAGTTTCGCGGCCGCCGCCGGTGAATGGCGTCAGCAGCGTCGTATCGCACTCGAAGATGTCGTTGCACTGATGCACGATCGCGCAAAAAATTTCCTGCGTGTCCTGCGCCACGGCGATGTCGCGCGTCAATTGGAAAAGTGCGCGCGCCTCGCGAGCCTGCCGCTGCGCACGGTTGGCTTGCTGACGCAGGCGGCCGGATAGGTTGCTCGTAATCGCAGCCACCACGATGAACAGGATAAACACGAGGATGTCGCCTGGCGCCGAAAGGCCGAGCTCGTAGCGCGGCTGCTTAAAGAAGTAGTTGAAGATCAAGAGACTCAGCAGGCTGGTGAAGGAGGCCGCGGCCAAGCCGTAGGCGCTGGCGCTATAGACCACCGCCGTCAGGAACAAGATCACCAGTCCGCCGGGCGCGGCGACCATGCGGTCGAGGACTTGCACGAGAACGGCAACCAAACTGACCGCGAAGGCGCTGAGAACGTAGTCGTGATACCACGGTCGCTGATCGTCGACGCGCCAGGCGAGGCCGAGGCGAGGGGCGCCGCCGCCCTCATGGCTCGGGTCCGGCATGACATCGATGCCGACCGCCCTAGCGGCCTGTTCGATGCGTGTAGCGAAGGGCCCGGGTAAGCCGTGGAGGTCCGTTCGCGCGCGGCGCGCGCCAAGCACGATCGCGGCCGGAGGCCGCACAGCCCAACCGCCGATCATCGCTTCGAGGTCTTCGTTGGTTCGCCACGGCACGAGGGTTACGCCCCAGCGTTCCGCAAAGACAGTAAGGTCGTCGATCGTATCAAGGCCCAGCAGCTCGGCACGCAGGCGAGGGACGGCCCGAATAGCGATCGTCAGCGGCAGGTCGCGTTCCTGCGCCGCCCACAGCGCCTCGCGCGCAAACTGCAGCAGATCGGGCGCCGGGCTCACGATCGCAAGCACATGCGTGGCGCGGATCGCGCTGGGGGCGAGGTGAGGGATCGGGGCCGAGGCCATACGCACCATTATGACCGGATTCTGGGACGAATGCCTTACCCGCGAACGGCTTTGCCGAGCCCGATGCTCAGCGCGAAAATGCAGGAGGCGGTGACGACGATCGCGGCTCCGGAAGGAATATCCCACACGAACGAGGCCCAGATTCCGCCGACCGTCGCAAGTGCGCCGACGGCCACCGTCATCAGTGTCATGGCCTCGGGCCCCCGCGCCATCCGGCGTGCCGCGGCGGGGGGTATGATCAACAGCGCCGTGACAAGCAGAATGCCGACGATCTTCATGGCGATCGCAACCGTAATTGCGATCAGGACCGTGAACGCCAGGCGTACACCGGTTCCCGCATAGCCCTCGGCGCGGGCAATATCCTCGTTGACCGTCAACGCCACCAAACGTCGCCACATCACCGCGAGCGCGCAAAGGACCGCGATTCCGCCGACGTAGATCCAGGCGAGGTCAGCGTCGGTGATGGCGAGGATATCGCCGAAGAGATAGGCGGTCAGATCAACCCGGACGTTCTGCAAAGTGCTGACTGCGATCAGGCCCACGGCGAGGGCGCCATGTGACAAGACCCCGAGCAGCGTGTCGGTGGGGATCCGTCTCTGGAATTGCAAGGCGAAAAGGAGTCCGCCGATCGCCACGCATGTTGCGATGATGCCGATGGTCGGATCGATCCCTGTCAACAGACCGAATGCGATCCCCATCAGGCCGGCGTGGGAGAGCGTGTCTCCGAAATACGCCATGCGGCGCCACACGACGAAGCAGCCGAGGGGACCTGCGACCATGGCGATGCCGAGGCCTGCCAGAACGGCATACATGATGAACGGCTCAAACACGGCCCACCTCAGTGCCGGTGGTGGTCATGATGAGGGCCGTGATGATGTGGATGATGGTGTCCGTCCGCGACGCTGCCGTCGGGGGCATGTACGTGATCATGGTGATGGGTGTAGGGTGCCAGCGTCTGCGCCGCGGCCTCGCCGAACAGTTCGACGAACGCGCGGTCACGGCCGACGTCCGTGGGCTTGCCCGAGCAACAGATATGGCCATTGAGGCAATAGACACGGTCTGTCGCCGCCATCACCACGTTCAAGTCGTGTGACACCAGGAGCACGCTGCAGCCGGTGCGGGCGCGTTGCCGGGCGATGACTTGATAAATATCGAGTGCGCCCGATGCGTCGACATTCTGTGTCGGCTCATCGAGCACCAGCAGGTCGGGTTCGCGCAGCAGGGCACGCGCGAGCATCACACGTTGCAGCTCTCCTCCGGACAATTTCAGCGCCGACGCCTCCAGCAGGCGGCCGATGCCCAACTCCTCCAGTACGGCGCGCAGCCGCTCTTCCGGCGCCGCATGCGTCAACGTCAATATGCGTCGGACGGAGAGAGGCAGCGCCGGATCCAGCTGATAGCGCTGCGGCAGATAGGCGACGGAGATGCCGGGCGCCCGGCTCACGGTTCCGCGATCGAGTTTCTCGAGGCCGAGGACTGCCCGGATCAGCGTCGACTTGCCTGCGCCGTTGGGGCCCATGATGGTGACGATCTCGCCGCGGCCCACTACGAGGTCGACATGATCGAGCACGGGCCGCTCGTTGCGCACGAGGCACGCGGCGGACAACGCAGCGATGGGCGGGCCGGCACTCATGCTTTGCGGCAGTAAGCGCAAAGGCCCTGGATCTCGATGATTTCCGTTTCCGGAAAGAATCCGTGGGCGCTCAAGCTTTTCTTCACGGCACGCGTCACGGCGGCGCCGTCCATTTCCGTCGCCGACTTGCAACCGCGGCAGATCAGGAAGTGTGCCGTATGACTCTCGCTGGCGAGCGCGCAGCCGATGAAGGCGTTGAGGCTGGCGAGGCGGTGCACCAAGCCCTGTTCCATGAGGAAATCGAGCGCGCGGTAAACCGCCATGGGAGCGGTCTTGCCACGGTCCGCGTTTAACTCGGCGAGAATGTCGTAAGCGCCGACCGGCGCATGACTCGACCATACGGCCGCAAGGACGCGCCGTCGAATAGCCGTCAAGCGCGCACCCCGCTTCTCGCAGACGGCCTCCGCGGTGCGCATGGCGTCCGCAGCGCACTGCGCATGGTCATGCCGCGGATGCGGGAATATCCCGCTCCGGGATTTGCGCGTCGCCGATTTCTGCGCTTGCGAGGCCATCCGCCCCCATTTACGTCGCCGCAATTAATGTTATAACGTAACATAAAGACCGGCGACCGGTGGATCAAGCTCACGAGGCCTTGTTTGAGATTTGCCTTTGCCCTCATTGCAGCGATGTTCGGCGCGGCGTGCGCGGCCGCGGCGGAAGTGCCGGTCGTTGTTGCGTCGGTCCGGCCGGTGCACGCGATCGCCTCGTCCATCATGGCCGGCGTCGGCGCACCGCAACTGCTTCTCGGCAGCGCGGCCTCGCTCCACGGTTACGCGCTTCGGCCTTCGGAAGCCCGGCTTTTGAGCCAGGCAAATGTCGTTTTTTGGGTCGGCCCGCCGCTCGAAGCTTTTCTTGTGAAGCCGTTGGCCGCGCTGGCCGGCAAGGCCCGGGTCGTTGCGTTGATCGAAGCGCCCGGCCTTGAAACCCTGCCCGCTCGGTCCGGCGGCTTGTGGGAAGACCATCAGGGCGACAGCGGGCCCTCGAACCTTCCCGATGGCCATATCTGGCTAAGCCCGCCCAACGCCCTTGCCATGGCAAATGCGATGGCCGAGGCACTGGCGGTCGCCGATCCCGTCAACGCGGAGCGGTACTGGGCCAACGCCGAAGCCTTCTCGCGCGATACGATGGCGTTGGACAAGGACCTGCATGTGCGCCTTGCCCCCGTCCGCGCGAAACCGTTCCTGGTGTTTCACGACGCGACCCAGTATTTTGAAGCTCGCTATCGCTTGTCTGCGCTCGGCAGCGTCAGTGTGACCCCCGACCAGCCGGCGAGCGCGCGGCGCCTTGCCGCGATCCAGGACAAATTGCGCGAGACCAAAGTTGTCTGCATTTTTTCCGAGCCGCGGTTCGAACCGAAGACGGTCCAGATGCTCATCGAAGGCTCGGGCGCGCGCGCAGGCGTACTCGATCCCGAAGGAACCGCCCTCAAGGACGGCCCCGGGCTTTACTTCTCGCTGCTGCGCGGCCTTGCCGATGAACTCTTGAGGTGCTTGGCATGAGTCGGCGCGCGAGGTTCCTCGCCTGGGTAACGCCGGTTCTCCTGCTGGCGCAGATCGCGCTCGCAGTTCACCAGTTCGAGCACCGAGTCGCGCCCGATGCTGCGACCGTCGCGCACGAGTGTGTGCTTTGCAATGTTGCCTCCGGCGTGGCTCCGCCGCCGGTACCCTTCACGATTCTTCCACCGGACCTCGGTCCCGGCCTCCGACTTCACGTCGTTGCCGACGCCGCGTGTTGCGCGCATGTCGCGACGCCGTTTTCTCCGCGCGCTCCCCCTCGCTTCGTTGCCGTTTGATCCGTAGCGGGCGTTCGCCCGCAACCATTCTATTCAGCAACGGAGTTTTCTATGCGTCGCCAACATTTTGGCGTCGCGGCCATGGTCTCCATGATCGCCGCGACACAGTTCAATCCCCCCAACGCCCATGCCGGTGAAGCGCCGCGGAGCAACCTGCATATCGACGAAATCGTCATCACGGCGTCACCTCTCCTGCGCGATCGATTCGACGTTGTGCAGGGCACCAGCGTGCTCACCGGCGACCGGCTTGCAGCCGCGCTACGGCCGTCCATCGGCGAAACCTTGGCGAATGAGCCCGGCGTCACCTCGACGTTTTTCGGTCCTTATGCCAGTCGGCCGATCATCCGCGGCTTCGACGGCGACAGGTTACGGGTCCTCATCGACGGCATCGGCAGCATCGACGCATCTTCCGTAAGTCCGGACCATCAGACCGCAGGCGACTCTCTCGGCGCGGAACGCATCGAAGTCTTGCGCGGTCCGGCCACGCTTCTTTATGGCACCTCCGCCATCGGCGGGGTCGTTAACATCATCGACGGGCGTATTCCGCTAGAGCGGCCCGAGCGCGGCTACCATGGTCACCTTCTCGGCGGCTACGCCTCCAACGCCGAGGAGCGGTTTGCCAGCGGCGGGGCCGACATTGATATCGCCGGCGGTTTGATGATTCACGCCGACGGCAGTTGGCGTAAGACCGACGACTATCAGATCGATGGCTTCGCGAGCCCCGAAGCGGAGGAAGAGGGCGTTGAAGATCGCGTCGAGAATACGAGTGGCCGCACGACCAGCGGTGTTGGTGGACTGTCCTATATCTGGGAGAACGGAGTCCTCGGCGCTTCCGTCCAACGATTCACCTCAAATTATGGCGTGCCCGGCCACCATCACCACCACGAGGAAGGAGAAGAGGGTGAGGAGCAAGAGGAAGAAGTTCCGCACGAGGAAACACTCGTACGCGTTGATCTCGAACAGACCCGCGTGGATCTCAAAGGCGAGCTGACCGATCTCGGAAGCTTCGTCACCACCGTTCGCGCGCGCGCCGCGTTCGGCGACTACGAACATCGCGAGTTGGAAGGCACGGAGGTTGGTACCGTATTCACCAATAAAGGCTGGGAAGGCCGCCTTGAGGCCATTCACGCGCCGCTCGGGGCATTCAATGGCATATTCGGCGTTCAGTACCGCAAGCGCGACTTTGCCGCCGTTGGCGAAGAAGCCTTCACGCCGCCCTCGAACACCCGTCAGTTCGCAGGCTTCCTCGTCGAGGGCGCCGAGATGGGCGATATACGGCTCGAAGCCGGCGCCCGCATCGAGGGGACGCGTATCGAGCTTGACGATGGGACGCGGCGGTCCTTCACCTCATCGGCCTTCTCGGGGTCGGCGGCGTACGAGTTTGTGCCGGATACGCTGGTGGGCTTCACGGTTGCGCGAACCGAGCGCCCGCCCACGGCCGAAGAGTTGTTCTCCGACGGTCCACATCTGGCGACCAATCAGTTTGAAGTCGGCGACCCCAATCTCGGTGAAGAGCGTGCGGTCAATCTCGAACTCACTTTGAGGCGGGCTGCTGGCGTGCTCACCGGTTCTGTGAGCGTCTATCGCACTTGGTACGACGACTTCATATTCTCCAGCGAAACGGGCGAGGAAGAAGACGAGTTACCGGTTTTCCAATACGCCGCCACTAAGGCGCGTTTCACCGGATTAGAATCGGAGGTGACGCTCACGGCCGTCAACGAACCTGACTACGGACTTGCCTTCGACGGCGGCGTTGACTTTGTCCGCGCCACGAACGTTACGACAGGCGAGCCCCTGCCGCGCATCCCGCCTTTCCGGTTCCGCGTCGGCATGGAAGGAAGATGGCAAGCGTGGGACGGACGAATCGAGCTCGTGGGGACGGGACCGCAAAACCGTACTGCGCCTCTGGAAACGCGGACCGAAGGATATGCGCTCGTGAACGCCCGCATCGGATTCCGGCCGCTTGCCGATTACGACGTGCAGTTTGTACTGCAAGGCCAAAACCTCACCGACGAGCTCGTCAGGCAGCACACGTCTCACCTCAAGGACCTGGCACCCTTGCCTGGTCGTGATGTGCGCCTGTACCTACGGGCTGCGTTCTAGCTAGGCATAAACCGAAGGAGGAGCCGGAAGTTGAGGGGGTACCCGACTTCCGGCTCTGGCGGAAGCAGATGGGGTGCTTCCGTCGTTCCGATGACCTTCACATCCTAGCCATCGGCGCGACGAACCCATTCGAAGCTCACGCCGCGCTGCGTACGGCCGCTTGCTTGTCGCGCAGTTTGCGAACGTCGGCGCCCGTCCGCCCGCCGCGATAATCTTGTCACTCTCCCAGCCCGCACGCTCGTCGACTTGGGGGCGCGCTACCGCTTTACGATCGCGGACTACGCCGCGTCGCTGCGGCTCAGGGTCACGAACGTGTTCGATGTCTACGCGTTCGACTTGCGGGGAAGCGGCGCGTACGATGCGATTCCGGGGCGCGTGGCGAGTCTCGCCCTTGCGGTGGATTACTGATGACAAGGTTGAAATACCGGGCCGGAAATATCCGCCTGTATTTGCGCGCGAGCTTCTAGACCGCGCTACGCGGCGGCGACAGGTTGACCAGCCCGCAGCACTACACCGCGGCGGCCGGTCTCGAGGCGGTAAACCTCACCGTTGCGCGTGGTGGTGAGGCAGTGATCGGGGCCTTCGCCGACGGCGCGCAGGCGCTGCGCGAGTTCGATGGCGGTGAAGTTCTCCGGCAGCCGGCAGAGCGCTTCGAAATCCGTACGCCCGCGGCGGCGGCCGGACCAGACGTCGCCGCAATAGCGCAGCGGCGTGTGAACATCGGCGAGCAGCGGAGCGGCTTTCTCGAGCATGTGCATCAGCACGACGAAGGTGTGTGTATCGAGGGCGAGGCGGTCCCACTGCGGATCGACCTTGAAGGCCTCCACCATGCAGATCGCTCCCGTATCCACGGCCGGCGCCATTTCATGGAGCGTCACGCCGAACTCGCGCGCGCCTTCATAGAGCGCGAAGACCGAAGGGAAGAGTCCGGGATAATTGGGTGGGCCGGGATGCAGGTTGTACGCCGGGGATGTGAGGCCAGAAAGGATGCGGCGGGGGATGATTACATTGGAGCCGACCGAGAGGATTCGGCTCGCGCCCGGGTCGTGCGCGAGTTCCGCCTCGAGGTCGGCGAGCGACCAGGCGAAGCTCAAGGAAGCGCGCGGCGCGGCGCGTCGAATGACCTCGGTCAGCGGAGCTTCGAACTCCCGCTGGGTCATCAGGATGAGGCGTCCCACACTCGTTCTCCTGCTTATGACGACAGGGCTTGAATCCTCATACCCCAAGGCCTATTACACCCTGGTAAACAGGACTGATTTAGTCTGAGTTGATAGCGGCGGCTCGCGAGGGCTGATAAATATGTTCAAAGTCAATAAGTTAACCGACTACGCCACAGTCGTCCTGATTGCCATTGCCCGCAGTCAGGTCGTGCGCTCCAGCCAGCACATTTCCGAAAACACCGGGATTCCCCTGCCCACGGTCGCCAAGCTCATGAAGAGCCTGAATAAGGCGGGGCTGGTCAAATCCCAGCGCGGCGCCGCCGGAGGCTACACGCTGGGCCGCGTTTCGGCCGAAATCACCCTTGCCGACGTCATCCAGGCGGTCGAAGGACCGATTGCGCTCACCGCCTGCGCCGATACCTCGGACGAACAGTGCGGCATTGAATCCATTTGTCCGGTGCAAGGCCGCTGGAACCGGGTGAACTCCGCGGTCCGCGCGGCGCTGAGCCAGGTCACCCTGGCGGACATGGTCGCCGACATGAACGCGTTTGGCATTCCCGAGCGTGCGGCACGCAGTGCCGTGCCGGCCGCGGAGTAGCTCATGGCCGCCAAATACGAGACCGCCGCCGCCGTCCGGAATGTCGAGCAGTACAAGTACGGCTTCGTCACCGACATCGAATCGGACAAGGCGCCCAAGGGCCTTTCCGAAGACATCATCCGTTTCATCTCGGCCAAGAAAAAAGAGCCGGAATGGATGCTCGAGTGGCGCCTCAAGGCTTATCGCTATTGGCTGACGCTCGCCGACGAAGAGCCGGCGTGGGCAAAGCTCCGCTATCCCAAGATCGACTATCAGGATGCCTATTATTACGCGGCGCCGAAACAGAAGGCGAAGCCGGCGAGCCTCGACGAAGTCGATCCGAAACTGCTTGAGACCTACAAGAAGCTCGGCATTCCGCTTGCCGAGCAGCAAATCCTCGCCGGCGTCGCCGTTGACGCGGTGTTCGACAGCGTCTCCGTCGCGACGACCTACAAGAAGAAGCTCGAAGAGCTGGGCGTGATCTTCCAGCCGATCTCCGAAGCGCTTCAGAAGAATCCCGATCTGGTGAGGAAGTATATCGGCTCGGTGGTCCCCTACACCGACAACTTCTTCGCGGCGCTCAACAGCGCCGTGTTCACCGACGGTTCGTTCGTCTACATCCCGAAGGGCTTGCGCTGTCCGATGGAGCTGTCGACCTACTTCCGCATCAACGAGAAGAACACCGGCCAGTTCGAGCGCACGCTGATCATCGCTGACGAAGGTGCCTATGTGAGCTATCTCGAGGGCTGCACCGCGCCGCAGCGCGACGAGAACCAGCTGCACGCCGCGGTGGTCGAACTCATCGCCCTCGACGACGCGGAGATCAAATACTCAACCGTGCAGAATTGGTATCCGGGCGACGCGGAAGGCCGCGGCGGGATCTACAACTTCGTCACCAAGCGCGGCGCCTGCCGCGGCAAGAACTCGAAAATCATGTGGACCCAGGTGGAGACGGGCTCGGCGATCACCTGGAAGTATCCGAGCTGCATCCTGCAGGGAGACAACTCCGTCGGCGAGTTCTACTCGGTCGCCATCACCAACAATCGTCAGCAGGCCGATACCGGCACAAAGATGATCCATCTCGGCGCCAATACGCGTTCGAAAATCATCTCCAAAGGCATCTCCGCCGGTAAGGCGGACAATACCTATCGCGGGCTTGTCCGTATCGGGCCCAAAGCCGATGGCGCACGGAACTACACCCAGTGCGATAGCCTCCTGATCGGCGATCAGTGCGGGGCGCATACGGTGCCGTACATCGAGAGCCGCAATCCCACTGCTCAGACTGAGCACGAGGCTACCACCTCGAAGATCAGCGAGGATCAGCTGTTCTATTGCCAGCAACGCGGCATGACGGAAGAAGAGGCGGTCTCGCTGATCGTCAACGGCTTCTGCCGCGAGGTGCTGCAAACCCTTCCCATGGAATTCGCCGTCGAAGCGCAGAAGCTCGTCGGCATCAGCCTGGAAGGAAGTGTGGGATGAGCGCCGTAGCCTCCAAACACACCTTTGGCCTTCTTGCGCGGGTCCGCGCGGGAGCATCCGGCGGAGCAAAGTGATATGCCCCTACTTGAGATAAACAACCTGCACGTCGCGGTCGGCGGCAAGAAGATCCTGAACGGCATCTCTCTCGCCCTGAACGCGGGGGAGGTCCACGCCATCATGGGCCCCAACGGCACCGGCAAGAGCACGCTCTCCAATGTGATCGCCGGTCGTGAAGGTTATGACGTGCTCGACGGTGAGGTGCGGCTCGACGGTAAAGACGTCTTTGCCATGTCCGCCGACGAACGCGCCCGCGCCGGCATTTTTCTCGCCTTCCAGTATCCGGTCGAAATCCCCGGCGTCACGACCTCGGCCTTCTTGAAGACCGCCATCAATTCCAAGCGCCGCGCGGAAGGCAAGGCCGAGATCGACGCCATGGAGTTCCTGAAGCTGGTCAAGGCCAAGACCAAGGTCCTCGGCATGCCCGACGACATGATCAAGCGGGCCCTCAATGTCGGATTTTCCGGCGGCGAGAAGAAGCGCGCCGAAGTGCTGCAAATGACGTTGCTCGAACCCCGCGTCGCGATCCTCGACGAAACCGATTCCGGGCTCGATATCGATGCGCTGAAGATCGTTTCCGATGGGGTCAACGCCCTGCGCAGTCCTGCGCGCGCGTTCCTGATCATCACCCACTACCAGCGTCTCCTGAATTACATCGTGCCGGACCGCGTCCACATCCTCGTCGGCGGCAGGGTCGTCGCGAGCGGCGGGAAGGAGCTCGCCCAGCAACTCGAAGCGGAAGGATATGCGCGCTATCTCAGCGCCGCCTGAACATGAAACCCTCGGCTCTTCTCGATCATCCTTTTGGCGATCGCTACGCCGCCGCTCTTCCCGGGCCGGATAGCGCACGGCGTGCCGCGCGCGCGCGCCTGCTCGCCGAAGGCCTGCCCGGTCCGAAGCGCGAAGAGTGGCGGTTTACGCCGCTGCGCGCGCTGGCGAAAATCCCCTTCCTTCCCGCGCCCGCCGATATCGATGTCTCAGCCGAGCTCGCACATGTTACGCCCGTTCCCGGCGCCCTGCGGCTCGTGCTCGTCAACGGAAGGTATCGACCGGACCTTTCGGACCGGATCGCCGAGCCTGGCCTGTCGGTCAGCGAGGCGGCGTCTCCGGACCTCGAGATCGATCTGCCGCTGGCCGTGCTCAATGCCGCTTATATGAGCGGCGGCGTCAGCATCAACGCCCGCGGCGTGGTCGCTCGCCCCGTCCACCTCATCTCCATCGGTGGAGCAGGGCGTGAGCCGGCAGCCTTCCATCCGCGCCTCAGCGTTTCCGTTGCGCCGGCCGCGAAGTTGACGATTTTTGAAAGCCATCGCGGCTTGCCCGGCGAAATCTATCTCGCAAATCCCGTGACAACCATCTCCGTCGGGACCGCCGGTGTGTTGCGGCGCTATGTCCTCGTGCAGGAAGACAGCCAGGCCTACCATCTTGCCACGACGATCGCCGATGTCGCGGCCAACGCGCGGCTCGACGCGTTCCACCTCGGCGTCGGCGGCGGCACCGTGCGTCAGGAAATCAATGTCGATTTCGTCGGCGAGGGCGCCAAAGTCCGGCTCAACGGTGCTTATGCGCTCGCCGGCTCGTCGCATCACGACTTCACGACGTTTATGAATCACGACGTGCCTCATTGCACCTCGAGCCAGGTGTTCAAAGGCGTGGTCGATGGGCAATCCCACGGGGTTTATCAAGGGCGCGTGCTGGTCGCGCGACATGCCCAGAAGACGGACGGCCAGCAGCTTCACAAAGCGCTGTTCCTGTCCCGCGGCCCGCAGATCGACTGCAAGCCGGAGCTCGAGATCTACGCCGACGACGTGAAGTGCGGACATGGCGCCACCACCGGCGAGCTCGACCCCGACCAATTGTTTTATCTTGCCGCCCGGGGCATCGACCCCGAAGCGGCGCGGCGATTGCTTGTCCAAGCGTTCCTGGCCGATGCCTTGGAGAACGTCGAGGACGCGAGCGCCCATGAAATGCTCGCCGCCGAAATCTCCGGCTGGCTCGCGCGGAGGGCGGCATGAGTTCGCTGCCGGCCAAGAGAAGCGCGGCCGCATTCGATGTCGCGCGCGTGCGCGCCGACTTCCCGATCCTCGCGCGGACGGTGCATGGCAAACCGCTGGTGTTTCTCGACAGCGCCGCTTCCGCGCAGAAACCGCGCCAGGTGATTGACGCGATCACCAAAGTCTACGCCGACGAATATGCCAACGTTCACCGCGGCGCTTACTACCTGAGCGAAACAGCGACCTCGAACTACGAGGCGGCGCGCGAGAAGGTACGCGCTTTTATCAACGCAAGGAGCGTTTCCGAGATCGTCTTCACCAAGGGCGCGACCGAGGCCATCAACCTCGTCGCCGCCACCTACGGCCGCGCCTTTCTCAAGGCCGGCGATGAGATCGTCATCAGCTCGGTGGAGCACCACTCCAACATCGTGCCGTGGCAGCTGTTGCGCGATGCCGTCGGCTGCGTGCTGCGGATAGCACCCGTGAACCCCGACGGCAGCGTCGATGCGGCGGAATTTGCCAAGATCATCGGCAAAAAGACCAGGCTCGTGGCTATCGCCCATGTCTCCAACGTTCTCGGAACCGTGCTGCCGGTGCGCGAGATTATCGAGCTCGCCCACGCCGCCGGCGCCAAGGTCATGCTGGATGGTTGCCAGGGTATCGTGCACCGCCATGTCGACGTCCAGGATCTCGGCTGCGACTTCTACGTCTTTTCCGGCCACAAGCTCTACGGACCGACGGGAATCGGCGTGCTGTGGGCGCGTTCCGAGCTCCTGGACGCCATGCCCCCCTATCAGGGCGGCGGCGATATGATCGACAGCTGCACCTTCGCCCATACCACCTGGGCCGAACCGCCCGCCAAATTCGAGGCCGGCACGCCGCCGATTGCGCAGGCGATCGGCCTCGGCGCCGCCATCGATTATCTCAATTCGCTCGACCGGGAGGCGGTCGCCGCGCATGAGGAGGCGCTGCTGCGTCACGCCATGACGCGCCTCGCCCAAATCCCCGGTCTGCGGCTTGTCGGCACCGCGCCTCACAAGGCCGCGGTCCAGTCGTTCGTCATGGAAGGCGCGCACCCGCACGATCTCGCCACGGTCCTCGACCGGTACGGCGTCTGCGTCCGCGCCGGCCATCATTGCGCCCAGCCCCTGATGGAAGTCCTGGGTCTGAATGCGACCACGCGCGCGTCGTTCGGACTGTATAACACGCTGGAAGAAGTCGATGCGCTGGCGCACGCGCTGGCACGGGCGCAGGAGGTGCTGCTGTGAACGTGGCGCCGCTCAACGAAGACCTGAGGGCTCTCTATCAGGAAGTGATCCTCGATCACGCCAAACATCCGCGCAACGCGGTGCTTGTTGCCGATCACACCTGCAAAGCGCAGGGAAATAATCCCATGTGCGGCGACCGCGTCACCGTCACGGCGCGGCTCGGGGGCGACGGACGGCTCGCAGACATCGGATTTGACGGCAAGGGCTGCGCCATCTCGATCGCGTCCGCTTCGATGATGACGGAGGCCCTCAAGGGCCAAAGCGTCGAAACCGCGCGCCAGTTGTTTTCCGCGGTGCATGATTTATGTACCGGGAAGGCGGACCCCGACACCGTGAAGGGTTCGCTCGCCGCCGGCGTCGCCGACAGTGTCGATAAACTCGCCTCGCTCTCCGGCGTGCGGCAGTTTCCGGTGCGTGTGAAGTGTGCAACGTTGCCCTGGCACGCTCTGATCTCGTGCCTGGAGGGCAAAGACAAGACGACCACAGAGAAATGACGATGCACGACGAGAAGCCTCACGATCACCCGAAGGTCACGCCGAAGGACGAACATCCGGTGGATGATTTCCGTGCGTACGATCCCTACGCCATGAGCGGCGACCCGCCGAAGGAAGGCACGACGGTTCACGCCGGCGCGCCGAAGGACCCTGCGCTTCCGGTCGCGACCGAAGAAGCTGTGGTCGAGGCGTTGCGGTCGGTTTACGACCCGGAGATCCCGGTAAACATCTACGACCTGGGGCTGATCTACGACCTCAAGATCGAAGACGACGGCGATGCGACCGTCACAATGACCTTGACCGCGCCGGCCTGCCCGGTGGCGGGATCCATGCCGAAAGAAGTGGCCGAGCGCGTATCGGCCGTCGAGGGCATCGGCGAGGTTGATGTCGTCCTGACCTGGGATCCGCCATGGACGCCGGCCAACATGTCCGAGGTCGCCAAGGTCGCGCTCGACATGTTCTAGAAATCCAAGGAATGCGTCTTATATTAGGTCCGTCATGAGCACTGCTGCGAATACCAGAGAACCGAGAGCCAAGCGCGCCCTGCCGCCCCCGATCCGCATCACCGACGCGGCGGCCAAGCGCATCAACGAGATCGTCGCCAAGGCCACGAAGCCGGTGCTCGGCGTGCGAGTCGGCGTCAACAACAAGGGCTGTTCGGGTAAGTCCTACATGGTCGAATACGCCGAGGAGCAGCGCAAATTCGAGGACGTGGTCGAACACAACGGCGCCAAGGTCTTTATCGACCCCACGGCCATGATGTACCTGCTTGGCAGCGAACTCGATTACCGCGAAAGCAAGATGGAAAGCGGCTTCGTCTTCACCAACCCCAATGAGAAGGGACGGTGCGGTTGCGGAGAAAGCTTCTCGGTCTAAAGACGCAGGGATGCGCTTTAGCGCATCCCCATGACCTTCATCAGCCGCTTGTCGACCTCAGCCAGCAACATCACCGGATGGACCGGCTTGTACAGCATGGCGACGCGGCCCGTCTGGAAGTCGGGGTCGTCGTCGACGAGTTCCTCGACTTTATCCGGCTGGCCTGTGACCAGAATGGTTGCGATGCCCGGCGCCTTGTCCTGCAGAACCTGGCGCAGCTCGAGCCCGCCCATCACCGGCATCATCACGTCGATGATGGCCAGATCGATCGAGCTTGTTCTGATGACCTTGAGCGCTTCTTCGCCGTCACCGGCTTGCATCACGTCGTAGCCACGATGGCGTAGGAGTTCCGTATACGACTCCCGCACCATCACGTTGTCGTCGACAACGAGAATGCGACCTAACACGATGATCCCCCGTCCACTAAATCTTTCCCCGAGGACAAAAGGATAGTCGCGAGGCCTATTTACTTCAACGATATAGCCTGCAACTCTGCGGTGATAATGTGCGCACAAGCGTGAAGCGAACGCGCTCACCCTCCGCGAATTTCGCGAGCAGCCTCTATGGAAAGTGTTTTCACCGTTCTTCTTGGCCTAGCGCTCGTGGCTGTCTTGGTGGTGCTGGCCACGGGCCTCGTCGCCTTTATCGCGGGCGGAGAGTTCAATCGCAAATACGCAAATAAATTGATGCGGCTGCGCGTCGCCACACAGGCTGTGGCTGTGCTCCTTCTGCTGATTCTTTTGCTACTGAGGACTTTGGGCAACAGTGGCGGCTAGCAGGTCTTGCTAGCCGAGGTTCGGACGCTCGGGTCGATAGACCACTTTATTCGCGCCTTCAAAATTCTCGATCTGATGCAGGAGATCGCGCCGGCGATTGCGCGTGGCCTGCACCAGCGCGGGCGTGATGCCGGCGGCGCCGATTTGATTCGTGGCAATCAATTCCTGAACGCGGTCGAGGAAAGACTTGTGCGTCAGCGCCTCGGTCATGTCGGCGCAAAAGCCGATGAAGTGCGAGAGCCGCACGGGACGGTTCGGCGCCGGGTGATACGCCGCGATGGCGTACGAGCCGGTCTTGCGGTCGCGGCGCTCCAGGATGGCGGCACGCAGGTACTGCGGCAGCGGGGTGAATACGAAAGCCGTCTGGCTGTCGTGTTCGACCACGAGGTCTTCGAGCGCACCGACGACATTTGCCGCGGCTTCGGAGACGATGGCGTCGGTGACGTCTGCCCCTGCGGCAAGCGCTTCCACCTGCGAGATCGCTTCGTTGTCCTCGCGGCTGGAGAAGATCTGGTCGCCGCCGATGTGCAGCGACGCCCAGTTCTGCTGATTGTAGTCGGCTTCGAATTTCGAGATCTTGCGGCGCCACATCGAATCCCAATCGAAGGCGCTGGCGTCCTGAAGAATGTTCGGATCGCGCCGGATTTCCTCGACCACGACCGAGGCCATGCGCATCGTGCCGGGGATGTTCTGGCCGCGCACGATTGCCATGATCGTGCTCATCTTCGTTTTCACCGGGATGGTGATGCGGTTCGAGCGCAGCGTCAGCACCGGCACGTCGCGCGTACCTTCCTCATCGAGTTCGGCGAATTTGTGAACGACCGATTTCTCTCTGAAGAGGGTAAGCGTGCCGATTTCAACCATACCTGGGCCGTCCGTGAATAACGTTGGATCGACTATATTTTATCGACGGGCAGGCAGGAAGGATTTTCAACTAATGCGCTATTCTGCGCTCAGGCGCTGCGGTCGGAGCGCGCCGGCGCATTCGCCGGCGAGTGTGACGAGGCGGCCAATGAGTGCGTCGACATCGGACTTGAGAACCGAAAAGCCTGCCCTGCGCTCCAGCGTGGCTTCATCCATATAGAGATTGCGGTTGATCTCCAGCTGCAGCACGTGCGTCCCGTTGCCGGGGTCGCCGTAATTTTGCGTGGTGAATCCCCCGGCGTAAGGGTTGTTGCGGGTGACGCGGTAGTGCCGCTGCGACAAGAAAGCCTCGACTATTTCGGTGATCACCGGCGCGCAGGAAAGTCCGGTTCGGTCGCCGAGCACCATGTCGATCGTGCGCGGGTCGCCCACGGCCGTCACCGGAAGCCCGGTGGAGGGCATGGAGTGGCAGTCGATCAGGATGCAGAAGCCGAATTTTGCGTGCGCCCGCGCGATCAGACGGGCGAGCGCTTGATGGTATGGCCGGTAGACCGCTTCGATCCGGCGTTCCGCATCCTCGAAATAAAGCTTTGTCCGATAGATCTCGCGGCGCGTGGCGACAATGCGCGGAATCGTCCCGAGACCGGCGCCGACCCGTACGGACGTGGTGTTCGCGAAGGCCGGGAGCGGATCGTTGAACATCTCCGGATCGAGCTCGTATGGCTCCCGATTCACATCCAGATAGGCCCGTGGATAGACCGCGCGGACGAGCGGCGCGCCGCGTTTGGGGGCGTCGGAAAACAGCTCGTCGACGTAGCAGTCCTCCGAGCGCCGCAGCATGCCGAGCTCGAGCGGGGAGCCCGCGACGAATTCCGCCGGATAGAAGGAGCCGGAATGCGGCGAGGCGAACACCAGAGGGACGCTGTGCCGTTCAGGCTCCAGGACCTCGATCGGGCTCGGGGGGACAGGCGCGGCGGTGGACACGGGGCTTATAGAGGTGGGGGGCTAAAAGGCTGATAACCATCGATTGTAAGTCGATCATCGCGGTCCGTTCCAGCCTTTCCGCCGCTCCGGCCGGGACGAGCACGGCGGGGGCCTTGCGCTTGGCAAAACTTGCCTTTAAACACGCCCTCCGATCCTTACCGGCCTTCACGGCGAGCGCAAAAGTGGGCGCGTAGCTCAGCGGTAGAGCACTACCTTGACATGGTAGGGGTCACAGGTTCGATCCCTGTCGCGCCCACCATCTTTCGCCGATGTGCGAAAGATGTCCGCCCAGGCCGGGAGCCTAGACGGATCCCCTCATGAGCCACCGCAGGCTGTCTAATTTCCCGACACCTCCCGGTGCGATTGCGGCTCCGCAATTCTAAGGTTTTTTACAGCCCCGCGTGTTCACGCGCGAAATTCGGCCACTTTCGGTAGTGGCACGCTTCTTGCTCTTTAGATGGCGTCGATCGCTCGACCCCGTCCCATTAGGGACGCGGCATTTCGGAGAGAATTATGCTGCGCCAATTTTTTCAATTGAAAGGTTTAGTCACCGGCTTCGCCGCTTTAGCGGCGCTGGTGTCCGTTTCCCTGCCGGCCAGTGCCGCCGTCATCCAACAGGCTTCGTTCGGCATCGTCGGCGGTTTCACGATCCCCAGCGGAACCCACCTCGGCACGACCGACTCGATATTCATCAGCAACGACGGCACCATCATCGTCAGCCAGGCCGATACCTACGATCTCGCCGGTCTGGTGAACTTCGGCATGCGCGGTGAGCTGAAGGATATTCCGAGCTTGTCGGCCTTCACCCCGATCGCCGACTACCTGTCCCTTCCGAGCGGCGTATCCTTCGATCTGAACGAATTGTACGTTCATAGCCGCCGTGGACCGACGCCGGGATTCATTCACCTTGTCGGCCGGGGCACGCTTTTCGCCCCCGGTTTTGATCCGACCCAAGCCCTGCTCACCTGGAGCGGAACCACCACGGACAACATGACGTTCACGTTTGCCGTCCATCACTCCGCGGTGCCGGAGCCGGTTCCAGTCGCTCTGCTTGGCCTTGGTCTGATCGGCGTCGTGGCCATGCGGCGTCGCCAGCTGACGGCACGCGTCTAAAGTCCATAAAGTTCACGTTGGAAGAACCGCCGCAGCCGATCCGCGGCGGTTTTTCTATCCCGCGACCGCCTGCACGATTTCATCCATCACACCATGCAGATCGCCGCGATGCCCTGTGCGCCCGGCAGGGTCGGAATCGGTCGAAGTCATCGCCACGGTCAGGTCCAATGACGGCGCGACATAGATCATTTGACCGCCGTAACCCCACCCGTAGGGCACCATGTGGCCGGCGATGCCGCGCATGAACCAGCCGTAGCCATAGCCGTCACCTGTGAATCGCGAATTCGTGCGGGGCGTCCAGGACGCCTTGATCCACTGCGGTGAGATCAGCTGCTTGCCGTTCCGGGCACGGCCCTGGTTTCGATACAGCTCGCCAAAGGCAAGCAGGGAGCGTGCGCTCATGGCCATCTGGTTGCCGCCGAGATAGACCCCTTGCGGATCGCGCTGCCAATCGCCGATCGCAAATCCTTCCTGCGGGCCGAGCCACTCCCGCGCCAGCTCCAGCGTCGAGCGCTTCGCCGCGCGGCTCAGGATTGCGGAGAGAAGATGAGAGGATCCGGTGGAATAGAGCATCGCCCCGCCCGGTTCATCGTCGAACGGCATGGCCAGCGCGCTTCGCACCCAATTCTTGCTTTGCACCCAGCTCCCGTAGTTGCGTCCCGACGTGCGGCCTAAACCCGCCTGCATGGAGAGCAGGTGACCAATGGTGATGCCGAACAGCCGCGGATCGGGGTTCGGTGGAAAGTCCTTCTCGAGCACGGTGGCGATCTTTTGATCGACCCCGGTCAGCACGCCTTTATCGATCGCGATACCGACCAGCGCCGAGATCACCGATTTCGAGGCTGACTTGATGTTGGTCGGCGCCGTGGTCTTATGTCCGCGATAGCCGCGCTCGGCGATGAGCGCGCCTTTATGGGCGACCACGATCGTCTTCAGTGCGCGCAGACTTGCCGCCCGGTCGAGAATGGGCTCGAGCGACGCGACACCTGCCGCTTTTGCGGCACGCGGCGCGGCGAGAAGAACTGCGAATGCAAGGGCGGTTCTACGATTCATCGGCTCGGCTTCATATCGGCGGCGTCTGCATGGATTATGCAGAAATCGAGCCGTTTCATGGCCAGATTTTCGTTGAAAAAGCACAGTTACAATGGAATGTATCGCGACACTTTATTTCGGGACCCAGACGCATGGACTTCAGGCTCAGCGACGACCAACAGGCATTTCAGGAAACCGCGCGCAAATTCGCGCGTGACGTTTTTGCGCCGAACGCCGCCCGCTGGGATGAGGAGAAGCATTTTCCCGTCGACGAGCTGCGCGAAGCGGCGGCGTTGGGTTTTGGCGGCATGTACGTGTCTCCCGAGTACGACGGTACCGGCTTGGGACGCCTCGACAGCGCCATTATTCTTGAAGAGCTCGCCGCGGGCTGCACGTCGACCGCGGCCTATATCTCGATACACAACATGGTCGCGGCCATGATCGAGCGCTTCGGCAGCGAGGATCTGAAGAAGAAGTACCTGCCGAAGATTTGTTCGATGGAGTGGTTCGCCAGCTATTGTCTCACCGAACCGTCTTCGGGATCGGACGCCGCGTCGCTGCGCACCAAGGCTGTCCGGGATGGCGACCATTACATCCTTAACGGCTCGAAGGCCTTCATCTCGGGCGGCGGACGCTCCGATGTCTACGCCATCATGGTGCGCACAGGCGACGAGGGGCCGAAGGGGATCAGCTGCGTGCTCGTGGAGAACGGCACCAAGGGACTCTCCTTTGGCGCTCAGGAGAAAAAGCTCGGCTGGAACAGCCAACCCACGGCGGCGGTGATCCTCGAGGATTGCCGCGTTCCCGTCTCCAACCGCCTCGGCGCGGAAGGCGAGGGCTTCAAGATAGCGATGATCGGCCTCGACGGCGGTCGCATCAACATCGGAGCGTGTTCGGTCGGGGCCGCGCGCGCGTGCCTGGAGATTTCCACCGAGTATGTCCAGACCCGCACCCAGTTCAATCAGACGCTGGCAGGGTTCCAGTCGGTGCAGTTCAAGCTCGCCGACATGGCGACCGATCTGCACGCCGCCCGCCTCATGATTCACGACGCGGCCATGCGCCTCGACGCCAAGGAACCTGACGCGACCAAGTATTGCGCCATGGCCAAACGATTCGCGAGCGATATCGGCTTCGAGATCTGCAACACGGCGCTGCAGCTGCACGGCGGCTACGGTTACCTCAGGGACTATCCGATCGAGCGCTTCCTGCGCGACGCCCGCGTGCACCAAATCCTCGAAGGCACCAACGAGATCATGCGCGTCATCGTTTCGCGCTACGTGCTGCAAAGCGGCGGCCGGGCATGAGCGAGGTCCTGCTCGCCGATGAAGTGCTCTTCGAACGGAAGGGCGCGCTCGGCTATATCCTTCTCAATCGACCCAAGGCCCTCAACGCGCTCACCCTTTCGATGTGCGAGCTGATGACCGCGCAGCTCAAAGCCTGGGCGAAGGACGATGCCGTAAAGGCGGTCGTCATCCGCGGCGCCGGCGAAAAGGCTTTCTGCGCCGGCGGCGACGTCGTGCGCTTGTACGAGGACGGCAAGGCGCGCAAGCCATATCCCTATCGGTTCTGGAGCACGGAATACCGGCTGAACACGATGATCAAGCGGTATCCGAAGCCCTATATCGCGTTGGTCGACGGCATCGTCATGGGCGGCGGCGTCGGCGTTTCCGTGCACGGCGCATACCGGGTCGCCACCGACCGCACCATGTTCGCGATGCCGGAGACAGGCATCGGCCTGTTCCCGGACGTCGGCGGCGGCTACTTCCTTCCGCGGCTTCCAGGGTGGGCCGGCATGTACCTGGGCCTGACCGGCAAGCGCCTCAAGGGCGCCGATTGCGTTTCGCTCGGCCTTGCCGAAGCCCTGGTGCCTCATGACCGCTTGGCCGATCTCGAAGCCAAGCTCGCCGACGACGCGGTGAGCGATCTCGACGAGATCTCCTACCTCATCGGCCAGTTTGCCGAGCCGGTGCGAAACGCACCGATCAGCAACGATCGCACCTCGTTCAGTCGGCATTTCGATCTGGATTCGGTCGAAGCGATTCTCGCCTCGCTCGAAGCGGAGAACAGCGAGTGGTCGGCCGAGCAGCTCAAGATCCTCAAAACTAAATCGCCGACGGCGCTGAAAGTCACCTTCCGCCAGATTCGCGAAGGGGCGAACCTCTCGTTCGAGGAATGCATGAAAATGGAATGGCGCATCGCCAACCGCTGCGCGGTGGGTCACGACTTTTACGAGGGCGTGCGCGCCCTGCTGATCGACAAAGACAGTACGCCGCGCTGGAAACCGGCAAGCCTCGCCGAGGTTTCGGACGCGGACGTGACAGCTTACTTCGCCCCGCTGCCGGGCAACGAGCTCGATCTTTCGAATCTGTTTTAGAGGAGACGCACAATGGCCAACGTCGCATTCATCGGTCTCGGCAACATGGGCGGGCCGATGGCGCAGAACCAGCTCAAGGCGGGCCACACCGTGCGCGTGTTCGACCTGTCTCCGCCGGCACTCGATGCCGCCAAAGCCGCGGGCGCCAGCATCGGCGCGACGGCCGCCGAAGCCGCCAAGGACGCCGATTGCGTCATCACCATGCTGCCGGCCGGCGCGCATGTGCGGCAGACCTATGTCGGCGGCGGCGTGCTCGAAAGCGCCAGGAAAGGCGCCATTTTCATCGATTGTTCGACCATCGACGTGCCGACGGCGCGCGAAGTGATCAAAGCCGCGGAAGACAAAGGGTTTCTGATGGTCGATGCGCCTGTGTCGGGCGGTATCGCCGCCGCGGCGGCGGGAACGCTCACCTTCATGGTCGGCGGCAGCGACAAGGCTTTTGCCGCGGCAAAGCCTTTCCTCGAGCCCATGGGCAAGGTGATCGTGCATGCCGGCGCGGCAGGCAACGGACAGGTCGCCAAGGTCTGCAACAACATGCTGCTCGGCATCTCGATGATCGGCACGTGCGAGGCCTTCAAGCTTGCCGAACGTCTCGGCCTCGATGCGCAAGTCTTGTTCGACATCAGCTCAAAGGCCTCCGGACAGTGCTGGTCGATGACCTCTTATTGCCCGGTGCCCGGTCCGGTGCCGACCTCGCCCGCGAACCGCGATTATAAGCCCGGCTTCGCGGCGGCGATGATGCTCAAGGACCTGAAACTCTCGCAGGACGCCGCGGCCGCGGCGAATATGACGACCCCGATCGGCAAAGCGGCGACCGAGTTCTACGAGAAGTTCGTCAAAGACGGTAATGGCAACGTCGACTTTTCGGGTATTATCCGCGCGCTCTAACTCGATCGAAGTGACGGCCGCGCGTGCTCATCGCCTCCATCAGACAGTATTTCGCCAGGCGCCGTCGTCGAGCGCTGCGGATGCGCACGCCCGAAAAGCAGATCGCGGACCACTTCGCCGAGTTGCCGAACTCACCGACGGGCCTCGGCGGCGAGCTCGCCGCCGCGATGCTGGCCTTGAAAAGCCTCAACACCACCAAGCAGGTCGACCGCCCTTTTCCCGAGGACTACTTCCTCGGCGTTCAGACCATCGACGAAGAGGCCCTGGCCGCCCTGCATGCCTACGAGCAGAGGCTGCAGGTCTTCCGCGAGCAGCTCGTGCATCGGAATACGATCTTCACCAATAGCGTCGCGCGCGGCGTATCGATCTGGATCACGTCGATCCACGCGCTCAGGCACCCGGCATTGCGCGATAAAGGTGTCGAGCTTTGGGCGCGGCTGCAACAAGGCGAGCCGCATCTCGAGGAGGCCTACTTCATGATGACGCGCCGGGACATCACCGATGTCGAGCGCGAATACATGAAATTCCGGCCGTCGGCTTTGACCTCCGGCCAGGCCCGTCTTCCGCGAATGGGAGTCGACTGAGCTTCGTATCGCCGCGGGGTGCGAACGCCGTGTGCAGCCGCGCTATTGCTCAGATATCCAGCGCCTGCGCGAACTTCGCGTTTTCCTGAATGAACTTGAACCGCTCTTCCGGTTTGCGGCCCATCAGCTGTTCGACGAGCTTCGCGGTCGCGCGCTGCGCGCTCTTTTCGGCGTCGTCGGCAAGCATCACCTTCAGCAGCGTGCGCCGCGCCGGATCCATGGTGGTTTCCTTCAGGTAGACGGGCGGCATCTCGCCCAGGCCCTTGAACCGGCTGACCTCGACCTTGCCGCGGGCGTCGAAGTGGCTCTTGATCAATTGCTCCTTATGCGCGTCGTTCATGGCATAGGCGATGGTCGCCTTCTGGCTCAGACGGTAGAGCGGCGGCATCGCCAGGTACAAATGTCCGTTGGCGATCAGCTGCGGCATCTCGCGGTAGAAGAAGGTCATGAGCAGGCTGGCGATATGGGCGCCGTCGACGTCCGCGTCCGTCATGATGATGATCTTCTCGTAGCGCAGCTTGCTTTCGTCATACCGGTCGCGGATGCCGCAGCCCAGCGCCTCGATCAGGTCCTGAAGCTCCTGGTTCGCCCGCAGCTTGTCGTCGCTCGCCGAAGCCACATTCAGGATCTTGCCCCGCAACGGCAGAACGGCCTGCGTCTCTCGGCTGCGCGCCTGTTTGGCGGAGCCGCCTGCGCTGTCGCCTTCGACGATGAAGAGTTCGGTGCCGATGGGATTTGTGCGTGTGCAGTCCGTGAGCTTGCCGGGTAGGCGAAGCTTCTTCGTCGCCGACTTGCGGGAAAGGTCTTGATCCTGCTTCTTGCGCACGCGGTCGTTCGCCCGCGCAATCGCGGTTTCCAGCAAGACATTCGCTGAGTTCGGATCGCCCGACAGCCAGTGGTCGAAGTGATCTTTGATGATCGTATCCACCAGGCGCGAGGCCGAAACGGATACGAGCTTTTCCTTGGTCTGGCCCTGGAACTGCGGTTCCTTGATGAATACCGACAGCATCATGCAGGCGCCGCCCCACAGGTCTTCCCCGCTGACGATGCCCACGCCCTTGGTATTGGTCATCTCGGCATAGCCCTTCAGGGCGCGCAGCATCGCGCTTTTCAGGCCCTGTTCGTGCGTGCCGCCCTCGGGGGTCGGGATGGTGTTGCAATAGGAGCGGAGAAATCCGTCTTCGTCGTCGGGCCAGCACACCGCCCATTCCACCCGGCCGCCGGAATCGTTGGTGCTCGCTTCAAGTTCGGCCTTCCCCGCAAAGAAAGGCTGCACCAGGCGCTTGCGGCCGGCGAGGACATGTTCGAGATAATCGCTGAGCCCGTTCTCGAAATGCAGTTCTTCTTCGGCCGGTGTCTCGTCGTCGCCTTTCAAGAGGCTCTTGTCCACCGACCAGCGCACGCGCACGCCTTCGAACAGATAGGCTTTCGAACGCACCATCCTGTAGACCGTCGCCGGCTTGAATTTCGCGTCCGCGCCGAAGATCTGCGGGTCCGGGGTGAAGCGCACGGTCGTGCCGCGCCGGTTCACCGAGCCGCCCTTGGTGAGCTTCGTTTTCACATGACCGCGGCTGAAGGCCTGGGTGTAGAGCGTCTTATCGCGCGCGACCTCGATCACCAGTTCGCTCGACAGGGCATTCACCACGCTCGCGCCCACGCCGTGCAGGCCGCCGGAGGTCTGATAGACCTTGTCGGAGAATTTCCCGCCTGAATGCAACGTGGTCATGATGACCTCGAGGGCGGACTTCTTCGGGAATTTCGGATGCGGGTCGATGGGGATGCCGCGGCCGTTGTCGCGCACCATGACCGCGTTGCCTTCGCCGAGGTGGACCTCGATCGTGCTGGCATGACCGGCCACGGCCTCGTCCATGGCGTTGTCCAGCACCTCGGCGATCAGGTGGTGCATCGCCTTTTCGTCGGTGCCCCCGATATACATGCCTGGCCGGCGCCGCACCGGTTCCAAGCCCTCCAGGACTTCGATGTCTTTCGCCGTATAGCCGTCGCCGCGGCTCTCTTTATCCTTGGACTTGGCGGCGCGGGGTTTGGAGGAGAACAGGTCGGCCATGCGTAAACGGGATCTCAGTTCGAATCATTAAGTGGGACAGGAGTGGGAAGCGCCGGTAAAGTATGCACCTTCGTGCCGCTACACAATATCTTGCGTCCCCCGGAATCTGCGAAAGACATGTCCGACAGCGAATCTTGTGAGCTTCCGAGAGGCGAACTCGCGTTACGCGTTTACGCCATGCCCCGGGACACCAATGTCTATGGCCAGATCTTCGGCGGCTGGGTGTTGGGTCAGATGGACATCGGGGGCGCCATCTGCGCCGCGCAGGCCGCCGGCGGCGCGCGGATGGTGACCATCGCCGTCGACGCCATGAAATTCCACAAGCCGATCCACAAGGGCGACGAGGTCACGATCTACACACGCGTCGCCCGCATCGGGCGGACCTCGGTCTCGGTGGATATCGAATGTTGGGTCCGGCGCCGCGACGCGGCGCACGGCTTGAACCAGCTCAAAGTGACCGAAGGCCGCTACACCTTTGTTTCGGTTGATGAGCACGGGACGCCGGTGGAGATCCCAAAGAAGGCATAGACCCGCAAACGTGTTGAAACGGCGATATTTTTAAGCGTTTCCCACCGGCCAACCGGCAATCCACCCCCGCTCCGGGCGCCCCGCAAGCGGAATTCCGCCGATAAATCAAGGCTGTGTAACGCTTTTGTGCGCGTGATCCGAACCCGTCTTCGGATTAGAATGCCCGCCGGGAGAACTTTGACGTTGGGAGAGTCAGGTGATGAGGCCTGATGGTGTTTTGCGTGCGTCGCGTCGTTTCAAACTAGCCTTGAAGAGCGGCGCGGTCTGCGCGGCATTCTTCGTCGCGATGGGGCCTGTGGTCACCGTCGCCGCCGGCGGGTCGGCGAGCGCCGATAGTGTCGCGCCGTTGATGCTCCGCCTGACCTCCGACCAGTACCGGGCGGTCATTGCCGATACGTTCGGTGAAACGATTACCTTGGGGGGCCGCTTTGAGCCCGACCCCCGGGTTGACGGCCTGCTCGGCATCGGCGCCAGCAAGGTCAGCGTCTCCACCGATGGCCTCGAGCAGTACGACCTGATGGCCCGCACCATCGCCGACCAGGTCGTTGCGCCGGAGCGCCGGGCGATCAACATCCCCTGCAAGCCGGCGTCGGAAGCCGCGGCCGATGATGCCTGTGCGCGGCAGTTCCTGCAGACCGCCGGCCAATTCTTGTATCGGCGCCCCCTCACCGAACAGGAATTGAGGGCGCGCGTCTCCACCGCGGGCGAAGTCGCAAACAAGCTGGGCAGTTTTTACGAGGGCCTCTCCTGGTCGCTTGCCCAGATGCTGGTCTCGCCCCAGTTCCTCTTCCGCACGGTGGAATACGAGCCCGATCCGAGAAAGCGCGGCCAGTATCGCATGACCGGCTATTCCAAGGCCTCGCAGCTCAGCTTCTTCCTGTGGAACGCAGGCCCGGACGAGCAGCTTCTTGCGGCTGCTCAGAATGGCGACCTCCATACGCCCCGCGGCCTTGCGCGCGAGGTCGATCGCATGATGACAAGCCCGCGGCTCGAGCACGGCGTGCGGGCGTTCTTCTCCGATATGCTGATGTTCGACGAACTGCCGGCACTCAGCAAAGATCCGATCATCTATCCCAAGTTCAGCGCAAAGGTGGCGGTCGATTCCATGGAGCAGGCCCTCCGCACGATCGTTGATCTCACCGTCACCAACGATGGCGATTACCGGGACATCTTCACGACCAAGAAAACGTTCCTCACGCAGAACCTTGCTTCGGTTTACAGGATCCCGCTGGTCAACGACGTCCCCAACGGCTCCCCCGATACTTGGCAAGCGTACGAATTTGCGGCCGACGACCCGCGCGGCGGCCTTCTGTCGCAAATCAGCTTCCTCGCGCTCCACTCTCACGCCGGTCGCAGCTCGCCGACATTGCGAGGCAAGGCGCTGCGGGAAGTGTTCCTCTGCCAGCCGGTCCCCGCGCCGCCCGCGGCCGTGGACTTCAAGATCGTCCAGGACACCAGCAATCCGGTCTACAAAACCGCGCGCGACCGTCTCAACGCCCACGCCCAGAATCCGGTGTGCGCCGGCTGCCACAAGCTGACCGATCCGATGGGATTGGCGCTCGAGCATTTCGATGGGGGCGGCGCCTATCGCACCACCGAGAACGGCGTGGTCATCGACACAAGCGGCGAGCTCGACCGCGCGAAGTTCGAGAACGCGCAAGGCCTCGGGCAATCCTTGCATGACCACCCGGCCGCCACCGCCTGCGTCGTCAACCGCATGTTGTCCTATGGTCTCGGCCGCGTGCCTTCGCGAAATGAAAGCGAATGGATCGAAGCCTTGAAAAAGGACTTCGCAGCGCAAGGCTACAGGATTCCGGCGCTGATCCGGCGCATCGCGACCAGTCCGGAGTTCTACCGGTACGCGCCGGCGGTCACCGAGACACCGGTGCGCTCCACCAAAGTCGTTCTACCCAACTCACTTACTGAGGAGGTCGAGAGATGAGCGTCATTTTAAGGCGTCCCGCCACGCGCAGAAGCGTGCTTCGCGGTTCGGTGGCCGGCGCCGCCGTGACAGTCGGCGTTCCGTTCCTCGATCGCTACCTCAATTCGAACGGGACCGCCCTTGCGGAAACCGGCAAGGCATTGCCCCTGGTTTTCGGCTCGTGGATCCAGGAGCTCGGTTTGAATCCCGGCACATGGATTCCGGCGAAGGTCGGATCGGGCTTCGAAAATAATCTTCAGCTGAAGATTTTCGACCCGATCATCGACCGCATGAACATCATCAGCGGCACGAAATATTTCCTCGACGGGCGGCCGCTGAACACCCACAACACGACGCTCCAGATCGCCACCACCGGCGCCATCTACCAGGGGAACGTGTCCGGCCCAAGCCTCGACGTCGTCATCGGAGACACCATCGGCCGCAAGACTCGGTTCCGCTCGCTCGAAGTCAACTTCGCGGGCCGGCGCCAGAGCTGGAGCCAGCGCAGCGGCACATCGAGAAATCCTTCGGAACAGTCGCCGCTCGCGCTCTACACCCGTATCTTCGGACCGGAATTCCGCGATCCCAACGCGGCGGACTTCAAGCCCGATCCAAGCGTCATGGTTCACCGCAGCGTTCTGTCCGGCATCGCCGAGGAACGCCAGGCGCTGATGAAGTCTCTCGGCGCGGCCGACCGCGCGCGCCTGGACGAATATTTCACCTCAATCCGCGACATCGAAGGCCAGCTGGAGATCGCGTTGCAAAAGCCGGCGCCGATGCCCTCGTGCACGGCCGCCGAGCAACCGAACGAGATGCCGCCGTCGCCGCTGGTCGAGGATACCTACAAGAACGGGCTTTTGTTCGCGAAGCTGCTCGCGCACGCGGTCGCTTGCGATCAGACCCGCGTCTTCAACGTGGCGACCGGCGCACAAAACCAACGCCGCCCCGGCTCGGCATCGACCTGGCACATGCACACCCACGAAGAACCCGTCGACGAGAAGCTCGGCTATCAGAAGAACGTCTTCGCCTTCACCAACGACGCGAACAAGCTGTGCCTGAACTTCATGCAGGAGCTGGACAAGATCAAGGAAGGCGACAAGTCGGTGTTCGACCGGGCGCTCGTGCTGTGGCAGACCGACCACGCGGAAGCGCGCATTCACACCCTCGACCTGACCCCGATCATGACCTTCGGCGGCGCCGGGGGACGGATGAAGACCCACGTTCACGTCGCCGCGCCTTCGGATCCGGTCACACGCGCTTCGCTCACCATCATGCAAGCTTATGGCGTGCCCATCAGCAGCTGGGGTGAGCTCAGCAACAAGACCGATCGTCCCATCACCGAGCTCATGGTCTAGGCCGAAGGATGAGTGTGATGAGGAACGTCTGCGGACTTCGGCTTTCGTCCTTCGGCGGAAGCGTCGCGCTTGCTCTTGGCCTTGCGTGCGTGGTCACGCCGGCCGCCGCCGCGGGTTCTGCGGGCAAGGCGGAATTCGCCCCGCTCGCCACACCGCGTGGAATACAGGTCCAGCCGCTCGGCACCGCCGCCGGCTACACCTTGAGTGCCGAGGCGGCGGCGGGAACGCCGCACGTGCGCGTCGTGTACGCCAACGAGAAGGGGATGTCCCTTTACTACAGCGACGCCGATGTCGGCGGGAAGCCCATGTGCGTGGACGCCTGCGCCAGGTCGTTCGTCCCGGCGCTTGCGCCGGCGAACCCGGACACTTCCGTCGCGGGATGGTCCGTGGTCGAGCGCGGCGACGGAGCGAGGCAGTGGGCGCTCAACGGGCGGCCGCTTTACACCTACGTCAAGGATGTCGATATCGGATCGGTCGGCGGCAACAGCCCGAAGACCTGGGGCCGGGGCCCGCTTGTCGGGCCGCGCGGATATCTCAGGGGCGAGATGCCGAAGGAGCAGCCGCTTCCCGAAGGATGGCATGCGGCCATGTTCGTCCCGGTCGATAACGCCGTGCCGCCCGGGTTCAAGATTCGCCAGGTGGAAGACGTCGTCGGTCTCGTGCTGACCAACGAGGCCGGCCACGCGATGTACGTGCTCGAGGGCGACGTGCGCAATGAGAAGAAGTTGTGCGGTTCGGTGGCCGATTGCGCGCAATGGCAGCCCGTGGCGGCACCGCGGGTGTCCGTCGCGTTCGGGGACTTCGGCGTCCTCGCGCGTGCCGACGGCATCAAGCAATGGACGTTCAAAGGAAAGCCTCTTTACACCTTTGCCGGTGACCTGGTGCCGATGGACGCCAACGGCATCGGCGTGAATGCGGCCTGGAGTCCGGCTTACATCGCGCGTCATTTCGTGCCGGACGGAGTCATCGTCAGCCCCAGCCGCAAGCTCGGTAAGGTCTGGGCGACGGCGCAGGGCAAGACGCTGTACAAGCGCCAGGGCTACATCTACCAGTCAGGCAGCGGCCACGCCGCGCGGCGCGGCGATACCGTACGGCCCGCCGTTGGCCGTGACATCGGCACCAATCCGCGCTGCCAGAAGGAATGCGACATGTGGCATCCGTTCCTCGCGCCGGCGGATGCGCAGCCTTCCGGTTATTGGGACGTTGCGATGCGCGACGACGGGCAGAAGCAGTGGGTCTACCAGGGCTACGCCCTTTGGACCTACGACGGTGACAAGGCGCCGGGCGATATCAACGGCAACGACACCTTCGACTTTTTCATCGGCACCGATAACAAGACGAAGATCGACATCGGCACGCCCTACGATTGGCCGACGTCGCTTTACTGGATTGTAGCCTACCCTTAGCCGGAGCATTCAGAGATGCCGCTCAGCAAGATCAGCACCACGACCGCGGCGATCGGCGCACTCTGCGCGGGCGCTTTCGCCGCGCTGCCGACTGCGGCAAACGCGCTCGAGAGGCGTAGCTATGCCATGGCGTGGTTCACGGCGGCCATGAACTCGAGCGATAACGATTGCCCCGGCGGCGTTCACCCTCCGATCCAGGAGCAATATCACAAGAATCTTCTCGACCTCGGTTATCCTCCCGCCGAAGCGGCCAAGCTTATCGAAGCTTATGTCGCCGGCGACGATAACGAGCAGGTCTCCGACATCATGCTCATGCGTGGTCGCATCGACGGGAAGCCCGTCAACGGCTACGCCCATCCCGGCGCGGTCGTGGATCCACAACTGACGACGGTGATCGCTAAGGAAGGTTTTGGCTTCAATCTCGACGGTAAGGATGGGCCGTTGAATTTCACTGATCCCCTGACGAAGGAGACCGGCGTCGACAATCAGCTGTCGCGCGCGCTCGGCTGCAGCAATCCCTTCCGCGGCACGTACAACGTGCGTCCCGGTCTGTGGCTGTTCCGCTGGAGCACGATGCGGGACACGACGCCGGCCTGGCTCATGACGCTGGAGGGTGAAGACCTCGATAAGGACGGCCCCATCACGATCACTTTCGACCGCGCCATGGAACACCTCATCTTCAACGGCGACGGAGAGGCCCGCCCGGACATCACCTACCGCGCCGATACGGACCCTCGGAACCACACCGTCCTGAAGGGCGAGATCAAGGACGGCATCATCCGGATCACCGAACACGGCAAGATGCAGCTGATGCAGGACATCCTCGGCGGCGGCCAGCTCGTGCTCGACAAGGTTCACATGCGCTTGACCCGCACCGCGAGCGGAAATCTCGACGGATTCCTCGCCGGCTACCAGCCGTGGGAGCATCTCTATTTCGAGATCGCGCAAGGCGGGCCCGCCTCGGAAGACATGAGTACCGGGGAGCTTCCCGGAAAATGGCATGCGATGCGCAAGATGGCGGATTATGACCCCGATCCGAAGACGGGCCAGAATCGCGCGATTTCTGCGACCTGGCGTGTCGAATTCGTGCCCGTATTCGTCGCGCGTATGAAGAACGGCGAATTCGTCGTCGAGAATCAGAACTAACTAACCCTCGCGCCTGAACGGCCCGAGCTCCGTTAGCTCCGCCATCTGCTGCGTTACGGCGGCGCGCTCGCGCTTGAGGAAGTCGGCGACGCCGGCGCGGAAACCCCGATCCGCAATCCAGTGGTTGGAGTAGGTGCGGCGCGGAAGGTAGCCGCGCTGGATCTTATGCTCGCCTTGCGCCCCCGCTTCGACCCAGGCGAGCTTCTCGGCGATGGCAAAATCCATCGCACGGTAATAACAAACCTCGAAGTGGAGCATCGGGTAATCCACGACTGTGCCCCAGTTGCGCCCGAACAGCGTGTCGCCGCCGCGCAGGTTGAGCGCGCCGCAGACAAGTTGCCCATTCTCTTCGCCCATGACCAGCACGACCGCGTCGTTAAGGCGCTCACCCAGCAGCGAGAAGAACGCGCGGTTCAGGTAAGCCTGGCCCCACTTGCGGTCGGACGTGTTCATGTAGAAGCGGAAGAATGCGTCCCAATGGCGCGCGGTGATCGCGCCGCCCGTCAGCGTCGAAATCTTGACGCGTTCGTTTGCGATTTCCCGCTCGCGCCGGATGGTCTTGCGCTTGCGCGACGATAGCGCCGCCAGGAATTCCTCGAACGACCCGTAGTTCTCGTTCTTCCAGTGATACTGCTCGCTCCAGCGCGGCATCAGCTCTTCGGCGGCCATCAGGGTGTGCTCGGCTTCGGTCGCGAAAGTGACGTGCGCCGAGGAGACTTTCATCTGCCGCGCCAGCTCGACGATTCCGTGGGCAAGGGCCCGCTGGAGTTCGGTACGCTGCGGTGCATCTTCCGCAACCAGCAGGCGCGGTCCCGTCACCGGCGTAAAGGGTACGGCGCATTGCAGTTTCGGATAATACCGGCCGCCCGCGCGCTCGTAGGCCTGCGCCCAGCCCCAGTCGAAGATGTATTCGCCGTAGGAATGGCTCTTCAGATACAGCGGCGCGCAGCCGACGATGCGGCCGTCATCTTCCAGGACGAGATGCTGAGGCGCCCAGCCGGTTTCGGCGCTGACGGAACCTGAATCCTCGAGCGCGCTCAGGAACCCGTGACTGACAAACGGATTGCTTTTGCCCGCGCAGGCGTCCCACGCGGCCGCATCGACGCGTTGGATGCTGGAAACGACTTTGAGCGAAAATCCGTCCGCCAAAATTCTTACGCCACCTCGAATATGGCGTCGACCTCCACGGGAACGCCGCGGGGAAGGGAGGAGGAGCCGACTGCGGCGCGAGCATGCCGTCCGGCGTCACCGAAGACTTCGACCATCAGGTCCGAGGCGCCGTTGATGACCTTCGGATGTTCCGCAAAATGCGGCCCGGCCGCAACGAAGCCCGTGAGCTTCACGACCCGCACGATTCGGTCGAGGTCGCCGTCGCAGGCGGTTTTCGCCTGGGCCAGGATATTCAGCGCGCACAGCCGCGCGGCGTTGATCGCTTCTTCCACCGTTACGTCCTGTCCGACGATGCCGGTATAGTGCACTGCCCCGTTCAAAAGCGGAATCTGGCCGGCCACGAAAACCAGATTTCCGGTTTTCACGAAGGGGACGTAGTTGGCCACGGGGCTTGCCGCCGGGGGCAGGGTTATGCCGAGCTGTTTCAGGCGGGTATCGATTTTTCCGGCCATTCTTGGGTTCCGTGTCTACATATGCTAATTCCGGCCACCTTACGACGGTCCTGGCCGCACAGGCCAGACCTCCAGCGATATAGGATTTCGCCGTGGTCGAACGCCTCTCCCTGCCCAAGAGCAAGATCAACGTCCTGCTGCTCGAGAATATTCACAAGAGCGCTATCGATCTCCTGAAACGCAACGGCTACACCTCGATCCGCACCATGGCCGAAGCGCTGGACGCCGAGGCACTCAAAAAAGCGCTCAAGGATGTGCACATCCTCGGCATCCGCTCGCGCACCAAGTTGACCAAGGACGTGCTCTCGACCGCGGATAAGCTCTTGACCGTCGGTGCTTTCTGCATCGGCACGAACCAGGTCGATCTTAAATGCGCGAAGCGTCTGGGCATTCCGGTGTTCAACGCGCCTTATTCGAACACGCGATCGGTCGCCGAGCTCGTCCTCGCCGAGATCATCATGTTGTTCCGCGGCGTGCCGCAGCGCTCCTGGGGCGCCCATGAAGGCGAATGGGACAAGTCGGTGAAAGGCGCGCGCGAGATCCGCGGCAAGATCCTGGGCATTGTCGGCTACGGCCACATCGGCTCGCAGCTCTCGGTCATGGCCGAAGCCATGGGAATGCAGGTGCGCTACTACGACATCATCGAGAAACTCGCGATCGGCAATGCGCAGCCGTGCCGCTCGTTCGACACTCTTCTCGGCATGGCCGACGTCGTTTCACTGCACGTGCCGGAGACGCCCGAGACCAAGAACATGATCACGGCGGCCAAGCTCGCCAAAATGAAAAAGGGCTCGTTCCTCATCAATGCAGCGCGCGGCAACGTCGTCGACATCCCCGCTCTTGCCGACGCGCTCAAGTCCGGCCACATCGCCGGCGCTGCGCTAGATGTCTTTCCGAAGGAACCGTCGGGTGCGGACGAGAAGTTCAAGAGCCAGCTTCAAGGCATGCGCAACGTTATCCTGACGCCGCATATCGGCGGCTCGACTGAAGAGGCACAGGCCAATATCGGCGCCGAGGTCGCCGAGAAGCTCGTGAAGTATTCGGACAATGGTTCTACCATCGGGGCGGTCAACTTTGTCGAAGTGGCGCTTCCGCCGCAGACGGGCGCGACGCGCTTCATGCACATCCACCGCGATGTCCCGGGGGTCATGGCCAAGATCTCCGAGGTGTTCTCGCGACGGAAGATCAATATCGCCGGTCAGTACCTGCGCACGGACGGCGAGATTGGCTATGTCGTCACCGACGTGCTCGGCCGGGTGGAAGTCGGGATGGGCATCCGCAAGGAGCTCGCGGCCATCGAAGGAACCGTTCGGACCCGGTTCTTGTATGAGGCGCCGCGCGGTTAATCCCTCTCCCGCCCGCGTCAGGGTGTGCATGACAGGAACTCCCCTAGCGGCTGAGGCGTTGCTTTCCCTATGCAACGGCGGCAACTCGCCCTTCGAATTGCGTTCGGCGCCCTTGGCGTTATCGCGATTGCGCTTCTGGTACTCGCATTAGCTGATTTCCGCGGGCTGGCTGAACGCCGCATGAGTGCCGCGCTCGGCCGTCCCGTGACCATCGGCGAGCTGAAAGTGGATATTTTCCCGCTTGAGTTTGTGGCCCGCGACGTCAAGGTTCCCCCGCGGAAGGGAGAGGACGAGGCGGCGCTTGACGCCAAGCTGATCGAAGCCCGCATCGCGTTCTGGCGCCTCGTGTTCGGCGATATCGTCCTGCCCCGCCTTGTGGTGGCGGAAACCACCGGCATGTTCGCCCGCGATGCCGACGGTCACACCAATTGGACGCGGGACAAGGTCGAAGACACAGGTCCGCTGCAGCTTCCGGAGATTCGCGACCTTACTTTGCGTGACGTCCGCGTGCGCGTGCGCGACGCCGCCAGCAAGAGCGATCTGCAATTCGATCTGGTGACGGCGCCGGCGGCCGAGGGGAAAGAGCCGACCCTCCACGTGAAAGGATTCGGTTCTTACCAGGGCGCGCGCACGACCATCGCCGGGACCGGCGGTTCCATCCTTGCTTTGCGCTCAAAGGAAACGCCTTACCCCATCAATCTCAATTTTGCGTCCGGAGAAACGCGCATCACGGCGAAGGGGGCGGTCACCGATCCCATCCATATCGCCGGCCTCAATATCGCGCTGGCGATCGAGGGTCAGACGGCGGCCGACCTCTATCGGCTGTTCGGCATCGCCCTGCCGGCGAGCCCGCCCTACACCTTCACCAGCCACCTTGATCGCGTCGGCGCCAAGTGGATCGCCAAGGATCTCGACTGGAAACTTGGCTCGACGCACATGGGTGGTACGCTCACATGGGATCTGTCGAATAAGATTCCGCGGCTGGAAGGAAAATTGCACGCCACCGCCCTCGATATGAAGGACATGGCGGGCTTCATCGGCGGCAAGCCGGGGCCGGATGCAACGCCGGAACCGGAACGCCGGGCCGCGGCCGTGCGCGAGCTTGAACGCCGTACGGTTCCGGGCAAGCAGCAGCCGGTCGTGGCCGCCGAGCTTGTCATTCCGGACAAACCCATCGATCTTGAACGGCTGAAGAGCATGAATGCGCGCGTCAGCCTCGTCGCCGACCGCGTCACCAGCTCGGGCATCCCGCTCGATACGCTGGAAGCCGAGCTCGGCCTCGACAACGGCGTCTTGATCCTGAGTCCGCTGCGCTTCGGCGTGAATCCTGGCCATATCGCCATGGACATCAAAGTCGACGGCAATGCGAAGCCGGTGGCCACCGAATTCAAAGGTGTCGTGCAGGCCTATCCGATCAAACGCTTGATCGGCAAGGCAGGCGATAAAATGGAGAACACGACGTTCGGCTCCATCGGCGGACGGTTCGAATTCAAGGGCGCCGGCAACTCCGCGCACCAAATCGCCGCAGCGTCGGACGGCGGCGTTGCCCTTATCGCCGGCGGCGGGCAGCTGAGTCTGCTCTTCGTCGAGTTCGCCGGCCTCGATCTCGCCGAGTCGCTTGGTTTGATGCTCGGCAAGGATCGCCCGGTCGACATCCGGTGCGGTGTCGCCGACTTCAAGGTCAAACAAGGAGTCATGAGCACCGACACCTTCGTCATCGACACCGAAGACACGATCTTCCGCGGCGAGGGCGCGATCGACCTCGGCCGCGAGCTCATGGACATGACCATCCGTCCCAAGCCCAAGGACGTTTCACTGGTGACGCTGCGTGCTCCGATCCTCGTGCGCGGCACCTTCGCCCAGCCGAACATAGGCCCGGACATGGGCAAAGTGGCGGCCAAGGGCGGCCTCGCCACGGCGCTGGGTGTTCTGCTGACGCCGCTCGCGAGCTTGCTCGCGACGATAGACCTCGGGGGCGGTAAGGACGCCAACTGTACCGCGCTGTTTCAGGAAGCGTCGGTGAAGTAGCGAGCTTCGCAGAGCGCGTTGCCTTTGATCTACGCTAGTTTGGATATGAGGCGCTCCCCAGCGCGGTCGCCGGTATCGCGCGACGCACGTTATTCGAGGTGCGCCGCGAGAAATGCGTCCATGATCATGCGCACGCCTTCCGGAGTCACATGGCTCCCGTTGTCTTCGAAGATATCGTGGGCGAGCGCGATCTCATAGGAGGGCCAATATCTGACCTTGGGAAAGTCCCGCACCAACTGGCCGACGGCGGCACGCAGCACTGACTTGCTCTCGCAGTTGGCGACGACGATGTCGTTGCCGGAGAAGGTGGACCCAAGGGCCACTGGCGAGACGGTGAAGACGAGTTCCTTCTCCGGGTAATGCTCGTGCACGAGCTCGGTAACCCGCCGGATATTGGCGTAGTTCTCGGCAAAGGTGCCGAGGTGGAAGCGCGCGTACTGCGAGTTCGGCGCGTCCAGCGGCGGCGTGGCGGCGGCCAGGCCGTCGGACTTGCTGAACCAGGTCTCGATCAGGCCGAGGGTTACGATGATGACGTCGGCCTGATGAATGCCGGCGGCGATGCATTCGTCGAGCTTCCGGTTAAGGTCCACCGCCGCCGCGCGATCCGCGGCATAGACCTGCTTGCGGTGCTGCAGTTGAATCAACGGCCGCGCGGGCACGCGCGTGAACCCGTCCGGGACAGTCCAGAAGGTTTCGGGCTGATAGGGAGCGGCGCCGAAGGCGAGCTCGAACTCCTGCCGGATGGAGAACGAATTGTAGTGATTGATGTTGTCCCGTTTGGGGAGCTTGGCCAGCCCTTGCGTCGCAGGATCGAACGGGATCTCGGCATACTTCGGATAAACATCGAAGCCACGCTCGGCGAGGGCCTTGCGGATCTCGAGGGCGAAGCAGCTGCCGATGGCGAAGACTTTGTGATCACGTCTGATGAATGGATCGCGGACGACGGAAATCGTCCGGCCGCGGTTCGACCGCGCGAGGCTGGGATTGGTTTGCGATGCGAGTCGAATCGCCGGCGGCGCGACCGCGGATACGGCGCCTGCCGAATCTTCAGGATTCCGTACATAGCGAAAGGCGTAATGGGCAAGTGGATCGCCCGCGAGGCGCGACTTCAGGGCGGCAACGTCCCGGCAAGCGATAGCGGTGTCCGCGGGCGCAGCCAGGGCGAAGGTCAATTCGACGATCATGCCTTCGCCGCCGACTGGCCGGCGATGCAGGGCGAAGGGGTCGTAAAGGAAGCAGGAGCCAGCAGGTCCAGTAAAGGCAATCACCTCGCCTTTAAAAGCCTGTTGTACAAAAATCTCGTCAGCCGTAGGCGCAAACGCCCGTTCGATCTCCGTTAAAGCCCCGCTCCTGCTCAAGTGACCAGCGACGCTGTCGAAATCGGCGGAATATCGGACGAACTCGCCGGGAGCGGTATCGGGCACTTCCGCGAGGTTGATCCGCAGGCGGCAAGCTTTAAGTCCAGTGCCGTCGCGGACAAAAGCGTTGGCAGCCGGGCCTTTGGGAACAGGAGGCGCCGCCGCTGCGATGAGCGTCGCCGGCGCGCCGAGGATCTCGCGTATGGTTTGTAGGACGCGGGGATGGACGGCGATTTCTATGACGTGCGGAGCCGCGAGCACAGTAGCGGCGGACGACGCGTCCGCGTGCGCGCGCGTCCGCATATCCCCCAGATAGTTTGCGAGGGCGGCGACCTGATTGCTTGGCAGCGCGCCCAGGCTCATCAGGCCCTTTGTCAGCAACTTGCGGGCTGCAACGTCCAATAGGCCAGTAGGACGCAAGTGAGGGGCAACCACGGCGTTGATGGATTTAGCCACCGCCCGCGCGATATGGTCGCGGACGCGCGGGTCCGCTGTTCGTGCGCCGAGCTCCTCGACCGCTGCGGCAAGCGCCGCGGCGTCCACGTCGGGAGGCGGGGCAAGGCTCGTCATGCGGGGCGCGCCGGCGTCGTAGCAAGGTCCCGGAGCGCGTCCCGGGTGAATGCGCCCATATGCGGATCCTTGCCGCCGGTCGGCAAGGCTTCGCCATACCGCATGATATTTTTTTTGATCTTGTGTCCGAACAGCGTCAGCGTCTCGAGATCGTCACCTTCCGGAATTTTGTCGAACAGGGGAAAGTGCTCCGACCAAGGACGGCTGAGAACGCAGGCCTTCTTGAGGGCACGAAGCAGCAGCTCCACAGCAGGCGCATCGTTCCTGCGAGAGGCGGCAGCAATTTTAAGAACCAATTCCACCACCGCGAAATCGAGCCGCAGCGAAATGCCGTATCGATCCGCCCAGTATTCCAGGCGGAGGCTATCGATGGCACCGGCGATACCGTTTATTTTGTCGGCATTGGAGAGCGCGCGATTCTTGATGAGCAGGTCGGCGGACTCGCTCGGGGCGGCAAAGTCGAGGAAGATTGTCTCCCGCAGCAGCGGTCCAGGTTCGAAGGCGCCTGGATCGCGGGCAAAGAAGCGGTCTTCCTCCTTGGGGGAGACCGCGGAGTGGGGCGCGGTGCGAGAGCGCAGCGCGAAAGGAGAGTGAATGACGCGCGCGCAGAAACAGACTACATCTCCGGGCCGCGTGCTTACATTGAGGTAGGGAAGCTTCGTCTCGTCGAAGAACGAGGAGTCCATAAGGTGCGAGCCAGGGCTCACCTTAAGGCCCCCGCTGGCGGTGGTGTAATTCTGGAAATAGATGCCAAAACGCAAGACGGGGTAGGGCGTCGCTTGCGCCTCATGAAGCCGGTTGAAAAGGTGCGCGTGGGTTCCCTTGGCGTCGTGATGGGCATGGCGGCCCGTAATGTGCTCGCCCTCGGTGAAGACATAGCGGGAATAATCATTCTGGGCGAAGAAAGCGATGTCGCCACCCAGCAGCTCGGCCGCCACATTTATTAGGCGTTCGTCGTGCCAAAGATCCTGTAAGCCGGGAATGGCGAAGAGCGACGCGGAATACGAACCGGGCTGTTTCGGCTGGTGACGCGCGGCCGCGTCTTGGAAAGCCGCGACTTCTCCAGCGGTGAACAGGCCGGGGACCACGAGATACCCTTCTCGCCGGTATTGATCGACCTGTGCCTTGTCCAGGATAGTCATGAAAAGCGAACTAACGCCTCGTTCACAACGGACTTTAAAGGCCACTGCGGCCGCCAGAATATTATAAAGCGAAGAACAGCACTATGGCTCCCGATACCTAAATGAATTTCGTCGGCGCCGCCGTAGCGAGATTCACTCCTTGAACAGACCCTATATCGTCTTCTAAGCCGTCTTCCTCTTGAATAGCGGCAATGTCCGCAAGGGCGTTTCACCCGGCACGGGGAAGGCGGGTCCCAGCACCTGACGCCACTCCACCGCGGACTCGATCAGCTTCCCCGTTTTCAGGTGGTGGTCGGCGAGCGTCACGCGCCAATAGGCCGCCTTCGCCTTTCCGTGCCAGGCATCGCCGATCTCGAGCGCATTCACGCCGCCGGGCGGTTTCACCGCGCACGGTGTGCGCTTGCGCCCCCAGGCCCAGAACTCGATCAGCGCGCGTTCCAGCTCGTAAGGGCGCGGCGCGCCGGCGTAGAACTCCTGCGCCAACTGCTCGAGCGCGAACGAGCTGATCGGCGCGTCGACATTCGCGCGCCAGGCCTTAAGGGCGGTCAGCAGAAGTCGCGGCCGGCCTCCATAGAGGCTGTCGGAAAGCCGCAAAGTCGCGGCCTCGGCGACGGGGTTGGAAATGATCCAACCTCCGTCGCGCGAGGCCGCATTCCCCCCCGGGATTAGAAAGGCTTGTCCAAGTTCCCGCGCCGGCATGACGCGGATCTCGACGTCGTCCTGCGGGACGATGACGCCGTCGACTTCGAGTCTCGTACCTGGAAACCGGTTCTTGAGGACCGCCCAAACGACCTTCAAGGCGTCGCCGGCCCTCCCGGCGAGAAGCTTTTCCGGAAGCAGGTACATCACGTCGATGCGCGAGATCGGCGCGAGGGCGGTGCGTTTGCCTACGCCGCCGACGACAAAGTGATCCACAGTGGCGCCTTCGCGCGGGTACAGTTCGCTGCGCAGCGCCGCCACCGCCGGCACGCAAGCGCCGCGCGCGACGCCATAGGCCGTGTGACCTGGCACCGCCCGGCGCAGGAACACGCCGAAACAGCCGCCGATGGTCGCGTCGGCTTCATCGGGCGGGAAACCGGAGATACGTACCGGGTCTGCCGGTGGCCGCTTGGCTAAGGCTGGAGGTACCGGCACGTAGATCTCACGAACAGCCAGATGTCGTTCCACACGTATCGCACTTCAAACACGTGCCGTTGCGCAGCAGGGTGAAATTGCCGCAATCGCCGCAAGCGTCTCCCTCGTAACCCTTCATGCGGGCGACGTGGACCGCGCTGCGGCGCGATTCAGTGACCTCGGTGACCCGCGTCACCTTCACCTCTTCCTGCGCAAACGCGCCCTGCGCCAGCGCCTGCGCTCCCGCGGCCATGGTGACCGTCGGCGCGCTCGGAGCGCTGATGCTGGTCATCGCACCCGCGTTCGCCTGCTCGCCGCCGCGTTGCGGCTGCTTGAGGAAGTAGAGGTTCGACTGCCGGATGAGGCCTTTCGAGACCGATTTTTCGGCGATCTGGAGCAACTTCTGGGCGCTTTCGCCTTCGCCCATCGCATCGGGCAACATGTCGGCCTCGGAGGCGTGCGCCAGATCGTGGCGCCCAAGGTAGCTGACCGCCAGCTCGCGGAACACATAGTCGAGCAGCGATGTCGCCATCTTGATCGATGAATTGCCCTGCACCGCGCCTGCCGGATCGAAGCGGGTGAAGGTGAAGGCGTCGACAAATTCCTCCAGCGGCACGCCGTATTGCAGGCCGATGGAGATGGCGATGGCGAAATTGTTCATCAGGCTGCGGAAGGCCGCGCCTTCCTTGTGCATGTCGATGAAAATCTCGCCCAGGCGGCCGTCGTCATATTCGCCGGTGCGGATATACACCTTGTGGCCGCCGACGATCGCTTTCTGGGTGTAGCCCTTGCGGCGGTCGGGAAGGCGCTGGCGCTCGCGTTCCACCACGCGCTCGATGATGCGCTCCGCGACGATCTCGGCGCGCGTCGCCCCCGGCGCTTGAGCCACGGCCGCAATCGCGTCTTCTTCCTCCTCCTCGTCTTCCCCTTCCGCGTCCCCCAACACTTGCGCGGCCAGCGGCTGCGAGAGTTTGGAGCCGTCGCGGTAAAGCGCGTTCGCCTTCAGGCCCAGCTTCCATGACTTCATGTAGGCGTCGCGGCAATCGGCGATGGTCGCGCTGTTCGGCATGTTGATGGTCTTGGAGATCGCGCCCGAGATGAAGGGCTGCGCCGCCGCCATCATGCCGATATGGCTGTCGGCCGACAGCGCGCGGGTGCCGATGCGCCCGCAGGGGCTCGCGCAATCGAACACCGGCAGGTGCTCGGCCTTCAGGTGCGGGGCACCTTCCAATGTCATCGCGCCGCAGACATAGGTATTGGCCTGCTCGATGGCGTTCCTGGTGAAGCCCAGCGCCTCGAGCATATTGAAACCAGGATCGTCGAGTTGCTCGGAGTCGAAGCCGAGCTTGGAGATGCAGAATTCCTCGCCGAGCGTGTATTTGTTGAACGCGAACTTGATGTCGAAGGCATCCTTGAGCGCGCCTTCGATCGCGTCCAAGGCTTTGGCATCGAAGCCGCGATCGGCCAGCGACGAAGGATTGATGGCCGGTGCGCCCTTCAAGCTGCCGCGGCCCAGGGCGTAGGTGGAGATGTCGCTGATCTCCTTGTCGCTGTAGCCGAGAGTTCGCAGCGCCAGGGGGACGATGCGGTTGATGATCTTGAAATAGCCGCCGCCCGCCAGCTTCTTGAACTTCACCATGGCGAAGTCCGGCTCGATGCCGGTGGTGTCGCAATCCATGACGAGCCCAATGGTCCCCGTCGGCGCGATGACGGTGACCTGTGCGTTGCGGAAACCCGAAGCGGTTCCCAGTTCCAGCGCGCGGTCCCAGGCGTGTTTCGCCGCGGTGACCAGGGCGCTGTCGGGGCAGTCGGCGGCGTTCAGCGCCACCGGCAGGACGTGGAGGTCCTCATAGCCATCGTGGAAGCCGTAAGCCGCGCGGCGGTGATTGCGGATCACGCGCAGCATGGCTTTCGCATTCTTGTGGTATTGCGGGAAGGGGCCGTGCTCTTCGGCGATTTCCGCCGAAGTCGCATAGGCGGCGCCGGTCATCAGCGCGCTGATGGCGCCGGCGAGGGCGCGGCCCTCGTCGCTGTCGTAGGCGAGGCCGTTGGCCATCAACAGCCCGCCGAGATTGGCGAAGCCGAGGCCCAGGGTCCGGAACTCATACGAGAGGCGCGCGATTTCCTTCGACGGGAACTGCGCCATCACGACCGAGATCTCGAGGGCGATGGTCCACAGCCGGACCGCGTGCTCGAAGCCGTCGACGTCGAAGCGCCCGTCCGCCTTACGGAAGTTCATGAGATTGAGCGAGGCGAGGTTGCACGCGGTGTTGTCGAGGAACATGTATTCCGAGCACGGGTTCGACGCATTGATGCGCCCGGACTCGGGGCAGGTGTGCCAGTCGTTGATCGTCGTGTCGTACTGCAGGCCCGGATCGGCGCACTGCCAGGCGGCCTCGGCGATCTTCTCCCACAGCGCGCGGGCTTTCAGCGTCTTCACCGGCTTTCCCGTGACGCGGCTGATAAGCTCCCAGTCGCCGTCTTCGGCCACGGCTTTGAGGAACTCATCGGTGACGCGCACGCTGTTGTTGGAGTTCTGGCCCGACACCGTGGCGTAGGCTTCCGAATCCCAGTCGGTGTCGAACACCGGCAGCTCCAGCGTCGAGGCGCCCTGCGCCGCGAGCTGCAGCGCACGCTGGATCATCGCCTCCGGGATCATCGCCGCACGCGCCGCCTTGATCTCCTTGCGGAGCTGCGTGTTGGCCTTCGGATCGAGGCGCTTGGTGGAATCAATTCCATCCCATGAACGGCAGGCCTTGAGGATCAGGTTGAGATGCCTCGCGGTCAGCTTCGAGCCCGCGACAAGCGCGGCCACCTTCTGTTCTTCGCGCACTTTCCAATCGACGAACTCTTCGATGTCCGGATGGTCGGCGTTCAGGATCACCATCTTCGCGGCGCGGCGGGTCGTGCCGCCGGACTTGATCGCGCCCGCGGCGCGGTCCCCGATCTTCAGCCAGCTCATCAGACCGGAGGACTTGCCCCCGCCCGAAAGCCTCTCGCCGGCGGCGCGCAGGTTCGAGAAATTGCTGCCGGTGCCCGAGCCGTATTTGAACAACCGCGCCTCGCGCACCCACAGGTCCATGATCCCGCCCTCGTTGACGAGGTCGTCGGAGATGCTCTGGATGAAACAGGCGTGCGGTTGCGGGCGTTCGTAGGCGCTCTGCGCTGCGACGAGCTTGCCGGTGAGATGGTCGACGTAGTGATGACCTTGCGACGGACCGTCGATGCCGTAAGCCCAGTGCAGGCCGGTGTTGAACCACTGCGGCGAGTTCGGCGCGCACATCTGCGTCGCCAGCATGAAGCGCATCTCGTCGAAGTAGGCCCGCGCATCGCGGTCGCTGTCGAAATAACCGGCCTTCCAGCCCCAATAGGTCCAGGTGCCGGCGAGACGGTCGAACACCTGGCGCGCATCGGTCTCACCGGTGAACCGTTCGCTCTCGGGGATTTCAGCCAGTTCGGCGGTCGCCGCGACCTTACGCCACAGGAAATCCGGAACGTCGTCTTCGGCGACCGGCACCAGCCGCGCCGGCACGCCGGCCCGGCGCACATACTTCTGGGCGAGGATGTCCACGGCGACCTGACTCCAGGATTCCGGCACCTGCAGGCCGTCCTGAGCGAAGACCACCGAACCGTCGGGATTGCGGATTTCGCTCGCTTGGCTGCGGAAGGCCATGCCCTGGTAGGGCGACTGGCCTTCGATGGTGAATCGGCGTGTGATCCGCATGCTAACACCTTGACTTTTCTGGCTTTTCAGGACGGACCCAATATATAGGGCCGCCTCAGTCTCCAGCCACAAGACTAGGCGCTAACTATCGGTCTTACAAGGAATATGCCCCTGTGGATTACGTGCGCGACTGTGGATCATGGGGAGCACTTGAACAGGCGCGTTCGGCACGACACATGATTGAGAACAGACCTTTTCGGAGACCGCCGATGATCCGCCTTGCTTTGATGTTCGCCGTCCTTCTCGCCATCGCGCCTTCGGCGCCGCGGGCCGAAGAGGTCGGCTGCGTCTCGACGACCTTCCGCTACCTCGGCGCGGCGAACGACCAGATCTGTGTCGAGGCGTTCAAGGACCCGGACGTGCAAGGCGTCGTCTGCCATTTGAGCCGCGCGGTCACCGGCGGGATCAAGGGAAAGCTCGGACTCGCGGAAGATACCTCGGACGCGTCCATTGCATGCCGGCAAGTCGGACCGATCACCTTTCCGGCCGACCTGAAAACCGAAGAGAAGGTTTTCGAGGAGAACCGCTCGTTGTTCTTCAAGGAGCTGCACGTGGTGCGCTTCTTCGACAAACCGAACAACACGCTCGTCTATCTCAGCTACTCCGATCGCGTGATCGAAGGCTCTCCCAAGAACGCGATCTCCACGGTGCCGATCATGCCCTGGGGCGGAAAGTAGGGGCTGCGTCTACTTGTAGGCCACCGCTGCGCTGGACGGCCCGGCCAGGGGAATGATCTCGAATTTGCGGAAGCCGGCGTCGCGGCACCACTGCGTGAAGTCGGCGCCGGAGTAGTCGAAGGCGTCGCCGAATTCGACCAGCATGTTGAGCGACATCAACAAGCCGAAAGCATTCTGGCGTCGCGCATCGTCGATCAGCGCCTCGATGACGATGAAGGCGCCGCCCTCCGGCAAAGCGTCATAGGCCTTGCGGATCAGGATCTTTTTCTTTTCCAGATTCCAGTCGTGGAGGATCATACCCATGGTGACGACGTCGGCCCTGGGAAGCGCGTCGGCGAAGAAGTCGCCGCCAACAGCCGTCACGCGATCACTGAGTCCCCAAGCATTGATCTTGCGGGTTGCGATCGGCACGACGTTGGGCAGATCGAAGCTCGTGCATCGCATGTGCGGATGTGCTTCCGCGACCATGCATGACAGTTGTCCCGTCGCACCACCGACGTCGCACAAGGTACGGTATTTCGAGAAGTCGAATGTGCGGGCCAGCATCCTGAAATTTCCCGCAGAAATCCCGGCCATCGCGTCCATGAATTGTTCGAGCCGTTCCGGCACTTCATAGAGCTTGGCGAACATGCCTTCTCCGGAATGCTTCGTCTCGTTCTGCGGCTGACCGGTCTTCAAGGCCTCGGTCAAATCCCCCCAGAACGGATAGAGCCGCGCGTTTGCCATTTCCAGGAAGCCGCCGATGAAGCTGGGCTGGTTGCGATCCAAGAATGCGGCGCTCTCCGGCGTGTTGGAATAGCGCGCAGGCGGGCCGTCACCGGCCCGCTCGAGAAATCCGAGGGCGACGAGCGTATCGGGAAAGTCGGGAATCGCCCGGGGGTGCAACTTCAGGGCCGCCGCGAGCTCGGCGGCCGTCATGGACCGGTTGGAAAGAGCGGTGAACACACCGAGTTCGACCGCCGACAGCAGTGCCTTCGAACTCCAAAAGCCCATGCCGACTTGCATGATGCGCGAGGGGTCGAGATTTGTCATGGCCGCCTCCAGGACATCGGTTTCGGACGGGTTACTGTAGCAAGTCCTGGGCGGCAAAAAAGGCCGGCGCATCGTTGCGCCGGCCTCCCTATCTGGAGCTCGCTGAATCTATTTCCTGTCTGGGGCCGCGCCGCGTGTGGTCACGGTGCCCGACGGATTGGCGCGATACTCCGGCATCTGCTGGAGCTGCATTTCCGTCATATCGACGACGACATCGCGGCCGCCGTTGTTGAGACGAAGGTCGCTCCACTTCAGCGCCACGTCGCGGCCGCCCAGGCCCATGAATCCGCCGACCGTCACGATCACTGCGTCTACCCGGCCGGAGCCGTCGAGCAGCACCTCGTCGATCTCGCCGATGGTTTCGCCTTTGGCGTTCTTCACGTCACGCCCGATAAAGCCGGCGAGGTTCATTTCGCCCGGCATCGGTCCGGTGACCGCGGGCCGCACGGTCGGCGTGGTCGCGGGCGCCGGCGTCACGCGTGCGGTTTCGCGCGGCGGGAGTTCGCGCGCGGTGGGGGACGTGATCGGCGCCGGCCGCGGCTCGGCGCGTGCCATTTCGGGCGACGACCTATCGTTATTGGCGCAGGCAGCTAGGGCGGCGACCGATATGGCGCCGAGAAGCAGAGCATGAATTTTCATTGGTGACCTCCGTTGTTGGATCCAGTCCAACCCGGAAAATCAACGTCTCCCCGAAAAGCCGTGTTCCCGGTTGTCGTTCACTGATAACTTGCACGCTTCCCGCGGAACGGTTAATCCGCTAGATTAATCAAGTATTTAGCGAATAGCGCGCGATGGTTGTCGCGAGAAATGAAAAACGCCATAGTGCGCCCGCGCAAGATGCGCTGCGGTGTCACTGCGCGATGGTATTCGGAGTTGGCGGACGATGAGTGTTGGGACCTGGCTGCATACGAAGCTGTACGGCGTGAAGGTCGGCGAAGACGCCTACGGCAACGTCTATTACAAGTCCAAAAAGCGGAAGCGTTTCGGGAACCGCGAGGAACGCTGGGTGGTCTACAACGGCGAAGCCGAAGCTTCGCGCGTTCCGCCCGAGTGGCACGCCTGGCTCCATCACACCACCGACGCACCGATCCAGACTCCCGCGCGTCCGTGGCTGAAGCCGCACCAGCCGAACCTGACCGGCACCGTCGAAGCCTATTACCCGCCGGGTCATGACCTGCGTGGCGGTCAGCGCGCCAAGGCCGGCGGCGACTACCAGCCGTGGACGCCTGAAAGCTAGACGTGGCCGCCGCTGAACAGCGCGAGACTCTCGTCGGCGCCGTCGCCGCTGTCGTGCTTGCGGTGGGACTTCTTCTTGTCGCGCTGACGAACCGTGCGGCGCACGAGACCGATGCGGGCCAGTTCGGACTCATTGCCGATTTCGAGCGGGTCGATGGCGTGCATATCGGTACGCCCGTGCGCGTGGCCGGCATCGATGTCGGCACCGTCGCGCAGATGAATGTGGATGCCCGCGGCCGCGCCGTGCTCGGGTTCCGGTTCACGAGCGCGGTCGACCTCCCGGACGACACCGCCGCCGTGATCGAGACCGACGGTCTCTTCGGCGCTAAATATGTCGAGCTGCGGCCCGGCGGTTCGGACCGCAATCTCAAGAACGGCGGCCGCATTTCCTTCACCCAGGACGCCGTTATCCTCGAGGATCTCGTCGCCCTCATCGTTCAGCGCGCCAAAGCCGCGCAAGCCAATACCGAACCGCCGCCGACCGAAGCCGCTTCTCCAGCCCCGAATTGACCATGACCCGCCGCAATCCCATCGAAACCGTTCTTGGCGCCGTCGTGCTCGTGATCGCGGCCATGTTTCTTGTCTTTGCCTACTCGGCCTCGGACCTGCGCGCCGTGACCGGCTACGACGTGACGGCCACCTTCCTGAAGGTGGGCGGCCTCGAACGCGGCAGCGACGTGCGCATCAGCGGCATCAACGTGGGCACCGTGACCGGCCAGCGCCTCGACCCGCAGACCTTCGAAGCGAAGGTGACCATGTCGATCGCGGCCGAGGTCCAGCTTCCCGCGGACACCACGGCGGCCATCGTCTCTGACGGCTTGCTGGGCGGCAAATACATCAATCTCGTCCCGGGCCAGGCGGCCGAGCGCATTGCCGCCGGCGGGGCGATCACCCGCACCCGCGACTTCCAATCGTTGGAAGACCTGGTCGGCGAAATCATCTTCCTCGCCACCAACAGCGGCGGAAGCGGGGCGGCGCCGCAGCCGACGATGCCTGCCCCAGAATGAACAAAAAGCTCCCGGATAACGTGTCCATGCCGAACGCTCGAAGATATTTAGCAAGCTTCGGGGTCGCCGCGCTCCTGGCGGTGCCCGCCGCCGCGACCGACATTCCGATGGACACGGTCGTCTACGGCAACCTCGACAAGGTTACCGGCCGCGTGAACACCATGTCCGGGCGCATCGATGCGCCGATCCAGTTCGGCACGCTCGAAATCATCACACGGTCGTGCTTCACGCGTCCGCCGGAGGAGCCGCCCGAAAACGCGGCGTTCGTCGAGATCTACGATCTCCCGGAAAAGGGCGAGAAACACAAGGTCTTCAGCGGCTGGATGTTCGCCTCGAGCCCGGCGCTTTCGGCGCTCGATCACCCCGTTTACGACCTGTGGGTGCTCCGCTGCGAAAGCAGCAAGGCTTCCAAGTCCGGCTGAGACACAGGCCCGGCAAACTCCCCCTTGCGCGCGAGCGCGGAGCCGAGCTGGGCGAGGTACTCCTTCTGCGGGATCTCGATGGCGCCGAAGGTCTTCAGGTGATCGGTGATGAACTGGGTGTCGAGCAGGGTGAAGCCGCCCTTGATGAGGATCGCGGCCAAATGCACCATCGCCACTTTCGAGGCGTCGGTCGCGCGGCTGAACATGCTCTCCCCGAAGAATGCGGCGCCCATCGCGAGGCCGTAAAGCCCGCCGGCGAGCTCGTCGTCCTTCCACACTTCGATCGAGTGAGCGAGGCCCGCTTCATGCAGCTGCGTGAACAGCTCCATGATGTGATCGTTGATCCAGGTATCGGCGCGCTCTTCGGTGACCTCGGCGCAGCCGGCCAGCACGCCGGCAAAGTCGGCGTTCACGGTTACCCGAAAGGCGCCGCGCCGCAAAGTCTTGCGCAGCGAACGCGAGACGTGGAACTGGTCGAGGGGGATGACGCCGCGCAGCTTCGGCTGCACCCAGAACACATCGGCATCGTTGCGCGACTTTGCCATGGGGAACACCCCATAGGCATAGGCCTTGAGCACAAGTTCCGGGGTGATCGTCAAAGCGCCTCACACTCCCCGAGGCGCGAAGGCGCCTCACTTTTCCGTCTTTAGCCGCTCGATAAAGCTTTCCAGCCAACGGATATCGTAGTTTCCGTCGATCACCGCCGGCTCGCCCAAGACCGCCATGTGGAGCGGGATCGTGGTCTCGATACCGTCGATCACATATTCATGTAGGGCGCGCCGCATGCGCATCAAGCACTCCTGGCGTGTCGAACCCTGCACGATCAGCTTGGCGATCAGACTATCGTAATGCGGTGGAATTTTGAAGCCGGAGAACAATCCGGAGTCGACGCGCACACGCCGCCCGCCCGGCGCATGGTAGCCGAGGATGCGGCCCGGCGAGGGCGCAAAGGTCTCCGGGTTCTCGGCGTTGATACGGCACTCCATCGCACAGCCTTCGAACGTCACATCCTTCTGCGTGAAACCCAGTTCAAGACCCGCGGCGACGCGGATTTGCTCGCGCACGAGGTCGAGGCCGGTGACCATCTCCGTCACCGGATGCTCCACCTGCAAGCGCGTGTTCATCTCGATGAAATAGAATTTGCCGTCCTCGTACAGGAACTCGACCGTGCCGGCGTTGTCGTAACCCAGCTTCTTCATCGCTTTGACGACGACGGCGCCGATGTCGTCGCGCTGCCCGGCGTTCAAGGCCGGGGAAGGGGTTTCTTCGAAGATCTTCTGGTGGCGTCGCTGCAGCGAGCAATCGCGCTCGCCGAGATGCACTACGTTGCCGTGCTTGTCCCCCAGCACCTGGATCTCGATGTGGCGCGGCCTGCCCAGGTACTTCTCCATATAAAGCTCGCCGTTGCCGAAAGCCGCCTTCGCTTCGGCCGAGGCCACCTGGAACGCCTCGCGCACCTGTTCCTTGTTCTGCGCCACCTTCATGCCGCGGCCGCCGCCGCCGGCGCTGGCTTTCAGGAGCACCGGATATCCGATGTCGTTTGCGATCTTCACCGCCTCGTCTTCCGAGGCGACGGCGCCGTCGGACCCCGGAACCACGGGAATCCCGGTTTCCTTCGCGGTCTTCTTCGCCAGCACCTTGTCGCCCATGGTGCGGATATGCACGGGCGAGGGGCCGATGAAGGTCAGGTGATGGTCGGCGACCATCTCGGCGAACTCGGCGTTCTCCGACAGGAATCCATAACCGGGATGAATCGCGTCGGCCCCGGTGATCGTGGCCGCGGAGATGATCGCGGCCTTGTTGAGATAGCTTTCGCGCGCCGGCGGCGGACCGATGCACACCGACTCATCGGCCAGGCGCACATGCATCGCCTCGGCGTCCGCGGTCGAATGCACCGCGACCGTTTGTATGCCCATCTCGCGGCAAGCGCGCTGGATGCGCAGCGCGATCTCGCCGCGATTCGCGATGAGGATTTTTTCGAACATCTTACTCGATGACCAGCAGCGGCTCGCCGTATTCCACGGGCGCTCCGTTCTCGACGATGATCTGCGTCACCTTGCCTGCGCGCTGTGACTTCACGGGGTTGAAGGTCTTCATGGCTTCGATCAGGCACAAGGTCTGGCCTTCGCTGATGCTATCGCCGACCTTCACGAAGGGCGCCGCGCCCGGTTCCGGCAAGAGATAGCACACGCCCACCATCGGCGACTTCACCGTGCCCGGATGGCTCGCCGGATCGACCGGCGCGGCCGCAGCCGCCGGAGCCGTGGGCGCAGGCAGAGCGGCCGGCGCCGGAGCGGCGAACGCCGGCGGCGGGGCGATGCCGACGTGCTGGCGCGCCACGCGCACGCGAATACCGCCGGTCTCGTATTCGATTTCGGTCAGCGAGGTCTCGTCGAGGATCGACGCCAGCTGTTTCACCAGCGCGCTGTCGAGATGCTTGCTCGTCGGGACTTTGACGTCGGCGGCCTTCACGGCGGATTTCGACGCGGGTCTGGCGGCTTTCTTGGACTTCTTCACTTTGCTTTCCTTGACTCGAGAATATGCGCCATGGCGTCGACCGCCAGTTCGTAGCCTTGCGCGCCGAACCCGCAGATCACGCCGGTCGCCGCGCGGCTGACGTAGGAGTGATGACGGAACTCCTCGCGCTTGTAGATATTGGAGAGATGAACTTCGATGACCGGCAGGTCGCTGGCCAAGAGCGCATCCAGGATGGCGATCGAAGTGTGGGTATAGGCCGCGGCGTTGATGATGATGCCGGCAGCGGACCCCCGCGCCTCCTGGATCGCCGTCACCAGCGCGCCCTCGTCATTGCTCTGGCGGAAGTCGGCGGCAAGACCGTGCGTTTTTGCACGCGCGATGGTCGCCGCTTTCAGGTCTTCGAGCGACCCACGGCCATAGATCTCCGGCTGCCGCTGCCCCAGCAAATTGAGGTTCGGCCCGTTCAACACGACGACGGTACGGCTCACGCTTATCAGTCCTACCCCTGGTTCCGGCCGCCCTCTTGTACGGGGGTTCACGGATCCGTGACAGTCCTATACCACGCCAATCCTTGCGGCAACCTTGAAGGCCCCTCCGGCGGGATAAAATTTAATGGTTGCAATGCTCTAGCGCATTTCTTAGCCGGCGCACGCCGCTTGACTTGGACGCCTCTGCCCGCCATCTTCCGGCCAGACCGGGGTGTCCTCTGCGCGAGGACTGAGACGGGGCTTCGAGGCCTTGAACCCGCTGAACCTGATCTGGGTCATGCCAGCGAAGGGAGGAGACATCCTTGAACATCACCTTGAACGGCGACGCGCGCTCCATCCCCGATGGCCTGTCCATCGACGCGCTGCTCGCCCATCTTGGCATTCATGCCAAGAAGGTCGCGGTCGAGCGCAATCTCGAGATCGTGCCGAAGTCCGCGTTCGGCAGTACCCACGTCGCGGAAGGCGACCGCGTCGAGATCGTCGCCTTCATCGGCGGCGGTTAGCGAAGAAAAACGGGGTCGGATACGAATAACCCCGATGATTCGTGAATGAAGCACTGCCGTTGTGTTTTTCGTGTCTGACCCCTTTTTTCTGAGCGGGCAGACGAGCTACAGAGAGCAAATATGAACAAGATCGACACCATCACCGAAGACTCCTTCGTCGTCGCCGGTCGGCGCTTCACCTCGCGGCTCCTCGTCGGCACGGGCAAGTACAAGGACTTCGAGGAGACCGCGCGCGCCATCGACGCCTCCGGCGCCGAGATCGTGACCGTCGCGGTCCGCCGCGTAAATCTGTCCGACCCCGCCAAGCCGATGCTGGTCGATTTCGTGGACCCGAAGAAATACACCTACTTGCCGAACACCGCCGGCTGTTACACCGCCGACGACGCGGTGCGCACGTTGCGCCTCGCGCGTGAGGCCGGCGGCTGGAACCTCGTCAAGCTCGAGGTGCTGGGCGACCAGAAGACGCTCTATCCCGACATGGTCGAGACCTTGAAAGCCGCCGAGGCGCTGATCAAGGACAAGTTCGACGTCATGGTCTATTGCACCGACGATCCCATCATGAGCAAGCGGCTCGAGGAGATCGGCTGCTGCGCGATCATGCCTCTCGCCGCCCCCATCGGATCGGGCCTCGGCATCCAGAACCCGGTGAACATTCGCATTATCGTCGAGCAGTCGAAGGTCCCGGTGCTGGTGGACGCGGGTGTCGGCACGGCCTCGGACGCCGCGATCGCCATGGAGCTCGGCTGCGATGGCGTCCTCATGAACACGGCCATCGCCGAAGCCAAGGATCCGATCAGGATGGCGAAGGCCATGAAGCTCGCGGTCGAAGCGGGCCGGCTCGCCTATCTCGCCGGCCGCATGCCGCGCAAGATGTACGCCGATCCGTCGTCCCCGCTGGCCGGCCTGATTTAGCGCGATAACGCCGGGCGGGCGATCCTCCACCCGAGGTCATGGCTCGCTTCTTGACATGCAAAAGAAATCCGTTGCTGGCCGGACGATGGCCATTTTTTTCCGTGCGACTTGCGGGTGAGCAAGAACGCCTGCTGGCGCAGCGCTCGCGCCAACGCTCAGTGAAGTGCTCGAAGGGGCCGAGGTCCCGGATTCTGTGAGAGCATATCTCTTCCGATTTCCATGGCAGGCGATTGACCGCGGCCACGCAGAGCGCGCCGCTTCGATTCAAAGACGATCGGCCCGGCGCCTGGGCGAGTACGACGCGTGGCAGGCCGCTCTTGCCGACGGCATGGACGCAGTCATTCTCCGGCACGACGCGGCTTTGCGCAGGCTTGGTTCCGGCGATGAGGATTATCGCGCCCGGTAGAGGGGCAATTTTTGCCCCCTCGTTGGCCGCTTCTGCCGGATCTCTCGCCGGCAACCCGCCATAACGACCTCTAACCGCTTGATTTCCCATATGCCCGTTCTGGCACGGGGATTGCTACATCCGATGCGACGCTCGAGGTGCGCCTGACGCAACAGGTGCGTCTTCGGGTTCGAAAGATTGGAGAGCGGCCATGGGCGCAGGACTTCAGGGGATCTTCAACACGGCGGTGCAGGGCATGAACGCCCAGTCGCACTTCATGTCGAACATCTCGACCAACATCGCCAACGTGAACACAACGGGCTACAAGGCCCAGGATTCTCACTTCGCGACCTTGCTCAACCACACCACGCCGCTCTCGCGCTCCTATTTCAGCGTCGATACCACCGATTTCCGCAACGTCGAGAAGCAAGGCGCGATCGCGACCACCAATCGCGCGTTCGACGTCGCGCTCAATGGCCGCGGCCTGTTCGTCACCAATTCCAGATCCGACGGCACCGGCGAGTTCCAGTTCACCCGCGACGGTTCGTTTTTCGGCCGCGCCGTCGACCTCGGCGTCGACACCGACGGCAACGAGCAGAACGACCAGGGCACGCTGCTCGTGACCGCCAACGGCAACTATGTCTATGGGTGGGCCGCCGATGCGAGCGGCGCGATCGAGGAGATGAACGACATCTCCAGCCTGACGCCGATCGTGTTCAACAACAACAGCGTGTTCGAGGCGAGCGCGACGACGCGCATCGCCCTCCAGGCCAATCTCTCCGCGGCCACCCGCGGTCAGCAGAGCGTCGGCCTGCCCTATGTCGACGTGAACGGCGCCTCGCGCACCCTCGGCATCAAGTTCAACGCCAACATTGATCACACCTGGACGCTCGAGATGGAAGGCATCGCGCCCGATACCTCGACCGTGCCCGTCAGCTTCTTCCCGCCGACGATCAGCTTTAACGGCATCGGCCAGATCGCCGATCCGTCGGACGGACTGCTGGAGGTCACGGTCCACGATGTCGACGGGGACCAGACCATGACCCTCGATCTTTCGGATCTTTCGCAACTGGCCGATAACGGCACCTTGCGCGTCCAGAATATCGAGCAGGACGGCTACGTCATGGGCCGGCTCGACAACACCTATTTCGACCGCACCGGCGTGCTGATCGGCAGCTACTCCAACGGCCAGACCCGCAATCTTTATAAACTCGCCACGGCGCGTTTCATGGTCGAGAACAAACTTGAGGCCCAGGCGGGCAACATGTTCGCGCGCACCGCCGCGGCGGGCGCGATGATGATCAACGGCATCGCTTCGCAGATGGGACGCACGGAACTGATCGTCGGTGCGCTGGAAAGCTCCAACGTCGATCTGACGGACCAGTTCTCGAAGATGATCGTCACCCAGCGCGCCTACTCGTCGTCGGCAACCGTGCTCCGCACCGCGGACGAAATGACGATGGCGGCGCGAGACCTGAAGCGCTAAGGGGCCGCGGCGTCCTTGGCCGGGCGCATCAGAAGCTTCTCCCGGAAGACGTCATAGATGGTCACGCCCGCGACGGCGGCGATGTCCTTCGCGCTCATGCTTGTTTCCGTCAGCAGCACCCGGATGAATTCCGGCCGCGGCCGCCACGCCGCATTTGCGCGCTTCAGGCCGCTGCGCGCGCGCAGCGTCTCGGCGCGCCGCCGCTTGATCTCCTCGGCCTTGCGGATGTCTTCGTCGAGGCCCCGCCGGATCGCGTCTTCCATCGCCGCCGCATGCCGGCGTTTTTCCGCCGCGTAGCGCTCCACCTCGGTCTGAACGCCGGCCGCCGTCTTCTCCGCGTTCTCGCTCCCGCGCCGCTGCGACCACCAGCGCCCCATCTGCTCGCCCGACGCGGCGCCGAAATCGGCCGGAAATCCGGCCGGCCGGCCATGCGCTTTGGCACGGTGCTCGCGCGGCGTTTCCCGGGCTTCGGTGCGGTGCTCGGCCATGCCCGCGGCTTCGCGCAGCGACAGGCCGTGCGCGGCGGCCAGGCGGGCCGCCGCGTGCAGCGCCGCCTCGCGCTCGCCCTCGTATGTAGTGGAATGTGCGACTTCCAGGAGCTTGCGGAATCGCAGCCGCTCCTTGGCCGTGAACTGGGTAACGCTCATGGGCGCGGAACTACTTCCCCCGGACCTGCTTCAGCCTACTTGCGTTTCCGTTCCGCGGCGATCAGCTCTTTCAAGTGATCCTTCTGCAGCGCGCCGGGGACCAGCGTGTCGCCGATGACGATCGCCGGCGTGCCTTCGATCCCCAGCTCTTGCGCCAGTTGATGGTTCTTGGTGAGGATTTCGTTGATCTCGGGCGCCTTCATGTCCGCCTGCAGCTTCTTGACGTCGAGCTTCACGTCGGCCGCCAGCTTCATGATCGTATCCTCGGTCAGCGAGCCGCGGTGGCTCAGCATCGCGAGGTGGAACTCGGAGTATTTATTCTGCTTGCGCGCGGCGAGCGCGGCGCGCGAGGCGACCACCGAAGGATTCCCGAGGATGGGGAATTCCTTCACGACCAGTTTGATTTTCCCATCCTCCTTCAAGGTTTCCATCACCGTCGGGAAGACCTGCTTGCAGTAGCCGCAGTTGTAGTCGAAGAATTCGACCAGAGTGACGTCGCCCTTGGGATTGCCCAGCACGGTCCCTTCTGGAGGATTGACGAGGGCCGCGCGATTGTTCTTGATCGCGGCCGCGATCTTCGCGGTCTTTGCCTTCTCTTCCTTCTCCTGCAGAAGCGTCACCGCCTCCGAGATGATCTCGGGGTTCTCGAGGATGTATTCGCGTACCAGCTCCTTGACCTGCTTCTTCTGCGCTTCGGACAGCGCGCTTTGCCCGTGCGCCGGCACCGTGAACAGCGCCAAGGCCGCAACGCCGGCCGTCGCCACGCCGGAGAGGAAAAAGTTTTTCATAAATGTATCCTTCCGCCCTAACGGCGTCGTTCTTTCATTTCGCGCATATAGTTCTGCGCCACGATCTTGATGTCCTGCAGGCGATACCATGTCGGGGTGCCTTTTTCGAGCAGCTTGTCCGCCTGCAGCGTGTAACGGGCGACATCGCCGAACTGCCCGATCAGGATCGCCTTTTCCGCGGCCGCGTAGGCGCTCATGCCCTGGTTGCCGGCCATCGAATAAGAGCGCGCCAAGAGGTCCCAGGTGTAGGGATTCTCCGGGTCGAGGGCCGTCGAACGCTTCAACGTCTCTTCCGCTTCGGCGAAATAAGCGGGGTCGCCGCTTTCGACCATCGCATGGGCTTTGGCGTTCAGCATTTCCGTCGCGTTGGGCATGTACTTGAGGGCCTCGCGATAGGCGATGATCGCCTCGTCGGTCTTGGCGCGCGAAAGCTGCATGTCACCCTTGATCTGCCAGAAGAACGGATCCTGCGGACGGTCCTTCAAAAGATCGTCGACGATGGGGATCGATTTGTCGAACTGGCCGCGGCGGTAATAGGCGATCGCGCGCGCGTAGCGGGCCGGTACGCTCGTGTTGGTCTCGGGATAGCGCTGCAGCGTCGCGTACTGCGGTTTCAGGAAGGCGTATAGCTTCGCCACCATCCGCTGATGCTTCTCCTCGAGATCCGCACGTGTGTTGGGCTCGGCATAGGGCGTGTCGAGGAACGCCTTCAGCAGCGCGCGCACCTGCTCCGGCGCCATGACCCTCGCGTTCACCGCGAGGACGTTCGCATTACTCTGCGTGCGCGCCGCGCGCGCATCGTTTTCGTCGTTCGCCGAAGCGGGCCGCACACCGGGCCGGCCGGCGGCTTTCGCACTTCCCGCGGCGCCGCCGGTGACCACAATCCCCGCTTTGGCCTCCTGGGATTCCACCGCCTTGCCGACGGCCTCGCCGGCGTCTGCGGCGGTCGTCTCGATGGTCTTCACCTTGTAGCCGGCGCTCTTGAGTTCGTCGGACACGACCGCCAGGAGTTCGCGCCCGGCTCCGTCGCTGGCAAGCACGATCGTATCGCCGGGCTTTGCGACCCGCGAGTCGGCCTTCGGCGCAATAGCGGACTGCTTATACTGCGAACGGTCGATGGCGGCGCGAATGGTCGCCATGCGCTCGCGGCTCAGCGGATGGGTGCGCACGTAAGGATCGGCGCGGTCGGTGATCAGCAGTTCCTCGCCGGCGAGTCGATTGAAGAACGTATAGAGGCCTTCGGCCGACTGCTTGCTGGCCTCCAATGTCTGCAGCGCGAACTGGTCGGCCCGGCTTTCGACGCCGCGGCTGAACGCAAGGTATTCGCCGATCGCCGCACGCTGGCCGCCCATCATCAGCGCAATGCCGAGATCCGGACTCCCCGCGGCGACGCCGGCCGCCACGCCCAGCAGCGTCGCCAGCATCGAGATCGCCGTCGGCGCGGTCGTGCCGTCCCCGGCGGTGACGATATGCCCGCCGGCGATATGTCCGATCTCGTGGGCCATCACGCCGATCACTTCATTCGAATTGTCGGCCTTGAGAAGCAGGCCGGTGTGGAAGAACACCCGATTGCCGGACGTCGCGCTGGCGTTGATCGAATCGTCGACCACCATCGCGATCTTGAGGCTGTCCGGCGCCATGCCGCCGGCGATCAGGATCGGCCGCGCATAATCGGCCAGCGTCGCTTCAATCTCCGTGTCCGACAGGATCATTCCCGTTTGGAATTCCTGCGCCCGTGCCGGCGCGGTGATCAACGCCGCCGCCGCGACCAAGGCCGTCGCGCCGCGGAGACAGGAAAAGAATCGGATCTTCTTCAGGGGAAACCCTTCCACGCCTTGCCTATGAACCGCGAGAGCTTATCAGTCCTTTGAGGACAGCGCCGCAAGCCCGGGGCTGCGAATAGCGGGAAATTGTGGCATTTTGCAGCCATGCGCCTCAGATACATTTTCGTAATCCTGCTTATTTTTCCGGGTCTTGGGGCCTGCCAGGGCCTGCCCCCCGTACGCCTGCAGCTCGGCGGTCTCCAGGGTTCGGAGAACGTTGAGGTCGTCCCCGCGCCGCCGCGTCCCGAGATGCAGGTGGTGACCTCGGACCATGAGGCCGGGGCCGTCGCGCGTGAAGTGCTCCAGGCCCAAGGCACGGCCGCCGATGTCGCTGCCGCGGTTGGGTTCACGCTTGCGGTCACGTCCCCGGCGTCGGCGGGGCTCGGCGCAGGCGGCGTGTGCGTGACGCGCGACGCGGACGGCCGCCTCGAAGCTGTGGACTTCCGCACCGCGCGCCTGCCGCGCGGGCTGCTCGCGCTTCATGCGAAGTTCGGCAATCGCCCGTGGTCGAGCCTTGTGGTCTCCGCCGAGACTCTCGCCCGTTTCGGCTTTTCGGTCTCGCCCGCGCTGGCAAGGGATCTCGAGACCTACGGTCAAGCTCTCGTCGGCGACAAGGTCGCGCTCGCCTCGTTCATGACTCCCGCGCGCCGTCTCATTGCCGCCGGCGACGAGTGGCGCCAGCCGTGGCTTTCCGACACGCTGGCAAGGATGCGCACCCCGCGCTTCCTCGAAGGCAGTCCGCCCCGCTGGTACGTGCCCGCCGTGACCGGAAAGACCGCGGTGCTGGAGCCCGGCACCACGGGATTTGCCGTCGCCGATGCGCACGGCGCCGCCGTCGCGTGCGTGATCAGCATGGGCCGTCCCTTCGGCCTTGGCCAAATGACCCGCGCCAGCGGTTATCTCTTTGCCGCCACATCACCGCAGGATGAGATCCTCGACCAGCTTGCGCTCGGCTTTCTCGCGTGCATTAAGGGGACAGGTGAGGCGGAGGAGGGCGCGCCCCGATGCCCGGCGCCGTCGGCCGCCTTCGGTCTTCTGCCATAAGGATAAGTGATGTCGCTCAAGGTCGCGCAAAGAGGACTGGTCCCTCCGTTCATCGCCATGGACGTGATGCGCGACGCCTGGGCCCTCGAGGCCGCGGGCCGCAGCATCATTCATCTTGAGGTCGGCCAGCCCATGACCGGCATGCCGAAAAAGGCCGCGGCCAAGGTCGCCGAGCTGCTCGCCGGCGGCGAGCCGCTGGGATACACCGTCGCCGGCGGCATTCCCGCGCTCGCGCATCGCATCTCGCGCTACTACGCCGAGGAGTACGGCGCCCGCGTACCGGCCGGTCGCATCTTCGGCACCATCGGCTCTTCGGCCGGTTTCGTGCTCGCGTTCCTCACCGCCTTCGAGGCCGGTGATCGCGTCGCGCTGGCTTCGCCGGGTTATCCCGCCTATCGGCATATTCTCAAGAGTCTCGGCATCGTGCCCGAGCTCATCGCCGTCGATGCGGCGAGCCACTATCAGCTCACCGTCGATCATCTGAAGAGGCTTCCGAAACTGCCGCATGGCCTGATCGTCGCCAGCCCTGCAAATCCGACCGGCTCCATTGTCCCGGAAGACGAGTTCAGGCACCTCGCGCAATTCTGCGACAGGAACGGCATCCGACTCATCTCTGACGAGATCTACCACGGCATCACCTACGGCCCGAAGGTCGCCGTGGCGACCGACCTGTCCGACAGTGTCATCGTCGTCAACAGCTTCTCCAAATACTTCAGCATGACGGGCTGGCGCATGGGCTGGCTCGTGATTCCCGAGGACCTGAAGCGCCCGATGGAATGCCTCGCGCAAAATCTCTTTATCTCGCCGCCGGCGGTCTCGCAGCACGGGGCCATGTTCGCGATGGACTGCAAGGACGAGCTGCAGGAGAACGTGGCCCGTTACGCCAGGAATCGCGCTGTGCTCTTGAAGAATCTCCCCGAGATTGGGATCGAGAAGTTCGCTCCGGCCGACGGCGCTTTCTATATCTATGCGGACGTCTCGCCCTTGACCGCGGACTCGATGGACTTCTGCCGGCGCGTCCTGCACGAAGCGGGCGTCGCCATCACGCCCGGGATCGACTTCGATCCGTTCCACGGCCGCCGTTTCGTGCGTTTTTCTTTCGCCGGCGCCACCGCCGACATGGAAGAAGCCTGCGCGCGTCTCAAGTCCTGGCGCGCCGGCCTCAATGACCGCTCCCTGCGGAACTAACGGCTCTTCCGTTCGCCATAGGCGGGCAGGCCGTCGTCCAGTTTGACCAGCGCAGCCGGCGCGCCGCGAAGATGTGATGATCCGGCGCCACGGTGTCGGGCTCGTCCAGGCTGCATGTCGTGACGTCGATCTCCTCCGGCAGGTTGTCGTCCTCGAAGCTGGTCTGCGTGCCGCAGCGGGCGCAAGATCTACGCGTGGCAAAACCACGCGCCCGATAAGCGGTCAGTTGTCCTCTCAACAGCTGGAATTCCTTTTTCGCGGCGGAGAACCAAGCCACCATCGGCGCCCCCGTCGTGCGCCGGCAGATCGTGCAGTGGCAGATCGCGCGATTCGTGGTGCGGCCCTCGACGTTATACCGCACCTCCCCGCAATGGCACCCGCCTGTGAGCATCGGAGCCCCCCGGTGTCTGCCAAAAGAAAACGGCCCCGGGCGGGGCCGCTTCCGATCTAGTTCTTGTTGGACCACCAGCCTTTGCGCGGCGGGCCCGCCGGTTCCGGCTCGGGCGGCGGTTGAATCACCGGCGCCGGCTCGGGCTTTGCCTCCACGCGCGGCGGCTCCGCCCGCGTTTCGATCGGCGGCGGCTCGGCGTCACCGCGACGGCCTAACACGCCTTCCTTGATCGCGCGGAAGAAGCGCGAGGGACCCGTGCCGTTGCGGACTTCGGGCGCGCCGTCCGCGCCCGCGGGATCGACATGGGCCGGAGAGCTTGTCGGCTCGGGGGCCGGCGTCGGCATTTCCGGCCATGACCGTTCTTCGGCGGCGTCCGCCGTCGAGATCGGCGCGGCAGGTGTCGATGGGCCGTTGCCCCCCTGATGTTCAGCGGGCTGATGTACAGAGGACTCGTGTTCACCGGCGTGGTGTTCACCGTGCTCGCGATGCTCTCCATGCTCTCCGGGCTCGCCGTTGCCGCGCCGGCGGCGGCGTCCGCCGCGGCGGCCTCTGCGGCGTCGGCGCCCTTCGCTGTCGCGGCCTTCCCGCTGCTGGCCCTGGTCGCCGCCTTCGAAATGACGCGGCTGCTCTTCCCCGCCCTCGCTCGCCTGTTCGCCTTCCGCCCGCGGCTCCTCGCGGTGCTCGGCGCGCCCGCCTTCATGGCGCTGGCCCTCGCGCCCGCCTTCTTGACGATGTTCGTGGCGTTGACCCTCGTGCCGGGCTCCTTCGCTGCGGTCATCTCCACCGCGGCCGCGGCGTCTGCGGCGGCGGCGGCGGCGCCGGCCGCCTTCTTCTTCGCCTTCGCCGCGCGGCTGTCCTTGGCCGCGCGCTTCGCCGGCTTCCGCTTCCTCGTCGGCCTCGGCCTCTTCGGCAATGTCTTCTTCTTCCTCTTCGGCCTCGGGCGGCGCGATTTCCCGAACCGGTTGAGGCTCGCGCGCTTCCTGGCCTTCGCCCGGCGCACGCATCGCCTTGACGCGGTCGAGGCGCAGGTTCGGCGGGATGAGGTGGGCGTCGCCCATGACGAAGATCTTGATGCCGTAGCGGCTCTCGATGCTCGCCAAGGCCTCGCGCTTGTAGTTGAGCAAGTAAAGCGCGACGTCGGGGTGCACCGTGATCGTCACTTCGCTCGAACGCTGCCTTACGCCTTCCTCCTCCAGCATGCGCAGCGAATGCACGGCTGCCGATTCCGTCGAGCGGATCATGCCCGTGCCCGCGCAGTGCGAGCAGGTGCGGAAGTTGGCTTCGATCAGGCTCGGGCGCAGGCGTTGGCGCGAGAGCTCCAAGAGCCCGAAGTGGCTGATGCGCCCGACTTGAATGCGCGCGCGGTCGGCTTTGAGCGATTCCTTCAGCCGCCGTTCAACCGCGTGATTGTTGCGGTTGTCTTCCATGTCGATGAAGTCGATGACGATCAGGCCGGCGAGATCGCGCAGCCGCAGCTGGCGTGCGATTTCCTCGGCCGCTTCCATGTTCGTCTTGAACGCGGTCTCTTCGATGTGTCGTTCCTTGGTCGCCCGGCCGGAGTTCACGTCGATTGCCACAAGCGCTTCGGTCTGCGCGAACACGATCGAACCGCCCGACCGCAGCTGCACCACCGGGCTGTTGATGGATTCCATCTGCGTTTCCACCTGGTAACGGTGGAACAAGGGAATGATGTCGTCCTTGTAGCGCTGGACCTTCTTCGCATGGCTCGGTGTCAGCATGCGCATGAAGTCCTTGGCGATCTTGTAGCCTTCCTCCCCGTCGACCCACACTTCCTCGAGGTCGCGGCTGTAGATGTCGCGAATCGCGCGTTTGATCAGGCTGGCTTCCTCGTGGATCAGCGCCGGCGCCCGGCTCTGCATCGTCACTTCGCGGATGTTGTTCCACGTCCGCTGCAGGTACTCGTAGTCGCGCTTGATCTCGGCGCGGCTGCGCTCCGAGCCGGCGGTCCGCAGGATCACACCCATGTTCGTCGGCAGTTCGAGATCGCCGAGGATCTGCTTGAGGCGCCGGCGGTCCTGGGCGCTCGTGATCTTGCGCGATACCCCGCCGCCCCGCGCCGAATTCGGCATCAACACGCAATAGCGGCCGGCGAGCGATAGGTAGGTGGTCAGCGCCGCGCCCTTGTTGCCGCGCTCTTCTTTCACCACCTGCACCAGCATGATCTGCCGGCGCTTGATCACTTCCTGGATCTTGTAGTGGCGCGAGGCAACGAAGCGGCGGCGGCTTGAATCGTCGCGCGCGTCTTCCTCCTCGTCGTCGTCGCCGCCGACGGATTCGACGCTCGGCTTCCCGCGCGTCGCCGCCGCGGCTTCCCCATTGCCGTTTTCGCCGTTTCCATTTTCGCCGCGCGCGGATTCCACGCTCGCGGCGGTCTGCTCATCGCCGCCGACGGTTTCGGGGATGTAGTCGGACGAAGGCACTTCGCTGACGCCCTCGCCGCCGTTCTCGTCATGCGGCTCGTCATGATCTTCGTCCGGCGGCAGTTCGGACGTGATCGCGGGCGGAATATAAGCCAGCGGAATGACGTCGCCGTCATGATGATCGTCGTGGTGATGGTCTTCGCCCGGATGATCATGGGTGTGATCATGGGTGTGATCATGATCGTGATCGTGGTGGGGATGGTCGCCATGATCATGATGGTCGTCGTCATGGGCGTGATCGCCGTGCGGGTGATCGCCGTGCGGGTGATCATCATGCGGATGATCATCGTGCGGGTGATCGTCATGCGCGTGGTCGTCGTGCGCCGCGTCAAATGGCGCCTGGCCTTCGGCCGCACCTGCGCCCTCGGCGCCGCCTTGTGCTTCGCTCCCCTGGCCGGCCGCAGCGCCCTGAGCGGCTGTCGTCGCGGCTTGTGCTTCGCGTCTCGCCCGCCGGCGCGCCGCGCGCTCTTCTTCCTCGCGCTCGTGGCGCTCCTGCTCGGCGAGCAGGCGCTCGCGGTCGGCGACCGGGATTTGATAATAGTCCGGATGGATTTCGCTGAAGGCCAGGAACCCATGACGGTTCCCGCCGTAGTCGACAAAGGCGGCTTGGAGCGAAGGTTCGACGCGGACGACTTTGGCGAGGTAGATGTTGCCTTTGATCTGCTTCTTTGTAGATGTCTCTACATCAAATTCCTCAAGGCGCGTTCCATCCAGAACCACCACGCGAGTTTCCTCCGCGTGCGTGGCATCGATCAGCATTCTCTTGACCATAATGAAGCGTACTCCGTAGCACCGCGGTCAGCGGCCGTGTCCGGAAACCAAGTCCGGCGGGCGGGGCGCGGTGGAAAGTTGAAAGGGATAAAAGTCGGGAGCGCTGACGCGCGTCCGTCGGCCGGTGCGGGCCGAACGAAACGTTCGTCAGGCAAAAACCCTGCGAAATGGGGGAGGCGCCCTTTAGCGGCGCAACAGACAGCGGCGCTGTCTTATGTAACGAGGCTGTTGGCAACCCTAGCCCCCTCGAGTGAACACCTATTGGGGAGAGGGCTGCGCCGATCGACGGTGAACCGTCCCCATCAACGGGGCCGCGTCCACACAAAAAAGCTAGCGGGCTTAGACTTAAGTCCCGATTCCGACCGCCACCGGAGCATGACCTTGTCGGCCTTTCGCTCATTACGGCGGGCGCAGCCTGTCAGGCGCAACCTCGTAGCGGTCACCTTAAACAGGTGGCCGCGCCTGTGACAACGTTTATTCCGCCCTCGGCCCTGGAGCCATCGGTGTTGCCGCGAGTCGGCGACTCGGTGTATATATAGCAGAGTCAAGGGGTTAACCTCGTCAAGGTTGCAAGAGCGGATGCCGATCTTCGTGCCCGGATTGTCGCGCCGCACGCTGCTTGCGACCGTTGCAGGGACTGTCCTTTGCCCGGCCGTGGCCAGGGCCATCGGCGTCGCCTCTACCATCCGCGTCCACGACCACGCGACCCATACCCGGCTGGTCCTGGAACTCTCTGAAAATATTGAATTTAGTATCTTCTCGCTGGCGGATCCCTACCGCATCGTCGCCGACCTGCCGGAGCTCGACTGGACCGTTGACGGGAACGCGCTCCGCAATCCCGTCGGCGTGATCAAGACCGTGCGCTACGGCCTGTTCCAGCCCGGACGCGCCCGCATCGTGCTCGATCTCGAGGCGCCGGCAGGGGTGAAGAACGCTTTTGTCCTTCCGGCCACGGGCGATACGCCCCACCGCTTCGTCATGGACCTCGAAAGGACCTCGCGGGAAAAATTCCTCTCCGCCGCTGGGCCGCAGCATCGGATCGGACGGCTCGCCGCCATATCGGGAAAGCCGGTCCCCGAAAAAGCGGTGACCGATGCCGCGCCGAAGGATCCCAACCGCAAGAAACTCATCGTCATCGATCCGGGCCATGGCGGCGTCGACCCCGGAACGATCGGCGGCAGCGGGGTCTACGAAAAAACGCTCACCCTTGCGGCGGCGAAACAGCTCAAGGGGCGTCTCGAAGCCACCGGGCGCTATCGCGTCAAGCTGACGCGCGAGCGCGACATCTCGCTCGGCCTCGCCGAACGGCGCGAGATTGGCCGAGCGGCGCAAGCCGATCTTTTCATCTCGCTGCACGCCGATTCCATCGCCAACAGGACGATCCGCGGATTGTCGGTTTATACGCTGTCGGAGAAGGCCTCCGACCGTGAAGCCGAGGAACTCGCCGAACAGGAAAACAGCGCCGACAGCATCATCGGCGTCGACCTCTCGCATGAGAGCCAGGAAGTGCGGCACATCCTGGTCGATTTGGCGCAGCGCGAGAGCATGAACCTCGCGACCAAGCTCGCCGATCGGCTGATCGGAGAGCTGAAGCGCGAGGCGACCCTTCTGCGCAACGGCCACCGCTTTGCCCGTTTCGCCGTCTTGAAGTCTCCCGACGTGCCCTCCGTCCTGATCGAGATGGGCTACCTTTCAAACCGCGAGGACGAGAAGGCCCTTAAGTCGGTAGCCTACCGCGGCAAGCTCATGGCGGCCGTCGTCCGCGGGGTCGATAGCCACTTTGGCGGGGTCCAGAGCGCGAAAAGCGGCTAGATCACCGCTTTTCCGCCCTATTTCCACGCCAGAAATAATGGAACGGCGGCCAGAAACGTCCCCCGCCGGCGGAGCGTTATGGTAGAGCATCCGCGCCGCCACTCCTGTTTGCCGTGCTGCTGCAACGATCCGCTGATCCGGATGAAAGAGCGCAATGTCTGAGACGAAGAGAAAGCTTCCCTTCCTTGATCGCCGGATGACCCGCTGGGCGATGGTCGGATTTTTCGTCCTGATGACCGGCATCTTCGTTGCGGGCGCTGGTGCGGTCTTCGTCTTCTATCACTTCGGCAAGGGACTTCCCGACTACCGGCAGCTGGCCACCTACAATCCGCCGGTGATGACGCGCGTGTACGCCGGCGACGGCCGGCTGATTCAGGAATACGCGGTCGAAGGCCGCGTGTTCGTTCCTTTCGAAGCCATGCCGCGGCGCGTGATCGACGCGGTCGTCGCCTCCGAAGATCAGCGCTTCTGGAGCCATCCTGGTGTGGATCCCATCGGTCTGACGCGCGCGGTCTTCGCCGCCGTCGGCCAGAAGCTCGTCGGCAGCGACCGCCGCATGGCCGGCGCCTCGTCGATCACCCAGCAGGTCGCCCAGATGTTTCTCATCGGGCGCGAATACTCCATCGACCGCAAGATCCGCGAAGCGGTGCTCGCGTTCCGGATCGAGCGCGCTTACGACAAGGAACACATCATCGAGCTCTATCTGAACCAGGCATACTTCGGCTTCGGCTCCTATGGCATCGCATCGGCGGCCATGAACTATTTCAACAAGTCTCTCGACGAACTGACCATCGGCGAGGCCGCGTACCTCGCCGGCGTGCTGAAGGGCCCGGCGAACTATCATCCGCAGCGCTATCCCGACGCGGCGCGCGACCGCCGCGACTACGTCATCGGCCGCATGCAAGACGACGGCTACATCAGCCGCGACGAGGAACAGGCGGCGCGGGGAGAGATCATCACCACCCGCAAGCGCGATGAGGCCGAGCAGATCGTCGCCGAACATTTCGCCGAGGAAGTGCGCCGCGATCTCGCCGATCGCTACGGCGCCGAGACGCTCTACAAGGGCGGTCTGGCCGTGCGGACCTCGCTCGATCCGAAGCTGCAAAAATTTGCGACCGAGGCTCTGCGCAAGGGCCTGATCAGCTACGACCGCCGCCACGGCTGGCGCGGTCCATTCGCCCGGCTCAAGGGCAACGACATCGGCGAACAGCTCCAGAAGATGCAGGATCCCCCCGGGTTGCTCAACGAATGGCAGCTCGCCGTGGTCGGCGATGTGAAGCCGGATCGTGCGACAATCTATCTTCGCGACGGGAACGCGGGCACGATTCCGCTCAGCGAGCTGCGCTGGGCGCGCGAGGTGCTGCCCGATCAGCAGGTCGGCCCCGCCGTCGGCGCCGCCGCGCAGGTCCTCAAGACCGGTGACGTGATCGCCGTCGAGCCCGTCAAGGAGAACGGCGAAGGCGTCGCATATCCGGAGCATACGTTCGCCCTGAGGCAGATTCCGAACGTCGACGGCGCGCTTGTCGCCCTCGACCCGTTCACCGGGCGCGTGCTCGCCATGAGCGGCGGCTTCTCCTACGCGCGCTCGCAGTACAATCGGGCGACCCAGGCCCAGCGCCAGCCGGGATCGGCGTTCAAGCCCTTCGTCTATCTGGCGGCGATGGAGAACGGCTACACCCCGTCCACCCTGGTGCTCGACGCGCCCTTCGTGATGGACCAGGGCCCGGGTCTGCCGAAGTGGAAACCGCAGAACTACACGGGCGAATACCTCGGCCGCGTGACGCTGCGCACCGGCCTCGAGAAGTCGCAGAACCTGATCACCGTCCGCCTCGCGCAAGCCGTCGGCATGGACAAGGTCGCGAAGATCGCCGAGGGATTCGGCGCCGTGAACAAGCTGCCGCGCACGCTTGCGGCCTCGCTCGGTGCGGAATCGACGACCGTCCTGCAGATGGTCACGGCCTATGCCGAGCTCGTCAACGGCGGCAAGAAGCTGTCGCCCAGCCTCATCGACCGCATCCAGGACCACACCGGCAAGACGATCTATCGTCACAACGTGCGCACTTGCGAAGCCTGCGAGGCCGAAGCGTGGAGCGGCCAGGGACCGCCGGAGTTGAAAGACACGCGCGAACAGCTCGCCGATCCGGCCAGCTTGTATCAGGTGGTGCACCTGCTCGAAGGCGTCGTGCAGTACGGAACGGCCGCCGGCAGCGTCGGCCAGCTGCGCTGGCCGCTGGCCGGCAAGACCGGCACGTCGAACGATGCGCGCGACGTCTGGTTCATCGGTTTTTCGCCCAACCTCGTGGCCGGTGTGTTCGTCGGTTTCGACGAGCCGCGCACGCTGGGGCCGAAGGAAGAGGGCGCGCGCGTGGCCGCTCCCATCTTCCGCGACTTCATCCAGAATGCGCTCAAGGACGAGCCCAAGACTCCGTTCCGCGTTCCGCCGGGGGTCAACCTGGTGCGCGTCAACAAGGCGACCGGCCTCCCCGCCGAGCCGGGCGATGCCCGCGTCATTCTGGAGGCGTTCAAGCCGGGCACTTCGCCGTTCGATCAGGCCATGATCACCAGCGACCTCGATACGTTGGTCGAGGACATGCCCGCCAACAACCCGCAGGTCCCCGCCGCCGGCGGCTTGTACTGACGGTGCGCTTGCGAAGTCACGGCGGGCCCTGCACCACGAACCTCACCGGCGCGCGGTGGTCGGCATGCTGGCCGATATTATTCATGCCGACCTCGGTGATCTCGTAGCCCAGCGACCTCACGTGGCTCAGCAATTCGTTGCGGCGCTGCTCGTACCACGGGGTTTGCGTCCAGGCCTCGAAGATCAGCGGCGGAAACCTGTTGCGCGCCAGGGTGTCCTTCGCGCCGTGCAGCACCTTCAGCTCCAGCCCCTCGACGTCGATCTTGATGAGGCGCACGTCGTTGAATGCGAACGAGTCGAGCGGTGCAACCGAAACCACGTCGGTCTCCCCCACCGTCACGCACGCGTAGTCATGCCGGCGCACCTCGCTGTCGAGGCTGAAGCCCATGATGTTCCGTTCGGCGCCGTAGTCGGGAAGGGCGACCTCGATCTGCGCCGCTGCATCGGAGATGCCGGTGTCGTGAGCGCGCGCGTTGTTAAGGCCATTCAAGACGATGTTTCCGCACAGCTGGTGATGGACCACCCGCTGGACTTCAAAGCATTCGAAACGGTGCGCGGGGAATTTCTGCGCCAGCGGGATGGCAAACGTGCCGATGTTGGCACCGACGTCGAGCACGACGCCGGGCGCGATTCCCTCGAGCAGGCGGCTGGCGGCCGCCTGCAGCTCCGGCTCGTAACGCCCTTTGGTGCGCAGCACCCGGCCGACGTAATCGTGCGTCCTGAACAGGATGTACTTCGTCGTCCCGGTGTCGAGGATTTCTGTTTCGGGAAGCTTGGGCATGGGCGCGATCATCGCCGCATTTCGCCTTGCGGGCGAGGGGCTTCCGCGCCATATAGGGCGAAATTCGACCAGACGGGACTTTTCATGCGCGCCGATATCGAGACCAAGGTCAACGAGATCAAGCGTTCCCTCGACTTGCTGCGGAGGCATCTTTGACTGGGATCGTGCGCTGCTGCGGCTTGATGAGCTGAACGCCAAAGCCGAAGACCCCAATCTCTGGAACAAGCCGGCGGACGCGCAGAAGGTGATGCGCGAACGCACCCAGCTCGAGACCGCCATCGCCGGCACGAAGAAGCTCGAGCGCGATTTGGAAGACGCCATCACCCTTGCCGAGCTCGCGGACGAGGAGAGGGACGAGGCCTCCATCGAAGAGGCGCGGCGCATGATCGCCGACGTCATGGCGCGCGTGAAACAGGCCGAGCTCGAAAGCCTTTTGTCCGGCGAAGCCGACGCCAACGACTGTTATCTGGAAATTCATGCCGGACAGGGCGGGACCGAAGCGCAGGACTGGGCCGAGATGATGGCGCGGATGTACACGCGCTGGGCGGAAAAGAAGGGTTACAAGGTCGAATACCTGGAAGAGAGCGCGGGCGAGGGCGCCGGCATCAAGTCGGTCACCTTCCGCATCTCCGGCCACAACGCCTATGGCTGGCTGAAGACGGAAAGCGGCGTGCATCGCCTCGTGCGCATCTCCCCTTACGATTCCAATGCCCGGCGCCACACAAGCTTTGCGTCGGCCTGGGTCTATCCGGTGATCGACGACACCATCAATATCGAGATCAACGAGAAGGACTGCCGCATCGACACCTACCGCGCCTCCGGCGCCGGCGGGCAGCACGTCAACAAGACCGACAGCGCCGTCCGCATCACCCATATCCCGACCAACATCGTCGTCCAGTGCCAGAACGAGCGCTCACAGCACCAGAACCGGGCCAAGGCCTGGGATATGTTGCGGGCGCGCCTCTATGAACAGGAGCTCGAGCGCCGCGAGGCGAAAGCCGCGGCGACGGAGGCGGCCAAGACCGACATCGGCTGGGGTCACCAGATCCGCTCCTATGTGCTGCAGCCGTATCAGCTGGTGAAGGACCTGCGCACCGAAGTCGAAACGTCGGACACCCAAGCGGTGCTCGACGGCGATCTCGACAAGTTCATGGCCGCCGCGCTCGCCTCGCGGATCAAGACGATCTCCGACACGGTGCACTAGCCTCGCAGCCGGTTCCCCACCGCGTGAGGCGAACAAAACCTGTTGTCGCTAGGGCTACCTTTATGCGGGCGGCGCCCGGCGCATAGGCAGCTCCAGCCATAGGTGATGAAGCTGCGAACCAATGGGCGTTCATCACAAAACGTTCGCGTTTATGAATCGTCCCGGACCAATTCTTCCAATTGCTCGCGTATCCATATTAGAGCTTCATCATTAGTGATGTGCGGATGCCCGTTGAGATAAAGGTGAAATCCCAGTACGTCGTCAATTTGGCCACCCTTAATAATCTCGCTCACGAGTTCCGAAGAGTATGCCTGGGACGCGCCAACGGTGATTTCCGGGGCGTTCCACGACAAACCTCGCGCTGCGCGGGCGACTTCAAGTCTATATCAGCGGTCGCATCCACCAAGGGACTTTGTCTCTCTCCTCGTCGGGATTGGATTCACCGCCTGGTCTGCGGTCGCGTGGCTAAAACCAAACGGCCCGAGGGCTGCCTTGACGGCTTTCGAAATCAGCTTCGAGTGGTCCCGCTCTGCCATGCCTAAATTCTGGTCGCGTCCATCACGAGTTCGAATCGCATTTTCGGTGCCGTAGGTGATGAAACTGCGAACCGGTGGACATACATCGTGCTCTATTCGTCGAATCGGTAACCGTGTAGTTCGCCTGTAACCTCGTTTGTCTTCGGATTTACCTCTACGGCGAACGCCTGCGGTGTGCCGCGATGGGCAATGCCGAATAAGATGGCTAGTCCTTCTTCGCGTTGGCTCTCAATGCAGAACTGGCTGCGTTCCCATCCGTGCGTTCGCCTTAGGTATTCGGCAACAGCTTGTTCCCTTGCGTCATCGTCGCCCGTATCGGGGAGACCTTCGCAGGAATCCACACTTTGCTCCGTTGGCGGCGGCTGGATCGTCAAAGTGAGAAAAACAGCTACCGCACCCAGAATCAGCGCCGAAGTCAGAATCGCTTTCAAACGATGGCACCTCTCGACGAGACTTTGGATGTGGCACCTCTGACGCTTGTGCCCGCCGCGGCTGTCTTCGCAGGCTCGTTCGGGAGCGTGAAATAGGCGTTGATGCTGAGGCGTTTGGCGTTGGCGGCGATTGGCCGCCGACGTCTTGCGAGCAACCATGCGATTCCCCCGACGTTACATAGAATGGAGAGGGGAATCCACAACACGACAGATTGGCGCTTTCGTATTGCCAACAGCATGCTTCCAATCGTGAATGTCACGAGACCGCAATAGATAAGATTTACATAGAATCTCGCGCGGTTGAGCGCATCGGCGCGCTGATCCCTGGCGGTCATTGCCGCAAGTGCATCCTCCGGATCGCTGTAGTTGACAAGAGGGATCGGCGAGATCGAACTTGCGTGTAAAACACGCACGACGAGTAGCCCTACGATGATCGTTAGTACGAGAAGGATCTGACCATCGAGTCGAGGCCGCTTAAGCCTTTCTGCGATGCTTTGTGAAACACCGAGCGCGGCGTCAACGCACGCAATAGCTGCCCCAATTACCAGAAGTTGGAATAGTCCTAGTTCTTGCCAAACCAGCATGATTCAGAATTTGGTTGCGGGGACACTCTACTCAAGTGTTCTCACGGAGTGCCATCTCTGACGTTCGAACTCGATCCACAGTGCCCAACTTAATTACGTTCGGGGGTGCCATAGGTGAAGAAGCTGCGAACCGCTGGACTCAATCCTTTTTTATCGATAGACCGCCCGCGTCCCTGCGGGCACCGAACGAATAGCAGGCTTTCTCTATCGGACACGCAACGACGCTCCAATAATTTCCCTCAAAGTCTGCTGCGCTTCGCATGTTTGAAAGGGGAATATCGCGAGTTCGGAGGGTGGCTCCACGAAATGCGCTATATTCCGCGCTGTTGCGATGCGCAGCCGCAACCTTTGCAAATGCGGCATCGAACGCCGCGGGTGTAGCGGCAGCGTCTTGTAGGAACTTAACTACGTCCCGGTAATCCGGATCGTTTACCAAGACCGTATGAGTCCAACTCGGCGCGTCTCGTGGCGGGCAGGCGGATTTCTGCGCGGGCATCATGAATCGCCCGGGCCTCATAAATGAAGCGGTAGGTTCGTACAGACTGAAATCCTCCACAGCAGTATGGAGGTCTGAGCTTGTTGAACCGACCCAGGTGGAAATCTCGTTGGCCGCGGCTGCCGGAGCAAGGTGAGTAGTATCGAGTGTCAAATGAGGCTTACTGGAGGGAGGCGTTATCAATTCCTTCAGGCGCTGATAATCAATCTCATCAGGGTCCACCAGCTTATGTTGCGTGGCCCGCACTGGCACCGTCATACGTCGTCTGTGTTCTTCCGGTTCACAGGTCAGAGTGACGAAATATATCAGGCAGCCACGCGTCCTGCCTAAGCCGACCACTGCGTCCCAAGTTTCACGCCCAGCTTCCGACCCTGACGCGAGGCAGTTGGTCAGGATCACCGGAACGGTGCGATCCAAGGTCATGATCCGATCAAAAGCTACTTTTCGGACGGCCCGATAAGTGTCGTAGAACTCCGGCGTTTTTCGGATGGTGAGACTGTAGGCCACGTTACCAATGGTATGGTGTTCGAGAACTCTCCCGCTCAGAACAGGGGCTAATTCCCTAGCGATGGAGGCTTTGCCCACTCCAGGCCATCCGTTCAAATGAATGATCATGTCGCTGTGAGGTCCTGGACTAGCGTGCCGTAGGCGATGAAGATGCGAACTGCTGGGCGGTGATCGTTAGGCGCGAGCGAGGAACTTAAAGCTTCTATGGGTCGAGCGCTTTGGCCGCTATCGACAGTCCGACATGATGGCCGCCAGTCTGGTTCAGTCGGCTGATATAGGCGAGTTGCATTTGCGTGCTATTATCCTGGCGGCGATCAAGTTCACTAAGGACAAATAGGCACATGTCCACGGACCCGATAATATCGTTGAGGATGATGGCCAACTTTAGCAACTGTTCCGTTGTCAGCTGATCGAGCTTCATGAAGCTGCGAACATATACGGCGTCAGACCAAATTTGTTGGCTACCAGTGGCTGCGGTGTCGCTCATTGACAGGAAGGGTTTGAACGGACGGCTGCCAAACCCCGTGAAACGATGAAACTCGAAGCCACGAGCGCGCAGAAAGCTGTCGATGTCCGCGAATAACGGTTGTTCTTTGTATAATTGGATGAACTCGACTTCTGTCTGAATAACCAGACAATCCTTGAGGAGCTGCTCAGCGCCCTCGAGGACCGCGAGCTCTCCCCCCTGCACATCCATTTTAAGAAAATCCATCGCGACAATCCCAGGAACATCGTCGAGGCGATGCGTATCAATTGCATGTTTCGCGGTGGGCAGAGTTACTTCGCTTAGCATCTGGAAGCGGTCTAGAAGTGAAGAATTGGGCTCTAGTAATGAGCCCGTATAGACCCAGTTCGTTTGATGGAATGTGGCGGGTCCACCTCGCCCTATGAAGAGCGGAAGAAATTTGCAATTCCGGGAATAGCGAGCCTCAAGTTTTTCGCGCTCAACCACATCTGGTTCGAAGCCGATGAGCTTCGCTCCCCCCCGCTCCACCAATGCCATATATGGCTCGATAGTCCCCCCAATTAGGCTTGCGCCGATATCGACAATGGTCACTTCCGGCAGGCTTGTTAGTATTTCGATGAGGCTGAACTTTGCGTGTGTCATGCTAGCAGGACCTATTGAAAGGCAAACCGTACATTTCTATCGGCCGCGGCGTGCCATCTCTGACGTTCGAAGTCGATCCACCGTGCCCAACTTAATTACGTTCGGGGGTGCTATAGGTGATGAAGGTGCGAACTGGCGCATCGTCATTCAGCATATGCCCTGAGCAATTTAACTCGCTGCTAACTGTAAGATGCCGGTGAGTAAGTTCCACGCGAACTTTAGAATCCAGCCCACGAGGACAGCGATCACCAGCCAATACCAAAACGATGCAGTCTTGCCGCTGACTTTCCTGCCACTTCGCAAGAGCAAGCTCTTCTTGCGTAGCGCGTCTACGAGGAGATAGCCCAGCAAGCCGATTAGAACGGCGGGTAACAGGATAAGAGTGACGAAATCGTGCATTCAGGTACTACCGTCGGTGCCGATCTTTATCGGGGAGTGGGAGTGCCCCGTCTAGTGTTCGAACCCGGTCAGAGTGCCCAACTTAATTACGTTCTGGGGTGCCGTAGGTGATGAAACTGTTGGGGTGGACGGCCCCCGACGGCATCAGTGTGCCAGAATGAGGTCGTTGAACATCTCATTCAAGGGAGCCGCCCATGGCAAGAATAGTACGAATTGGCCTCGATACATCGAAGAACCTTTTTCAAATTCATGCGGTCGATGAGACCGAGCAGCCAGTGTTGCGTAAGCAGCTGCGGCGCGAGGGATTGATCGCATTTTTCAAAGTCTTACCGCCGACGCTGGTAGGAATGGAGGCGTGCGGCGGCTCGCATCATTGGGCGCGGGAGATCAGCAAACTAGGGCACGACGTGCGACTGATGCCTCCGCAATACGCGAAGGCCTACCGCAAGCGGAACAAGAACGATGCGGCTGACGCCGAGGCGCTGTGCGAGGCGGTGAGTCGACCAACGATGCGGTTCGTTCGGCCGAAAGGCGTCGAGGAGCAATCAGCGCAGATGTTGGCAGGGGTACGCGAGCAGCTGGTGCGTGAGCGTACCAAGCTGAGCAACATGATCCGCGGTCATGCAATGGAATACGGCCTGACCGCCGCGAAAGGACTTCGCCGGCTCGAAGTGCTGTTGGCCCGCATCATTGCTGATAAGACAATGCCAAAAATGACAAAGGATTTGTTTGCGATCCTGGCCCAACAGTATGAAGCAGTCGTGGAGGTTATCGCCGATCTCGAGCGAAAGCTGAAAGCCTGGCACAAGAGCAGCGCCGTCAGCCGGCGTTTAGCAGCTATTCCAGGCGTCGGACCGATCGGAGCGGTCCTGCTCACATTGAAGGTGCCCGAAGCCGGCGACTTCAGCTCGGGGCGAAAGTTCGCCTCCTGGCTCGGTCTTACGCCGAAGGATCATTCCACCGCCGGCAAGACAAGACTTGGAATGATCACGCGCGCTGGCGATCCTACGCTTCGCAGCGTGCTGGTGGTCGGCGCCATGGCGGTGGTCTGTCAGGCAATGCGAGGAAGAGGCAAACCTTCGCCCTGGCTGCGCGCGTTGTTGGAGCGCAAGGCGCCAAAGGAGGCCGCGGTCGCCCTCGCCAACAAAATGGCGCGTATCGCCTGGAAACTTATGGTCAGTGGCGAGCGATTTAATCCGGCGTGTGTCGGAATGATAAAGGCCAAAGCGCCAGCCGCTGCGATGGCCTAGAAGGACTCTCCAAGAAAAGTACGACGTCGCTAATGCCGAGCTTGCAAAAACCGATGGTAACGACGTTTGCTCGACGACGCGGGACACTCCGTGGTGCCCAGTGGCATTCGATGCCGCGAAGCTGTTGGGAACCCGCGTCGCGGAAACCATCTTGTGTCGGCGGCGTCAGCCGCGAGACCGGAGATATGGGTGCAAAGCTAACGGATCAAACCAAAGGCACTTGCAAGACCGGGGGCCGTCCAGATATGGGCACCGCTGGATTGTCAACTTGGCTAGGTAATTAAGTTGGCCACTGAGCAGGCCGAATAAAGACGCTTGACCATATCTGCTATGATAAGTAGCGTTACCTATTGTAGCATCTCTAATTTGCCCGCCGTTCAGAACCAATATGAGAACTTCGCCCCGTCCGAGCTCGCTAACAAAAGGCGTTCAGGTCGCAGCTTCCGCTTTCCTTTTCACTTGCGTGGCTGCATCCGCGGCAGCGGCGCAGTCCAAACCAGCTTCCGCTAAAGCTGCTTCACCAGTCGAAGACGTGCTGGAGGTTCCGGTAACGATCGGCGAAGGGAAATGGGCGGTGCCTGGTATACTCGCACTGCCCGGGAAGGATGGCTCTTTCCCGGTTGCTGTTCTGATGCATGGGTTTGGCCCCGGTTCCATTGATGGCGATGTCGGGCCGAACAAAGTTATGCGCGAGACGGCAATCGGTCTAGCTAGCCGCGACGTCGCCGCCTTGCGCTTCGCCAAGCGTACGACCGTCCACAGCAAGCTCTTTGCGTCTGAGCATCGGCGAGCGACAATCGAAGAAGAATGGATCGATGACAGCGTTGCAGCTGTGGCGATTCTCAAGGCAACGCCGAAAATCGATCCCCATCGGGTATTTATTGTCGGTCATAGCGCTAGCGCAGCGTTAGCCCCACAAGTTGCCTCCGTTGCTGAAGCCGCCGGGGCAGTCCTCGTGAATGGCTCTGCGCGCAAACCCGGGGCGCTGATCAAGGACCAAGTAGAATACACTGCAACGCTGCGCGAAAACGATACGCCGGAAGCCAAAGCGGGTCATACGAAATTGCTTGCGGCCGCAGAACGCTTACTTGCAGACGTCGGCGATGATGCGGATGTGATACTCGGCCAGCCGATGTGGTTCTGGCGCGCGATGGCTGCGCGCGATGTTGTCTCGGACGTGCGCACGTTCACGACCAATGGTGGTCATGTCCTTGTCGTCCATGGCGCAAGAGATTACTTAACGACGGAAACTGATTGGCTCGGGCTGAAAAACGCCTTGTCGCGGTTTCCAAATGTGCAGATGCGGCAGTTCGTCAATCTCAATCACATGATGCAGGACGGTGAAGGGAAGATGACACCGGCTGAATACCAGTGGAAGAAACCGGTCTCCGACGAATGGATCAGCGCACTAGCTGATTGGATCAAGTCAAAGAGTTAAAGCCATTCCTTAGGGTTCCGACGATGGGCTTGTCTCATCCGCGCCGCCAAACGCGGTCACCGTTCCATACGGGATTCGAACTCCAAATTATAATAAGTGATCGTCGGCGGGCGCACATGTAATGTTCAATGGTTCCAGCTTCTGGACGTAACGACGTCCCTTTTTACTTGACGTTGTTTCCAAAATGGGGCAGGGTCGGGATGCTCTCATAGCCGGGCTCTCGGGCCCGGCGTCCCGTGCGCCATGGCCGGTTGGGCCGGCCACGGTCCTCTCCCCGGTGCATGTACCGAGCCGGGTGACGGCCGTAGGACACAGTCCTCATTCTCCTCTTTTGCCACAATGTCGCGCGATGTCGCGTAATGTCGCGTGAAATGTCGCGCGATCAGGCGGCGCGCAAATCCTTGGCAGGGCGGGAAACTTCGCTCCTCCGCCACAATGTCGCGCGCGGCGGACGATTTTTTCGTTACATGAGGTGCGGTAGTGGAGGCCCCCTTTTTTGAGACACGGGCCGGGGGGTTGTTCCGTTCCGGAAGCCTCGGGCGCCCGGCAGATCTATCCAAGGCTGGAGATATTCGGGCCCCATGCCCGCCTGCGCCCGGGCCTCAAAATTGAACGGCGGCTTCGGCTTTCCGGTAAAGCGCGTGTCGATCATCTGCTTGTACGTCGCAACCGGATCGACGCCCCGTTTCGAGCACAGGTGTTCAAACCAGCGTACGCCCACCGCGAGATGCTTGATCTCGTCGCTGTAGATGACCGCAAGAATATCGGCCGTCTGTGCATCCTCGTTTTGCCGCAGTTTCGCTGCGCCCTGCACGGTCGTGTCGAGGCCGCGCGCTTCCAAGGTCATCGGCACGATCGCCAGGCGCGCGACGAGGTCGTCGGCCGTGATTTCGGCGGCTTCCCAAAGGCCGTTATGCGCCGGCAGATCGCCATACTTCACGCCCCATTGCTCAAGCCGCCCGCGCAACAGATCGAAGTGTTCCGCCTCCTCGGCGGCCACGTTGACCCAATCGTCGAAGAAAGCTTCCGGAAGCTCTTCATCGCCGAAGCGCGCGATGATGTCCCACGCGAGATCGATGGCGTTGAACTCGATATGGGTAAGGGCATGCACGAGGGCGATCCGGCCTTTCGGTCCGGACGATCGCTTGGGCATCTCGCCCGGCCGCAGCAGCTCGGGTCTCTCGGGCCGGGCCGGGCGATCCGGGGGTCGTGCCGCGCCGATGGTTTTCGCGCCGCCGCGCCAACGTGCCGCGGCTTCGGCGGTCAGTGCGGCTTTCGCACTGGGATCGGCCGTAGTGAGGACGCGAACGGCGTCGTTGCGCAAGCTCACAGCGATTGAAGCGCCTTGATGACTTCCGCCGCGTGCCCGGGAACGCTCACTTTGCGCCACTCGGCGCGCACCTTGCCGTCCTGGTCGATGAGGAAGGTGGAACGCTCGATGCCCATGTAGGTGCGCCCGTACATGTTCTTCTGTTTCCACACGCCGTACGCCTCGCACACGCCCGCGTCATCGGCGAGCAGCGGGAAGTTCAGGGTGTACTTGCTCTTGAACTTTTGATGGCTTTTGACGCTGTCCTTCGACACACCCAGCACGACGGCATCGGCGCGCGAAAAATCAACTTCGGCGTCCCGGAAGGCGCAGGCCTGCGTCGTGCAACCGGGCGTATCGTCCTTGGGATAGAAATAGAGGATCACGCGGCGGCCGCGGAAATCCTTCAGCGATACCTTCTCGCCCGCGTCGGTCATCAAGGAAAACGCCGGCGCGACTTTTCCCGCGAGCGATGGGAACGCGGCGGTTTTCTTTGTCGCCTTGGCGGCCGAGGCCTTGGGTGACGCGGACGCTTTACGCTTGACCGCGGCCTTCTTCACCGCCTTCTTTTTTGCAGCTTTCGGTTTCGCTTTCGCGTTGCGTTTCGTTGCCATGTGTGTGCCCGTCCTTGTCAGTGCGGAACTTCGTCGAAGCTCGGCCGGGCCTGTTGGGCGGGGCCGGCAATGAGTCGCTGGAAGAGCTCGGAAATAGCGCGCGCCGTGTCTTCCATCAAGCGCTCGCAAGCGTCAAAATCGGCCGCGCCGACCGCGCGCGCCAATTTTTGCTTCAGCCCGAGGGGGATGTCCGCCGGGGCGATGTCGGTCTCGAAGGTGAGGCGCAGAAGCTGTTGCAGGCGCCCCCATACCGAAAACCCTGCGACGAGGGTTTCCGCATCCTCATCCGTGAGAGCCTTATGCTCCGAAAGGCTCGCAATGATCGATCGCGGATCAGTGTCCTGCGGGCGCGCCTCGGGTGTCGCAAGCGCCAGGTACTGGACGATGAATTCGGCATCCACCAGGCCCCCGGGCCGGTGCTTGATGCTCCACGGCCCTTGTTCGCCCTTGTCCTTGCGCATGCGGGCCCGCATGTCGCCCACGGCGACCACGAGCGCTGCCGGGTCGCGGGGTTTCGTCAGCGCATCGGCGATTACCTTTTCCAGCTTGCCGCGGATCTGCTCGTCGCCATACACCACCCGGGCGCGCGTCAGAGCCATATGCTCCCACGTCCAGGCGTCCTGCAGCTGGTATTTGGCGAAGGCCTCGAAACTGCAGGCCAGCGGGCCCTTCTCGCCGTTCGGCCGCAGCCGCATGTCGATGGAATAGAGTTTTCCTTCCGACGTCAGCGCGGTAAACGCGGAAACAATGCGCTGCGAGAGACGGATGTAGTAGGCCGAGGCCGGAAACGATTTGGCGCCGTCCGAGGTCGCATCGAGGTCCGCGTCGTAGACGATGACGAGGTCGAGATCGGACGTCGGCGTCATCTCGTGACTGCCGAGCTTGCCGTAGGCGATCACCGCCAGTTGCCCGCGCGGAATTTCTCCGTAGTGGCGGGCAAATTCCGTCGCCACGCGGGGGATGAGATTGCAGATCACCGCTTCGGCCAGTGCGGTGAAATGCCGGCCTGCCTCGAGAGGATCGATCAGGCCGCGCAACGCATGTACACCGACGCGGAACTGCTGGTCGTTCAGCCAGCGCCGGCACAGGTCGAGCATCAGCTCGAAGGCCTCCGCCCCCTCGAGTACCCGGGCGAGGTCCTCGTTGAAGACCTTGAAGCCATCGATCGGCTTGTAGAATTCCGGCTCGAGCACATAGTCGAGCAAAGTCGGCGCGCGCGTCAGATGATCGGCAAGGCGCGGCGCATCGCCCATGATCTCAGCGACCAGGTCCAGAAGCTCCGGGTTGGAATAGAACACCGAAAGGATCGGAACGCCGGCGGGAAGGCCCGCAAGACACCTGTCGAACCGGATCAGCGCAGCATCGGGCTGCGCCGTCTTTCCGAATGAGGCGAGCAGGGACGGGATGACTTCGGTCAGCAGCTGCCGGGCGCGGTTGCTGCGGGTCGCGCGGTAGCGGCCGTGATGCCAGCCGCGCACCATTTGCGTGACCATGCCGGGGTCCTGATAGCCGAAGCGGCGCAACGTCGCGAGCGTATCGGGGTCGTCCTCGGTGCCGGTAAAGACGAGATTTCCTTCCACCGCCAGCGAGGGTGCGTCTTCGAACAAACCGGCGTAATGCGTTTCGACAAGCCGCAAGTTGCTCTCGACTTCGGCCATGAATGCGTCGACGTCCGTGTGGCCCATGAACAAGGCGATATGCGTGAGCTCGCTGCGGGATGTCGGCATGGTCTGGGTCTGCTGGTCGGCAACCATCTGCAGACGGTGCTCCAGCTTGCGCAGCGCGCGATAGGCTTTCTTCAGGTCGTCGCGCACCTTCGGCGTGACGAAATTCAACTCCGTCAGGACCTCCAGCGCCGGAAGGGTCTGCGATACCCGCGCCTTCGGCATGCGGCCGCCCCAGATCAGCTGCTGCACCTGGGCGAAGAACTCGATCTCGCGGATGCCGCCCCGCCCGACCTTGATGTTGTGACCCGGCACCGTGACCGTGCCGCCGCCCTTGTGGGCATAGATCTGGCGCTTGATAGAGTGGATGTCTTGGATCGCGTAGAAGTCCAGCGACTTGCGCCAGATGAAGGGCTGCAGGTCGTGCAGGAAGCCGGCGCCGGAAATCTCGTCGCCCGCGATCTGACGCGCCTTGATCAGCGCCGCGCGCTCCCAATTCTGACCGTAGCTCTCGTAATAGATCTGCGCCGCGCCCCGTGAAACCGCGATGGCCGTCGATCCAGGATCGGGACGCAGGCGGAGATCGGTCCGGAAAACGTACCCGGCGCTGGTGCGCTCCTGCAGGATTTTCACAAGGTCCTTGGTGATCTGGATCGCGAACTCCTGCGCCGTCTTGGGTCCCGTGTAGACCAGACGTTGCTCGTCGTAGAGAACGAAGAGGTCGATGTCGGAGGAGTAATTGAGCTCGCGGCCGCCCAGCTTGCCGACGGCGAGGACGACATAGCCGGAGCCTTGCTGTGGGTCATCCGGATTTTCGAGTTTGATGAGTCCGTTGGTGTGTGCCGTTCGCAGCAGAAGCCGCACCGCGCTTTTCACGCACCTGTCGGCGAAGTCGGACAGCGCCTCGATCACGCGATCGACGGTCCAGCACTCCGTGATGTCCGCGAGGGCGATGAGCAGTGCGGCGCGGGCGCGGGCGATGCGTAAGGAAGGCATGGCCGCCGCGATGTCTGGATAGTCCGCCGCCGCGACGTTTGCGCATATCTTTTCGAACACCGCATCGGGTCCCGATGCCGCGAAGTCCGCAAGGACGTCGGGATGATCGTCGAGGAGCTTTCCCAGGAACGGGCTGTTGCCGAAGACGGAATCCAGGACGACGCTCCAGGGCGAGCGCTCATCGACGCTCGCCGCAAACGCCTGCACGCTGCCCGTGTGCGCGCGCGCCGCCGCAAGCCATTCGTGGCGGCGCTCGCGCGCTTGCACGCCCTCGAAGGGCGGCGGAAGCCTTGATATATCAGGGGAAATCAAGCCCAACTCGCGGTATTTACTGTTGTTTCAGTACACAGTGGGATATAGAGGGGAAGGTGGTCAAGCTGCGGTACAGCGCCAGCAATTTGCCAACTTTTTCGCCAATTGTCCTTTGAAACGGATGGGGCTGCGCGACCTTGGCACATGGTGCTGTCAGATTTTTGCTGCGCGTTCTCGAGGCGACGCTGCTTGTGGCGTTGCTCGGCGCCGCATTCTTGGCTTGGCGCCTGAGTCACGGCCCGGTCGCCCTTGATTCCGTAGCGCCCTACGTCGCGTCGCTCCTCAGCGACCTCAACCCTTCGCTCCAGTTCCGCATCGACCGCGCCGAGTTCCGCTGGCAAGGATTCAAGGGAAGCCCCGAGATCACCGCGCGCGATGTACGCGTGCTCGACAGCGCGGGCGGTGTCGTTGCCGGCCTGCCGACGATGGTGGTGCGACTTGAATCGTCGGCGCTGCTCAAAGGCGAGATCGCGCCGAAACACGTGAGCCTCTCGAACCCCATCATCAGGTTCGTGCATCGCGCCGACGGCACGTTTGCACTCGGCCTCGAAGGTCCCGCCGGTCCGACGATAGCCCCGCCGGGCCAACCGTCGGAGACCAGCGGCAATGCCGTCGCGGTGACGTTCCTCGATGCCCTGACCGGCGAGGCGAGCGGCGGGCTCTCGTATCTCGAGACGGTCTCGATCGATAACTCCACGCTGGTTCTGGTCGACGAACCCTCCGGCCAGCGCTGGCTGGTGCCCGACGCGACGCTCAACTTCATGCGCGACGCCCGCGGCATGCAGATGCTGGCGACCCTGCCGGTGATCGAGGACGGGAAGTCGTGGCAATTGATCGCCAAGGGGGCGATCCCCGCCAGAAGCCGCATCCTCAATCTCGACATCGACATCGATGGCCTGCGGCCGGCGCGCCTTGCCGTGCTTGCGCCTCAGCTCGCGCCGTTTGCGATGGTGGATATGCGGCTGCGTGGTACGGTGATGACAAGTATGGCACTTACCGGCCAAGGTGCACGCATCAGCACCGTCAGGTTCGACGTCGAGGGCGACGCCGGCCACCTGCGTTTGCCGGCGCCGGTCGCGAAGGATTATCCGATCCGCGCGGCGAGCTTGAGCGGTTCAGCGAGCGATGATCTTAACGACATCAAGATCGACCGGTTCCGTGTTCAGATCGATCGCGGTTCTGAAACCGATCCGGTGCTCACGCTCACGGCGGATGCCAAGCAGCTGAATGGCGCCCCGGCCATCGACCTTGAAGCCGAACTGACGCAGCTCTCCATCCAGGGCCTCAAGGACCTCTGGCCCGAGACCGTCAAGCCCAACACCCATCGTTGGATCAAGAACAACCTCGACCACGGCTATCTGACGGGAACAAGGCTGCGGATGAGTCTCGCCGGCGCGTCCATCGCGGATGTGACTCCATCGAAGATGCTGCTCACGTCGTCCATTCGCGACATGACCGTCACCTACATGTCGAAGATGCCGAAGGTACGTGACACCGAAGCAGAGATGGCGCTGACCTTGCGCGAGCTGAAGATCGACGTGCGCGAAGGTCATGTGCCCGATGACTTCTCCGGCAAAGGCCTGC